>LYOR01000016.1 GCA_001766825.1 Candidatus Syntropharchaeum butanivorans | reverse complement strand
GCAGAGGCTATAATGACAACGGATACGTACCCAAAGGAGGTTGCAGTGGAAATAAAGGGGTCCAGGAGGTTTGTGATAGGGGGTGTTGCAAAGGGGGCCGGGATGATCGCACCTGATATGGCAACAATGCTCGCATTTATTTATACTGATGCCTCATTTGATAGCGAAACACTCCAGGATGCGCTGAGAATGGCTGTTGATCGCTCTTTCAACATGACGATCGTGGATGGTGATATGAGCACAAATGACATGGTGATACTCACCTCAACAGGTAAGAGATCCGGCCTCCGGATGGAAGAGTTTCAGGAAGGTCTGAATTGTGTCTGTGAACATCTTGCAAGGATGATCGCATCCGATGGTGAGGGTGCGACCCGGTTAATTGAGGTTCTTGTAAAGGGAGCAGAAACAAAGGATGACGCTGTTAAAGCAGTTAAGACGATTTTGAGATCCCCCCTCGTTAAGACTGCAATCTTTGGAGGAGATCCAAACTGGGGAAGAATCGCATGCGCGATAGGCTACTCGGGTGCAAGTGTATCGGAGAAAAAGCTCTCGATCTCCATTTCTGATGGGAGAAATGAGGCAGACCTCCTCTCATGCGGTAGGGCCTTAGATGAGGCTGTGACCGATCTTGCATCAGAGATATTGAAGGGAGAGACGATCAGGATCATCGTGGACCTTGGCCTTGGTGGAGAGGAAGCAAAGGGGTGGGGGTGTGATCTATCCTATGAGTACGTTCGGATAAATGCAGAGTACACGAGCTGATCTGGCAAAGGATTTAATATCTCATCCGAGATATTATAATTAGATGGGGTTTGAGAGAAGGCATCTTGCAGTTATTATAGCACTAATTGGCCTTTCAGTTGCGGCATGTGGTTACTTTTATCCATGGTACAACCTCGATGTAAGGATTCACGTCCCTGATGCACCGGCCATCACGATTCACATCATCGTCTCCGGGAACGGGATTGAGGCAAGAAGCGATAACCCGGAGGTCAACGCACTCCTTGGATCGGTGGATATGAAGGGGGAATACGCGAGGTACGTCTTCTATCTTGTGATGGCCTTTGCTGCATTCGGCGTTTTGAGAAGAAGGTTTTTGAAGACTGGATTCGGGCTGATAATGTATGTACTTGGGATATACATTTTCCTCTACCTCTATCCCTCGATATCCCCGTCCCTTCCTATGTCTGAAGAACTCCTGAACTCAATTTCAGTCTCAATTAAGGTTTTAACCGGTGGCTACCTTCTTGTGGCTGGAGGCAGTGTGATCTGTGCCGCATGGCTTGTGGATAGAAGGTAATTGCGGGGATAAATGAATGTATCACGTGAGATAATCAGCAGGTTAAGAAGTAAGGGATTAATCAGGGAGTGTACTGTAATTCCAGACTATTCAGAGTTTTGTATAACAAATATCGCTCCCACGGTCGCTCAGTTTCTTGGTATTAACCTCGAGAGTGGAATACCGCTTCAAAAAACCGATGTTATCAGGCAAGCACTTGGCGAAAATGGGTTTTTCAGGCAGTATGAGCATGTCATCCTCCTTTTCATCGACTCGTTCAATGATACCCTCATGAATCACCTGATAAGCCAGTCCTTTTCAGGAAAGAGGTCTGTGGAGGGTATGCTGACATCGACGTTCCCCTCGGTCACACCCACATGTCTTGCCAGCATGTTGACAGGAATGCCACCGATCTCACATGGCGTGGTCGGGTTCAACCTGCTCATCGATGGTTGGATATACGGTGTCTTTGATCTGACCTCCCCTCTTGATGATAGAAAGCTCCCGGCAGAGAGAGTGCGTGAGATTTTTGATCTACCCGATATATTCGCGGCTTCTCGGGCCAGCGGAATTCAGGCCAGGATGATTGTGCCTCATGCGCTTGCAGAGGAGGGTACAAGAAGGATCATCGATGGTGAGCTATTGATCGAGGGTTACAGGAGCTTTAAGGAGATGGTCTCCATCATGGAGGATAATAAGGCGGGATTTACCTATGCCTATATCTCAACCTTCGATGAGCTGCTCCATGAGCTTGGGATTGGTGCCCCAATGATCAGCAATGAACTTTTATGCCTCACAGATGCCCTCAGGTCCCTACACATCGAAAACACACTTCTTTTTCTCGTTTCAGACCATTATCATCTCGAGTTAGATCAAGATAACGTGATAGATCTTGATGATGAAAGGCTAACCTCAGACCTCATCCATCCACCTGCCATCAGTGGCGGAAGAATGGCATATATCTACACATCCAATCCGGATAGAGCGGTGGCATTCTTAGAGGATAAGTACGATGAGAGGGTTATAATCTTAAGATCTGAGGATGCGGTAAGGTGCGGCATTTTTGGCAGGGGTGAGATGGCAGATGACTTCTGTGAGCGTATAGGGGAGATAACACTGATCGCGAAAGACAGGGGATGGATAGACTATCCGTATAAAAAGAGGCAACGGCACAAGGCATCCCATGGAGGGTTGAGAAGGGAAGAAATGCTCGTTCCATTTGCATTTATCGAGCTGTGAGGTGAAAGATACTTTTATCTAAGATCCTCCTTTTCTATCCTTTAATGAAGGCGCTGATGGTACAGGGTACATCCTCACACGCTGGAAAGACGATACTCGTTGCAGCACTCTGCAGGATCCTGTCAGACATGGGCTACAGGGTGACACCCTTCAAGTCGCAGAACATGTCCTTAAACTCGTACGTCACAGATGGGGGTGAGATAGCTTATGCAGAGGCAGTTCAGGCATGGGCTGCGCGGGAGGAGCCGAGGGTTGATATGAACCCGATCCTGTTGAAGCCGAAGGGGGAGGGAATATCCCAGGTGATCGTTCATGGAAAGCCGTATAAGGATCTCAATGTGCGGGATTACTATGATTTTGCGGAGAAAGAAGGGATTAAAGCGGTTAAAGAGTCATACGAGCGTTTAAGCAAGGAATACGATCTCTGCATCATTGAAGGTGCCGGCAGCCCTGCTGAGATCAATATAAGGCATGACATCTCGAATATGCGCATTGCAAGAATGGCAGATGCACCGGTCATTCTTATCGCAGATATCGAGCGGGGTGGGGTATTTGCGAGCATCATTGGAACGATAGATCTTCTGGGTGAAGAGAGCAGGCGGGTTGCGGGGACCGTGATAAACAAGTTCAGGGGAGACCCCTCACTTCTTGATCCCGGGATCGAGTACCTCGAGAAGCGTACAGGCATTCCAAACCTCGGGGTCATTCCGTATGTAAGGATTGATGTACCGGTCGAGGACTCGGTCTCCATAGATCAGCTGGTGAGTTATGGCGGAGTGGTTGATATTGCCGTGATAAGACTCCCGTACGTCTCAGTCTTCACGGATATAGAGCCGCTTTTGATGGAGGAGGGTGTGGGCGTGAGGTGGGTGAGTAGGTGTGAGGAGCTTGGATCACCGGATCTCGTGATAATCCCCGGATCGAAGAATACGATACATGACATGGCATTTCTGAATCAATCCGGGATAGCAGATCGTATAAGGGATCTTGCGGCAGATGGTATCGGGATCATCGGCATCTGCGGTGGATACCAAATGCTCGGGGATGAGATCATTGATTATGGTATTGAGGGGGGGCCGGATGAAAGGCGGGTTGAGGGCCTTGGGCTTTTGAGATTAAAGACCGAATTTAAGCGGTATAATAAGATTGTGAGGCGTGTCAGGGCAAAGATATCGGATCGAGGAGGAATGCTCAGGGGTGGCGAAGTTACAGGGTATGAGATTCATATGGGGGTTACAGGCGGCGATGAGGAGGTGGCTTTCATGGCAGATTGCCCCCTGGGCCATGTCAACCGGGAGGGAAACGTCATCGGGACATACATTCATGGTGTGTTTGATGAAACCTCCTTCAGAGGGAGTGT
>LYOR01000015.1 GCA_001766825.1 Candidatus Syntropharchaeum butanivorans | reverse complement strand
ATTCCGGCATGTGTCCATCTTTTTCAGGATCTGGAACCTCAAGCTTATCTATATCCTCAAGAGATGCAACAGCAGGCTTTTCAAGCACGGGATGGTTATCCTTCTTCCACTTTGTGAGTGTCGCGCCACAGGCCACGGCCTCTGCATATATGTAGAATGGCGCTCTCACGCCCTCAAGTCCTGCAACCTCATATGCAGCCCATGCAAGCTTTACAATTTTATCAGCCTCTATCTGAGCCTCTGGCCAGTAGGCGCCAGATGCCTTCATCAGATCCACCGTCCCTGTCTGGGTTAGAGGTGTCACAGGGACTCGATCAACCGAGTTCTTGTTCAATACAGCTTCATATCGCTCTATCGGTGTCATCGTATCCTGAACCATAATATCCCTCCATTTTTTGCTCAATCTTTTCCCTTATTACTATTTAAGGTTTGAGCTATTCAATACACCTTCACCAGTTCACATCCAGTTATCATGTGAAAAATATAAAACAGCTATTTTAGACTATTTTTTCATAACATAATAAGTTATTCAATTTTAACCCTGTGAACATTGTGTTAAACCATTATTTCCACTGAAAAGCTTAAATACAATGAGATATACAACTGATATCAGGCATTCACAAAACAGCTTCACAAACCGTGACTACCTGATCTGAGGGGATGGTGGATGCCACAATGAGGGCTTACGATGAAGATCCGCCTCGAAATAACGGATGAAGATGGGGTTAAAACTTCAATTGAGGCAGAAGGGGATATCAGGACCGAAAAGGTCGCTGAAAAGTTGATTAAGTTTATGCAGGACGCTGGGATACCTGTGCACCACTTAAGCGGATCTTCATCAGGCCCCCATCTTCACAGCGATGTGAATGTTACTGAAGATCTTATGACGCTCAAAGAGCGCATGAGGCTATTTTTGAAGTACGAGTTTTCAAACAGGTGGTTCACATCATCGGATGTGAAATCAAGTTATGAGGCACATTATGGTGTGGGAATCGGCCTAAGTACGGTCTCAACATACCTTGCACGGTTATACCGGGAGGGCTTCCTTCTCAGGAGGGGGACAAGAAAGCAGATGGAGTATCGCCTCAGGATCACGAAATGCGCAGACGAGGCGAGTGAGATATCTGTGGACTCAGCAGATGCAGGGGCCCGGCTCAGAGGTTAGACCCGAGTGTCATCTGAGGGTACTTCTCATATAGCCCGCTTAGATCCAAGACTTCCTTCAGAACCCCGGATAAGACCTTGAGCACCATTTCAATGGGGGGAGGGGGCAGCTCACAATCGCACTCATAGGCAGGGTCACCATCGGGTACCACAAGCTTATCCGGGTCTATGGTTGAGACGTACGGACGTCCATCCACCCTGCGAACCCATCTCGTCTCAACCTCCTTGATGCCCATGCGCTTAAGCTCTGCCCTGAAGCATGGGCGACGGAAGAGTGTGTTCACAACGAGAACAGCCGTTGCCATCCTGAGGTTCTCATCCGCATCAAGGTCCTCGATTTCATGCTTTATAAGGTCATAAAACCCCTTTTCTGGTTTTTCTTCCTTTAAAGCCAGCGAATATATCTTTGATGGGGGGACCTCCACCTCCTTGAGGACTCCAAGATCTCTCAGAGCACGCAGATACCCGGTAATCACCAGCCTATGCTCTTTAAACCCACGCTCACCAAGACGACGCTGAATCGCGCTTATCGATAGTGATTCATCCCTCAGAAGCTCAGTTATCGCATCCTGGAAGCTGAACTCATCTTTCATTGTAGCTCTTCACTGAAGATCCGATAGGCTTCATCATCAAAGAGCACAATCACAACCCGCTCAATCGATGTATCCCCTGAAAGGTACTCCTTGATCGTATTTATCATGATCTTTGCACAACGGTCGAGGGGAAAACCAAATATTCCTGTGCTTATTGCAGGAAATGCGATGCTCTTTATCCCATGCTCCTCTGCAAGCCTCAGGCTGTTTAAGACCGCATTTTTGAGCTTTTCATCCTCATCACCCTCACCAAATCTGGGACCTGCCGCGTGGATCACATACTTTGCCTTGAGGTTGCCTGCCCCGGTTATCGCGGCCCCGCCAACAGGTATACCCCCGATCTTATTACACTCTTCCTGGATGGACTCTCCACCTTTCCTCCTTATCGCACCCGCAACACCTCCCCCCATCACAAGCGAGGTATTTGCCGCGTTTACGATTGCATCAAGATCGCATTCGGTTATATCCCCCTTCACAATCGAAAGAACCCTTCCCTTCACCTTCAGATCTAATCCCATACCTCGTATATTGAAAGATAACCATTATATAACTTCTACCTGTAAGGGTGGTTGATGGTGGAGATAAGTCCTTTCAGAGCAACAACGCTGAATCCTCTCATCAATGAGAAGGAAAACCTCGTTGCACCGGTCTATGATACAATCGATGACGAAATGTACACCAGATACGCCTCAAACAAGAGGAACGTGATCCATGCGGTGAGACGTCGAAGAGATATGAGCCTTGATGAGTTTGTTGAGGTTGCAGATCACACCTTGAAGACGCTATTCTCGGAGCATGTGCTGAAAGAACGGGAGAAGGAGTCGTTTTACGTATATTCTATCCAGTATACCATCCCGGATGAGCTAAGATACGAGATAAGGGGGGAGCTACGAAAGGACGAGTATACCCTTGTTGGGCTTGTTGCCCTGGTTGATCTGGATGAGGGGGAGGATTCTATCCTTGGTCATGAATCCGTCTTTGATTATAACACTGAGGAAAGGTATTATTTGATGAAGAGATGTAGAATGAACCTCTCCCCGATCCTCGCTGAGTACAATGGGGATGAGATAGCGATAGGTCAGATCCTTGGTGAATACATCAGGGCCAACCTGCCTCTTATCGAGGTAACACACAGCGGTGAAAAGCATAGTCTCTGGGAAATCAATGATACTCACGTTGCCGAAGAGATTTCACGAGGGTTCAAGGGACAGAAGCTCATGATTCTCGATGGCCACCACCGTTACACTGCCTCTCTCATGCTGAAAGAGCGTGATGGGATTACTGAGACGATGATGATGCTTGTTGGAGGGCGGGATCCAAACCTGCTCCTTCTACCCTGGCACAGATGTATCAGAGGTGTGGATAAAGATTACCTGAAGGATCTCCTCAAGGAGTATACGGATGGTGGATGCAGGGAGTATGATGAGTTCATCCAGGACTTCAACGGGGATGGTGCCGTGAAAACCGCGGTCTATGATGGCTCAGGCTTCAGGATGCTCAGGGGCCTTGATATATTCGAGCTCCAGAAGCTCCTGATAGACCCATTGTTAAGAGTAGGAGGGGAAATATCCTTTATCCCAACGATAAAAGAGGCTGCGAGGATGGTGGATGAGGGGAGGTACACGATATCCTTCCTTGTAAAGCCACCTGAGATGAGTATAATAGAGGAGATAGCACACCGTGGAATCCCACTCCCTCAAAAATCAACCCGCTTTCTCCCGAAGGTGATGGAAGGCATCATCATGCGGAGGTTTTAAAGGCCATTCAGATCTTCCCGATTCTTACCGTTAAACACCCCTGTCCATCACTTCAGGTATTTTAACCGTTCCACCTACTTCCCCGGTTTTCATTAAAGCAACATCCCATTTACCTGACCGGCCGCAGATAATCAAACATTCTCCCCAGTCTCAGTTTCGGCATCACTCAAGCGGCGAGCGGTAAGGAGAAAGCCGGTGTGTGCGACCATGCGGTGCTTAGGGCGGATGCTTCGTTTCCCAGCTTCCCAACCACGAAGAGCCACCTCGTGAATCTCAGTGAGGAGGAAGCCACCACTTTTTTCAAGGCGTTTTGAGAGTTTGAAGATCTGGAGGATGGATGGGTTGTATGCAACGAGGATGCCACCATTCCGCAGCGAGGCTTTTGCGTGCTTGACGACACGCCAGGGCTCAGGCAGGTCCAGAACCATCCTATCAAGGTTTTTATCCTCTCTGGCAAACCCCTCATAAATATTCTGCTCACGGAGGATGAGG
>LYOR01000014.1 GCA_001766825.1 Candidatus Syntropharchaeum butanivorans | reverse complement strand
AGCATCTTGAACTGCTCAGGCGCCTTCACTGCATGTGGGACATCTGCTGGCATGATGATGATCTCTCCCGCTCTTACCCTATGTGCCTCTCCACCGATTATGACCTCTGCCTCACCCTCTATAACCTGCACAACAGCGTCAAACGGCGCTGAATGCTCGCTAAGACCCTGATCTCTGTCAAATGCAAAGAGGGTTATCGTACCTGCCTTCTTATCAACGATTGCTTTACTCACGATCGAGCCTGGGGAGTAATCGATAAATTCTGAGAGTTTGATTGCTCTTGATTTTATGGCCTCATCGCTCATTTTATTTCACCTCTTTTTTCTTCAATTACCTCGCCCTTTATTCCAATCTTAATGACCTTGAACGGCACATCCATTCCAGATCGCTTGACCGCCTCCTGTGCAAGATGTACAAGTCCAAAACAGCATGGAACCTCCATGTAGAGCACGGTGAGACTTTTAAGATCTGATTGCTTCAGGATCTCTGTAACCTTATTCAGATAGACGTTGACATCATCGAACTTTGGGCAACCAACCGCGATAGCGTGATTTTTAAGAAAGTCGGCGTGGAAGTTCGGGTATGCAACAGGAACGCAGTCTGCAACAAGGAGTAAATCTGCGTTTTTGAAATAGGGAGCCTGTGGAGATACAAGATTGAGTAGAACTGGCCACTGGCGAAGCTCAGAGCTTGTTCGTACTGTTTCTTTCGATTCAGAAGGTTTTTCCCAGACCATCGACTTTGTGGAGGGGCATACAGGTATTTCTGCCCCCAAAAATGCCTCTGCTTCACGTTCTTCGATTGTAAGCGCTCCCTGTGGGCATTCACCGATACACGCACCAAGACCATCGCAGAGACTCTCTTTGACAACCTTAGCCTTTCCATCGATGATCTCAAGTGCTCCCTCCTCGCATGCGATGACACATTCCCCACAGCCATCACATTTCTCCTCGTCTATCTTTATGATGAGTCGTTTTACCATATTCAGTAACCTCTTCTCTAATGATGCGTCCCTGATACTACCTTGACACCTTTTGACTCGATACCTGATCTAATCGTATCCAGATGCGGGCATGGGAGATATCCCTCTCGCTCACCCATCGTCATACAGGACCCAAGATGGATTACATCGACCCCGTACTTCTTAAGGCTTCCAACAAGTCTCATAACCCGCCTGCCAGAGCACCCGCCGCAGGTAAAGAACCCCACGATCTCGGCATCCTCTCCATAATCTTTGAAATACTCTCTCCGATCATTGAATGCCTTGAAGCAGCCAACACCAGGGCATACCTCAGACACGATCTCGCATCTAACCACTGCGATCTTCATGTTAATCTATCAACCAAAATACCGCTTCAGGAGACCTTCAAGTGCTTTTGCATGCCGTGCTTCATCTCTGGAGGATTCATCGAAGAGATCATGAAGTTCATCAAGCCCGAGTTCTTTCGCCTTCATCGCAGCATCTAACTTCTCCTTATTCGCCATTCGTTCGCCTTCAAGCATATATTTCAGATTCTCCTCTGTGCTCGTTGAGATCTCGGCGTTGAGCTCAGCAAATCGTGCTCCATGCGCCGCTTCTTCAAAGGCAAGCGTCTTCAAGACCTCTGCGATCTCGGGGTAACCTTCTCGCTGTGCACATCGTGCCATCGCAAGGTAAAGCCCGACTTCCGTCGTCTCACCCTGAAAGTTTGCCTTCACAACATTTTCAAGCTCAGTTCCCTTTGCAATACCAATCTTATTCTCGTTTACAGGTTCCATTCTTAAAACCTCCATATTTTTTAAAAAAAGAAAAGGGGTAATTAACTTATCCCCTTCTTCTAAGGTAGAGAACCAGTCCAAGTAGTGCTGCAATCCCGATGATCGCACCAAACCCAGGACTCTCTTCTACCGAACTCTCTGGAGTTGCTGCCTCAGCCCGCAATCGCTCATCCTCTGCCTGAATTCTCACAGCGGTCTCTTTGAGTGGTCCCCATCCATACCACTGAACGTAGTCGGGATTTGCATGGAAAGCGCCCTGGAATGTCCGCATCCTGTACTCCATCCACATGAGCCAGAGGTCCTCCTCGATTGGTGTTGCCTGATCATAGAACCTCAGGACATCCGGATATGGGTAAGACGGAAGTTCCTCGATGTACTCTGGCTCTGGAAGAATTCCATCCCTGTAAAGGGCTGCAACCGTCTCGATTGAGTCTGCATAGATCCTGTCAGATTCTCTCAGAAGGTGATCACCCTCTTCAAGTGAGTTTCTTGCAAATGTCTCTGAGTGACACTCACTGCAGGTTGCAATCATCTCCTCTCTTTCGGCATTCCATTCATCCATCGTAAGCCGCGCAAGCTTTGCAGCACCCACGAGATCGAACCTATCTGTCGGATTTCCGTCTGCATCGAGTACACCATACGCCTTGAGTACAGATACACGATCATCCATCCATTCCTCATCTGGCTCTTCGACCCTGACACCGAGGAAGCCCCAGCTTGTCATCACCGCGTGATCTCCATCTTTCATATGGCAGAGCTGACACGTTGGAGCGGTGTACTCGTCGCCTGCCTCACTGAGCGGTACACTCCAGTCCCATCTATCACCCTCTGTCTGGTAGATCACACCGTGCTTCGATGTTGAGTACATCTCCCACTGTGCATGATCAAATCCCTGATGGCATGGCAGACATGCTTCAGGCTTTCTCGCCTCCTCTACTGAGAAGCTATGTCTTGTATGGCAGTTGTCACAGCCCACCACACCGTACTCATAATCATCCCAGCCTGTTTCATCCTTTGCTCCGATCTTGTGGCAACCTCCACATCCCTTCTGACCCTCCATTAACTCTTTAGGCTGATCACCGGTTGTGGGAGGTGCAAAGAGAGCGGCCCATGCGATACTGTGTTTACCCTCCATATACTGGGTATCCTGTACATCGTGACAGGCACCACAGGTCTCATGGGTTGGGAATTTCACATTCTCCACATTATCGGCGGAATTGTGTGCCGATCCATGGCAGTTCGAACAGTCGATCTTATCGCCCATCACACCGCTACTGAAGTCTTCAACGATCTTCGGTGTCACGCTTTCGTGGCAGTCTGTACACTCCGATGCTACCGCAGATCCCATAAAAGGCAGGATCAATAGCAGCAGCACAAAAATTACAGAACCTTTTCTCATATTCTACCTTCCTCACCTCATTTCTTTTGGATTCGGGGTTTTAAAGACGAGGAAAGAAAGACGATCATTTGAATCGTTCACGATCCTCATCCTTGTCTTGAAAGGAACACGGAAAATCTTTCCATGTTCCAGTCGTGCTTTTTCACCTGCAAGCTCCAGTTCACCCTCTCCCCTCACGACCAGCAGGTTCACATTCGAGTTTGCATTGTGATATGGAACTTCCTGCCCTGCCTCAAGGCATATCAGGTTAAGCTGGAGGTAATCTTCATCGATCAGGCGAACAACACTCTTTGAATCTGGGCTGAAAGATTCCCTATCAAGAACATTGATCACATCCATCCAGTATACCCCCACTCAAATCTTTCCAAGAACGCCTGACTCGATCTTAGACACAAGATCGTTCCACTGATCTCTGTTGAGTTCAACGAATGTCTCTTCGCCGATTACCACACTCTCATCGAGTATCTCAACACTTGGACAACATCCATGTTCACTGCATAGAAATACTTCTTTCATGATCCTCTCACCTCCTTTTCTTATATCCCAAGCTTAGCTCGTTTCTTATTTATATGCGCTTCAATCCCATCAACGATCTCAACAGGATCGTCGCCTACAGCGATCTTGCCCCCTGTAAGTCCCTCAACATCCTCTGTAAGAAGATTAACAAGACGATCCGCTCCTGTAACAGGTGGGATCGGTGATACATGTGTGTAAAGTCCGAACGCAACCGCAAATACCGCATCTATTGTTGCCTTCTGCTCCATGTACTCAGGAGCTGTCACAGCCACGGGGAGATCTGATGGATCAACACCAAGGGCATCTGCAACCGCTGTTACAAGCATTGCGATCCTGCCTGTATCCGTGCATGTACCGAAACTCAAAACTGGTGGGATTCCAAGCTTCTCGCATACGGTCCTCAAGCCCTCGCCTGCAAGATCTTTTGCCTCAGGTGTCTCAAGTCCTGCGACCTGAAGCGCTGCATTCCCGCATCCTGCAGCAATAACAAGTATATCCCGCTTTATAAGTTCCTTTGCAACAGCAACGGTCAGAGAATCTTGAGGACCATTCTTTAAGGTTGTGCATGAGACGAGTGCAACAACACCCCGGATCGCCCCATCTCTGATTGCATCAAGAAGCGGATCGAGACTCCCACCCAGAACCTCAAGAATTGCCT
>LYOR01000013.1 GCA_001766825.1 Candidatus Syntropharchaeum butanivorans | reverse complement strand
GTCTTGAGAAGGCCTGATATCTCATTTCTTATTTCGTTTATCTTTTGTGCATCTACTGCGACCTGAGAGAAGAGCTCTTCCACATCCCCACCAGATCTACTTGCCTTTATAATGATTGAGATCCCCCGCCTTATGAGCTCACTCCTCTGTCCAGCTGCAAACTCCCCTAAGGCCTCCTCCATGGGTCTTCCCCATGATATCTGGAGTGCCATCCTTTCAATATCCTGGTTCAGGGCACCGTAATCCATATCCGCTGCATTTATAATCGCCTTTGCAGGATCGATCCCGGTTCTCACTGACATCGATAGATCCCTCATGAGTGCTGGAAAGACCTCCTCACGTTCTCTCTCCCGGATGCTTTCAAGGTACGTCATGAGGGAGAAGGGGATCATTACAGAAAGGGCCGTGAATATCAGAAGATCCTCGTTCACCTTTCCTGTTTTTAAGAAGAGGTGGATATTCATCAGAAGGAGGATGAGATAAGCGGTGCTTGCTGCTATAATCACCCAGTCCCGCCCTTCCAATCGCTTTCTTTTTCCAAATATAATCTCCCCGCTCGTCCTATCAACCCCTGATATCCTCTGGCATCACAGCCTCAATTCCAAAGAGAAAGAAGAGTGTGAGAAGGGGTACACCGACGTATATCGTAAGAAGGAAGACTGTATTGCTCCCCATGAGCCGTGAGATCTCGCTCTGGGCTCCGACCAGCATATTCACCGCGCTTGTCACAGGTAGCATTATCAGCACGAAGAGAGGGGCGAGGATACAGAGCACAACGTAAAACTCTGAGTAGATCGCCATATCATCGACAAAACCCCGAAGTGCAAGCCTCCTCTCTGCAAGCCGCTGTTCTGAGACCTCGGTGAGTATCGAGGCAAGATCACTCCCTGCAAGAAGCGAGGCGACGATTGTATGTAGAAGTGCTGAGAGTGTGGGAGATGGCGATCTCTTCGCAGCCTCGGTGAGTGCACTTATCGAGTCCATCCCGAAGACCTTCATATCCCTCACGATGTACGCCGCCTCTTCCCCCATCTCCCTGTATATCCTCCTCTCTGATGCAAGTGCCTCAAAGATCCCAAGCGGGGGCATACCGGAAGATGCAAGCGCAGACATATACCCGAAGGCATAGGGAAGCTCATCATCTATCCTCTTTGCTCTCCTTCTGACCTTAATGCCGGGAAATGTGATAAGCATGAAGGCTGAGGCTGCAACGAATAGAGAAGCATAAGCTATCGCATCAGATATGGAGCGGGTGACTGATGAAGCTAAAAAGATTGCGATTGCGATGGAGATGATGGCTAAGAGACTCATTCCAAGATACTGACCCACACTTGCTCTGATCCTCGCTTTTTCAAGCTGCTTTTCAAGTCTATTCTTCAGGCTCCAGTCCCATCTATCGATCCTCCAGCCAAGTAACTCATAGGAGTATCTCCTGTACTTCTCAACCCATTCACCGATAGAGTCTCTCACACCCTCTCTCAGGTTCATCATTCCTCCATCCTTGCCAAGACGTCATCGGGGTTATGGTAGTACTCAGCCACGATTCTTGAAAGCTCAAATGTCTCGGTGATTCCTGAGTCAGCAAGCCACTCAATCACCCTTGCCCTTCTTTCAAGCTCAGCATAAACATCTTCCGGCTCAAGCCCCGCGTAGTATGCAATCCTCTCCAGCAGGTGGCTTTTTCCTGAAAATTCAAAGCTATCATCCGAGGGGTTCCACCTGAAAAGATCATTTATTCGAACCTCATCGCGCTCAAAGTCATACCCCACCACCTCTGTTATCAGGGTGGTCCTTCTCACCATCTTATCCTGATACTTTATCCTCGCCTGCATGCAGATGCAGTTCAGGCTGTCTATCATTACCGGAGGGATATTCATCGGTGGCGACTCAAGTCGCTGTATAATCGCTCTCGGGGAGCTCCCATGCATTGTGGTAAGCGCAAGATGCCCTGTCGCAATCGCCTGAAAGAGAACGGTGGCCTCCTCCCCTCTCACCTCGCCCAGAATTACGTAGTCCGGACGCTGTCGAAGGCTCGATTTTAACAGGTCAAGCATCGTAATCTCACCCCTTCTTCGCATTCCCAGGCCCGAGATGCCGGATATACCGGATATTATCGATGCACCAAAGCCCGATCTTGTGATTGCCGGGATCCAGTTTTCGTGCGGGAGTTGTATCTCAGGTGTATCTTCTATCGATATGATCTTCATATCCGGGGGTATGAAGAGAGAGAAGGCATTCAGAAGCGTGGTTTTACCTGTTGCAACCTCTCCAGCCACAAGTATGGAGGACTTGTTCTCTATCAGTATCCAGAGGTATGCCAGCATCTGGGGGCTTATGGATCCGATTGCTGTGAGCATAGGCGGTGTTATCGGTTCTATCCTGAACTTTCTGATCGAGGTGGTTGAGCCACGCATCGTAACCTCCTTGGAGAGGGTCAACGAAACCCTGCTCCCCTCAGGAAGTGCAGCATCAAGAAGTGGCATCGAGATTGAGATGTGACGTCCACACCGCTGTGCTATTCTTATCGTCAATGAATCAAGCTCCTTCTCATCTTCAAACAGGATGTTGGTCCTCATCGATCCAAACAGTCTGTGATAGACATAGATCGGGATACCAAGGCCGTTGCATGAGATATCCTCGATGTGTGGATCATCAAGAAGGGGGGTTATCCGCTCATAATATGCCATATCTCTTATCAGGTAGTAGATGAGCCTTCTCTTCTCGTAATAGGTTAAATCAACCTCATACTGGGACAGGATGTACTCAAACCGCTCCTGCAGATAAGAAGACACATCCTCAACCTCAGGGGGCTTCGCATCAAGCACAAGGAACATCAACCTTTTGAGGCTATCCAGGATTTTTTTAAACCTTTCATCAAGTTCTGGTTCAATCACATCATATCTCAGCCGTTTCTCGCCCTCTTCATACCAGATATGAGCATAGGAACCGCCGTTGAGGCGATAGACCACATCAACATCCCGCAGGGTTGTAAAACGCCCATCAAATCCCTTCAGCTCGCTGGCACCTGGAAGGCTTTCGATGTATTCAAAGAATGGATCATTCTCCTCTTCCTCTCTGCTCTCCTTCTTCCCTGATCTGGATCCTGGTATCAGTGAGGCGATCCTTGAGAGGTACTTCCCTACTCGAGCCTCGCAAACACCTTTCCATCCGTCTTTTCCACCACCAGACAACGACGACCACCTCCTGTCACTGAATCTGCATCGATCGGATAGGGTACCTCCATCACAAGCCTTTCAAGGGTATCTCCATCTCTGATCACCAGAACAGCGATGGTCCTGTTCTCTCCCTTAAGCACAATACTGTAGGATCTTCCACCAATATTCTGGGGAAGATCAAGTCCAATCACGCTTTCTCCCGTCCCTCTCCCTTCAGAGGCATCCAGAACAGATCTTAAGACCTGGATCGCCACTTCCTGTGCAACCTCTCTCTCCGATTGGTTGAGGACGACCCTCTCAAGTGAGGCGGTTATTGAGAGGGTAGAAAGGAGGATGAGAATCCCGATCACGGTTGAAAGCACCTGAGACACCTCAAGGACCACTAACCCACCACCACCTTCGTTGTATAGATTGCCAGGGAGACGTTCTCATAGGTTGCATTTATCGGCTCACCTATCTGGATATCCGTCTTATTCACCCTGAGAGAGCAGGTTGTGCCGGCATTCTTGACGATGACCTTCCTCTCAGAGGTTCCAGAAAGCTCGATCGATCTCTCGATGATGATAAGGTCTGATCCCTCACGGTATATCGAGGGTGGAAACTCGATATACGGACCCTCCTCCAGAGCGATCCTCGGATTTTTCAGCTCATAACTTCCATTCTCATACGAAACGGTTATTTTTTCCTCATCCAGGGTGAGTGGAGCTGTGATAAACAGAGATCTTGATGAGAGATAACCCTCATGTGTCACCTCCTCTATGGCATCTTCAAGCAGACCGAGCTCTCGCTCGTGGATCCCTCTGTTCACACTCCCCTCCCCCCACCCGAGGATATCTATCCCCCACTGATAGGTTACAAAGAGGAGTGTGAAGACTACAGCGGTCAGAAGGATGGCTGATACCGTGATGCTTACCGCCTCATCCCCTCTCCTTTTAGCTGACATTCAGTATCACACTTCCTTCAGCACGTTTTCCTTCAGCACTCCTTGCTTGGATCTTTAAAACATGCGTACCGACCGGTACATCGTCAAGAAGTATGTAGATGTATATCGACCTCCTTGAGCTGGGAGAGATCACTCCAGCATTACAGGTCGGTTGATGAAGCTCGGACCGGTCGATCCTCCAGTCTGTTGTGTTAAGGAGACTGCCCTGCTCGTCCGATGCTGAATACTCCTCACCGTATTCTGTTATCAGAATCATGGATGTGGGGCTTGCTGTGGTGTTCTTGAAGAAGACCCTGCCTCCATTTAAGAGGTATGGCATCCCACTCCGGTTGTAGAGTGCAAAGTCCTCATCCCTCCTTATATCAAGCGCATACCACGTGAGGTCATCCCCGGTCATTGAGACCTTAAGCTCCACGTCATTAAGCTCAAGCTCTCCGTCGTTTATCAGATCCACCCTTATCTCCTGGATGGATCGTTCATCGAAGTCTGGACCTGCATCTATCCGGTTGTCGTTGTTGCTGTCACGAGTGATATAGTACTCACTGTAGGTGGATATTCGAAGCTCGCTGTACTGGTAGAGGAGTGTATGCTGTGTATGGGTCTCTGTGCTCTCTGCACTCCGGGAAAGTACCCCCTCATACCAGATGTAAAATGAGGATGCGATGATGACCGATATCGCGACAAGCAAAAGGGCTGATGTTACGAGAGATACCGCACTTTTATCTTTTATTATACTTTTATTCTTCTTCATCTTCCTACCTCATACTAAGTTCATAAAATAACTTATTATATTATAAGCCTATCGACAGCGATCATAATATCAGATCTATGAGGATGAAAAATGCCAGGGTTAAGCCTATCAGGATCAGGTCGCATGAATTCAGAAAATTTCCACTCCTGTAACTGATGCTACCTCTCCCAAAGCCCCTTGAGATCATCCCCATATAGATATGCTCTGCCCTCTCGGAAGTTCTTACAAAGAGCATCCCTATCGTTGATGCAAGCACCTCAGCCTTTCTTCTCAGGGGTATTCTCCTGTCCCGGAGATCAAAGCACCTGGCTTTCTGTGCCATTATCATCGTATGAAGCTCACCCCTCAAAAGCCTGATGTAGCGAGTCATCAGCGCAATGATCATCACGATCTCATACGGGACCCTGAGATCTGCCAGCCCACGGATCAATCCAGCTTCATCCATCCGATACAGGAGGAGGGATGCAACGGTGAGTGAGAGGACTATCCTCAGAAACAGCCTGAGTGCAGCAAGTACCCCTTCATCCGTCATGCTTAGCCCGAAGAGACTCATTATCTCCCTTCCTTCATGGGTGAACGGATGGACTGCCACAAGCATTATCAAAAGAGGTAACACAACAAGTATCCTTCTCACCGTGTACCTGAAAGCCCTCATAGCGAGTGTAAGAAGCGTGAGGATCAGACCGATCAGGAGCAATGCCCTGAGTGAGGCCACAACGATACCGACAATCGCTATCACCGATGTCAGGATCCTGGCTGCCGGGGTCACTCCC
>LYOR01000012.1 GCA_001766825.1 Candidatus Syntropharchaeum butanivorans | reverse complement strand
AGCGATGAGTGCAACCATGATCATGAGAGCTGTCGACTTAAGTGTATTCACGACCCCCTGCTCCTTGAATAGCATGACAAAGGTTGCTGCACATGGGAAGTAGATCATAAGTATTATAACCCCAGTTATCGCCTCCCAGAGACCAAGGTCTGGGATGAAGTAAAGTAATGCGATCGCGACATCTTTTCTCAAAAATCCAACGATCAGCGCTCCGACCATCTCTGGTGGTATTCCAAACCAGAGCGTGAGAATTGGTGCCATGACATCTTCAAGAACCTGAAGCACGCCTGTGAGATATAAGAGGTTTACAAGAAGCACCCCTGCAATCACCCATGGCACGGCATCGAAGAGGAACGCACGCATCCGCAGACGTATCTTCATCATGAAACTCCCGGGATGGACCATACGGTAAGGTGGTATCTCAAGGATCAGTTCAGGGCACTCACCCGCAACCGTCCTCTTCAGGAAGACTCCGAGGATCACATAGAGAAGGATAAGGATTGCAAGGATGATAATAAGATACGTTGCACCGAAGATCCCTCCGATCACGACAAGCGCTATACTTATCTGTGCGTTACACGGTACTGCAATCGCAAGGATGTTTGAGAGGATGAACCGCTGCTTGGGAGTTTCAAGTATCCTCGATGCTGCCACCCCTGGAACATTGCACCCAAGCCCGAGTATCGTTGGGATGATCGATGTACCTGGAAGCCCGATTCTCGCAAAAAACCGCTCTGCAAGGATCGCAACCCTTGGCAGGTAGCCGATATCCTCAAGGAGTGTGAGCCATAGATAAAATATGAGTATCGATGGAAGCACAACCCCGAATGGCACATAAAGCCCGGTTGTGAGAAGTCCAAATGATGAGAGATACCCCTGAGCCGTATCCCCGACAAGGATCTCAAAGAGAAGTGTGTTATCAAAGGTCTGGTGCAACCACTCGTCATAGAATGTCCCGGGAGCAAAGACGTGCCTCCCGATGACCCCTTCTGTCAGAAAAATGTGTCCGATCCTGATGAAGCTCTCAAATATTAAGTAAAGGATCACGAACGTGATTCCGATGTTGAGATAAGGGTTCAGTGTCAGATCATCGATCCTGTTAAGAAGTGTCCTCTCTCCTTCTCGCTCTTCAACTGTTCGCTCGATGATCTTATCGATATATGCCCCTTTAGTCGCTGCATCCATTCAGAACCTCCTCCAGAGAGACGGATCTTCTATCAGCGATCCTTGATCTGAGTTCTTCGATCCCATCGCCCTTTCTCGCGCTCACTCCCACAACAGGCACACCAAAAATCTCCTCCAGACCTTCAAGATCGATCACAAGCCCGTATCCTTCAAGCATATCGATCATATTAACGGCGAGCATGACTGGATAGCCCTTCTCAAGAAGATCCAGTGTTAAAAAGAGGTTTCTTCTGAGATTTGTTCCATCAACGACATTTATCACCGCATCCTTATCCGAGCAGCCCTCTAAAATCCTCACTGCCACATTCTCTGCCTCACTTGTGGGGTTTAAAGAGTATATCCCAGGAACATCCACCACCTCGACCCGGTTGCCGTTCAGATTCATGCGTGAGGTGTAGTAGTCGACCGTTGTCCCGGGGTAGTTGGAGATTATGATACGTGCGCCTGTAAGCTCCTTAAAGAGTGTGCTCTTTCCCACATTCGGGTTTCCGACGAGAAATATCCTCACCTCTGCACCTCCTTCAAGATTAACGCGATGGAGGGAAGTGAGAACGGCAGCAGGATTATAGGAGGCGTGAGATCATCCAGTGCACCAACGCCAAGCCCGATAAGATCGTTTACGCCAAGCATCCAGAGAAGAAGTGTGCTAATCGCCATCATAGCGATTCCATCAGGGCTTTCATTCCAGTAAAGGTGTGAGCTTTTGAGATAAAAGAGAGATATGATCAGAAAAGAGATACCTCCAAAGATCTCCTTGAAGCCTGAAAGTTCACCTGCGCCCATGATTATGCCTGAAAGCCCGAGAAGTGCAGTATAAACGATCATCACACCTTTCATCCCATCACACCCTGTAGTCAATCGCGGTTGCTGTTGCAAGCCCCTCTGATCTTCCAGCCTTAACCGTTATCGTGTATAACCCTGGCTTCTGCCCCAGCGTGATCGTTGTACTTATCATCCCTTCATCGTCTGGTTTGATGCGGTTTGGTCTTGCAGACCCCCTGACACCCCCGGGCCCCTTCACACTGATCGTAACATGGTCCCTGTATGGCAGGCCATGCTCCAGCACCTGGAATACGAGCGGTTCATCAAGCTGAGCCAGGGGCTTTCCCATCTGACCGTCCCCTGATAGAACGGTTAGATCAACACCACCACCGCCACCCGGGAGTATCAGCATCAATGAGAGGAGATAGCTTACGATGATGAGGATCGATGAGTGTATGAGTCCGTGTTTCACATGTCCATGCACGATCTTCCCGATTATAAGACCGATCACAGATGCGTTGATTACGATCAGGTGGAAGAAATACCTTTCAAGCCCGAGATCCTGCAACCCGCCTCCAAGCTGAATCGCGTTGGATTGTCCGAACAATATTCCACCTGCACCTCCAAGATCCACGGTCTCGATATATGGAAGGAGGTATGTTATGAGCATGAAGATCATCGCGATCAGTATCGCGTGTGCAAAGTAGAGGATCACAACATACTGCCTGAGGTCGCTCTCCTTCTCCTTCTGGATTCTCAGGTATGTCTTCATATCAGATGATGCTCTAAGGATGATCCCTGAGACGTCACCGCCGATGTATGTTGCCATCACGACGAGGTGTGCGTACTTTCTCACAAGGTCGCTTCCCGTATCCTCTGCCATTCTCTCCATCGCATACTCGAATGACTTGCCGATCGCAACAAGCGATGCCGCTTTCTGAACCAGTGGTGTCAGTGCCTTCAGATGAGCCTTTGGCACCTTGATAAGATCCCTTCCATCGAGGTTGAACTCTGATCTTGAGATCTCAATCAGTGCTTTGATCGGGTCAATCCCTGATCGAAGAAGCTCTGATACCTCAAAGAGAAACTCACTGTACTCCTCCTCATACCGCCTTCTTCGCTTGCGCTCAAGAAACGAGTCAATCCCGTATGGCATGATCGCAACTAAAACTGCAAATATCAGGATATGATCAAGATGGTCTGCAACCCATGAACGTTGTATCTCCTCTGCTGTGGCTTTGCTCTCACCTGTAACCCTCCCGATTGACTTGAGATACTCTTCATAGACATCCCCCTGCAGAGCACCCGATTGTGAACTCTCAAGCTGGTTTGCGATGATGAGGCTTGATGCTATAATGATTACTGCGATAGCCAGCGGCAGAAGCACGGTGAGGTACTCCTTCTTAATCTCATGTGTCAGTACAAACTTTCTGTAGAGAACCTTAATGTCACTGATATCAGTCAAGGTACATCAGCTCCAGCACAAGCAGAAAGAGTCCATTCAATGCAGGCACCACCAGATAGATGAAGAGATCAAAGATCGTCTTCACAGATGTCCCGAAATCATACCCGAGCGCGCCTGCTGTTATGATACCAACGATGCCCATGATCACAACAAGCATTATTCCACCGATATAGAACTCTGAGTACATCCCGAGCGTCTCTATAAACTGCTTCTCGACGAGTCTCCTTCGATCCATGAGGTAGGTCGATCGATCCTCGAGGTACTTTCTCAGATCCCCACCGATATGGATCAGGTTGGCAAGATCGAGGCAAAGTTCTTTGAATACCTCAGATGGGGTTGACATCGCGAGATGGTCAAGGGCTGTTATCGCATCCTCACCCTGGACATTCGTCCTGTAGATCATTTTTCGAAATTCAGAGGAGATATCACCATACTCCTCGACCGCAATCGATTCAATCGTCTTTAAGGGTGTAGCCCCGGTTGCCGCCATGATCGACATATGGGATAGAACAAAGGGAAGCTCCCGCTCGATCGACTTCATTCGATTGTATGTTCGTGTATGGATGAGAAGCGGGAAGAAGCCAGCGGCTGAACCTGCTGCAAGAAGTGATATGAGGAGTGAGTGGAGAAGGCTCAGCTTGAGGAGTGTAAAAACAATGCCAAATGCGATAAAACCACAGATTATTGGTGTTATTATCATGAGGGCGATGAACGTCCCGGGACTTATTCCATAGATCTCGGCACCTGAGAGCTTTCGCAGCAGTGCTGCATCAGGCCTTCTATCGAGTCTCCTGCCAAGAAGATTGTAGCAGAGCCTGATGTAGGTCTGGGGCCTGAGTTTATCGATCACCTCCTCAAGGCTCAGTGTATCACGCCCGATCTGCGATCTTGAGATGTCCTCTCTTCCTGTGGTACGCATAGCGAAGATGAAGATCCCAAGCGATATTATGGCAAGAAGCGTCCAGTGGTGTGGCAGTGCGAAGAGTGCCATGTTATCAAAGCCAGCCCTCACCCTGAGTCCGATGAATATCACGCATGCCACAAGCGATGCGAATGAGAGGACGACCAGCACAAGATCTCTCTTCATCTAAGGAGCCACCTCCTCGATCATATCAAATATCTCATCAGGGTTGATATGATATGACTGGATGAGCCGGGTCACATCCCTGAAGTCCGTAATATTCATTTCAGAGAGATAATCAAGGACCTCTGCCCTTCGCTTCATCTCCTCCTGAAGTTCACGCTCCTTAACACCGAACTCCTGATGAATCTCCTCAAAGAGGAAGCTCTTTGTGAACCTGAAACTATCATCTGCAGGTTCCCATCTCACAACCTCGTTTGTCATAAGATCATTGGTGTCAAGATCGAGGTCGAGAATCTCAACCACACTCTTCACACGCCGCATCTTCCGCCGCTCCTTTTGATCCTCACGTACCCTCCCTGGAACGATCGAGGTAAAGACAACCGCATCCAGCGATGCAAACAGGGGCCTTGGCACATTCATCGGGTTTGACTCGATCCGTGACATAAGCTCAGGGAGCGAGCCCGAGTGGATCGTACCAAGGGATGGGTGCCCCACAGAGATCGCCTGAAACATCGTGTATGCCTCCCCACCCCTGACCTCACCCACGATTATGTAATCCGGTCTCTGCCTCAGTGCTGCTGCAAGAAGGTCGTAGAGCGTGATATCACCCGATCTTCTCTGTATTCCTGAGATACCGGAGATACCGGATTCTCCACCCTGCCCTCCCCCAAACCCTACCCTTGCAACAGACTGGATCCAGTTATCGTGGTAGATGTTTATCTCTGCCGTATCCTCGATCGAGACGATCTTTGCCTCCTTATTCAGGAACATGCAGAGGGCATTTAAGAACGTGGTCTTCCCTGCTGCTGTACTTCCTGAGATGAGGATCGAACGGTTGTACTGGAGCAGAATCCAGAGGAATGCAAAGAGTTCTGCAGAGACTGAGCCGTATTTCATCAGCTCGATCGGCGATATCGGATCGTGCTTGAACTTTCTGATCGTGAATGTTGAGCCTTTACGCGTCACCTCCTCTCCCAATGTCAGGTTGATCCTTGAGCCGTCAGGGAGTGTTGCATCGGTTATCGGCTGGCTTATCGAGATATACTTCCCTGCTGACTGTGCAAGTTTCAGGATGAAGCGGTTGAGATCAAGCTCATCTATCACGATGTTTGTTCGAATCGACTCAAATATGCGGTGGTAGATGTATAGAGGATCTCCAGGACCATTACAGCTGATGTCCTCGATATAACGATCGTGCATCGGGACATCTATCCTCCCATAACCTGTATACTCCCGAAGCAGTGTGTATATTATCTTCTCCCGCTGGAACCCATCAAGCGGCATATCATAACTCTCGATGATCTCACACACCCTGTCACGCAGCCGCTTCTCCCGCTCAAGAACGAGCATTCCGGGATCAACCTTGATATTATCAAGAAGCAGGTTTATCGTTGAGAGATAATTCGCCTCTTTCTGGGTTAAATCGGGCTCGATCGCCTTATACAGAAGCTCCATCTCATCAGGGTCATAGACGATCTGTGCAAACTGGAATGGGGGATTTACAGGGTAGATCACGTTCACATCCTCGATTGGAACACTTGCCTTCTCTGTTAGAAATACGCCGATATCCTCCTCTTTTTCAAAACTCTCTTCCACCTCATCATAATACTCTTCTTCAAGCTCAAGGATCTTCTGCTTGATGTTCCTTCTCTTAAGCGTGAGTTTGAATCTTGAAAACATCTTTAGCCTACCTTGTGCCTTGACCAGATAACTTTCTTATCAGCGATCGAGAGCACGCTAACAACATCAGACCCGCACATCGGGCACTTGCTCACATAGAGACCGAGATTCCCATCTGATCCGAGTATCTGGGCTTTTCCTGCGAGTGCTACAACATCCTCACGCCTGGCAAGCGATTCTTCATATAACCTGAGAGCCTCTGCCTGATTACCATCCTGATACCTGGCTTTTGCACGGTTTCTCAAGGTAACAGCATCGAGAAGATCCCTCCCGACCTCTCTGCACTCATACCCGACTTCGAGATTTGCATGTGCTGCACGCTCACTCCTCCCCTCTTTGATCCAGACCACAGGAAAGAGGTTCTCAATGACCGCCCGCTGGGTCAGCTCCGCGTCTCTTCCCGCGATGATGAATGTCCCATCCCTGATGAAGAATGTGCGATCTCCACTCTTAACCTGAGCCCTCTCTTCTTCCGTGAGAAGCCCATTGATCAGCCCTTCTACATCTGAAATATGGGATGCATCCCAGATCAGAACAACTCCATCACCACCCTGATACTGGTCTGCAGCGATCATAACCGTCTCAACACCCCTCGATCGAGCAAATTCGAGAAAGCCCTCATCGATCTCACCTATAACCTGTATACTGGTAGGCGAGACCTCGGTTGCGGTTATGCCAGGCTCACTTCCAGCCGGCGGTGGGGCGATCTTACCTCTTCCCTCGTTCCAGTCATCCTGCACATCATACATGATCGCTACAAGCTCGCGGTAGTCTATCCTGTCCGCCTCATCAAGGAGTTCGATCAACTCGCTGTAATCGTGGTCGTTAATCTCTGTAGTTCCATCCTCTCCAATACATCCTGAAAAGGATAGCAGGAGTGCCAGAAGTATGATCAAACCGCTATTATTCACAATCTTCATAGTTCACCTCTTTTCAGGTACAGATAAATTAAAATGAATGAGATCACACCAGCAATCACTCCAGACCCTGGCGTGGGTCTTGATGATGGTTTTTCTTCATACCTGTATTTATGCCCGGAATCAAACGTCGAGTTTAGAAGACCTTTCAGATCGTTTAGAAGGGATCGAAGCTTCTCTTTCACACCTGCCTGATTATCCTCACGATCATCTTCAAGTTTTTTCAGATCTTCAACCGTCCATGTCTTTACAGGTACCGGGGTTTTTTCTGCGGTTACGGCTCTCCCTGGTTCAATGGTTGATACTGGCTTTACATCTGGAACGGCAAACTTTGTCCTGTAGATGATCTTACTCTCTGATGGGATCCACCGCCATCGCTTCTCGCGTGGATCCAGGACAAGAAAGATCGATCCACCGCTCCCTTCTGTATTCACCTCGATTATCCTTGTTGTGGTCTCCTTCCGGGTTGCATTTCCTGTTATGATGATGGTATCATCTGTCATGAGCGTGATACCAAAGATATCATCTGTGAAGATATTTCCATGCTCCCAGTCGCGGTGCCATGCATTGCCGACATGAACCACGCCGAATGCACCTCCAGAGAGGCAGACACCTGGATCACTGTCGAGCGCTTTGAGATCGATCCAGTACTCATCGAAGTTCTTTGATGTGCGTACACGGTTAACCTTCGCCTTCATCGTGACGTACTCACCTGCGTATGCGCTCCCTCTGATAAACTCCTCAAACGTGAGTACATGCTCAGAGGGTGGGATCGGTGCTATGCCGACCACCTCTTCCATATCATCAACACCATCTGAGTCTGTATCAACCTTCTTCGGATCTGTGATGATCCCGTACGTCCCGAGAACCTCCATCCCATCTGATAAACCATCACCATCTGTATCCCATCTATCATAATCGGTCGTGAGGTTGATCTCCCTTATGTTATCAAGCCCGTCACAGTCAAGATCAACGGTTGAATCATCCACATCAGGATCAAAATCGTATTTATCAACTTCTTCACCATCTTCAATACCATCACCATCTGTATCAGGGTTTAACGGATCAAGCGTCCACGGAAAATCCTCTTTCAGCCCGATGAGTTCCTCTATATCGATATCAACCCATCTCATCTGGGACTCATTCATATCATCGATGTATCCTGCAAGCTCTTCAAGGTCATCAAGCCCGTCTCCATCTGTATCCTTCGCAAAAGGATCTGTCACAAACCCGAGTAGCCCCTCCTGTTCAGCGAGGTTATCGATTCCGTCATCATCCACATCTCGGTCTATCGGATTCGCTTTGCGCTCGTACTCTTCAAGGTTTGATAACCCATCATCGTTGTAATCAAGAGATGCATCATCAGGGTTCATCGGATCAAGCCCATACTCAAGCTCCCAGTCATCTGGCATGCCATCACCATCTGAATCCTTGATAAGCGGATCGCTGATCTGGTCGGAGGTTGCAATCCCTGATACAAGAAGTAGCATCACTGAAATTGCAAGTAACCAAACCACGAAACGACGTCTTACAGACACCAGATCAACCTCCACTCCACCAGCTTCACTTGGTCTTTATTTGTTAGGGATTGATATACCATACCCTAATATCCTTAGGTTTTTGATGAAAAACCGAATAAAGTTAGGTTTTACCTGTCTATCCTATATTCACTATCGTGATATTGAATATGAGCGTCTCCCCTGCAA
>LYOR01000011.1 GCA_001766825.1 Candidatus Syntropharchaeum butanivorans | reverse complement strand
AGGGAATATTCTCTTTTGCTTACAGGAAACTCAAAGGCGTGGATATGCCAGGCATAACAACAGGATGGAGAGGAGGATGAGAGAAATAAGCAAGCGTATGAAGAACAAGTGGATGAGCTGGGGTGTTGTGAAAGGAGTTATTATGAGAGGTTTTGAAAAGATTATGAAAAAGGTAAATATCAGGTGGGAGGTGAATTTACACCAATGATGTTACAGGACCAGGATTTCAGAAAGGAAGGGATAAACTATGTTGTTCCTCTGAGAAAGAACTCAAAGCTGATGGATACAAGGTGGTTAAGGTGGAGAAAGCCATTCATATACAGGCAGAGAACGATAAAGTGGAGCAGGAAGAAGAGTGAATCAGATGAAGCGGTCAGGGGTTACTTCTTTGTAACCCTTCTTGCATTGAGGATCTACTTCGGTGTTCTGAGGAGATTGAGAGAGAGGGAGCTTACAAACAGGATATCGGTTGAGGAGGTCTTCTTTGAGTTATCAAAGGTTCAGAAGATTGTTGAACCCAGTAGGGAATACTTTGCAAGGATTCCCAGGAGAGCAAGAAGGATCATGGAGTTGTTTCCAGAGTTACCTATGGGTTAATTTGGTGGGGGTATGGTTGGTAACTAAATGATTTTATCTTCCCATAAAAGTCAAGATAGCGGGTCATATCGCAGTCTGACCCTGTGTATCATCTGCTTAAAGAATTTTCAGGAGATTATGGCCGTACAGATTCAATAAGTTTATATTTTTCTACCACGAAAAATGATCATGGCTGGGTACTACGATCCTTTCAGCTCCCTTAGCTGGTTAATCTGGCTTATCTTTCTTTCGTATCTGATTTTCGTTCCTCAGCTGAGATATCGACAGCTCATGGTCACGAGAAGGACCTTAATGCACAGGCTTGGGAGGAGGAGGGGCAGCAATATTATAACACTGATCCACAGGCAGGAGAGCATAGGGCTTTTTGGAATTCCATTCTACAGATTCATAAACATTGAGGACTCTGAAAAGATTTTGAGGGCTATAAGAAACACGCCGAAGGATAAACCGATAGATATGATACTCCACACCCCGGGTGGGCTTGTTTTAGCAGCAACCCAGATTGCGAAATCGCTCCGGGATCATCCTGCCAGGACAACGGTGATCATCCCTCACTATGCAATGAGCGGTGGAACATTAATAGCACTCGCTGCCGATGAGATAATAATGGATGAGCACGCAGTTCTCGGTCCGGTGGATCCGCAGCTCATGAACTATCCCGCACCCTCGATACTCAGTGCTGTGAAGAAGAAGGATCCGAAGGACCTGGATGATGAGACACTTATAATGGCTGATATCGCAGAAAAGGCGATAAGTCAGGTAAGAGGTATTGTTTATGACCTTTTGAGGGATAAAATGGATGAAAAGAAAGCTAAAGAGGTCGCTGAGTCTCTTACAGAGGGAAGATGGACGCATGATTATCCGATAACGGTGGATGTAGCGAGGGGGTTTGGTTTGAACATCTCTACCGATGTTCCTGCAGAAATATACGAGTTCATGGAGCTTTACCCGCAGCCGATGATGCAGAGACACCCGGGCGTTGAGTTTGTCCCAACACCAAAAGGAAGGGAACAGAAGAGTCTGGAACGGTGGGAATTAAAGCGCTGAGAAATAAAGGACTCGAATAACGGTTGTGTCTTGCAGAGTGTGAGAAAAAGAGGATCCCTTAACTCATTCCACCTCACTCAGCAGAAAAGAATTTTAGGATGAGCACGATATATACACTCAAAATGTTAGGTCTCCCTTTGGGAAGTAACACTGGTAGGTGGGAGATGAGTAATGGAGGGAGCTGATGATAGATGAGATCAAACGGCGACTCCCGATAAAGAATGTGCTTGTTTTCAGGTGGGTATTTGACGAGGCAACGTCACTTTCTGAGATAGAGGAGCGATTTAAGGGGTATTACTACATAACAAAACCCAGACCAGACATCCTTGTTACATCCGCATTTATAAAGCCATATGTCATCTGCGTTCTTATCCAGCGGTCTGATGATGGGGGTGATCTTCTTGTAATCCAGACATTTGCAGGGAGATACCCCTATGAAAAGGTCGTTGGAGGGGCATACTTCTATGCGATGCGTGCAGGGATTAAAATCATAAAAGAAGAACCTGAGGATATCCCAAAACCCTACTTCATGGATGATGAATATAAAATGAAGAAGGAAGAATGAAAAGAAAGGTAGAAACCCCCTACTTCGGGGGCCACTTCTCATCCAGGAATCCAGGAATACGTCCTGAATCCACCGGACCAACAAGTACCTTCCATCCTGTGAGATCCTCAAGCTCACCGGAGATTCTCGCCGTAAGCCCCGGAATTATCAGGGTCTTGTGTTTGACCTTCTCCTCCAGCTTGGCATCCTCGATCGTCTCCTTTATCTTTGCGGATGTGAGCTGGCCACCTGCAAGTGCTGCCTCAACCCCTATCCCCTCAGTATTAACGACCACGATGTAACAGTCGATGTTGTTAGAGGAGAGATCGCTTTCAACCGTGTAGTAGGTGAGTGCAAAGTTCGTGGTGACAAAGACCGGCGAGTCCTCTGTCGGGTTACCGATCTCCCTCACACCCGGCTCAACCTGGACAGGCCTCCTCGGATCGACGTAGATGTTATCCACGAGTGTTCGCTGGATCATCAGAGCGTATGGTTCGATTGAGTGGAGGATCATCAGGTCTGCATACCTGATCGTGAATACGGTCGCAAGCACCGTCTCCCAGTAGGTTGCCTCGATGGGATCATCATAGACCATCCATGTTGTGAGCGGGACAGACATAAGTGGGTATGCGATCTCTTTCTGTCCCTCGACGATTCCCGCACGCCTGATCTTGAGGAATCGCTGCAGCGTCTCTTCAAGCTCCTTTCCCGCTGGATATGTCCCTGGATCAAGCACGAGATCATTGATCCCCATCTCAGAGAACGTTACCGCCATCGACTTCAGGAGATCAAGATCGGCTGGTGCATAGAGTGCAACAGGGACCTCGTACTTGCGGACAAGCTCTGCAACCTCCTTCCAGTTATCCTTGTTCGCGGCATACACGAGCGGATTTTTATCTGCTGCAACCTCAAGCCCTGCTTCAAGTACCTTTGGATCAAAGGAGCAGAGCACAAGCGGCAGATCAGTATTCTCAAGCACCTTCTTTACACATGCTGCAAACTTTGATGGATCCCCTGAGGTTGATCTCACAGCAATACCATGGAGCTTCAGGAACTCACCCACATAGAACTTCTGCCAACCTGCAATCGCCTTGACCCTTGCAACAAGATCTGCCTCATCCATCGTATCCCATACATCATAGATGAGAGCGGTCTCGTTGAAGAACGTGAGCTGGTGGCGGTGCATGACATCCTCACCACCGATCTTCTTCGCTCGTTCACCGGTACCGATCACAATCTCCCTTATCTCAGGTGCAAGTAATGCTGAAAGCTCCTCGTACTTCTTCCTGAACTTATCCTCGAGTATTGGCTTGCATGCCTCAAGCTTCTCCTGCCTCTCGATGAGCTTTGCTGCAAATGCCATGCAGGTCGTCTCACCACATTCACCGCAGTTCGTCTTTGGGAGATAATCATAGACCTCAAGTGGGCTTGATAGCTTCATTTCACTCACACCTCCAGTGTGACCCAGTCATCTACCGGAACCGGTTTTGACTCAACCGCACCTGCCAGTGTCTTGGTAATCTCCTTCACCGTTGCAGCAGCGCCTGGGTGCATCATCATGAAGAGATCACCACCGGCTATCCCGAGTGTAAGCCCTGTTACGATCTCAAACAACGGGCCACGATACTCTCTCGGCCCCCAGTCTGAGTCCTCCTTCAGGGGTGACTCTTTCATCCAGGCCTCCCTCGCACCCCATGCGTTCGTAATACCACAGGATATCGGGAAGTTAAGATCTGTGTCTCCTTTGAGTGCCATGATCCGCATCCGCTCGATGTTGGTGAACGCGTAGTCGATACCATATCCGAGGGCTGCAGTCGTTGGATCAATCACGATATCCTCTCTTTTCACACCTGCCTTGAAGAGATACCTGTTCAATGTCTTCTGGTTGTTTATATCAAGCTGGGTCCATGACAAGATCACATGCCCATGATCCATCGCAGCCTTTGCGATCCGTTCCCAGTCCATGTTGAGGTTCGCAGATGCGATGAGGCACCTCTCACCTTCTGCAACCTCGGCTGCGGCCTCAAGAACCTCGGGATCCTTGTCGGGATTCCCTGAACCACCAATTATGATCGGAACCTTTACAGCCTGAAGCACCTCTTCGACGACCTTTGCAGCCTCTTTTGCAGGTGTATCCTTGATCAGGGGATCTGTGCTGATCAGGTGGATCGTAACCATATCAGCCCCAAACTTCTCCACGTTCTTCTTCGCCCACTCACCAGGGCTCTCCATCACATCCTCATAATGAACCTTCACCGCCTTTGCAAGGCCTATTGGCATATCGAAGCAATCAATCGCTATCGCAATCGGGTTTGGCATCTTTGCTGCGTAGTTGAAGAAGGGTAACGCCCTCTCCCCTCCAAGTGTCACTGTTGTCTCACGTGTCCCCCCATCCGCTCGGGTTGCTCCGAGTGTGACCTCCTCGATTGCGGTCGGATAGGTCTCTGGCTCAACAGAGAACTTCGCCTCTATGAGCTTATCCAGTACCTTTGCCTCGGCCGGTGCCGGAGGTGTGACACCCGGAGGCTGCATTATGGCGCCCACCGGATAACCAAGCATCTGTGCAAATTGCATCAGACTCAACCCGAGCTGTGCTGCTCCCTGACCGATTGCGATCTGGAGGGCGGTTGTATCGCCCCCACCCTGGGGTACCTCGATCTCAACGTCACCCTCTATCACGACATTCTCAAGCTCCGCTATCTCATACTTCTCAAGGATCTTAACGAGATCCTCGAACTTAATCGTGCTCATTCACTATCACCTCACCCATTTTACATTATATTCAACCTTTCAACGATCTCTTTAACCGCTTTAAATGCAGGAGAACTATCTTTAAGCTGAGTTAGAGGTTTTCCATCAAGATCCAACTCTGCAAGCTCCTCGTCAAAGGGTATGAAGCCGATCAACTCAAGATCCATCTCTTCTGCCATATTTTTCAGCTTTTCTCGATCCTTCTCATCTCTCACCTTGTTAGCAACGACATAGATCTGTTTCACCCTGATGTTAAGCTCATTTGCAAGCTTCCTGATGCGATCTGCTGTTTCAAGTCCCCGTCTGGAGGTATCAGTGACAACAAGGAGGATGTCAATATCCCTTACCGTCCTCCGGCTCAGATGCTCAAGCCCGGCCTCTGTATCGATCACAACTACCTCGTAGTTCCCCTCAAGCCTCTCGATTATCGCCCTGAGGACGTTGTTCACATAGCAGTAGCACCCGGGTCCCTCAGGCCTTCCCATTGCGAGGATATCAAACCGATCACCCTCCTCGATGATCCCCATCAGTCTGTACTCAAAGTGTGCCTGCTTATCTGTCTCTGGGGGAAGTTTATCCTTCTCATCGAGAAACCCCTCCCTTATATCTCCCACCGTCTTCCTGATGGAAGCCCCAAGTGCGCCGGCCAGGTTTGTATCAGGATCTGCATCTATTGCAAGGGTTACCTTTCTCTCGCTGATGATCCGGACGATAAGCGCAGCTACATTCGTCTTGCCTGTACCACCCTTCCCGGATACCACGATCGTTGTCATCCTGAAAAATATGGAGAAGAGAGAAGGACAAGCTTACTCTTTCTTCTTGAGTACGATCTTCTCCACCCTGATATTGGCGTTTTTCAGGATCAACTTGATCCCGCCGGCCGCTCCACCAGAAGGAGGTGCAAAAGCCGGAAGCTGCATCTGTGGCATCATACCGGGCTGTAACATCTGCATCTGTGGCATAGCTTCTTCAGGAGCTGCTGCCTCTGTTACAGCCTCTTCTTCTGCCTCCTCCTCAGCGGCCCACTTTGAAACGACCGGATGGTTCACACGTTTCAGGAACTCTCTCAGCTGCTCGATATCCGTTGCATCCTCCTCGGTTGCGATCTTATCACGCATATCCTCAGGAATCGCATCAAGTACACGCTCCTTGAGGGCTTTTGGCATCCAGCATGTTGTTGTCCAGCCACCCTCGCCCTGGAGGAACTTCGGCGAGTAGAAGTACTGGATACCGATACCGAGGAACCCGAGTGTCTGCTTCCCCCCACCGGCCTGTCCTGCCATCGATGAGAATGGAAGTCCATTCGGGGTTGCGGCAGGGTAGTTCCTGTCCACCCATCCGATGCCCTGAACCTCAGGCATGTAGAACCCGATAACCTCGAAGCAGCCGCATGAGGTGTGCGGGTACTCCATGAATGTGTACAGCATGATCCTGTCGTACTCCCCACCTGAGAGCTCAACCGCCTTCTCGTTGACCCCTGAATACTCTCCCTTAAGCTCATCAAGGCACTCGCCTTTCTCTATCGGGAAATTTGGACCCTCTGGATCGACCTTTGCAGCAGCCCTGCAGTCAAACCATGTCATTGCACCACAGAGAGATGGTCTGTCCGGAGTTACGACACAGACACTCGTTGGCGCGAACGCCTGACAGAGTGTGCATCCATAGAAGACATCAACATCCTCATCATGGATTGCACGTGCCCGCTCATCCCTCGCCTTGTAGATCTCCATCGCCTTTGCAAGCTCCTCTTTCACCTTCTCCTCATCTGTGATGTAGATCGCTTCCATCTTCTCGATGAACGGTAGCTCATTCTTGTAGAGCATCATCGTCGCCTTTGCGATCTGCTCAAAGGACTTGAGCCCTTTCTTCACCATATCCTTGCTTATCCTCACCCAGATATCGTAGCGCTGGTTGAGGTGCATGTAACCCTGCATGTATGGCTGGAACTCATGGTGTCTACGCTCAAGCACCGCCTCAAGATCCTTCTCAAGCTTCTCACCCGCGACCTTGTAGATCATACCGTAGGGGTACGCCTCCCCCTCCTTCATATCGAGGATGTCAGGACCTATCAGCGTGAACTTTCCATCCTCGACCTCATCCGGGTCAACCACCTGTACAAGCTCAAAGCCATCCCTGTTTGGACCTCCAAGCTCGACGTACATATCTCCCTTTCTAACTCGCTCGCCCTCATACATCGGGCTAATATCAAACGGAAACTCTTCTGCCATCTCAAAACCTCCCTTTTTATAACGTAGCAATTAGCTTATCAATCATCCTTAGATACTCCTCCTCACGCTTTGGACCATAGTTGCCGAATGTCATGCGTGCATGGGGATGGTAATATCTATCGATCGATACGCCCCGAATCAACGGATTGGTTGCAAAGTTCTTGATAGCTGATAGCATCGCTGAAGCATAGTAATATGTCACTCCGAAAAAGACCACAACATCATAGGATCCTTTTCCATCAAGCCCCTTCCACTCAGGATCGAGCAGACAGTTCGTAAGCTCGTGTAGCTGGCAGTAATAGACCTCACCGTCATACTCACGTTCAACAAATCCACGAATAGCAGGTCCGGTTGCCGCAATTGGAACTCCTTTCTTTCCAATCGCAATTGCACGCTCGATCATACGATCTTCAAGTATCTCTGCACCCACGATAAGAAGTGGTCGCTTTGCAGATTTTATCAATCTCCCGATAGTTTCCGGGGTTACAAGCCTACCACTCTCTGGGCCAGGTATGTTTCCAACATCAAATGGGATGGAACTCTGCGGGGAACAGCAGTTACAATCCATTCATATCACCTCCTCTCCGGTAAGAGTCGTTCAAGCAGCGTAGGATTGAACGATGGGTCCACGCCCTTTATCGGACCTGAAACGATCTTCTTCTTTTCCCAGTCAATCTCCCATCCGTGCTCATCCTCGAGAAGCTTCAGGTAATACTCTTTCTTTGCAAGTGGCAGATCTGCCTCAGATCTTACATAAAGGTGCCAGTCTGGGGGCATTACCTTCAGATACTTCATCGAGAGATCGATATAGTGTGTAAGCTTTATCTGCCTACCCGGTGGTGTGTCTGCGACACGGAAGCAGAGCTTTGCCATCATTGGAAGACACTCTTCAATCGTCTCAACTGCAACAATCAGGTGCTCGGGACACGGCTCGCACTGGATCTCTTCCCCGTTTCTTACATCATACACCTTCCATTTCTCTGGTAAATCCCTTCGCCCAAGGTACGCGCGCCTGTACTTTACACCATGAGGCCCTACAACCGCCGGGATCCCGAGCCTGTTGAATCCGGTCGCAATCGAGGCTGCCTTCTGTGACATCGCACCCCATGCAACACCACATGCGCCTACGCGGTTTAAGATGTAGTCTGCAATCTCATCATAGTTTGCCCTGATCTGTCTTCTTGCAAAGATCGAGGCAACCTTGATCGCCGCACCGTGTATATGCGCGTTTGAGACACAGGATCCGATGTTAAGAACGCAACCCTTATCAAAGTCATCAGGGTACCTCTCATAGACCGATTTTCCCTCATCGTCCAGCCAGAACGCTGCATCGATCGCCATACACCCTGTCAGCGTCACGATGTATCCGCGCGATGCAAACTCATTCACGATCGTGTACACATCCTCTGTACCGTTCGGGTAGTTCCCACAGCCGATCGGTGCGATGATTCCCGGAATTGTTCCAAGCACGATCGGGGCACCAACTTGTCTGATCTCGGTATCTCTTACAGGACCTCTACCAGCCCGCATCTTCCCTTTCTCCTTCTCAATAATTGGGCGCGCTGCTTTAACCATGAGATCAACGATCGGTATGTGCTTCTTGCAGACCTGCTCACATCTACCGCATCCCACACACTGGTCGAATAATTTCGCAAGTGGTTCAGTATCTCCCTCAAGCGCTTTTTTGTTGGCACTGCCAATTTTTAACCCCTGAGGGCAGGCAAACGTACAGTTTCCGCACTGGATACACTCTCCAAGCCACCGTTCAAACGCTTCGTCACTCAGGATATACTCCTTCTTTGCGCGCTTTGGATGAATCTTCCTTGCAACCTCCACCGCAACTCTTCCTACCTTGAATGGATCAAGAATTACAACCCCGGGAACATTTCCTTCGACAAGATCATTGATAATTGCATCTGGATCATCATTCGTACGATCAACGAGCCCATGCATCGCTTTGTCATTCGTACAGATGACCGGCGATCCTACAGCCTTCGCTTGCTTCAGGATATCAGCTCTAATACACTGTTCATCAATTACAATCACATCGGCAAACCCGGCCCTCACAACCCTCAGCTGACGGCCAAGTGCCGATGCGATCTTTGCCTTCTGATACTTCCGCGTGATATCGATCGCTGTACAGCATATACCCCCAAGTTCAACCTCATCCTCAAGTCCATTCTCCATCAGATAGTCAACGATATCAAATGATGGAGGTGCATTGTGGCCTATTACGATGATCGTTGGTTTGTTTGTGTCAATCGTCCCCATCCCAACCTCAAAGAATGGCTGGTTGCTCTCACCATGGGGCATATTGTAGTATGCAATCTGTATCATGTCTGCTACTTCTTTTCCAAGTGAGTCAAGCATCCCCATCTGGAGTGCTTTCGACTCAAAATCCAGGTATGACCCTTCTTGTCCTGTATGGAGTGCATCTGCGAGCTGCACGATATTCTCCTCAATATAATCGAGGACAGGAAGAAAATCACGAACCTTTTTCGGTTTTATCCCGGTGATAAGCTGGGTGAGTGGTGCTGTTACATTGATCTCTGTCCCGAGATCAAACGGTACATCAAGCCCCCACTTTCTCTCAAGGTCGTGAATCATGTGTCGTGCATGTGCAGTATGGGCTGAACACCCAACAAGACATGCGAGAAGCACGATTCTACCCTGCATTGCATCCATTCTTATACCGCATGCACCGTATTTGTTCCCGGTAAGGTCACACTTACCAAAAGTACAAAGTGCACAGACATCACATTGGGGCGCGTAGAACGGCTTATACCTGTTCAGGAGCTTGAAGTCCCAGTCCCTAAGATCGGCCATCTTTGGAAAGGGATAGGGTCCCATCGGCTCCCATTCTTCCTCCTCTTCCACGATCTCGCCGATATTGATCTGGACGTTCTCCCATCCTTCAATCGTAAACCTTCCAGTAATCTCTTCCATGATCATCTCCTCCCTTTTGCCTTTGTGACCTGTCTACTTTAGCTCTATATAAAGATTGTTTTTTCTTCCTTTCTACCATTTCTCATCATCGATTATTCACGATGGTGCAATCTGTGACATATCCAAAGATCCCGAAAAGCCTCAAAAAGGATAAGTTATATAATACCCATCATTAGAGGGGATAAAGGAGGTTGAGTATGGATATTTCAGTAATAACTTCACTGGTTGGTTTATTTGCAGTGGTCATCGCAGGAGCCCTGGCGTTCAGTGTGCTCAGGAAGGAGAGAGGTTCTGAGGAGATGATAAGGATATCTGATGCGATCAGGGAAGGTGCAATGGCGTATCTGAACCGGCAGTATAAGACGATCACCGGGCTTGCTGTTATCCTCTTCATAATAATTTACTTTGCTCTAAATCCGGCAACAGCGTTTGCCTTTGCAGCAGGGTCGTTTTTATCGGCTCTTGCTGGATACATCGGGATGAATGTATCTGTGAGAGCGAATGTTAGAACCGCCAATGCTGCCAAAGAGGGTTTAAAAGCCGCACTCTCGATCGCTTTTCGGGGTGGAGCGGTCACAGGACTCTGTGTTGCAGGGCTATCGCTCGCAGGGGTCAGCATATTTTACTATCTTTACCGTGATCCATTGCTTGTCGTTGGTTTTGGCTTTGGAGCATGTCTCATAAGCCTTTTTGCCAGGATCGGCGGTGGGATTTATACAAAAGCCGCTGATGTAGGAGCAGATCTTGTTGGAAAGGTAGAAGCTGGAATTCCCGAGGATGATCCGAGAAATCCGGCGGTGATTGCAGACAACGTCGGTGACAACGTCGGTGACTGCGCGGGGATGGGAGCAGATCTCTTTGAGACGTATGCTGTAACTGCCATCGGAGCGATGCTACTCGGAAATCTCCTTTACCCCGGTTCTGAGGTGTACATTGTCTATCCACTCCTCCTCGGTGCGGTTGCAATAATTGCATCGGTAATCGGGATCGGTTTTGTCAGACTCGGTAGAAGTGAGCGCATAATGGCAGCACTTTACAGGGGGCTTCTTGTGGCCGGGCTCTTATCTGCACTCGGGTTCTACATCATTACTTACAGATTAATGCCTGGGGAGGGGGCATCAGGGTTATTCCTCTCTACATTGATCGGGCTTGTGATCGCAATATCACTCTTTATCATCACCGAGTACTACACATCCACAGGATTCCGTCCTGTGATCGATCTTGCAACGTCTGCCCAGAGTGGGGCCGCGGTGTTAATCATAAACGGGCTTGCCCTCGGACTTGAGTGCCCCACACTTCCGGTTCTCATCATATGCGGGGGGATACTCGGGTCCTTCTATCTTGGAGGGCTTTACGGGATTGCGATCGCTGCAATGGGCATGATCTCGTTGACAGGGATGATCATAGCACTCGATTCTTACGGTCCAATCACCGATAATGGTGGTGGCATCGCGGAGATGGCAGACCTTCCGGAGGATGTGCGGAAGGTGACAGACGCGCTTGATGCGGTTGGAAACACAACAAAGGCGGTGACAAAGGCGTTCGCGATCGGGTCAGCAGGGCTTGCCGCGGTAACGCTCTTTGTTGCGTACGTTCAGGAGCTTGAGAATGTCGGTATGAATCTTTCATTCGAGCTTCAGGATCCACTTGTCGTGGTGGGGCTTCTCATAGGTGGGCTTATACCATTCCTCTTCTCTGCAAGGTGTCTGAAGTCTGTTGGAAACGCTGCATTCAAGGTTGTTGAGGAGGTCAGACGGCAGTTTAGAGAGATAAAAGGGTTGATGGAGGGATCCGCGAGGCCAGACTATGCAAGGTGTGTTGACCTTGTAACAAAGGCTGCACTCAGGGAGTTCATAGTCCCCGGGTCGATTGCAATCATATCCCCGATTCTTGTTGGGTTCGTACTCGGTCCACTCGCACTCGGCGGACTTCTGCTTGGATCGATCATCACAGGACTGCTTCTCGCACTGAATATGGCAACAGGTGGTGCTGCCTGGGATAACGCAAAGAAGTATGTAGAGGAGGGAAATCTCGGTGGAAAAGGTTCAGAGACGCATAAAGCCACGGTCGTGGGGGATACAGTCGGCGATCCATACAAGGATACCGCAGGTCCTGCCATAAACCCACTGATAAAGGTTATGAACACACTCGCCATACTTATTGCTGGGTTGATCGGATCAGGGTTAATCCTTCTGTGAGGATGGAAGATGTACCTTAAGATGCAACTGGTAAACACGGTCAGGGTCCCCCCAGAGCTTCTGGGGTGTGAGCTCGATCTTGTGATAAAGGATCTTCTGGCTGAGAGTCTGGAGGGTAGAATAGATAAGAAGCTCGGGATGATCGTTGCCATCATCGATCTTATCGATATCGGGGAGGGCAGGATACTCACCGGGGATGGTGGGATCTACTACGAGACAACGTTTGAGGCGCTCGTCTACAGACCTCAGATCCAGGAGATTGTCAAAGGACGTGTTGTTGAGATCGTAAACTTCGGGGCATTTGTTGAGATAGGACCGATGGACGGGCTTGTTCATGTGAGCCAGATATCTGATGATTTTATCACCTACGATGAGAAGAACTCACGTCTTGTCTGTCGGGAGAGCAACAGGGCGCTATCTGAAGGAGACCGCGTCGTTGCAAGGATCGTAGCGGTTAGCCTCAATGAGGCAGATCCTGGTGAGAGTAAGATCGGGCTCACGATGCGCCAGCCCACGCTCGGGAAGTTTGAATGGATAGAAGAAGAGAGGAGGATGGTTGAAAGTGGCTGAACTGGCATGCAGGGAGTGTCACAGGGTATTTGATAGGAAAGAGCGGACGGCATGTATCTGTGGAGCTTCATCCTTCAGCAACGATTGGTCAGGCTTTGTTATAATCCTTGATTGCAAGCGATCAAAGATAGCAAAGAAGCTGAATATCGACCTCCCAGGACACTATGCATTGAAAGTGCGATAGTGCAATGACTGAGACACTTTTTCTCGATTTTGCACAGGTCTGTAGTAAAATCGAGGAGACATCTGGTTCTATCGAAATAACAGATCTTGTTGCAGATTTTTTTAAACGTCTGGATGATGAAGAGCTTTCTATAGTCCCCCATCTGATAATGGGAAAGGTGTTTCCGGAGTGGAGCCCCTATGAGCTGGGTACTGGCCCAAGTCTCCTCTTTGATGCGATAAGTCTCGCCTACGGTGTGAGCAAGGATGAGATTGAGAATGTGCTTCGCAGCACAGGGGATATAGGAAAGACACTTGAAACCCTCTCGAAGCGCCGGACACAGCAGACACTCTTTGCTGAGGAGCTTACGATCAAGAAGGTCCATGCAAGCTTTCTTGAGATCGCAAAGAAGGGTGGTAAGGGATCACAGAAGATGAAGGTAAAGCTTCTCGCAGAGCTCTTACTGCAGGCATCCCCACTTGAGGCACGTTACCTTGCAAGGCTCGTTCTCGAAGAGCTGAGGATCGGGGTGGGGGAGGGGATTGTGAGAGATGCGATCGCGAAGGCGTTTAATGTGGATGTGGATCTCGTTGAGCGTGGCCTGATGCTGACAAACGACCCCGGGGTTGTTGCAACGACTGCAAAGACTCGCGGAGAGGATGGACTCAGATCAATCGAGCTCTTACCTGGCAGGCCGGTGAAGATGATGCTCGCGCAGGTTGCGAGTGGGATCGAGGATGCACTTTCACAGATTTCTGATCCGGCCGTTGAGTGGAAGTTCGACGGGACACGGGTTCAGATCCATAAAGAGAAGGATATGGTAGAGATATACTCCAGAAAGCTTGAGAATGTGACGAAATCAATCCCTGAGATCGTATCGGTCGTGAAGAATAAGCTCAAAGGAGATAGCTTCATCCTTGATGGTGAGGTTATCGCGATCGATGAGGCAGGTAAGCCGAGGCCATTCCAGGACATCCTGCGTAGGTTCAGGCGGAAATACCGGATCGAGGAGATGCAAAGCCTCATACCCCTCCATCTCCACCTCTTTGATATCCTGTACCTTGATGGAAGAACACTGATAGACCTCCCGCTGCGTGAGAGACGGAAGATCCTTGAGGGGATTGCAACTTCCGATGATGCTCCGATCGCAGAGCATCACCTTGTGAGGGAGGTTGATGTAATCGAGAGGATATACCATGAGGCACTCGATGCAGGGCATGAGGGGATCATGGTTAAGAACCGGGATTCACTGTACACACCCGGTAAACGAGGGAAGAACTGGCTTAAGATAAAACCGTTGATGGAGACACTCGATCTTGTGGTCATAGGTGGGGAGTGGGGGGAGGGGAGGCGTGCAAACCTGATCGGATCATACACACTCGCGTGCCGTGACCCTGATACAGATAAGCTCCTCAGTATAGGGCGTGTTGGGACAGGTCTTACAGATGAGAAGTTGCTTGAGTTCACAGATCTTTTTTCTGATCTTATAGTGAGAGAAGATGGACGTGAGATTGAATTTAAGCCGGAAATCATCTTTGAAATCGCTTTTGAGGAGATACAGAAGAGTCCAAAGTACGAGTCAGGGTATGCACTCCGTTTCCCGCGGCTCATCCGGTTGAGAGAGGATAAGTCGGTGGAGGATGCAGACACCTTGGAGCGTGTTGAGAAGCTATATAAGGAGCGGTTTGAGGGATGAAGAAGCCAGGACCGAGGCCCTATGTTGTGATGATCTCAGAGGTCACGGTGGATGGTAAGCTCACGCTGAGGCGGGGTGTATCGAGCAAGATTATCATGAGCAGGATGGATGAAGAGGCTGAGAGGTATCTTCACCGAGAGCGTGCAGCATCGGATGCGATCATGGTTGGATGCAATACAATAAAGATCGATGACTCGATTCTCACGGTGCGATCTGTCGAGGGTGAGAATCCCATCAGGGTGATACCATGCAGCCGCGGCGATCTACCACTTAACTCCAATGTGCTGAGGCGGGATGCACCAACGATTATTGCAGTCTCCTCTCTTGCACCTGATGAGAACATAGAGCGTATCAGGGGTCTTGGTGCTGAAGTATGGGTCTGCGGGAGTGATCGAGTTGATCTTGTCCTCCTCCTCTCAATGCTCTATGAAAAGGGGGTCAGGAGGCTCATGCTTGAGGGTGGCCCCACACTTGCCTGGGAGATGATCAAGAACCAGCTGATAGATGAGATAAAGCTCATCCACATGCCGTTTGTTGTTGGGGGGAGGGATACCCCCTCACTTATTGGCGGGGAGGGGGTGGGGAGGATAGATAATGTGATTGATGTGGAGCTTGAGCGCTACTTTCTCTGTGGAAAGCACCTCATCACAGAATATAGGCTCAAATACCCAAAAATTTGATATGAGAGCCTTAAAAGACCAGTGGCTCTCTGAACTCTCCAAACACCTCTCTGAATGTATCCATTATCTCTCCAAGTGTGGCATACGCCTTCACAGCATCGAGGATGTACGGCATCACGTTCTCCGTCCCTTCTGCAGCATTTCTCAGGTTGTCAAGTGACTCACGCCACTTCTTCTCATCCCGCTCTGCCCTTATCCGCTGGGTTCTCTCGATCTGCCGACGCTCTGCCTCTTCTGTGATCTGGAGGATCTCAACCGGGATATCCTCTTCCACGATGAACTCATTCACACCGACCATGATCTGCTCCTTGCTCTCAAGCTGCTTCTGATACGTGTACGCAGAGTCTGCAAGCTCCTTCTGGAAGAATGCATTCTCGATCCCCGCGATAACTCCCTCGAGAATATTTCCATCGCCCATGTCCTTGATGATATCGAAGTATCGATTCGCCTCCTTCTCCATCCTGCTTGTAAGCTCCTCGACGAAGTACGAACCTGCAAGTGGATCCACGGTGTTTGTGACACCGCTCTCGTAGGCGATGATCTGCTGGGTTCTCAGTGCAACCGTCACCGCGGTCTCGGATGGTAACGCGAGCGCCTCATCGAAGGAGTTTGTATGGAGTGACTGTGTCCCACCCAGTACGGCCGCGAGCGCCTGAATCGTCGTTCTGACGATGTTGTTAAGTGGCTGCTGTGCGGTGAGCGAGCATCCCGCTGTCTGTGTATGGAACCTCATGAGCCAGGATCTCGGATTCTTGCACCCTATCTCCTCCTTCATGAAGCGTGCCCAGATCCTCCTTGCAGCCCTGAACTTTGCAATCTCCTCGAAGAAGTCATTGTGGGAGTTGAAGAAGAAGGAGAGCCGTGGTGCAAATTTATCAGGATCAAGCCCTGCCTCAATTCCTGCAACGACATAAGCCATTCCGTCAGCGAGGGTGAAAGCCAGCTCCTGAACAGCGGTTGCACCTGCCTCACGGATGTGATACCCGCTGATCGATATTGTGTTCCACCTGGGTACCTTCCCCTGGCATGAGCAGTAGTCAAAGATATCTGTGATCAGCCTTACAGATGGACGGGGCGGGAATATGAACGTTTTCTGTGCGATGTACTCCTTAAATATGTCGTTCTGGATCGTTCCACCGATTTTTGTGGCCGGAACACCCTGGTTCTCAGCGTTTGCCACGTACATCGCAAGCAGGACCGATGCAGGTGCGTTGATCGTCATGGAGGTTGTGACCTGATCAAGCGGGATACCATCGAATAAGATTCGCATATCCTCAAGCGAGTCGACCGCAACACCACACTTCCCGACCTCTCCTCTGGAGAGTGGGTGATCGGAGTCATGCCCCATCAAAGTTGGTAAGTGGAATGCAACGCTTAAACCTGTCTCTCCATGCTCCAGCAGATACTTATACCGTGCATTTGTATCTTCTGCCGTCCCGAACCCTGAGAACATCCGCATCGTGAAGATCTTTCCACGATACATCGTCGGATGGACACCTCTCGTAAAGGGATACTCCCCCGGGTACCCTATGTCCCTGAAGTAGTCCAGATCTGCTATATGCCTTGGGGTGTATAGCCGCTCAATCTCGGCATTTGAGGTGGTTATGAATCGATCTTTCCTCTCCGGTGCCCTGGAAAGTGTATCTGCAAGGCAACCTTTCTCCCATTCCTCATCTTTCTTTCTCACCTCAGCTATAAACTCCTCCTTAAACACGTCTTCTCTCCTCCTTAAACTCTTCTTACTCTCAGTATATCCCGGCTTTATTTTAATCTTTCGTTATATTTCCCATACCTCTATCGTATTTATGACAGGATAATTATAAATTCCATAAAAGAAGAGGACATTTAAACCTGTGGAGACTGGAAGATGGAGCTTGAGAAGCTGCACCGACGGATGATCGAGGGCATAAGGCGCCTTGGTGTCAAGCCGGAGGTTGTGGAGGCTATGGAGAAGGTGCCCCGCCACCTCTTTGTGCCTGAGGATCGGGTGCATGAGGCCTATGACGATCATCCACTGCCAATTGGGGATGGACAGACGATAAGCGCACCCCATATGGTTGCAATGATGTGTGATCTCCTTGATATCGAGCCAGGGAATAAAATACTCGAGGTTGGAGGTGGTTCCGGGTATCATGCCGCTGTAATGGCAGAGCTTGTCGGTAAAGATGGTGAGATCTATACAATTGAGCGGTTTGAGCGGCTGGCTGAGTTTGCAAGGGAGAATCTGAAGAGGGCAGGGTATGAGAACGTCAAAATATTCGTTGGGGATGGATCGCTTGGACTCCCTGAGTTTGCACCTTATGACCGGATAAATGTCACCTGCGCAGCACCCTCCATTCCTCCCCCACTCCTTGATCAGCTCAGGGTTGGGGGGAGAATGGTAATCCCGATCGGGAGATACATGCAGGAGCTGTACCTCGTAGAGAAACGCGAGGATGGGATTCACCGTGAGATCAAGGGAGACGTCGTCTTTGTGCCTCTGATAGGCAAGTATGGTTTCAGGGAGTGAAGCTCATAAGGATCATTGCCCATGTGATGAACCACCCGAAAAATGTCATGAACGTGAGGTAGAACCAGTCCTTGAACCTGAATGCATTGATATCAATCGATAGGCGGCTGTACACAGGTGTCTGTGCGATGATCACTGCACCAAGAATCAGCCATCCAAGATCATTCTTCGGGTTGGAGGGGTCAGTGAGATATGAGATGATGCCTCCAGCTGCACCAAAGATAAGTGGAAGCGCGGTCTTAACGATCCCCTCGATGTACTCTTTCTGGGCGTTATCCTCTTCATTTTCCATTCATATCACTCAAATATCCGCTCGATCAACCACTCCGGGTCAAACTTCACGAGGTCATTGTAGTCCTGGCCTGTTCCAAGGAACATGATTGGACGGGATGTACAGTATGCAATTGAGAGTGCTGCACCTCCTTTCGCATCTGCATCTGTCTTTGTCAGGATCGAGCCATCTATTCCAACCGCGTTATTGAACCGCTCCGCCCTCTCAACAGCATCATTCCCTGCTATCGCCTCATCGACAAAGATCACAAGATCCGGGTTCATGACCCGCTGGATCTTCTTGAGCTGATCCATAAGGTTCACATTTGTGTGAAATCTCCCTGCTGTATCTGCAAGAACCACATCAATACGCCTCGCCTCGGCGTACTTTACCGCATCAAAGATCACGGCTGCAGGATCTGAGAACTTCTCATGTTTTATCACCTTTACCCCGAGCCTTTCAGCGTGTGTCTCGATCTGTTCGGTTGCACCCGCACGGTAGGTATCTCCAGAGGCGATCACGACAGAGTAACCATGATCCATCAATCTCTTTGCAATCTTCGCGATGCAGGTTGTCTTCCCGGTTCCATTGACCCCGACAAAGAGGATCTTGACCGGCTTCTCAGAACGTTCAATGACCTCGTCAAAATCGAGGCCATTCACATTAAGAACCCCACGTATCGCCTCTTTGAGGGCATTTTCAAGGATATCTTCGGGTTTTTCCAGGAGTTTACGCTCCTTTCCCACGAGCTGAGCCTTTACAGACCTGAGTATCTCCTCGACGACCCGAAGTGCAACATCGCTCTCAAGGAGTGCAAGCTCAAGCTCTTCAAGTGGCTTCTCAAGGTCTTTCTCACTTATTGTAACCTCTCGCTCGATAATCAGTGACTTTATCCTCTGGCCTATACCCTCTTTCCTGGGCTTTACTTCTTCCGCCTCTCTTGATGGTTCTTCCTTTACACCCTCCTCTCCTGTCTTCTCCGCTGTTACTCTCTCCTCTTTAACCCCCTTCTCGGCTAACTCCTCCTTCGATACCTTCTCTTTTATCGTTGAACTTACACTCTCTTTAAAGTTCTTTAACTTCTCTTTGAGCTTTTTAAACATCGACTATCCTTGTCGCTGCTGTTCAATCTGTGCAGAAATTGCCTGCATCTCTCGCTCAATCTTCTGTGCCTCAGCCTCCACGTTTGCGAGCATCTCTGTAAGTCGTTTGTGTGATTCTGAAAGCTCTTCCTGTCGCTTGGTGAGGATTTCTACCGCCTCTTTAAGGTTTTTCTCTGCACTGACCCCTCCGCCAAGCCCGATTATGACCTTATCCCTCCTTGCAAGCGTTGCATAAATCGCTGCACCGGCCCCAACGGATACAAGAAGCTCCCCGCCCTCATCCATCTTCTCAACAGCACTCAATGTCTGTATGGCCTTCTCATGATCGGTCAGTGATGCCTGAACAGCAGCTATCTGGTGTGTGTAACTCTCAGTCTGAACCTGGAGCTGTCTCAGCCTTGCAATCATCCCCTGGATCTTTTCTCTATCGATATTTCCTCCCATTCAACCACCTTAAATCGTTCAATCGAGGATTACTACTTCTTCAATCCGGATCTTCCCCCGCTTCAATCGATGTTCACTACCAAGAAGCGAGTAAACTTTTTCTATCGCATTCTTCTCACTGTTGCTCTCGACGATTTTTGTGAAACGCCTATCTTTGTGATCAACCTTGAATGCCCCTCTTACCTGAAAGATCGGCATCCTGAACACCTACCTTCTAATCCTTAAATCATCCGGGCATATTTAAGTCTGATGGTAAAGAAAGAGAAAGGCAAAATCTGCAGCTCTGTACTTTATCCTGTTTCTCCGACGTATATCGCGGCCAGCTCTTTGAATCCTGCGATCATCATTGCAAGCCCAAAGAGATAGGATATATCAGCTGCAATCGCCATCGTGATCCATACATCCTCAATGAGTTTGAACGTGAATGCAACAAGGAACATCCAGAACCCGAGCATCATCATCCCATTCATCACGATGCCCCCTCTGAAACAACCCGGATCCCCTCTCTTGAGATCTCCAGGGTCTTATAGCCCGACTCAAAGTATGTTCTATCCATATAAATCACCCCTATCTTCCTCTCGATCCGATCCCCAACCCGCTGGCGTTCTATCTCAATCAGTCCATCGAAGATCTCCTGCATTGAAGATAAAGACCTGTCATCATGCATCTCTTTATCCAGGAGGAATAAAGCGGTGACTCCCTCTTTCCGCAATTTCATCCTGAGAGACTGTGTAAAGGTATAAACACTCTCGAAATCAAGGATTTTGAGCGCAGGGGAGGGGACATCAACGACTGCAAGTCGCACAGCCGCATCCTCAAGCTCAGCCAAGACCTTATTAACAGCAATTGCGAGGTATGAAAGATCCCTGGAAGATCTCACCACTGAGCCCCCTCATCACGTTCAACCCCACTAACATTTTCCACCCGCCATGCGTTCCAGTCAACAATCATTAAATCTCTCCCCTCTTCAAACTCAGAGGTATCGAGGCCTGATTCTTTAATCTGGACCCTGAAATCTTCGGGTGTGTATTTTGAAAGAATCATGTCATGTATCCCGAGTTCATCTGGTGGATGAAACCGATCAAGAACCGGTTTTATAGCAGATGCACCTCGATTCAGCACCTCTTTCTTTCCCAAAAGAAAGGATGCCGTATCGATGAAAGAATCAAAGAGTGATACAAGTTCGTTAATGAGCCGTTGATCATCGATCTCTCTCATTTAACCCTGATAGATCCACCCTTCCCTCATCTCTCAAATGAATGAATAATAGATCGAACCTGGTGATGCTAACGCGCCAATCTTTCGCTTATAAAGCTCTATCATTCCCAAAGATTTTATGTCCTCGATCCAGGCCGAGAATAAGTCTTCAAATATAATAACAACCTGCTCTTTCCTTGTTTTATCCATTATATCTTCTATCTGCCTTTTTTTATCCACAGTCCCCATCTCACGTGCAAGATCTGGGAGAAACTCCGTGAGATTGAGTCCTCATCCGTGTAACCTCTTTCTTAAGCGGGGAAAGCGCATGGTTTACCATCCGTCTTGATGCCTCTTCTCCAAATATACTCGTTGAAAAATCATAGATACTCTCCATCAGCCGTTTTAATGCCATAAGAGCGGGTTCGATATCGTTATCGTTGCTGTTGATCCCTGATAGAGATATGCTGAAGTTCTCATTGAGTTCAACGACTCTAAGATCTTTTCATCCCTTGAAAGTCGGGTTATTAACATCTTAAGGGGTTCGACCCCGATGATTACCCCGATCTCCTTTATCATTCCCTCCAAGAGTCTGCATGATATCGCCACTGCTTCATTCATGGATTAAAAATCTTCTCGTGTGGGGATATCTCAATACCACCAGAAGTGATGAGGAACGGGTGCTTTCCCCGGTCATGTCCGGTAAACCGCATTTTTCTCACTCTGATCGTCCGCACAAGCTCCCCATTCATCTCTTCAAGTCCCAGTACGATGAGTGAGTCTGATATAAACTGCTCTATCCCATACCTTGTAATTCCGGGAGTTCCCTCGACAGATTCGGTTGTAAGAAGTGATGTAAGGTTCATCTCCCTGAGAAAGCAGCTAAATCTAAAGATCTCTTCTCTGAGCCGGGTAGGAGACTCATAACTGAGTCCAATTCCGACCAACGAGTCAAGCGCAAATCTCTTTGCCTTTGTATATTTAAGTATCCCTGTCAGGGCGTCTTTCAGGGCATCAAATGTCAACCCATCCTTATCCGACTCATAGATGCCCATTTCCTTCCGCAATTCTGTCATATCCAGTATAAAGAGCTTACCATCCTCCTCATACCGCCTGGTATCCTTACCAAATGCATTCATCGCCCTACGTATACTTTCATACCCTTCCTCGATCGTGATAAAGACACCAGGATCTCCATAATTCCTAACACCATTGTATATGTACTCTATCGCAAATATAGTCTTCCCACCACCGGTCGGTGCTGATACGAGATTCACGGTGTTTATCGGAAAACCCCCCTCGATTAGCTCATCCAGTCCTGCGATCCCGGTGGGCACCCGTTCAAGCATATTCCAATCCCTCCCTGTCTTTATATCTATTTTTGCTTTGCAATATATTTAACTTTTCATATGCGATTTTTTCTTTATATGTTATTATTAGTCCCCCATAAACCTTATATGTTCTTATAGATTATAATATGTAAAGTTATGGTGGGTTAGAAGAGTGCCATCCGATGGGATAATTGCCAGTATGGACGGGGAGTTTGTCTACGTTGACATCTATGGTGGGGGTGGACCCCCTTCATGGCAACGATGTAAGGCGGTGCTTACCCAGAAGGGGATATGGTTGAAGTACGGTCAGAAGAAGCTGTCAATCCCACTTGCATCTATAACAAGCATCGGAAGGGATGTATCCCAGCGGATATCAAAGTCATTCGATGCGTATATCAGCATTTCCTATCTTGACAAAGACGGGGAAGAGAAGCTTCTTGCTCTCGCCGGCGACGATCAAAAACATCTTAAGCGGTTCAGATTATCGCTTGTCTACCTGCAGGCACGGCGGATGAAGGTCTTTGTTCTTCATCCCGCAGAAGTGGGGGGAGTAATCCAGTCAGATAGCAGATGGAGAAAAGGGGTTCTCGGTATTAAGAGAAAGATGACTGACGAGGGGGATTTCACAGATACGATAATTGTGAAGCCTGAGAAGGGAAAAACTATCGTAATACCGGTGGACGACGTTGAAAAGGTCGGAACTAAAGCTCAAACAATTGGCAAAAGTGAGAGAGAGGTTATCACAATCAAATACACCCTGGAAGATGAGACCTACGGTACCTACATTTATTCAAAGTCCTCGGGCAGGCTGATGGAGTACCTCACCGAGTACCTCCATGAGAAGGGGATCATGATGAAGCAATCTGCGAGCGTGATGATGACAGGTGGAGCAGACAAAGGGCCTTCATTTTCTCAGATCGAGGAGGAGATACTCGTGGCACTCTATTCAGGCGTAAGCCCACTGGAGATGAACTCGTTTGTAGAGGGTATCGATGGTGTAGATGAGCTTGAAACCATATACGATCGAATGATCGCTGATGGGCTGGTTGAGGTCGTCCGCTTACGTAAGGAGGTCCAGCTTACATCAAAAGGGAGAGGTATCGTTAACAAGATGATGGAGTTGAAGGTTGAGGATGAAACATCACTCTTTTGATTGCAGGAGGTGAGATATCCATGCTGGCGCTTGGTAAGCTTGTATGGCTGAATGAGATGGGAAAAAAGGCATCTGAGATGGTCGCAGCATCCCTTTCAGGGATGGTAGGGATGGACGTCACGATGGAAGTTGCATCCGCAGCTATCGTAGCAGTCAATGAAATTCTCAACGTGGTCGAGTTCGGTCCGGAGGACGTCGCGGTTGGTGTATATGTGGGCTTTGAAGGTGAGATTGGCGGTTCTGCACTCTGTCTCTACAGGCCAGAGGATGGGAAGGCCTTTGCAGGGATCCTTCTTGCTGGTATCGAGGATGATCATTCGTCATCTGATGGAAAGATCCTGTCTGATATGGAAGAATCTGCGCTCCTTGAGCTCAGTAACGTGATCACATCCGGGTTCATCGATGCATGGGCCGATGAGCTCAAGCTGGCACTGACGCAGCATCCACCGGCCCTCGTCTGCGACTTTGTTCCGGCGATAGTGGAACAGATTATGACCGATATCGCCCAGAAGAGTGCGTACACGATCGCGTTCAATACACGCCTTCTGGTCACAGACATGAATATAGGGCTTGATATTCTCGTGCTTCCGGATGTCACTGCGATAGAAAGATTGCGTTCCGGGAGGTAGGGATGTGGCGAATATAATGCTTGTGGATGATTCCAAGTTCATGAGAGAGCTTCTGAAGAAGTTTCTCTCCACAAAACACACGATAGTTGGGGAGGCAGACGATGGAACTGTTGCAGTGGAGAAGTATGAGGAGTGCAAACCCGATGTAGTCCTGATGGATATCGTGATGCCACACATGGATGGGATTGCAGCAACGAGGCAGATCATGCGGTCCCATCCTGATGCAAAGATCATTATGTGTACCTCGGTCGGGCAGGAAAAGAAGGTGAAGGCTGCGATTGAAGCAGGAGCTGTGGGTTATATCACAAAGCCGTTTCAGGGACCCAACGTCCTGAAAGAGATCGAAAGCGTACTATAGGCGTTGGTTTCAATATCTCACCCCATTTTTTCACCCCCAGCAGGGATGGGGGTTCTTTTGTTGCAGGCAGGTTTCTAACAAGAAAGCCTGACCTCTGCAAAAAGATTATAATAGAGGGTCTGTGAGTATAGATGTACTTCAGGAGAGGAGGTATATGTATAAGAAGATCCTCATCCCCTATGATGGATCCCCTGAATCTGAGCGTGCGGTTGAGCATGCGATCCGGCTTGCTGGCTCGCTTGATGAAAAACCGAGAATTACCCTGCTCAACGTGATAGACACCCGCTTTATCGTTCAGGTCTCAGAGAGTGTATACATCGATATGGAAAGTCTTGAAGCATACAGCAGATCTATCTTAGAGGATCTTAAGGAGCGTTTCATGGAGGGTTTCGAGATAGATACGGTGACCAGAAATGGTAGACCCTGGGAGGAGATCGTGGAGGAGGCAAAGCGAGGGGGGTATGATATCATCATAATGGGTTCACATGGATATGGATTCATCGATAGACTTCTCATCGGAACCACAGCAGAGAATGTTGTAAGGCATGCTGAGTGCCCGGTCCTCATTGTGAAATCAAGGAGGGAGGCGTGAGGATGGTAGATGGGTTTGGAGACGTCAGGAAGATCTGGATGAACGGAAAGCTCATAGACTGGCATGAGGCAAAGGTTCATGTCCTCTCACACGGGTTACACTATGGCTCCGGTGTCTTTGAGGGCATCAGGTGTTATAGCACCCCCCGGGGATCGTTCGTATTCAGGCTAACAGATCATCTCAGACGGATGTTCAGATCTGCAATCCCTTACAGGATAAAGATCCCCTATAGCCTCGATGAACTCAGAACGGCTGTGATTGAAACGATAAAGGCCAACGGGCTATCGTCCTGTTACATCCGCCCGATTGTATTCTATGGGTATCACAGTCTTGGTGTTGATCCTGGTGAATGCCCGGTCGAGTGTGTCATCGCGACATGGCCCTGGGGTGCATACCTGGGAGAAGATGCGCTTGTAAATGGGATACGATGCACCTTCTCCTCATGGATAAAGATCCACCCGAAGATGCTTCCTGTAGGTGCAAAGGCCACCGGTCAGTACATAAACTCGATGCTTGCAGGTTTTGACGCAAAAGAGAAGGGCTTTGATGAGGCGATACTCCTTGATAATGAGGGTTATGTCGCAGAAGGACCTGGTGAGAATATCTTTATCGTCGATGACGGTGTGATACACACCCCCTCGCTTGCATCCGCTCTCCCTGGTATTACGAGAGATTCTGTCATAAAGATCGCGAAAGACCTTGGATATGAGGTTGTCGTGCGTAACATCACAAAAGGGGAGGTTTTGATCGCAGATGAGGTCTTCTTCACGGGAACTGCAGCAGAGGTGACCCCGATCAGGGAGATCGATGGAATCATGATCGGTGATGGTAAGCGGGGACCTGTAACTGAGGAAATCCAGCATAAGTTCTTCAGGGTGGTCAACGCCGAAGAGAATGCCTATATGGATTGGCTTGAGCCTGTAGAATGAATATCAACTGGAACGTCACAGCCGCATGTAACCTCCGTTGCACTCACTGCTATTACACGTCCCACACTCGTGAAGAGGAGCTCAGTTTAGAGGAGGCGCTGGACCTTCTTGAGTCAATCAGGTCGTACTATGGTAAGGGTACAAACGTCACACTCGGCGGTGGAGAACCGCTGATGCGAGAGGATATCATTGAGATAATCAGGTATGGAAGTGAGTGCGGCCTTAACATGATGATGGGGACAAACGGCACGCTTATAACGGATGATCTTGCCAGAGAGCTCAAGAATGCCGGATTAAAAGAGGTCATCATCCCCATCGAGGGAAATGAGAAGGTCCATGATGCAATAAGGGGAGAAGGGACATTCAGGAGGGGAATCACCGGTGCAAAGTCCTGTAAGAAGGCCGGGATAAGCCTGGTGATAGATCCGTGTCTTATGAAGGAGAACGTGGGAGATCTCCCCGAAATCCTGGATTTATGTGAGAAGATAGGCGCAAGGCAATGCAGGGTATTTCATTTTGTTGAGATGGGTAGGGGAGGGGTCAATCGTCGTGGAAGCTCGCTTGGGCTCACAGAGTATGCCAAGAGCCTTCACGATCTCTATCGTGAACAGGTTAAAAGGCCCGGACTTGAGATCTGCACGACCCAGGCCTGTCAGTACTGGGTTGTGTTAGCGCAGGCAGCAGAACGTGGGGGGTATCTCCCTGACTTCTTCCATACTGAAGCACCAGGGTGCAGGGCGGGAATTGCCCTCCTCTCGATAAAAGCAAATGGGGACGTGGTACCATGCCCGCTTCTTCCTGTCAGAATCGGCAACGTGCGGGAGATGAGCCTTGATGAGGTTATGAGGTCAGAAATCATCGAACACCTCAGAAGGAGAGATGTCAAGGGGCGGTGTGCCATCTGCATCCACAGGGATATCTGTGGCGGTTGCAGGGTGCGGGCGTATCTTGCTTCCGGTGACTATTTAGCTGAGGACCCTCTTTGCGGGGAGGTGTTCATGCGGTGACACATCTCCTACCGTTTCTCATATCCCTCAATATACTTGCCATTCTCTGGATTGCTATAAAGCGGTGGGAGGGGTACTATGAGGATATGCGGTTTGCGTTCTCGACACTCACACTTCTCTTTTTCTCTCAGTTTCTTGATCTCCCGATATTCATTCCTGGATCGTCACTTCTGGTCCTCACAGGGGTCTATGTGTTCAATCTGCTCGATAAAGAGGGTATGATCGAACGTGTGCTGGCATTTCTCATGGTGGGGATCACCCTATCATTTCTTGGTGGGATATCGATCATCAGCCTGAGAGGCTCAGTCCCTGATACCGAGTTCATACTCTTTCTTGTCACAATCGGGACCGTTACAGGGTTACTTCTCCATCTCATCCGGAAGGATGCGGTCATCACATTTGTCGGGTCTGCGATGGTGATGTGGATATTCATCTACTTCGGGATCAGGGTCGATCTTTACCACCTTCTCTTCGCCTTCCTCTTCTCGCTCATACTGGGGCTCATCTCATACCGTGAGCGGGCGGTTGAGATAACCGGAGTTGTTGCCGGGACAATGCTGGGGATGCTTCTTATCATCTTTGGAGATATACGGTGGTTCCTGATAGCCTTCCTCTTCTCGCTGCTTGGGAGCATCTTCACTCGCTACCGCTTTGAGGCAAAGCTCAGGGCAGGGATTGCACAGGAAAAGAGCGGGGTTCGGAGCTACAGAAACGTATTTGCGAACGGACTTGTGGGGCTTGCGATGGCGATCGCGTATGGAAAGTACCAGGATCCGATCTTCATCGTCGGGTTCCTGGCATCCTTTGCGAGTGCCACGGGGGATACACTGGCAAGTGAGATCGGTCAGACATCCCGGGATCAACCGATCTTAATAACGACCTTTGAGCCTGTTCCACCCGGTACAGATGGCGGGATAACAGTACTCGGGGAGCTTGCTGCGATCTTTGGTGCGTTTATTCTTGTTCTCGCCGCGTATATTATGGGGATGGGCAACGGATACTGTATCATCGCAGCCTTCGTGGGGGGGTTTATGGGGGTGAACTTTGACAGTCTACTCGGTGCGACACTTGAGAGGGGAGGTGTTCTCGGTAACGATGGCGTAAACCTCCTATCAACGGCATTTGCTGCGGTTGTTGCCCCTGCGATCTTTTATATAATCCAAGTGTGAATATAGATAAAACAAGTGTTGAGGAGGATGATGATGTTCAAGAGTAGTATCAGGACATCGGTATTGCGGGGCGCAATTGACGCGCTGCTTGCCGTGGTTGATGAGGCAAGGTTCAACCTCAAGCCCGATGGAGTCTCTGTGAGGGCTGTTGATGCTGCAAATGTAGCTATGGTCAACCTTGAGCTGTCAAACTCAGCGTTTGACACCTACTCGGTGGATAAAGATATCACAATCGGGCTGGATCTGACCAAGTTTCTCGACCTCCTGAAGATGGGAAACCCGGACAGTGAATGCGAGATGGTTCTTCAGGATTCAAGCAGGCTGAAGATAAAGATGGGGAGTCTGAACTATCATATCTCACTCCTTGAACCCTCCACGATAAAGCGTGAACCCAAAGTCCCGGAGATAGAGCTCCCAGGCGAGGTGATACTCAAGGGAGCTGACTTCAGGCAGGGGATAAAAGCAGCAGAAGCGATAGGTGATTACCTGGTCATCGGGATAGAGACAAAACCCCAGGAGGTGTTTTTCATGGAGGCAGAAGGGGATGTTGATAAGGTGCGGCTTGAGCTATCAAGGGATGACCTCTTCTCAATCTCTGTTGTGGGGGAAGAGTATGTGAGATCGATGTTCAGCATAGAGTATCTCAAGGAGATGGGCCGGGTTATTGCAGGGGCAGATGAGGTGAAGCTGCGAATCGGAAATGACTTCCCGATTGATATAAGCTTCAGGCTCGGGGAAGGTCACGTTCGATACCTTCTGGCACCGAGAATTGAGGCTGATTGAGGGTTTTGAGATTGGAGCTTCTCACTTTAGCAAACTACCCCTTCCTCCCACAGGCCTCCCTTTATGTGAAGGAGCTTGGTATATCTGCCAGGGAGCTTGTGTACGAGAAGGCGTATGATCTTGTACGTATCCGGGGCAGAGAGCGGGTTCTTGGTGCTTTGAGAGGAGGGGGGCCTGGACAGGATCTCCGGAGTCTGGATCATGCAAAGGAGAGCCACCTTATAAGAGAGCTTCTCTCATATCCCTTCTCAAGAATGATCCTTTCTGCGATCGGAGATGCATACCTTATAAGAAGATTTGCGATGGTCGAGGCAAAGACCGCACACCGGAGGCTTGAGCGTGAATCTCCCGCATTCACGGTGCAGATTGGAAAAGATCTCGGGCTTGATGTTGACAGGATGACTGGGGATAAGCTCAGGGTTCACTTTCTCGATTATATCCACGTCTCCTCGGTTCTTCGGGGAATCGAGTGGAAGCTTGTTAATCGCAGGGTTAAAGGTGGGTGGGTTGTTCTGAATCATAAGGATTATCTCAGAATTTTACAGGAGTTTATAAGGCTCAGAATCGAGGAAGGACTCCCACTTGATCTTCCGGCAGAGTTGAGGGGAGGTATTGAGAGGTACCTCTCAGAGATCAGGGAGGAGCTTTCAAAGAAGACGGCCAAGTTTGCAGATGGAATACCGGTTGTCAACCCGGAGAAGTTTCCCCCATGCATCCGATCGATGATCCAGGACATTGCAGCAGGGATTAACCTACCACACTCTGCCAGGTTCACGTTAACATCTTTTCTTCTCAAAATAGGGCTTTCTGTAGAGGATATCATCAAGATCTACAGAAGCTCACCTGATTTTGACGAGTCAAAGACACGGTATCAGGTTGAGCATATCGCATCCAGGGGATACACCCCCCCTTCATGCTCCACGATCAGGACTTACGGCAACTGTACCGGCTCCTGCCCCAACCCGGGCCATCCGCTCACGATATACCTCAGGGCCATTGAAGGTGGGGGGGATCATGAAGGAACACGTTAATATATATCCTGGATGTGATCTATATCGTATGGAGGAGGTCCACGTCGAGGTGAAGGGTGTCTACCTCGGAAAGACCCCGCAGGGTGGTGCACCCCTCGTTCTGCTTCAGGCAAATGGGAAGGTGATGCCAATCTATATCGGGCTTCCCGAGGCAATTTCGATAAGCTCAGCGCTGAAGGGACAGATTGCACCACGACCCATGACGCATGATCTTATTGTATCGCTGATAGAGAGCATGGAGTGCAGGATCACAAAGATCTTCATTGATGACTTCTACGATGGGGTGTATTATGCAAAGCTCACAATAGCTGATAAGGACGGTGAAAAGGATATCGATGCTCGACCAAGTGATTGTATCGCTATTGCACTTAGGACCGGGACAGACATATACGTGAGAAGGGAGATCTTTGATGAGGCAGCGATGGATGAGGAGTCCCTGAATGATGTTGACACGATGCTGAGCTCACTTTAAAACGAGGGGTGGGGGATGGAAATTGAGAAGAGGATGGACTTTGATGGGACATCCTTCATCTACGAGGCGAGAGCCACCGGGATAGATCGTCATTTAGAGTATGACTATAAGAGATGTACTGGATGTGGGATATGTGTCAAGATCTGTCCCACAGATGCGCTTGAGCTTGGGCCGGTACCAGAGATTGCGACAGGGCTTGATGCCCCCCCTGTGATGCTTGATCTTGATAAGTGCGCATTCTGCGGGATGTGTGCCGCGTTCTGTCCTGAGAAGGCCTTTAAGTTCAGGATGGAAGGGACCGATATCAGAGATCTGGAGGAGTATCCACATCTTGAATCCCATATCAGGGTTAATGAGCGATGTATTCCCTGTTTGATCTGCGAGAGGGCATGCCCCAAGGATGCGATTAAGCTTGAGCTTTCAATACAAAGGAGAGAGGATATCATACCGTTTGATGATACCGCAGAGGGTGAGATCAGGATAGACTGTGATAAGTGCAATCGTTGTGGTATCTGCTCGAGGTTCTGCGATGCTTTCGTTCTCATCGAGCGTGATCCCGAGGATATAACCCCGGAGAGTCCTGAGGAGTTTGAACCCCTGATGATAGACCTGGATAAATGTGATTACTGCACATTATGCGCGGATCTATGTCCTGAGGATGCGATCGAGGTTGTGTGCCATCTTCGAAAGGAGAGAATCGAGATTGAGCCCCCCAAAATCGAGGGGGAGATTCTAATCGATGATAATATCTGCAACAGGTGTGGGTGGTGTGTATTTCGCTGCCCTTACGGCGCGATAGAGCTTGAGAAGCCGTTTGAGGGGGATATATCCATCATTGAGAGGAGGCTTCCAGAGTGTGATCCTGTGGGGTGCCATGCTTGCATCAACATCTGTCCATCCAGGGCGTGGTACATACCCCAGAATGATAAGATCGCGGTTGAGGAGTCGCTGTGTACTTACTGTGGTGCATGCGTCAATGCATGCCGGTTCGATGTGATAGACGTTGTGAGGTCTTCTGTGAGACACACCCCTCTGGCCGATCTTCCCTGGAAGAACCAGTGGCTTGAAACGATTGAGATTATAAAAGGAGAGAGGGAGGAGAGAAGCTACAAGAACCTCAGGTTCTTCAGGAAGGGGGAGGAAGGTATCGTCTTCAGGTAGATTATCGAAGACCTCTCAGGATGCTCCCCTTGCATCTTCATACCAATTCTTCACTGCTTTTCTTACAAGAGCTCAACGGGAAATAGTTTTTTGGAGAAGAATAATGAGAATTAAAAATAAAACAGGGTAGGTTGAAGATTCAACCCATCCCGTTTTAACTGCTTACTGGAATGCAAGAAGAGTCACTCCAAGCTTCTCTTCAAGTTCCTGAACCTTTTTCAACGCCTCGGGATCAAGATCTGCATAACGATTGTATGCGACTAATATCACACCGAGTTCCTTCTCGAGTGCCTGTACCTCCTTGATCTCATCCTCAGTCAATTGTTTTACCTGCATGATTGATATATTACCATCATAATACTTAAATCTTATGGCTATTTAATCCAAATTTCCTTTGATCAAGCTAATTATGATAAGAAAAAGTTACATAAAATCAACATATTTCATTTTGGGTCTTAATTCAGCGAAATCCTGAAGTTTAAAACACCACTTTTATTATTTTAACGCGATATCTCTGTAAAGTTGAGCTGCACATACCGCTGGTGAGATTTTATTCCACCCATCAAACCTCAAGACAGCTCTACTGGTTGGGATGCAACATCAGATGCACTGGAGGTAGAGAACCGTTCAGCGTGAATTGACGTGGGGGAAAGTCAGAGTACTGGAGAGAGATCCGGTTCAGGGATGGGAAATGTGATGGAAAAAGAAAAATTCATATACCAAAATTGCGGGGATTATTACGCCTGGAGGAGGCAAAAGGATGCGTCTGTCAAAGCCCATTATGGCTCTTCTGATGCTTCTTCTCATATCCGCCACAGCGGTTGCTGCTTATGCTGCTGCCCAAATAATACAAAAGAAAAAATAGAAGATATTACAAGACAAATATCCATGTGTGTTCGGTTAAGTAATCCACCCATCCATAAGCCTCTCTCGTTTGACATTCGGATCGCATCCCTGGCCGAGGTAAATGCTGTATAAAGTGAGCATATCGAGTTTCAGCCCCACACACTCGAGTACTTCCGTTAACAATCGGTCTGCTTGCTCGGTGAAGACTTTTGCCCATCGTAAAGACGTGTATCGGTGAGCATTTTCGGGATTTGCATTCTGAATCAGCCGGAGTATCCTGCGTGAGCAGATTAACGTCAGAATAGCGATCCAAATCAAGCATTTCACGGTCTCTGGGTTTGTACTCGGTATCTGATCCATGCGGTAGTGACTTTTCAACTCTTTGAATATCAGTTCAATTTCCCATCTCGCAGCGTACAGGCGTGCGATGTCCTCTGCAGCCAATATTTCAAGTGGAATATTGGTCAAATAGGTGTGATATCTCCCAGATTCCTTATTGAAAACACATACCAGCCTGAATCTCCTATTCACCGTGCTTTGCTTCCCCCTGTACTTTCTACGCTTGAATTTGACCTCCACTTCCACATCCAGGACTTCTCGCTTCAGAAGCGGAAGGGCATCTCTCAACCTCTTCCCCACGACATCTATCGAGTTACCTCCCATTTACGATTCACGGCAACAATCAACGGATTGGCGTTCCCTTTCAGCCTGCTAACGAAATAGCCGCCATAGCGGTCGATTCTGTCGAAGAAGAGGTACTTGAAGTATCCGAGATCGAGGAGCAGGATGCAGCCCTTGAGCCATGGTCCCAACCGAAGTATTTTAGCCTCTGCCGTCCTTTCAGGGTATATCCTGACGGATTTTGGACTATTGGCAATCGCACTAACGACACAGGAGACTTTAACGCCCGCAGCGACTCTCTTCGACCTTGCGGCGGGCCATATTGGCGCAAGAGATTCGTGCAACCTGATAATCGTGCTGTCCTGGATAACCAGATCCTTAAAACGATTCAATTTATCGCCCAAGACACGACCGGGTTGCTGTGCTTGAAACTCAATCGCATGGAGCACGCACCTCTGAAGGAAATCAACCATCTTGGGAGTGAATCGGTCGTAAAAACGACTTATGCTCAGTTTCACCCCTGCTTTCTCCTCGTATTTCCGCTTCAGTCCACGGATGGTGCTCAGAAAACGCACACCGAATCCAAGCGTTAACACCCAGAAAAGAATAACCGGATCAATTTTACGCTCCCTTATAACAAGTCCGCTCTCTCGTGCAGTATTTCTTAAAAAATCCTCTGGGAACATCTCCACAATGGCTTCCACCGTGGGGTCTGTTCCCTTCTCATCGTTTAGATTCATATATTGTATCACCGTGTAAAATAGTCACTTTTATAGCTTAAAAAGTCCAATAGTTAAAATCACAATCTCTTATCCGAACACCTATGCAGTGCTTCAAGGGCCTTCTTAAGATCATCAATTCCTTCAACAACCGCTGCACTCATCTCAAGAAGTCTTTCAATTCGCTTTTTAGCCTCACCACCCGTGTAGTCGTTTTCAGGCTCAAGCACGTCCTTCATGATAAAGACCTGTTTTCCAAGGTCAAGTGCCACCTCACACACATCAAGATTCTTTAAGTTACCAAATCCAAACGCCACAGGGGCAATTATTACCGCGTCTGTCCTCTCAATAGCCCTGAGGTTTGCCTGATGAGACTCCTCGCTCACCGGAGAGAAAGGGGCCTCTGTGATCACCTCTATCCCGAGCTTCTCCGCAACCTCATAGTCTGTATCAAGCAGGTTCAGGACACCGGCACTCACATGGAATCCTGCATCATGTAACTCATGCATGATAGATGCCCCGCTTCCCCCTCCACAGATGATGTGGACCTTCTTCGCCCTCCTTCTTGGCTGGGTCCTCCGCTTCGGGAGAGGTGTGATGTAGCACGCGTTTGTGACCGGATGGTGCCTGACGATGACTTCACACCCAAACACCTCCCTTATCCGTTCCTCGCTCAAAACCTCCTCAGGCTTTCCTATCGCGATTGCCTCCCCAGAATTTAGCATGATTAACCGATCGCAGTACTGTGCAGCAAGGTTGAGGTCATGGATCGCTGCGATCACGATCAAACCCTTCTCCGACAGGCTTTTCAGAAGGTCCATCGTCTCGATCTGGTAGTTTATGTCAAGATGGGATGTTGGCTCATCGAGAAGCAAGATACGTGGCTCCTGTGCAAGGGCACGAGCGATTATCACCCGTTGCCGTTCTCCCCCACTCAGCTCACCGATCGGACGATTCATGAGGTGGAGGCATCCTGTCATCTTCATCGCCTCCTTTGCTATCCGCTCATCCTCTGGCCGCTCCATCTGCAACCTGCCAAGATGCGGATTTCTCCCCATGAGCACGATATCGATTGCCTTAAACTCAAACTCGATCTGTGTATCCTGGGGGACCGCAGCAACCTGCTTTGCGAACTCCTTATGCTTCATTGAGAGTATCTCCTGCTGGTCGATTATAACCGTCCCGACTCTGGGCTTGAGGAGTCTACCTATCGTCTTGAGAAGTGTCGTCTTCCCTGATCCATTCGGGCCCACGATACCGATAAACTCTCCCCCGGTTGAGTTAAAATTGATATTCTTTATTATCCGCGTATTCCCGTAGTATACGTCGACCCCTCTCACCTCAAGCGGTATCATCTATCCCCTCCTCCTTGTCACAAGCAGATATATGAAGAGTGGTGCACCAAAGAGCGGGGTTATCACGCCAACCGGAACCTCAGCCGGTGCAAGTACCGTCCTTGCGAGTGTGTCGGTCCATATCACAAAAATGGCACCGAATAGCGCGGAGGCAGGCAGGAGTATTCGGTGATCGGGGCCAACGATCAGCCTGGTCATGTGCGGCATTATAAGGCCCACAAACCCGATAATACCGCCAAATGCAACCGTTATGGCGGTGATGAGTGATGCAAGTGCAAGGAGTATCTTTCTGACAGACTCAACCCCGATGCCGATGTAATGGGCAGTCTCATCCCCCAGTAACATTGCATTGAGATCCCTGGCAAAGAGGAAGATCAGAAATACCCCGAGAAGCACCGGGGCTGTTGTATACTCGACATCCATCCACGAGGCGTTCCCCAGATAGCCGATCAACCATGAGAGGATCTCGTGGGGCGAGTCTGTGAAGACGATGAGAAGTAACCACTCAACCGAGTAGAGGAAGTATCCAAACGCAATCCCTGCAAGAAGGAGTGTATCGATTGCAACCTTGCCCCCGACCCGCGCGAGGTTATATACGACAAATATTGTCAAAATTGCACCTAAAAACGCCATGAGCGGTCGCATGTATAGGCCGATCGATGTGAGGACCGTCATCCCGATGATTGCACCCACCGCGGCCCCGGTTGAGATACCGAGTATGAATGGATCCGCCATCGGGTTCTTGAAGACGCCTTGCATCACACCACCTGCAACAGCAAGTGCCATCCCGACGAGGGCCCCGAATATGACCCTTGGAAGTCGGATATGGAAGAATATCTTCTCATCCGGGGTGAGATCATGGAAGAACGGATCGAGGGATCCTGACGCTATCGCTTCTCTACCTTTCTCAAGTACCATCGAGAGAATGCACTCAGATGGGATCGCAACAGCTCCCATCCCAACAGTGATGAAGATGCTCACGATAAGGAGAATGAGGAGTATAAGCAGGGTGAAAAACCATTTTAACATCTTTTCAGACTGAATTCCATCTCCAAATCTCTTCATCCTCTGTGTATCCCCATCTAATTATTTGAACTTACAACAAAGACGTTTGTATTTAAGTATTGCCTTTAACCCTGTACACGATTCACACCATCCCGAGACCATCTCCTTTCAACCCCATTGAACTACCCCTCAGGTGCCAAGCATCACCCTGTTTGTCACGGGCAAATATATTAAGAGTTCAAAGGCATCATCTTACAGAGGGGGGTCAGCCAATGGATGGGCCCATCAGGATACTTGGTGCAACCTTGACATAAACTTCGAGTACACACCCCTGACCTCGTTGATCAGGGTTGCACCTGGATTAAAGAGGTATGAGATCAGGACAAAGAAGAATGTGATTTACCTTGTTAGAAGGGAAAGATGAGCGGCACGCTCGATCAGGGTCTGAAGGAGCAGGCACTATCATGTGGTGTAGAGATCCAGTTTATAGTTAAGTGCATAACATCATAAACTTATCACCCAGGAACTTCTCAATCCAGCTTTTTGCAAAAGATATTGATTCTGTAAGTTTTTTGAAAGCTTCAGCAATCGCTTCCTTCAGCTCTTTCAC
>LYOR01000010.1 GCA_001766825.1 Candidatus Syntropharchaeum butanivorans | reverse complement strand
CATAAAAGTTCCCTGGGGTATAATTCCAACTTCTTTACAGAGATCAATTGCTCTTTGGTTCTGTTCAACCGTGGTCCCTTTCTTTAAAACATCCAAAATCTTTTGAGAACCGCTCTCAAAACCAAAAGTGATCTGTTGGCATCCGGCATCCTTGACCATCTGTAAACTCTTTAAATCAACATCACTCACCCTTGCGTTGCAGCCCCAAATAATATCCAAATTATTTTCCACCATCAATTTACAAATCTCCTGAAGTCTTGATTTTTTCACAAAGAAATTATCTTCTATAAAGAAGAGAGCTCTAACACCATAAACCTGAATAAGGTCTTCAATTTCAGATATAACTCGTTCTGCACTGTTAAATCTGTAAGGAATTCCTCTCCATGTATTATGACAGAAAGTACAAGAATAAGGACATCCTCTACTAGTTAATAATGCAGCTGTTTTCGTATGCGGGGGTACAAAATATAGATAAGTATCTGAAAGTCTATCCTTTGTACGTAGATAAAAATCCATTTTCATGAGATGTCTTGCAGGAGGGGGGATTTCATCCAAGTTTTTGATATATGGACGGGAGATAACCCCTGATTTTACATCTCCCTTTACAATATCCAACATTGCTATTTCCCCTTCTCCCTTAACAACTATATCTGCATGTTTTAGTGCCTCTTCTGGTAACACGCTTACGTGCGGACCTCCCATTACGGTTAGTATACCCTCTTTTCTACACATATCGGCAATTTTATATGCATCATAGATGAGTGGCGTTGTCGCAGTTATACCCACAATATCCGGTTCATATTTATCAATTTCACTCTTTACATCCTCTCCGGCCAGCTGATCTATAATCCTAACTTCCACATTATTCTTTTCCAAGTAACTTGCAATATACCCAAGATTTAAGGGTTCTTGCACTGCAAACCGCTTTTCTTTTCCAGGAGCTATTAGAGCTACTTTCATCTTTTTAACCCCGCAAACTCGTTTATTTTCTGTATTTTGGTGGAAGAACCACACTTTTTATGTATTTTCCCCTTACAGGCTATAACCCACCACCCCCTCTTTACATGCCTCAATACGGATCATACAACCATTACATCCTTTCTTATCTATATTAACTTTGCCATTATATCTCAACATGATACAGCTATCTTCTCTTCTATAGTGGGTTCTTCAAGTAGCCATCTATCTTTCTCTTTTATAAATCCTACCTCTTCTAAAACCTCTTCTAATGTTCCCATTGCTTCACACTCTTCTAAGAAAGCTTCCAGTGCCTCTCTTAGCGATCTCTTTGCATTCTCGATATCATCCCCAAAACTTGAAACATTTAGCCCGGGGCAAAGCGCCACATAAACATCCCCCTCCTTAAAGACCTTTACTTCCAGGGTAATGATGGGCATATTTTTTGTCTCCTAAACATTCATACATTTGTGATATGGGTTTATGTTTTTCCTTCCAATATTATAGATCCTTTTCATCGGTGTTCGGATAAGAGATTGTGATTCCAACTCTTGGACCTTTTTAAGCTATAAAAGTGACCATTTTACACGGTGATACGATATATGAATCTAAACGGTGAGAAGGGAAGAGACCCTACGGTGGAAGCCATTGTGGAGATGTTCCGGAGGATTTTTAAGAAATACTGCATGAGAGTGGACTTATCAGAAGGGAGCATAAAATTGACCTGGTTATTCTTTTCCGGGTGTTAACACCTGGATTCGGTGTACGTTTTCTGAGCACTATCCGGGGACTGAAGCGGAAATACGAGGAGAAAGCAGGGGTGAAACTGAGCATAAGTAGTTTTTACGTCCAGAGATGCGTGCTCCATGCGATTGAATTTCAAGCACAGCAACCCGGGTTTTGGGGATAAATACCTTGGTTGGGACCCTGGCTCAAGGGCATCCTGCTCCTCGATCTCAGATACTTCAAGTACCTGTTTTTTTCGGCTATTTCGTCAGCAGGTTGAAGGGAAATGCCAATCCGTTGATTGTTGCCATGAATCGTAGATGGCGGGGGACTTGATAGATCTCGGAGGGAAGAGGTTGAGAGACGTCCTTTCACTCCTGAAGCGAGAAGTCCTCGATGTGGAAGTGGAGTCAAGTTCAAGCGTAGAAAGTACAGGGGGAAGCAAAGCATGGTTAATAGAAGATTCAGGATGGTATTGTTTTCAATTTGGAATCCAGGAAATATCACACCTATTTGACCGATATTACACTTGAAATATTGGATAGAGGACATAGCATGCCTGTACGCTGCGAGATGGGAAATTGAACTGGTATGCTTGATTTGGATCGCTATCCTGACGTTGATCTGCTCACGCAGGATACTCCGCCTGATTCAGATAAATCCCGAAAATACCAAGCGATACACGCATTTATGTTGGGCAAAAGTCTTCATCGAGCAAGCAGACCGATTGCTAACAGAAGTACTCTGTGGGACTGAAACTGGATATGCTCACTTTATATTACCTCGGTGGGGATGTGATCCCAATTTCAATCGAGAGAGGCTGATGGAGATGGGTTACTTAACTGAAGGCACATGGATATTCTCATTTTAAAACCAAAAGACGAATCCATTGGAGACAAAATTGGCTCTTTAGTAGTTGAAGCATATAACAAGAAAGACAGAGCAGATCAGATTGAAGAAGAAGCCATAAAAGAGATCGGAACATCTTTGATGGAAATTACTGAAACGGAGTAAAAAGTATGAAATATTTGTTTTCGGCGGCGTGTGGAACTCTTCACCTCTTCGAGGCTCGCCCTTCGGGTCTGCTAACAGCGGACATACGGCTACGCTTCACTACGCCCAAATTTCCTTACGGCAAACTTCACATATCCCCGCGATATCTCAACATCAGGTCACCATCCCCGGAGAGGTAGCTTTAAGTTGGCCCGGACCAGATAAGAGATGATGTTTCTCAAGAAAATCTCTGCCACGAGGGCCCGTGCCTGCGTCAGATCCTCGATTACACCACTTGGTTCAGAGAGGATCAGTTTCCATGAGGGGTGTGGAAGGATACTTGCAGAAGATGTCCAGGCTCTATGCGATCATCCCCCGTTTGATAGATCAGCGATGGATGGTTATGCAGTTCTTGCAGGATCAACATTCTATGCGACCCCGGAAAACCCTGTCAGGCTGAGAAAAGGCGAGGAGGCTCGAAGAATTATGACAGGAGAACCCATCCCTTCCGGATTTGATGCAGTTGTGATGATTGAGTATGTGGAGGATCTCGGGGATGAGATCAGGATCTCAAGGTCTGTTGTTCCAGGTGAAAACGTTGCACTCAGGGGGGAGGATTTCAGGCAGGGAGAGATCATCCTCAGAAAAGGGCGGGTTCTTCTCCCCCATGACATAGGTACACTTGTTGCAGCAGGTATCACAAAAATCAAGGTGAGAAGATCTCCAAGGGTTGGGATCATCTCAACCGGGGATGAGATCGTTGATCCTGCCAGGATCAAGAGGTGGAATGGGGCTGAGAGAGGGAAGATTCCGGATATTAACAGCTATACACTATCCTCACTTGTGGGTGGTGCGGGAGGTATCCCTGTCAGATGTGGTGTTCTTAAAGATGATCCTGATGTGCTGAAGAGTACCATAAAGAGCTACACTGGGTTTGATCTGCTTCTTATAACCGGCGGAAGTTCTGTGGGGGATCGTGACTTTCTCGGTAAGGTTATCGATGAGCTCGGGGAACTGCTCTTTCATGGTGTTGCCATCAAACCAGGCGGCCCTCTCGGGTTCGGATTTATCAACAACACACCGGTCTTCATCCTCCCTGGCTATCCTCTTGCAGCCATCGTTTCATTCGAGCTTTTTGTGAGGGATGCACTCTCGATCATGCAGGGGCTTCCCCCCAAGATCCCGTATGAATCCTTAACCGCTAAGCTTCTCAGAAAAATACCATCTCAGGTTGGGAGACTTGATTTTGTACGGATCAAGCTCATAAATGAGGGCGGAGACCTCTATGCCGAGCCACTTGGGAGCGGGGGCTCAGGATCAATCGGGAGGTTAAGTAAGGCTGATGGTTTTCTCCTTGTGGATGAGCCACTTGAGGGTATCGATGAGGGGGAAACGGTCACAATCTACCGTTATCCGGGATCGCAGGAGGTCCGGGCATGAGTGGGAGGTTTCTAAGGTTAATCACGATCGATGAGGCGAGAAGGATCATTGATGCCAATATCCAGGCTATCGGTGGATTTGAGATTGTGCCATTGATCGAGGCAGATGGAAGGATTTTATTCGAGGACCTTCACGCACCTGTTGATCTCCCACCCTTCAACCGGGCGCTTATGGACGGATATGCGGTCAGATCACCGGACACATTTGGTGCAACCGAAGAGAAAGGCATCAGACTGAAGGTTATCGGGGAGATTCGTGCCGGTGATGCGATTGAGGATCTTGAGGTTGGACGTGGGGAGGCTGTTGAGGTTGCAACAGGTGCCAGGATACCAGAGAGGGCTGATTCAGTTCTCATGGTTGAGTTTGCAGATAGGGTCGGTGAGGATGAACTCATCGTCTACAGGCATGTGGCACCAGGTGAGAATATCCAGATGAGGGGTGATGACATCAGGAGAGGCGAGAACCTCCTCAGAAGAGGTACAGGGATTCATGCCCGTGAGATTGGTATTCTGGCTGCACTCGGGATGGACCAGATAAAGGTTCTCAGAAGGCCGAGGGTCTGTGTGATCTCAACCGGTAACGAGCTTGAGTATCCAGGGCGTGAGCTTCGGGAAGGAAAGATCTTTGATGCGAATGGATACATGATAACAGCAGCACTCCTTGAGCTTGGGGCAGATGCAAGCTTCATAGGTGTAATCAGGGATAGCTATGATGAGCTCAGGGGGACCCTGGAGTCCGCAATATCTGAGGGGTTTGATATTGTCATCATCTCTGGTGGAACCTCTGCAGGAAGGGGGGATATCCTCTACCGGGTCGTTGAGGATCTGGGTGAGCTTCTGATACATGGCGTCAGGATAAAGCCTGGAAAGCCGTTTTTATTCGGGTTATGCAGAGATGTTCCAATTTTCGGTCTTCCCGGATATCCGGTCTCTGCGATGATAACGTTTGAGACCTTCGTTGAACCGGTTCTACAGCGTTTAACAGGCACAGGACCAGGAGAGAAGAAGCGAGTAAAGGCAACGGTCGGTGCAAGGATTCACTCTGCCAAGGGCAGACAGGAGCTTATGCCTGTGAGGCTTGAAGATTCCAGTGAGGGGGTTATTGCATACCAGGTTCATGGGGGGTCCGGTGCGATCAGGACGCTTCTTGACCTTGATGGCTATATCAGGATTGGGGAGGAGGTTGAGATCGTTGAAGAGGGAGAGGAGGTGGAGGTTGAGCTCAGAGTTGGGAGAGGGAATCTTCCCCCGGTTCCACCCTGAAATCCAAACTCTCACCGACCGCATCAACGATCACCTTTGAACCATCCTTGACACGCCCCTGGATGATCATATGTGCGATTGGAGTCTCAATCTCATTCTGGATCAGGCGTTTGAGCGGTCGCGCACCAAAGCTTGGATTGTGGCCTTTCCTGGCAAGATACATCTTTGCCCCCTCTGTGAGCTCGATCTCAATTCTACGCTCTTTCAATCGATCTTTAAGTCTTCCAATCTGGATCTCGACGATCTGCTTCAGATCCTCCATTGTGAGTGCGTTGAATACCACGATCTCATCGACCCTGTTCAGGAACTCGGGCCTGAAATGGTGACGGAGCTCATCAAGCACGAGCTTCTTCATATCAGCATACTTCAACCCCTTCACCCCCCTTCTCAAAATAATCGAGTATGTACTGGCTTCCGATATTTGATGTCATGATGATCACCGTGTTCTTGAAGTCGACCGTCCTCCCATGCGAGTCTGTGAGCCTCCCATCATCCAGGATCTGGAGAAGAATGTTAAAGACATCCTGATGTGCCTTCTCTATCTCATCAAATAGTATCACAGAGTATGGCTTCCGCCTGACCGCCTCTGTGAGCTGCCCCCCTTCCTCATAACCGACATATCCTGGTGGTGCTCCGATGAGCCTTGCAACTGCGTGCTTCTCCATGTACTCTGACATATCGATCCTGATCATATTGTTCTCATCATCAAATAGCGCCTCTGCAAGTGCACGGGCAAGCTCGGTCTTGCCAACACCTGTTGGGCCGAGGAAGATGAAGCTTCCAATCGGCCTGTTTGGATCCTTGATACCGGCCCGTGCCCGTATCACTGCATCTGCCACCGCCTTGACAGCCTCATCCTGTCCGACAACCCGCTTATGAAGCTCCTCCTCCAGTCGCATCAGCTTCTGCATCTCTCCCTCAAGCAGTCTTGAGACCGGTATTCCCGTCCACTTGCTCACAATTTCTGCTATGTCCTCCTCATCAACCTCCTCCTTCAACAGCATCGATCGCTCCTGCTTCTCTGCAAGCCGCCTCTGCTCACCTTCAAGCTTGCGCTGGAGGTCCACGAGCTTCCCATACTTGAGTTCTGCAGCCCTGTTGAGGTCATAATCCCTTTCTGCCCGCTCAATCTCCATCTTTACTTCTTCAATCTCCTTTTTAAGCCTCCTGATACGATGTATCGCCTGTTTCTCCATCTGCCACTGTGCTCTGAGCGAGTCGCGCTCTGCTGTAAGCTCTGCAAGCTCACGCTCAAGCTTCTCAAGCCGCTCCCTGGATGCAGGATCTGTCTCTTTTTTGAGTGCCTCACGCTCAATCTCAAGCTGCATGATCCTTCGTTCAACCTCATCAAGCTCTGATGGCATGCTATCGATCTCTGTTCGAAGCTTTGCAGCAGCCTCATCGATCAGATCGATTGCCTTATCCGGAAGGAACCTGTCAGATATGTAACGGTGGCTGAGCACAGCAGCCGCAACAAGGGCTGAATCCTTTATCCTCACGCCATGAAAGACCTCATACCGCTCTTTCAGACCTCTCAGGATAGATATCGTGTCCTCTACCGTCGGCTCATCGACAAGAACCGGCTGGAAACGCCTCTCAAGCGCAGGATCCTTCTCTATATACTTCCTGTACTCATCGAGTGTCGTTGCACCGATGCAGTGGAGCTCCCCCCTCGCGAGCATCGGCTTCAAGAGGTTACTCGCATCCATCGCACCCTCTGCAGCCCCTGCACCGACAACGGTGTGTATCTCATCTATGAACAGTATTATCTGCCCCTCAGACTGCTGTATCTCATTAAGCACAGCCTTCAGCCGATCCTCAAACTCACCACGATACTTTGCTCCTGCTATCAAAGCCCCCATATCAAGTGCAACAATCCGCTTATCCTTCAGACCCTCCGGGACGTCACCTTTCACAACCCGTTGTGCAATTCCCTCAACGATCGCGGTCTTACCAACACCTGGTTCTCCTATGAGAACAGGATTATTCTTTGTACGCCTTGAGAGGATCTGAATCACCCGTCTGATGATGTCATCCCTCCCGATGACAGGATCAAGCTTCCCCTCACGGGCAAGACGGGTCAGATCTCTCCCGTATCGATCAAGTGCTTCATACGTGTCCTCCGGTGTCGGAGACGTCACCCGCTGTGATCCTCTCACCTCGACAAGCACCTCCATGACCCGGTCCCGTGTAACACCGAACTGGTTCAGGATCCTGCTTGCATCACCTTCTTCCTCGATTATCGCGATCAAAAGATGTTCAACACTCACGTACTCATCCTTCAGCCTTTCTGCCTCTTTTTCAGCCCTGTCAACGACTGCACCAAGCCGCTGGGTCGTGTAGAGCTGACCACCTGCACCTGTTACAGCAGGTCTTCTTTCAAGAACCCGCTCTATCTCCTGCTTAAGAGCATCTATCGGAACATCCATCCGCTGAAGAAGCCTGGGGACAAGCCCTTCAGATTGATCGATCAGTGCAAGAAGCAGATGTTCAACATCTATTGCTTGATGCTTGTACGATGCTGCTATCGAGCTTGCGCTCTGAATAGCCTCCTGTGACTTCTGTGTGAACTTCTCAATACTCATATCATATCAACCTCCTTCTTAAATAACGGATCTCCCGTCTCAGTTCTTCTATCTCATCAAGAAGATTCAGGATTATCTCAATTCCAATCAGATTAACGCCAAGATCTCGCCTTATACGCTGGATTTTCCTCAGCCTCCGGATCGTATCACCTGAAAAGAACGGTTCATCCAGTATCTCTGCATCAGGAGTGATTATCCCAATCTCCATGTATCTTCGGACCAGATCAGGATGTAGAGAGCAGATATCACACAGTTCATCCAGTGATAAAAGCCCACTTCTTTTTATCTCAGTGTAGATCGGAGACAGGATAATCTCTTCCTTTTTAACAACCCGCATCATTGATACACCCTCCTGAATAGCTCTTCCCTCGGGTTTTCAGGGTATAGCCTTGATAGCTCCTCGAAGAGCCTTCTACCACGCTCATCAATATGCGCTGGTATCACGATCTTGAGCTTCACGTACTGATCTCCCCTTCCACCACCCTTCTTCCTCAATCCCTTCCCCCTGAGCCTCAACATCTTCCCGCTCTGGCTCATCGGGGGCACCTTAAGCGTTACCCTTCCATCCAAGGTTGGGACGTCGATCTTTCCACCAGATACGGCCTCCCATGGCATTATGGGTGCCTCAACGATGACATCATCACCTGAAACCTCAAAGACAGGATGTGGAGCAATGCGCACTTTAAGATAGAGATCTCCTCTTGGCCCTCCTCCGATACCAGGCTCACCCTGCCCTGAGAGCCTTATCTTCGTCCCATCTCGAACACCCGGTGGTATATTCACCTCGAGCCGCTTTCTCCTGCCATCAGGGGAGGTTACAGTGAGAAGGCGCTTTCCTCCTTTGTGCGCAACCTCGAGCGGTACCTCAATCTCGGCTTCAACGTCAGCCCCTTTCATCGTCCAGGTTGACTTCTTCTCCCCGGCGGTGGTGAAGCCGCTAAATCCTGACTTTGACCTCCCCCTCCCAAACAGCATCTCGAAAAAGTCACTGAATCCACCAAAATCTTCCATACCACCGAGATCCCTGAACTCGAAGCGTATACCTCCTGTATCAAAGCCAGGTGGGGGCGTGAAGTCCATTCCACTCTTCCAGTTCGAGCCAAGCTGATCGTACATCTTTCGCTTCTCAGGATCACTCAATACCTCGTAAGCCTCATTTATATCCTTGAACTTCTCCTCTGCCTCCTTCTTCTTATCCTCGGGCCAGAGATCTGGGTGATACTTTCTGGCAAGCTTTTTATAAGCCCGTTTTATCTCCTCCTCGCTCGCACCCCGCTTCACCCCGAGGATCTCATAGTAATCCTTGTACTTCGCCATGCCTACTCATCAACCTCACGCACCACTTCTACCTTCGCAGGTCGTATAACCTCCCCATCCATGAGATAACCACGCTGGAACTCCTTTGTGACAGTACCAGGGGGATGTTCAGATGGGGGAACGGAAGATATAGCGTCATGGAAGTTTGGATCGAATACCTCTCCCACAGACTCAAACGGCTTGACCCCAAACTCCTCCAGGACCTTCAGAAGGTTCTGATAGATCGATTTAAACCCTTCAGCTACGGGATTATCATCCTTTATCGCGTCAAATGCCCTCTCAAAGTCATCCACAACGTCCAGTATCTTCAGGATAACATCCTGCCTCCCGAGAGATCGTATCCTCGATCGTTCCCCTTCTGTACGCTTTTTGTAGTTATCAAAGTCCGCGAGTGCCCGAAGATACTGATCGTTAAGCTCATCAAGCTCATTCTGGAGCCTTTCAATCTCCTTCTTGAGCTCTTCTTCAGGCACTCCCATCACGATCACTTCTCCTCAAACTCTGCATCGACCACGTCCTCATCAGTGCCACCTGCTCCAGTGGTTTCCTCACCTGTCTCTCCACCTGCTGCCTGCTGTGCCTGCTGTTGCTGATACACACGCTCTGAGATGGCGTATGCAGCCTGCTGGAGGTCGTTCATCAATGTTCTGATCTGCTCAATATCTGCCTCCTCCTTGATCGCCTTCCTTATATCTTCTATCAGCTGCTCTGCCCTCGCCTTCTCATGGACCGGGATCTTATCACCGAGCTCCTTGATCTGTCGCTCAACCTGGTATGCAAGGCTGTCTGCCTGGTTCCTCGTCTCGATCTCCTCTCTCCTCCTTCTATCCTCCTCTGCATGCTGCTCTGCATCACGGATCATCGCATCTATCTCTTCCTTCGAGAGGGTGCTTGAGCCTGTTATCGTTATCTTCTGCTCCTTCCCTGTTGCAAGATCCTTTGCAGAGACGTTCAGGATACCATTTGCATCGATATCAAACGTCACCTCGATCTGCGGTACACCGCGAGGCGCAGGTGGGATTCCTTCAAGCCTGAACCTCCCCAACGACCTGTTATCCCTTGCAAGTTCCCGCTCACCCTGCAAGACGTTTATATCAACCGCGGTCTGGTTATCCTCTGCGGTTGAGAATATCTGGGACTTTCTCGTGGGTATCGTCGTGTTCCGTTCGATGAGCTTCGTCATGACGCCGCCCAGGGTCTCAATACCGAGTGAAAGCGGTGTGACATCAAGCAGTACCACATCCTTTACCTCACCTGAAAGCACCCCGGCCTGGATCGCAGCCCCAAGTGCCACAACCTCATCAGGGTTCACGCTCTGGTTCGGCTCTTTTCCGCCCATCATTCTCTTTACAAGTTCCTTGACTGCCGGGATCCTTGTGGCACCACCAACGAGAATTATCTCATCGATATCTTTCTCTGTGAGGTTTGCATCAGCCAGCGCCTGCTTGACAGGACCCTTGCATCGCTCAACAAGATCTGCAGTAAGATCCTCGAACTTTGCCCTTGTAAGCTTCATCTCAAGGTGTTTGGGACCTGTTGCATCTGCTGTTATGAAAGGCAGGCTTATCGTCGTCTCAACCGTGGAAGATAGCTCAATCTTGGCCTTTTCAGCCGCTTCGGTCAACCTCTGCAGTGCCTGAAGATCATTTCGCAGGTCTATCCCGTACTCTTTCTTGAACTCATCAGCGAGCCAGTTCACGATCCGCTTATCGAAGTCATCACCACCGAGGTGAGTATCACCACTTGTTGCCTTAACCTCGAATACCCCCTCACCGACCTCGAGTATCGAGACATCAAACGTCCCACCACCAAGATCAAAGACCAGGATCGTCTCGTTCTCTTTCTTATCAAGCCCATACGCAAGTGATGCCGCAGTCGGTTCATTTATGATCCTGAGAACATTTAAGCCTGCAATCTTTCCTGCATCCTTCGTCGCCTGACGTTGTGAGTCGTTAAAGTATGCAGGCACAGTTATGACAGCATCTGTCACCTTCTCCCCCAGATACTTCGAGGCATCCTCTACCATCTTTCTAAGCACCATCGCGGAGATCTCTTCTGGTGCATAGAGCTTGTCACCAATCTTTACCCTCACATTATCATTCGGTCCTGGTACAACCTCATAGGGTACGAGCTTCTTCTCCTCCTGGACCTCGCTATGCCTCCTCCCGATGAACCTCTTGATCGAGTAAATCGTGTTCTTCGGATTGAGTATCGCCTGTCGCTTTGCAACCTGTCCGACCAAACGCTCACCGGTCTTTGTGAACGCTACAACCGAAGGAGTTGTCCTGCCCCCCTCAGCATTCACGATCACGGTCGGCTGCCCCCCTTCCATCGTCGCCATACAGGAGTTTGTTGTACCCAGATCTATCCCAAGAGTCTTTCCCATCTTTCACATCCCTCCCTGCTTTTCATCAATCTTAAACTTAATATAACGATCTTCACCTTTATTTAACTTCCTATCGATGATACAGGATATATTTGAGCAAAAAAAGAGGAAATTACTTGACCTCGATCCTCTTGACCTCTTCTGCCTCGATCTTTGGCATCCTGACCTCAAGAACACCGTTCTCAAACTTTGCCTCTATCGCATCCCTGTCCACCGCAGCGGGTAACGGTATGAGACGATAGTACTTTGCATAAGACCGCTCTCTCCTGATATATCCCTCTTTCTCCTCCTCCTTCTCCTCTTTCCGCTCGGCACTTATCTCAATCGAGTCCTCCTTCAGGTTGACAGTGATATCTTCCTTATTTACCCCTGGCATGTCTGCCTTCAGCACAAGCTTTCCATCCTCCTCAAGCAGATCGATCGATGGCGTCTTTGTGACCGTTGTAACCTCTCCACCAGCTCGCTCCGGTAATATCCGCCCCTGCATGGACTGTATCTCATCAATGATATCACTCATCCACCTTTCCATCTTTTCCAGCTCGTAGAGCGGATCAAACAGGTAAGGCCTCCTCCACATCCGATCTCACCCCCTTCAAAATTTTCTACTATTTATGGGTATATACTACTATATAAAGTTTTCGGTAGGGAAGTGTTGTTTGGCTTCCCTGTACATCACTCTGATTAGACTCTTAGAAGTTATGGGATGTGTGAGGATAAGAAGCTTGATAAGGAGTGATCACTCCTAACAGGGATCAATCATCTCCCAGTTCCACCTTTCACCATCCAGGTAGATCTCTGGATCTCTTATGATACAGTCAAGATGTATTCCCGCATTCACGTCTCCACCGAATGCAGCGCTCGTACCGAACGCAATGTGCACGGTCCCCATCACCTTCTCATCCTCGAGAATATTCCGGATAAGCCTTGCCTCTGGGTTCATACCGACCCCAAACTCCGCGATATTGTACGCAGCATCTCCTGCACGATCAAGCAGATCTTTAAGCTTCTCTGACCCTCTCCCGGTGATACTTACCGCCCTCCGATCCCGGATCTCAACCTCAAGGAGGGTATCCTCCTCTTCAAGACCCGCAACCGTTCCATCGATGATCGCAATACCATCCGCCCCTCTGGGCGCAACAAAAAGCTCACCTGCCGGAAGATTTACACCGATACCAGGTTCACGACAGATTCCACTGTCAACCTGCCATTCACAATCCGTGACATCAAGGATAAGATCACAGCCTGCAGTACTTCTCACCCTCACCTCCTTGGCATCCTCAAAGAGAGGTCTCACAGATCGGATCATCCTGTCAAGCTCGATGTAATCTGCCATCATCCCGCCTGACCCAAACATCTCAGCCGTGATCCCGGGCATGGAAATTATCCTCGCTCCCCTCTTACATGCATTGATCCGGGCATCTGTATGTGTCAGCGATCTCTTTGTAGGGGCTATGATCGCATCAGCCTCAAGCATCGCTGCCTTCACAAGATCAGGGGGTTCCTCCCCGTTGTAGTCTCTCTCCTTCATTGTGAGAAGTACCGCGTCGTTCGATCTTCTGTGTGCGTACTTGAGGAGTGAATCACCTATTACAGGGTCTGTCGCGGTGTCTGTGATGATGAGTAAGCGTTCATCCGGCTTGAGGCCGAGACAGGTCTCAATCACGGTCTTAACACTTTTTTCTAACATGGATAATGTAATTTGAGTTTATCGATGAAATAAAAAGATACCGGGGTTGACCCGGTTATAGAAGGATATTCATCTCTGTGGGATCTACCGCGAGGTTCAGGATTCTTACCGCACCTGCGGCATCCATTATGTTCTTCAGGTTCCCTGTCTTCTTCCTTGATGCAAGCTTTCTCACAAGCTCAACCTTCTCATCCGCCAGCGGCTTGGTCTCAATCACCCCTGCCGCCTTTGCATCCTCGATGAGCTTCTTGCCTGTCTCACTCCTGATTATAACACTGTTCCATCCGGCTTCAGCCCCGATCGATCCGACCGATATATCTGCAAGTTCTGCTGCAAAGTCATAGCAGACCTTACATCCTTCTCTCATGCAGGACTTCATCGCAGCGATCTTCTCTGTGATCTCGCCCCCATCTGTGTAGATCTTGAACTTCCCCTCGCCGATATCAAACTTCTTGACGTCCTCTATCTTTACCCCGAGCTCATCAAGCTTCGCATGCAGGAGGGCGCGATCAAAAGTCTCGGTGCAGAAGAGGCCTATCACATACTTGACCTTGCTACCACCGACGTCGAAGAAGTTGGAGAGCTGTATTTTCCTCATCGCCTGAACATGACAGGGAAGCCCAACCATCGCTATGCTCTCACACCCATCTGAGATTGCATTTCCAACACCGATGAGTGTGGGGCACTGCTCATAGTTCGATCCGGCACCTGCAAGGATATCCTCCTTTGACCTTGCAACGAAGGGCTCAGGTTTCCATGCCTCGGTCTCTGAGTTCCTGGATATGCACGCAGCATCAATCTCTCCCTTCTCCATAAGATAGATGAGAAGCGCACTCACAACACCACCATCCTGCCCCTTCTCTGCAATCGCCGCGTCTGTTGCCCTTGCTGTTATGATCTCTGTAAAGTACCCGAGATCTTTGTCGCTTCTGACCCCACCAAAGAGCTCCTTTTCCATCTCGAGAACTGGTAAGAATGTCCTCGGGCAGAAGTCGAAGCACGCTCCATGAATCTCAAAGCACTTCTCCTCTGTCTTTGGAAGCTCGTTCTCATATCTGATGTACTCTGTACAGAACCCTCCGCAGGCACCACAGTAGCAGCAGAGATTGTTGTATACAACCCTTGACTCCAGATCATCTATATTTCCTTCTTCAGCATACCTCATATTCTTCTCCTCCTGTAGGCTGAACAGGTCTCGGTCGGTTTCCTGGATACATCCATCCAGACGATCCAGTTCTTACCGACTTTCTTCGTGTTGAGCATCTGCTTTTGAGATAACTCGAGAACGTTGGTTTTTGCTGTTGCCCAGCTCACACCAACCTTCTCTGCAATCTCTCCGATCGACATGGGCTCACCTGCCCCTCTCACAACCTCCATTATTTTACGTTGAGTGGGCGTCATACCTCGTGTGTCGATCGGTTTGTTAAGATGCATCTTAATACTCCACGTACTACCTATATAAAGGTTGTGAAATAACCCGGAACACGTCCAGATCTTAATGAGTACTCAATCCAGGCGATACAATCACGCCTGCCAAAAGTAGATGCAAACTGATGAATTATCCTCCTTTTAAGCTCGAATATGAGGATGAACAAACCTGTCAGGAATATCACAACTCCTGCAATGATATTTGCTCTTCTCTCATTCTGGGGTGGGATCTTTCTTCCAGGAAGGTTTGTGAGATAGACGAGGACCCCCATCGTAAGAATCGTAAGCACCGCAAAGGTTATCATCGTAATCGCACCGAGCATTGCCCCTTTGAGTGATGCGATCACAAAGATCGGGATTGCAGGAATACAGGGCATCATCCCGAGGATGAGTGCAAGCGAATAGAGTGTCTCATCATGGTGGGGGTCATGATCATCATGGTGATGAGGATAATGCCTGTGAGAGTGGTGACCATGCAGAGCCATAACTGCGTAGAGTACTCCAAACCCACACAGAAGGTATCCTGCGAGGTTTTCTACAAAGGATGCTATGTACGCTGAGAATTCAAGCCCAACCACAAGTGCAATAAGCCCGATCAGTATTGACCCTGATACATGGGCAGATCCAACCAGTAGAACCGCCTTTACAATCTTCTTCTGGTCCCAGCGCTTTGCAAGAGCGAGCATCGAGATTGGAAGGTAGTGATCCGGAACGATTGTGTGAAGGATTGCGATTGTAGCTATCGCAACTACGAATGTCAGAGCTTCCATCTATATCAACCTCTCCCACCTTATAGTTTTCCCACTCTTTCTGTTGTACTCCTCCACCCGTCTTGAAACAAGATCACTCATCCCACCTGAGGCAAACACAAGGACATTTCCTCCCCTAATCGCCTCAGATATCGCAGAATCTATCACATCGCTCTCAAAGTCAGACTCAATCCCGAGCATTTTCGCACATGCCTTTGCAGTTGTACCCATCGCACCTGTCTTATCAGGATCAAGATCCAGAACCTTCTTGAGTTCATCAAGATTTACAGCATCAGCCCCGCCCTCTTTCATCCCGGGGATTCTTACAACCCATATCTTCCCACTCTCTCTCTTCTCTGATCCGTTCAGATTTTCAACAAGGTCGATAATTGATAGCGGAATTCTATCCACTTTTTCGTATATTCCATGTGCCTCAAACTCTTTGTGTACCTTTACAACCACCGGAAACCTGAGATCAGTCGCTCTGACAACATCTTCATTGGAAAATATCTCAGAAGGATGTCCACGGGCATACACCATCCCCCTCTGAAGCAGATAAATCTCATCAGCCCACGCTGACGCGAAATCCACATCATGGGTCGAGACCACAATAGTTTTACCTTCTGCATTCAACTCATCAAGCAACTCAATCAGTTCTGTCTGACCCCGGGGGTCAAGCCCTGAGAGAGGTTCGTCAAATACGAGGATCTCAGGATCCATCGCGAGAATTCCTGCAATCGCAACACGTTTCTTCTGCCCGGTACTCAGATGGTGAGGGGGAACTCTCTCAAACCCGGTCATTCCTACGATCTCCAGGGACTCTCCGACCCTTTTTTCTACCTCCTCCCCGGGAAGCCTGAGGTTTGACGGGCCGAAGGAGACATCATCTTTCACGGTGGGTGCAAATAGCTGATCATCAGGGTTCTGAAATACGAGTCCAACGGTTGATCTGATCCAGTCGAGGTTCTTCTTTGTGATCTCCCTCCCTTTCACGATGACCCTACCAGTCTGTGGTAGAAAGATGCCGTTGAGGTGATAGAAGAGTGTTGATTTGCCTGATCCGTTTGGTCCAAGGATTGCAGTCTTCTTGCCATCTTCCACACTCAGGTTCACCTCTTTAAGAGCCTGTGTCCCATCAGGATACGAGTATGAAAGATTGCAAACCTCAATCGCGTGCACGCTATATCCCTCCCATCATCCGATCAAGAATAACCAGAAGAAACGATGAGAGGATGATGAACGATCCCAAGAGAGTTTCTTTCAGGGAGATTGGGCGAAATCCACTGACAATTCTTGAGTCTGCCCGATACCCCCTTGAGAGCATCGCAAGATAGACGCGTTCACCCCTTGAGAATGCTCGAAGCAGAAGTGCGCCACCGAGCATCCCGAGGTTATGCATCTTGGTAACGTATGAGAGTCGGTTTGAGAACCCGGATCTTGTCTGCTGTGCCCGGTACATTCTCACGCCCTCCCTTGAGAGCAGATGGACGTACCGTATCATCATTCCGGTAAGATCCACGAAGATGGCGGGCACTCTGAACCATCTGAGTGCTGCAAGTGCATCCTGGATTCTCGTTGTTGCGATCAGTAAGTTGAGGACGGATACCGATGCAATTATCCTTGCAAAGATCAGGATAGCGAGGTCAAGCCCGTTTTTGTATATTTGAACCCCCATAAATTCTGCCACAACCTCCTCACCTCCGTACGTGAGGAGGACAACGATAAAGACGACAATTGCTATTGTAAGCGGTGCTATAAGCCTTTTAAGCGTTGTATTCAGTGGTATTCCGATTGCAACAGAGACTATAAGTGTTAGAAAAAAATTAAGAGTGGGGTCCCGGGGTGAACCATCGAGACGACTGCAAATATAAGTCCAACGGCTCCAAGAAGCTTTATCCTTGGATCCAGTCGGTGTAGCGCGGTCTCATCTACAACCAGCCTCTCAAAGTCGAGGTCCTCTATCAGTTCCGAAAAATCCCTCATCTCTTCCTTAGCTTCCTTATCTCATACCCTATTATCGCAAAAAGGAAGAAGCCAACCGTTGTTCCGATTCCACTCAGGGGATCGCCTGAGAGCCATTCAAGCACGCTGACCACCACCCTCCTTTATATCGATCCAGAAGTAACCGAAGATAAACCCTGCGATGATCCCTGCAAGTGTGAACCCGACGTACTCGCCCATATCGCCAAACGCTCCCACATTTGGAACAATATCTACGGCTTCAAGCCCTCCTGTGCTTGCTGCATGCTCCTCAACAATGCCATCGGTCCCCTCCATCCCGGCACCTGACGCGTATCCCGCATAGGCGGCAACACACATCACAGCGGTGCAGACCACAAGAAGTATCAGGGAATTTCTGACAAAATTATCCATCTATAGCACCTCCAAGCTTTGCAATAATATCAGGTCTTGTATCTGCGATGTACTTCACGATCGCTGCGGTGAATATGAACTCAGCGACTGCAAGCGGCAGCTGTGTCGGGACAAATCCAAGCGAGTATAGCCCCCAGTGATAGAGAACCGAACCTGGATTTATCGAGAGTGCAAGCTCCATCGCGGTTGTGAGATAGCAAAGGATATCCCCTACAAACCCTGCCATACCTGCTGCAATCCAGACCGAGAGATTGGCTCTTCTCAGAAGAACGTATGTTCCATAACCTGTGAACGTTCCCACAATCCCCATCGATACCGTGTTCGCTCCAAGGGTCGTGATCCCCCCGTGTGCAAGAAACGCATGGAAGATGAGCGCAATCGCACTCAGAACAACGGTTGCAAACGGGCCAACGACAATCGCTGACATCGGTGTCCCGATTGGATGAGAGCACGAACCTGTAACGGGAACCGGGATATGCCAGACCGCAATCACAAAGATCGCAGCGCCCATAAGCGCAAGAAGCGGCATGTATGACGGGGTTTCCTCTGTTCTTCGTTTAATCTCGCGGATGCCAAGGGCTATAAAGACGAGGGCAACCGCGTACCACACGATACACCACTGGGTACTCAGTATTCCATCTGAGATGTGCATCCTATCAACTCCAATTTACTTGATATAAACTCAACGATTTGTCTTTAAGTCATTTGATATATATAAGTTTTGGTTTAGTAGCATGGATCATACGAACGGCAAAAGGGTTATGAATATCAACATAGACCTATCTTGAGATGTTTGATCCAATCAATGGCCGAGAAATCCCTGAAGAATGGATTAAAAGGTCTTCAATCCCCAGAAATGAGCTTAAAGAAGGTATTGAAAGTGGAAGGTTAATCCTTCTCCCGGATGGGAAAGTTTTAAGGCGGGGTTTTTCCACAGGAACGACAGCATCTGCTGCTTCAAAAGCCGCGGTCTTATCAATAAGCAAAAGAGTTGATAGAGTATCTGTGATGACCCCTATAGGAATCAGGGTTGAGCTGCTGGTCGAATCGGCAAATGGAGTTGGAAGAGCGGTTAAATACGCCGGAGATCACGAGTTTGACGTGACAGATGGGATTGAGATCATGGCAACTGCGAGGCTCTCTGATGAGGGTATTGCCATAAAGGCCGGAAGGGGCATCGGCAGGTTTGAGGATGGAAGGCCTGCGATAAACCCTATACCGATGGAGTTTATCAGAAGAGCTGTACGTGAAGCGCTTGATGCAATCGGTGAGCAGGGTGTTGAAGTTGAGATTGAGGTTGTGAATGGTGAGGAGGTTGCAAAAGAGACACTTAACCCTGAGTACGGGATACACGGGGGTATATCTATCCTTGGAACAACCGGGTTTGTCGAGCCATGGAATGAACACCTTGAAGAGATGGTGAAGCTTGTGATCGAGAGATCATCAAAGGTTGCACTTACAACAGGAAGACGTGGTGCAAACTTTGCACGTGAGCTACTCAAAGACCATGAGGTTGTTGTAATAGGTAGCCGGTTTGATATCATCAGGGAGGTTGAGGACAAGGTGGAGGAGCTTGTTCTCTGTGGACTTCCAGGGCTTATTCTAAGGTGGGGTAACCCGGATATTCTCAAATCAACCGGCTTCAGGACTGTTAGAGCAATGGTCCTGGAGAACCCTGATGATGAAGCGGTTGATGATGCGATTCGAAGAATAAAAAAGCGACATCCGCATCTGAGGGTTCTGCTCTTCAACTTCGATGGGAGTATTCTGAGGGATGTTAGATGAAGATTGTGGGGGTTGGTGCAGCACCGGGGATGCTCACGGAAGAGGCGATCCGTGAGATAAAGCGTGCAAAGGTAATATACGGGTCAAAGAGGGCTATTGAGATTGCGTCTCACTGGATAAGGTGTGAAACTCGTGAGATAGACTTCAAAAGGCTTGATGAGATACCGGATGAGGCTGTTGTACTCTCAACCGGGGATCCGATGCTATCAGGGCTTGGTACACATCTGAAGGGTGAGGTTATTCCCGGAATTTCATCGCTCCAGCTTGCATGTGCAAGGCTTGGGATCGATCTTACCTCAATTACGGCAGTAACCACACATGGGCGGGATCTCGAGGGATCGAAAAAGCGCATTCTGGATGAGCTTGGGCGAGGCAGGCGTCTTTTTATTCTACCAGATCCCGGGAGGTTCGGGTCTGTTGAGATCTCAGAGATGCTCCTTGAGGCCGGGTATGAACTCCCTGTGGTAGTGCTTGAGAACCTGGGCTATGAGAATGAGCGTATCCAGTATGGAAGCACAAGGGACCCTCCTGAGCCAGATACGCCACTTTATGTGGTGGTTTTGGGGTAGAGGTGGGATATCAATCTTTTAACTCTACTATACAAACTTGAACGGGTATTTTGCGTATTTACACTCATTCTTCTCTCAAATTCTGAAAGCACACCATAAAATCCATAAAATTCACTTCCAGCCGGAATAAAGCCGAAGAATAACCAGAGCAAGAATTCTACTGCTTGCAGATGAAAGTGAAAAGGAACCAGGAAAGACGGATAAAGAGATCTCAGAAGCTTTAGGAGTTTGCATGAGAACAGTAGCATAAGACAAGAGAGCGCTTTGTCGAGGATAGATTAGGACATTGAACGAGAAACCCCATCCCGGTAAAAAACCAAAGCTTACAGGAAGAGATGAGGCAATGCTAACGGCAATTGCATGCAGCGATCCTCCAGAAGGATATGGAAGGTGGACTATAAGACTCCTGGCAGATAACTCGTAGAACTCGGAATCGTTGATTCGACATCTCGTGAGACGGTAAGAAAAACTAAAAAAACGAAATTAAGCTATGGCTTGGGAAACAGTGGTGCATAGGGAAGATTGTGGTGAGTTTATCGCAAGGATGGAAGATATCCTTGATCTGTATGAAGAGCCCTATGATTTTAAGAAACCTGTAATATCCGTTGATGAAAGACCCTTCCAGCCTCTGGAAGACAGGATTACCACTACAAACGGAGGGGAGTATGCTGTATATTCATTGCTTTGATCTTAGAGGCTGGCGTTATATAGAGGTGAGGGAGAGAAGAACTAAGGAAGATTATGCAGAATTCATGAAAAATGTTGCAGATAGATATCCTGAAGCTGAAATCATAAGGGTTCTTCAGGATAATCTCAACACTCACACCTATTGTTCCTTCTATGAGAGATTTGAACCAGAAGAGGCGAAAAAACTCTGCGAGAAGTTTGAATTCCACTACACTCCAAAGAAGGCAAGCTGGTTGAACATGGCGGAGATAGAGTTCTCAGCTTTATCAAAACAGTGTCTGGATCAGAGGTAGGGGATATAGAAGCTCTTAGGAGTGAGATCAAAGCCTGGACAGAAGATCGGAATGCAAAGGGTTGGCCCCGTAACAGTTGTGGTGGAAACTTTTAAGGGCAGGGATACAACCCCACCCTGTGTGAAGATGATTCTAAAGCACATTCTGGAACAGATAAATGAAATGGAGGTGGAAAAGTACTGTGGAAAGAGATATGAAAGAGCAAAGTCATTAAGAAACGGAAAAGAAGAAGAAAAATTGTAACACTGCTGGAAGTAATCCTCAGTCTGACAAGAATCAGAGGTAAAGGAATACCCTTATACAGCATAGTTGAATTCGAACCTGGAAACTATCAATCAGATATCAAAGCAATATCGGTTGACTCAGCTGTAAAGATGAGCTACAGGGATTCAAGAGATGAAATCAATCGTTTTACTGAATCACCATCTCACAGACAATCTGGAGAGAACTTTGATTTACCCCTCCCCACACCGGTCAAAACCTGAACCAGACCATCTCATGAATAATAAGTGCCACTGAGACGGGATCCCCTCCTCAATCCCCCTCCATCACACCTGTTTTTCCCTTCCTGATCTGGAATCTGACGATGGCTTACGCTAAGTAGCCTCCCGGCGTTTTATCGTGGTGATATGATAGAGATTGAAGGAAAATGCGGTGAATATCATCTTCACCGCAGGCTTTCTGAAAAATTGAGAGGGGCTGGTTTTAGATTTTGGCCTGTGTGAGGAGGATAAACCAAAATTCTCTCTAACCTTTAAGGAGTTCTGAGGTCCCATCACCCCGGGTCCGATCGTGGCGAGAACCCGGGGTGAAACCCCCTGAAAAGGTTTATAGTCTCTGGTGGCGATTAGGGTTTGTATGGTTGAGGTACTCAAACTCGGTGATGTAGATGCAGCATTTACCGAGGGTGGCGCATGGGGTCTCTCAACGAGTATTGACCTTCATGGATGCGATCCTCAGCTTATCAGAGATCCAGAGATGATAAAACGATATATCGATGAGCTATGTGACCTCATCGATATGAAGCCATTTGGTGAGATGGAAATCGTCTATTTTGGTGAGAAGAATGATAATGGGGGGTACTCAGTTGTTCAATTCATCGAGACGTCCTTGATTTCTGCTCATTTTGTAGATAGAACCAATAATGGGTATATTGATGTCTTCAGCTGTAAGCCCTATGATCCAGAGCTTGTTGCAAAGTTCTCAAAGGAGTTCTTCAGAGCAGATGATATGAGAGTTCATACGTTGATAAGGGGGTGAAATTCACTATTCACGACGAAACCGCTCAAGGATCCTCAATTAACCTCCACCATCCAGACGAGGTCATCTTTGACGATATCACGCACCCGTTTCTTTAAGCTATCGAGATCTATCTCGATCACATCCTTCCCCCCAAATATCTCCTCTCTGATGCGCCATCCTATCATATCGTCACGCTCAGGCTGAACCCGTATGATGAGAGAGTTACCCGGCGCAATCCTCTCAAATTCCTCCATTTTCCCGGATCCAATCTCCCGGATCAACCCATCAAGGTCCCCGTCTGTGATGCCTATAATCGGCACACCGAACCTTCTCGAGATGTCACCGACGATCGAGGTAGTGTCATCTCCGATCGTAACAACTCCCCCCACATCATCAAGCACCTCGAAGACCCGGTCAGCCTTGAATAACAGGGCAACTCGCTTGTTCTTAACATCCCTCCTGAGAGAGCCCTTGATGCGGGGTGGATGCTCCCTGAAGAACCTGACAGATTTTATCAACGCATCTTCAAGGATGCCTGAATCGAGCTTCAAGAGGTTCTCTTCGATGACACGTCCCCCCTCAATTCCCACAATCCTTCCATCCTCCTCGATGATAAAAACATCTTCACGCTCAGCAATCCCGATAACAACACCATCAACGAGTATCTTCTCACCCGGTCTTACCCCCTCAACCCGTCTTCTGATGGTGTTACCAACCTTGCTTATCTTCTCCTTTCCTGAAGGTGGAGCAAGCTCTTCAAATCCAAAAGCACCAAGTATCTGCCTGTAGATTTTAATATGCTCCATTTCCACCTTCCACGGGACGATAAACCCGTTATAATCGATCTGAACCAGGGAGAAACTCCCCTCTACCAGGGATGAAACCCGCCTGAATATCTCGTTCCCGAGCGCAAGGCCACTCTCCCTCGTTTTTGCATGATTTAAGAGGAGGATGAACTCACATCCTTCTGTGATCAGCTCTCTGATAAGCTCACTTGGTAGTTTGTGCCTCGTTATATCGATCACATCGGTCAGTCCTGCATCAATTACCGCAGTTTTACCACTTATTCCCCCAAGATATGCCCTGAAATGAGGAGTAATAGAAGAAATAAGCGATAATGCATCCTCTGCCTCTCCCGAGTCGATCACCTCTGGCCCATGAAATACAAGACCGATCATCAGGAGACAATCGCCTCTATCTGTGCGAATATCTGCTTATCCATGAAGTGCTTCATTGAGATAGCACTGGATGGACATGCTGAGGCACATGATCCGCACCCCTTGCAGAGTACCTCATTAACGGTCATAACACCGGCTTCTGGATCAAACTTGAGCGCACCGTACGCGCAGATCCCTTCACAGACCCGGCACCCTGAGCATATGAGGCTGTCGATCATCGACGTCGTCGGCTCGATCGCAACTTTACCGATAAACAGAGGTATACATGCCTTGACCGCGGTACCGTTTGCCTGTGAGATCGTATCAGTGATATCTTTCGGACCCTGGCAGCAGCCTGCAAGGTATACCCCATCTGTTGCTGTATCAACAGGTCGCAGCTTGGGGTGGGCCTCAAGATAGAAGCCATCCGCACTCCTTGATACCTTCAGGAGGTTGCCAAACTCACGGGTATCTGCCCTTGGAACAAGCCCTGTTGCAAGCACGACCAGGTCAAACTCCTCTTCATACGGCTCACCGAGAAGGGTGTCCTCTCCTCTCACAACGACCCTATCACCCTTCCTGTAGATCTCAGATGGGTTTCCCCTCACATACAGCACACCGCTTCGCTGTGTTTCCTCCCAGAACTCCTCATAACCCTTGCCAAATGCTCTCACATCCATGAAGAATACCTTCACCACTGCATCAGGGTACATCTCGCGCAGGATCCGCGCCTGCTTTGCTGTGTACATGCAACAGACCCTTGAGCAGTACTCATTACCAACCTGCTTATCCCTGGATCCAACACACTGGATGAACGCAATCTTCTCAGGCTCTTTCCCTTTAACAAGGACCTTACCCCCTGTGGGCCCATCTTTTGCAAGCATGCGTTCAAGATCAAGCCCGGTTACAACGTTCTCATACTTTCCATAACCGAACTCAGGCTTTAACCTGGCGTCAAACGGCTCATATCCGGTTGCAAGAACGATTGTGCCTATATCAAGCTTTATTTTCTCCTCACTTTCATCCAGTCTGATGGCATCCTCTCCGCACACATCCACACACGCACTGCATGATTCGCCCTTGAAATGGAGACAATTCTCAGGATCAATCCGGTATGTCGGAGGAATAGCAGCGCTAAACGGGAGGTATATCGCCTTTCTCATCCCAAGGTTCCGATTGAACTCATCAGGAACCTCAACCGGGCAAACCTCCGTGCACTTTCCGCATGCAGTACACCTCTCAAGATCCACATACCTCGGGTGTCTCAAAACCGTGATCTCAAAGTTACCGATGTAACCCTCAACCTCAACAACCTCACTGTCTGTCATCACCTCAATATTCGGGTGCTCCCGCACAGCCATCATCTTCGGGACGACGAGGCATGAGGCATCATCCATCGTTGGGAACAACCGCCCTATCTGTGCTGCATGTCCACCAAGCGTGGGTTCACGCTCAACAAGGTACGTCCTGAAGCCTGCATCAGCGATATCAAGTGCAGCCTCAAGCCCCGCGACTCCACCCCCGATGACAAGTGCACTCGGTGTAACACCCACCTCTCTTCGCTCAAGTGGTGCCAGAAGTAGCGCCTTTGCAACCGCACTTCTAACAAGATCCTTTGCCTTCTCTGTCGCTTTTTCCCTGTCCATATGCACCCATGAGCAGTGCTCCCGGAGGTTTGCCATCTCGAAGCAGTAGGGGTTGAGACCTGCATCCTCGACGACCCCCCTAAAGGTTATCTCATGCATTCTGGGAGAGCAGGATGCAACAACAACCCGTTTTAGCCCATACTCCTTGATGTCCTTCTTTATGAGCTCCTGTCCCGGATCCGAGCACATGTACTGGTAGTCCCTCGCAATCGTCACACCCGGAAGCGTTGATGCGTACTCTGCAACGGCTTTGACGTCTACGGTTGATGCGATGTTGATGCCGCAGTGGCAGACATACACCCCTATCATGCCAGAACCTCCTCCTCGGCCTTCTTGGATCTTGAAAGGAAGATCGCAGCCTTTGCAGCAGCACCTGATGCCTGTGCGACCGTATCAGGGATATCCTTTGGAGATTGACAGCATCCTGCAAGGAATACGCCTTCCCTGGGAGTATCGATCGCGTGCTGCGGGTCTATCTCCCTGAAAAATCCATTTTCATCAAGATCAAGCCCAAGAAGCTCTGCAACAGCCTTTGAATCAGCTCTGGGCGTTATCCCTGTTGCAAGCACGACGAGGTCAGCCTCCCGCTCATAGGCTTCACCTGTAAGTGTGTCCTCTCCCCTTACCACGAGCATATCCCCTCGTTTATATATCTCGGAGGGGTTTCCCCTGACATACAGAACCCGCTCTCGCTGGACCCGCTCATAAAACTCTTCATACCCTTTTCCAAATGCCCTCACGTCCATATAGCAGATCGTAATCTCTGCATCATGGACTTTTTCACGGATAAGGTGCGCCTGTTTTGCAGCATACATGCAACAGACCCTTGAACAGTATGGATTGTGGTTCTTATCCCTGGATCCAACACACTGGATGAATACAACCTTCGTGGGTGGCTTCCCGTTGATAAGAACCTTACCCCCGGTGGGTCCTGAGGGGCTCACCATCCGTTCAAACTCAAGGCCAGTGATGACATTATCATACTTCCCATACCCATACTCTGGCTTGAGCCTGGCATCAAACTGGTCATACCCTGTTGCAACAACGATGCACCCCACATTAAGCTCATAAACTGTCTCTTTCTGGTCATAATCTATCGCCCCGGCCTCACATGCAATCTTACAGAGCCCGCACCGCATACAGGCATCACGGGAGAGCGTATACTTCAGTGGTACCGCCTGGGGGAAAGGAACAAATGCGGCCTTTCTCACCCCAAGCTCCATATTGAACTCACTCTTGAAGTAGACCGGGCAGACCTCTGCACAGACCCCACACCCGGTACACTTATTCTCATCCACGTATCTCGGCTTCTTGACGACCGTCACATGGAAATCTCCAGCCTCCCCCTCAACTTTTGTCACCTCTGCGTACGTTATAAGCTCTATATTCTCGTTTCGAGGTACATCCACCATCTTCGGTGTGAGAATACAGGCTGAGCAGTCTAAGGTCGGGAACGTCTTGTCAAGCTGGGCCATGTGCCCACCGATCGATGGCTCCCGCTCAACAAGGTAGACCTTAAACCCGGCATCTGCGATATCAAGCGATGCCTGGATCCCTGCAATACCACCGCCTATGACAAGGGCGGCAGGTACGACTTTCCTGGTAGTCTTTGGGGAGGGCGTGCTTGATATCGCTTCTTTAACACGCTCAACAAGGTCTTCTTTCCCTTTGAGTGGGATGATAATCGGATCAACTCCAGTCTCTCTCAAAACACGGTCAAATGTCAGATCTGGTAGCTTAGAGGCACTACATAGAAGAAGCAATCTCTTTATACCCTTCTCCTTGATCTCTTTTATAAGGTCCTCCTGTCCTGAGGCTGAGCAGAGGTCATATCCATCCAGGACATCTTTGACGCCATCAACCTCCTTCAGCTCCCCTCCCACCTCCTTTATCTCATCCTCTGAGAGTGCACAGTAGCAGCTGTATACTACCGTCTCCTCCTCGCTCATTCACCGCCCTCCGTTTCTTTCGCCTTAAGCCTCTCACGTTTCTTGCTGCAGAGTGTGTGAATTATCTTGAGATTGACCTCTTCCTGCACCTCGAAAAGCCCCTCCTCGATCATCCTCTTGATGATCTCATCCGACCTCTCGTTTCGTGTGATCACGGTTGACCATCCATCTGGGGATCCAACCGATCCAACGGAGATATCTGCAAGCTCTGCTGCGAAGTCAATACAGTTTCTGCAGTTATTTGGGATGATCGGTTCAAGCTCTGAGATCTTGAGTGTCACGTCCCCCTTTGGACTCCTGAAGAAGAACTTACCCTTCGTGATCTCTGTCTTTGTCACATCTGTGATCTTGAGTCCTTTCTCCTCAAGACGTGGCCTCATGTACTCGATGAAACTATCGTATCTGAAGTTTTCAGTGCAAAAAAGCCCGATATTAACGATATCAATCTTCTCAATCTTCTCCAATAGCTTTGTCTGGAGGTTTCTAACACCCTTAACCTGACAGGGGGTACCAACGAACGCAACACGCAGCATCCCATCCCTTATCGCGTCACCGAGCGCCTCGACATTGGGTGAGATCGCGTATCTCGTTCCACTACCCTTCGTCACATCGTCCGGGGCTGTGACCACGAGTGGAAATGCCCGCCACTCTTCATCCCGCTGGGATATTACACCACAGTCAACCGTACCTGTTGAGAGCAGGTAGTGTATTATCGCAGATACCGCACCACCATCCTGTGCTTTCTCTGCTATTTCTGCATTTGTGGACCTTAGAGCATAGATACCAACGTAATTCCCGAATAATTCATCGGTCTTTTCCTTCGAGAGAAACTTCTCGATGATCGTTGCATCACCGTTTGTTCGCTTTGGACAGATCTCATAACACGTCCCGCACTTCAATGCCCCTCTGACAAGTGCGCAATCTCCCACCAGCTTTGGCCTATCCCCCTCCATCTCGATAGCCTCACAGAAGGCAGCACAGGTTCCACACCCTGCACAAAGATCCTGATCAATAATCTCAGCCTTCAGATCCTCAAAGCTTTTTATCTCCCCATAATCACCGATTAACATGGAAGTCCCTTCCCACGAATTAATCCAACTACACGACATAGGTAAACTCCGGGGGTCATAATAAAAACTTTTCCATTTAAGAGCCATCAATTCACGCTCTTATACATCTATCTGTCCTGAAAGAACGTGATGGTCTCCAGCTGGAGAATGAGAAAGCTTTTACCGAATTATAATGATAAAATAGCACGATGAGTGTGCGAATGAGATTTATAACAGATAACTACATCCTGAAGCCAAGGACAGAACCCCGGGAGAGTGAGGCCAGCCTCCGCCAGAGCTTGATTGAGTTATTCCCGGATCGTGCGATCATCTTTGATCTTGAGTGCAGAGAGCTGAAGAATGGACAACCTCTTCTGGAGTATGATGCAGTCGTATGGAATAAGGAGTCAGTTCTGTTTATCGAGTGTAAATCTCCAACCACTTATCGGAACTACAGAGCAAGAGAAGCCCAGAGCTGGCGAGATGTCTCTAAAAAGATCGCAAAAGAGCTTGGTTTCTCGGAGTATGCCACGATAATTGTTGTTAAAGGCTGTGGGGAGGAAGGGGTGAGGAGGAAAGGGGGGGTTAAAGTTGTACCGCTTGAGAGGCTTGCAGACCTTGAGGTTGAGTATGAAAAGATTTAAGAGCGGTCATGCTATTAAATAGATGGGCGTGTGGCCTAGTCTGGATAGGGCGGCAGCCTCCTAAGCTGCAAGTCGCGGGTTCAAATCCCGTCACGTCCGTCTCACTTCGAAAGGTTAATATCTGATCCGAGCGATTGATCCGTGTGGGGCGGGCCCGTGGTCTAGGGGTTATGACATCGCCCTTACACGGCGAGGATCATGCGTTCGAATCGCATCGGGCCCATCCTGGGTCGCCCGGGTAGCTCAGTTGGGAGAGCGCCAGACTGAAGATCTGGATGTCCCCGGTTCAAGTCCGGGTCCGGGCATGATGGATCATGAGAGGTTAACATCGAAGGAGAGATCAATACTGAGAATTCTCCTCGAATCCGGATCTCTTTTTGAGGATGAACTGGTTGAAAAGTCTCCATTTGGGCGAGAACAAACGATAAGATCTGTAATGGTCCTTTCTGAGATTGGTTTTGTCAGAGTTGAGGAGAATCGATGGGAACTCTACTCACTGACCGAGGAAGGGAAGCTCTACGTGGAAAAAGGGCTTCCTGAGCGTCAGGTACTTGAGTATATCCTTGGAAAGAGAAAGGCTCAGATAAAAGAGATAAAAGAGGTTTTTCCACCCGAGATTGTGAGTATCGCACTCGGATGGCTCAAGAAAAAAGGGTGGGCAAGGATCGATAAGGGGTGGCTTGAGCCGGTTGAGAAGCCTGATCCCGGTGAGGATGAGATCATCCTTTCAAGGTTGGGGGATAAGACCCTCCCACCTGATGAGCTGGGGATTGAGAGAGGGCGGGCACTGGATGTACTCAAGGTTTTGAGGAGCAGGGGGCTTGTTGATGTCACGGTGCAGAAGCAGCGGATCTTTTCTGTTACAGATGAAGGAAGGAGATGGGTAGATCTTAACAGGGATCTTATCGAACGGGATGTGAAGGAGATTACGAGGATCACACCGGAGCTTCTCAGAACCGGAGGGTGGAAGGATGGATACATCGTTCCTTATGACGTTACTCTTAAGGCAAAGGAGATCTATCCGGCAAAGATTCACCCTTACCAGCGGATACTCGATACGATCCGCAGGATATTTATCGAGATGGGTTTTACCGAGATTAAAGGAGAGATCGTGCAATCCTCCTTCTGGAACTTTGACGTACTCTTCCAGCCCCAGGATCACCCTGCCCGTGAGATGCAGGATACATTTTACCTTGATCTGGAGGATGAGCTACCTGAGGCACTCGTGGATAAGGTGAGGGCGGTTCATGAGCATGGTGGCGATACCGGATCAAAAGGTTGGGGTGGGAGGTGGAGGGAGGATATCGCAAGACAGAAGCTTCTGAGGACCCATACAACCGCGATTACGATAAGGTACCTTGCAGAGCATCCAAATCCACCTGTAAAGGTTTTCTGCATCGATCGAGTCTACAGAAGAGAGACGATGGATGCAACCCATACCCCAGAGTTTGAGCAGCTTGAGGGGATCGTGATGGATGAGGGGGTCTCGTTTGCAAACCTTTTAGGGTGTCTTTCAACCTTCTATCATCTCATGGGCTTTGAGGATGTGAGATTCAGGCCAGGTTATTTCCCGTACACAGAGCCCTCTGTTGAGGCAGAGGTTTACGTTGATGGGATGGGATGGATAGAGCTGGGTGGTGCAGGGATCTTCAGGGAGGAGGTTACAAGACCGCTCGGTATCAGGGCCCCGGTCCTTGCGTGGGGGCTCGGAGTATCGCGTCTTGGTATGATAATACTTGGACTTGATGATCTGAGGAAATTGTATCATTCTGATATAGATTGGCTCAAAAAGGTGAAGTTGAGCGAAACATTAAAATATTAATAATGTGGAATAGGTGGCGGGGTTAAATATGGCGGCAGAAGGTGCAAAACCAGCAGGTGCCAAGAAGAAAAAGAAGAAGAAGGCTGCTGCTGCTCCATCAGCAGCGCCTACGGCACCGGCAAAGAAGAGAGAGGTGAGACTCCACCGGGATGTCTGCAGGATGAAACCCACCGATCCGATCGATGAGTGCTCCTTTGATGTGAGGGTTGCAAGGCAGATCCAGCGACAGGCGTGGGAGAATACCGCCATCCTGACACTGATCGTGATTGCGATCATCGCTGGTATTGTGCTCAAGTTTGGGGTCACCATCATGACGGTGCGTCAGGCGCTTGGAATTCTGGGTCTGATCGCGGCGATCGTGATACTACTCCTCATAAGGCTTGAGTACAGAACCTACAAGCGGTATAAGCTCTGGGGGCTTGATGAGCTCAAGCTTGAGCGCTTAAATCGGTAATTTTAAATAGATCACCTCTCTTTCTTTTTTTATTCATGCTCAGGATAGGGATCATTGGTTGTGGGGCTATTGCAGAAGCGATTGTAAAGGGTTCTTCCAGTCTGGATCGGATAAAGATAACAGGACTGTACGACAGACACCCAGAGAAGGTCTCTTACCTTTCCGGACTTCTCAGGGAACCACCTGAGGCGCTCACCTTTGATGATATGCTCGGGGTCTGTGATCTCATCATCGAGGCAGCCTCTCAGGGTGCGGTGAAGGAGTTCGTCCCACCTGCACTTGAGGCCGGGAAGGACGTGATGATCATGAGTGTCGGTGCGCTTGGGGACCAGGAGCTTCTTGATAGGATAAAGAGGATTGCAGAGGCGAATAACTGCAAGATTTACATACCATCTGGGGCTATTGCTGGTGTAGATGGGGTTAAAGCAGCAGCAGGCTCTAAGATCAAGAGAGTGAGGCTCACGACGAGAAAACCTCCGCGTGCATTTGGTGTTGAGAATGAAGAAAACGCCATGCATGAGCGCGTGCTCTTCGAGGGTCCCGCACGTGAGGCTGTAAAGCTCTTTCCTGCAAATGTAAATGTCTCGCTCACCCTCAGCCTTGCTGGTATAGGCCCGGATCGCACAGAGGTCAGAATAATACAGGACCCCTCTATAGACCTCAACATTCATGAGGTTGAGGTTGAAGGGGATTTTGGGAGGATGCACCTCAGGTTTGAGAATTTACCATCTCCTTCAAACCCAAAAACAAGCTTTTTAGCTGCTCTTTCAGCTATTGCATTGATTAAAAGGGTGAGTGAGCCTATCGAGGTCGGTACGTGATTGGATGAGGGTCGGGATCGTTGGGGGAGGGGTGACCGGGCTTGTGGCAGGGTACTATCTCTCAAAAAGGGGGGCAGATGTTCTCATCTTCGAGGCTGAGCCTGAAGTGGGAGGGCTTCTGAGAAGCTACTGTGCAGAAAGGGGAGGATACTGTATCGAACGTTTCTATCATCACATCTTCAGGGGAGATCGGGGGCTTATAGAACTGATAGAGGAGCTTGGGCTCTCAAATCTTCTTGATTGGAGGAAGGGGAGCACCGGTTATCACGTGGGAGGCAGGGTCTACCCGCTTACAACCCCGGGAGAGATTCTTCGCTTCCCCCATCTCACCTTACTCGATAAGGCACGGCTTGCTGCACTCGTCTTGAGATCCAGGATCTGCTCGCTCGAGGATCTTGACGGGATAAGGGCCAGGGATCTTATAGAAAGGACCGGTGGGAAGCGGTTGTACAGGAACTTCTTTGAGCCACTCCTGAGGAGTAAGTTTGGTGAAAAACGTGGGGAAGTCTCTGCCGCATGGTTATTTGGCAGAATCAGAATCCGCTCAGACAGGTCACCCGGCGGTGAGCACCTTGGCTACATGAGAGGAGGATTCCAGAGGCTGGTTGATGCACTCGCAGACCAGATCATCGCACATGGCGGGGCGATACATACAGATGAACCTGTTACAAGGATTCTGATAGATAACGGGCGCGTATCTGGTCTTGAATCTCGCAAGGAGCGATACAGGTTTGACAGGGTGATCTCCACCGTCCCACCCGGGGTACTCCGGGAGATAAGCGGGATCGATCTGGGGAGTTTTCCATACCAGGGGGCGTGCTGTGCACTTTTTGGTATGAAGAAAGCCCTGATGGAAGGGGTGTACTGGTTGAATATCGCGGATGACCTGCCATTTGGTGCACTCATCGAGCATACAAATCTCTTTCCGGTGGAGTGGTATGGAGAACACCTGCTCTATGTTGCATCCTACTTCCAGAGTGAGAAGGACCCGCTCTGGCAGAAGAGTGAGAAAGAGGTGATAAGAACATTTATTTCTGGTATTAAGCGGTTATTTCCAGGTTTCAGTGAAGATGATATCAGGTGGTGGCGTGTTGCAAGAACCCGCTATGCCGGTCCGATATACAGCGTGGGGCTCAGGGAACAGATCCCCCCATACCGGGTGGAGAACATAGGCGGTCTTTATCTTGCAGGGATGTTTTCTATGCCAAACTATCCGGAGAGAAGCATCAACGGATCTATTATAGCAGGGAAAGCATGTTGTGAAGCCCTGAGTAATGACAATATAGCGGATGGGGAAGGGGATTAATCGAAATACTCAAATATTCACACCTCCAGATTACACTGAGATCCCGGGATAAAAACGAAAAGAGGCAGGTTGATCATGGAACTATTCATCATTCTCATATCACTGCTGGGGTCTTTTGCCCTGGTGATGGGAGTAACACCGGTCTTTATAAGGAAGCTGATAGAACGGGATGTACTCACGATTGATTACTACAAAAGGGGCGAGGTGAAGATCCCGACCAGGGGGGGCATAATAATTCTTGCCGCCGTACTGCTTGTGTTTGGCATAGCAACCCTCTTTGAACACCTCTGGACCCCTCCTCTGCTTCACGTAAGCAGGGTTGACTGGGCATTGATAATTGTTGCAGGTCTGTTTGGAGCATTCGGCCTGGTGGATGACTTCGTGGATGTAGGAAGACCTCTTAAGGTAATCTTTCTCTCCTTCTTCTCCTTTCGTCTGATCTTTGATATACACTCAACCACGGCTACACTCCCGTTCCTTGGAACCTTTGACCTTGGTCTTTTTTACCTCTTTTTCATCATTCCGGTCTATGTTCTGGTGGTGGCAAACCTTGTAAACATGCACTCCGGATTCAATGGGCTCGCATCCGGGCTCTCTGCAATCCTCATTGCAACGCTTCTTCTCAAGTTCATCATCGCCGGATACAACGGTGTTTTTATGTTAAGCTCTATGCTGGGGGCGGTTTTAGGTTTTCTCTGGTATAACAGATACCCCTCAAGAATATTTCTGGGAAATATTGGTTCTTTATCCATAGGTGCAGCCATAGGTTCCGCGATTGTGGTATCAGGCTTTCTTGTATCTGGCTTTATCATGCTGATCCCACACACGATCAATTTCCTGATGTATGTCTACTGGAGGGTGATGCATAAGCTTCATCCTGAGGATGAGAGGTGGAAGATCGTGAAGTTCGGGAAGGTAAGGGAGGATGGGACACTTGAGGTCCCGAACTATCTCACACTGAAGTGGGTGTTTCCCTATTTCTTCAGAATGAACGAGAAGCAGGCTGTACTGGTGATGTACGCGCTAACAATCCCCTTCTGTATTGTGGCGCTCTTTGTACCCTATTGATTATACCATCTTCAGGAAGTTATCAAGGATTTTTATACCAACGTCCCCGCTCTTTTCCGGGTGAAACTGTGTGCCCACCACCTTTCCATCATGTGATGTAACCACACTTGCGAACTCAATCCCATAATCAGTTGTTGCAACTGTGAACTCCTCCCGATCGGTCAGCGCATAGTATGAGTGGACGAAGTAAACAAACGCTCCATCTTTAATGCCATCAAGTATTGGATGATCCCGCTTTATCCTCAGTGTATTCCACCCCATGTGAGGAATCTTGAGCCCCTTATCCTCCGGGAAGCGGACAACCCTGCCAGGGATATAGTCAAGTCCTCTGGTCAGACCCCCTTCTTCACTGAGTGAGAGAAGCATCTGCATCCCGAGACAGATACCAAGAACTGGCCTTCCTGCGCAGATCGCCTCATCAAGGGCCTTTCTCAGGCTTCCCAGGTTTTCCATTCCAGCTTTGAAGGCACCAACACCCGGAAGAACGATCCCATCGGCATCGCTGATGATACCGGGATCATCTGTTATCTTTACATCAGCACCTAAGTACCTGAACCCCTTGAACGCGCTTTTCAGATTTCCGAGCCCATAATCAACGATTACGATCCTCTTAGATGGGTGCGAACTTTGTACCATAGTAGATGATGCCCTTCTCCCCGTCCTCACCGATTCTTCTAAATATCGCACGTACCCTCGTGCCGATATCGATCTCATCTGGATCGCAGACAACCTGTGACATGAGAGCAGGTCCCTCATCGAGCCTCACAATCGCAAGGATGTATGGAACCTCCCGTTCAAACTCAGTGGAGGTGACAAAGACCTCTGTGAAGCTTTCTATGGTCCCCTCTCCAGAGAAGGTGTAGGGATCCATCCTGCTACGACGCCTGCATCTTGGACAGATGACCCTTGGGGGATAGTAGTATTCGCCACAGGATGCACATCTCGACCCAACGAGGTTATAGCGGTTTGGGATCTCCCGCCAGAACCTTGGAACCCCCAAGTCTGTTCACCCCTCCCTCACACGTTTTATCGCATCGATTGCTGCTGTATGTGGGTCGATCTCCTTTTTCACCATTTTCTCAATGAGTGCATCGTACTCTCCGGCCTCTTTCAACCTGTTTACAACGATATCAACACCTTCCTCCCGAATCCAGTCCTTAAGCTCAGATTCAACCCGATCTCGCACCCGTTTATCGAAGTCACCCGTCGTCTTAAGATACTCCATATGCTCTGCAATCTTATCCACAAGCTCCTTTATTCCTTTATTCCTGACAGCAATGGTTGTCACTATCGGCGGTTTCCACTCATCCTCCCCGTATCCTGCAAGATCGAGCATCATCTCCAGGTCAACGATGACACGCTCAACACCCTCTCGATCCGCCTTATTTACGACGAATATCGATCCTATCTCGAGAATCCCCGCTTTGATCGCCTGTATTTCGTCCCCCATTCCTGGAACAAGAACAACGATTGGTGTATGTGAGGCATTCACAATATCAACCTCTGATTGTCCTGCCCCCACCGTTTCAACGATGATTATATCCTTACCGGATGCATCGAGGATCGTGACTGCGTCGCTTGTGGCCCTTGAGAGACCTCCGAGACTTCCACGCGTGCCCATGCTCCTGATGAAGACGTCCTTATCTGTCGCATGGCTCTGCATTCGGATTCTGTCCCCCAGAAGTGCCCCACCTGTGAAAGGACTTGTCGGATCCACCGCTATCACACCAACGCTCTTCCCACGCTTCCGGTACTCTGCCGTCATCTTGTTGACAAGAGACGACTTCCCAGAGCCTGGAGCACCGGTTATCCCGATGACATGGGCATTTCCAGTGCGGGGATAGAGCTCTCGCATGATCTCGCGCACCCCTGGGTGGCCGTTCTCAACCATCGTGATCAGCCTTGCAATCGCTCGCCTATCTCCACTCAGGACCTTTTCAACGATATCTTCCATTGTACACTACACCTGCCAGTCTCTAATTACGTTGCGAGACATTTTCTCTTATGAACTTGACAATATCGACCGTGGAGGTTCCAGGTCCAAATACACCTTTGACCCCGATTGCTTCAAGCTTGGGTATGTCATCCTCCGGGATGATCCCTCCCACTGTCACAAGGAGATCATCAGCACCCTCCTTCTTCAAAAGCTCTATGACCCGTGGGACGAGTGCCATATGCGCACCCGAGAGGATGCTCAATCCCACAACGTCCACATCCTCCTGAATGGCTGCCTCAACGATCTGTTCCGGGGTCTGGTGCAACCCTGTGTAGATCACCTCCATTCCAGCCTCCCTGAGCGCCCTTGCAACGACCTTTGCACCTCGATCGTGCCCATCTAATCCTGGTTTTGCAAGTAAAACTCTGATAACCTTCTCTGAACTCATTTTTTCATCAACTCCTAATCGTATAAATTCAAAACGTGCTTTTTTAATCTATCGGTTTTTGAACCTCTCACAGGAGGCCCCCCTGCGGGTTGGAGTGTGGAAATTATAAGGTTGAGGGAATCGTATAAGATTGTGTGATCTCATGATAATCGCGATCACAGGTACACCGGGAACAGGAAAGAGCACAGTTTCATCGATTCTCGCTGAGAGCTATCACGTCATCCATCTCAATGAGATCGTCAAGGTTATGGGTTTCTACAGTGGGATCGATGAGAAAAGAGGATCACTCGAGGTTGAGATGGATGAGCTTGAGGCATACCTGCGGGAGGCTTTGCGTGATCACGATGAGATCATCGTTGAGGGGCACCTCGCCCACCTTCTTGATGCCGGATATGATATCGTCATCGTTCTCAGGTGCCGTCCTTCGATACTCCGGGATCGACTCAGATCGAAAGGGTTTAATGAGGATAAGGTGAGAGAAAACCTCGAGGCAGAGGCGCTTGATGTGATCCTGATTGAGGCTCTTGAGGGAGGATTCGATGCGGTGTATGAGATCGATACGACAGAAAGAACCGCAAATGAGGTTGCAGCGTGCATAAAAGAAATTGTTGAGGGGAATGTGGAGGAGTATCTCCCGGGGCGCGTGAGCTGGGGTGATGAACTTGAGAAAATCGTCGATGAACTTCTCCGTGAGGGAGTGTAATCCAGATGCTTGAGGCATATCGTGGTGAGTTCGAGAGGGTCAGCGAGCCACTCGTCAATCTCCTGGTGAGAGTCGGGCTCACGCCAAATATGCTATCTTTAACTTCCTTCATCCTTGCAGCAGCATCTGGCATCCTTTTTTACCTTTCCGGATCTCCTGACTCACTCAGGTTTCTCTTGTTTGCCGCAATCTGCATGGCTTTAAGCTCGTTGCTTGATGCAATGGATGGGGCGGTTGCAAGAAGAATCGGTGAAGCGGGTAGAAAGGGGGATCTGTTAGATCACGTCCTTGATAGATATGCAGATCTCTTCATACTCTGTGGAATTTCCTTTGGCGGATTTGCGCCCGCCTGGATTGGAGTTCTCGCGATAACAGGTGTACTTCTGACAAGTTACATGGGCACACAGGCACAGGCCGTTGGGATTGGGAGATATTATGGGGGGATACTGGGTAGAGCAGACAGGTTAATCCTTCTTCTTGGATCGACGATCGCAAACCGGGTTTATCCTGCTGCAGTTTATGGTCTCCCAATTCTCGGCTGGGTTCTTGTCATTTTCGCGATAACAGGACACCTGACAGCGATTCAACGATTTATATTCATCTGGAGGCGCATTGAATGAAGGTTATAGCATGGGTTGGCTATCCAGCATCCGGGAAGTCGCTGGCATCGGATGTTGCAAGATCGATGGGCATTCCTGTCATCGTGATGGGGGATATCGTCCGTGAAGAGGTCAGAAGACGAGGGCTTGAGCCGAATGATGCAAACACAGGTGCTGTAGCGGACGACCTCAGGAAAGAAGAGGGTATGGATGCGATTGCAAAGCGTTCGATCCCGAGGATAATGGAAAAAGGTAATATTGTAGTTGTTGATGGTGTCAGGGGAATTGCAGAGGTTAACAGGTTTAAAGAGACCTTTAAGGATGACTTTATTCTTGTTGGTATTCTCTCACCCTTTGATACCAGGTTCAGACGGATGCAAGGACGTGGGAGGGGGGATGATCACCTCACAGAGGATGAGTTCAGACAGCGTGACGAACGGGAGGAGAGGTGGGGTTTGCGTGAGGCGATCGCAGCATCTGATATCATGATAAGAAACGATGGTGATCCTGAGACTTTCACAGAGCGAATCAGAGAGATACTTGAGGAGGCGATATCCAGTGGTTAAAATCGGTTTTTCATCACTGGTTCTCACAACCGACCCGTTTGAATGGGTATGGGAGCTTGAAGATCGCGGATTTGAGGTCTGGGAGGTCGTTGATGAGGGTAGACAGAGGATTGATGAGATCATGGACGGCATCAGGAAGGTATCTGAGACAACGAACCTTGAGATAACCTCACATGCCCCCTTCTCAGATCTTAACATCGCATCAGTGAACTACCCGATCTGGTCTGAGTCGATCAGGCAGATAAAGCGATGTATAGACCTCGTGAGTGATTTTGTAGAGATTGTGACAGTCCATCCAGGCTCTCTCTCACCACTCGGGATGCAGATCCCGGATAAGGTCAGGGAGCAGGTCATAGCAGGCCTTGTGGAGATCTGTGACCATGCAGGTGAGTACGGGATTACAGTGGGCCTTGAGAACATGATCGATATCGAGATGCTCCTTGGACAAACGCCAGAAGAGATTCTGGGAATCATCGAGAATGTCGGGCGGGACAACCTTGGAATCACATGGGACGTGGGACACTCGAACACAACCGGGACGATCGATCGTTTCCTTGATGTGGTCGAGAAGATCAGACACATACACCTGCATGATAACAACGGGAGCCGGGATGAGCATCTACCCCTGGGATCAGGGACGATCGACTGGAAGCATGTGATGGAGGGGCTTGAGAGCTACAGGGGCAGGATGATAATTGAGGCTCGATCGCTTCATGATGCTGTGAAGAGCATGGAGTACCTCAGCCGTCTGATCTAACCTCTCCTGCTTCCAAGCACCATGAGATGATCCCTGTGCCCAGGGGAGAGATCAAAGGTATCCCTGATGGTAAATCGCTCAGAGAGCTTTTCAAGCTCTGATCTGAATATATCAGCGGGTGATCCTGAAAGATCGATACTTCTTGCCTTTATCGCAATAAGAACCCATCCTTCCTCCTTAAGAAACAGATCCGCATTCTTGATCAGGATCTCTGCCTGATTACGCTGCGTTATATCCTGATATATCATGTCAACCGCCCCAACGATATCGCGGTACCTTTCAGGGTGGTTTGCATCCTCGAAGATCGGTATCATATTCTCTCTCATCTCACACACCCTGAGAAGTGCTTTCATTGGTTTCTTTGCGAATTCAACCACATACAGTAGACCTTCGGAGAGGATATCAGAAAGATGGCTTGCGGTTGTCCCGGTCGATCCCCCCAGATAGAGAACAACCGAGTCCTTTTTTATCGGGAGCTTCAGACCCTTGAGGATCGCAGAGGCAAGCTTACTCCTTTTCGAGCTCCAGAGCCTGTAACCTCCGATGAGCCGCTCACCATAGATAGAGACACCAGGGTCGAGGCTCCGGGTTGCAAGCATCCCGTTGATCAGGACGATATTCGGCCCAGGTTCCATCATCCCACCCTTCTCAGGAAATAAAGGCTTCCTATAAGAGAGATCATTCCAGCAAGAGTGAAAACCTCCTGAATGCCCATTATATCCATAATGATCCCTGATATAATTGGGCCTGTTGCCATACCCATGCTCATTGCAGCATTATAGATGCCCATCAGCGCACCCATCCCATCATCTCTGCCAACATCTGCCATCATCGCGAGCGAGGCAGGGACCGCGATCGCACCACCTGCACCCATCAACAGGTTCAGCAGGAGGAGACCTCTGAAAGATCCGGTGTAAGGGATCAGGAGCAGGGCAATGGTTGTCAGGATGCTTCCAGAAAAGATGAGCCACACCCGGTTTATGCGATCTGCAAATCGCCCAAAGTAAGGCTGGAGTATCCCTGCAAGCATGATATTCACAGAAAGCAGGATACCGATCCCTGTGGGTGTTATATCAAGTCTTGTGGCGAAGATCGGCAGAAATGACATGATTGCACCGATCGAGAAGGAGTTAACAAACCTGAACGCAGAGACCCCTTTCACCAGGTCGTATCCGAGGATGTGCCCGAGGTTTACACGTCCCCCTCCCACATGAGATCGAAACACCGGGTTTTCTTCAGATGGAAATGACCAGATGACAAGTATCAGGGTTAAACAGGAGAGTGTCCCCATTGTGTAGAACGGGACGGCAATCCCAAACCGATCAGAGAGCACACCCCCGAGAAATACCCCGATCCCGATCCCAACAGATAATGCCATCCCGACCTCGCCGAGTACACGCCCCTCCCCCCTCAGAGGTGCAATCTCTGCCGCGTATGCGAATGCAACCGGGGTCACCATCGCTGATCCAAGCCCACTTATAAACCTCACGCTGGCAAGCTCAACGACCGTTGTTGAGTAGACATAACCGAGCGAGATGATGCTGTAGAGTAGAAGCCCGATCGTTATGAAGAATTTTCTACCTCTTCGATCAGACAGCTCCCCGATCAATGGCATGAATATCGCCCGGGAGATCGCAAAGCCCGCGTATATGAACCCGATCCATAGCCCTGTTGCACCGAGCCTCTCTGCATAGATCGGGATGATCGGGGCGATTATCCCGACACCCACCATCGCGATGAAGACGGTGAGCGCAAGAAGATGTACCATCCCCTCTTCTTTCACCTTAGAACGTCCTCGCGAGATAGCTCACTCTTGAATCTTCACTTCCACAGATGATACAGGCCCCACGATCTTTTTCCTCCTCACTCACTCCAAGCAAGCTCAGATCAAACCGTTCCTCAATTTCGTGAGCACAATCAGGCTTTCCACACCAGTATATTCTTGAAACACCCTTTTTAGTGGCCTTTTCCACATCCTCAAGCGTGGTACACGTCATGATTCTCATTCTGAAAACATCCTCTGCCTTTTTGAGAATGCACATCCCAAGATCAGAAAATGCATCTCTGATCTCATCAAGTATATCCTCCCTCCTGACCCTGTACTTCGGCTCCCCATCCCTTCTTGCAAGTGTATACACGCCTTCATCAAGATCTCTCGGTCCAATCTCAACCCTCAAAGGCACGCCCTTATGCTCCCACTTGTAGTACTTGGCACCCGGTCTCTCATCACTATCATCAAGCACGACCCTCAGTCCTTCCTCCTTAAGCTCTTCAAAGAGCGATCTTGCAGCATCAAGGACTTCTTCTCTTCTTTCATCTGAGAAAATGATCGGGACAATTACAACCTGTACCGGTGCAACTTCTGGCGGCAGAACAAGCCCTTTATCGTCACCGTGCACCGATATAAGGGCTGCTATACACCGCTCAGAGATACCGTAGCACGTCTGGTTCACGTACCGCTGCTCTCCTTCTGGATCCTCGTACCGGATCTCGAACGTGCGGGCGAAGTTCTCCCCAAGGTTGTGAATCGTCCCTATCTGAAGGGTCCTGCCATCAGGCATCAGTGTATCAAATGCAATGGTATACCGGGCCCCGGGAAACTTATCCCACTCAGGTCGCCGGGTGATAAGATGGGGTATTCCAAGCCTTGTGAAAAACTCTTTATAGAGCTTTATAGCATCTTTAACCTGTTTTTCAGCCTCTTCCCATGTTGTATGAGCTGTATGTGCCTCTTTGAAAGATGTGATCTCTCGCAGACGGATCAGTGGGCGGGTATGCTTCGTCTCATATCGGAATGTGTTTACGATCTGGTAGATCTTGATCGGTAGATCCGCGTGTGATCGGATCCAGAGCTTGAATATTGGGTAGATCGCGGTTTCAGAGGTCGGTCGTAGAACAAGCGGGACGTCGAGCTCATTCGCGCCGCCCTTTGTCACCCAGTAGACCTCATTCTCAAACCCCTTTATGTGTTCAGCCTCTTTCATGAACTCAGATTTCGGAATGAGCAATGGAAAGAGGGCTTCTTCGTGGTCCCTGTCAAGTAGCGACCTCAGGAGATCATAAACGTATCTTCTGATCGCAAAACCGAAGGGAAACCAGACATAAAGCCCTTTTACCGGGTATCTGACATCCATTATCTCTGCTGTCTGCAGTATCTCATTATACCACTCGCTGAAGTCCTCCTCCTTCACCGGCATGATCTTTTATATGTCACAAAGGACTTAAAGGGTTTTGTGGAATACAAAGGAGAAAGGATTGTGCAAAACCTGGGCTGGGTTTTATCACCCGGGGTGAGTGAGATGGACGAGGAAGATATGGAGGATATGACATTTGAGGATGCGATGCGGAGGCTTGAGGAGATCGCAAGGCTCCTTGAGGCGGGAGATCTGCCTCTGGAAGAATCTCTGCAAATCTTTGAGGAAGGTGTCAGGCTCTCAAGGATCTGTAACAGCAAGCTTGATGCAATCGAGGCCCGGCTTGAGGTTCTGATTAGAAGAGATGATGGTAGACTTGAGCGAGAGAAGTTTGATCTTGAGGGTTCATTCTCAAACAACGGATAGTTAGCTGCAATTGGAGACGAGCGGGAATCGAGAAACTTATCTCAACCTGAAAAGCAATCGGGAATTTTGATTTAATCTCATATTTGAGTGATAAAGGCTTAAGTCAAATAAAAAGTCCCTTAGATAGGTTGTTTGAAAAGAGGGAGGATGGTGATGTAAAAGGATGAGTGGGAGATGTTCTGGAGAAAAGTTTTTACACAGAGGGATGTATATACGAAGTGTTTCAGATAAAGTTCGTTTATATCGCCAGATTGGAATGATATGTGAAGTATTGGGGATATGAGCGAGTTGTCCGAAATTCGGCTCGGTGGTGATGAAATATGTATAAGGTAGATTTAAAAAGTAAATCGGCAAAGAAATTAAAACCTATACGATTTAAAGATCTTGAATTGAAGGAGAAATTTGACATTGAAGTTTGGGTTAGAAAGAATCCAGAAATATTAGGTGAAAACTTATTGATAATATCAGAACAGACACTATTGCCTTCGGGCAGACAGCCAGACTTATTAGCGTTAGATAAAAGTGGAAATCTTGTAATTGTAGAATTGAAAAAGGATGATTCTGGAAAAGAGGTCTATTGGCAGGCAATTACATACGCTGCTAATTTCTCTGAGTTTTCATACTCAGATATTATTGACATGTATGAGAAATACCTCGAGAATCTAGGAATTGCTGATCCCAATCCAAAAGACAAAATTGAAGAATTTGTTGAAGAAGATATAGAAAAAATAAATCAGAAGCAAAGATTGATTTTAGTTTCCAAGGAATTCCATCCAGATGTATTAAGAGCAGTTTTATGGCTAAGGGATTTTGAAATCGATATTAAATGCATTAGATTAACTCCATACATGGATGAAAATAACCAATTATTCATAATTCCAGAAGTTATTATTCCAACCCCAGGAGTAGAAGAATATATTGAGAGAAAAATTAGTAAACAAAAGACCATCAGAAAGTCGTATCCAAGTCCATTTTCATTAGAAAAGGGAGATTTCACAGATGAAGAACTCAAAAAGAGATTGAAGGAAACATTAACACGTGAATCTGACTTGACTCCAAGGCTCATAGCTTTCATAAAAATTCTTTTGTCAGATAATCGAATTTTTGATAGAGAAGAAATTAAACGAAGATTGTATAATATGGGTATTGGAAAAAATCTGGGGCAAACTGGCAGATATCTCAGTAATATTTCTCAGTTTTTAACCAAAAAATCAACACCTCATTTGAGACAAATAATAGAATTTCAAATGCCTCGCGGGGTTGAAGGCGAGGTTAAAGATAACTATAAAGTTGTTGATAAATATCGCGAGTTAGTTAAGGAAGTATTAAAAGAAATAGGTGAAGAGATATGAGAAGAATGCCGCCGAGCCGAACTCTCCACTCGCTTCGGTGCTGTCGCACGCGGACAACAGGCGGATATGTGGCTCGCTACTGCTCGCCCAAATTTGCTCCGCTTACGCTCTGCAAACTTCACATATCCCCAGAACGTTAGTTTCAATCCGCCCGCTCACCTTGATTTCGAAGGTTTTATAAAAAATAAAACTGTTAAGTGATTGTATAGTCCTGAAATTTTTGACCTTATAAACCCTACCTCTCATTCTCAACCACCTCATCAAAAAGCTTGAATGCAACACCTAACCTTGCCTCTACCGGCAACCTGCTCCAGAATGAGGCGCATCCGCCTCATACACCCAATGTCCGACCTTCGGTCGGACTCGTCCTGCCGAAGGCAGAACATTTTGGCAACACCTTTTATAAAAGGCGTAAGCTCTCAAAATCGTCTCTATACCTGTTGTAGCAGTCAAAGAGCTTCTCTATCTTACCATTCGTCTAGGGGATGCTTTATCCTGGATGTTATCAGCTTTATACCCAGGGATCCAATGTGACGCTTGAATCTGCTGTCCCATTCCTTTTTACCATTCTTTCTGTGAGCTCCAAACTCACTTCCATTGTCTGAGATCAGCTCTTCTAAAGGCATGATGCCCCGGTAATCCTCAACAAGCTTATCCACCAAAGCTATGCTGTTGTCAGTGTTTGCATTCTGAAATTCTCCTGCTGCAAGGATCTTCCTTGATGCATCATCCAGAATAGCACAGAACTTTATCCCATCCTTATCGAACCAGTCAATATGCCCTGCTGAGATCGAATGCTCCCTCTCGTATCGTATGTATGGCTTTCTCCTTCTCTTCTTCCTTGGTTCTTCCTTTGCCAATCCTTCTTCAAGCAAGTATTTGTGAATGCGATTGTGAGGGATGTGGATGCCGTAAACCTGTTCTATCACCTTTTCAAGCCTTCTCGCTCCCAGCCTGTACCTGGCTTTGGCCTCCCTGATTATTTCCTTCTCCTTTTCGCTTAGCTCCTTCACCTTTCTTCCTCTCCTTCTTATTAGAAGGTATTCTTTATGTCTAAGCCAGTATGACCATACCCTCTTGACCGTTGAAACGCTGACTCTCATCTCGAATGCGATCTCGCGGTTGCTCTTTCCCTTCTGCTTGTGCCTCACGATGTACCTTATCTTCTTCTCTGTCAGTCTGCCGTAACCCATCAGTTGTTTGAGGGTATTTAAAGTCAAATTTTTTGGGACTATACAGTCAGGTTCCTTGAGTTATACCCTAAAAAATGGGGATAAAGAAAAGAAGTGATCATTTTCTGGCAAGCCTTGCCATCTTCCCGAACTCATGCCCTGCTGCAACAAGTGCCTTCATGTTCTCAAGTGGTGTCGTCGGTCCCCAGCCGCATCCAGGGCATAGAACATCTGTCCCGGACTCGATGCAGTACTTTGCCTCCTCTTTAACCTTTTCAGGTGTTCCCTTGACAAGCGTGTATGTTGGGTCCACGTTTCCAGCAAGCGCGACCTTATCTCCGACAAGCTCCCTGCTCTCCTTCATGTCTACCTCCTGTGAGACGCTTATGCAGTGTATCCCCTCTATATCAGCCATATCCTTAAGCAGGTGCTTAACATTGGCACAGCTGTGATAGACGACATACGCGCCCATTTCGCGGATCTTTTTCGCTCCTTCTGAGCTGTAAGGCTGGGATATCTTGAGGAAATCGTCAAGCTTCACCGTACCATCTGCACCACCATTGTAGAAGATCGTATCTGCCCCTGCATCTATGAGTGCCTCCGCGTATATGACACCGGTCTCAACCGCCTTCTTTGCGAGCTTGTGGTACAGGTCCGGATCGGTCTTGAGCCACATCATCACGTTCACCATGTTAACGAGGGATAGGCTTATGAGGCTGAAAGGCGCAAATACCGGGCTTATTATCGGAATATTCACCTTTTCAGCCTTGGGAACAAGCATCTCTATCGCCTTGAGAACCTCCGGCATCCTCCCATCCCGCTTTGGGTCCGGTGGCTCATACTTATCCACGTCCTCCGGGGTCTCGATAGCATACTTCTTCATCATCGGTTGATTGTCCTTCTTCCACTTGTAAAGCTCACCACCTGCTGCCTCACCCTCAATATATACATCAAACGGAACGCGAACGCTCTCAATCCCTGCAACCTCGTATGCCGCCCATGCAAGCTTTACCATACCCTCTGCTTTCTGGTTGGCCTCTGGCCAGTACGCACCACACGCCTCCATCAGATCCACGGTCCCTGTCTGGGTGATCCCTGTAATGGGTATCCTATCCACTGGTTCCTGCCTTAAAGCCGCATGAAAACGTTCCTTTGGAGTCATTTCATCATCTGCCATTCTTTTACCTCCTGAAGAGCGTCAAACTTTATAGTTAATAAATTTTTATATTATTTCTTCTCAGGATCTGCGAGGTTCAGAGTCAAGCTCCTGCTTATTACTCCCCTCACCTCTCCCCCGGGTGTATACGTTGTATGCGGCAACGAGCGCCCCGAGAAGCAGAGGTGCTCCGAAGAATCCCGCAACACCACCTGTGATCCCGCCCCCGATGAAGGCAAGTACAAGGGGGAGTGGGTGGATCCTTGATGTTATACCTATGAGCCTTGGGCGAAGGAAGAACTCAGGCATGACATCGATGAATATCAGGACGAGGGCGAAGAATGCAACCGCCGGATATATTCCGTCCCTGTAGAATAAATATACTGAGATCGGAAGCCAGACCATCCACTTTGCAAAGAGTGGTATGAGCGCGGCTATGAAGACCAGTGCCGCGATGAGTGCGATCATCGGTACCCTGAACGCGTAGAGGAACGGAACGGTAAGAATACCGATCAGGAGTGCGACAGTGAAGTTCCCGATGTATATCCCTGAGATGGTACGATCGACCTCTTCTATGTACTGTCTCATGAGGTCTTCATTTCCAGGGGGGGTAACCTTGAGTATCGCATCGATTATCCTCTCACCGTCTGCAAGCAGGTAGTAGGATACGATGATCAGGACGAAGATGTTAAGCAGGAGGATACCGAGGTTCATCGTCGTCTCAAGTGAGATGATCGAGTGAAGAAGGGGTGTGATGTACCCTATCAGATCGGGTAACCACCTGTACACCACATCTGTGAGATTGAATGGGAGATCTGCTCCGATAAACGATGAAATCCCACCAAGTATCTCGACTTGATGTGAGATAACCCAGATAAGCTGTTTCACCGCCTCTATAAGACCCATTATAACGATGATCAGGATCGGCACGATGACACAGAGTGTTGCAATACCGGATGAGATGGCCTTTCCGAGAAAGGCAAACCTCGCTTTTATCGGTCTTGAGACATACGCGGAGACGATCCCGAGTATGATCCCATCAACAATCGGGGATATCACCTTGAGCAGGATGAGAAACGCGGCAATGGTGATTACTCCCAGGATTATGTAAAAGATGCGGTCCTGGTCTGAGCATTTTTCCATGATAACTTTAATGTAAGATGTGAGATAAGTAATTTCTGATTTAATGAGACTTATTGCCGGTGTTGATGAGGCTGGTAAGGGGCCTGTGGTTGGCCCGATGTGTGTTGCATGTGTTGCGGTTGAGGAGGGGATCTTACCAAAGCTTGAAGAGCTTGGTTTAAGAGACTCAAAGAGAATCTCAAGACAGAGACGTGAGAAGCTGGCCCTTGAGATCAGGGCTATATCCTCCTGGTACATCCTCCGGGTGGAAGCTTACCAGATCGATGAGCTGAGAAAGGTCATGACAATGAACGATATAGTTCTGAGAGCACACGCCAAGGTGATCGATGAGCTTGCACCTGACGTGGTCTTTGTTGATGCATCAGATGTTGATGCAGGGCGGTTTGGAAGAAGACTCGCAGAGCTTCTTGAGTGCAGGCCCAGGATAATCTCTGAGCATCGCGCAGATGCTAAATACCCGATCGTTTCCGCGGCCTCGATAATCGCGAAGGTTGCAAGGGATGAAGCCCTCCAGGATATAGAGAGAAGTATCGGGCGTGTGGTTGGAAGTGGCTACCCATCTGATCAAAGGACCCGCGCGTTTCTGGAAGAAGCACTTCAGGCGCAGAACGAGGAGGAGATGCGTGTCATCAGGCACTCATGGAAGACAGCAGAGGAGATCACACGCAGGCTTCATCCCTGATCTGCCCGAGCGTCATGTAACTGATCACCTGTCCCAGACGCTCACGCGCCTCTGAGGGTGGAAAGCGGCTTAGAATCTCCATGCAGTCATCAACGAGTGATTTTATTATATTGAGGCATTCAACACGAACCTCGTCCTTTCTCATCCTTCTGTTGAGGAGTATCGGGAGCGTGAGAGATGTATCCTTTGAGTACTTATCTACATCAATCTCCATGAACTCAAGAAGATCATCAAGGATCTGGTATGCAATCCCGGCCTTCATCCCAAGCTCCTTGAGTAGGAGGATCACATCCTCGGGTGCACCACCGATCCTTGCCCCGATCGAGGTGGCTGATGAGAAGAGTGAGGCAGTCTTCTTCTTTATGACCTCATAGTAGTCCTCCTCACTGAAGTCCGGATCAATCCTGCTCCTTGTATCAAGGATCTCCCCCTCTGCCATGTTCATCGCGGCGATTGCAAGATCCTTTATCACCTTCTCATCATACTTTGACCCAAGATAGATCGAGTTTGATATGAGAAAATCACCGATCAGAATGGCCTGATCAAGTCCATACTTCTCATATATTGTTGGAATTCCATGACGGATCCTGCCCTCATCCAGGATATCATCATGTATGAGTGAGGCGATATGGGTAAACTCAACAGCGATCGCGGCGTCAAGCGCCTCTCTTATATCCCCTCCGACGAGTCTGCATGCAAGAAGGACGATGATAGGGCGGGTTCGCTTCCCACCCGAACTGATAATATACCGCATGACCTCTCTGTTAAGGGGCCAATCCTCAATCTCCTCAAGAATACGGGACAACCGCTCCTCAACGAGGTGCTTCTCTTCCCATTCACCCGGATCCAAGAGACCTCCTCCAGATACTACATTAAGTAGAGGGTATATATATTAAGCGTTTATCGATCGCAGCCTGTATATGGTCACACACTCATTCTTATATGCGACCTCACACCCATCCCAGTCTTCAAACTTCAGGACCCCCTGAGGATACCGCTCCCGCTCAACCGGTCCGATGTAGATGTAGCTCACATTGTATCTCTCAAGGATTTTTATCACCTCCTCATCGATCACCGGAGATGATAAAACCTTCATGACATCATTCATCCTTT
>LYOR01000009.1 GCA_001766825.1 Candidatus Syntropharchaeum butanivorans | reverse complement strand
AATCTCAGGATCACTCCTTGAGAGGCATTTGGACCCAACTAAGCGCACATTCGCCATAGCAGACCTCTATCCGTGTTATCCCGACCCGACTATCAAGCGGGAATTGATGAAACAGAGAAATAAGAAGGAGTATAGGATGCGGCTCAAAAAATCTGTCTTCAGAAGATCTCTACACGATCCCTGAAAAGCAGAGGAAGCATAGAAAGAGGCAGTTTTGAAGTTTTGGCTTTTTGTAGGGGATAGTCACCAGATGCTTAGATAGTACCTCTTCAGCTTTTTCCAAGTTTACAAATGTATAAAATACGCCTCAAAACCCTTCCATACCGATATTTATCCTCAACATCTCCCTCTAAAGTAACGGTTTTTCCCTCAATCTGCAAAAATTAGAGCCAATGTGATTACACCTTACTTACAGCCACCAGACCTGGCACGCTTCCTTTCTTCATATCTACGCTCAACGAATTCTTCATCGATCATCATCACTCTTCTCCTGACTCCAGAATCGATGAGGTCTTTCATCCTCTCGAGTAGCTCTCCTGGATTTCCTCCCACATCATCGTAGATACGACCTACGGAAGCCTTTGTGAATGGAAAGATTGGATCAAGATTATCGCCGACACTTCGTGCTGCAAGTATCCGCTTTGCGATAAGGAGTTCTGCTTCCTTGGAGGTCAGCGGTTCAAGCTCAACCCTGATGCCTTTATCAACCCTGGCGTCTCCTGCTATCGCGATCATCAAACCCTTCTCAGATCTCTCAAGAACTTCCTGCAGAATTGTGAGAAGTTCATCCCTGTCTCTTATCAGATCAATCTCATCAAAGAGAAGAAAGCATGGTGCGATCTCATCCAGAGCCTTTGCAATCTTTTTTGCGAGCTTTTTCATATCTATCGGTTTCTTACCAAGCTTCTTCCTGATCTTTCTGAGTTCCTTGAGAGCCCTGGGCATAAAAAGCCATCTTCTGGTGAGATGCTCGATGAGCCCCCTTATCGTTGATAGGGAATCGCTACTGCACCTTGTATAGTAAGAAAAAGCACGCTCTTTCGCTGCCATATCCTGAATTAAGAGCAGACGCTCTGTCTTCCCGATTCCATGTGGACCCGCAAAAATGAGAAGTGTTCTCCCGTTCTCATAGAGTGTGTGGAAGAATAGCTCATTGATTACGTCATCTGCATCCTGATGTACATGAAGCAGTGATACATCACTACCCTCGCTATTAAATGGATTTTTCAGAAGTGCAAATCTCGCATATGGATTCCTTGTTTTACTTTTTCGCATTCAAACCCTCTTTCTGGTGTCAACAACGATTCCTGACTCATTTATTGTGAAAGGTATGATCTCATCGATCACCTTCTTGAACTTCGGTATCACGATCGTTCTATATAGCTTATCCTTCTGGTACTCAAGCCTGAACTCGATCACCCCATCCACGACCGCTTTCATCGCCCGCTCTATCCGCTCATCAAGCACCCCTGCATCCAGAAGGATCATGACCGTGGATTCCAGATCCTTCAGATCACCTATCAGGCTCATAACCTCGTTCATGCTGAGATTAAGGTACCTGATCGAGAAGTCCTCTATTAATATAAGATCATACCCGCTCTCTTTCTTCAGCACGGAATCAGAGCTATCGATATCTATAGCGCCATTGAGGCTCATCCCATAGATCTTCATCGATTCATCGATCTCGCGCTTTGACTTTGCTGTTATGTAAAGCGTCCTTCCGCCATCTTTTGAGATCGTATCTGCCACCTGCTGTGCGAAGATCGTCTTTATCGATCCAGTCCTTTCTTCAAGTATAATCACATCGCCATGCGGTATCCCACCGGTTATCCGGTCAAACTCCCTGATCCCGGTCATTATATACTTCATCTTCAACTCACCCACCCAAAAATGATGCGAGTTGCGTTGAGCACCCCTCCAGCGATGAGTGCAACCATGATCATGAGAGCTGTCGACTTAAGTGTATTCACGACCCCCTGCTCCTTGAATAGCATGACAAAGGTTGCTGCACATGGGAAGTAGATCATAAGTATTATAACCCCAGTTGTCGCCTCCCAGAGACCAAGGTCTGGGATGAAGTAAAGTAATGCGATCGCAACATCTTTTCTCAAAAATCCAACGATCAGCGCTCCGACCATCTCTGGTGGTATTCCAAACCAGAGCGTGAGAATCGGTGCCATCGTATCTTCGAGAAGTTGAAGCACGCCTGTGAGATATAAGAGGTTTACAAGAAGCACACCTGCAAGCACCCATGGCACGGCATCAAAGAGAAACGCACGCATCCGCAGATGCATCTTCATCAGGAAACTCCCGGGATGGACCATACGGCAGGGCGGTACCTCAAGGATCAGTTCAGGGCACTCACCCGCAACCGTTCTCTTTAGGAGGATTCCGAGGATCAGATAGAGGAGGATAAGCACTGCAAGGATGATGATAAGATACGTTGCACCGAACATCCCTCCGATCACGACAAGCGCGATACTTATCTGTGCGTTGCATGGTACTGCGATTGCAAGTAAGTTTGAGAGGATGAACCGCTGTTTCGGGGTCTCAAGTATCCTTGATGCTATCACCCCTGGTACGTTACACCCAAGCCCGAGTATCGTTGGGATGATTGATGTACCTGGAAGCCCTATTCTCGCAAAGAGCCTCTCTGCAAGGATCGCAACCCTTGGCAGGTAGCCGATGTCCTCAAGGAGTGTGAGCCATAGATAAAATATGAGTATCGATGGAAGAACCACCCCGAATGGTACATAAAGCCCGGTTGTGAGAAGCCCAAACGATGAGAGATACCCCTGAGCCGTATCCCCGACAAGGATCTCAAAGAGCGGTGTCCCGTCAAAGGTCTGGTGTAACCACCGGTCATAGCCGGTGCCGGGAGCAAAGATGTACCTCCCGATGACCCTTTCTGTCAGAAAGATATGCCCGATCCTGATAAAGCTCTCAAATATCAGGTAAAGGATCACGAACGTGATTCCGAGGTTGATATAAGGGTTCAGTGTCAGATCATCGATCCTCTTAAGAAGCGTCCTCTCTCCCTCTTGCTCTTCAACCGTTCGCTCGATGATTCGATCTATACACGCCCATTTAGTCGCTGCATCCATTCAGAACCTCCTCCAGAGAGACAGATCTCCTATCAGCGATCCTTGATCTGAGTTCATCGATCCCATCACCCTTTCTCGCACTCACTCCCACAACAGGCACACCCAAAATCCTCTCCAGACCTTCAAGATCGATCGCAAGCCCGTATCCTCCGAGCATATCGATCATATTAACTGCGATGAGGAGTGGATAGCCGCGCTCGATAAGATCCAGTGTTAAAAAGAGGTTTCTTCTAAGATTTGTTCCATCAACGACATTTATCACCGCATCCTCATCTGAACAACCCTCTAAGATCCTCACTGCCACATACTCTGCCTCACTTGTGGGGTTGAGCGAGTATATCCCGGGGACGTCCACAACCTCGACCCGGCTTCCGTTCAGATTCATCCGTGAGATGTAGTAGTCGACCGTTGTCCCGGGGTAGTTGGAGATTATGATACGTGCGCCTGTAAGCTCCTTAAAGAGTGTGCTCTTCCCCACATTCGGGTTTCCGACGAGAAATATCCTCACCTCTGCACCTCCTTAAAGATTAACGCGATAGAGGGAAGTGAGAATGGCAGCAGGATTATGGGTGGTGTGAGATCGTCCAGTGCACCAACGCCAAGCCCGATAAGATCGTTTATGCCAAGCATCCAGAGAAGAAGTGTGCTAATCGCCATCACAGCGATTCCATCAGGGTTTTCATTCCAGTAAAGGTGTGAGCTTTTGAGATAGAACCCGGATACGATCAGAAGTGAGATACCTCCAAAGATGTCATCTGAAAGCTCACCTGCGCCCATGATTATGCCTGAAATCCCGAGAAGTGCAGTATAAACGATCATCACACCCTTCATCCCATCACACCCTGTAGTCAATCGCGGTCGCTGTTGCAAGCCCTTCCGATCTTCCAGCCTTAACCGTTATCGTGTATAGCCCTGGCTTCTTCCCGAGTGTGATCGTTGTACTTATAATCCCTTCATCGTCTGGTTTGATGCGGTTCGGTCTTGCAGACCCGCTAACACCGCCGGGCCCCTTCACACTGATCGTAACATGCTCTCTGTATGGCTCACCATGCTCCAGCACCTGGAATACGAGTGGTTCATCGAGCTGAGCCAGGGGCTTTCCGGTCTGACCGTCCCCGGATAGAACGGTTATATCCACAGCCCCACCGCCACCCGGGAGTATCAGCATCAATGAGAGGATATAGCTTGAGATGATGAGGATCGATGAGTGTATGAGTCCATGTTTGAGATGTCCGTGCACGATCTTCCCGATTATAAGACCGATCACCAATGCGTTGATGATGATCAGGTGGAAGAAATACCTTTCAAGCTCGAGATCCTGCAACCCGCCTCCAAGCTGAATCGCATTAGAGCTTCCGAACAGGATCTCTCCTGCGCCTCCAAGATCCACGGTCTCGATATACGGAAGGAGGTATGTTATGAGCATGAAGATCATCGCGATCAGTATCGCGTGTGCAAAGTAGAGGATCACGACATACTGCCTGAGATCGCTCTCCTTCTCCTTCTGGATTCTCAGGTATGTCCTCATATCAGATGATGCGCGGAGGATGATCCCTGAGACGTCACCGCCGATGTATGTTGCCATCACCAGGAGGTGTGCGTACTTTCTCACAAGCTCGCTTCCCGTATCCTCTGCCATTCTCTTCATCGCATACTCGAATGACTTGCCGATCGCAACGAGTGATGCCGCCTTCTGAACAAGGGGTGTCAGTGCCTTCAGATGAGCCTTTGGCACCTTGATAAACTTTCTCCCGTCGAGGTTGAACTCTGATCTTGAGATCTCAATCAGTGCCTTGATCGGGTCAATCCCTGATCGAAGAAGCTCTGATACCTCAAAGAGAAACTCACTGTACTCCTCTTCATACCGCCTTCTTCGCTTGCGCTCAAGAAACGAGTCAACCCCGTATGGCATGATCGCAACCAGAACCGCAAATATCAGGATATGATCAAGATGGTCTGCAACCCATGAGCGTTGTATCTCCTCTGCTGTGGCTTTGCTCTCACCTGTAACCCTCCCGATTGACCTGAGATACTCTTCATAGAGATCGCCCCGCAGAGCATCCGATTCTGAACTCTCAACCTGATTTGCGATGATGAGGCTTGATGCTATGATGATTACTGCGATAACCAGCGGCAGAAGCACGGTGAGGTACTCCTTTCTGACCTCATGTCTCAGTACAAACTTTCGGTAGAGCATTCTGATCTCAGCGATATCAATCAAGGTACATCAACTCCAGCACAAGGAGAAAGAGGCCATTCAATGCAGGCACAACGAGATAGATGAAGAGATCAAAGATCGTCTTCACAGATGTCCCGAAGTCATAGCCGAGCGCACCTGCTGTTATGATACCAACGATTCCCATGATCACAACAAGCATTATTCCACCGATATAGAACTCTGAGTACATCCCAAGCGTCTCTATAAACTGCTTCTCGACGAGTCTCCTTCGATCCATGAGGTAGGTAGATCGATCCTCGAGGTACTTTCTCAGATCCCCACCGATATGGATCAGGTTGGCAAGATCGAGGCAGAGCTCTTTGAATACCTCGGATGGGGTTGACATCGCGAGATGATCAAGGGCTGTTATCGCATCCTCACCCTGGACGTTCGTCCGGTAGATCAACTTCCGAAACTCGGATGATATCTCTCCATACTCCTCCACCGCAATCGATTCAATCGTCTTTAAGGGCGTAGCCCCGGTTCCTGCCATGATCGACATATGGGAGAGGACAAAGGGAAGCTCCCGTTCGATCGACTTCATCCGGTTGTATCTCTTTGTATGGATGAGAAGCGGGAAGAAGCCAGCGGCTGAACCTGCTGCAAGAAGTGATATGAGGAGTGAGTGAACCGGACTCAGCTTGAGGAGTGCAAAAACAATGCCAAATGCGATGAAACCACATATCAGGGGTGTTATAATCATGAGGGCAAGGAATGTGCCAGGGCTTATTCCATAGATCTCAGCACCTGAGAGCTTTCGCAGCAGTGCTGCATCAGGTCTTCTATCAAGTCTCCTGCCAAGAAGATTGTAGCAGAGCCTGATGTAGGTCTGGGGTCTGAGATTATGAATGATCTCCTCAAGGCTCAGTGTATCACGCCCGGTCTGCGGTCTCAGGACCCCTTCTCTTCCCATGGCACGCATGGCAAGGATGAAAACCACCAGTGACATCATGGCAAGGATTGTCCAGTGGTGTGGCAGTGCGAAGAGTGCCATGTTATCAAAGCCAGCCCTCACCCTGAGTCCGATGAATACCACGCATGCCACAAGCGATACGAATGATACCACGACCAGCACGAGATCCTTCTTCATCTAAGGAGCCACCTCCTCGATCATCTCAAAGATCCCATCTGGGTTGATATGATAGGACTGGATGAGCCGAGTCACATCTCTGAAGTCCGTAATATTCATTTCAGAGATGTAATTGAGGATATCAGCCCTTCGCTTCATCTCACCTCGAAGCTCACGCTCCTTCACACCGAACTCCTGAGAGATCTCCTCAAAGAGGAAGCTCTTTGTGAACCTGAAACTATCATCAGCCGGCTCCCATCTCATCACCTCGTTTGTCATGAGATCATTGGTGTCAAGATCAAGGTCAAGAATCTCAACCACACTCTTCACACGCCGCTTCTTCCGCTGCTTCTTCTGTTCTTCCTGTACATTCCCTGGAACGATCGACGTAAAGACGACTGCATCAAGCGATGCAAACAGGGGTCTTGGCACATTCATCGGGTTTGACTCAATCCGTGAGATGAGCTCAGGGAGTGAACCGGAGTGGATCGTGCCGAGGGATGGGTGCCCCACAGAGATCGCTTGAAACATCGTGTATGCCTCCGCACCCCTGACCTCACCCACGATTATGTAATCAGGTCTCTGCCTCAGTGCTGCAGCAAGAAGGTCGTAGAGCGTGATATCACCCGGTCTTCTCTGTATCCCTGAGATACCTGAAATACCCGAAGTACCTGAAATACCTGATTCTCCACCACGTCCTCCCCCAAACCCTACCCTTGCAACAGACTGGATCCAGTTGTCGTGGTAGATATTTATCTCTGCCGTATCCTCGATCGAGACGATCTTTGCCTCCTTATTCAGGAACATGCAGAGGGCATTCAAGAACGTCGTCTTCCCTGCTGCTGTACTTCCCGAGACAAGTATCGATTTGTTGTACTGGAGCAGGATCCAGAGGAATGCAAAGAGCTCTGCAGAAGCCGAGCCGTACTTCATAAGCTCGATCGGCGATATTGGATCGTGCTTGAACTTTCTGATCGTAAACGTTGAACCTTTACGTGTCACCTCCTCTCCAAGTGTGAGGTTGACCCGTGATCCATCCGGGAGTGTTGCATCGGTTATCGGCTGGCTTATCGATATGTACTTCCCTGCTGACTGTGCAAGCTTCAGGACGAAGCGGTTGAGCTCAAGCTCATCTATCACGATGTTTGTTCGGCACGACTCGAATATGCGGTGGTAGATGTACAGAGGATCTCCAGGACCATTACAGCTGATGTCCTCGATGTAACGATCGTGCATCAGGACATCTATCCTCCCATAACCTGTATACTCCCGAAGCAGTGTGTATATTATCTTCTCGCGCTGGAAAGAGTCAAGCGGCATATCGTAGCTCTCAATGATCTCATTCACCCTCTCACGCAACTGTCGCTCCCGTTCAAGAACGAGCATCCTGGTGTCGATCCTGATATTATCAAGGAGCAGATTTATCGTTGAGAGATAATTCGCCTCTTTCTGGGTTAAATCGGGCTCGATCGCCTTATACAGAAGCTCCATCTCGATAGGGTCATAGACGATCTGTGCAAACTGGAATGGAGGATTTACAGGGTAGATCACGTTGATCTCCTCGATCGGAACATCTGCCCTCTCTGTGAGAAACGCGCTGATATCCTCCATTCTCTCAGCTTCACCCTCCTCCCCCCTGTAATAGTCCTCTTCAAGCTCAAGGATCTTCTGCTTGATGTTCCTTCTCTTAAGCGTGAGTTTGAATCTTGAAAACATCCTTAACCCACCTTGTGCCTCGACCAGATAACCTCCTTATCAGCGATCGAGAGGACGGTAACGATATCAGACCCGCACATCGGGCACTTGCTCACATAGAGACCGAGATTACCATCTGATCCGAGTATCTGGGCTTTTCCTGCGAGTGCCACCACATCCTCACACCTGGCGAGCGACTCCTCATATAACCGGAGAGCCTCTTCGGAATCACCATCCTGATAGAGTACCTTTGCACGGTTTCGCAGGATAACAGCCTCGAGAAGATCCCTCCCGACCTCTCCGCACTCATACCCGACCTCGAGGTTTGCACGTGCCGCACGCTCACTCTCCCCCTCTTTGATCCAGACCACAGGAAAGATGTTTTCAGCAACCGCTCGCGCGGTCAGCTCCGTGTCTCTTCCCGCGATGATGAATGTCCCATCCCTGATGAAGAATGTGCGATCTCCACTCTCAACCTGAGCCCTCTCTTCTTCCGTGAGAAGTCCATTGATCAGCCCTTCCACATCTGAAATCTGGGACGCATCCCAGATCAGAACAACCCCATCACCGCTTCTGTATTGAGCCGGGGGTATTGGAGTAACCTCAACACCCCTCAATCGAGTAAACTCGAGAAAGCCCGCATCGATCTCACCTATGACCTGCAGACTGGTAGGCGAGACCTCGGTTGCGGTTATGCCAGGCTCTCTTCCAGCCGGCGGTGGGGTGATCTTGCCTCTTCCCTCGTTCCAGTCATCCTGCACATCATACATGATTGCAACAAGCTCGCGGTAGTCTATCCTGTCCGCCTCATCGAGCGTCTCGATCAACTCGCTGTAATCGCGGTCTGTCTCTGCTTCATGCTCAGTACATCCTGAAAAGGATAGGAGGAGTGCCAGAAGTATGATCAAACCGCTATTATTCAGAATCTTCATAGTTCACCTCTTCTCAGGTGCAGATAAATTAAAATGAATGAGATCACACCGGCAATCACTCCAGACCCTGGCGTGGGTCTCGGGGTCGGTGCTGGACCTGATGATGGTTTCTCTTCATACCCATGCCCTGAATCAGACGTCGAGTTTAGAAGACCTTTTAGATCGTTTAGAAGGGATCGAAGCCTCTCTTTCACACCTGCCTGATTATCCTCACGATCATCTTCAAGTTTTTTCAGATCTTCAACCGTCCATCTCCTGGGAGGTACCGGGGTTTTTTCTGCGGTTACGGCTCTCGGCTCAATGGTTGATACCGGCTTTACATCTGGAACGGCAAACTTCGTCCTGTAGATGATATTGCCCTCTGATGGGATCCACCGCCATCGCTTCTCGCGTGGATCCAGGACAAGAAAGATCGATCCACCGCTCCCATCTGTATTCACCTCGATTATCCGGGTTGTGGTCTCCTTCCGGGTTGCATATCCTGTTATAATGATGATATCATCTGTCATGAGCGTGATACCAAAGATATCATCTGTGAAGATATTTCCATGCTCCCAGTCGTAGTGCCATGCGTTGCCGACATGAACCACGCCGAATGCACCTCCAGAGAGGCAGACACCCGGGTCACTGTCGAGCGATTTGAGATCGATCCAGTACTCATCGAAGTTCTTTGATGTGCGTACACGGTTAACCTTCGCCTTCATCGTGACGTACTCACCTGCATATGCGCTCCCTCTGATAAACTCCTCAAATGTGAGTACATGCTCCGCGGGTGGGATCGGTGCTACGCCGACCACCTCTTCCATATCATCAACACCATCTGAGTCTGTATCAACCTTCTTCGGATCTGTGATGATCCCGTACGTCCCGAGAACCTCCATCCCATCGGACAAACCATCACCATCTGTGTCCCATCTATCATAATCGGTCCCGAGATTGATCTCCCTTATGTTATCAAGCCCGTCGCAGTCAAGATCAACGGTTGAATCATCCACATCAGGATCAAAACCGTATTTATCAACCTCCTCACCATCTTCAATACCATCACCATCTGTATCAGGGTTTAACGGATCAAGCATCCATGGAAAATCCTCTTTCAGCCCGATGAGCTCTTCTACATCGATATCAACCCATCTCATCTGGGACTCATTCATACCATCGATGAGTCCTGCAAGCTCTTCAAGGTCATCAAGCCCGTCTCCATCTGTATCCTTCGCAAAAGGGTCTGTCACAAACCCGAGCAACCCATCCCGTTCAGCGAGGTTATCGATTCTGTCATCATCCACATCCCGGTCTATCGGATTCGCTTTGCGCTCGTACTCTTCAATGTTTGATAACCCATCATCGTTGTAATCAAGCACCGCATCATCAGGGTTTAGCGGATCAAGCCCATACTCAAGCTCCCAGTCATCTGGCATGCCATCCCCATCTGAATCCTTGATAAGCGGATCGCTGATCTTCTCAGAGGCTGCAACTGATACAGGAGATAGCATCACTGAAATTACAAGTAACCAGACTGGAACAGACACCGGATCAACCTCCATCCCACCGGCTTCACTTGGTCTTTCTCTGTTAGGGATTGATATACCATACCCTAATATCCTTAGGTTTTTGATGAAAAACCGAATAAAGTTAGGTTTTACCTGTCTATCCTATATTCACTATCGTGATATTGAATATGAGCGTCTCCCCTGCAAGCGGATGGTTATGGTCTATCGTGATCTTATCCTCACCAAAATGTATCCTCCATGGCAGACCGAAGATGTCCACAAACTCCATATCAGGGATCGGGTTATGCCTTATCGTGGCATTCTCATCCGTGATACCGAGAACCGTTGAGTTCCAGTAGTATCTGTAGATCTGGATCGTATCACCGACCTTGAAGTCAGGTGCTATCGTTATATTCTCCCCATCGATACCGAGCACGGTCTGGTTCCAGTCTCCCTTACTGCTCCTGAAGGAGTCTCCTACCTCAAGCTCAAGGAGAACCGTGACGTCATGCTCGTTCATCTCCACAATTGTTACATTATACCCTGCACCCGGAACATAGAGGCTCTCACCCACGCTGTGGTTCTTCCCGAAGCTCCTCTCAAACCTATCGATCGAGGTGCTCATCCTTCTTGGGATCACTTTCCGGTATGGTATCTCTTCAATAAGTGGAATCTCCTCGATCAGGCTCTCATTTACAGTACCATAAGCCTTCTCGGGTGGTATGACAAGTCTGCGAGTCTCTCCTTCTTTCATTCCGAGTATACCTTCCTCTATGCCCCTGATCATCATTCCAGAGCCAACGGTAAGGTTGATCGGGGCATGGGACCTCTGATAGATCGTTCCATTCTCAAACTCAACGGTGTAGTTGATCGAGACCCTGTCCCCGGGTTCAACGACCCTCCCGGCGATGCAGCCTGAGAGCATGGAGAGTAAGAGGAGTGCGATGATGATCTGTTCTTTCATACCTGCCTCACCTCAGGATCCTGACTGCCTCAGGTTTAATATACAGATTGACATCCTGCCCTATCTTTATCTTGCTTATATCGTGTCTCATCATATCCACAGCAAAGATCAGACCTTTCACCTTAACATAGATCCTGTAAAGCGCGTTCCCGTTTGGATGGAGATCGATCACTCTTCCAGAGAGGATATCTCTTCCCGCATCCTCGACAATCTCTATATCTTCTGGTCTGATCCCGATCGTAACAGGACCCTCATCGATATGATGAGGTAGTATGATCTCGAGATCTTCTGCTTCAAATATCACCTCACCGTTTGCCGATCTCACTGCTCCATCAAATATATTCTCCATATCGAGAAAATCAGCAGTAAACCGGTGGCCTGGTGTGTAGAATATCTCATCAGGACCACCAACCTCTATTATCTCTCCATCCTTGATGATTGCGATCCGATCTGCGAGCATCCGTGCCTCCGCCTGATTATGTGTCACCTGAACCATCGTGATCCCAAGCTCTCTGTGGATCTTCTCAAGCTCTCTACCAAGATTATACGCCATCTTCGCATCCAGTTTGCTCAATGGCTCATCGAGAAGCAGAATTTGGGGGTCTGTAACGAGTGCACGTGCAAGGGATACACGCTGCTTCTCACCACCGCTCAGTCTCTCGACATCCCTTGAGAGAATATGCGAGATCCCGAGCATCCCTGCAACCTCTTCCACCCTGCTCCGGATCACATCCTTCGGATACCGCCTGATTGCAAGCCCAAACCCTATGTTCTTCTCCACATTCAGAAAAGGAAAGAGCATCGGATCCTGGCAGACATACCCCACGTTTCGCCGCTCTATCGGGAGATTCATGGCATCCTTCCCATCGATGAGGATCCTTCCATGATCAGGCGAGTGAATACCTGCGATAAGCTCAAGAAGTACCGTCTTTCCGGAGCCTGATGGGCCAAGCAGGAAGAAGTACTCACCCTTCTCGACCCTCAGATCGATCGGTCCAAGTCTGAATCCCCCAAGTCTCTTCTCAATATCAAGAAGTTCGATCATAGAAACGCCCCCTTCGCCCCGATCTTCTCGAATATGAAGAGCATCGTGGCTGATATTATGATCATGATAACCGCAGCAGAGATTGCAAGCTCCATCTCCCCGGTGGACATGTTCAAAAAGACCGTGATCGGGAGAACCTCGGTTATGAATCTCGTTGCCCCTGCAAACATCAGAACAGCACCGAACTCACCGATGCATCGTGCCCATGTGATCGCCACCCCCGCGATAAGCCCGGGTCGTGCCATCGGAAGGAGAACCCTGAAGAACGCACCGGTTCGGCTGCACCCGAGTGTTCTTGCGATGTGTTCGTAGGTCGGTGAGATGCTCATGAATGTTGATCTGAAAGGTCGCACCATGAAGGGAACGTTCACGAAGAATTGAGCCAGAACGATGGCAAGTGGTGTGAGTGCGATCTTTATCCCATTATCAGAGAGATAGACACCCACGCTCGTTCTGGAGAAGAGCATGAGAAGCCCGATCCCCCCTACGATCGTTGGAAGTGCCAGCGGGAGATCGAGCAACGTATCGATCAGGCTCTTTCCCCAGAAGCTGTACCTTGCAGTGACGTAAGCAGAGGGAAGGGCAACGACGAATATCAGGATTGTCGAGATGATCGATGTCCAGAGGCTCAATCTTACCGCAAACTGTGTCTCCTCTGAGAGAATGCTCGTGTAGAATGCATCCTCATTGAGATGTGTGAGAATACCGGTGATCACGGCCAGGATAAAGCCAGCAAGCAGAAGCATGCCGGTGAAGATGATCATCTCGAACCTGGATATCTCAAGCGATCTCAGGCCTCTCAAGAGTGGCTCACGGGTCTTCCTGAATGAGAGGAGACCGATAGATAATATTGCAGATGCAGATATCAGATGGAGATTTTTTATAATCCAGTCCTCAAGGCTCCAGCACGGCTCTTTGAGCCTGCCACCACCTCCACCCTCTGTAAGCCTCGTCTCATAGATGATCTCATTATTGTATGGCCAGATGACGATCATAAGATCGGGTCTGTGATACCTCTCTGTCTTCTCCCTGGTCCACCAGTAAACAACCCACCTCGTACCTATCGATGGATCCCAGAGATGCTCGAACCTGCGATAATAGGGGTACATCTCCTGGTAAAACTCCACCTCCTCAACCGTGTATTTGGCATCAGGATGCTCTTTCAGGAGTTCTTTGACAAGATCACTCTTCTTTGAGATCATCGCATACTTTGCATCCTCCCATGAGAGCCTGGTATGATACACAGCTCCGATGACCGATATGAAGAAGAGAAAAACCAAAATAAGTGAGATGACGTTCCTTCGCTCCACATTAAGTCTCATATTCTTCATTCGGATATGTTACATACCCATTTGCTTCCCATATCCTCTTTGCACGATCAGAAATAACGAAATCAATAAACTCAGCAGCAGTCTCTCTGTTCTCTGAGAATGTGACCACACCGATAGGAATGATCTTTATATCGTTCACTTCTTTCGGGATCTCGATGATCTCTATCTTATCCTTTGCCTTCCAGACCGATGATCTCCAGACGATCGCAGCATCCACCCTTCCAACGATTATATCTGCATGAAGTGCAGGTTCGGTCCCGGCGAGAGTTACGACGTTCACTTTATCCCTTATTCCGGCCTTCTTGAGGATCTTATCAGCAGCCCTTCCAATCGGTACTGCCTCAGGATCGCCGAGCGCAATCTTAACATCTTCACGAGCCAGGTCTTCCAGGCACGTTATATTTGCAGGATTGCCCCTTGGCACAGCTATCACCGGGATATGGTATGCAACAAGATCTTCATCCTCTACAAATCCCTTCTCCTTTGCCCTCTCAAAGGGGAGTCTTGCACCAGGTATAAACACATCACCGGTCTGCATGATCTCAAGCTTGGATAGCAGCTCCCCGGCACCACCATACTCCAGCCTCACCCTGGTTCCGGTCTCCTTCTCAAACTCCTCTGCGATCTCATCCATCACAAGTCTTAAGCCCGCACCGCTGTAGACGAAAAGCTCAGATTGGGTCGATGATGTTGGAGAAGCTCTTTCTCCTTCTTCGATGCACCCACTGGAGAGGACCAGGATCATCATGACCAGAACGCATCTACCAGTGGTTCTGTGGTTCATGGGAGAGAGTTACTATATTAGGTAGAGATAGCCTTTGCCCTACAATTTTTAGGAAAATAAGATTTAGCCTAATTTTATTAGGATAATTTATTTTAATACCTAAGACGAGAGTTAGGTTATCCTAAGAAATGGAAAATGGTGGTTGATGGATGGATGAACTTGCAAGGATCCTGGAGAGTATCAGAAGGCTGATCGATAAGATGAGCGAAGACGAGATCGAGAGCTTTGACGAGCGACTTGAAGCGATAAGGCTTGAGCTCGGTGAGTGGTTCATCGAAGACTGCAGGCTGTATGAGGGATCCTGAGTCCTGAGAGGTGTGTGCAATGCGGATATGGGATATACAGCCCGCGCTTCTCTGTACGATACTCGGGATGACGATGGAGAGTGATGCGACCAGAAAGATCCTCAAACGGTTCAGGATCGAGATGAAAGGGGATGCATCCTCCTTCTCGATGCACCAAGAGCTTCTAAGGCAGTCTCTTGAAGAGAATAAGCTTGCCGAGTTCCTGGAGAAAAAGCTGGATAAGCGGTTCAGGCCGTATGAAAGGCGGATTGATGCGATTGGTAGGGATAGAATACTTGAGACGATCGAGGATGGAAGAGGCATCGAGGGTGTACCGCTTACCGCGTTGATCTGGTATCTTCTCCGCAGTTCAGGAGAGGGATCTTTTGATGTTGAGCTGCGGTTGTTCAAAGCAATGCACATGATAGGGCACCGTATGATGAGGCTCTATGATGTACTCTCTGCTGATCTGCCAGATGGAAGCCTGGTTGAGGATGAACTCTGGAAGCTCAAAAGTAGGGTTGAATCGCTTACAGAAGTGAATGAGCGGCTTGAGCGAAACCTTGCAAGATTGAGGCGAAAGTATGATGCAATCCAGCATGAGTTTGAGGCGCTGAAGGCAGAAAAGATCAGGATACAGCGTGAACTTGAGAGAGAGCGGGGACTATCTGCCAATCTAAGGAATAGACTCACTGAGATCGAGCGTAACAACTCTTTAGACCAGCTTGAACGGTTGAGGCAGGAGAACAGCCTCCTTCTCGATGAGGTTAAGCGATTGAGAGAGGAACTGAGAGAGGTATCTGATAAGGAGAGGATCCCGGAGGTAAGACCTGTTGAGGTCAAGAAAAAGCATACAGACGATCTTCCCGTGAACCTTGAAGGCGTGAAAGTTGCACTTATCGGCGGTGTTGAAGGGCTTGTGCCGCACTACAGGGAGGTTGCTGAGTCGTTCGGGTGCAAGCTCTGCTACCACGGCGGGCACTGCAGAGAGAAAGATGAGATTGAGCGGATCGTTGAGGGGGTGGATGTTGTATTCTGCCCGGTTGATATAAACAGCCACAACGCATCTCGGTATGCCAAGAAGGCGTGCAAGAAGAGGGGTAAACCGTGTTACTTCCTCAAGAGTTCGGGATTGAGCTCATTGAAGAGAGGGCTTGAGACGTTTGCAAAGGCTACTGCGTGATAGGGGGTGAGTTATCATGGGCTGTGAATGCAATGGAAAGTGCAGGGATTGCAGATGCAGGGAGCAGAGAGGGGGTGAAGATGCTGATGAGGCGTAATCATTAGGATTTCTTCCAGAAACCTAACTTTTTTAGGGTATCTTTTTTATACACCTAATTCACTACTCATCGCATTTAGGCCAAGGAGATGATATAAGATGTTGTTGAATGAGGTTGAACCTGATACACGGGTAACCGTGAGAACGATAACAGGCGGACTTGATGTGAAGAATCATCTCAAAGAGCTTGGGATTGTAGAAGGAGTTGAGCTGACCGTTATATCCACCGAGCCTGTGCACGTGCATGCTGGGCCGATCCTGCTCAAGGTTGATGACAATGAAGTTGTGATCGCCCGTGGGTGGGCAGATAAGGTATACGTTGCATCAGATGAAGGGGCTAAACAAGTTTTAAAACTTGAAGCAGGTGACAACGGAGTTATCAGGTCCATTGAGGGTGGAAAGGAGTTTGAGAAGTATCTTTCAGAGCTTGGGATTAGGGTCGGAGCCAAAGTTAGCTTTGTGAAGCACCTTCCTGATGATACAATGATCTTCTCTGTCAGCGGTAACGAGGTTAAGATGGGCGAGGGAATGGCGTCCAAGGTGCTTGTTGAGTCCGATAGAGGCAATATACAGGCAAATAATCTCAAAAAAGGTGTAAAAAGTAGAATAGTCAGGATAATCGGGGGAGACAGGTTCAAAGATAGGATGGAGCTGCTGAAAGTTGTAGAAGGGGCAGAGATCGAGTTCACTGGAATGGAGCCTTCCAGACATGAGCCAGGCGGTAGATATGTGACAGCCCGAATCGATGATAAAGTCGTGACGATAGGATACGGGCTTGCAGAAAAGGTTGAGGTTGAATAGAGGGTCTCTGAGAGAAGGGCACAGTCCTTGAAAGGTGAGGCGTATTAGGATTTCTTCCAGAAACCTAACTTTTTTAGGATAACGTATATAAATACCTAACTGATTTTAGTTAGGATAACCTAAGAGGTGAGAGATGCTGGTAAGTGTTGCAGGAGCGGTTGACCTGGGCAGGTGGTGGAATATGGAGAGATGTCTCATAGATATGGAGCCTGGTGAGGAGGGGATCATCATCTCGATAAAGGGAGATGGTGCAATACGCAGAAGGCTCATGGATATGGGGGTCATCAGGGGCGCCAAGATTGAGGTTGTGCGGAGGGCACCGCTCGGCGATCCTGTTGAGTTCGTCGTGAAGGGGTACAACCTGGCACTTCGAAAGGATGAGGCGGCCTGTGTATATGTGGAGGTGCAGGATGCCTGGTAGAGGGGGAAGGATATTCGGTAAAAGAGGGATCAATGAGCTGGGAGATGAGTCAGGGGATATTAATGAGCCTGTAGATGGGAAGAGCATCAAATCTGCAATCCCGCTTGGATTGCTTTCTGAGGGAGAAGAGGGCATCATAATCGCTCATCGGTGTGGAAGAGGATTGAGAAGGCGTCTGCTTGAGCTCGGGTTCACCCCATCCTCGAGGGTGAGGGTGGTCTCATCATTTCCGGGGCTCATCGTTGATATCAAAGGATCAAGGATCGCGCTTGGACGGGGTGTTGCGATGAAGATAATCGTGAGTCTGAATTCAGGTGGTGGGAAGGATGATAATTAAGGTTGCACTCATCGGCAACCCCAATGTTGGCAAGACTGCAATCTTTAACGCTCTCACCGGCTCAAGGCAGCATGTTGGCAACTGGCCTGGAGTTACGGTCGAGAAGAAGGAGGGAAGGTGTACACACAGGGGAGCTGAGATGGAGGTTGTGGATCTTCCAGGCATATATAGCCTCACAGCAAGTTCGATCGATGAGAGGATTGCACGCAACTACATCATCAAGGAGAGGCCTGATGTGGTGGTTGATATCGTTGATGCATCAAACATCGAGCGCAACCTCTATCTGACGCTGCTTCTCCTTGAGCTTGAGGCAAATCTCATCGTTGCGCTTAATATGATGGACATTGCAGCCTCAAAGGGGTATGAGTTTGATACAGAGAAGCTCTCGTTGCTACTTGGTGTGCCTGTTATCCCCACGGTTGCAACAACCCACTTCGGGATTCGAGAGCTTAAGGATGCAATTATTGAGGCGGCATCAGGGAAGAATAAGCGAAGAAAGGTTACGATCGGATACGGTGAGGATCTTGAGACTGAGATCAGGAGAATTGAGGAGATGATCATGGAAGATCCACACCTTTCAGGTACCTACCCTCCAAGGTGGCTTGCGATAAAGATCCTGGAGCGTGATGAGGAGGTGATAGGGATCTTGGAGAGGTACCAGAAGAAAGACGTGCTGGAGGTGGTGGGATGGGAGAAATAGACGCAGATACATTTGCTGATCGCAGGTACAGAACAATAGAGGAAATTCTAAAGGCGTCACTACGTGTGCGAGGTCGTGGTGAACTCACCATCTCAGACATGCTTGACAGGGTATTTCTCAACAGGGTACTTGGAATACCGATATTTCTCATCCTGATGTGGGCAACGTTCCAGTTCGCCTTCGCAGTCTCAGAGCCATTCATGGTGATGCTTGAGCGTGCGTTTGGGTGGCTTGGCGGTCTTTTTGGAGAGGCCGAGACGCCACTCGTCTCGTTCTGGTCTGATGGGATCTGTGGCGGCCTTGGGTTTGTCATGGTATTTATCTTCCCGATCATGTTCCTGTTTCTCGCACTTGCAATCCTTGAGGACAGCGGTTATCTACCCAGGGCTGCGTTTGTGATGGATCGGCTGATGTACAGGTGTGGGCTTCATGGAAGGTCCTTCATCCCGCTGCTCATGGGTTTCGGGTGCAATCTCCCCGCAATTATGGCAACCAGGACGATTGGAGATGAGCGAGATCGGCTGATAACGATCCTTGTAAACCCACTTATCTCCTGCAGTGCGAGGCTTCCTGTGTATGTGCTCATTGCCGGGGCATTCTTTGGTGCACATGCCGGAACTGCGATATTTCTGATGTATGTTCTTGGGATCGTGCTTGCGATCATGATGGCGCTTCTATTCAGGAGAGTCATCCCTGGCCTTAAGGGGAGGCCATCACCATTTCTGATGGAGCTTCCGCCCTACCGCAGACCCACCGGAAGAAGCATACTTTTGCATATGTGGTCAAGGGCCGTGGTCTTCCTCAGGAAGGCCGGGACAATTCTCTTAGGTGGTGCGATCATCCTCTGGTTCATGTCCTCCTTCCCATGGGGTGCTGATCTTGGGTCAAGCTATGCAGGGATGCTCGGGCATCTCATCGAGCCAATTGTCCGCCCCCTCGGGTTTGACTGGATGGGCGCGGTTGCCCTGTTCTTTGGATTTCTCGCGAAGGAGATCGTTGTTGAGACATTCGGAATCCTCTACGGTGTTGGAGGTGAGGATGAGATCATGGCTGCGGTTGCAGGGCACATGACCCCTGTAACAGGCCTTGCATTCATGGTATTCACCCTGATCTACCTGCCGTGCCTTGCAACACTTGGAACTGTCAGAGCAGAGACCGGGTCATGGAAGTGGACAGGCTTCATGGTGCTTTATCAGCTCCTGCTCGCATACACGGTGGCTGGAATAGTGGTCATTACTGGAAATCTTGTGATGGGGGTGTGAAAAGATGAACCTCAGAGGTATGGGTGTATATGCACTTCTTATCGGGGCACTCTGTGTGGTGTTTGGCCTGCTTGAGGCTGTGCTTGTATTTATGGAGTGTGAGATCTGGATTCCACGGGATCTCTTTGGTGGGCTTGCACTCATTGTGATTGGGGCGGTATATCTTTCAGGTGTTCGTGAACTGCTGGAGGAGAAGAATGAAGGCATCTCGTTTCTGCTCGTCGGATCAATTCTCATCGGTGTGTTTGGCATTCTTCACATCCTCATGATCGGTGCAGACTGGCTGATGTATCTTCTCGGTGAGGTGGATGAGTTCCCGGTCGTTAATGCACTGAGGCCAGAGATTCTGCTTTTTGTGGCAGCGCTTCCTGTGATCGTATACTTTATCAGGGGTGTAGAGCTACAGAGTAGTGGATGAAACAGATCGTGGTTTTGAGCGGGAAAGGGGGAACAGGAAAGACGACGGTCGTAGCATCATTTGCAGCTCTTGCGGCAGGAGACTGTGTAATTGCAGACTGTGATGTCGATGCCCCGGATCTACACCTCATCCTGAAGCCTGAGGTGAGGGAGAGGATGGAGTTTATAGCGGGAAAAAGCGCCCATATAGATACAGAGAGGTGTATATGCTGCTATATGTGCGAAGATTCCTGCAGGTTCGATGCGATAAATGATCTTGTGGTGGATGAAATCCTCTGTGAGGGCTGTGGTGTCTGTGAGTATGTATGCCCGGAGGATGCAGTCAGTCTTAAGGAGAAGGTCTCAGGGTATGCTTTCATCTCTGATACGAGGTTCGGTCCACTATCTCATGCCCAGCTTAATATCGCAGAGGAGGCATCTGGAAAGCTTGTAACGCTTGTGAGGAATAATGCCGTGAGACTTGCAAGAGAGCGGGAAAAAGACCTCATAATCATCGATGGACCGCCAGGAATCGGATGCCCTGTCATTTCATCATTAAGCGGCGTTGATCTTGCGCTCATCGTAACAGAGCCCACACAATCCGGGCTCCATGACCTTGAGCGGGTGCTCAATCTTGCAGGACACTTCGGGGTGAAGGCAGAGGTCTGTATAAACAAGTATGATATAAACGAGGAGGTTACCGGGGAGATCATAAGGTTCTGTGAGGGTATGGGAGTTGGTGTCATCGGTAAGATCCAGTTTAACCCGCTTGTTACAGAGGCAATGGTTACAGGCAAAGCCGTCGTTGAGTACAGTGATTCAGAGGTTTCAGAGGAGATACGGCGTATCTGGGAGGGTATCGGATGAGGTTCCAGCAAGATTACCGGGATCCTGGATCCTGATAACACCAGGAGGTTCTACACTCCTACCTCTCCAGTATAAACCACCATCCCCCTTTTCTTACAAACCCAACGACTGTCGCCCCTGAAATCTTGCCAACTCTAACTGCAAGGTTTGTAACGGCCCCTTTGGAGACGATCGCAGGAATTCCTGCTGATACAGAATTTAAGACGATATCAGATGATATCACGATCTTCCCATTTCTATCAAAGTCATCAAGATCCTTTACCATCGAAGGGCTCATCATCACGGTCTGAACGTGCCGTCCATTGATGTAGCGTGCGAGCGGCACTTCTCCAACCACATGGTCGATCTCCCTCCTCAGGGTGCCATCTGAGATCCTGGTGATCCCAAGCGCTTCTATCACACCATCACCCTCGCAATCCCCTCGAGGGTTGTAAGAAGGAGTTCAACCTCTTCCTCTGTATTATAAAGATAGAGCGAGGCCCGGACCGTTCCCTCCTCTATACCAAGATATTTGATGAGCGGGGATGCACAGTGGTGCCCTGATCTGACCATTATGTTCGATGAGTCATCGAGGATGTGCGCGAGATCATGCGGATGAACTCCTCTGATATTGAAGGACACGACACCAAGACGCTTTTTAGGATCAAGTGTACCATAGACCTCCACCCCTTCGATCTCAAGAAGTCCCTCGATGAGCCGTTCTGTTAACCGTTCTTCATGCATTCGCAGCTCATCCATTCCTATTTCTTTTAAGTAGTCACACGCCCTCCCGAGCCCGATTCCTCCTGCAATATGTGGCGTTCCTGCCTCAAACCGCTCATACCCCTCTGCGTATTCGTAGCTTTTTAGCGTAACTTCCTTTATCATTCCCCCACCGAGAAAGAGTGGCTCAATCTGGGGATCTCTCATCCACAAAACTCCTGTTCCTGTCGGACCAAGCATCTTATGCCCTGAGAAGCATAAAAAGTCCACTTCAAGATCCTTCACATCGATCCGAATGTGTGGGACAGACTGGGCACCATCAAGAAGAATCAGCACTCCCTTCTCCTTACAGATCTTAGAGATCTCTCTGACTGGCTGGATCGTCCCGATCACATTGGATGCATGTGTGATGGCAACAAGTCTGGTCTTATCTGTGATCGCGGTCTCAAAGTCTGCCGGATCAAGTATACCCTCACCATCTGGTTTCATGATCTCTACCTCCACCCCCTTTTCTCTCAGCCTGAGCCATGGGAGGAGGTTTGAGTGGTGTTCAAGCACGGTTGTGATGACTCTATCCCCTTTCTGCCACCCAAGCCCGGATGCAACCGTGTTTATCCCCTCAGTCGTGTTCTTCGTGAATACCAGAACTCCCTCTCTCGCACCGATGAACTCTGCAACCTTCCTGTGTGCCCCTTCATACATCCCTGATGCGATCTGGGATAGTCTGTGCACACCTCGTCCAACATTCGCATTGTACCTCCTGTAGTAGTCCATAACCGCATCCAGGACCGGCTCTGGTGTCAGGCTCGTTGATGCACTGTCCATATAGATTATCTCATCGAGGATCGGAAAGTCTGCCCTTATCCTATTCAGGTTCATAACACCCCATCCATACTCCCACTTCTATAACCCTCAAGGTCAAGGGTAATATACTTAATCCCGATCTCTTTAAGCCTCGATGTGATCTCGCCCCGATATTCAAGAACCCTCTCAAAGTCCTCACCTGTGACCTCAATCCTTCCGATATCACGATGTAGCCTCAGCCTTATATGGCGAAAGCCCATCTTTTTAAGAGCCGCCTCCCCTCTCTCGACCATCCGCAAGTTTTCTTCTGTGATTCTCTCCCCATAAGGTATCCGGGTTGCAAGGCATGAATCAGATGGTTTATCCCATAGATCAAGCCCGATATCTCTTGCAATATCTCTAATATCCTCCTTCCTGATTCCTGCTTCAACAAATGGATGCCATATCCCCTCCTCATCAGATGCCAGAAGCCCCGGGCGGTACTCACCAAGATCAGAGAGGTTAAGACCGTCTGCTATTGTATCAACACCATATTGTCCTGCGATACTTTTAATCAGTCTTATATGATGTTTTTTACAATGATAACATCGCTTCTTCGGGTTTGAGGAGAAAAGAGGGTCATCAAGGAGGGTCAACTCAGAAACCTCATACCTTATCCCTTCCTTTCTCACAAAATCCACCGCGGACTCAAGCGCTGCCCGGGGAAAGACCTCACTCTTTACGATCACACCAAGCACATGATCACCAAGCAGATCATATGAGACTTTAAGAAGCAGTGTGCTGTCAACACCCCCTGAAAATGAGACGATGAGTCGCTTCTTCGATCTGATAAGATCCTTCAACCGTTCAAGTTTATCCAGGTAGCTCATAGATCCTTTAAACCTCCTTTCTTGCACTCTCTTCTGAGCCCGTCTTTATTATGATTTTACCACTTTTATGGATGGATATCTCACACCCCCTCTCGAGAAGAAGCATGTGTATTATCTCCAGAAAACTTTGATTTACCCCCTCCCTACACCGGTCAAAAAGTGCCACTGAGACCAGTTCCCTCTCAATCACCATCCATCACACCTGTTTTTCCTTTCTGACGCGTAAGATGAATATCATCTTCACCGCAGGCTTTCTGAAAGCCTTTACGCAAAAGCCCATCTTCGATAGGGCAATTCCGATCAAAAATCGGAAATATCCAGCCTTCGGCTGGAAACGTCGCTCGAAAAGCGTAGTCCTACCGCAGGTAGGACGCAGGGGTAGAGGGGATGCAATCCCCCTTATGAGGCGCATCCGCCTCATTATCGCAAAGATTGCCTGGAATCCTGGTGGGGTCTCAGTCGGTGTTGGCGCTGGTGAGATGAGGTTGACCGTTGCCGTAGCCGTCTTATCACCATCATCTGCCTTCACGGTGTAGACACCCACTTCAGCACCAGATGTATCAAACGTCGCAGTCCACGTCCCGTTTGCGACGATCGCAATCACAGGTGCGGGCCCAACAACCGGACCCTTGACTGTGACCATAACTACTGTTTCATCCTTTCTGCTGGATGTCCCTGTTACAACAAGATCATCACCAGGAGTAACATCCGGGATCGGTGTATCGACCGTGAGCTTCTGCTCAACGATAAATCTTTCTTCGATGGGCAACAGAAACTATCTCGACCATTTTCTTTGACTCATCTATCACATAAAGAATCCTGTAGTCACCCACTCTGATCCTGTACCCTTCCCGACCACGAAGTTTCTTTGATCCACGTGGTCTTGGATCACCTTTGAGCGCAAGAAGCTGCTTTACTATCCTGTCATGCACGTCCTCGGGTAAATCTTTCAGTTCTTTCTCCGCCGATTTCTTCAGATAAACCGTATAAGTCATTGATCAATTTCTATCTTTCTTTCTCTCGGCGAGATACGCTTCTAAAGGTCTTGAGGGTTCTTCGCGGCGTTTTTCAAGGGTAACTATATCAATAAGATCTTCCATGAAGTCCTTATCCTTAAGCATCCTTTCGATGATAGATTGCTGCTCCTTTTTCGGCAGATTCTTAAAAGCCATCCAGAATATCTCTGCCTTAGCTTCCATCTGGTCCATTAACCTGATCCTCCTTCAGCAATTCAATAAATACCTTAAACCTTATATTTATTTTTCCAGCTCAATTGAGAAAAAGGCTACTGCTCATACAGAGCAAGAGATGAAAATCACAAGTCATCATCAAAGGTTGCTATCTCATTTATGCCGTGGTGCCTGCAGGTGTTGCAGCGATGAGTGCATCGTTCGGGAGCAATCCGTACTTTCTGATGAGATCTCCTGCCTCACTCGCGACAACCTCCCCCACGTCAAGCATCCTGTATCTACCCAGTAACTCAAAGATGTGATCAAGCTCAACCGATTTCATGAGCTCAGGTCGCCCCTTCAATTCGTATGATTCCCTTCCTGTTTCCGCTTTAATGTAAACGAAGAGGACTTCAGAAAAGACGATATCATTAATGCATCCTTCAGGACCCAGATATTTCTCAAGTAGCACTTTAGCCTTTTCTTCGCCCTTTAAGAACTCCAGAAAGACGTTTGAATCAATAAATACCCCATTCATCTTCTGTTTCCTCTAAGAGCTTTGACAGATTCTTTCCATGGAAAATCCCGAATAGCTCCTCCGGCAACTTTTTTAGCTCAACCTTCAACCTTTCTCCCCCCTCAAGCTCCACCGGCTCAAGCGGCTTAAACACGCCATCCTCATAAACAACCTCGATTATCCTCCTCATCCATGAACCTCCTTCTTTGTAGTATCTGTGGGGGGTCTGGATATAAAAAGCTGCCGTCAAAAAGTACAAACCACCCTGAAAACCCAAAATAAATAAAAATAAAAGCCGAAGGGTTAAAATCAAACCCTTCAAACCCTCTCAAGCTCTCGCTCACTCACGTCTTCTTGCAACCAGATACGCCACTGCGCCAAGTCCAGCAAGTGCAAAGATTGCCTGGAACCCTGGTGGGGTCTCAGTCGGTGTTGGCTCCTCGGTTGCAGTCTCCTCCGGGGTTGCGGTCGTCTCAACCGGTGTTGGTGCCTCGGTCTCTGTCACAGTCGGTGTTACCTCTTCTGTCGCGGTTGGTGTTGGCGTTGCAGATACGATATTGACCGTTGCCGTAGCCGTCTTATCACCATCATCTGCCTTCACGGTGTAGACACCCACTTCAGCACCAGATGTATCAAACGTCGCAGACCATGTGCCGTTTGACGGATAGACGGTCTGTGGTGTGAGCTCGACTGGGCCCTTCACGGTGACGATGATTGCAGTGTCAGGCTGGCGGTTTGAGGTACCGGTTACAACGAGGTCTTCACCAATGGCCACATCCGGAATTGGTGTGTCGATTGTAAGCTGCTGCTCCTCGACCACAAGTGGAATAACCGTATAGAGATCGTCAGATCCTGCCTCTGTGAGTAACCCCTCGAGGATTGCCGCTATGTCATCCTGTGACTTTGCCTTGAGCAAGCTTATAGTACCAGTCTCCAGTGCACTGGGTGTATTATCAGTAAATCCGAGGTAGACATCAAGTGCATCGTATATGCTTGCCTCGTTGGTCTTACCGTATATTCCATCGCGTCCGGGACTCAGGACTCCTACAAGATATGTACCGCTCTTTGCATCCTCACTGGTTGAAATCTTCTTCTCAAAGGAGTCATCGACATCTGATACCGATGCAGATGCTCCTGTGATACCGAATCCACCATTGTCTATCCCTTTTCCACCTCCACCTTTCGGGTCAACAGTCAGGATGTCAACGCTGTCAGATCCCGGAGCGGTACCTCTCACCCAGAAGTCATCACCGAGCGCAACACTCGAAACAGAGAGCTCTGCCTCAAGCGTTCCCACTCTCATCAGAACCACAGTCGTACCATCATCACTCTCACCGCTCTGGATAGCCCCTGTACCTGCAGTCCTGTCGATGTAAGCCCTGAGCCTTACAGATCCCGGTACCTTGAAGTCAGAAATGGTGGTTGTCCCGGTATCAATCTCCTTCTCAAACTCACCGTTCTCATCGATGACAAGATCGTTGAGGCTTGAGTATACATAATCCTCAACAGCGATATCCACCGTATCTCCTGTGTTTGCAGTCCCCTTTATCACAAGCTTCTCACCGATCGTTGCAACAGAGACCATATCGAAGGTTACAGCCTTCTCCTCGACTGAGATGTCAACAGTTTCTGAGTCACCCGTCACGTTATCCCACACTGTGATTGTGTAGGACCCTGTATCATCGAAATAGACTGCATAGGTCTTCGTCCCATCCGCATCCAGAGTATCACCAAAGGTGTAGGTACTTGCGGTGTTGGGGTTATCCTCCTGTCCCGCCGGGAATATCACATGGGAGTCATTTCCTGAAATTAGTATGCCCCTGTTTGCAACACCGGTCACTGTGAGCTTTATTGTCTCAAGTTCAACACACGTCGTCTTCTCTGCACTTATATCGATCTCACCCTTGTTCACAACAAGTGTCTTCTCTGCACTTGTCATCTCCTGACCCTGGGCATGCTCCTCGTTCGTTTCCAGGTGGATCCTGTATGTCCCGGTCTGCCATCCTGTGGTGTTTATCCCGGTGGAACTGTAACTCAGGAGCTTGGTCATATTGATGTTCTTGAAGTCCTGGCTAGTATCAGCAGGATTCTCTGTAAGCTGGATTCCGTCAGGATTGATTATCACAAGATCGACCGAGTCGTTTGCCTCAAGGTCCGGGCTTGTCTCGATCGTAAAGGTTGTTCCCACCGTGATGCTTGATACGGTCTTTGTTCCGACCTTGATGTCAAACGTCCATGTGGATGGCTCTGAGACTGAGATGTTCATTGAGTTGTTCGCCGGATCTGAGGTATCCCAAATCACCTTGTACTTCCCGGTCTTTGTCAGCGTGCCGGCATCGAAGTAAAGACCCTGGAGATTTATTGTGTCACTCGCGCATGACCCATTTCCAACCGCTTCGGTCCTTGTTGTCGTGACTGTCTTGACGTATCCCTCGGTGTTGGTATCATCGTAACCCTCTATCCTGATTGAACTTGGAAGTGTTCCATTAACGAATAGAATCTCCTGTCCAATTATAACCGAGTCCTCGGCGTCATCTGTAAGGTTCAGAATCTTAACACCTGGATTGACACAATAGTTGCTGACATTCATCGTATAGCTACCCGTATTATCTGTTGCCCCCACCATCGGCAGCATAGCTATCCCTGCAAAGACCGACATCACCATTATCCCCGTCAATACCAGACTGAGTAATCTCTTACTCAACTTCATCATTCAATACCTCCTTTTCTTTTTTTGAGATCACCGTGCAGGCCTGGGATGTGTTCGGATCGATCATGATGATCGATACCCATCACCCCCTTTTTTCAGGTAGGTATAGACCCAATCCTGCCCGGTCATCGTCAGGAGTAGTAATGCATCAGCCATATATAAAGTTTTGTGCTTTCCTCCACTATTGTTGCATACACGTAGCAACAATCTTTGCATCATCTGCATTACCATCCCCTCATAACCGCGCGCTGGCGGTTTCATTCTGTAGTTGTGTAGCTCAATATTTAAATGCTTTACGGTAGTAAGGAGATATATCCTCTGCACGCAAAGAACTCAACCATTTTTATACCCGGACCCTCAGAGATACTGCAGAGAAGGAGGTTCATGGATGAGGAGGATAATCGAGGTTGTTTATGAGGATGGCGTGTTTAAGCCGCTTGAGCCGGTGGAGCTTGAGGAAGGGGAAAAGAGGAGGATAAGGATTGAAGAAGTCGATTTTGAGAAGTTCTTTGGGATTTTTAAGGATAGGGAAATCGTGGTTGAGGAGGAGAGAGATTTAATGATCGGTGAGCGAGTATGAAAGTTTTCCTGGACACTTCTTTCTTTGTCGGGTTCTTCATGGGAAAAAGGGAGGCAAAAGAGGTATGAAAGTGTAGTTTCCGAAGAACTCTATACATCCCTGAACGTAATCGAAGAAACCACTTACATCCTGATGAAGCTCAGGGCATCAGATTTGACTGGAATCAAAAAGCACTATGATCTGATGAAAGAGATGAAGGGAAATGAGAAGGTGTATGAGAAATGTTTCAACCTGTCCAGGGACTTCTTCTTTTCTCTATCAGCGCTGGACATTAAGGTTCTTCCTTTAACTCTTTCATGGGAGGAGGTGTTAGAAACAATGAAAGAATTTCGTTTATTCCCGAACGATGCACTCATCGCTGCAACCTGCAAATATCACGGCATAAATGAGGTAGCAACCTTTAATCCCATCCCTAACCCGGACTTATAGTATACAAACCCAACCGGTATTTCGCGTATTCACAGTCATCCTTTCCCGGATAAAAAGTACACCATAAAATCCATTAAATCTAATTCTAACCGAAATTGGGATCTGCATAAACCCTTCCTGGTGGAAAAATGATATTCTGCTGGTAAGGTTAAACGGATCCAAAATAGGTGTTATCAGGGAAAATACTCGGTATTGTCAGTTCACAGAGAGCCAAGCAGGGGATATTACCTATGGGGGTTAGGGAATTGCAGGAGAGAGAAGAACTGAAGAGTCTGCAAAACTGGTAGAAATTCCAGAAGCAAAGGATATCTACCGATTCTTGAGCATAATCATGGATTCAGTCAAAAAATTCGTCTGTTTGCATGTACTTCTGGCAGGGATAGTGGCTTCGCCGGGGTTAACTCAAAGGAAGGGTTACAGGAGATTACTTAGTGGTAGGTGAAGGGGGCTATATAGACTTGCTTGTTGAGTTTGAGGAGTCTGACATCTTTAAACTTATCGAGTTCAAAGGTTATCTTTCTGAGGTGTTATGATGAAAGTTAAATTCTAAACTTACCTGACCAAATAAAAATAGAAAGGAGGATTTGGCATCACAAAAACAAATTTCTGAGGGGATGGATGGATGCCAAATCTCCTGAGTATCTCTTACACATCACAGGTATTTAAAGATGTCTATGCTGACGGCTTTTTCTAAAGCTTTTGGGGTGGCATCCTCGATTTTTTAATTGCCTCTGCGAAATTTTACTCCAATCTTCGTATCATCAAATTTCGAAAATTTCATTTAAGAACCTCAAGCAGTGCAACCCGCTCCATCACAAGCTTTTCAAGCTTATCTTCCCCGACAGCTCCAAGCTCAGTCTCTGTTATCTCAAAAAAATCCATCAATCGAGCTTTTCTCTCATCATCATAACCAGGTACCCCCTGAGGCTCAAATGATAGAAGCTCGAAGATCTGCTGCTTCAGGCTCTCATCGATATTATCACCGAGTAAAAGCAGACAGACAACCCCCCTCCCCTCCTTGACACCCATCTCAAGTGCTCTGCTGATGTTGCGGGTTCCGGACATGTATAAGAGGATCTCAAGTGCAGGGTTTGATGCGATCTGTTCTCCCTCTCTCATCGATCTGATCGCCTTCTTTACCGCGGATTTCACGTGCTCCACTCCTGCAACAAGCTCTCCATCAACGAGCTGTATCACAACACCCCGCTCCTTGCTTATCTTTGAGATCTTGCGCATGAGGGAGTTTACATCTCTGATCTCAGCAGTGCCCCAGAGGATCTCAAGCGAAGGGATCTTCCCGCAGACATCATCATGAAGCTTTAACATCCGCTGGACGTGTGAATCTGTGAGCCGTTCTTTCACCATCCTGATCCGCTCTTCGATCGTGATCCGTCTGGTATCATCCACCAGGTTGTCTGCATGGGCAACGATCTTCTCCTCGATCGTCTCAGGTATGTAGTCCTTTGGTGGAAGCCCGAGCTCCTTTGCCTCCTCCTGGGTTATACCTGCCCCGATGTGCCGCTCTATTATCAGAACGAGGCGAGGGTCAAGCCCGAGCTCCTTTGCAATCCTTGCTCCAACCACACCATGGTCAATCCGGTGGGTTCTGGATCTGCCTATATCATGAAGAAGTGCACCGGCCTCAACCAGCCGGGAATCTGCAACCCCCCTGAACCGTCTCTCACAGATCTCAAGCGCAAGATCTGCCACCACAACCGAATGATCAATAACCTCCTGCTCACATCCAGCTTTCTGTAAGATCCGGATGCAATCCTCTCTATTCACGAACCTTCCAGCTCGGATAGTTTTCTCCTGATCGCATCCACAATGAGGCTGTTATCCTCGTATTCAAGAGGCTCCTCGCAGAAGGGACACTTAAACCCGAACTCTGCCGCATCATCGAATACAAACCTTATTGAGTGGTATTTGCAGGAATAAAAGACGTTCTCCTCCTCGAACTTAAGCCGCTGTTCGAGAATCCGTTTAAGCTTATCAACCTCGTCACTTATGATGCGATCAAGCTCTTTCAGGTCGATCTTCCAGTAGTATGTCAGCCATCCACTGTCCTCACTTTTCTCACGACGGTATCTCATCAGCTGATTCTCATAGAGGATATAGAGCGTCCGTCTTACCGTGTTCAGATCTAATCCCACAAGCTCTGCGATCTTTTCATCGGTTGTTTCCTCATCCGGCATCTTTTCCAGCACTTTCAGCCCATTCTCACCGATCAAACTCTTGAAGTACAATCGCAAGACCGGATCCTTCAACACTTCCACATTTACACACTCCTTACGTCGGGAGAGGGATTCGAACCCTCGTGTCCCCAATGGGACAATGGATTAGCAATCCACCGCCTTTGGCCGCTGGGCTATCCCGACTCCATACCTTGTAATATATATTGCTCCAACGATTTATTTAAGATTTTACCTGGGTGAAATGCGGGCACGCTTCAGGTCGCCGCCGCTCCACCACCCAGTTTACTGGAGACCGCCTCAACCCCGCAACCCCGTAAGCGCCGAACGTCCAGGGTAAGCCTGCTCCCTTCCGGGCCTCGACCGGTCCCCCTGGTAAAAAGCGGTGACAAACCCTCCGGTTAGCCACCATCTTACCGCCGACCCTACGGGACGGGGTATCATCGTAGGACCTCCAGGCTGAAGTGGTAGAGATAGCGTCTTCCTGAAGCTTCGTCCCTCGCATATCGACGATTTCGAGTTACAGGGCACGCCGACCACCCCGGACTAGCCCGCATCATTATCTTATCATCATCAGTTATAGGTATTACCACCGGGGTGAGGGTGGCCCACTTATTTTAACATGATATAAATATAATATTCTTCAGTTAGATATTTCATTTTCAATAAGGGAAAGATATATTATAAATATTTGCAATTTTATAATGAGGGTGGGATCATGAACTCGAAGGCAGTCTCGCTCGCTCTGATCGCAACGGTCCTTTCGATACTCATATCAGCTCCTGCTGGTGGATCAGAGAGGATCGTCGGGACAGGTGGGGTTGTTGCGGTTGTCTGTACCGATGTTTACGGCTACAAGAACTATTCGGCACATTACAACGATCACTTCCCGCTCGGGTCAACCGTGAAGGTCTATGTGGAGGCCACCGGGAAAACATCGAGGGATCTCAGCACGGATGAGTATAAACCATCCATAACCTTCGAGCTTGAAGGTACAAAGCCACCTTATCCTCCAGGGCAGGAATTTACCGCAAGTGCATCATCAAGCACCCTGACAAACCATGATAAATCGGCAACGAAGCGCACGTATGCGGTTATTTCATTTACCATCTCATCCGATGAGGATCTTCAGGGAAAGTACAGGTTCAGGATTACCGCCAAGGATAACAACGCAGGAGGCAGGGTAATTGGAAGGACACCTTACATCACGGTCTATGGCGAGAAAGGTGCCACCCTCTATCCACCAACAGACTACCATTACACCGATCTCACCATAGAACCCAACCCATCAGCGGTGGGGGAAACTGTCACCGTGAGGGTGAACGTTACCAATCTGGGGGGAAAAGGTAACTGGAAGGCAGAGCCGGTCTACCTGATGGTGGGTGGTGCCGAGGTTGCCTCCACCAACACCATCAGGTTAGACCATAATGAGAGTGATGAGGTGACCTTCACCCTGGACGATAACGTGCTCGGTGAGACCCCGGGGAACATAACCGTACGAATCGGTGACCTTGAAGGGACCATCATCAGGAAGGAGGCAGGTAACAGCCCCGCATCATCAGGGTGGGGAAGCAAAAGCGGTGGTTCAACACCAGCACCCTGTGGGTTTGAAGCTATCGGTGCATCTCTCATTCTCCTTTTTGTGGCAAGATTTATCCGCCATCTTTAAAAAGATGAAGATTTAAGGTTTCCTGATGCCCAGATACATAAAGCGACCTGTACCATTTGAGCTCTACGAGATTGTACTCGATGATGCATCTGATGATGAGCTTCTTGAGATAAGTAATGAGCTCGGGCTTGCCCTGAACCTCGATGAGATGAGAAGGATCCAGTCTTACTTTAATTCCAGGGGTAGAAACCCCACAGATATAGAGCTTCAGGCAATCGCTCAAAGCTGGTCTGAGCACTGCTGCTACAAAAGCTCAAAAAAGATACTTGAGGAGTTCATCTTTGGGATAGACGCTCCACAGAATATTAACATCATCTCAGAGGATGCAGGTGTTGTTGAGTTCGACGAAGAACACGCGTATGTTGTCGCGTTGGAGTCACACAACCATCCATCCGCGATAGAACCGTACGGTGGGGCTGCAACCGGGATCGGGGGCATACTGCGTGATGTTGTCTGTATGGGAGCACAGCCCGTCGCCCTGATCGATCCACTCTTCTTTGGTACACCGGATCTGGGGTATGATGAGCTACCCCCCGGGGTCAAGCATCCCAGGTATCTCATCTCACGGGTGGTTGCCGGCATAAGTGATTACGGGAACCGGGTCGGGATACCAACCGTGAGCGGGATGGTTTACTTTGATAAGGGCTACATCGGGAACTGTCTTGTGAACGTTGGGTGTGTGGGGATCGCGCGTCGTGAGCACATCATAAGAAGCGCTGTGAAGGAACCTGGAGATGCACTGATACTTGTTGGGGGGAGGACCGGGAGGGATGGGATCCACGGAGTGACGTTTGCGTCATGTGAGCTTGATGCAAGATCCGGGGAGGAGTCGATAGGTTCGGTCCAGCTTGGAGATCCGATCACAAAAGAACCCCTGATACATGCGTGTCTTGAGGCGAATGAGCTCGGGCTTCTCAGCGGGATGAAGGACCTGGGTGGGGGTGGCCTGTCATGTGTTGTGGCAGAGATGGCATCTGCCGGGGGATTTGGGGCCCAGGTTGTCCTTGATAATGTCTTACTGAAGGAGGAAGGCCTCTCACCATGGGAGATATGGGTCTCAGAGTCTCAGGAGCGGTTCATGCTCGCGGTCCCACCTGCAAACGTCGAGAAGGTGATCGCGATATTTGATAAGTGGGATATTGAGGCGAGGCTTGTCGGGGGGGTGATACCCCAGAGACAGGTCATCGTATGGTACAGGGGAGAGATAATCCTCGACCTGGATCTCGATTTTCTGAGGAGTCCTCCAGTTTATAATCGGGAGTGTGTGATAGAGAAGAGAGACACGCATGGTGAGATGAGAGACCCGCTTATTGATGAGCCTGAGAACTACGGGGCAATCCTTCTGGATCTTCTCTCATCACCGAATATCCGGAGCCGTTCCTCGATAATCCACCTGTACGACCATGAGGTAAGGGGGGCAACGATCCTTAAACCGATCGAGGGGAGGATCGGTTATGAAACCCACCAGGATGCAAGCGTTATAAAGCCACTTGAGGAGTCCCTCAGGGGTCTTGCGATTGCAGCAGATACAAACCCCTCCTTCACACAGCGAGATCCATTCTGGGGTGCTGCATCTACGATCGACGAGGTTTGCAGGAATATCACAGCAGTTGGAGGGGAGATACACTCCTTTGCAGATTGTCTGAACTTCGGCAACCCTGAAAAGCCGGACAGGATGGGGGCGTTCAGGGAGTCGTGCAGGGGGTTGGGATTCATGGCAAAAGCGCTCGGTATCTCATTTGTATCAGGTAATGTGAGCTTCTATAACGAGACACCAGCAGGCTCGATACCCCCCACGCCTGTGGTCCTCGGTGTGGGGATCGTTGATGACGTGAGACACGTTGTAAGCTCAGATTTGAAAGAGGAGGGCAATGTTCTTTGTCTTATCGGAGAAACGAACCTGGAGCTCGGGGGATCTGAATATCTCAGAATCCTCGGGGTCGATCGTGGGATCGTTCCAAGAACTGACCCTCATCGCCTCAGGTCCCTGATGAGACAGGTCCTCTCGGGCATAAGATCCGGGGTGATTGTCTCATGCCATGATCTATCCGAGGGGGGGCTGGGGGTTGCAATCTCCGAGATGATGATCGGTGGTGGGATCGGTGCAACGGTTGATATCACAGATACAGGGTCAATTCGCCCGGATTACTTTTTATTCTCTGAGTCCAACTCAAGGTGGGTTGTTGAGATAAGACGTGATGACCTGGATGGGTTTGTGGCCCGGACCGGGGCAAAGGTGATCGGCGAGGTTGGAGGGTCAGGGCTTGTTATAAAGCATGGTAGACGCAGGCTCATCGATCTCGGGCTTGATGAGATGATTGATGCATGGTCACAGCCTGTTATCTGAGTTTTTTAACAAATATATCGGTATAGATCGGACCTTCAGGCCTGAGAGTACTTTTTTTGAGCTTTATCTCACTGACAAGGATCCTGTCAAGGTCAATTTCTGCGTTCTTTCGCACAAATTCTGCGATCAAAGATCGTTCGTTCTTTCCAGCCCGTTTGACACGTGCAATCGTAAGGTGTGGGGTAAAGCTCCTGCGCTCTCTGGAAAACCCAAGGCTCGATAACGTATCCTCAAGCTTTTCATGTATCCTCATAAACTCTGATGCCGGCTCAAGTCCGATCCATACGACCCGCGGGTTTGTGAGATCCGGGAATGCCCCCATACCTCTCACATTCACCTTAAACGATGATACATCGATCGTCTCGAGTACCCTGATCACATCCTCAATCTTTTTAACCGGTGTATCGCCGAGAAACTTCAGCGTGACATGGATCAGAGATGGATCTACCAGCTTCACGCCTTCGATGTACATGCCCTTCTGTAAAGCGCTGATCTTGGATCTGGTAGTTTCCGGGATATCCACCGCGATGAAGGCTCTTATCTCATCTCGCATCATGGTAAGATGGGGGTTACAGTACGTATATCTTTCCCCATTACCGGTAATATGCCAACCGAAAAAGATATGTTTGAGCCATCCGATTAGCTTCCATGCGGGTTTTACTGGTAGGATCTGGGGGCAGAGAGCACGCGATTGCAGAGTCTATCAACGGGAGTTCAAGGGATGTTGAGCTCTATGCGGTGATGTCAAATAAGAACCCCGGCATCTCACGTTTATGCAAGGACTTTCTGCTCGCACCAGAGACAGATATTGAGAAGGTGGGGGCGTATGCTGCTCGTTGCAGGATAGACCTTGCGATAATAGGCCCTGAGGCACCACTTGAGCGGGGTATTGTTGACCTCTTGGAGGAAAGAGGTGTTCGATGTGTGGGGCCTGGAAAAGAGGCTGCACGGATTGAGACCGATAAGGCATGGGCACGTGAGTTCATGCAGCGTCACTCAATCAGGGGGTCTCCAGCATTTGGAATATTCGATGAAAAGAGGGCTGCTTTCGAGTTCATCGATGAGCTGGGGGATGTTGCGGTCAAACCCTCATGGCTTACAGGGGGAAAAGGTGTCAGGACGATGGGTGATCAGCTTGAGGATGTTGATGATGCGAAGAGGTATGCGGGAGAGCTTCTTGATGAGGGAAAAGGTCCTGTCGTGATCGAGGAGAAGCTTATTGGCGAGGAGTTCACAATCCAGGCGTTTGTTGATGGTAACACAATAAGGGAATCTCCCGCGGTCCAGGATCACAAGAGGGCGTATGAAGGTGACGTTGGACCAAATACAGGTGGGATGGGATCTTACTCATGTCCGGATGGGCTTCTTCCCTTCATAACCCGGTCTGAGTATGAAGAAGGGCTTGCAATCATGAAAGAGGCGGTACGTGCGATGCGAGAGGAGGTTGAGGGAGGGTATAGAGGCATACTGTATGGACAGTTCATCCTGACCTCCGCCGGTGTGAGGCTCCTTGAGTTTAATGCGAGATTTGGGGACCCAGAGGCGATGAATGTCCTGCCACTTCTTGAGAGTGACTTTGTCGGTATCATGGAGGGTATTCTCGATGGAAAGCTTCCCTCTACCACCTACAGCAGGATGGCCACGGTCTGCAAGTACGCGGTCCCGAAGGGTTATCCGGTAAGTCCCAAGAAGAACGCCATACTGAGGATAGGTGATATCGGGGATGCAAAGCTCTTCTTTGCGAGCGTGAATGAGGTTGATGGGAAGATATACACCGGCACATCCCGGTCACTTGCGGTTGTGGGGATCGCAGAGGATATCACCGATGCGGAGAGGATTGCAGAGAGGGGGCTTCGTGGAATTGAGGGTGAGTTTGACTGCAGGCATGATATAGGCACGCTTGAGCTTATAAGAAAGAAGGTAAGACGGATTGAGAAGATCAGGAGTCTACAAACTGAGTGACAGCTTTAATCAGATCCTCGTCCTCTATGGGTTTTGTCAGTATAGCATCACATCCGTAAGATTTTGCCTTCTGGATATCATCCTGTATTGTAAGACCACCTGTTACAGCGATGATGGGTATATTCCCCCAGCTCGGGTTTGATCTTATCTTGCTTGCGGTCTCAAGCCCGCACATACCACCACCAAGGGTTACATCCATCAGGATAAGCTCAAACCTCTCTCCACCCTCAAGCAATCTGATCGCATCCTCCCCAGTTTCAACGTCGACCACACTGTACCCTTCATCCTCAAGAATCAGTCGAAATAGCTCCCTTATATCTTCATTATCATCCACAACAAGTATTCTACTCACGCTCACCCTCCTCTTTGATTGCCTTCTTTAACTTTATCGTGAACTTTGTACCTTTACCAACCGTACTCTCAACCTCAATGCCCCCTCCGAGCATCTCGGCGTACTTCTTTGTTATCGCAAGCCCAAGCCCGGTCCCATGACGCCTCCTCCCATCACACCCCACCTGCCTGAACTCATCGAATATCCTTTCAAGATCCTCCTCAGGGATGCCAACACCTGTATCCTCCACGATGAGCTGGACATACTCCTCGTTCTGCCTCTGTGTTATCACTCTGACCTCCCCCTCGTCTGTGAACTTGATCGCGTTCCCTATGAGGTTCACAAGCATCTCCTTGATCTTGCCCCTGTCTGATGTAACCTCGATATCCTCCAAGCTCTTGACAATCCTCAACCCTTTTTCCTCTGCAAGCGGAAATGTCAGGTCTATTGACTCATCCACAACATCTTTCAGGTTGAATTCATCTATGTAAAGCTCCATTTGCCCGGATTCTATTTTTGAGAGGTCAAGAAGCTCGTTTATCAGCTTTAAAAGCTCCTGTGCATTCCTGTATACTATTTCAAGCTGTTTGATCTCTTTCTCAGGCAGTACCCCCTCTGCCCTCTTCATCACGCGCTTTGTAAATCCGAGAATCGAGGTCATCGGTGTTCTGAGCTCATGCGAAACCCTTGCCAGGAACTCGGATTTTAGCTCATCTGCCCGCTGTATCTTTCTGTTGGCCTCCTCTATCTCGATGTTTCTGAGAGAGAGCTCTTCTACCAGCGTTTCTATTCTCCTGTACGCCATGGCGTTCTTGAGAGCGGTTGCAAACTGGAGTGCAAAGTCCTCTGCAAATGTGAGAAGATCCTCATCTATCCTGTTGACGGATCCAAGCTCAACAACCGCAAGAAGCTCATTCTGGTACACCACAGGTATCGAGAGGATTGTTCTTGGCGGGATAGCGGTGTTGAGTGTGTTTATCCTGTAATCCTCAAAGGCCTCCATGACCACCACCGGACGGCGTTTTCTTGCCGCCTCCCCTGCAAACCCTTCGCCTATCTCAAGCTCTCTCGTCTCCTCCATCCTGATACCATAGGCGGTGTGGGGCTTCAGAACTTCTTTTTCTTTATCGTAGAGATAGAGAATGCCAAGCTGGCTTGATGTGAACTCCATCACGCCATCAAGTGTCCTCTTGATGAGACGATCGAGGTCTATCTCAGAGTTGAGTATCGCTATCAGGTTGCTGTAAGACTCAAGGGTTCTTCGTTGATGTTCTATTCGTGCCTGGGTGAGTTTCAGCTGGTTGTTCTTCGCAACAAGCTCAGCATTGAGCTCTTCCAGTTTTTCATCCTTCTTCTTGAGCTCAAGATAGCTCTCATTGAGCTCCTCGTTTGTTGTTCTAAGCTCCTCGTTCATGATTGAAAGCTCTGCCTCACGCTCCTCAAGCTCTCTCATCTTTCTACGCTCTTCCCTCACATCCCTGAAAATCTCCATTCCACCGAGAATATTTCCGTTCTCGTCTTTCACCCTGGCACAGCTCAGAACTCCCTCAATCTCGGTTCCATCCTTTGCAATGATCGTACGCTCGATATTCTTTATCGAGAGTACATCATCCGGCATATTAAGGATGAGACACCTCTCACCTTTGCACGTCTCACCCTTCGGCCTGAAGATCGTGTAGCACTTCGCACCCAGCGCCTCCTCCCTTGTGTAGCCTGTGAGCTTCAGCGCGTAGTCGTTGATGTATGTGATATCCCCGTTTGGTGCTATCGTGATGACCGGCTCTGTTATCCCATCAAGGATCCCTTCACGCCGCTTCCATACGTTCGCAATCTCGCGTTCTGCCTCTTCAAGCTTCTCAAGTGTCGCCCTGAGCCTCAAGAATATATATCTGAGGATATAAAGCGTAATTAGAAAAGCAGTAAAGATGAAGATCGATTCAATTCCTACTTCCATCCAGTTTATCGGTGTCGCCCCGGTTCCAAGGATGAGATGAGGTATATCAAGTATCTCATCCAGTGCCACAAGGGCGCCAGCTGCTGTAAATGCAGCAAATATAACGAGATAGATCTTCTTACTCTCCTTTTTCACCAGTTCCACCCTATTCATCTATTCAGGACCCCCCCGTCTTTCTTAAGCCTCACAACGAAGATTGCACCGCCTTCAGGATTATCTTCGACCCATACATCTCCATCATGCATTTTCACAATCTTTTTGACGAGTGCAAGCCCGACTCCGGTTCCTTTCATCCCTTCAACCTTTTTTCCACTCTCCAGCCTCTCAAAGATCCGTTCTTTCATCCCGTCCGGGATTCCATCCCCATAATCCCTGAACTCAATACGGTATGTCTCACCCTCATCCTTTATGCTTATATCAAGCCTCCCCCCTCCATAGGTCATCGCGTTCCGGATGAGATTCTCGAAGCAAGCGGCAAGCAGGAAGGAATCCCCCCTCAGGCGGAATGTATCATCAGCCTCGAAAGAAACGCTCTGGTCATTCGATGGGAAGTCTTCAAGGGTTTTTTCGATTGTATCCCTCATCAACCTCGTTAGATCCACCATTTCAACCTTCATTTCAAAAGAGGGATCCCTTATCTTTGAGTATAAGCCTGCAGCAGTCAGGGTCTCATCTATCTTCTTTATATTCTCCTCGATCTTGGCATGTGCACGTGCAAGCCTCGGATCATCCTGCTGGTTGTACAGACCATGGTAACCGCTTATAAGCGTGAGATAGTTCTTCAGATCATGGTTCAACAGTGATATGATCGCCCTCCTCTCCTCTGCCATCTGCCCCTCCTCTCTTATCACTCGCTCGAAGGTCTTAACAGCATATACGCCGAGTAGAAAGACCCCGGTACCGATTGAGATGAGCGTCACAACCCCGATCTTATCCCCTGCAAAGGCAGGATCAAGGGTGAAAAGCTCGTAATGGGGGATTATACCATGGGATTCAAGAAGGAAGAGAATAAGGTAGAAGATGGCCGATGCAATCGCGACGATGACCCCTGCACGCCATGAGAAAACAACATTTGCATAGATCACCGCGATGAGATAGAATATGGCCCCGATCCATACGACAGACCCGAGGAAATGGATGATCATTGTCAGGAGTGCGAGCTCCAGGACGAAGTATCCGAAGTTGATATAGGAGATTCGCACCGTCGCATTGACCCGTCTCATGAGTGGATAGATCAGTGTTGAGAGGAGCCAGAGTGCACAGATCACAGAAACAGGGTAGAGAAGCGGGATCTTGAACAGAAGCTCGAGCGCGATGATGATGCAGAATAATCCAACGATAACAAGCTGCTTTGTGGTTATCGCCTCATTTATTATCTTGTGATCACGTTCGAACATCTCCACAATACCTTCTCGGTAGCCTGACATAGAATATGCTCCCTCCTTCCGGGTTGTTCTCGACCCAGATATCGCCTCGATGAAGCTCAACAAGCCGTTTTGTGACCGACAATCCAAGCCCCATCCCGACATGCTCTCTTGTCAGCGGCGAATCGACGGACTGGAAGAACTCATCGAAGATGATACCTTTAAGCTCATCTGGTATTCCTTCACCGTTATCCTTAACCGTGATGAGGATGTGATCAGGTCCATCGGGTTCAAGCTTGACCTCTACCTTTTTATCAGGCGAGTTATACTTAAGTGCATTTGTGAGCAGGTTCATCAGGACCTTCTCTATGGAGCGGCGATCTGCCTCAAATCGAAGATCGTTCATCGCAAAACTAACCTTATCTCCCCACTCCTCATTCATCTCCTCAAGCCGCTGGATAAGCTCATCGAGTAATTCGAGGGTGGAAACAGACTCAATCTTTAGCTCTATCTCCTCAAGGTCCATCCTTGCGATCGTGACTATATCATCTACGACAGATATCATATCATTCGTGTTATCCTCTATTGCACGAATTATACGATCATCTGAACCATCTCGCTCTTTCAGGAGTTCGAGATAACCCTTGATCAGTGTGAGGGGCGTCCTGAGCTCATGGGCTGTCACGATGAGAAAGTTCGTCTTTGCTTCTTCCAGCCGCTTCAACCGTTCATAATCATCCAGATGATGATTGTCACCCCCTCCCGCCTGAGCATCATCCATAGCCGGATGTAAATTTGCGAGGATTACCCCCCACAGTCGCTGCACCATTACCCCTCACATCTTTTAGTATATTAAAGATAGAGATCATCCATTAAATAATTACGCTATTTTTGAAAGAAATATAGTTATATTTTAAAATTAAATTTTAAGAAGCGACCCTTATCTTGTAACATGTACCTCTGTACCCATTCCTCGCTCTCGAACAAGTGGTTTTGTTATGTGCCGCCTTGCAGAGGGAACAACCTCATAAAGTCCACATTCAATTGTGCGTTCGATCTTGACCCGTTCAGGCTCGGTTTTTCGCCTGCCACACTTTTTACACCTGAATCCTTCCCCCTTGCCCATTGATTTCATCCGCTTTCCACATTCACACAGGGGATTTCTCGTAACCTCCTCAACAAGCGAGAGGATCTCGATCTTCTCAAGGTTAAGTGTACCATTCTTGAATCCCCCAAAGACCCTGACCCGATCTCCAAGCATCAACGCCCGAATAACGTTCCTGAAGGTCTTTGTCGGCTCGAACGCGGCACACTCGAGGCGATTATCAAGCGTGAAGAAGACATGCCCACCCTGAATCGTCCTGGGGGGTGATGTGACCGTCCCTTCCAGAATGTAGGAACAGTACTCCCTGACCTCATCGATCGAGTCCACTTTTATGTAGTGGGCATCCGTGCCCTGGTTTGTCAGAAAGATTGTATAGCGCTCCCAGGCCTCGGATCTGACAGTCCTGAACGCCTTAAGTATCGCACCCAAGGAGTCTCCTCTTATCCCGAAAAGGACCGGATCAGGAGAGTGGGGTGCAAATATTATCTTTTTACACGTGTGATCAACAGTATCCCAGACGAGTGGGTATGTGATTCTGTCTGCCTCCCAGACAGAAGCCTCATCGATCTCACGCACACTCCCCCATCTACTTCTCGGGCGGTATGCGATAAGCTCGAATGTCCGGTCTGTGTCAGGGTCAGACAGTGCATCCCATGCACCGGCTGCAGCAAGTGCCCCGATAAGACCTCTACCACTCTTGAAAATGTAATAATCAATCCCAAGGCTATCAATAAGAGACTTTGCATCCTCAATACGAAGCAACGTCCTGACAGCGCGCTCATAGAATCCACGAAGCCTGGATACAAGATCGTCATCCAGAAATACAATACCAGGATCCGTCCCAGGTACCTCCAGTTCTGCCATACTTCCGACAAGATTGATCACATGTCTCTTTACATCATCGCCCCTCTGAGTTATAATCCTGATTGCAACAGCCCCATTCCCCCGGGTCTTGAAAGGGACTGTAGGGTTGAGTCTCGCAAGGATCGGATAATTTACAACCTTGCCATACTCCCTGAGCTCCTCAACGAGGAGAGATGCGAGATAGGTTGTGCACATCCCATGCGGGGAGTCTGTATCATCGATCGCGACAATCACGTGAGATCAACGAACGAGTGATCTGTATGCATCCTTCACTCGATCGGTGAGTGAATAGTTATCCGCCCTGAGCCTCCTTAAGAGGTTGAGATCAAGAGTTGCTGTTAAAACCTGTGGTGTATTCTCATCGCGGTATTTTGCGAGAAGACCCCATGGGGATGCGATCAAACTCCTGCCAACGATCTTTCTCCCCCAGGGTGTCTTTCCGATGCTGCTTGCTTTTATCAAGAAGTAATCGTTGTCGATCGCCCTTGATATGAACATGCACTCCCGTGCGTCTTTTGTCAGATCTACGTCATGATAGAAGGAAACAACAGGGTTAAGGACGAGATCTGTTTCGAGTAGCCCCAGCACTCTGCACGCCTCAGGATAGAGCACATCCGCACAGACAAGTCCACCAATCCTCAGCCCATCGACCTCCACAACGTCAAACCTGTCCCATCTCGAGACTCCAAGCTTAACCTCCTTCGCTGTGGCATGCACCTTTCTCTGACGCCAGAGAATCTCCCCCTGCTTGAATAGAAAGAGTGTATTGAAGTGACGTTCACCATCCCGTTCGATGACACACGCCCCAACCGTGACATCCTCATCCCGAGAGATCTTCATGAGGTGTGAAACCGCCCTCTCGAATGTCTCATCAGCCACTTCCCCAAGGGGCCGGTCATTGATCGGGGGTAGATAGAAGTATTCAGGGAGGAGGATAATCTTCGCGTCTCTTGCTGTGGCCTCACTGATCATCCGCTCGGCCTCATCGAGGTTTGCTTCAAGCTCCTCCCCAACACGCATCTGGATCGCTGCTACAACAACCTCATCACTCATACTCAAGGAGGACAACAGGTGGAATATCGCTGATCGAGTCCGAATCCACAGTTAAAACCTTCATCCGCTCATACTTCTTACCCTCAAGGAATGGATCGACCGGATCTATATCAAGCCTGCATGCCTGGGTCTTGAAGTGCATCGGAATCGTGATCTTTGGTTTGAGCAGGTCAATCATCTTATTTGCTCCCTGCCAGTCGATCGTGTACACCCCACCCACCGGGGTAAACAGGATCTCAATCCCACTCCCCTTCATCGCTCTGAGTGTCTCATCAGCGGGAATATCTCCAAGATCCCCGAGATGGCATAATCTGAGCCCGTCCACCTCAAACACGAATACCGTGTTCTCACCACGCTTGGCCCCGAATGCATCATCGTGGTATGTCCTGATCCCTTCAAATTCTACATCAATAGCTTTATGGATCCCACTCCCGCGAATAATCACTGGATTTCCTTTCAGATCCTTGGTGTTGTTATGGTCGTAGTGCTCATGGCTTACAAGCACAACATCTGGCTCAATATCAGGAATCCGATAGCCCACGCTTTCATCGAAAGGATCGGTCAGGATCGTTCCCCTGGATGTGAAAATACCAAACGACGCATGCCCGAACCACCTTATCTCCATACACTCACCTCATACTATGTGGGGTACGATGATATAAAAAGATCTCTTCAACCTCGCTGGGTAGTTGGTTTATCTTGTTTGAGCCTTTCAACAATCCCATGTTAATAGAGGTTTGAGGTATATGGGAGACGTTCTGGAGAAAAGTTTCCATCCAGAGGGATGTATTCAGATATACCACCAAAATGTAAGGATATACGAAATTCGTATATATTGACAGATTGGAATGATATGTGAAGTATTGCGGATATGAACGAGTTAGGCGAAATGTAAAAATATTTGATGGTGCATGGAATATGGAAATTGATGAATTAAACAAAAGAATAAAGGAATGTAAGAAATGCAGATTATCTGAAACCAGAATGAATGCTATCTGTGGAGAGGGAAATTTGAATGCCAAAATTATGTTAATTGCTCAGGCACCAGGAGAAAAAGAGGATAGAGTTGGAAAAATGTTTGTTGGTCCTTCAGGGAAAGTATTAGACGAATTACTAAAATCAGCAGGAATTAGCAGGCAGGCAATTTATATGACAAATCTAATTAAATGTATGCTTCCAAAATACAGAAGGCCCAAGCAGGATGAAATTAAAGCCTGCAGTTATTACTTGAATGAAGAGATTAAATTAATAAATCCAAAGATATTGGTTCCCTTAGGTTATTATGCCACCTGTTACATTTTTCAAAGATATGGCATTTTGCATCCTTCAAAAGCAGAGTTTTCTAAAGTTTCCGGTAAATTGTTTTTAGCTGGAGATAAAAAGATACTACCCTTGCCTCATCCTGCAGCTTGCCTTTATAATCCTGAATTTAAGCAAGATTTAATAAAAAGTTACAGAAAATTGCAAGTGTTACCTAAAGATTGCAAATGGTATCCGGTGTGTCCAATGAAAAGATTTTATGAGGAAGGAAAGTTAGATAAGAAGTGGATAGAATTGTATTGTAAGGGAGATTGGAAAAGTTGTATTCGTTATCAGATGGAAGAAAAAGGCAAGGTGCATCCAGATTGGATGCTTCCTGATGGAACCTTAGATGAAAGATTGCATGAGGAGGTGGAATATGAAAGTTACGATTATTTATGATAATACTACCTTTAGAAAAAATTTACAAGCTGATTGGGGATTTTCAGCACTTATCCAGGTTAAAGGAAGGGATATTCTTTTTGATACAGGAGCAGATGGGGATATTTTACTTTCCAATATGGAAAAGCTTAAAGTCAATCCAGAAGAAATTGAAGATGTTTTCATTTCTCATCCTCACTGGGATCATACAGGTGGTTTATCATCCTTTCTTCAACTGAATAATAAAGTGAAACTCTGGATTCCTTCTTATTTCCCTGAAGCAAAGAATGCAAGAGAAGTTATTAAAGAGAACTTTGATTTACCCCTCCCCACACCGGTCAAAACCTAAACCAGACCATCTCATGAATAATAAGTGCCACTGAGACGGGATCCCCCCTCAATCCCCCTCCATCACACCTGTTTTTTCCTTTCTGATCCGGAATCTGACGATAGCTTACGCTAAGCCGCCTCCCGGTGCCTGATCGTACGAAGATGATATAGATCAAAGGCAAACGCGGTGAATATCATCATCACCGCAGGTAGGACGCAGCAGAGGTGGAGGGAATTTTTGATCTGCCTGTTAGTTTGATGAGGTCTGGAGGTGGGTTTTTTCAAAGCTCTCCAGAGTAGATGAATATAAATTCGGGATATCACATTCATATCTTATTCTGATTTTTTACTTAAACAATGGTTAGTTAAAAGCAGAACTAAACCAAAAAATTTATATTTTTGAGACGTTTCTCTACTTATATGTCAAAACAGAAGGTATAATTTTAGGAGCTGGTGCTGCTGGATCTGTGGTGGCAAACAAGCTGGCGCGAGAGTTTCGAAGAGATATAGCTAGGGACAAGCTGGAGATAACAATTCTTGACAGGAACGACGTGAACATAAACCAGGCAGGGTGGCTTTACATTTCTCCCATTCGGTCTGTATACCCCAGATGATATCACAAGACCAAGACGGATGTTGATCAGCCCAAGGGTTAAGGCGGTATTTGGTGAGGACGGAGAGGTAAAACGAGTTGACCTTAAGAAAAAGGAGGTGACTGTTAAAAGTGGTAAGACGTATGCTTATGACTATCTTGTGATTGCAACCGGGTGCAGGGCAGATGTGGATCAGATACCAGGGCTCTCAAAGGACTTTAACAGCTTCTACACATCAATAGATGATGCATTAAGGTTAGGGGAGAAGCTAAAAAACTTTGACAAGGGGAAAGTAGTGATACTTACTGCCAGGATGCCCATTCCATGTCCTGGGGCACCAGGGAAATTCACGGTATTACTTGATGCGTATCTGAGATATATCAGGGGCGAAGATATACGCAAGGATGTTGAGATCACATACCTTTTACCGATCGAGCTTATAGGTCCTCCTGCTTACAACGCCATCATAAGTAGCGTATTTGAGGAGCGAGATATCGAACTCATCAGGAGGTTCGTGGTTGATGAGGTCAATGCGGGGCAAAAAGAGGTGGTATCAGTGGACGGTGAAAAGATAGAATATGATCTCCTTGTTACGATACCTCCTTACACAAATACAAAGGCGATGCTGGATTCGGGTATAACAGATGAGAATGGGTGGATTCCTGTAGATAAGCATACGCTCCAGTATAAAAGAGGTAGCGAAAGCTATGAGGAGGTTTATGCACTTGGAGATACAGGCCCCTGCAGAGATCCTCAAGACAGGGATAGGTGCTCATTATCAGGCATATATCGTGGCTCAAAACCTGATAAATGAGATAAGAGGAAATGGCAGCAAGGTTTCTTATCTGGGAGAAACCGGATGCCCATTTGTTGGATCAAGATACACATCAAGAACCAGGGGTGAGGCGTACATCGCGACGTGGAACTATGAGAAGCCGCTTGAACCATTTAAAGCAACAGAGCTGGGTTGGTTCCTCTATCGCACGTACTACTATATCTACTGGGATGGTGCGATCAAAGCAGTGATGTAGGAGGTGATAGGTGTGGCACAAGATGAAACGATTGTGATACCCGGGTTGGAACCATCAGAAATCGAGACGCTACGGGAGATACTTGGTACAATTGGGTTTCTCAAGAGCTATATGAATGATCAGATGATCCATGACCTTTCAGAAGCACTCTCTACGACCTTCAAGCTCGTGAACATACTTCTGAGCACAGATCTAATTGAGATCATGGAACGGGCAATGCAGGATCCTGATCTGGATAGAGCGTTGTTGGACCCGATAGGAGTAATGGAGAAGTACACGTCTGGAGAGTTAGATGAGGAGGCTGAGGAGTACATGGAGCGGGGGATGGGTATCATGATGGCACTGCTCATAGCCTTGGGCAAAGCCTCTACACATTTGTAGAAAGACTTTTTTTCTTTTTATCACCTTAAATCGATCTCACTCTTCAAATACGATCCTCAGATCCCCCTTTTTCATTGCAAGCGACTTTGATATGAGTCCGAACTCAAGCCTTGCCGCGTTCATGATCGCACATGGGATAAGGCATGATGGGGTAAGGTAGTTTCCTGCAACCTCCATTATCTTATTGTTTGAGATGTGCATAACATCGCGCATCCCGACCTCACTTAGCGCATCTGCAAACTGCTTGACGTGCTCGCAATCGCTCTCAATCTCAAGCTTGACAGATCCTCCCACCTTTTCAGCCCGGATGATTGCTTTGTATCCACAAATTGGCATATCTACTGTGACTCTGGTTGGCATGTTTCACATTTTAACTACCATCGTATATAAAGGTTTCAAAGAAATTTAAAACCACAAAGTCTTTATACACGAGAGATTCAAATTTATTTGAAATATAGGTGATATATATGAATACAGAGGAGACGATTGAAGAGGCACTGGATCTGATCGAGCGTTCTATAACCTCTCAGAGGATGATAAACACTTTCTCAAACTCGCACTCGAGTTTCACGGGCATGTCTGTCCTGCGATGCCTGCAGCATTCAGGCTTGGATGGGCAATCATGAGAAGACTCAGGATCTTCGAGGCAACGCTTGCGCGATCAGAGGAGGAGTTCTTCGATATCGCCGGAGTTGAGTGGCCTAGAAAAGAGAGATCGATTGAGACGTGCTTTGATGCTATAAGATGTAACATGTGTGGTGAGCTTGTGACAGCGAACTACGTGCGCTGCAAAAAAGGAGAGCTTCTCTGCATACCATGCTCAGGGTACAAAGAACGCTGAGAGGAGGGATCTATGCTCATTTATGCCATCGCAGGTCTTGTTACCTTTGTGTTTACCACAGTACTCACGATCGCCGGGGTTGGGGCGGCTTTTATCCTGATCCCGGTATTTGACTGGCTGGGAATACCATTTAGAGAGGCGATGGCGGTTGCACTTCTTTTGAACTCAATCGCGATGATCTTTGCATCAAGGACATACATCAGGTACAAACTTGTTATATTCAGGACCGCGATCCCGATCCTGATCATAGCAACGCTGTTATCACCTGTAGGCGCATACACGAACCAGTTCTTTCCGATCTATATCCTGAAATGGCTATTTGTGGGCTTTCTCGTCTTTGCAGGCACGATGATGCTCTTCTACAAACCAAAGGTACGCGATGAAGAGATCTCCCCTGCTCGAGCGACTGGATACGGCGTGGGTGTTGGAAGTGCCGCGGGATATCTGGGCGGGCTTCTCGGGATAGGGGGCGGAAACTTCATCGTCCCGGTGCTTGTATGGCTCGGGTTTGATCCGAAGAAGGCATCTGCCACGACCTCATTCATCGTGATCTTCTCATCGTTCAGCGGATTTCTGGGGCATGCCACCTTTGGGAGTGTCAACCTGCCGCTTCTCGCATTTGCATCTGTTGGATCGATCGTGGGTGCGATAGTCGGTGCACATCTTATGACCAGGCGACTGGAGAGAGCGCAGGTCAAGAAGATCATTGGATGGATACTCTACGGGATCGCAGTAAAGATGGCATGGGGACTTCTCTGAATAAAGAAACAATTTTGAGCTGCCAGCGTGTTATCTGAAATTTTTTTCGCCTCATATCTGCTCCTCCAAAAACTTCCCATCATCAAAACAAAGTTTAACCCCACCCCTAACCCGACTACAGGAGATTGCTGAGTGGTAGGAGGGGGGCTAAAAGCATACACCTCCCTCCAGCTCTCAAAAGCAGGCATTTCCGTACTGCTTTACAGTTTTCTTCTCCTTCTCTCTATCAATCCTCCCGGTTTGAGTTTGCCGACGTATTCAGACTTTTTTTCGCCTCTTCTTTGCTTCTTTGTCCCAATAAGTCGTGGATCTGTAAACATAGTAATTGTTTCCTACCTTCTTCACTTCTGTGCATCTCGTACCCTTCCTCTTCTGCGCTTCAAGCCATCTCTTAACCTATTTCTCATCTATCGCATATTAGGGAATAATATTTTTTCTACCCGCTATGCTATTATAGTTAAGTGCATAACATCATAAACTTATCACCCAGGAACTTCTCAATCCAGCTTTTTGCAAAAGATATTGATTCTGTAAGTTTTTTGAAAGCTTCAGCAATCGCTTCCTTCAGCTCTTTCACATTCAGTGGAGATCTCTCTGAAACTGCTCTTTTAACACTCTTCCAGACGTTCTCAATCGGATTCAGATCAGGAGAGTAAGGAGGTAGATAAACCAGCGAAATGTTCAGCTTCTCAGCCTCTTTCTTCACCTTCTTGGCATGATGTGTTCTGAAATTATCCAGAACGACTACAATTCTTTTCTCAGGATTTGCCTCCCTTATCCTTCTTAGAAACGCTGTAAAGTCTTCGGCTTTATTTTTCTCAGGAAATTCTATTAAGCTATCCCCATTTATACAATAGAACCCTGTGGCTTTGGCTTTAACGTAGGTGGCAACCCTCTTGAGAGGCTTATCGAAGCTCCATAATCTTGCTGTGTTTGCATTCGCTTCGACTGCCATCTCATCGACGAATCCTATTACATCATCGCTAATTCCAGCCTCATCTAAGTTTTTTTAAAGTGTCTTCTGCATTATCCGGCTTCCTGTAATCCTTCTGACAGGGCGTACCTCATTCCAAACGATTTCAGGATTCTTTTGACCTGCCACGAAGAATAACTAACTCCAAATTCTGCTTCAATGAGTTCCTGAACTTCCTTCGTCGTCCAGGAATCCTT
>LYOR01000008.1 GCA_001766825.1 Candidatus Syntropharchaeum butanivorans | reverse complement strand
CGGATGCAATCACTGTGGGATGGATATCCTGCTCCAAGAGGTCTTCTGCCTTCTTCAGAAGCTCTCCTGCGATCACAACCGCCGTGGTTGTTCCATCACCAACCTCGTCATCCTGCGTCTTCGCAATCTCGACCATCATCTTTGCTGCAGGATGCTCGATATCCATCTCCTTCAGAATCGTCGCACCGTCGTTTGTAATCACCACATCCCCGAGTGAGTCAACGAGCATCTTATCCATACCTTTGGGACCGAGCGTGGTTCTGACCGCACTTGCAACTGCCTTCGCAGCCAGTATGTTGCGGTTCTGCGCCTCTTTACCTCTTGTCCGCTCGCTTCCCTCTTTTAATATCAGTATCGGTGTTCCACCCAGCTGTCCAGCCATACACAATATCCTCCATCTATCCTGTTGTTCAGTTTTCTATGATTTATACTTCTATATAAAAGTTACTGTGCCCCCTCATCTACATATTCAGCTTTCTCCATCTCCAGATCCACACCGGTCAAAACCTGAACCAGACCCTCCAAATGAATAATAAGTTCCACTGAGACCAGTTCTCTTTCAATTCCCATCTATCATCCCTATTTTATGGGGAAAATTGGCTAATAAAGCTTTCTATTTTGGCCAGGACCTTTTTGATCTGTTTCTGAAAAGCTCTCAAAAGAAATTGAGAGACTTAAAAGAGGTGAGTAAAACTTGCCAAGTTAAGCCAGATGTCCTATTTCAGGATCGACTCAGAATTACAACTGTATCGTCTGCAACATCACAAATGCAACACCTGAAGACTTGACAGAATCTCTGATAACAACCCTTATATAGACCGATAAACCAACCTTTTACAAAAGAGTGAGGTCTGATAGATATGGCAGCATTGGGAGGAACTCCTGTAATAATTCTCAGCCCTGAGGCAACCCGTTCAAGGGGGAGAGACGCACAGAGCAACAACATCGCTGCTGCGATGGCGGTCGCGGAGGCGGTTCGAACAACACTCGGCCCGCGGGGGATGGACAAGATGCTGGTTGATATGCTGGGGGATGTGGTAATCACAAACGATGGCGCAACAATCCTGAAAGAGATTGATATCGAGCACCCCGCGGCCAAGATGATCGTCGAGATATCCAAGACCCAGGATGAAGAGGCCGGTGATGGAACGACGACTGCGGTTGTGATCGCAGGAGAGCTCTTGAAAAGGGCTGAAGAGCTGATAGAACTCGATGTGCACCCAACGGTGATCATATCTGGTTATCATGCAGCCTTGAATAAGGCAAAGGAGCTTCTTGAGGATTTTGCGATCGATATTGAAGGATCAGGAGATGAGGCACTCCTCAAGATTGCCAGGACTTCCCTTACAGGGAAGGGGGTGGGTTCAGCAGACGAACACCTTGCTGAGATTGTCGTGAGAGCTGCGAAGGCTGTTGCAGATGAGAGTGGGGTTGACGTAGACAGGATCAACGTGGAGCGAAAGATCGGGGGCAGGGTTGATGATACGATCATGATAAATGGTGTCGCGATCGATAAGGAGCGGGTGCATCCGAGCATGCCTGCAAAGATTGAGAATGCGAAGATCGCCCTTATAAATGCCTCAATGGAGATTAGAAAGACCGAATTCAGTGCAGAAATCGCGATAAAGACCCCTGAGCAGCTGCAGGCTTTCCTTGATGAAGAGGCAGCGACGCTCAAGGCGATGGCAGATAAGGTGAGAGAAAGCGGTGCGAACGTTGTATTCTGCCAGAAAGGGATGGATGATGCGGTACAGTTCCACCTTGCAAAGGCCGGTATCATGGGAGTTCGGAGGGTGAAGAAGAGTGATATGGAGCGGATTGCTCGCGCCACAGGTGCAAAGATCGTCACAAACCTGGATGCGATAAGTCCTGATGACCTTGGAGAGGCAGATCTTGTCGAAGAGCGGAGATACGGTGATGAGAAGATGGTCGTAATCGAAGGCTGTAAAGATCCCAAGGCTGTATCGATCATCGTTCGGGGCGGCACAGAGCACGTCGTTGCAGAGGCAGATAGGGCGATTCACGATGCGCTTAAATCGGTTGGATGTGCGATCGAGGATGGGAAGGTCGTCGCTGGTGGGGGTTCGCCCGAGGTTGAGCTTGCTCTGAGGCTCAGGACCTACAGCAGTGAGCTCAAAGGGCGTAGTCAGCTCGCAGTGAAGATGTTTGCAGATGCGATAGAGATGATACCGAGAACGCTTGCAGAGAACGCAGGACATGATCAGGTTGATAAACTCGTTGAGCTCAGGGCAATGCACCAGCAAGGTGAGAAAAATGCTGGAATAGATGTTTTCACCGGTAAAATCGTTGATATGTGGGAGAAGGGCGTGATTGAGCCACTGCGTGTGAAGAAACAGGCTTTAAGTTCTGCTGTTGAGGCTGCGACGATGCTTCTGCGGATAGATGATGTAATAGCGGTGAAGAAGATCCCCGGTGGGGAAGAAGAAGAAGGCGGGAGAGGAGGAATGCCCGGTGGGGGCTACGGCGGTGGAATGCCTCCGATGATGTGATCCCTCACCCCTGGAACCATGGATATTGAGAGGTGGCTCACAGTATGCGGGGTCTTTCTCGGGATATTTCTGGGTGAGGGTGCCCTCCTCTTCCTCTTAAACATCCTGAATACAACGATGAGAGAGATTCCGCATCTTCTTGGATCAGGTCTGGGGCTTCTCATCGTAATTTTCCTTGGAGCGCTTTTGATCGTTAAGATCCGGCTTGTGACAAGCCTGATAACAGGGGTCATCATAGGATTGATCCTTGATCTCATCGCACTCCAGATATACGGGGTGGGTATCGCAACCCTTATAGCAGAGCTACTCCCGATACCATAACGTGGAGAATGGATCTTAGCACCCTCAACCTCAGCACCAAGGATAGAGAACTTTTGAAGAAGAACGGCATCTGTACCGTGGAGTCTATCGCGATCTTAAACCCGACAGAGCTTCCTTTCAGCAAGCAAAAGTCAGCCACAATGGTCCAAAACGCAAGAAACATCATCGCATCTAAGAGTATAGAGGAGATCAGGATTGGTAATGAGGAGGTTCGGGTTATATGCCGGGAGATCGACCCTGTTATTGAGAAATCTGTAAAGGCTGTGCTTGGGCTTGAGAACCCACACAACTTCATCGAGATATCTGATAGGACCTTCATCATAACCCCGAAGTGGGGCGCAGAGACCTCATGGCGAAGGGTTGTCCTCCCCCATATCATGAAGTGGAAGTATGTGCTCGAGAGTGCCCGGGAGGAGATGCTGAAGGGGGATGCAGGGCTATCCCTGGATCCCTCTGAGATCACCGAGTTTGCGAGGAGAAAAGGGTTTGAAGGGTTCTGGAAGGATGTCTTTGAGGATATAAAGGGGAACGAGGTGATGAAGATGGCGATCACAACATCGCTCTTCTCAACATTCGATGAACCGGTACATCTTGCAATCGTTGGACCTCCGGCCTCCTCAAAGACGCTTGCACGGGATATCATCTCCGAGAACTTCTCATCGATTGAACGGATAGGTGGAAACAGCACGAGAGCAGGTCTTGTGATAAACTACTCAACAGGAGAGCTTGGATCGATCGCGTATGCAGATGAACGGGTTGTACTTGCAGACGAGTTTGATAAGATTCCAAAGGGGGATGTTGAGCTTATCTACGAGCTTATGAGTAACGGCATCTGCGACGTTCATTCAGGCAGGGTTCACAGGACGATAAGATCAAGGTTCATCATGATAGCCACGATGAACCCAAAAGGGGATGTCTTTTCCGAGCATCCAATCGATGATATCGGGCTTTCTCCCACCCTGGCATCCCGGTTTGGTTTGATCGTCAAAACGGACGAGCTTGAGAGGCCAGACAGGCTTGACCTCTTCAAGAAGAAGTTTTACATGGGTAATGCACTGAAAAAGTTCTCACTCTACTTCGACGAGTGGGTGAAGCTTGCAAGGAGGCATACCCCCAGGATCGTTGCATCAAATGTGGACGAGTACCTTGAGCGGGTGAACGAGATCGTTGAGACGCTTGGATCCTCCCCATTAAGGCGGGATAACAGAATGGGTGAGTACGCGAGGAACATCGCGTTTGCGATTGCAAGGGCAGAGTTCTCAGATGTGGATGATCGTGTGCTCGATCTGGCATGGGAGATAATCGAGGGATCTGTGAGGGAATGGATGTGAAAGGATCACTTAAAAGCTACTTTGAGATCTTGAGGGGGGAGAGAAAGGCGAGATACCTTGTAACAAAGGAGGTCAGGGTGAGCTTTGATCCAGAGGCTTCACTTGATGAACTCTGGAAAATCCATGATCTTGGGATGGTTGGGGGCCATGAGGAGGGTGATAAGACGCTGCTCGACCTGAAGCTTCTAATCTCAGAGCGCATCCTCGAAAGCTGTCACCTGTGTGAGAGAAGATGCGGCGCCAATCGTAAAGAGGGGGAGGTTGGATACTGCGGTGTTGATGCCGTATCAAGGATTGCATCCGAGTTTCTCCACTGGGGAGAGGAGGAGGAGATCATCCCATCACACACGATCTTCTTCACGGGTTGCACATTCTCATGCGTCTACTGTCAGAACTGGGATATCGCAACATCCCCCCAATCAGGGGTACCGGCCCTCCCTGAGCTTGTATGTGAGATGATTACAAGGCGCAAGATGGAGGGTGCCAAGAACGTCAACTTTGTAGGAGGTGATCCAACACCTCATATCCCGGCGATCCTGAGGGTTTTAAACCACTGCCGTGTAAACACCCCGATCATCTTTAACTCGAATATGTACCTCTCAGATGAGGCCATGAGATTGCTTGAGGGGGTGGTCGATCTTTATCTCGGTGACTTCAGGTATGGGAACGACCAATGCGCGAAGAAGTACTCTGATGTTGACCGGTACTGGGAGATTACGAGAAGAAACTTCCTCCATGCAAAGGATCATGCGGATATCCTCATGAGACACCTCGTGCTTCCAGCCCATGTTGAGTGCTGCACCCGCCCGATAATCGAGTGGGTCGCGGCAAATCTGAAGGAAGTGCGCTTTAACCTCATGTTCCAGTATCGTCCATGCTACAGGGCGCACCTCCATCCCGAGATCGACAGGTATCTGACAACCGATGAGATGATGGATGCAACCAGGCTATATGAGACCCTCCTTAAGGATGTATGAGAGAGAGGCGTGATCCGGATCGGCTTGCCCAGGCCGGGCAGCTTGCGATGCTTCTTGAGGTATCCGCATCTCCAAAGCCTGGAAATGTCGATAGATGCCATGATTACCCTGATACAAGATATGAAGACTTTCTCGCATCGAGTGTAGCGGTATATCCTGTACTGATGAGGGCAGCCTCCTCCCGGGCCAGGATTGGGAGGTTGATCTTTGAGGCGGTTTCTGCGAGCAAGACGTGGCATAAGGGTGGTAATACACACTTTGGTGCATTCACGCTCTTAATCCCCCTTATAATCGGAGGGGGGGAGCAGAAGGCCGCACACGATGCCGTTAAATCAACAGGATGGGAAGATGCGATCGAGTTCTATCGTGCTGCGCAAATTGCCGGTGTAAGGGTGAAACCGGTGGAGGATCTCGATCTCACAGACCCGGAGTCATTTGATCGTATAAAAAGGGAGCGCCTGAGTCTGTACGAGATATTCTCAATCTCTGCCTCGTATGACCTCATATCAAATGAATGGGTGAACGGATTTCCCAGATCCTTCAGGTACGCTGAGATTCTCCGTGATGATGTACGAAGACTTGGCCTTAACGACGGTATCGTCATGACATTCCTCAGGATCCTCTCAGAGAGTCCTGATACATTTGTCGCGATGAAGTTTGGTGCTGATGTTGCACGTGAGGTCTCAGAGCGTGCGAGAGTGTTAACACGAGACTTTGATCTCGATAAGATTAAGTCATTCGATGAGGAGCTTATAGAAAGGAGGATAAACCCCGGATCATCAGCTGATATAATCATCGCATCCCTCTTTATCGCACTCGTGAGGGGGTGGATTTAGATCTCTGGTGAGATTATCACCTGGTACGTCTTCTTTGAGCTTGCTGGCATAATTGCCCTCCCCCTCTCCCTCATAATCACAGACAACCTCAGGGATTGCGGCTACTTCCTCCCCAAGGCGATTGCGCTCATCATATCAGCCTACATCACCTTCATAATCGGATTTGTTCACAGATATGACCTTATAGCCGTGGTCTTGCCCTTTCTTATCCTCGCACTGATCTCCATAGCCTGTATAACCATGAGAAAGGGACATGGGATCAGATGGAGGAGATTCATCGAGGCTGAACTCATCTTCACCCTTGCATTCTTCCTGTTTGCATTTGTGAGGGCGTTCTCTCCTGAGATCTACTTTACAGGAGGTGAAAAACTCAGCGAATTCGGGTTTATCAACGCGATCTTGAGATCTAATCGTTTACCTCCCTACGATCCGTACTTCGGGGGTGAACCGATCCAGTATTACTACATGGGGCATCTGATCGTTGCAAACATCCTTAAAATCACAGGTATTGCGCCTGAGGTAGGATTTAACCTCGCAACAGCCTCTTTCTTTGCTCTAACAGCACAGATCACATACGGCCTTGGTCTGAGCCTTACAGGAAGGCGCAGGTATGGTGTAATTACACTTCTCTTCGTCCTGATCCTTGGTAACCTCACCGGTATCATCCAGCTCCTCTTACAGATGCATACCTCCTCCTCGCTCCTGTACTTTGACTACTGGCACGCATCGAGGATAATACCTGGTACGATCAATGAGTTTCCATACTTCAGCTTCCTCCATGGGGACGTTCATCCTCACATGATCGCAATCCCCTTCAAGATCCTCCTTATCACACTCTTTTTCGATCTTCTCAGTGAGCAAAATCGGAAGATAGGAGCTATTGCAGCGTCCGGGGTGTTCACCGGTTTTCTGGCGCCGCTTAACACGTGGGACTATCCCGTATTTCTCATGCTTCTTCTTCTCATCATTCTCATCAGAGGATTGAAGATCCGCGAGGTTGTAGTCGGGATATCAGCTGCAACACTCCCCTATCTTCCTTTCTTCATCTCAACCCAGGGGCGTGGTATCGGATTTGTCACAGAAAGAACAGATTTTATCAACTTTTTCCTGATATATGGGCTGTTTCTCCTTATTATCTACGCATACATCCTGTACAGGCTCGACTCAAGGGCCAAATTGGATTTCATCATGGGAATATTGATCCTGCTTCCCATCTCATGGCTCATAGACTTCCAGCTTCTCTTCGTGCTCATACCACTGATCATCCTCCCCTCGTGGGATGTACTGAAGGGTTCATCCAGGGAGGAGCGCTTTTTAAGCCTCCTGATTCTCTCTGGTGCACTTGTTGCGCTTGGGTGTGAGGTCATCTACGTGGATGATGCTTTTACAGGGAGCTATGAGCGCATGAACACCGTGTTCAAGCTGTATCTTGATTTATGGATACTCTGGGGGGTTGCATCAGCACTTGCGCTCAGCCGGATATCTCTGAGAGGGATGAAAACCCCATCCAGGCACATCTTCTCACTTCTACTTATCGCGCTTCTCATCTCTGCATCAGTATACCCTGTATTTGCAACCTCAGGAAGATCACATGCGTTCAAGGTTAAACCAACTCTTGATGGTCTTTTTTACGCCAGAAATGATTTTAAATGGGATATGGATGCCATATATTGGATAAATGAGAATATAAAGGGGCATCCGGTATTTTTGACAATACCTGCGCGTGACTACACATGGGAGTCAAGGGTTGCATCGATAACAGGGGTCCCGATTGTGATTGGCTGGATGGGTGAGGAGATAATGTGGAGGGGGGATAGGAAAGAGGTCACAGAAAGGATGAATGATGTCATGAAGGTTTTATCATCTCCGGTGATCGATGAGGAGGTGATAAAAATCCTTGAGAGATACAATGTGAGCTACATCTACATCGGACCGGTTGAGCGGGAGCGGTATCCTCAAGGGGTCCTGAAGTTTGAAGACTGGGATGGGTGTGAGGTAGTTTACCGGAATGAGGGGGTTGTAATCTACTACAGAGAAAACCCCTGCCTTCGGACCCCATCTTAAATCCATTCTCAACATAAAACAGGTATGAAGTCTCTAATGGACTATTCGTTGAAAGAGGAATATGAAAAGGTAAAAAACCTGGTGACATACTTGCAGAGGTAGATTCATTGGTTGACCGGGGGCCGGGAGATGACTTAAAGGGAAAACAGGGTGATGGATAGGGGTTGAGGGGGGCTGGTCTCAGTGGCACTTATTATTCATGAGGGGGTCTGGTTTAGGTTTTGACCGGTGAGGGGATGGGTAAATCAAAGTTCTCAGAAGAACTCAAGGAAACTATATTGCTAAAGCTTTTAAGAAGTCAAAGGAGTGGATATCATTTTTATTTGCAAAAAGGTTGATTGATGAGTTCTTTGGTGATAAGTTTAAGGGGTTATGCAGTCAACCATAAACATGGGTGATGGATGGGATTGAGGGGGTTCTTCACCCATTTCTCTCACTTCAGCCCAAGCCTCATCAGGGTCTCCTCCTTTGGAACGCCGTTCTCATCCCACCCCCTGATTGCATAGTACTCATCAAGTGTCCTCTCAAACGCATCACGACTGAATCCATCGAAGAAATGTACAGGTAGTGTGTCATCTGCCCTTCCAAACCCTTCCCTGATGTTATAGAGGCGTTCAAGATTCCATATCCGCTCCCCGACCATCATGAGATCCTCTGATCTGAACTCAACCCCTGTAACCGCTGTGAGGATATTTGCATACTCCTCTTCCGTCACCCCGAAGAACGCAAACTTGCAGACGACAAGCGAGTCTACGGCTGCAAATCTATCCTGAAATACCTTCACATACCCTGCCTTTCCACTCAAAGTGAGTGGATCTATCGCCTTTGGTTTCTTGAGGATCTCTGGTGCAACCATGTATGCTCTCGTGTGACATCCGCCCCTGTTTGATGTTGCATAGCTGAAACCCAGCCCCATGACCCGACGGGGATCATAACCAGGTAGTTCAAGGCCTTTTACTGCAACCTCCCCCTTCAATCTGATCTTTCCTTCCCCTATCTCCTCAACAAGCCCTGGGATCTCGCACGGGTCAGAGATGCCATGGGTTGCGATGATCGACCCTGATGAGATCGTATCGATTCCGTAGTCATTACAGATGCGGTTTGCCTCAATGATGAGATCAAGATCGTCATTGAGGAGGTTCGGGCCAAACATTGCGATCGTTTCATACTCCGGAAGCTCCCCACCCCCTCTTTCTTCTCGTTTGCATCCTATCGGACATGATGGACAGGCTCTTCTCTTTGATGGATACTCACTCCTGAGCCTTGAGCCATAAAGTGGCCTTGCGTCAAACTTTCCACCTCTGAAGTTATCAACTGGAAGTATACCCATCCACTCTGCGATCTTGACAAGAACAGGGGTGCCGAAGACCTTGAGTCCCTTGTCTATCGTGGGTGATGCAACAAGCATTCGCTGAATCGTGCGTCGATGATGGGAAAATGCATCCTCGTCAAAGATTGAGATCCTGCCGTTACCCTTTATCCTGATCGCCTTGAGCTTTTTCGACCCCATCACTGCACCGACTCCACCCCTGGCAAAGTAGTGGGAGCCATCCACACCTATTGAGGCGATACTCAAAAGCCTCTCACCCGCCCTTCCGATGGCAGCAATAGATCCTGTCCCCTGCTGTCTCATGATCCTGATGGTCTCTTTTAGATTACATCCCCATAGATCATCTCCATTTCTTATCTCAACCTCATCATCCTCTATCTCGAGTATAACCGGTCGATCTGCCCTGCCCTTCAGTACTATCGCATCAAATCCAGCTCGTTTCAGCTCATATCCGAACTTTCCACCTGCATTTGCATCAAATATCGTCCCTGTTGCAGGAGAACGTGTTACAACAGATGCCCTGCCTGATGCCGGGGTTGGTGTACCTGTTAGAGGGCCTGCTGCAAAAACAAGGAGGTTATCTGGTGAAAGAGGGGTAACTCTACCGTTATCATAGACCAAACGTACACCAAGTCCTCTTCCACCCAGATAACACCTTAAAAGCTCATAAGGAGGGGATATCTCCTTTATGCTCTCATCTGAGAGGTCAACCTCGAGTATCTTTCTGCACCAGCCAAAGTTTCCATCTGGTTTCACAAGAGTGGCTTAACCTCAGATCTAATAAAGCTTCAGCCGATAGTTAAATATATATCTATGTAAGGGGTAAAGGGGACTGCTGTTGGAGGTAAAAGATGACGACTGTGTATGATGTACCCCCAGATGCACTGATTAAAAAGGTTGCAGAGAAGCTGAAACAGAACAAAGCGATAGCTCTCCCTGAGTGGGGGGACTATGTTAAAACAGGTGTGAACCGTGAGCTTCCACCTGTGGATGAAGATTGGTGGTTTATCAGATGTTCATCTATCCTGAGGCGGATCTACATCGATGGGCCTGTTGGTACCTCTCGCCTTGCCACGTTCTATGGTGGGAGGCACAGGAGAGGTGTCAAGACAGAGCACCTCAAGAAAGGGAGTGGTTCCATCATTAGAAAGGCACTTCAGCAGCTTGAAGCTGCGGGATACGTAAAAAAATCCGAAAAGGGCAGAATAATATCGCCAAAAGGCAGATCATTACTTGATAATGCCGCATTTGAGGTTGAAAAAGAACTTGAGCTATCTCAAGCTTGATTGACTGGAGGTTGTTTGAATGGCTGATGAGGAGTTGGAGCTGCTCAGACAGAAGCGGATGCAAGAGCTTGCACAACAGCAAGCACAGCTTGCCCAGGAAGAAGAGGCAAAAAGGGAGTTTGAATCGAAGAAGCAGGCAATATTAAGGCAAATTCTGGCACCTGAAGCACGAGAAAGGTTGAACAGCTTGAAAATGGCAAAACCTGAGTTTGCTGAGCAGGTAGAGCTTCAATTGATCGCGCTCGCTCAATCAGGAAGATTGAGATCTACCGTGACCGATGAGCAGCTCAAGAAGATCCTCCTGCAGCTTACACCGAAGAAGAGGGAGATAAGCATAAGAAGGATCTAAGATAGGTAGAGTGATGACTGAAGCAACGAGTGAGGCCTTTGACCGGTACGAGTTTAAGAAGAAGCTCGAGGAGCTGAGGGGAAAATCTGGGAGGGGGACGGAGCTTGTGACTGTTTACATCCCTCCTGACAAGCAGATCTCAGACGTCACCGCCCAGTTAAGGGATGAGCATGGGCAGGCATCAAATATAAAGAGTAAGTCAACCCGTACAAATGTCCAGAGTGCGCTCGACTCAATCCTTTCGCGTCTCAAGTACATCCAGCGCCCGCCCCCGACCGGTATCGCGATTTTCTGTGGGGCCATCGATGTTGGAGGGGACAAGACGAACATTGATACGACAATAATCGTGCCTCCTGAGCCAATAAGATCTTACAGGTACCACTGCGATTCTACTTTCCTTTTAGATCCGTTAGAAGAGATGCTTGAAGATAAAAAGACGTATGGGCTCCTGGTTCTTGATAAGAGGGAGGCAACAATCGGGATTCTTAAGGGAAAAACGATATCAGCACTCAAGCATGTCACATCGACAGTTCCCGGAAAGACAAGGCGGGGGGGACAGTCTGCTCAGCGTTTCAGTCGTTTGAGAGAGATTGCGGTGCACGATTTCTACACGAGGGTTGGAAATCATGCGAACGAGGTCTTTCTCGCGATACCAAGGGACGAGCTTCTGGGAATTCTCATCGGTGGACCAAGTCCGACAAAAGAAGAGTTTGCTAAAGGGGAGTTTCTCCATCATGAGCTGAGACGCAAGGTGATCGACCTCTTTGATGTCTCCTATACAGACGAATCCGGGCTCTATGAGCTTGTGGACGCGGCAAAAGGGGCGCTTGAGGGGATTGAGCTGATGAAGGAGAAGCGGCTAATGGAACGGTTCATGAAGCTGCTTGTGAATGATGAGCGTCTCACGGCCTATGGGGAGGATGAGGTAAGAAAAGCCCTTGAGGCGGGTGCATGTGAGACACTCATCATTTCAGAGGATCTAAACAAGATCAGGGCAACGTTCGTCTGTGATAACTGTGGATACAGCCTTGAAAAGAGCTTTAAGGTATCCCCTGGCATAGATCCGGGAGAAATCGGGAAAGATCTCCTCTGTCCGGGGTGTAACACACATATGAAGGTGACAGAGGTGAATGATATCGTAGTTGAGCTCTCCCAGATCGCGAAGGAGCGGGGCACAGAGGTTGCCATCATATCCACGGACTTTGAAGAGGGAGAACAGCTTTTGAGGGCGTTTGGTGGAATCGCTGCGATACTGAGGTATCGAAGTGGCTTTTAACGTGAATAATCTCTTATTCATAACAAAGAATGAAGGAAAGGTCAGAGAGATTAGAGAGCTTGCAGCACCTCATGGCATCACGATAGAACAGGTGGGATACGAGTATCCTGAGTTGCAGGCAGATACACTTGAGGAGGTTGCAAGATGGGGTGCGATTCATGCAGCGGCGATATTCAGGCGACCTTTGATTGTTGAGGACTCTGGACTTTTCATCTCTTCTCTGGGTGGGTTCCCGGGTCCTTACTCTGCCTATGTGCATAAAAAACTGGGTAATAAAGGCATACTGAAGCTCATGAGCCGCATTAAAGATAGAAGAGCGACGTTTAAGTCTGTAATCGCATTCTGCGATGGTTCAAGTGAGCCTGTCATATTCAGTGGGAGCGTTGAGGGTGAGATCGCAAATAAGATAAGGGGTAAGAATGGCTTTGGGTTTGATCCAATCTTTCTCTATGGGGATAAGACATTTGGTGAGATCTCGAGGGATGAGAAGAATAAAATATCCCATAGAAGGGTAGCATTTGAGAGACTGATAAGATGGCTTCTGGAGCATAGGGATGTTCAAACAATTTAAGCGAGAGGTTGAGACGGCACTGAAAAAAGCGATTGAAGATGCGGGCTACAGGGTAAACGACCTTGAGCTTGGGATTTCTCCGTTTGCAGATCTTGCGACAACTGTTTGCTACAGGATCGCATCATCCTATAAGGTACCGCCCGATAGGGCAGCAAAAAAGATCGTTGAAGCAATGGATACCTCAGATATGCCACTTATCGGGGAGGTTAAAGCTTCAGGTCCGTACATCAACTTTTATACCTCAGACAGGTTCCTCACAGAGTCTCTCCGTGCTATTCTCAAAGGTGATCTTGGATTTGAGAGTAAAGATGAGGTCATAATCCTTGAACACACCTCTGCAAACCCCGATGGTCCCCTTCATATCGGTCACATCAGAAATACAGTGATAGGGGATACACTTGCGAGAATTCTCCGACGCGCGGGCATGCGCGTTGAGGTTGAGTATTATGTCAACGATATGGGGCGACAGGCTGCCCTGGTAGTCCTGGGGCTTGAGCGATTTGAGCTCGATAGATCAAAGAAGATTGATCATGCGATCGCGGATGTATATGTCAAGGCCAACAGGCTCATTGAGGAGAATCCTGAGCTCAAATCAGAGGTTGATCAATTGATAAGACGCTATGAAGAGGGGGATGAGGAGGTAACCGCGAGGTTCAGAGAGGCTGTAATCCTCTCACTCGAGGGTATCCGCCAGTCACTCCTGAGGCTCGGTGTTGACCATGACCTCTTCGTCTGGGAGAGTGATTTTGTAAGGACCGGTGACGTCTCAAAGATCATATCATGGATGAAAGAAGACGGGTCGATACCGCTTGTTGAGAAAGAAGGGGCGCTTATGCTCGATCTTTCTGAGGCAGGGTTTGATAAGGAGTTTGTACTCTGTCGCTCTGATGGGACGTCGATATACGCTACACGTGACCTTGCGTACCACCGTTTCAAGGCCAGGCGGGGAGATCGGGTGATAGATGTATTTGGTGCAGATCACAAGCTCATCTCAAGCCAGCTATCCTACATCCTTGGGAAGATGGGCGTCAAAAAGCCAGAGATTGTGATCTTTGAGTTCGTGTCACTCCCCGAAGGTTCAATGAGCACACGAGAAGGGAAGTTCATAAGTTGTGATGAACTGATCGATGAGGTTGAAGCAAGGGCACGGATTGAGGTCGATAAAAGACGGGGTGATCTGCCTGCGGAGAAAAGGGCTGAGATAGCACGTGCTGTTGCAAGGGGTGCGATCCGGTATGACATCGTTAAGGTCTCCCCGGAGAAGCCAACGGTTTTTGACTGGGATAAAGCACTTGATTTCGAGAAGCAGAGTGCGCCATACCTCCAGTATGCGCATGCTCGCTGTTGTAGCATCCTCCGCAAGGTGGGTGGGTGGGATGTGAGGGAGGAAGAGATATCAGCAATACCATTAGATCTCCTGAGGACTGATCAGGAGATAAAACTCATCAAGATGCTTTCAAAGTTCTCGTACATCATTGAAGAGGCTGCAAGGACGTTGAAACCAAATCTCCTCGCGACATATGCAAAAGATCTTGTTGATAGCTTTAATCTGTTTTACAGAGATTGCCCGGTCCTGAATGCAGAAGATGATCTCAGAAAGGCGAGGCTCGCGCTTGTTGAGGCAACAAGGATCATATTATCTGAAACACTTGAGACACTCGGGATTGAGGCACTTGAAGAGATGTAAAAAGAGGAGGCGTTGAATGATTGAAGAGATAGTTGAAGAAATAAAAGAGAGGCTTAAAGAGAGGGGGGTTGAGGTCGAGACATTCGAGATTGAGAGTCGATTGAGATTATTGATGGAAGAATACGGGGTTCCAGAGGATGAAGCAGTACGAAGTGTTACAAACTACTTTTTGAAGGATATATACGTGGACAGAAAGGATGAAACACCTGAGGAGGTGAAGATAAAGGATATAAAGGAGGAGGGGCGGCATGTTACGATTAAAGGAAAGATCTTAACCCTCTGGGAAAGCAGGCATGAGGCAATATCCCAGATAGGGTTGATCGGGGATGAGACAGGTGTTATAAAGTTCACAAAGTGGAAGAGCTCCAACCTTCCGGATCTTGAGGTTGACCGGGTCTATGTTGTGGAGAACGCAGTGACCGATTTCTGGCAGGGCAGGTATAACATAAAACTCAATCGTAACACGAGAATAACTGAGATAGACGAGGACATTGAGGTGATGTCCGAGAACATCAGCTACACCGGGGTATTTGTCAAGATACACGATGGGAGTGGGGTGATTCATCGTTGCATCCAGTGCAATCGGAGTGTCATCGATGGAGAGTGTCAGGAGCACGGGAGGGTTGCTACCAATCCTGACCTGAGGATAAAGGCGGTGATGGACGATGGTAGATCTGTTCAGGATGTCTTAATACGTCGTGAGCTGACAGAAAGGCTTGCCGCGGCAAGCCTCGAGGAGATCATAAGTGAGGATATCGATGTGCTCAGGCGGATCGAGGAGGCATTGATCGGAAAATACTTTGTTGCAGAGGGGAGGGAGGTTGGTCGATACCTGATAGTAGAGAATCTCAAGCAAATCGATGAGGTGCCGTACGACGAGGCTGAGCAGCTGATATACGAGGCAGAGCAGATATAAGTTCTGAGATTATCATGGAGCTCGTTCGAGCGTGCATCCTGCGGATTGAAGGTACAAACTGTGAGGATGAGACGTTTTCTGCCTTTAAAAACGCTGGAATGCATCCTGAACTCGTCCATCTGAAACAGCTCACAGGGGATGCTGAACCCCGTAGAAGTCTCGAGGATTATGATTGCCTTATGATACCCGGTGGATTCTCGAGTGGGGACTACGTCCGTGCAGGCGCAATCTTTGCTGCAAGGATAAAGAGCAAGCTTATGAATGATGTAATTGACCTCCTTGAGAGAGGGGGACTCATCGTGGGGATTTGCAACGGTTTCCAGGTGCTCGTTGAGCTGGGGTTGTTACCGGGGCTTGATGATCTGGTCACAGATGAGCCTCAGATGGCACTTCACACCAACGACTCGAACCGTTTTGAGTGCAGGTTAACCCTCCTGCGGCATGAGCTTGAGGAAGGAGAGTCACCTTTCACATCCAGGATTGAAAAAGGGGCGATTCTGAGGATACCTTCTGCCCATGCGGAGGGTAAGATCGTATTTCCAGAGGAGTTCCAGGATGAGTATCTGGAGAAGATGAGGGAGAACAGGCAGATCGTCTTCAGGTATGTGAACCCTGATGGAGAGAGGGGGGGCTATCCATGGAATCCCAACGGTTCGATCGAGGATATCGCAGGGATTACAAACCAGAGAGGGGATGTTTTCGGGATGATGCCACATCCTGAGCGGGTCTTTCATGCTTACAATGATCCTATGAGAAAGAGGGGTGAGATTAAGGCGTATGGTGATGGCAAGGCGATATTTGACTCGATATTTGAGTATCTATCATCGAGGAAGTGATTGACAGGAAACGCTGATATTACAGACTCTTTCCTTTCAACCTTATGATCTCATCCCGCAGGATCGCTGCCTTTTCAAACTCAAGCTGCTCGGCAGCACGTCTCATCTCCCTCTCAAGCTCCTCGATTGTGAGATCAGATAGGCTAAGCTTTATCCCCTCCTGCTTTCGTCTTTTCTTCCTATCCCGCTCAGGACCCATCTCCCTTATCGCTTTCCTTATCGTTGCCGGGGTGATTCCATGCTTTCTGTTGTACTCCATCTGAATATGACGCCTCCGCTCAGTCTCCTCATATGCACGTCTTATCGAATCTGTGATCTCATCCGCATAGATGATCGCCATCCCGTTGATGTTCCTTGCAGCACGACCGATCGTCTGGATCAGCGCGGTCTCAGAGCGCAGGAACCCTTCTCTGTCACCATCAAGTATCGCAACAAGTGAGACCTCAGGTAGATCAAGCCCCTCTCTGAGGAGATTTATTCCGACAAGACAATCAAAGACGCCTTCCCGGAGTTCTTCGATGAGCTCAACCCTCTCGAGAGTCTCGATCTCTGAGTGGAGGTAACGAACCTTCACCCCGAGCGAGGCGTAGTAATCGCATAAATCCTCTGCCATCCGCTTCGTTAAGGTCGTTACGAGAACCCGCTCCTTCCCGGCGCGCTTTCTAATCTCCCCCAGAAGATCATCGACCTGTCCTTTACGGGGTCTGATTGAGATCTTCGGATCAAGAAGCCCGGTCGGTCTTATGATCTGCTCAACCACCTGCTCACTTCTCTCAAGCTCGTATGGACCCGGGGTGGCTGAGGTGTATATCACCTGGTTGATCCTTGCCTCAAACTCCTCGAATGTGAGCGGCCGGTTCTCAAGGGCTGATGGGAGCCTGAATCCATACTCAACGAGTGACTCCTTGCGGGATCTGTCCCCGAAGTACATCCCCCTTATCTGTGGGATTGTGACATGCGACTCATCGATTATCATGAGAAAGTCCCTGGGGAAGTAGTCGATCAACGTATAGGGCGGCTCTCCCCAGTCTCTCCCTGTTATGTACATTGAGTAGTTCTCAATCCCTGAGCAGTATCCAAGCTCCCTCATCATCTCAAGGTCAAACCGCGTTCGTTGCTCGATCCGCTCTGCCTCAAGGTACTTCCCTTGAGATTTGAACTCCTCAATACGTGCTGAAAGCTCCTCTTCTATCCCACGTATTGCAGCCTCCATTCGCTCACGACTTGTGACAAAGTGCTTTGCAGGATAGACGAAGATCTCATCAAGAACCTCGATCATCTCCCCTTTCAGGGGATCGAACCGCACGATACGCTCAACCTCTCTGCCGAAAAGCTCGACACGGATACCTCCATCAAAACCAGGTGGGAATATCTCTATGACATCTCCCCTCACCCTGAATGTGCCAGGGGCAGGCTCAAGATCGTTTCGTTCATACTGGATTGTGGCAAGTCTGCTTGTTATCTCATCTCTTCTTCGTTTACTCCCACGTTTCAGGTGCAGATGCATATTCCGGTAATCCTCTGGCCTTCCAAGTCCGTATATACACGATACACTCGCTACGACGATTGTGTCCCTTCTTGTTAAGAGTGACTGGGTTGTTGAGTACCTCATCCGTTCAATCTCCTCATTTATCGAGGTTTCTTTCCCGATGTACATGTCTTTATGGGGAATATACGCCTCTGGCTGGTAGTAGTCGTAGTAGCTCACGAAGTACTCAACCGCATTATCAGGAAAGAAGGCACGGAACTCCTCATAGAGCTGAGCTGCAAGTGTCTTGTTATGGGATATCACGAGCACAGGTTTGTTAACCCGTGCAATCACATTTGCAATCGTGAACGTCTTTCCGGATCCTGTCACACCAAGAAGTGTTTGATGCCTGAAGCCGCGTTCTATCCCATCAACAAGCCTCTCTATCGCCTTTGGTTGATCTCCTGTTGGTTTATACTCGGCTTTCAGGTTGAACACATGCGGGGGGAGGGATTCGAACCCACGAACGCCTTCGCGAGCAGATCTTGAGTCTGCCACCGTTGACCACTTGGTTACCCCCGCCTTTCAAACAATTCTCAGACCTTCTTGCAATTAAAGCTAACCTTCATCACTTAAAGCATTATCCTCAACCACCAGCTTTATATCATCTGATCTTTAAAGTATATCTGTGGGGGATAAATGAGCAGGACGTTTAGCTTTGATCTTGAGCGGGATGAGCTCAACCGGAGGTTGGGAGAAGGTTTTCCAGAAGGATCGATCGTGCTTATAGAGGGTGAAAATGGAGCAGGAAAGAGTACAATCGTTGAACGGCTTGCCTATGGTTTTCTGGTCAACGGTTATACCGTCACGTTCATATCCACCCAGCTCACAACAAAGGGCTTCATCCACCAGATGTACTCTCTCGACTACCCGATCGGTATCCACCTTTTAAAGGATGAGCTGCTTTTCATACCTGTTGTACCACTTATTAAGTCTGCAAAGTCAAGATCAGACTTCATTGAGCGGCTCATAAATGCAGAAAAGCTATATGAGAAGGATATCATCATTATTGACAAGCTTTCAGAGCTTGTTAAGTACAGCATCAACTCTGAGAAGACGATAGAACTCATCTCCTTCTTCAAGAAGATCACCGGGATGGGAAAGATCGTCATCAACACGATCGATCCTGTCGATCTCGATCCAGACGTCGTATCCCTCTTCAGATCCTCTGCAGATATCTACATGACCCTGAAGAGTCGTATAATCGCGGGCGAAGTCAAGCGATCCATCCATGTAAACAAGTTCACAGGTGCAACAGGGTTTGTCGGAGGGGTCATCGGGTTCAGGATAGAACCGGGTGCAGGGCTTGTCATCGAGATCGCATCGGTCGCGTAATCTACCAGAGCGCAAATAGAAGTCCTAAGATGATGGGGATATAGATCGACTCAAAGCTCCCTCTCCCACCGATACTGAATACTGGACTCCCAAGCTCCCTATCTATCGAGAAGATCTTTGTGATAAGCCCAAGCTCAATTCCAATTATCCCTGATACGAGCATACCTGTTATAACATCCTCAGGTGTCACGATGAGTGCAAGCGGAAGTGCGAACAGGCCTACATACGGGGGTATAACTATCCCAACCCCTGGCACAATCGAGGCAAGCAGGTTTGTGAGGGCGATCATGATTGCCGTGATTATCACAAGCTCCTCGAGTGCAAGCGGTGAGATGAGTGCTATATAGAGTGCAAATATGAGCGGGAGGATGAAGCCGCCGAGGTTGAGGGTGATCGTTGAGTTGTACAACCTCCCATCCTCCCCCTCAATCTCCTCTCGTGGTATTGAGTACAGCCTCTCAAGCTCCTCAATCTCCCGCTCCGTGTAATGGGGCTTTTTCATCTTCATCTCGAAGACCACAACCTCGATCATACTTAAAAGAAGGAAGAGGAGTGATATGGCAAAAAAGGTGAAAGGACAGAGGGGAAAAACATAGGCTGACTGATCTGTACGATAGGTCAGTATGAATATCGGAATGAGAATCAGCAGAAAGAACAGCATCACTCTGAGATCTGGATATCGAACTATCCCCCTCATTCTCTAACTCCACCGCTCTTTTATGCACTTCTTTTATATAAACTTTCGTACCAATCTCATTTTCCTTTCCTGGATAAGCTTATTAATCCCGGGAGTGTTAATGAAAGCCATGAAACGGGATCTGATGGAGATTCTCGCATGCCCCATCTGCAAGGGAGATCTTGATCTTGAGGTTACAGAGGAGAATGACGAGATCAAAGAGGGTGTGCTTCGTTGTGTGAAGTGTGATCTCGAGTACCCGATCGAAGATGGCATTCCAAACATGTTACCTCCGGAGCTAAGGACGTAAATGCCTGTGCCAGAGCAGAAGGTGTACATCGGCAGAAAAGGACAGGATTCGATTGAGTTTGAACACGAGAGGTTATCTCTGCCCATCAGTCCGGGGGAGGAGACGAGCTTCACGGTCACGATCGTAAATTACACGATCCCGACCCACGTTCACCTTGCTGTAGGCAGAGAGCTCAAGGATTATCTCTCGATAATAAAGGATAACCCCTATGTCCGTAATGAGGAGCGTGTTCCTGTTGTTGCAAGGCTCCCGAAGGATGGTGATGGGCCATACACAGGCAGGGTTCATGTGATAAGTGGATACGGCTCGGTGAAAGGGAGCTTTGAGGTTGTAGTAGGTGGTAAGAAGGTTGAAAGATCGGAAAAAAGGGAGAGAATGATCGAACGTAGTCCTATCGTCGTGGAAATACCCAGAAAAAAGATCGAAAAGGTTAAAATCAGGAATAAATCAGGATTAAGATGGAAGTTATCTCAGCTAAGTATACCCATGTATCTTGTACCGCCAGCTGGCATCACATTAACGATACTGGTTCTTCTCGTTTACATCTTCCAGTTTAACCCCTCTTCATTCACTGCAGCTCTTCTCACATCGATCCTCACAGTGCTTCTCACATTCTATATCTTCAACAATTACAGGAGCAGAGGATGAAGTATATCATTGTGACAGGTGGTGTGATGAGCGGCCTTGGAAAGGGTATTACAGCCGCATCCATCGGCCGCTTACTGAAGAACAAGGGATTTGAGGTGACTGCGATAAAGATTGACCCCTACATCAACTGTGATGCCGGGACGATGAACCCATTCCAGCATGGAGAGGTCTATATACTCAAGGACGGTGGGGAGGTCGATCTTGATCTCGGGCACTACGAGCGGTTCATGGGATGTGAGTTCACGAAAGATCACAACATCACGACCGGGACGATTTACCTCTCCGTCATCGAGAAAGAACGTCAGGGAGAGTATCTCGGGTCGACCGTCCAGATCATTCCGCACATAACAAACGAGATCAAAGACTCGATCAGACGGGTCGCTGAAAGGAGTGGCGCTGAGATCTGCCTCGTTGAGGTGGGAGGAACGGTCGGGGATATCGAATCTATGCCATTTCTTGAGGCGGTCAGGCAGATGCACAGAGAATCGCCGGAGGATTGTATCTTCGTCCATGTCACACTTGTTCCAACCGATTCGATGGGAGATCAGAAGACAAAACCATCCCAGCACTCTGTGAAAGCACTGAGAGAGGTGGGGATCCATCCTGATATAATCGTTGTGAGATCCAAAGATCCACTCAACCCCTCGGCACGGGACAAGATCGCACTCTTCTGTGATGTCCCACTTGAGGCTGTTATCAGTGCGTATGATGCAAAGGACATATACGAGGTTCCACTCATACTTGAGAGGGGGGGATTATCTGATTATCTCCTTGAACGGTTCAATCTCAAGCCGAGAGCAGATGACAGAACCTGGGAAGAGATGGTTGAGCGGATGAAGAAGCTTGATAGACACGTCAGGATCGCGATTGTCGGTAAATACATCGAGATCAAGGACGCATACCTCTCAATCAAGGAGGCGTTGAAACACGCGGGTATCGATAATGGGTGTCTCGTTGATATAAAGTGGGTCGAGGCAGAGGATCTTGAGAAGATGGATATTGATGGGGTGAGGGAGGTCTTCAGTGATGTTGAGGGCATTCTTGTTCCAGGTGGATTTGGCACGAGGGGCTCTGAGGGGAAGATAAAGGCAATAAGGTATGCAAGAGAGAATAAAGTTCCGTTTTTGGGCCTCTGCTTCGGATTCCAGCTTGCAGTTGTTGAGTTTGCCAGGCATGTGCTCGGTCTGGAAGAAGCCGCGAGTGCTGAGGTTTCAGAGACTCCATACCCTGTGATCGAGATCTTACCTGAGCAGAGAAATGTCAGGAACATGGGTGGAACCATGCGGCTTGGTGACGCTGAGATTACACTTGAGGAGGGTACACGTGCATACGAGATATACGGTAAGAGCAAGATCATTGAGCGGCACAGGCATCGATATGAGGTAAATCCCAGATATATAGAAGCTATAGAGAAAAAAGGAATGGTGTTTTCTGGAAAGTGTGGTAACAGGATGGAGATTGCAGAGATTCCTGATCACCCATTCTTCATCGGGACACAATTTCATCCTGAGTTCAAATCAAGGCCTGATAATCCCTCACCAGTATTCAGAGCATTTGTAAGAGCGGTCATGGAGTATGCGTGAGATATCAGTTCAGCGAAAGGTCATCGAGATACTCAGAATTCTCAGCGAGGCCAGGGGGCCAATTGGTGCAAGAAGGATCAGTGATCTACTGAATGAGAGGGGGTACAATCTGGGTGAGCGTGCGGTGAGATACCATCTCAACCTGCTTGACAGGCATGGCTTCACGAAGAAGCATGGTTATCTCGGGCGAACGATTACAGAGCTTGGGAGAAGGGAGCTTGAGGAGGCGCTTGTGACAGACAGACTCAACTTCGTGATGACCAGAATTGAATCTCTCATCTACCATACAACCTTCAATCCAGAAACCTGTGATGGAGATGTTGTTGTTAATATCTCGATGATCGATAAAGATCGGGTGGATGATGCGATGAGGATGCTCGGGGAGGTTGCATCTTCAAGGATCAATGTACCGCCGTATGTGGCAGTTGCAGATGAGGGGAAGCTGATATGCGGGGAGTTTGTTCCACGGGGTAATCTTGGGGTTGCAACACTCTGCAGCATTACAGTGGACGGTCTTCTTCTCGCACGAGGTATCCCATCACGGCTCAAGCATGGGGGTCTTGTGAGGATAGAGAAAGGTGAGTACAGGGGATTTGTGGAGTTTGTCGGATACAGGGGCACGACGATAGATCCAATAAGGATATTCCTCTCAAAGCGGATGACAGATATCTCCGGTGCGATCAGGGGAGATGGACTGGTACTTGCTAACTTCCGCGAGGTACCGGAGGTTGCAAGAGATAAGGTTGAACAGGTCCTGGCAGAGCTCAGCCGGCTTAAGTTCGGGGAGTGGATCTATGAGCCAGGAGGGGTTGTACTCTATGCAGGGGTTAACGGGATTGCATATCTTGAGGAGAATGGGATTGAGACTGATACGAGACCGAACGCAGCATTGATGCCTTTCAGTGAGATGAAGGAGGTTTGAGATGGACCTTATCGTAAAACCCTCAAGCCTATCCGGTGAGATAAGAGTTCCTGGATCGAAATCTCACACGATAAGGGCCCTCGTGATAGCATCCCTCGCAGATGGTAGATCCAGGATAGAGGCTCCGCTTGTCTCCGATGATACCTGCTCCTGTGTGCATGGGTGTACGGCTCTTGGTGCCAGAATCGAGCTACAGGATGATTGCTTTGTTGTTGATGGGTTTGGGGGGGAGCCAGAACCCACCCGCGATCTGATTGATATCGGAAATTCGGGAACGAGCCTGCGATTCCTGACATCTGTTGCGGCTCTCGGGAAGTCACCTGTCTCCTTCGATGGTGATGAATCGATAAGAAAAAGACCGATGCAGTCACTTCTTGATGCCTTATCCGACCTTGGTGCCGAGACTCGCTCACTTAAGGGGGATGGATATTGTCCGATCCGGGTAAAAGGACCGATAAAAGGGGGTAGAACTTCTGTTGATGGGATCACATCACAGTACATATCCTCACTTCTCATCGCAACGCCCCTTGCACCAGAAGATACAACGATAGAGGTTCGCAATCTCAGGGAGTTACCTTATGTCAGGATGACACTCTCCTGGCTCACACGGGAGGGGATCACATACAGTGAGGAGGGGATGCAGATATTCAGGATTAAAGGATCGCAGCGCTACGTGCCATTTAACGCCCGCATCCCCGGGGACTTCTCTTCAGCCACATTTCCGCTCTGTGCTGCGGCGATCACCGGTTCTGATCTCACGATAAAAGGGCTTGACATCAATGACACACAGGGTGACAGGGGTGTTATTGAGATCCTGCGGTCGATGGGTGCAGAGATAACCGTGCTGGCTGATGGAGTGCGGGTTAAGGGAGGGGAGCTTGAGGGGATTGAGATCGATCTCTCAGATATGCCTGATGCACTTCCAGCACTGGCTGTTGTTGGTGCTGTTGCAAAAGGAAAAACGATCATCAAGAACGCATACCAGGCAAGGATCAAGGAGAGTGACAGGATAGCTGTTATGAGGGAAGAACTCTCGAAGATGGGTGCGGATGTTAAAGAGTGTGAGGATGGCCTCATCATTGAAGGGGGCAGGCTTAAAGGCACAAGGGTCGATGGACACCGTGATCACAGGGTTGTGATGGCACTATCGATCGCGGGGCTTATCGCAGAGGGTGAGACGATCATCAGTGGTGCAGAGTTTGTTGGGATTACATTTCCCGATTATGTTGAGCTTATGAGAGAGGTTGGAGCAAGGATGGAGGTTGAGAAGGGGTGAGATAATGCTTATTGTTTATTTTTTTTCAATTACCTTTTTAATTTTTTACAATAATACCCAAGCCTTTTATAGAAAGATGAAGAAAATACTTCAATAAATCAGATGAATTCAACAAGTTAAAAGGGGGGACGTATTATCAGGATTAACAGGATATTTATAATGGTAATGGTCACAACAATCCTCCTTGCCACAGCCACTCCGCTGACCCTCGGTGCAACATTGAAGGTCACGGTAAAAGACGCTGATACCGGAGGTGCAATCCCGAACTCATCGGTCTGGTGGGCCAATGGCACGTATCAGTACGATATAAACAACCTCTTTGTGGGGAACTATGAGTTCAATGGGTCATCTGCAGATGGCACCGTTATCTACCCGGATGCAAACACCTCGTTGTATCACTTTCTCCGGGTGTCAGGCGGCGATAACCACTTGACAAGTGGAAGGGATTATGTCCAGTTTACGACCAGCAACGGCATCAGGTTTTTGAACCTGAGCGGCTTTACCAGGTTTGACGCGGACAATACACCGAGCTTCAACATCTCCTATCTCAATCATACATACATTGAGATGGACGTACCTCTCAAAGCTGCTTCAAACCTGAGCGTTCATACGGGTACTCCACTGCCAGCACAGAACGGAATGATGGCAACAAAGCTCCAGTACAACATCTACTCAGAGGGTTATGGGCAGTATACAAGCTACTCGTCCTATAATCTCGATCAGGAGATTCCAGCACTTAACGGGACATGGAGTGCTCTTGACACAGATGGGGATAACCCATTAGTTCCGCAGTACGCAAACCTGACAGCAATTGCAGGGGGCGATACCAACACGACATTGCTCCTGATGCTGCAGCTGAATGGTACAGTCCAGAGTCCAAACGATTACAGGTACCAGGTATGGATCAACACATCTCTGGGTACATCTCCAGATTTTGTCGCTGAGTACAACGGCACGACCGGGGAAAGCTGGCTGGTCCCATCTGGTGGAGCACCCCTTGAGAGTAATGTTGCATCTGTCTCGGGTTCAAACATCAGCTTCATCCTCGATCGCCAGTACTTCGCAGGCTCTGAAGGAACGTTCAATGTGTCTGCTTTTGTGCAGAATATCACAGACGCCTCATACAATGATACGATTCCATGGACCCAGTACCACTTCAACACAACCTACTCACCTCAGCGATCCTACAATATCTCCGTGATGACCACAACAGAGCTTATTGCACTCAGGAATAACACGGGCTGGGTGAACTACTCAAGGCTCAGTGATTTAACCGAAATGCCACTTGTTCAGGGTAATATAACCACGGTCACACCAGCTCTTGAGAGAGGATATCTGGTAACATTCAACTCATCGACACAGCTTCCCTCTGATATCATGATAGAGGTGAGGGATAACTCAACGAACGATCATGCACCCTTCAATGACAGTCTCATCGCGTTTGTTACAGGATACGGGCAGTCGTTCTATGAGGATCTGTACCTTCCAAACGGAACATACGACTTTGTCTTCAAGAAGTGGGGGAACATCTCTTCGTATAACAGGAGTATCACGATAAATGGAGCGAATGTCACGGTCGGGGTTCCGCCGATGCCCTCAAGCGATAATGCTTTCCTGATGATGAACGATGTGGTAAGGGCCGGGGAGAACCTCACTGCAAGCTTCCAGCTTCCGAATGGCTTTGTCGCTGATGAGTACAGGTACTATATCTATGACTTTTCTGAGGATACGACGGTTGCATTGAGCCTTGAAAGTTCAGGGACGATCCCCGGATCAGGGAGTATCAGCATACCATCCGATGGCCTCTCACTGGGAGAACATGCGCTTATCATCGATGCAATCAATAAAACAAACTCCCAGTTTATACGAAGTGGCATGAACTTCATGCTCACGGATAGTAGGCTTGATATCATCATGGACATGACAACACCACCTGGTGGTACGGTCACAGTCCGAGTTAAGCCGACGAGTATGACCGGGGAAGCTATACCGAACATGAGAATCGATCTTGTGGGGATCTACCCGGGGGACAATCAGTGGTGGACGGTGATCAAGGCATCGAATACAACAGGACCTGATGGTGTGACCACGATAACATTCACCGCTCCAGGTCAGTCTGGAAACTACTTCCTGAAGTTCACAGGCACTTCCGCCAATCACACCGCGAGAGATTACCGGCCTCTCATGGTACAGGACTTCAAGCTTCAGGCCTATGCGGATAGTGAGAAATACAGGCTCAATGACACGGTCAGGATCAGTATACAGGCCTCTTACTTCAATGGTACACCGATAGCGGGAGCGAACATAACTGCAGAGGTACACTGGGATCCGATGGGAGACTGGATGAAGGTGAATAGCTCGATCCCATCGGTTAAAACCGATTCAAACGGTAAGGCAATGCTGAACTACACGATAAACAATACAGGACCGTGCATTATCTCTCTTTCAGCCTCAAAAGACAATATGAGATCTTTCGCAGAGGTATTTGCCTTTGTTCCACTCTTTGACATCGAGGTTAAGACCGATCGGAGAGAATATCATGCCGGGGAGACGGTGAACATAACAATCAATGTACGTGATCAGTCCGGGAGCACGGTAAGTAATCTGACATTCTTCCACAATGAAAGTGCTACCTACACCGATCCATTCGAGGCAGGAATGGCGGCAAGCTATGCTGGTAAGAACGGCACAGTGGTTGTTATGAACCCCAGTGAAGGTATACTGAGAACGGTAAACATCACCGGAACAAGCTCATATTCAGGATCCTACAGCACATCCGGGTTAACTCCAGGGTTCTATGAGATCATCGTGACGATCATAGATCCAAGTACCGGGGAGCCATCTGCGTTTGAGTTCACAGAGTTTGAACTTATGGGAAATCTTGAGGTCAGATTCACATCTGAAAAGGATATCTTCGAGCCATACAAGCTGAACGATACGGTGAATCTTTCGGTGCACATCACCCATCTCAACGGAACCCAGGTCTCAAATGGAACGCTCAACTACTCGGTCGGGATGCCATGGGAGCTCTTCATGCCAGAAGATGAGCGCGAGCGTCTTGGTATAGGCGGTCCAAGGATTGTTATGACAGGTATCCCGATTACAAACGGTACAGCCTGGATAAACTTCACGCTGGATAGCGCCAACTTCACAGGGAATACATCGATCCCGATGCGAGATATGAAGATGGTCGGGACACCACCATTCCTGATAGATGTCTCGGTGAACGGTGATGGAGAGTGGGGTAGAGAAGAGATACCAATCTTTATAACCGATCTGAGGATCTCGATCATGACCGAGAAGTATGTGTACGGGACCAACGAGATCGTTCAGTTCACGATAAACGTGACAAACTCAACCGGACCCTGCGATGTGACGCTTCAGACAGATATGGGAAAACCGGACAGGATGATAGTGTTCGGGCCAATCGATGAGTATGAGATCCCTGTGGCGAGCCAATCGACCGGAAACTACACGGCGACCTACAGCACCTCAAGTGGTGTATCTGGCGAGTACTTCGGTCTGGTCATAGCATCCGATGGCTCGACCGTTGCAGGTGGGGGTGTGCCGTTCTTCATCAAGAGCTTTGATGTTACGATCAATGCAAGCAACACAACGTCAGCGGGAAGTGCAATCACCGCGACGATCGATGCAAGCGGGGTTACCACGCCTGCAACCGTGAAGGCATTCCTTCTAAGCCCATCGCACAAGATACTCGACTTTAAGGAGACGACAGCATCAACGATGCCTGCATCACTCAGCCTCAACGTGCCAGATACCGCTCAACCTGGAATATACGGTATAAAGGCAATTGTGGAAGGGAGTGATGGTAACATTGGGGCTGGAGAAAAAGGCATACAGGTCATAAATCCGAATATTCAGGCACATATACTCATCCAGAATGCGACAGAAAACGCAACTGTTTTCTCGCTCAATGATACGGTGAATATCACGGTCTACTTCACCGGAATAAACACGACGACATTGAAGGTCTTTAACGAGACCGGAGAGACCATGCTCTCAGAGACGATTACCCAGTCCGGTACATCGGTACAGTACACCCCGACCACGACCGGTGTGTACTATGTGAGGCTTGATACAAGTAGCACGATTGCCATCGCGGCTGAGGCATTTGTTGTAATGTAAGGAGCTGATCAGGATGAAGAAAGGCGTATTGATTCTGGTAATTTCCCTGATGGTCATCTTCGCAGGAACTATCCCGGTGACATCCGCAGGGCTTACAATAACAACCTCAACTTCAAGCGGAGAGATGACGACCGGTGGCAGTGTTACACTGACCGTCGATGTCTCAAACACAGGAACATCATCCCAGTCCGGTATTACGATCGAGCTCGATCTCACATCTGCAAATGGTGGTTTGAGCCTCAATGCGACATCAGTAAAGCTGAAGGACCAGACCGAGTCCCAGACGATCGCTGCAGGTGGGTCAATATCAAAGACGTGGACGATATATGGGGTGACCGCTGGAACCTACACAAACCAGATCCAGATCAATGTCAAGCAGAATGGGGCAGATATCTCTGGTTCTCCAGTCTATGAGAGTGTATCTGTGAAGGATCCTGCATCATTTGCAACCCCCTCAATCTCCACAGCAACGTCGGTGACCCAGGGTGATACCTTCTACTTCAACCTCACAACACAGAACTCAGGTGACTACGCAATTCAGAACGTGGTTGCTACGATCTCAGCTCCGGACTTTACAGTCGTAAGCTCGTCAGGAACGACCCAATCCTCGATATCACCTGATGCAGTCTTTGCTCCAAGCTGGAAGCTGAGTGCAGAATCTGCTGGGACAAAGACCGTTACGGTCACGTTGAGTTCGGATAACGCAGCATCAGTCTCTGTATCCCGGTCGATAACAGTATCCGGTACATCAACCCCAACCCCAACCCCCACACCCACACCCACCTCAACCAGAACAGGTGGCGGTGGAGGGGGAGGGGGCAGTGCTGAAGAGGCGAACGTCCCTGTTGATCTCTTTGGGGTGGTGAAATCTACCACAACACTTAGGTCTGAGGATGGAATGGTTGCGCTGACAGTCCAGGAGGGAACGCTTGCGAAGGATGCGGCAGGCAATCCACTGAGCACTGTGACGATGATGAAGAGGTCAATCACCGGCACATTGATGGCGTATGAGCTTGGACCAGGCGGTGCGACGTTCGACCCTCCAGTAAAGCTCGAGTTCAAATACGATCCGACAACCCTTCCAGAGGGTGCCAGCGAGGAGGATCTCGTGATAAAGGTCTACCGGGATGGAAGCTGGGTTGCGCTTGATACGGTGATTGACACCGAGAACCACGTGGCAAGCACAGAGGTCGACCACTTCACACTTTTCGCACTCATGCTGAAGGAGAGTGCCCCGATCGTGGAAGAGGCTCCACCTTCAGCGATCACGGCAACACCCACCCGGGTATCTCCAGAAGAGGAGGTTGAGACCCCTGGGGCTGAGACTCCTGCAGAATCAAAGAAAGGAATGTATGCGATCATTGCGGGTGCAGTCATTCTGCTTGCCATTGCAGGCTGGTGGTTGTACTACTACAGGAAGAAGAGGGAGTAAATCCCTCTACCACTTTTTTTATGCATCCTTACCAAGCTCAGACCTCATAAAGTCAAGCCATCCCTTATCAAAGATCACAAGATTGCCCTTTCTTCCATAGTGTCTATCACATGGGAAGTCTACACACTCAAAGCAGAGCCTGACCCCGCGCTCCTGAGCACAGTCAGGCATGCCGCAGTAGGGGTTCGGGTTACACCCCGTACATTTGCCAATCGCAAGCCTTGGGCAATACTCACATAAAACACCACAGGTTCCGATTTTCATTCTGCCATCACCTCCACGATCCTTGGAAATATGTACTCAGCAGTCTCTCGCCTTGCACCACCCATCGTGATCACGATATACCTCCCCTCACATACCCTCTCCGCGCACCTTTTTACCTCCCGCACAAGCTCGATGAAGAACTCGGGGGAGAGCCCTCGATCACCATAATCGCCTCTGCATGTATCATATCCCAGCTCATGAAAGATGAGTGAGGGGCTGAAATCATCAACACGAGCTACAAACTCCTGCCTCACAAGCTCAAGATACTCTTCATCACTCGTCTTCCATCCAGGATCGATATCGATCTTCGTCCCCTCATCCTCAACCCTGCTACCGTAACAGAAGCAGACGTGGAGCACGTCGTGATCTCCCATGAAGATGGCTCGCGTCCCGTCACCATGGTGTGCGTCTGTATCAAGTATCGCAAACCGCTCATTAATACCCATCTTTCTGAGGTTTGAGACCGCGGGTCCAATCGAGGAGATGTATGTTCCACCCCATGCATGAGATGGGGATGCATGATGCCCTGCTGCAAGATTAAACACGAGCGCGTTTCTCATCTCACCGCTCATAACCTGCCATGAGGCTTCAACACATCCTCCCACAGAAAAACAGGCAGCCTCATAATCCCATCGCTTCTTTATGCCATCAAGAAACTCTGGTGTGTGGACTGAGAGAAGAAGATCCTCTGATACCTTCTCCGGCTTTATCAGCGTGACATTTGGGAGGCTGAGTACATCCTCCATCACCTCAGGGAAGTTTCTGAACCTCTCCCCGACTATCTCCCATGAAGCCTCCTTGAAGATCTCATGGAAGTAGACCCCGGTGGTCTGCATCTGATCACCGATAGCAGTATTGTAGGTAACGTATTTATATATCCCTGCGGTGAGTTACTCTACGATCAGAGTACGGGTGTACAAGGATGTCGAGACCTTTCTATAACTATATCAGGGATGCATGGGCACGCCCGAAGGAGACCTATGTTGACAGCCTTCTATGGGAGCGGATGCAGGTCTGGAGAAGACAGCCTGCCTCTATCAGGGTAGACCGTCCCACCAGAGTTGATCGTGCCAGAAGGCTTGGATACAAGGCAAAGCAGGGTATTATCATCGTCAGGACGAGGGTAAGGCGGGGAGGCAGGCGAAAGCCCAGGTATGTAAGGGGAAGGCGGACAAAGGGGATGGGTGTGCACCACATCACCCCGAGAAAGAGCCTTCAGCGAATTGCAGAGGAGCGCACCGCAAGAAAATACCCAAATATGGAGGTTTTGAATTCATACTGGGTTGGAGAGGATGGGAAACGGAAATGGTATGAGGTAATACTCGTTGATCCAGCACACCCCGCGATAAGATCGGATCCCCACTTCAAATGGCTCCAGAACCCATCAAACAGAGGAAGGGTATTCAGAGGTAAGACGAGCAGTGGGAGAAAGGGCAGAGGTCTTAGAAAGCGTGGGATCGGATCAGAAAAGGCTACAAAGCGTTAGATGATCGAGATCGACGGTTCAAAAGGTGAGGGTGGAGGACAGATAATAAGAACCGCGATCGCGCTCTCAGCGGTCACCGGGACCCCTGTCAGGATCACAAATATCCGTGTGAACCGCCCAAACCCGGGGCTTTCTCACCAGCACCTGAGAGGTACTGAGTTTCTCGCAAAGATAACAGATGCAGAGGTACAGGGTCTGAAGCTCGGATCGAAAGAGCTCGTCTTTGCGCCCCGCAGAATAAAAGGCGGGGATTTTGATGTTGACATAAAGACAGCAGGTAGCATATCCTTATTTCTCCAGTCACTCATCCCTGCCGCGCTGTATGCATCAGATCGCCTCCGGGTGAGGGTGAGGGGTGGAACAGACGTTAAATGGTCACCTCCAATCGATTTTTTGAGGTTTATACTTGTACCTGCACTGCGTGAGATGGGGGCAGAGATCAGGATAGAGCTTCTCAGGCGTGGCTACTATCCGAAAGGCGGGGGTCTTGTTCAGGTTGAGATAGAACCGTCTGCTCTTTCCGGTTTCACGCCACCCAAACTGGGTGTGGATCTCGTGAAGGGGATCTCCCATGCATCAAACCTTCCCGGGCACGTGGTCAGGCGGCAGGCTGAATCCGCAGAAAAAAGGCTTCTTGATCTGGGTATAAGATCAGAGATCACTCTTGAGCAGGTATCAGAGATCTCAACAGGTTCCGGAATCTTTCTCTACAGTGGATACAAGAGTGGGAGTGCGCTTGGTGAGCGTGGTAAGCCTGCCGAGTCAGTCGGCCTTGAGGCAGCAGATTCACTCATCACTGAACTTAACGCAGAGTCTACAGTTGATATTTACCTTGCAGATCAGCTCATTCCGTTCATGGCACTTGCAGATGGTAGATCTGAGATCACGGTGCGCGAGATCTCGCTGCACCTTGAGACGAACATCAGGGTGGTGGAGGCTTTTCTCCAGAGAACATTCAGGGTTGAGAGAACTAATGGGGCTGTAAAAGTTCTAAAGCCCTGATTATAATCTCACAGACCTCTTCTGCGCTCCAGCGGGATGTATCAATGACAATATCATATACAGAGAGATCTTCAAGGTCAACCCCATAGTAGCTCTTGTACCTCCTCCACTCAGACCGCTCTCGCTCTTTTATGAGGTCACAAGCCTCCCTCTCTCCAATACCATCCCTCTCAGAAACCCTCAGAGCCCTCAGATCAAGTGGCGCCTTGAGCCAGACCCTCAGGTCTGCATCCTCCAGAAATATACCTGAAAGTCTCCCCTCAAGAATAAGATCCTTATGCTTTTTCGCAAGCTCTTTCTGGCGTGAATCGATCATCCTGTCAATGGTATCGTCCTGCTCTGCGATCCTCCCAAACTCCTCAAGTGTCACACCACGGTTTTTCGCAAGCTCCCTGAAGATCGCACCCTGTGAGATGTAACTGATGCCAAGCCGCTCTGAGAGGATGCGTGCAACCGTTGTCGTCCCACTTCCGGCAAGCCCACCGATCGTTATGATCACTCAGACACCACCAATTCCCAGGATCTTTCTAACAAGCGCACCAAATGGGATTGAGCAGATGATGTACCATACGATCCAGTACTGGAGGAAGAACCATGGATCAACGAGTGCCCGCTCTCCGATCATCGGGAGGATGAGCGGATCAAGGGTTGCACGGTGGATGTTAACGTACTGATACATCCACATCCAGATCGGTATCGTGATAATCCCGGTGTATGCCATCGGCTTGAACTGCTGCTTTGAGATCTCTGCCTGTTCCTGCATCATCTCAACCTGGCGCTCCTGGAGCTTCTTCAGCTTATACTTGTTCTGCTCCCGCTGTGCCTCACGGAACTCCCGCTGAAACTCCCGCATCCTCCTCTGGACGCGACGCATAAGCTCCCAGTCTATTGTGTATTTCTGTATGAGACCTGAGTATATACCGGTGACAATCGCGAGGATAAGAATCAGATGGTGAAAGGGGATTCTCGCTGCAACCGGATCGAGAAGTATCCCAACTGCACTTCCCACTCCGTCTCTGAACTCAGGGCCGAGAAGCATGACCCCGAAGAGGAGGCTGAAACCGAGTGCAAGGAGCACCCTGTCAATCAGCTCTTTTGTTTTTTTCTCCATAGATCAACCTGAAATAACCTTTAAAAGCTCGTTTGCTGCCTCTTCCAGGCCGTTGTTATGGTTTGCGATGAACTTAACCGTTGCGCCGGTTCGCGCGGCATAAGCCATCGCGATCATCCGGTTGACCTGCTGATGCTCATTGATCAGCTCGACCGGATCGGGGTCTCTTGACCTCGACCTGTCTTTGAGCCTTCTCTGATGGATCTCCTCAGGATCTGCCTCAATAAGTATGATCTGCTCAGGCTTAAGTGTATCGAGAACCCATGCTGGGAGTCCTGGCAAGTAACCCTGCGGGGTTTTCACCGTGCAGTGTGTATCAAGTATCACCCTCCCTCCCATCTTCGATATCCGTTCTGCAGCAATAAGCTGAATATCTCGTTGCTCCTCACTGTTCAGCTTACGCATCTCATCCCGGGTCTTCACAAGACCACGCTTTTCTGCGATCTCAAACATCACATCCCCGAAGTTGACAGGTCTGAAGCTCTCTGAGCCATCCCCCATCATCCTGAGTGCCTCTTTCACAACCGTGCTGCTCCCAACACCAGGTATTCCCGTGAGAATGATCACACTCATGCAGGATCACTCCTTCCCGAAGAAGCTTCTTATCATCGGGTGCATCTCCATCATCTGCTCACTGGCTATCTCCTCATAAAGCCTGTACACAATGCTGACAGCAAGAAGGATCCCGGTTCCGGTTGCATGACCCAGCGTCCCGAGCATGTTTGCAAGAACCACCAGAAGCCCGACGAGCGCTCCACCAAGTATCGTGACCTTCGGTATGTACCGCTCAAGTACCTTCTCAAGGATCCTTGGATCCCTCCTGAATCCTGGAATCTGCATTCCGGTCCGCTGGATCTGCCTTGCAACTGCATCAGCTCCCATGTTCGTTGTATTGATCCAGAAAATCGCGAAGATCATCCCACCGATGATCATCATCCCGAGGTCACACCCGAGCCTCACCGCGATCTGCCAGGTCGCAATCTCCGGATGGTTCATGTGCACAAGTGATGGTATCCAGTCATAGGGGCTGTGGATCGGGTCGAGGTAGTACATGAGCCCGGATATCGGCCTTCCAGTCTGGGGATCATAAACGCCAAGAAAGGTGCTTCCCCTCCGTGCCATTATCATCCCGAACATCTGTATGTTTGCCTGAAGCGCCCGGACCAGGATCATTGGGAGAACACTGGCGTAGATGAGCTTTACAGGGAACTTACCCCTTGCACCCCTCACCGCGCTATGTGCGAGTGGGATCTCAACTCTCGTTGACTCAAAGAATATCACAAGCAGGAAGATGATGATCGTTGTGAAAAGCGCGAGCACCCCTCCTTGAATGAGCAGGAACTTAATCCCTTCTCCTGAGAGAAGCTCACTCCCTCCCATATTCTGGGCGATCCATATCCACTTCGGGATCAGTCCGATCGGCATACCCTGATCGCGCTCCCAGTTGAAAACACCGGTCATGAGCGCCTGTGCAACACCGGCAACGATGAAGAGCCCCACCCCTGATCCGATCCCCCACTTGGAGACGATCTCATCGAGGAACATTATCAGGACCCCTCCGATGAATATCTGGATGAATAGGGCCCACCACAGAATTGTCGGGTCAATCCCAAGGCTTAAATCTGGCTTTATATAGGGGTTTGCACCGACCATCTGGGGCAGGGTCTCAAGAACGATCATAACAAGAACAAGAATCTTCTGCGTACCCTGAAATATCGCCTGATCCCTCGGATTTGAGAGGTCGAGCTTTATAATATCTGCGCCCACAAGAAGCTGGAGCACGATCGAGGCGGTGACAATCGGACCTATACCAAGAAGAACAAGTGAACCTGATGCACCTGCAAAGAAGGCCCTGTACTGGGCAAAGAGGTCGATTGAATCTGGAGAGAGCCCGAACAGTGGGATATTGGAGAGTACAAAGTAGAGGATGAGCACCGAGATCGTCCAGCCAAGCTTACGCTTGAAGTGGACGTGAACTGCAGGCCTCTCTATCGCGGGAAATCGCTTGAGTATGGGGGCAATCCTATCCTTAAAGTCATATTCAGCTTCATTCATGGAAGATTACCAGCCCGCCTGCAGACTCAATCTTCTCACGTGCCCGCGCGGAAACCTCCCCACCCTGAATCTGGAGTGGCTTTGTGACCCTTCCACTGCCAAGCACCTTCTCGATACCAAGCTTCGTGAGGTCGATCTGGATCTTCCCCTCAACAACCTCCGCGACCCCGGTATCCAGGAGATCATCCGCCATCTCATCAAGAACTCCGACGTTGATCGTCTTGACGTCTTCTATCACGGCTCTGGGACGTTTAAAGCCGTGCTTACCCACGGTAATCCCTCTCTTGTAATAGTGGACAAAATTGTGGTCATCCATACCTGCCCTTCCACGTCCGCCTCGATTGCCGGCGCCCCGACGGTTTTTATGTGTCCCACCACCGCATGTACGCGAACCCCTGTACTTTGAGACCTTCTTCTTCATCCCTTACATCACCCTGGTGCTCTGATAACCATTTCTAAGGTCTCGGGGTATTTAAATCTTGGTGGTCTGTAAGATACCTCAAGCGCTACACCGAGATTATCTCCTCGTTTGCGAGTGTCAGAACCTCTGCCCCATCTTCCTGCATCGCAAAGGTGTTCTCAATCCCGATTGCACCCTCCGGAAAGACGAACTTGGGTTCAAGTGCAAACGTCATCCCCGGGGCAAGCTGCATCCTGACACCCCGTGCAAAGACCGGCATCTCATCAAGCTCAAGGCCGACCCCATGCCCCACAAACCTGACACGCTCATTTCCCATGCCCATGAAGTTCTCACCAAACCCAAGCTCATCCGCAAGCCCAACCGCTCTCTCATATATCACCCCACACTCAACGCCCGGCTTTGCAAGATCGACCATCTCCCTCTGGATCTCAAGTGCTGCCCTGTAGGCCTCTGTGAGCTTATCTGGAAGCCTACCGATTACAAACATCCTCGCCTCATCTGCGGTGTAACCGTTCACAACACAGGTGTAGTCGATGTAAATAATCTCATCCCGTTTGATCTTCTTCCATCCTGCACCATGGGGATTGTTCGCAGGTGTCAACCCACTTCCGCCAACTGGCCCATCGAAGTATGTCGCAACAGCACCACTGGTCCCTGATACAACATTCCCGAGGAAGAAATCCTGATTGAACGCCCGCATCTTACAGCACCCACCATATCCACGTCTTCGCATCCCTGCCTCAAAGAGGCTTGCAAGCTCTATCTCGGTCATGCCCTCTCTCAGCCAGTCAGGCACATCCTCATAGACCTCATCAATCACAGAACAGGCCTCTCTCAAGAGCTCAATCTCATATGGCGACTTTATAAGCCTTACATTCTTTATTGCGCCTGATACATCGAGAATCTCTGAGTCGCTGAAGATCTTTCTGTAGAGAAGACAGGTGTTGTATGGGATCACGTCAAGCTCAAACCCGAGCCTGCCAAGATCGGTGTAACCTGCCTTTTCAATCATCCCTGGCATCTTCTTCAAGCTTGGAAGCTCGACGATATCCTCGATTGGCGACTCATGCCTGGCACGGGTGTAGCTCTTTTTAACCATCAGGAGTGGCTCGCCTGTCCTGGGTATGAAAAGATGGGCGTTCTGTGACGTGCCGGAGAAATAGAAGAGGTCCGGATGGTAGGTGATGATGGCGCCATCAAGCTCAAGCTCTGCAATTTCACGCTGTAATCTCTGTATTCTGGACTCAATCTCGCTTCTGGGTGTATATTTCATCATTGACATGGTTGAATATTTTTCATTTATACTTTTATTACTTCCTCGCGAGTCTCGCGTTATGTCCGTACTCCCGTCCAGCCTCCACAAGTGCCTTCATATTCTCAAGCGGCGTCTTTGGGCCATATCCGCATCCCGGACAGAGAACATCAGTCCCTGCATCTATGCAGTACCTTGCAGCCTCCTTCACCTTCTCGGGTGGTTCCTTGATGAGCGTGTACGTAGGATCAACGTTTCCGCAAAGTGCAACCTTGTCCCCTGCAATCTCCCTTGCCTCCTTCATATCAACGAGCTCACTCACAGATATCGCATGGACCCCGAGGTTTACAAGCTGAGGTAACACCGGTCTTGCATCCATGCAGCAGTGATAGACGACGTAGGCCCCCATCTCCTTGATCTTCGAGACGGTCCTCTGATGGATCGGGAAGACACGATCACGGTACTCATCAGGCGTGATGCTTGCATCCAGCGCACCATTTAAAAAGATCGTATCAACGCCTGCATCTATCAACGCCTCTGCCCATACAATCCCGGTCTCATACCCGATCTTCATGAGCTTCTCAACAGCCTCGGGCTCACGTTTGAACCAGAGCATCGAGGTCATTGGATCTGTGACACCTGCGTCTAAGGTGAGACCGAGGGGGGTTATCACCGTTGCAATGAGGGGTAGCTTCTCTTTCTCACAGCGAGGTGCAAGTATCCTTGCGGCCTTCAGAATCTCAGGCATCCTTCCATCCCGCTTTGGATCAGGCACCTTCAAGCGGTCTATATCCTCCAACGTGACAACCGCAGGCTTCTCTGCAACAGGTTGATTTTTCTTCTTCCATTTTCCAAGTACAGCTCCCATCGCCTCTCCTTCCGTCAGCACGGTGAACTGGATCCTGACACTCTCTATACCTGCATACTCATGGGCTGCCCATGCGAGCTTTGCCATCTTCTCCCCCTCTCTGATCGCATCAGGGAACGCAGCACCGCACAGGTCCATCAGATCGACGATCCCGGTCTGAGTTGGAGATGCAAGTGATACCCTGTCGACCGGGTTCTGCTCAAGGCTTGCGTAAAACCGCTCACGGGGGCTCATCTCGTCACTCATAAGGTGCAGTTTTTCATCCATTTATTTAAACCCTCTCCATGATAATGTATTGATGGATCTCGATCTCACAGAACTTGGGATTGGGGATGGGATATGGGAGGTTGTGGCAACCACAAGATCGAGGGATGGCGTGCCAAACGCCGCCCCACTCGGGTTAAGGTGCAGAGAAGGAGATCTCAGCATCCTTGTATTCGAGCCATCGAGGACCCTTGAAAATATACTCGATACAGGGCGTATAGGTGTAAACATCCTCCAGGATCCGCTTATATTTGTCAAATCGGTAGTTGGTGACCTCGATAATTCATACTACACAGATTTCAATGGTTTTCCTGTGATAAATGGTGCTGAGGCATGGATCATACTTGAAGCAAAGCTTATGGAGAGGGGTGCAGCATATCTCTTCACTCTTGTCCCACTCTCTGCAAGAAGGAACTTCAAGGCTGCTCATCCTGTAAACAGAGGGTTTAACGCGATAATAGAGGCTTTGATACTCGCCACACGTTACTCAATCATGGACGAGTCGGAGAGAGGTGGTATACTGAGGTGTATCGAGCATATGGAGGAGATCGTCAGAAAGTGTGGAGGAGATAGAGAGCATGAGGCGATGGCCATCCTGAAGGGATATCTACACAGTATCCAGGAACTCGAGGATGTCCTTCAGTGAACTGACATACTCGACCCTTATTCCAATATTCTCCTCGATGTAATCTTTTGCATCAACAAGTACAGGTCTCTGTGTGATTATTACAAGTCCCCCATATTTCTTTTTAACCTCTTCATACCTCACAAGCTGGCTGTTCTCTTCAGGAAGTATGAAGATGTGCTTACCGCTTGCCTTTGCAGCCTTCGCTTTCTCCACAACACCACCAATTTTCCCAACATGCCCATCAGGGCGGATCGTTCCTGTCATCGTGACACGATCAGGAAGTGTCATATTCTCAACCGCAGCAATCACGAGTATTGCCATCAGCGCACCGGCACTTGGGCCATCAACCTCCGGAACCTCTCCTTCTGCCTTCACCGAGAAGATCACATCACTCCCGGATAGATCACACCCGAGGTAATTCTCAGCAGCAGCGACCGCATTGTTTGCAGCATCCTGAAACACAACCCCCATAAGTGGCGTCGTTTCAACCAATACACGCCCTTCACCAGGTTTGATGTCAACAGAGACCTTCATCATCGTCCCTTCCTCGATAATTCTCCTGGTGTAGAATGGAAACTCCCCTGAATACTCAACCCGCTGCATCACAGCAGGCGCATCGAGCGTGGCAGAACCAGACTCAGGCGAGGCAGAAGTTCTGTTTATCATGCTTCTCAGCTCTGCGAGCTGTTCGCGATACGTGGCAAGTTGCTCTCTTGCCTGCTGGAGTGAGATGTTTGTCTGGTAGAGCTCCATCTTAAGATACCTGTTCTCCTCCTCGAGTGCGGAGATCCGCTCCTTCAGTACTCCGGTATCCACTTGCACTGGCTCATGAATGAAGTAAATGTTCAGGCTGAGGGATGCAAGAAGAAGTACCACGAGAACAACCGGGACTTTTCCCATATACCTGTCACCCAGAGTGAAGATGGTCATACCCCTCCTTAAAATGTTTGGATGGGCAGACCATAGAAATATATAACTCCTTATGCAAGGATAAAGAGAGATGACAGAAATGACAGAAGAGGATGAGGAATACTATCAGGAGGTGGTCATCATACCCGAGCGGCTTCTCGGGGATGAGACCACAGAAAAGCTCCTGGAGCGGTTTCAGGCGATCGATGGCATCGTGAACATCATCCTTCAGGGGCCGAACTATCTATCCCGACACCTCAGGGTTGGGGAGCAGAAGATCCACACAACCGTAAAGGTCGGCAAGATATTCATCGGGATCTCGAAAGAGTCTACGATTGATGAGATCAAGGGAGTCTGTGACGATATTTTGGCCTTTCCCTACGACCTTGCGGTTGGGAGATTCAGCAAAACGAGACCTACCGTCTCTGATGCGCTTGGAAAGTCGAGTTACAGGGATATTGGTATCCTCGATAGAAAGTGATCATATCTTCAGTCCCGTGGGGTAGCAGGTCAATCCTAGTGGGCTTTGGACCCGCTGACGGTGGTTCGAATCCGCCCGGGACTATTTCCAAACTATCTGGAGAGGTTACTGATGAAAGAGCAGACAGAGGTTAGGACCCTGAAGAAGGGGAAGTACATCATGGTTGATGATGAACCATGTGTGATTATAGGGCTTTCTACATCAAAACCAGGTAAGCATGGATCTGCCAAGGCAAGAATAGACGCTGTGGGGATCTTTGATAACCAGAAGCGCTCCATCGTACAGCCAGTCACAGCCAAGGTCTATGTCCCGATTGTTGAGAGAAGATCCGGTCAGGTTCTCTCTGTGAGAGGGAACATCGTCCAGCTGATGGACATGGAGGATTACTCAACGATCGAGATCGAGACGACGGATGATATGCTCGAGAAGATTGAGGTCGGGAAAGAGATACCATACATCACCTCGATGGGGAAGTATAAGATCGAGATCAGATAGTGTACATAAAACCACTATTTGCACCGGCGAGGTCTGAGTACGAGGAGGCAGATGTTGTAATCCTCGGGGTACCACTTGAGAGGTCTGTATCCTTCAGGACCGGTTGCAGGTTTGCACCTGGTGCGATCAGAGAGGCATCCAGGGGTCTTGAATGGTACAGCTACCAGCATGATCTTGATCTTGCAGATGTGCCCATCTGCGATATGGGAGATCTTGATACAAACATGCCGCTAAACGATCTCAAAAGGGTGCTCGGAGGGGTGATAGGAGATATTCTCAGAGATGGCAAGCTCCCTGTTGTAATTGGAGGGGAGCATACCATAAGCACCTTAACAGTGCCTTCAACAGGGGTTGATGCCGCCATCATCCTCGATGCACATCTTGATTTAAGAGATACTTACGGAGGAGATAGAAACTCGCATGCCACGGTGTCAAGGCGGATTGCTGAGGTGCTCGGGAGTGAGAACCTCGTCATACTCGGTGTAAGATCAGGATCAAAAGAGGAGTTTGAGTACGCAGAATCTGAAGGGGTACTGTACTATACATCTGTGGATCTTCAATCCGGGGTCAAAGAGGTTATAGGTGAACTCAGATCCCGATTGGGTGAGAGAATTTACATCTCACTCGATATGGATGTTCTTGATCCCTCATACGCCCCGGCTGTCTCAAACCCCGAGCCGTATGGTATCACACCATCTCTCGTGAGAGAGCTAATCCTAAAGCTTGCAGATCGGGTTGCTGGCTTTGATATCGTTGAGATTGCGCCGCCATACGACCGGGGACTCACAGCATTGCTGGGTGCAAGGTTTATCATCGATCTTATCCATTCATACATGGGTGGTGGTACCCGATGAACCCCTACATCACGGCATCACTCATTTCACTCCTTACAGGAGTATTCTTCTACCTTCTATACTGCTCAAAGACCGGAAAAAGCAATCTCCTTCCGGCACTTCTTCTTAAAATCTATGAGATGAGGAGGAGTAATGCACGGAAGGAGCGGTTCAGGATGAGGATGTATGAGTACCGGGAAGTGCTTGGACTCGAAGCTCCCACGATACTCGGGACGGTTGTGACACTTACGTTATTCTCGCTTGTCGTCTCTGCCCTCCTGTTCCACCTCATCTTCTTTACTGTGGTCACATCAGGGAGTATGAGCCCTACGTTCGAGAGGGGGGACCTTCTCCTGATGCAGGCAATCGATAAGGATGTCAAGGTCGGGGATATCATCCTCTTCAGGCCCCGGGAGAGTCTCACTCCCTACACCCACCGGGTTGTCTCGATTGAAGGCGGAAGGATACGGACGATGGGTGATGCAGTGGGGGTGCCTGACCCATGGGTGCTGACAGAAGATGACGTTCTCGCTAAAGCGGTGATTCTCGGTGGTAAACCGGTTGTGATCAAGGACGTTGGTGACTACTTTATCCTTGACTACACGAAGAAGGAACTGCGGGTTGGGAGGTATGGGAGTGAATATACATTCATCGAGAACCTTCTCAACGTTGTGAAAGCATGGGGATATGTCCTCTGCATAATTGCTGTTGCCGGTTATATACTCCTGACTGCAAGGGAGATGGGGGGAAGAACGGGTTGACAGAGATCATTTTTGCAAAAGATATAGCAGACGCCTATGAGATCGTGAACAAGCGAGTGCTCTCTCATGGAGTAATCCGGAGATCCGTGCGGGGAGATACCAGGTTTCTTCCAAACGTTCTTCTTGTAATAGACTCGCCCAAACCAAAGCTATCACAATATGCACCTAACAGATTTCCACAGGTGGACGATCCAGATTCAGCATGGGTAATTCTCGATGATGGAGAGACGACGTATGAGAACCGGATGCATGAACCGGTTGATCAGACAGCACACGGGTCAAAACTCCTTGAAAGATACCCCTACACCAGGAGGTTTTCATATTCGATCGGGAGACCCTGGGATCTGGAAGGAGGGATGCCACCTTCACTGATGGAGGTCTATCTTCAGGGAATTGAGGGTAAAGTGCACATCACGGGTTTTGCAAGGAGTATTGACACCTACAATTACCTTAATTTGAATCTCCTCTGGCTTGCGAGTGTCCAGCAAAGGATTGCGGAGAGTACCGGGCTTTCCCCTGGTACGATCGCCCTTATGATCGTGAACGCACATCTCTATCTGAGGGATGAGGATGAGGTAGGAAAAATCAGGGAGGTTGATGAGGCTCTACCAGGCAGGCATGCAAGGCTCATACGAGCGAAGACGATCCCGATGGGATGGAGAGAGACACTCGAGTATGTTTACAGTGAGGGGTTTGAGGATGCAACCCAGTGGGGGGAGATATTTGAGAGGCAGGGGAAAGCTAAGTTTGGGCATCGGGTGCTCATTGATATCGAGAACCCCTTAGAGGATATGATCGATGATATGGCACCTTTCACCCGGATATATGGGGAGGAGTACGCAGCACGATACATCATCGGGATACCTGAGGTGAGGATTGAGGACGGAGAGGTGTACACGTACGCATCCCGTGCAAGGGGGGATCCTGATGATCCGAAATGGTTCAAACGCGGGGTGGTTGATCAGCTTTCCGCTGTTATAAGACGGTTGAAGAGTGATCGATGGACGAGACGGGCTGCTGTTATAATATCGCGGCCCTGGGACATTCTTCTTGATGAGCCTGCCTGCCTGCGGGCGTATGTATTCCAGGCACTCGATGATGAGACCCTCGGGCTAACGCTGTTCATGCGCTCGAACGATGCTTTTGGTGCAACCCACGCAAACCAGTATGGATTTGCGCGGTTACTTGAATGGGTGGCCCGGGAGACCGGGTTCAAGAACTGCAGGATGACACTTCTTGCCTGCAATATGCACATCTACCAGGATTCATGGGATGCGGTTGAGAAGATCTTAAGGCCTGAGATGCCGACACTGAGAGAGAGGCTTGGTCTTGATGATTAAGGATTACTTCAACCGGCTCAATGAGGAGCTCATCAAAGCGATTGCCCTTGCAAATGAGGCAAGGAGCAGGGGATACGATCCAGAGGATGAGGTCGAGATACCGCTTGCAAAAGATCTTGCAGAGAGAGTTGAGAACCTTCTCGGGATCGAGGGGATTGCTGATCGCATCAGGAAGCTTGACCGGGAGCTGTCATCGAGGGAGGAGATCGCGCTTAGGGTGGGGCTTGATCTTGCAGAGGGGAGGTTCGGGAGGTTCAGCTCAAGGGTTGAGATCGTTGAGATGGCAATCAGATCTGCCACCGCGATACTCACAGAGGGTGTAGTTGCAGCTCCGATTGAGGGGATATCCCAGGTTGAGGAGGGTAGAAACGATGATGGCTCGACGTACATAAAGGTATACTACGCAGGGCCAATAAGAAGCGCAGGGGGAACGGCACAGGCTCTTTCAGTTCTTGTTGCGGATTATGTCAGGAGGAAACTTGGTTTTTCAGTGTATAAACCAAGAAAAGAGGAGATTGAACGGTATGTGGCCGAGATACACCTCTATCGAAGGGTTGCAAACCTCCAGTACACGCCGTCAGACGGTGAGATCAGGATGATCGTTGAGAACTGCCCGGTCTGCATTGATGGTGAGCCGACAGAGGACATTGAGGTGGAAGGGTACCATAACCTTGAACGAGTCGCAACATCAAGGGTAAGAGGTGGTATGGCACTTGTAATTGCAGAGGGCGTGGCGTTGAAGGCCCCGAAGATAAAGAAGTATGTTGAGACTCTCGGGATAGATGGATGGGGGTGGCTTGATGAGCTGATAAAAAACAGGACAACAGGATCTGCTGATGGAAAAAACGCCTCATCAAAGAAGTTTTTGAGTGATATCATCGCAGGCCGCCCTGTATTCTCTCACCCTTCCCGCCCCGGCGGTTTCAGGATCAGGTACGGAAGGGCGAGAAATCTGGGACTTGCAACATGCGGGGTCCATCCTGCAACAATGATCGTGCTCGAGGACTTTCTCGCACCCGGGACCCAGATGAAGGTCGAACTCCCGGGTAAGGCTGCAGGTATCGCCCCGGTTGATACGATCGAGGGACCAAGCGTGGTGCTGAAGTCCGGGGAGCTTGTTAAGATCAACTCTATCGAGGAGGCGAGGAGGCTTAAACCGATGATCGAGCGGATCGTCGATCTCGGGGAGGTCCTGATAAACTACGGTGACTTCCTTGAGAACAACCATCCACTCATCCCTGCAGGCTACACACCCGAGTGGTGGGAGCTTGAGGTGATGAGGGCCGGGGGAGATCCCACAGAGATCAGGGATCTCAACCCTGAAACTGCCATCAGGATTTCGAGGGAGCTCAATGTGCCGCTTCACCCGGATTACACGTATCTCTGGCACGATATAAGCATGGAGGAGCTTAATCTTCTTGGATCTGCGGTTGTCAGGGGGAGGCTTGAGGGTGAGACGCTCTATCTGAGGTTTGACTCACACCTCAAGGACATCCTTGAGCGGCTTCTGGTCCCCCACCGGGTTGAGAAGGATCTTCTTGTGATCGATGATGCGCGCATCCTGCTTGCGACACTCGGGATCGATGAGGTTGGGGGTGAGTGGGAAAGGGTCGAGGGAGAGCGTGTAATAGATGCAGTTTCAAGGCTTTCCGGCATCAGGATTCGTGAGAGAGCACCAAGCAGATTAGGCTGCAGAATGGGAAGGCCTGAGAAATCCAGAAGGCGGGAGATGAAGCCTCCTGTCCATGTCCTCTTTCCGGTGGGTGATGCAGGGGGGAGCACACGGTCTCTCATCACAGCCTCCTCTCAGGGGGTGATCGAGGTTGAGCTTGCGGTGAGGGTCTGCGATCGATGTGGTAAGGAGACATATCTCTCTCACTGTGCGTGCGGAGGGAGGACATCCCGGAGATACGTGTGTCAGGCTTGTGGGAGGATCGGGGAGGAGGATGGGAGGTGTAAGCGATGCGGAGGTTGGGTTAAGCCATCAAGGATCTGGTCGGTTGATATCAGGAAGCTATACACAGAGGCGCTAAAAAGGCTCAATGAGCGTGAACTTAAGCTTTTGAAAGGTATAAAGGCCTTGATGTCCCGTGATAAGATTCCTGAACCGATTGAGAAGGGAATTCTTCGGGCAAAACATGATCTATCCCTCTTCAAGGATGGGACGACGCGGTACGATCTCACAGATATGCCACTCACACATTTCAAACCATCAGAGGTGAATGTCGATGTTTCAAGGCTAAGGGATCTTGGATATGATGTATCAGATCCAGAGGAGATCGTTGAGCTTGCAGTACAGGATATCATCCTCTCAAAGGATGCAGGAGAGTATCTCCTCAGGGTCTCACAATTCATCGATGATCTTCTCGTGAAGTTCTATGACCTCCCACCTTACTACCGTGCCAAGAGCCTCGATGATCTGATCGGGGTCCTTGTAATTGGGCTTGCTCCACATACCTCTGCAGGGGTTCTCGGCAGGATCATCGGTTTTACGTCGACCTCTGTCTGCTATGCCCATCCTTTCTTCCATGCTGCAAAGCGGAGAAACTGTGATGGCGATGAGGACTGTGTCATGCTCTTGATGGATGGGCTGATCAACTTCTCAAGGTCATACCTTCCGGATCGGAGGGGCGGGAGGATGGATGCCCCGCTCGTGCTGACAACCCAGATCAACCCTCGTGAGATCGATAGTGAGGCACATAACATCGATATCTGTGATAGATATCCACTCGAGTTTTATGAGGCTACACTGAGCTATACAAACCCAAAAGACGTTAAACCACTCATCGAGACGGTTGAGAGCAGGCTCGGGGGAGATATGGAGTGCTCAGGCTTCCGCTTCACGCATGATGTCTCTGATATCTCACTTGGACCTCGTGTAAGCTCCTACAAGACCCTTGAGACGATGATCGACAAGATGAAGGCCCAGCTTGAGCTTGCAAAGAAGATTCGGGCGGTGGATGCACGGGATGTTGCAGAGCGGATCATAAATACGCACTTCATAAGGGATCTGAGGGGGAACCTCAGAGCGTTCGGGACCCAGACTGTAAGGTGCAGCAAGTGCAACTCAAAGTATAGACGGGTGCCACTTACGGGAAGCTGCACCCGGTGTGGGAACAGGCTCGTTCTCACAGTCCACGAGGGGTCGGTGAGAAAGTACCTTGAGACCTCTCTCAAGATCGCGAGTGAGTTTGACCTTGCGAGCTACACCCGAAGGCGGCTTGAGATAATTGAGGAAGAGGTTGCATCAATCTTTGATGGAGGGGATAAAAGGCAGATGGAGCTTGTGGATTTTATGTGATGGTACAGAATAGTGTTGGAGGGATGTGGAGAAAAAGATGGGATGATGTCTGAAAAGCGGACGTAGATGGTAAAACTTCAAGAGAGATGAGTAACAAAAAAAAAAGAATGAAGGAGGATGTTATCCAGTGGGTCTTGCAGAGCGAGATTACATGAGAAGGGATTATAACTCTACGAGAAGTAGGAACTTTAAATCTAATACGCAGGAGTCTGATAATGGAAGATTTAGCTGTATCAAATGTGGTAGAACATATTCAACCAAAGAAGCGGCTATGGCGTGTTTTAGGAGTCATAAAACTCAGTTTAAGGATTTGAAGATTAAAAAGGATGGGTCTTATAAACTTCCTTTCAGTTATAAATTTAAAAATACGGTTAAAAAGGTCATATCAAATATTTTTCAGTTTGTTTGGGGCATAGTTAAACTTATAGTGATTATCTGTATCATAGGATTCTTAATAAACGCTTTTTTTGGCTTTGATTTAAGTGAGGAGGCAAACATCGATACCAGCGATCTTGTTCCTTCCTCCGATGCTGTAACTACTTTGTTAAATCGTTCTGAGAGCAATCTTCCATATTACACTGAATGTATCCCCTACTCAAAGGCATCAGGGAAACAAGTCTGCCTAATCAACTACAAAAACGCTACCGACCCAACATGGGATGAGCTACTTTCCTTTTTGAAGAATGACACTACTGATGAGTACACTTATTCGTATAGTTCATTCGTCTGTGCAGATTACGCTGAGGTGCTCCACAACAATGCCGAAGCATCAGGTATTAGGGCGGCATGGGTCTCGGTAGATTTTGCCGAGGGGCCGGGTCATGCACTCAACGCCTTTAATACGACAGATAGGGGGCTGGTTTATGTGGATTGCACCGGTGAGGGATTTTTGCCACTTGTAATGGCAAGTGTTAGTGATACTGTAAATATTATACCGAATGCTGAGTGTGACTATGACAAGATCGCTTATATCACGATAGGAAAAGAATACGGCTTGATAAGCATTGATAAAGCCACTTCTTCGGGGTATTGGTTCTATGAGGATTATACAAAGAAGTGGAATGGATATGAAAAGAAACTTGATGCGTATAATATCGAAGTAGAGAAGTATAACAGAGCCGTTGAGGCATACGAGATGGACCTCAAGGCATATGAAGAGGTGTTGGGTGGCAGAACTGTCATTGATGACCCTACTGAATATGAGAGGCTCAACAAGATGTACAATGAACTGAAACGTACTGAAAAAGAGCTGGACTTACAATATGAGAAGCTACAACGACAGAAAGAAGAATTAGATAGATTGGAAGAGGAGTTAGGATGTCCCTGGGAACCTTTGGGCATCGTTACAGAGATTAAGATTTATTGGTGAGGGGTACATCCTTTCCTTTTAGTCCCAACATCGAACCAGTTACATCAACCTCCTTGTGTCCATTAACAGATCCTGAAAAATTCCATTCCCAAAAAGTGCATCCTGAAGTAATTTTCTTCCAATTAAAGTGGTTTAGCCCCCTCCTCCCCTACCACTCAACAATCCCCTGTAACCCCTTTTGAGTTAACCCCAGCGAAACCACCATCCCTACCAGAAGTAGATGCAAAAAGATGAATTTTTTGACTGAATCCACGATTATGCTCGAGAATCGGTAGACGCTGATCCCCATAGGAAATATCCACGGAAAAGAAGATGGCTATCAGGACGATTTTAAACATCGCCCCAGCCAGGTTAACCGGTGATATACCCTGCTTTGCCATCTCCTGCTTGACTCTCCGTGAACTGACAATCCTGAGTATTTTTCCTAATAATACTCATTTTGGGTCTTTCTCATCTGTTATTAATGGCATATTCATTTTTTCCACCATAAAACTGTTATATAAGCTTCTATACAATTTTTTTCGACTTTATTTCGCCTGGAATTGAATTTTATAGGTTTTTATGGTGTACTTTCAGAATTTGAGAAAAAGGATGGGTGTAAATATGCAAAATACCCGTTCAGGTTTGTATAGAACTCATTTCAAAACCCTCAGCACCATCCTTATACATAATGAGGCGCATCCGCCTCATAAGGGGGATTGCATCCCCTCTACCCCTGCGTCCGATCTTCGATCGGACTCGTCCTACCTGCGGTAGGACTACGCTTTTCGAGCGAGTCTTCCAGCCGAAGGCTGGAAGTCCAGCTGGAGCGTAGCGGAATGTTGGACATTTGAGGATGAACTTTGTAAAAGTTCATACCGTGTGGGCTTTTGGAAAAGCCTACTTGACAGCCGCCATGAAGCACACCGCCAGCCGCTCGAACCTCACCAGTATTGACTTGAATGACTCAATCCAGGCGTTAAATCGCTCCACTGCACTCCTGTTTCTCATATAACCATCCTTATCCAGCCTTGTTGGTCTTCCCCGCTTAGGAAACTTCCTGTTTCTTTCATTAACAGGAATATTTGACTTTATACCTCTCCCCCTGAGGTATCTCATCTGAATCATAGGCAGGATCTGCATTCACCTCATCCGGTCTCGTTCTGGGTCTTCCTTTCTCACCTTTTAGCGATATCTCATCGATCAGGTCTATGAAATAAAGGCTGTCATGGTCATTTGCAGCACTTATCTCGATGCTCAATGGGACCCCTTCCTTACTGACTGCAACATGGATCTTCATCCCTTTTATCATCTTGTGCCCATTGTAACCCACACATTCGCCCCTTTTTTGGCCGGGATTGTCTTACTATCGACCGAGACAGACTCGAGAGAGATAAGGCCAGCCTGGTGTGCTCTATCTCGCAGTGTCTGGAGAATTATATCCCACACACCCTCTTCCTGCCATCTTCTGAACCTTCTCCATGCGGTGACATAAGATCCATATTCTCCTGGCATATCCATCCATTTACATCCTGTTGTAAGGACATAAAAGATGCCGTTGAGCGTT
>LYOR01000007.1 GCA_001766825.1 Candidatus Syntropharchaeum butanivorans | reverse complement strand
GCTCACTGTACAGCTGTTTCTCTATTCTACGATTAAAAGTTGAGATATACTCCTTCGGTACTTCCATCAAGACCACCAGCTCAATCTTGGTGGCATGGTATGAGTACCTATGGGTCAGAAGGGGGTACTATAGATTTGTTCTCTTCTCTCCGCCTGACATGTACAAGATCAATAGTCATGATTTTTCATTAAAATCAGAATCGTAAGATATTAATCTATGCAGCAAGACTAAGTATGGGTTTGTCCAATGGAAGATACATTATCCCGTGAGATCATATATGAGGGCAGGATCCTCAAGCTCAGGCGTGAGAGGGTCCGTCTACCATCTGGTAGAGAGGGGTTGCGCGAGATCGTTGAGCATGTTGGTGCGGTTGCAGCGGTGGTGATGAGAAGTGATGGAAAGGTTGTTCTCGTTCGTCAGTTCAGAAAACCGCTTGAACGAGAGATCCTTGAACTCCCTGCAGGCTTGATAGAAGAGGGGGAGTCACCTGAGGATGCAATCATGCGGGAGATAAAGGAAGAGACAGGTTATCGTCCAGGAAGGCTCGAGAGGCTCCTTGACTTCTTTCTTGCACCAGGTTTTACAGATGCAAGGATTCATCTCTTTCTCGCATCAGATCTCGTAGAAGATGAACAATCCCCTGATGAGGATGAGCAGATAGAGGTTGTGACACTCGATCTTGATGATGCGATCTCCAGGTTTGGATCTGAGATTATCGACGCCAAGACGATAATTGGACTCTTGATGGCAAAGGAGTGCTGAATGGAGGATCTTAAGGAGAGATTTAACGAGTACCTTGAGCTCAGCGGGGTATCAGAGATTGCAAGGCGGTACTTTGTGATGAACGCATTTGACGGGGTGCTCACGATGGTTGGTGTGATCATAGGTGCTTACATGGGAGGAAACATCAACCATGACGTGATCCTTGGAGCAGGAATCAGTGCAAGCATCGCAATGGGAATATCCGGTTTCAGCGGTGCTTACATGACAGAGAATGCTGAGAGAACAAGGGAGATGAAGAGGCTTGAGAGTGCACTCCTGATAAGCCTGGAAGGGACGAGGTTTAGTAGAGCAAAGCGGTTTGCAATCATATTCGTCTCACTCGTCGATGGGCTGAGCCCTGCAGTGGGGGCTTTTATCGTCGTATCCCCCTTCTTCTTCACCTCAATTATTGCACCGGCTACAGCTGTGCTTCTATCTCTCGCCCTCGCATTAATCACCCTGTTTCTGCTTGGAGTGTACCTTGCGCATATCTCAGATGAGATGTTCATCACACACGGTCTCAAGATGCTTATCGTCGGCCTCATTACGATTACCATATGCACCGGGGCGATGCGGCTACTCTGATATGATTGTGGATGGTATCTTCTCCCCTTTAAGCCATCGTCTGATGTAGCCTTTCTTTGTCCCATTGAAGATACACGAGCTTATTCCATACGAGGCAAGCTCAAGAAGCTCTCTGACCTTTCCCTCCATTGCCCCGGTAACATCAAGATCTGCCCCCTTGTCGAAGATTATCTCATCCACATTCTGCGGTGTGATGACCTCCATAACACTCCCATCACTCCCGATGACCCCATCAACATCGACTCCAAGCCCTACCCTCTGTGCCTGAAGATCTCTCGCAAGATATGTCACGATCTGATCCCCTGAGAGGATGGCATACCCCTTCTTACGATCGAAAACAATATCACCATGCAGAACCGGGACGAAACCCTTATCAAGCATCTCCTCGATCTGAGTAGTCATCATCGAGTAAATCCTCCCGTCCTCAAGGATTGTGAAGTTCATCGGGTGAAGCGCAACCGCAGGAAGACCCTGTGAGATCATACTTGAGACGAGGATGGTGTTAAGCTCCATCACGGTCGTATTTATATCAAAGACTGCAAACGCATTTTTTACCAGATCCTCCCCGAACTCTGAGTGCTTTGCAGCCTGTGGGTGACCGAACGAGCCTGCACCATGCACGAGAATTAGATGATCGGTCCTGGCATCTGCGATCTCTCTCACAACCTGATTGATGGTATCCTCTCTGAGCCGCTTTTCATCGTTCTTACAGGTAATCACACTTCCTCCGATCTTGAGAATCGTCAGACCCTTCCCCATTGATTCACTTCCACCTCATCTCAAGTATCTTCTCCTCTTCTATCATCCTACGGGTCAAGGTCTCCCGCTGAAAACCTCTCGGAAGATCCATCCTGTATGTAAGCGTGATCTCGTCCCCCTCATGGAGGAACCCCTCCATCTCAAACCCTACCCCACACCTCCTGAAGAGATCCTCGATAACCTGTCTTGCACCGGCTGGATCATTCATTCTCAGCTGGAGTAATCTTCGCTCCTCAGGTATTGAGAGCCATTCCTCAAGCTGGGAAAACGCGGATAACGTGATCAGGATTGCGCCAGTTGAAATAATTGCAATCTCAAATAGCCCGATGCCTACCAGAATCCCGACCCCTGCTGTGACCCACAACCCTGCCGCGGTTGTAAGCCCTTTTATGGTCACCCCCTCTCTGAAGATTGCGCCTGCCCCAAGAAAACCGATCCCGGTTACAACAGCCGCTGCAACACGGGATACATCGAGCACAGCAGTCACTCCGCTGATCTCAGAATGCCATGGATAGTAAGAGACAAACATGAGAAGCGTTGAACCAAGACAGACGAGGATGTATGTCCTGAAACCTGCGGGGTGGTGCTTGATCTCCCGTTCAAACCCGATGAGCCCACCGAGTATTATGGATGTGAGAATCTTGAGGGTTGCATCAATGAGAATGCCGATCTCCAAGTTCGTCACCTTTTTTGCTTCCTTCTCATCCTTTTATCAGAGTGGTAATAAATTTTAGCCTGGAGCGTATTAAGTTAGCCGAGTTTCCTGTAACCATTCCTCCTCTTTACCAGATCAATAAGATTCCTGTAGCATCCATCAGATCTAAGCGTCTCTGAATCACCGATTAAGATAAGCTTTCGTTTTGCCCTTGTTAAAGATACATTAAGCCTTCTTAAGTCCCTGAGAAACCCTATATCCCCAGAACGATTACTTCTAACGAATGAAACGATGACAATCTCCTTTTCCCTTCCCTGAAAACCATCAACCGTCTTTATCTCAAGCCCATCCACCTGCACCATCCTTCTTATTAGCGCAACCTGATCCTCATAGGGGGATATGACCGCTATCTCCACCGGTTTCATCCCAAGCTCGAGCATATGCTTTACGATCTCCCTGACAAGCCTGGCCTCACCCGGGTTCTCTATTGATGTCGAGCCTTTTCTTCTCCTCTCAGAGAATCCATCCTTCCCGGCAGTATCGATAAATATGAGCGGCTTGATATCCTCCTCAGAAAGATCCGCATCGATTAAATCTGCAAGCGTGTGATCTTTGACACTCTCGTCGGCCTTGAGCCTGCCACCATAGAACTCGTTGTTTGAGAACTCTGCTATCTCCTCATTCATCCTGTACTGTACCTCAAGCATGACCCTTATCTTATCACCGTGTACATGAAGCAGTCGCTCGAACATGCTCATTGAAAGCCCTTTCCTTGCCGCCTCCTCATTTATAACAGTTGGGGGAAGCTGCATATGATCCCCTGCCATAATGAACCTATCTGCCTTAAGCAGAGGTATGAGGGTAGACGGTTCGGTCGCCTGGGTTGCCTCATCGATCACAGCCACATCAAACCTCTTGCCACCAAGTATCTCAGAGCCGGCAGTGCTGTTTGTCGTGCAGATAACATCGGCTCTCTCTATGATCCTTTTTATGATCCCTTCCTCGATCCTTCTTGCCTGAGAGAAGAGCTCATCTGCTTTTCTTTTAAGATCTATCCACCTTTTCATCCCCTGGATCTTCTCTTTCGGTATCCCCCTTGTCGTCCTCCCCTCACGAGCAAGCCTTATTATCTCATCGTCACCAAGACCTCTTCTCCATTTCATTTCAGGTAATACATGCCTCTGCATTTTTTCTTTTATCCCATACGCCTCATCCCTGAGCTTTATCACCTTTTTGTACTCGAGATCTTCCTGGACAATATAGTCGAGGCTTCTCCTCCTCAAAGAGGGAATAATACGTGCAGGATGCCCTATTCTCACAACCTCAAGCCCGATCCTGTCAAGGTACTCAACAAGGTTATCAACAGCAACATTTGAGTCGGCCGAGGCAAGAACTTTCCCTCCCTTTCTTACAATCTGGGCTATAACCTCAACAGATGTCATCGTCTTTCCAGTCCCGGGTGGACCGTGGATCAGAAAGAAATCCCGTGCCTGAAGGCTCTTTAATACCGCTTCCCGCTGGCTTTCATTGAGCTTCTCATTTAAAAACTCGAGGTCAATCCCCTTATCAAACTCGGGCGGTCTATCCCCGAGAATTTTCCTTTTTTTATCATCAGAAATCTTTTTGAAGTGATTCAGTGCCTCAAGCATCCGTCTGAATGTTATATCGTTCACAAAGAGGTCGATTCTGAGGTTTTCTCTCAAGAAAGACCTTGGAAAGGGATCATCGAATGCAACGGTGATTGAGTATGATGTCTTTGCTGAGACGGTACCGGTGGGGTTTCTCTTATCCCATGGTGCCCTGCCTCTGGGGCTCACGATAACAAGATCTCCAACCTCAATCTCACTCTCAGGAAGCTGGGTGCTGTTCTTCTTCTTGAACTTAACAAGATACTTTCCTCCAAGCCCGAGCCCCTCCGACCTGCCCCTCATCATAAGATATGCCCTCCCCCGCTCCTCGCGCTCTTTACCACTCAGCCTCCTCATCTCCTCCTCGTGAAAGCGCATCTGCTCCTCCCTCTCAAGCTCCACAAGCTCGCTGAAGCGCCTCACATACTCGTCCTCATCCATTCTCATGGTTCTGTCTCCGGTCTCCATACAATCTCTGCTCAAGATCAAGGATCTTCTCAAGATCTCCCCGGGTCGAGGGCCTTCTCGGTGCTGCCAGGCACCGGTTTTCTGTGGAAGCACAGATCTCATATAACCCGATCTCTCTCGCCCATCCCTCTATCTCGTTCTTATCAAGCCCTATAAGAGGTCGAAAGACAGGGATATTCACCGCCTGATCAAGGACAAACAGGTTACCAAGCGTCTGTGATGCCACCTGGCCGAGTGATTCACCTGTGACAATCCCTCTGGCTTTAACCTCCCGTGCAACCTCTTCTGCAATCCTGTACATCCTTCTTTTGCAGAGAAGACACGTGTATCTCTCAAGCCTCACACTCCTGAGTAGATGGATGAGATCGGTGAGAAACTCACTATGATCTATGATTTTGAGCTTAAAATTCCGCTGATACCTTTGTAGAAACGAGGCAACCTCTTCTGCTCTTTCAATTCCTTCTCCTGCCCCAAAGTCTCCGGGATCAAGATGCACCGGTATCACCTCACAACCCCTTCGCATCATCATCCAGGATGCCACCGCAGAATCCACGCCACCAGAAAAGAGTGCAACAACCCTACCCTCAACCCCGGGTGGCAATCCACCGGCCCCCTCAATCATCTCATCAAAGATGTAACAATCAAGGTCCCTTATCTCAACGAATATCACGTAATCCGGATTCTTGAGATCAACCCGTAAATCAGGGTGTGAATCAAGGATCAAAGCACCGATTCTGGCTGCCATCTCCTGTGATGTGAAATCGTGCTGCCCCTCTCTTTTGACCCTGACGGCAAAGCTAAAGCCGCTCTTCTCCCCCCACCTCTCATCCCAGAAGGAAAGCACCTGCTCTTCAAGCTGCTGCAGGCTGCACCTCTTACAGACCGAGAAAGAATGGATCCCAAAGGTGTATCTCAGTCGGTCTCTTGCCTCAGGCGTGATATCCTCCTCAATCCAGATCCGGCCACCGCCCTTTCTCAGTCTGACATCTCCAATGGCCCTTTTGATCTCGGAGATCAGCTTCCTCTCCCACTTTCTTCTCACATTAGCTGATTTCAGGAATATCTCAGCCGATGGCCTTAGAAGAATCATATCTGTAATTCCTTGCCTACAACGTATATCTCAGCGCTCTCTTTCCTCGATGCACGTGGTGTGTATGCCTTTGTAAACCTGAATCTATCTGAAACCTCCTCAAAGAACTCGTTGTACATATCTCCCTGGAAGACCTTCACAACGAAATTCCCTCCCCTCTTCAGGAGGTTCTCTGAAACCCGGAGGGCAGTTCGTGCGAGATCGATCGAGCGTGCATGATCCAGTGACCAGTTGCCTGAGAGATTGGGTGATGCATCAGATAGAACTGTATCGAGCTTCTCCCCCCCTGTAAGCTCCATGATCCGATCTACAAGCTCAGGTCGCCTCATATCCATCTTGAGCGTAAAAACTCCCTCAATCGGATCAATCGGCAGGATATCAACACCTATAACGGTCCCTCTATCCCCAACAATCTCCTTTGCAACCTGGAGCCAGCCCCCGGGTGACGCCCCAAGATCAAGGACCTTATAACCTTCCCTGATCACCCCAAACCGCTCATTGATCTGGATGAGCTTGAAGGAGGCACGCGAACGGTAACCCCATCGCTTTGCCTCCCTCCAGAAGTGATCACGCCTTCTTTTTCCCCTCCGCATCACTTCTTCTTTGCACGTTCAAATCTTTTTGTGGTCATATTCACCGCAAAAAACTCCCCTGAGATATGACAGAGTGGATTACAGCTCTCAGGTTTGATTACACCATCCCAGCACCCCTCTCTAACACCTGCTGCAACGACCATTCCTGTGATCCATACATGATCCCCGAGCTCAACCGCCTTCTCGAGCCTGCACTCGATCCATGCAACTGCTTCCTTTATCCTTGGAGGTTTCACGACCTCTGACGCCTCTGCCGTAAGCCCTGCCTTCTCGATCTCGTTGACCTCGGGTGGATACTTCTCCTCAAGGATCTTCATGAGATTGCCCATCTCTTCTGGCGCAACATTGACGACAAACTCACCGGTATCCTGTATGTTTCGCCATGTATCATGCCCTGGGGCACATGAAAACCCGTACAGGGGTGGTTCAAAGCTTACCGGGGAGTTAAAGCTGAAGGGTGCAGCGTTTGGTATTCCATCCTTTGAGACTGTTGTTATCACAACGACGGGCCTTACCAGAAGCTTCGGGTAGTCCTTTGTATTAAGCTTCATGTGAACCCGTATGATCCCGGATGATAAGGACTTTTCGCCCACACACGGGGCATCTATCCTCCGGATCAAGATGGACCTTCACCCCTCCAAAGAGCCCCCTTCGCTCGATTACAAGCTCCCCGCACTCAGGGCAGTACGTGTTGTTATACTCCGGTGCATCGACGTTTCCAATATAGACGTACTCAAGCCCCTTACCCCTGGCAATCCTGTAAGCGCGCTCAAGTGTCTCAAAAGGGGTAGAAATGATATCCCTCATCTGATAGTCCGGGTGGAATCTTGTGAAGTGGACAGGGATCGATGGGTCAAGCTCAAAGACCCATTCTGTGAACCTTTCAAAGAGCTCGTCACGGTCGTTCAGGGTGGGGATCACGAGGTATGTGATCTCGATGTGCATTCCAAGCTCAACCATCCGCTCGCATGAGTCAAGGACAGGTTGTAGCCTTGCACCGCAGATCTTCCTGTAGAAGTCATCCTCGAAGGACTTCACATCAACATTCGCGGCATCAAGGTAGGGCGCGATCTCATTCAATGCCTCCTCTGTCATGTACCCATTTGTCACATAACCCGTGTACAGCCCCTCACGTTTTGCGATCTTCGCGCTGTCATAGGTGTACTCAAACCATATCGTCGGCTCGTTGTACGTCCACGTGATGCCGCGACAACCTCTTGCCTTGGCACTGGATATGGCTTCTTCAGGGGGTATATCACGCACCGGGAAGTTATCTATCGTTACAGCAGATATTGGTGCATTCTGGCAGTGCTTGCAGCGGAAGTTGCAGCTCACCGTCCCCATTGAGTATGCATATGTCCCTGGATAGAAGTGATAGAACGGCTTCTTCTCGACCGGATCTACCGCGACCGAGGAAGTAGATGCATAGATCAGTGTGAAGAGAGTTCCACCCCTGTTTTCCCTTACCCTGCATATGCCTCGCTTCCCCTCCGCTATCTTACACCTGTGAGCACAGAGAAGACAGTTTACCTTGAGATCCTCCCCTGGTTCAAATAACATCGCCTCATGGATCATATCATCTAATACGGGGTTAACCTTATTAAGTGATGTGATGGAAGCTACGTGATCATAATTACAAGATCTAAGGGAGATCTGTATGGGAAACGTGAGGCCAAACTATATCAAGGTACTGGGGGAGAGCCTGCTTAAGGCCTACAAGGATAAATTTACCGGTGATTTTGAGGTGAATAAACGGTTGGTCGAGGAGTACACGAATGTGAAGAGTAAGCGGGTGCGAAACAGGGTTGCAGGGTATATAACCTCCAAGATAAACAGGGAGAGGCGAAATAAGAATAAGATGTACAGTGAGGATGAGGTGTATGCTTAAAGGCGTCTTCACAGCACTCATAACTCCGTTCAACCACGATGGCAGCCTGGATTTAGAGTGTTTGAGATCGTTGATCGGGTTTATGGCGGAAAATAACGTGGCCGGGGTCGTTCCATGTGGAACAACAGGTGAGTCTGCAACCCTCACCCACAGCGAGCACAAGCAGGTGATCGAGGCAGCGGTTGAAGCCGCACCATCAAACCTTGTGGTGGTCGCAGGGGCAGGTTCTAACAACACACAGGAAGCGATAGACCTCTCAAAGTTTGCGAAGGATGTGGGGGCAGATGCCACACTCCAGATTACACCCTACTATAATAAGCCAAACCGGAGCGGGATTATCAAACACTTTAAGGCGATTGCAGATGCATCAGATCTCCCGATAATCCTCTACAACATCCCGGGACGGACCGGGCTGAACCTACCACCAGATCTGATTCTTGAGCTCTCAAATGATCCACGGATAATAGGTGTCAAAGAGGCAAGTGGAAGTATATCGCAGGTCTCAAAGATCATTGAGCTCACAAGAGATCGGGACTTTCTCGTCTTTGCAGGTGATGATAGCTCAACCGTCCCGGTCATCGCACTCGGTGGAGTAGGGGTTGTCTCTGTTGCCGCAAATATCATACCCGGGAGGATGTCATCCCTCGTAAATGAGGCCCTTTCTGGCAACTTTGAAGGGGCGAGAGAGCTGCATTACGAACTTGCACCACTCTTTGATGCATTATTCCTTGAGACAAACCCGATACCTGTGAAGAAAGCTGCAGAGCTGATGGGGCTTTCAAACGGAACGATAAGACTCCCTCTTTCTGAGATAAGCAAAGAAAACGAGGCGCGTCTCAGAGATGTCCTCGCAGGAATGGGTCTTATATGATAAAAGTCGCTGTCAGTGGCGCATCTGGGAGAATGGGCCGTTTAATCCTTGATCGAATCGCACATGAGGAGGGGATGGAGGCTGTTGCAGGGTTTGACATCGTGGGAGATGATGTGATACCCCCTGAGAGGATGGCTGAGACCCTGAAGGAGCGAAATGTTGATGTTCTTATCGACTTCACGGTAGCAGACGCGGCTGTCCTGAATGCGATCACAGCCGCACGCTGTGGTGTAAACCTTGTGATAGGAACCACAGGCTTCAGTGAAGAGGATCTCTCCAAGATGAGATCTGAGATCATGGGGAGGGTTGCAGCTGTCATCTCACCGAACTTCTCAGTCGGGGTGAACCTCCTCTGGCGGCTCATCCGGGATGCTGCAGAGGTGCTTGAGGGGTACGATATCGCGATCATCGAGGCGCACCACAGGACAAAGCGCGATGCCCCGAGCGGGACCGCACTCAGGGCCGCGAAGGTGCTTGAGCAGGCAGGAAGAAGAGATGTGGAGATCCATGCAATAAGGGGAGGGGATATCGTGGGAGATCACACGGTGGTATTTGCAGGCACGGGTGAGCGGCTTGAGATAACACACCGTGCCCAGAGCAGGGATGCGTTTGTGAACGGGGTAATACGCGCTGTGAGGTGGATTCAGGGCAAACCAAGTGGTGTCTACTCTATGGATGATGTCATGGGGTGGGAGATACGGAGGAGTTGATCAAGTACGGGCGTAAGATGGTTGAATCAGGCCTTGTCGACTCACACTTCGGGAATGTGAGCAAGCGCATAGGGGATCGGATGCTCATAAGTACAACGGGGAGCATGCTTGATGAGCTTGAGGGGGAGATCGTCTCCGTCCCGATCGATCCATCGATCCCTGATGAGCTTGATATCATCGCATCAAGCGAGGTGAACCTTCACAGAAGAGTATATGCAGAGACCTCAGCCCTTGCAATCCTCCATGGGCACTCAAGATACGCCGTCGCGCTTTCGATGATCTATGGAGCAGGGAATATTATCGTGCCTGAGGACTCAGAGAGCCTGTATCTTCTCCATGAGATCCCGGTTGTTGGGGGTGGTGTCGGATCAGATGAGCTTGCAGCTGCTGTTGCTGCCGGGCTCAAGGACCATAAAGCCGTGATAGCAGAGGGTCACGGGACATTTGCCCGGGGTTCAACCGTCGATGAGGCATTTGTGGTTCTGTCATCGGTTGAGCATGCCTGCTCGGTCAAGTACCTTGTTGATCTCTTCAAAAGAGATTAAAGTAGCTCATCGATTGCCTCTATGAACTCCTCCTCAGATCCGACCGGGATAGCCCCCCCTGCCGCGATGCTGTGCCCCCCACCAACACCACCAACCTTTGATGCTGCGATCCTCATAATCTCTGATAAATCAATCCCGGAGGATACGATCGCCCTCGTCCCTCTTGCAGAAATCTTGGTGATACTCTCAAGCCTGTTTATCACAAATATCGGCTTATCAGGATAGAGGTATCGGATAATTCCCCCTGCAAGTGCTCCAGTGATATCCCTGTCCTCTGCAAATATGTACCTGAAACCCTCACGCTCCCTGATCCTCTCATCAACCCCTTCAAGCTCCTTTACAACCCTCCTCTGAAAGTCAACCCTAACCTCAGAGGCCTCATCCAGCCCACGGGGATCCCGGAGACAGAGTGAGAGTGCAAGCCCGGTCTTTCTCATCTTACCACATGCATCAAGCATCTGCATCAGCTTGATTGAGTCAGGGATTACCTCATGGTGGAGGATGTAACGGTCACCGACGATATCTGCTATTGCATCCTCGCTTGCCCGCATCTTGATCCTTGAGATGAGTGCATCTGCAAGTCGCATCTCATCCTCCGGGCTCAGATCCCAGAGCCTCCCGTCTATCCCGAGATCATCAAGGAACTTCCCTATCCCCTCCTCGATCTTGAAATAAGGATCTATAGAAAGCTCAAGTTCCTCTTTGAGGTCTCCATCGGCGAGTTTAAGCCCCTCTTTCACCGTTACAATTCCATTTCTCACCGCTTCATCGAGGATCTCCCTGTTAACACCGATCATTCGCTGCTTGTCCCCGATAGCACCGAGGATTGCAAGACCTGCAAGATCCAGGTTATCACCGAGCTTTTCTGCAACAAGATATGCGCAGCCAGATGCAGAGACCTCAAAGGCACCCTCAATACCCACGTCATGGGGGTTTATCTGAGATACCCCGGGGGATATCTCCCCCAGATACCGATGGTGATCGATCACAGCGATCTCAAGCCCAAGCTCACGCTGTATCTTTCTCAATATCTCCCCCTGATTACTTCCCATATCACAGAAGAGAAGAAGATCTCCCTCCCTGGTCGACTCAGCAAGCAGATTGAAGATCTCCTCATCAAGCCGAGGAAGCAGTGTCGCATGAAACTGGATCCCGGATCTGACAAGGGCATGGCATATCACACCGGCTGAGGTGATGCCATCTGCATCATGGTGGGATATGACCCTGACAAACTCATGCTCCCTTATCCTTGATGCAACCCTTTTCGCAGCATCCTTAAGGCGTTCGATCATCCGGTCACCTTTTCACCTTGAGATCCTTCGAGAATGGTTCCATCCTCAGGATCTCTCTCATATCCTTCAGGCCACTCCCCCCATGGTCGTTTGTGCGATCGATCAGGAGTGCCCTCATCCCGATACTTCTTGGAACCTCATAATCGAAGATGGGGTTGTCACCAAGATGCAGAACATCCCCGGGAGCTACACCGATCTTGCTGCAGACCCTCAGGTATGCATCCCCGCTCTTTTTAACCACCCCGAAGTCAGAGGTGCATGAGAAGGATGCGGAAAAGTAGTCCTCTATCCCTTCAAGCTCAATCTCAATGAACTCTCTCGGTGCGTTTGATATGATGATAAGATCGTACTTCTGATAGAGTGCTTCTATCACCTCAAGCGCATCGGAAAAGAGATTTACCCGGTCCTTGACCCTCCTTAAGACCTCGGTGACATCCTCATCCAGATCAAAGAGGTTGAACCAGTACTCAGGCTGGTACCATCGAATATCCTCTGATCCAACCTCCTCATACGACCTTTTAACGATTCTCCATGCCTCATCAATGCTCAGCTGGTTCTTCCTGGCATAGAGCGCCGGAACCTCCTCCTCCCAGAATGCATCTGCAAACGAGCTGTCTGCGATCGTCCCATCAAGATCGAAGGATATGACCTTCACAGATATAGCTATTCCGGGCTGTGATAAAAGCTTGACGATGGGGATGGGATGATCTGAATTTCAGTTTGATCAGGTCTTTACCTCAATCTTCACCCCGGCGGTTATCTCATTTCAGGGTACGGTTATCTCCTTCTGCAGGGTCAATTCCGGAATACACGGAGAAGGAAAATCTTGAATACCTGGAGGGTGTCTATCTTTCATGGCTATGAAGGAATTTGAGATAGGGCCCATAAGGCCGCCAAGTGAGGGGGGTAGCTTCTCTCTTCTCATAAGAGCGACGAGGAACTGCCCGTGGAGCAGGTGCACGTTCTGTTATGGCACCCCGTACAATCGTGAAAAGTTCAGCATAAGACCTGTTGATGAGATAAAGGAGGATATAGACATCGTGAAGAAGATAAGCGATGATATAAGGAGGACATCGGAGGAGCTTGGATATGGCGGTGTGGTAAACGAAACAGTGGGGGCTGAGATGATAAAGAAAAACCCGGAGCTCAACTACAGTCAGAGCTTTGTAAATGTGTTTAACTGGCTTTTATCCGGTGGAAGGACTGTATTTATCCAGGATGCAGACTCGCTCATCATGAAGACCCGGGATCTGGCTGAGGTGATAAGGTACCTCAAGAAGACCTTCCCGGATATAGAAAGGATAACCTCCTACGCAAGATCAAGAACCGTAGCAAAGAAATCCCTTGAGGAGATAAAGGAGCTCAAAGAGGCAGGCCTCTCGAGGCTTCACATCGGTCTTGAATCCGGGGATGAAGAGGTTCTGAGATATGTGAAGAAGGGGGCGACTCCAGAAGATCACATAGATGCAGGGAGGAAGGTGATGGATGCAGGGATAGAACTCTCTGAGTACGTAATGCCCGGTCTGGGAGGAAAAGATCTCTCAGAAAAACATGCAAGAAACACGGCCAGGGTCCTGAACGAGATAGATCCCCATTTCATAAGATCCAGACCCCTTGTCCCCAGGCATGGGACACCGCTCTTTGAGGAATATGAAAAGGGTAATTTCAAACTCCTCTCTCCACACGAACTCCTGAGGGAGATAAGGATGTTGATAGAGGATCTGGAAGTAAACTCCAGGATATGCTTCGATCACATGATGAACCCATCCTATGTATCCGGTACATGGATAGTTCCCCTCTTTGATCAGGATTACGAGGGATACAAGCTTCCTGATGAGAAAGAGCACCTCCTTGAGATAATAGAGCAGGGGCTAAAGATAAAAGAATCGAGATACATCAGTTCGAAGGATTTGATAAGCAGACCGCATCTTTAAAAGTTCTGTATGTCTTATCGTTGGTAAAAGGGTGATGCGGATGAATGGTCTGGAGGAGGGAGGATGGGTTGTGTAACGAGGCCAGTTAGATCATATGATCCTTTAACCCCACCCCCTTACCCGACTTATACTATACAAACTTGAACGGGTATTTTGCATATTTACACCCATCCTTTTTCTCAAATTCTGAAAGTACACCATAAAAACCTATAAAATTCAATTCCAGGCGAAATAAAGTCGAAAAAATTTGTATAGAAGCTTATATAACAGTTTTATGGTGGAAAAAATGAATATGCCATTAATAACAGATGAGAAAGACCCAAATGAGTATTATTAGGAAAAATACTCAGGATTGTCGGTTCACGGAGAGTCAAGCAGGAGATGTCAAAGCAGGGTATATCACCGGTTAACCTGGCCGGGGCGATGTTTAAAATCGTCCTGATAGCCATCTTCTTCTCCATAGATATCACCCCGGTCTCAAAAGAGGAGGAAACAAGATATTAATCGTGGATTCCACCAACCTTCGCCTGACCTGAACTGGTTCAGGAAGAAGATAACTAAGGCTGATCTTGCGGGAAAGGGGTTCAAATGGGGATATTCTTCATCAGGGATCACCAGGTGATGCTAAGATCTACGAGGAGATCTTAGAAGAGCTTAAAAGGAGAAGAATAGCCAGAAATGGAGATACAATCATCCTTGATAAAGGGTATTGCTCTCTTATCCTCTCTCCATATTCAACCGTTCCAATCCAGAGAAGGAAAAGGAATTTTATAGAGGCTTAGTGAAGAGTTTAAAGGCAAAACTTGAAAATTGGGAGAAATATAAGCCGATCAGATCCATGATAGAGGACATATTCAAGTTAGCCAAAAGTGCTTTCTCTTTAAAGAATCTGCACCGCTATACAGAGCGCTCAGTCAAAAAATTCGTCTGTCTGCATGTACTTTTGGTAGGGATAGTGATTTCTCTTGGTATTAACTCAAAGGAGGGGTTACAGAGGATTGCTGAATGGTAGGTGAAGAGGGGGCTAAAGAGCTTGAAACTTTATGAGACCGTTTGCCTCGCAAAGTTTCGACCCTTACGCTGCGTATAACAGATCGATCCGACTTCACCATCTCCCCTCACCCCTAAAGGATCCTGAATAACGCCTACTTACCCCAGAAAGGATCATCTCGTCGTTTTATCTTCAGGAACTCATCAAAGGCCTTTATCTCATCATCTCTCAGAATACCACTATCAAGCTCAGCTTCAAGAAGCTTTGCATCATTCTCCGGTATGTCCACATATAAGAGGTCCCCAACCTTGATCTGCCTCCCGACCGTTGGGCCCTCTATCGCGAGTGCAAACTCCATCCCAGATTCTGCAGAGCTTATATTCTCACCTGAGGACTGGAGTCCCTTTACGGTACCGATACGCACCCCATCCTCCCTCATGAGATGGACATTCGGCTTTATCGTTCCGCATAAGACCTTCACACCGACAACAGCAGGCTTGCTCTGCCTGAAAACACAGTCTGGAAGTATCTTAACAATCCCCGGGCGGGGAATCCTCCCAAACTTGGCCTCCTCGATCTCCCTTTTCTTCTCCTCTGCCCACTCCTCGTAGCTTTCAAGGAGGCTGTATATCACCGTGTCCGTAAATACCGCCACATCACTCCTGGCGATCTCATCCAGAGCATCCGGCAAGATCTCGACGTTAAAGCCGAGGATTGCGGATAGAAGTGGATCCTTTATCGTTGATGCATTTACCACATCCCGCCTGGAGATATCTCCAACCTCTGCGATCTGTATCGGGATCTTCTCCCTCTTAAGCTCGTGCGCGAGTGCCTCAAGTGACCCGAGCGTGTCTGCCTTTATGATCACACCGATCGGATCTCTCTCAATCTTGATCTCACTGAACCCTGCAACCTCCTTGATGATATCATCAAGTTCTGCATCATCCGGTACCACCCTCAATGGCAGACCTGCAAGCGCCCCCTCAAGATTTGGAGCTGCAACCTTGATCCCTGCCGCAGCCGTAACAGACCTGACAGTCCTGAACCGTTCTTCAATTCTGATCTCCTGAAGAGGTCTTGGCTTGAGAAGTGCACGCACCCTGGTTACAATCGGTTCTCCAAGGCTCCCAACGACGATCGTATCCCCTGTTTTTATCGTACCATCATAGAGTATCACGTCAAGTGTGATCCCGAGCCCCTTCTCCTCCTTCACCTCAAGAATTGTTCCAACGCCTGCAGATGACGCCTTGAAATAGAGGTTTTTCTCGAGGAACTTCTGGGCAAGCCCAACAAGCACAAGCAGGATGTCTGGTATACCCTCTCCTGTCATCGCACTCATCGGGACGATTCCGATGTTTCGCTGAAAATCGCTGATCCTGTCGTATCGTTCAGAGCTGAAACCCTCCTTATGAAGTTCACCCACGATTTCATAGATCTTCTCATTGAGTATATCCTGCACGTAGCTCTCCTGCTTGGTGTAGCTCTTGACAAAAGGCTCACCAGGATGTTTTTTCCATCCATGTATCCTGTCTATCTTGTTTGCAGCAACGACAAAAGGTGTCCTGAACCGCTTCAGTATGCGGATCGTCTCAACCGTCTGTGGCTGGAAACCCTCGATGACGTCGATCACAACCACCGCAAGATCTGCAAGTGCCCCACCTCTTGAGCGCAGCGTTGTGAAGGCATGGTGCCCGGGTGTATCGATGAAGAGAAGCCCCGGTATCTCATACTTTGCGCGGGTAAGAGGTGCACAGATTCTCTCTATCGTCTCGATCGGGACCTCTGTTGCACCGATATGCTGGGTGATCCTCCCGGCCTCTCTCTCAATGACTGTGCTACCCCTTATCCGATCAAGAAAGAGTGTTTTGCCATGATCAACATGGCCCATCACGCTCACAATCGGCGTTCTGAGTTCTTTCCCTTCCTCCCCCTTCTTATGCTTCTTGAGCTTCTTCGGCATTGAATGACTCCCTTATCATCGCTTCTATCTGCCTGGAGGTGAAGTTGAGCTCTCTTATCGCACCGACAGGACACGCTGCCTGGCAGCATCCACACCCTTTACACGCAACCGGGTTGATATAAGCCTTTCTTCCCTGAGGTTTCTCCCTGATCTCAAGCGCGTTGAACTGGCAGAGATCACATAGACCACACCCGATACAGACCTCCTCATCCACGACGCTCGTGATACCCCCGGTCTCAATCTCATCCCGTGATAAGATCGAGCACGCACGGGCTGCAGCACCTGAACCCTGAGCAATCGCCTCTGAGATGAGCTTGGGGTAGTGTGCACCACCGCAGATGAACACACCGTCGAATGCCGTATCAAGCGGTCTCAGCTTGACATGTGCCTCGAGGAGAAAGCCATCCTGGTAGACGGGAAGCTTGAAGATCCGTGCAACCTCGTCAGCACCTTCAGAGGGTATCATCGCAGCCGAGAGAACCACAAGATCTGGCTCAATCTGGAGCTCTTCACCGAGGAGTGTATCATACACCTCGACCCTGAGATTATCTCCCACAACAGGTGGTTTTTCCGGGCTATACCTGATGAAGATGACCCCAAGTTCCATCGCCTCCCTGTAAAGGTACTCCCACTTGGCATATGTCATGATGTCCTGATACAGGATGTAAACCTCACCCTCTGGATTATCCCGCATTATCGTGATCGCATTCTTGATCGCGTTGATGCAGCAGATCCTTGAACAGTACGGTCTCTCGTGATTCCTGGACCCAACACACTGGATCATCACAACCCTGCCCCACCGCTCCCCCCTCTCAATAAGCTCCTCAAACTCGCTCTGCGTTACAACCCTCGGATCCTCCCCATACCGGTAGTAACCATGGGGTTCAAGCTCTCTTATCCCTGTTGCAACGATGCACGCCCCAACATCAACCTCCTCATTCTCTTTTCCCTCTATTCTCACCTTAAAGCCACCCACAAACCCATTCACTTCTTTTACCGTGCATCCTGTCATGAGATGGATCTTTGGATGGGACTTTACCGCCTTGATGAGGTCCGGAAGAAAATCTGAGACCATCGTTCCATCGTGGAGCTTCTGTATCCTCCGGAGGATACCACCTGGCTCCGACTCCCGCTCAACGAGATAAACCTCTATTCCGGCATCTGCGATATCAAGCGCTGCCCTCATACCGCTGACACCTGCACCAAGAACGAGTGCACGTTTTTCCACCGGCATCTTTATCCGATGGCCTGGCCGGGCAAGCCTCACCTTGGATACCGCCATCCTGATTATATCTTCTGCCTTCCGCTGTGCAAGCTCCCTATCGTGCATGTGCACCCATGAGCAGTGCTCCCGAATGTTTGCCATCTCAAAGAGGTATGGGTTAAGCCCAACCTCCTCACATGTGCGCTGGAAGAGTGGTTCATGGGTTCTCGGTGTGCATGCTGCAACAACGACTCGATTAAGGTCGTAAATTATTATCGAATCTTTTATACGACTCTGAACATCATCCGAACATGCAAAGGTTTCTTCTCTGGCAAATACCACCCCCGGCAGGGTTTTTGCATACTCAACAAGGCCCTTAACATCAAGCACCCCCCCAATATTAACCCCACAGCTGCAGACAAAGACCCCAACACGGGGGGGATCCCCGGGGCTTACAACCCGCTCCTTTATCCTGGCCTTTCGCGGGATCTCACGACCCCTTGCCTGAATGATCGGGAGTATCGCCCTTGTTGCAGCACCTGTTGCCTCAGTCACTGAATCAGGAATGTCCTTTGGTCCGGTTGCAGACCCACAGATATATATCCCCTCGCGATCTGTCTCAAGCGGGTGCAGAAGGTCCTTTGGATTGAAAAATCCATACTCATTGAGTGATATCCCAAGAACCCTTGAAAGCCCGGGGTTTGTCGCAGAGGGGCGAAGCCCGACAGAGAGGACAACAAGATCAACCTTGAGCTCAGAAACCTCACCTGTATCTGTATCCTCAAACCTTATAATCGGGTTCTTATCCCTGTCCTGGAGTATGATCCCCGGTCTGCCCCTTATGTACCTCACACCGATCTTCTTTGCCTCTCGATAAAAGATCTCAAACGCCTTTCCGTATGATCTGAGGTCAATGTAGAAGATGTACCTCTCCCCGGAGGTTGCCATGGCCTCCTTTGTCGCGTACATACAGCAGACAGATGAACAGCAGGGGTACTCATCATCCCTCGATCCGACACACTGGATCCATGCGACCTTTTCTGGGACCTTTCCATCCGAGGGTCGCAGGATCCTGCCTTCTGTCGGTCCTGCTGGAGAGAGGAGGCGCTCATACTGTGGAGCTGTTATCACATTCTCAAGAAGTCCATATCCATACTCAGGGATCGCAGATGGATCAAACGGCTCAATCCCACTTGCAACGATGATACTCCCAACCTCAAGCTCCTCTTCGATATCCCCTCTGAAGTAGTCAATCGCATCCCGCTCACACGCAGCCTCACAGAACCTGCAACCTATGCAGTGATCGGTATCGATCTTCGCAACAAGTGGTACAGCCTGAGGAAACGGGATATAGATCGCCTTTCTACCCCCGATCATAAACTCGTGCTCTGAAGGGAGTTCGATCGGGCAGACAGATGCACAGATATCGATGCATCCAACACATGCCCTGTCATCAACATACAGGTTCCTCCTCACGATCCTGACCGTGAAGCGCCCCTCCCTCCCGGATACAGAGATCACTTCGCCATTTGGTATCACGCTGATGTTGGGGTGCCTCCCGACCTCGACCATCTTTGGCGACTCGATACACATCGAGCAGTCATTCGTCGGGAAGGTCTTATCGAGCCTTGCCATAACACCCCCAATCGAACCGCTTCGCTCAACAAGGTACACCTTGAATCCCTGGTCTGCAACCTCAAGTGCAGCCTGTATTCCGGCGATTCCCCCACCAATTACAAGAACCGCTCCTACAACTCGAACCATTGCCGTGCTCATCCCCTGTTAACCACAGGATCACATGGATATTCCTGTGCCTGGTTATGATCCCGTGGTTTTCTCAACTACCTGTTCACTCAAGCCTGTATCCAAGTGCCTCACAGAGCTTTCTCCGCTCATCCCGCTCAGCATCACTCTCGATGCGTATTGCAGATGCACCATCAACAACACCAAGAACAGCGCATCCAAGCTCTGTCTTTGCGGTTATGACCTCCACAGGATTTGCAGTTGCAAGATAGAGCGATACAACTGCGGGATGAGCCTTCAACGCTCCCAGTACATTGATCGGGAACGCTCCATCGATCATGATGACGAAAACGTGTCCAGCTCCGATCATGGATGCGTTTCTTCCTGCAAGATCCCTGAGTGTTTCATCGTTCCCTGTGACACGGGTAAGTCTTGAATCAGCCTCGTTCATCCCAACAGCACACTTTATCCCCGGTACGGTCGTAAGCAGCAGGCGGAATATATCATCGCAGGCAAAAACCGTGAAGTTCCCCTGGCCCACGACGACCTGATACCGTCCATCCGGATTTTCCAGCCTCACAACATCAAGCTCAACCATTCAAAACCTCCTTATCTCTTAATGCGGATCTCACCGCACCCTCCATCACGTCCACCGGTGGATCAAATCCAAACCATATCTTGAAGGATGCAGCCCCCTGATAAACAAGCATCTTCACGCCGTCAATCGTCTTGCATCCCTTCTGCTTAGCTTCACGCAGTAGACCTGTTAATGGAGGGTTATACACAATATCAAAAACAATCAGGTCTTTATGGAGAAGATCTGGATCTATCGGGATCTTATCAATCTCTGGATACATCCCAACAGATGTCGTGTTGATGAGGATATCACAACCGGGTATAACAGAAGCAATCTCATCCCTCTCAAGTCCTATCGCTTTCACACTTCCCCCAAGCTCAGAAGCTAACTTTTCACCCCTTGATCTTGTTCTGTTTGAAATAATCAGCCTTGCACCTCCTTCAAGACATGAAAACGCTGCTGCACGCGCTGCACCACCTGCACCAAGAAGGAGGACACAGGCACCTTTGAGGTTGAGACCTTCCTCCTCAAGTGATCTCTTGATACCAATCGCATCTGTGTTGTATCCCTTCCCATGGAGGAGATCTATCGTGTTTACCGCACCGATTCGCTCTGCGAGTGGATCTGGATCAACGAGCTCCATCACAGCCTCTTTGTGCGGGACCGTCACATTGAGCCCCTGAATTCCGAGCGCTTTAGCACCCCTGATCGCATCTGGAAGATCTTTACGATCTACACGGAAGGGGATGTATGTACATTCAAGTCCAAGCGCCCTGTATGCAGCATTGTGCATCACAGGAGAGAGTGAGTGTCCGATCGGATCCCCGATTACACCGAATACCCGGATCATAGAAGTGCATCACCGATTAATCCTGCAACGCTCACGGAGCTTACGATCGATTCGATTGTATCGGTTGAAAAGACACTTATCTTCGCCCTGTTAAGCCTTAAGAGTGCATTTCTAACGAAGACCCCATGCACACACCCGGCATAGATCCTGCCTGCACCGTTTTGCCTGAGAACTTTTGCTGCCTCGATGATCGTTCCACCACTTGAGATAATATCATCAACGATGATTACATCTCTTCCACTTACATCAAGACTCTTTTCCTCTATTACAACCTTATCCGCATCGATCCTGTTCTTTCTAAGCCAGTCCCACTCCATCCTCCCTGATGATGCCACACCCTCTGCGAGCGCCTTCGCCCCACCGTCCGGAGCTAACACGAGCGGGTCCTGAAGGTTTAAACCCTTGATATACCCTCCAATGAGTGCTCCAGCATCAAGGTTCTTCACAGGCGGGGTGAAGTACTGCATCACACGCTCATTATGGATGTTTATCGTGAAGATCTCATCGGCGTCGATCGTTCTTGCAAGTGCACGGGCGGTTATCGCCTCACCCTTCTCAAACCGCCTATCCTGCCTTGCATATCCAAAGTAGGGTATTACAACCGAGATTCTGCGAGCACCTTCGCATGCATCGATGAGCTGAAGCAGGCAGATAAAATCTGTATCGGTGGGCGTGCTCTGGATGATGAGAACATCCTCGCCCACCACGTCATCAAGTACCCTTGTGTAGAGCTCGCCATCCGGGAAGTGCCTGAACTCGCTGAGCGCAAGCTCAGCTCGAAGTGTCTCTGCAACCCTCGAAGCAAGTACTGCCGACCGCCTCCCTGCAACGACCTTCATCTCGCAGGTCTTATTATATCCCGCTCACCGGCAGGCTCAAACTCTCTGAGCGCACCCTTTGCGATCGTCTCCTTCACCCTGCGGAAGTTGAATACAAGGTGCGGATCTGCAAACGCAACCTTGACAACCGGTGAGAGCGCCCATGCATCCATACGTGCCTCGTGGGCTGCAACAATCCCGTGTGATGTGAAGTGCTGTGAGTCTGCGAATGGGGATCTGAACGGGACATTGAGCCCTGTGAGCTCAACCGGTAGCCCCTCGTCAAGCAGCACGGAGGTCATTATCGCCATCGCTGGATGATGTGTCGACTCCTGTCCACCCCATCCGGTCCTGAGGATCGACTCCTTCTGGATGAGTGTCATCGAGTGATGTGCTGCAAGCGCAGCTGCCATTGAGTTCCCGGTGGCCCATGCAGCACATGCACTGGCCGAGATTGAGATCTGGATTGCGTGGATCAGTCCCCAGTGATGCTCCGGGAGGAGCGGGTAGATATCGTACTCCTCGAGGCAGTGCATCGTTGCCTCCTCTGCACAGTCGTGTATCGTATCCCAGTTCATCGGTGCTGATGCAAACTCCCCATACTTCTTCCTGATCCAGTCGGTGAGGTAGTAGCCCCTGCTCTCATAGAGGTCATTGACGTAGAACGTTGCCGGGGCAACCGTTGCTCCGACCGTCCCGATCATCATCTGCCCATAGTAGAGCTGGAAGAAGAGGACTGACTCCATCGCAAGCCCCTCTGAGCTGACCGGGATCGGATCCTCGGGCATCGCTGACTCGTGCTGGATGATATCGAATATGTAGCCTATCGGTAGACCAACGATTGAGTTATGCCCCCTTGCCTTGGAGATGAAGGGTGGTGTACCCATCCAGATGTACTGCGCATGCTTTGCAGCGTACGCGAAGTCTGAGATCGCAGCCTCCCCGGCGCAGAGATGGTATGATGAGATGAACGCCATCGTCTGCCCCATCGCATTCCATCTGTGGACCATTCCCCCATCCATCGAGCGGAGTGCATGAGTTGGGATCCTTGAAACCTGCCACAGACTCCTCTTAACCCCCTCTTTCAACTTTGCCGCCTTTTCCTCCGGGAACTCACGGTTTATATCGATCACAAACCGCTTATCGAGTGAGTTTGCAACATCATCATCCCCTGTGAAGACCTTCACATATCCATCTGGACATAGCCCTGGATGGAGCTCACACATGTGCTCCTGGGCGACAGCACCACCGACCATCGTGTGGTTTATCGTCTCAAGATACCTGTTTATCGATTCAGGGGTCACCTCAAACCCGTACCTGTCTATGAGGACCCTGTGCGGTAGATCGAGGCAGACGATCGCGGTCCGGAAGATGTCATCTATCATCTGCTGGATCGCCGCATTGTTCAGCATGTGCAGATCCTCATACTCACAGAAGACGTCGGTCCCGCTGATCTTGACAGGTTCAAGATACCGCTGCCCCAGAGGAACCCCGATCTCAAGCTCAAGCGCTATATGATCAGGATCATAGGACGGGATCCCGCGCTCCTTTGCAATTTTATTTGCATACTCGATGTACTCGGTCTTTCGCTTGGACTGACGCGTTCCGCCATGCTGGTATAGCTTCTTATCGATGATATCGGTAGCCTCTACCTTGTAGGTCTCTTCAAGCCATTTAATATGCTCCTTTGTCCTGTCAACTGCCATAATCCTCACCTCCCATCAACCAGGTCTGGCCTCAATCCCCCAAGGACCCTCAGCTCACCAACACGCTTCATAACCTTGAGAAGCTCCTCTGAATCACGGGGTGAGACCATGCCAAACCTGTAGATCGTTGCAATTTGCTTCAGATCCTCCTCATCCATCGGTTTTCCCACCGAAATACGCTGTTCAAGCGGGACTGACTGCTGCGTCTTTGTGTACTCAACCTCACCGGTCTCTTTATTCAGCCGGTATCTCCTCCTCGCATCGAACATCAGCCCATCCTCATCAAGCCTCAATGAGAAGCCGTGCACGGTTATCGACCTGAGTGCGACCCGTGCCGGGTCAAAGATCTCGGTCTCAAGGAGGAACTTCGCGGTCCTGTCAAGGTCCCGCTCCCGCTGCTCAAGGAGTGTCCTGCCTGAGTAGGCGAGTGAGTCAAAACCTCGCAGCCTGACTCCGTACATCCTGAACCGCATCCATGGCGGAAGCGGCGCAAGGTGGCGTGAGTCTGCGAACTGGATGTACCGGATCCTGTCACCGGCTTTCGCCCCTGGTGTTGGTTCAACAAGCTCTTTTATCGGATCACGTGCCTCTTTAAGCTCATCAAGCGGGGGATGGACGGAAGAGTATGCTGTGCCCGGTTTCCTATGGCCTAATAGCCTCACAATATCCTCATCACTTATCTCCCTGATCTTTCGAGGCTCGTATCTCGAGCTCAGCCATTCCTTCCGCTTATTAACGACCGGATCATCACCCGGATATGGAATCTGGAAGTCTTTCATCCTTAAACCTCCTATAGCTTACCTTTAAGCTCAAGTGCTGCCTCTGCTACTGCCCTGATCGGCTTCTTAATCTCCTCCGGGAGTACATCCCTGACCCGCAGGAAGTTGCTCGATGTTAGCTCTGGGGTGAACATCTGGGTCCCGGCATCCAGACACATCGCAGCGACAAAACACGGCGCGAGGAAGCCCCTGCAGTGCCTGAGAAGTGGATTGGCAGGAGAAAATGCACCGGGTCCTGCCCCTCCGTAGATGTTATGGGAGTAGAAGGATACACCGATGCTTGTCCCAAGCCCCCGGCCATAATCGATGTCCGGAAGCCCTGTCGCGAGCTTGATCATATCGTTGAACTCGACCATCGATGCTGGGACACCCTGGGCTGCCCTCATCGCGCCACAGTTTATGATGACACTTGCAAGCTGCCCTGCAGCGAGATAGGCGTTCCAGAGGGAGGCGTCATCGGTCTTGTAGATCTTGAAACCTGAAGGAAGGGTTTCCTTGACAGATATCACACCATCCTTCTCCGCACGGCTTATCAGATCCACGATGACAGAACCTATCGTACCATCAACCGCATTCTCCTTTACCAGATCATAGACGAGGTTATCCGCGTTCAGTCCCTGAAACGCAAGCCCGAGCAGATGGTACCGTTCGTAGGCAGGGTGGATCGCATCACCTGAATCAAACATCGCAACATGCTCAAGGATTGATGAGAGCGCAACCCCATTCATCGTGTCCTTGTTTGTCATCGCGACGATGTCATTCACCATGTTTGTCCTGAAGTTAAGCCCAACACCATCCACGGTGGGTGGCCATGCTGGTATGAGCCCTGATAATGCACCTTTTGCAGATATGGACTGTGGATATCTCCCAAATATTGCAGCTTTGATCACCTCGGTTCCGGTGAAGGGCGTGAGACCAAAGATCTCGATTATCGCATGTGCCACCGCGATCCCCACGTTCACCCGCGGCGTTGCCAGATCACTCCCGATCTCAACCCTTCTCTTTGGAACAAGGACAAAGAGCATCTCCCCGCCATCGATCAGCTCGACAACGGTATCATCGCCTGGCTCAACCTGTAACCATTCCCTGATCATATCCGCAATCGTACCCGCGTTTGCAACGATATCAAGATCCATCTCACAGCCCGGTATCTGGCAGTCCTCACCTATCCCCATCTCACTCCCCAGTGCCCCGGTCTTCAGAGCGTGCTCCGCCTTCTTCAGGTTTATGATCGCAGACCTCTTGAAGGTCATGATCATATCCCGTATCGCACGGTTTCTGAGGGGGCTTATCGCCTGGAGAGGGATGTCCTCCGCAAGTATTTTTCCCTCCTCATCATAGAGATCTATGGTTTCCTTCTTATCCTTCATCGGCTCAGCTCCATATTTAGATCTCTTAGCATTACTCACATCGAATGAGCTATCTTTATTCGCTCATCGTTTTTAATCTTTCTTATCTGAATCCATGACCTCATTCAAAAAAGGAGGATGATGGAGTGACCCCCATCGATTTGGATAAAACAGGTTCTTCACTTGAGTTCTTCTGGAAGTGGTGCCTCGAGGATTGCCTCGACGAATTCAACCGTCTTCTCACCGATGAGAGATGGAGGATATGAGAGCTGAACCATCTCGGAGATATAGCTTACAAGCAGATCTCTCGGTGAGATTGCCTTGGTATCCATCTTCATCCCCCCTTTTTATTGTCTATCTTAAATTCTTCCTGATAGTATATAATTTTACCTCTCTCACATTCAGCGAATAGCCCCACCCTCTCAAAGTTATCCTTTGAAAACCCCTCAATCAAATCCACTGGAGAGAGGTTGTCCGGGTATCGGTTTAGTCAAGCGTCTTTGATGTTGTGGTGAGCTTCACGTGCTTGACACCTTTGAGAGCCATTATCTCCTCTGTTATCCTCTTGATCTCCCGTATATCGCCACGGGCAAGGAGTACTTCCAGACAGTTGTCATGGTCAAGGTGGACATGGAAGGACGTACCGAGCAGTCCGAGCGAGTTGTGCTGAATCTCAAGGAGTGTGTCGTTCAAGCCCCGCTGATGGTGGTTGTATATGATCGTTATGACCCCAACTCTCTCACCCTCTTCTTCACCCATCCATTCATAATCCACGATGTAGTTCCTGATTGCGTCCCTTATACCCTCTGATCTCGATGAGTAACCTCTCTTCTTTATTATATTATCAAATCGCTTGAGAAGATTCTCAGGAAGTGAGACGCCAATCCTCATGAGCTCCTGATCTATCTCAAACACCCCCTGTCACACGAAAAAATAAAAGTTTTTGAGGGAGATACCACTCATCCTCCTCTTTCAAGAGGATCACTCCTCTGGTATCGCCTTCGTCTTCCCCGAATGGATATCAGAGATATCGCCAACATGGCAGACTGTGCAGTCCTTGCCCCTTGGTATATGGATCTCCACCAGATTGCCCGCTACCGACTGTGTGGCGTTCGGGTATGCATGGCAGTTCTCACAAACGGTGTAACCGTCCACAGGCTGTGGGATCGATGGAGGCATACCATGGCACAGCTTGCATGGTACTTTTGCCTCTGGATGCACCGTGTGAACGTCTGCCTCCCCACCACTTGGGGTTTTGTGACACTTCAGGCACTTGTCGCCCCCGTGTTTATGTGCCTCAAGACCCTCTGAACCCTTGTGGCACATGAGACAGCTTACCTGCTGAACAGGAGTTGAAACCGGCGTTGGCGGCGTCTGTGTTACTACGGGCGTCATGGTCGGGGTCTCTGTGGGTTGCACCTCTGTTGGGGTGGGGGTGGTCTCTCCTCCCGGCCCCACACATCCTGCAATTCCCACCACAAAGATGATCACCAGCAATGCCACGAGTTTATATAATGCCTTAACCACTCGCTTCACCCTCTCTCGTATTTTATACTCTGAAATGCTCTCGATCTTTTAGCTAATAAAGGTTTCGGATTTGAGTATTGCGCCTCATTCGAAAAATCACCCCCATCCCCATCTTCCGATCATCACACGGGATCTCAGATAGTCTTTTATCACAACCCGACTCAAATCGACTGGGTCAACAAACAAAACCTTCCCCAAGCTCTTTTTTGCCATAAGTGATGCAAACTCCCGCAGATATCTTTTCTTATCGAGCATAACGATCTTGAGCATGATCCCCTCACGCCTGTAGGATTCTGCCTCCTCTATGATCCCTTTTGCGGCTGCATCAAACCCGACATGAACCCCGTTCTCGTAGTTCGGCTCAGCATCGGTGATGAGATATGCCTCCCTTGTGCCCTCATCTCGCCTTGATGCCTTCCTGAAGGCAAAAAGTCCAGCCCTTATATCTGTGTATCCTGAGCCGACGGAGGCATCGAGGATCTCCCAGCGCTCAACCTCCTTTGCTTCATCGGTGAAGACAAAGAATCGCAGTTTATCCTCAGGATATTTCCTTTTCACAAGCTCGTAGAGTGCCATCGCCGTGTCGATTGCGGCATCAAGCTTTGAATTCTCCCTCATAGACCCGCTTTTATCTATTATAACCCCTATTGAGAGTGAGCCCTGCTTTTTTGTCTCGTGCACCATGAAATCCGATCGTTTAAGCATGAACCTATCGAGTTTTTCGATTGTGAGACGCTCAATAGCCTTTATCAGCGTTGTCTCAACATCAACCAGGTCATAATCATCCCCGAGCTCATATGGTCTTGTTGTGGAGGTGAGTATCGCACTTTTTCCGGTTTCTTCTGCCACATGCTTCCCGTATGGTCCTGCATCACACGCAATCTCCCTCAGAAGATGGCGTGAGAGAAGATTCGCCCCTTTTGATGTTATCTTGATGTTGCCATCCTCCATCGAGAGATATCCGGCGTTTTCAAACCTCTCAAGTACCTCTTCAAGCAGTCCATCCCTTTGATTTTCCCATATGGTGGAGCTCAACCTCTCCTCAAGATCTCGACGAACAGGATCTCGCATAATACGATCCTTCAACTCATCAGGGTCCTTTCCATCTAAAAGTCCATCGAGTACCATAAAAGATAGGTTCTTCTCCCGCTCCTTGAGCTTCTCCTTAAGCTCCTCAATTTTCCGCTCTTTTTCTCTTTCTTTCCGCTCTTTCTCCTCTTTTAAAGATTCAAACCTCTCCTCGAAGTCACCTGGGAGATCATTCAGATCCTCCTTATGCTTCAGGATCTCCCTGAGGAGCTGGGGTTCTTCCTCAAGATCGAGTTCACAGTACCCCTTACTTATAGCCCTTAAGCCCTCGTCTCCTCTCATCTACAAACACCTGAGGCACGAAAAACCTCTTAGATACTTCATTTTCGCTTAAAACTCCCTTTAAAGCGAGAATATTCGCGAGAAACTCTATTAAAGCATACTTCCACTCGCTGGATCCAGGATCAACCTCTCCGACTCCTTCACCCATCTCTTTTACCCTCTTTGAGAGCCTTACCCCAGGGTCTCCATTGATCACAGCCTCTTTTAGAGTCATCGGATCGATTGCAAGGTGATTGAGTGTCTCATCAGCGATCCTTGTGAGTGCAAACCGTACAAGATCCTCAATAACGCGATCGATCCTCTTGAAAATGACACCCTCATCCTCCTCAAACCCTATAAGGTCAGGTATGATTGTTGTTCTCCCTCGAAGTGCAAGCTTTAGACCTTTCGTCGCATCAGCAAGTCTTACAACCCTGGCACCCCGCATCTCAGCGGATGATATCGCATGATCCAGCGCTTTTATTCCACCCCGGATCGATGCACCGCTCTCAAAATTCTTGCAGGTTCTTGTGTATCCCACGGTCTTCACAATAAGGTCCAGAACCCACCATGGGACAGCAATCCTATTTCTGGAAAACTCACTGGTTATATTCATATCTGGATGATTATGCCTCGTCTCTTCCCTCCTGAAATAATCCTCTTTCGGCTCAAAACGTTCACGTATGACGATCAATCGCTCAACATCCTCGTCAGGCATCCCGAGGTGGATCATCTCTAACCGATCAAGCAGGGGCCTTGGCACCCGGTTAACATGTGCGAAACCCTCAGGATTTCCTGTTGCGATTAGGATGATGTCTACCGGATGGTGCAGGTTGTATTCGTCAAGGACTACGATGCCCTCCTCCAGAATTGGGTGGAACAGGACCTGAACATTTGTGGGGATCGATGGTAGTTCATCCACAAAGACGATTCCCCTGTTGCCGCGAAATACACCGGTTCCTGTGAAAGATCTCGGGTCGGTGGGGCTTATCCCGTCTCTTATCGCCTCGATATCCTTGAGCCCCAGAATCTTCGCGTAGTTTGTATACTCATTGCCCTGTATCCGCGAGAAGCGATCCATTCCATCGATTATCTCAACCCCGAATTCATTGATCGGATCCTCAACCCCCCTGCATCTCGGACAGAGCCACTCTTTTGGCCAGAATGGATCGTCGTGGTATGGGCACCCTTTTATCGATGGTACAGGTGGAAGGAGTTTTGCTATTGAGTTTGCAAGCCGTGTCTTACCCGTACCCTCACGTGAGATGAGAAATGGATTTGCGCCTGAGAGAAGTGCTCTAAGCAGGTCGGCCTTTGCCTCACCCCGCCCCTGTATATCACCCAGGGGATCCACTCCACTCTGAATACAGCTCAGGATCGCGTTTCTCAGCTGATATTTCACAGGCACTGGCTTATATGAGGACAGGTTATATGAGGATAGGTCAGGCTCCATGATCGTACCCTGATAGAAAGCATGATATACTTCTTTCCGGCAGATATATAATTAATGTCCCACCTCCCGGTGCTTGTTGAGGTTGTGATCTACATCCATGATAGCCAGAAAGGGGGATTTACACGTGAGGAGGTGATCGACTCAACCAGGTTAAGCCCGGAGGAGGTTGATGAGACGCTGAATCTCATGATAGAGAAGGGGCTTCTTAAGGTGTTTGGGAATAGATTCTTCAGAACTCCTGCCTTTGATGAGATTGCCCCGAAGCTCATCTCAATATACAGTGATCTGAGAGGGGAGCGATCTATTGAGCTTGCTTTAAGGGGTGCACTTTCACTCTACTCGCCGCTCAGAGAGGATATGCTAAAAAGGGCAATGCTTGACCTGGGCTTCTCTGCGGAGGAGTTTGACGATCTGCTCATAGCAGACATTCAGAAGGGGTACATCAGGAGGGTCAGGGCAGTACATGTTGGAAAAATCCGCAGCGGATCACGCCTTCTTCCTGTGGGGTTCTATGCAGATCTTGATCTTGATGTACGCCCTTTTCTTGAGGGATTTCTTGAATACTACAGAAGGATAGGTTTCATTGAGGAGATATTCGAGGAGGTGCTTCTGATCGGCAGGTATCCCCCGGAGATCGCCAGACCTGCAAGGGAGTACATAAAAAATGAGCGAGTTGAGGTGAGAAACCAGCTAAGGTTATCCTCACCACCGATATTCACATCACCTCCCTTCCTCTCACTCACCTCCCTTTGAGTGGATTCTCTCCAAGTTCTTTTATCTTTGCTGTAAACTCCTCAACAAACCGTGCAAAGCTCACTCCTGCAGCTTCGACCTGAAAAATCTCAAGCCGGGATTCCCCGAGCCCGATCACCCTGAGATGGTCCTTCAGTGTATTCACCCGTCGCTTCGCGTGGGTGTTCCCGTCAAGATACGAGCACCTCCCATCCTTACATGCTGCAACAAACACTCCATCCGCCCCCATCTCAAATGCCCTCAGGATATGCATCACATCTACTTTGCCACCGCAGGGGAGCCTGATTATACGGATGTTCGATGGATAACCCACCCTGTCTTTTCCTGCGAGATCTGCTGCTGCATAGGAGCATGAACTACAGCAAAACCCGACTATTTTTGGTTCAAATACCAATCAGACCACCCCCAGCATCTCCTCAAGCTGTGCAATAATCTCTCTGTCAGAGAAACCTCCAACCTGGATCGCCTTTGCAGGACACTCGGATGCACAGATTCCACAGCCACGACAGAGGCCCGGTATGACCTCTGCACGATCATAAACCATCCTTACAGCCTTATAAGGACAGAGATCGACACAGGTCTCACACGCGATACAGGCTGTCTGGGTGACCTTTGCAACCTCACCCCTGCCCCTGATCCTCTCTGATCCAAGCACCTGAAGGACACGGCCGGCTGCGCCAATCGCTTCTACCAGGGCTGTTTCTATAAGGGCAGGTTGCCTGGCGTTTCCACAGACATATACCCCGTCTATTACTGTGTCAAGTGGATAAAGTCCAATCTCGGGTTGGTTTGCGCATGTTAAGACGTACCCTTCATCATCGAGCCTGAACCTGAAGCTGAAGACCTTCGCAAGATTCCTTGATACAGGTCCTGGATCCAACCCGGTACTCAAGACGAGAAGATCTGGCCTGATCTGGATCTCATCACCGAGGAGTGTATCAAAGACCGTGACAATCCCGTTCTCATACTTAGGCGGTTTATCCTCGTCGAACCTCAGGAATATGACGCCTTTGCTCCTTGCATCCCTGTACAGCTTCTCATAGATGCCATAGGTCCTTATGTCCTTGTGGAGGATGAAGACCTCGGTATCAGGGTTCTTCTCCTTGATCGCAAGCGCGTTTGATACAGCCTCGATGCAGCATACCCTGGAGCATCCCCGCTCACCATCCCTCGAGCCAACGCACTGGATCATCGCGACGGTCCCGGCATCAATCCCGGTCTCAAGCCTCCGGGTGAGCTCTGCCTGGGTTATCACCTTTGGATCATCCCCGTAGCTGTAGAGGCCGGCCGGTTCAAAGCGCTTAGCCCCGGTCGCAATCACAATCGCACCTGCCTCGAGCTTCTCATCCCGGATCGTGCATGAGAAGTTCCCGATGTACCCCTCTATCCGGTCAATCTCTGCCCCGGTCATGACCTGGATCAGCTCGTTTGACTCAACCTGCTTGATCAGATCTGCGACGATCTCGTTTGACTCACCCAGCATACCTCCGAGCTTCTCCTCTCGCTCGATGAGGTAGACCCCGATGCCATGTGATGCGATCTCAAGCGAGGCACGCATCCCGGCCACACCCCCGCCGATCACAAGCGCCCTCCGGGTCACAGGGAGGAGCTCGACCTTGAGCGGTGAGACCTCACGGACCTTTGCGATCGCCATCCGGATGAGATCGATCGATTTCCGGGTTGCCTCATCCGGGGGATGTACCCATGCAGCATGCTCACGGATGTTTGCGATCTCAACCAGGTACCGGTTGAGCCCTGCCCGCTCAACCACATCCCTCACCATCTCCTCGTGCTTGCGGTGTGATAGCCCTGCAACCACGATCCGGTTTGAGCCATCCTTCACAAGCGATGCGATCTCTGCCTCAAGCCCACTTAGGGATGGCACCTCCTTTACCTGGATGACACCATCGATCGCGAGAGCCGCCTCCCTGACCTTCTCAAGGTCGATGTATGAGCCAAGCGTCCCGTTATCGGTGAAGATGATGAGGCCGATCGCGGGCTCTCCCTCCGGCTCGATCAGCTCGGGCATCTCGGGTGGGGGGCTGCCATCCTCTGATGCAAGTGATGCTGCGGCCTCTGCCTGTACGACCGCATCTGAGATTCTCACCGGTGCTGCCACACAACCGCAGGCATAGATCCCATCAACAGATGTCCTGACACCGTCACTGACCTTGATGTACCCCTCCTCGGTGAGCTCAAGGCCTGCAAGCTCTGCCAGCTTCCGGGTTGAGCCTGAGGGGAGAAGGCCGATGGCAAGAACGACGGCATCAAGATCAAGCGATTTGAGCTCACCGGCACCTGTATCCTCATACCTGACGGTGAGCTTACCGTCGTCTGTGATTACCTCCGGGACCCTGGATCTGATGTATGTGACACCCTCACGCTTGAGCTTATCGATCGTCCGCTCATCACGGCCAGCGACCCTGATGTCCATGAAGAAGACATAAACCTCAACATCAGGGTTTCGTGCCTTGAGCGTCTTTATCTCGTTGGCTGTGTACATACAGCATACAGATGAGCATAACGGATTTGCCCTCGGGTCCCGGGAGCCGATGCACTGGATGAACCCGATCCGCCGGATACCATCCGGGAGCCTGCCACCGGTTGGGCTTGAGAGTGAGATGACACGCTCAAACTCCAGGGACGTGTAGACGTTCGGGTGCTCGAGGTGGTACCTTGACCAGACCGATGGGTCGAACGGGGTGTACCCGGTTGCAAGGATGATCGAGGATGCGTTTATCGTTCTGCCACCGGAGAGGGTGAGTGTGAAGTTGCCCCGGCTCCCATCGATCTTCTCAACGGTCACGCCGGTTATCACCTCGATGAGTGGGTCTGCCTCAACCTCGATCAGCTTTGGCTCAAGCCCTGATATGCAGTCTGCGATCTCTGCCATGTGCCCGCCCAGGGTCTCACCACTCTCGATCAGGACCGTCTCTGTACCCCTCCGGCTGAGGGCAAGTGCAGCCATGATACCCGAGATTCCACCACCGATTACACAGACGGTCATTTAGATCACTTCTCAACACCCTCGATGATCGGTGCAATCACATCAGGGTATCCAACCGCCATGATATGACAACCGGCACAGTTCTTCTTCTTTTTTATCTCCTTTATGAAATCGATGAAGTACTCGATGTTGAATTCATCAATCTTCTTCTTGCGCTCGGCCTTATCAGAGATCTGCTTGAACTTCTTGAATGCCTCAAGGAACTCCGGAGGGACTGTAACTCCTGAGACAAACTTGTCAAAGAACTCTGCCTGACCGTAGGAACGGGGTGGGAAGATGCCGATCAGGGTCGGTGTGTTGAGATGCTCGATTGCATCAAGGTAGGTGAGCGCGATATCCAGATCAAAGACGACCTGGGTCTGGATGAAGTCAGCGCCAACCTCCACCTTACGTTCCATCTTCAGCACCTCGATCTCAAGTGGTTCCTGGTTCGGGTTCCCTGCAACACCGATGTTTATCTGGGGCCTTGGACCCTGAACCTCATTTCCGGCAAGATCGACCCCTTCGTAGACCATGTGGTGGATGAGATCGACGAGCTGGGCTGAGTCAAGATCAAAGACTGGCTTTGCGTCCGGGGTATTTCCCATGTGTGTGTGATCTCCTGTCAGCGCGAGTATGTTCCTGAGCCCGAGCGCGGATGCTGCAAGGATATCTGATGCAAGCGCGAGCCTGTTCTTATCCGCGGTCCTGAGCTGATAGATCATCTCAAGCCCTGAATCCCGCTGTATGATGAAGCTTGCAGCAAGGCTTGTCATTGCACTGAAGCTCTGGGGGTTGTCGGTCACATTTGCAGCTACGATCTTCCCGATTGACTTCAATGTCTTTGCCCATTCAACAACATCCGATATATCTGTACTCAGGTTGTGTGGCTCAAGCTCCCCGGTGTATACAAATTCACCGGCTTTGATCTTCTTCATAAGCTCTGAGAATGCCTCACCCATCCCTACAACCTCCTTGGATTCATTGCGAGTGATCTCTTCTTCGGCGGTCTATACTTTCTGAACAGATCAAGCCTGCCAAGCTCCTTAAGTCTGTGATAAATGAGATACCATGCACAATCGTTCTTCACAAGCTCACCGTTGACCTCCATCGGGAGTTCGCACTTACCATCAACACAACCTCCACAGGGGCCATTGAGAAGACCTTTGGCACACCTTGTTACCGGGCAGATACCTCCGGTCTCATGGAGGATACACTCCCCACATGCGAGACACATCTCATACATCGGGCCCTGTCTTATCTCCTCAGCACCGATGAACTTCGTATCCTGGGCAGGGTACGTACACACCTCTGGATAGACCTTGTTCATGATCTGGACCCCGACCCCACATGCGAGTGAGACCATCGCATCACAACCCTCCATCTCGGTTCTCAGGTTCCCAACCGAGGTCTCGCAGCACTGCTTTACAACGGTCGTGAATCTGCATCTGATCTCCTTTCCTTCCATCTTCGCCTTCATCTCAACGAGCTTCGCGAGCGTTTCCGCCTCTTTCAAACCTCTTGGAGGCTGCGTGCACCCATCACACCCAACAAAGAGGACGTTCTTGCAGTCTGAAATGTAGCCATAAATCTCCTCTAATGGTTTCTCCTTGGTGATTATCATCTCGCATCTCCTCTCAACAGGGTCTTGATAAGAGCTTAAACGATGTCTCTTTCCCTTAAGATCGTTCGATTCATGCACTATTTAAATCATTCGTTTTTATTATACACGAAAAATATTTATAAATTACAAAAAAGATAATATTTTGTGTGAGCAGGGGGATAAGGAAAAGCATGAGGTGATCGTATGGAGGGTGATGACGTTATAACCATTTACAATGACCGGGGTGAGGTTTTAGGAGAGGAGATCCCACTTGAGGCGTTAAATCCCTACAAAAATCAGGCAATCCTTGAAATACTCCAGTCAATCAGAAGAACAGCGTTTGTTGATATCTCAGAGCTTGAGAATGCACTCAGAACGGGTGAGGTGGGGGGTACGATGAACGTGGGGTGTGAGTGCCAGATCCCTGGGAGGGAGATGGATCTACCGCTTCTTGACCGGATAAATGATATCGCAGACAGGGTGAGAGATCTGCTCAGAATCAGCCCGGGGGATGATACAAGGGTTGAAGTCCTCGATTCGTTGATGGTGATCCAGATTCCGTCACGGTCATTCCTGATAGCAACAGACTCATCCCAGGTCTATCTAAAGCCTGCAACCGCCCTTTCCCGTGCAATTGCTGAGATATTCGGACTCGGTCCGTTTGATGGCATAGAAATGGTGAAGGCAGCGGTCTTAGGCAGATATCCGCAGACAACTGCACCAAACGGCGCGCTCTCAGCCCTTTTATCATTCCCGACCCAGGTTGAGGGAGGGGGTAATGCGTACAGGGGGATCATGGTTAATCACATCGTGGCACTCGTAAATCGCAGGACCTTTGATGCGGCGGCCCTTGCATCGGTTCTTGAGCATGCTGCAGCATTTGAGTCCGGTGCCGCGATGGGGCCCTACCGGCGATACCATCTCTTTGGCCTCGCTTACCAGGGCCTGAACGCGGACAACATGGTCTGGGAGCTTCTGCGGGATCATGGAAAGGGAGGGAGGATTACAGATATCATTGATGGCGTGATCGATCGTGCACTCCGAGATCGGGTGATCGAGGTTGAACGGGAGATGCCATCTGGGTTCAGGCTCTACAGGACGAGAGATGCCGCCCGCTGGAATGCATACGCTGCAGCAGGACTCATGGCAGCAGCAATCCACAACGCGGGTGTGATGCGATCAGGGCAGGGAGTACCCTCTGCGATGCTCTTTTACAATGATCTGCTTGTGACCCAGACAGGGCTTCCAGGAGTTGATCTCGGGCGAGCGCTCGGGACATCAACCCTCTATGAGTATCTGACCCACAACACGTACGGAGGGGGCGAGCCAGGTACATTTTCTGCCGAACATCCGGCAACCCGGGGCTCGAAGGGTTTTGTAATCCCCTGTGCCGCAGCTGCGATGTGTCTTGATGCCGGTACAATGATGTATCCACCGGAGATGACATCAGGAAAGATCTTCAAGATCAGAAAGATTCTTCCAGAGTTTAGAGACCCTGTAAAAAGGATTGCAGATGCTGCAGTAGCATTTGAGGAGGTTTGAGGCATGGATGAGGAGATACTCGAGAAATTCAAGGAGATTTTCAGGGAGGATGATCCCACCCGGAGAAAGACACGCTTCTATGAGTTCGGGGGGAGGATGCAGTCAAAGAGGAAGCGTGAATTCATCGAGGCATCAAAGCGTATCGCAGAAGAGCGGGGAATCCCCGGATATCAGGGGGATCGTGAGGATCTCGGTGTTCCACTCGGAGCAAGGTACCTTGAGCCCTACTACATCTCAGGGACAGATACAATCTGTGATATGGATGACATCCATCAGATAAACAACGCAGCAATCCAGCAGCTCGGGGATGATATCAAGCGAACCGCGATAAACGGGCTTGATCTACCCCATCGAATACTTCAGCAGAAGGTTGGGGTCACGGTGACCCCTGAGACGATAAACCGTTATCTTGAGTCTATCAATCACTCACTCGTGGGAGGTGCGCTTGCTCAGGAGCACATGGCAGAGATAAACCCGCTCATGACCCGGGATGGATACGCAAAGGTGATAACAGGGGATGATGAGCTTGCTGATGCGCTTGACAAGCGTTTCCTCATCGATATAAACCGTGAGTTCCCGGAGGAAATGGCAGAGAAGCTCAAGGATAAGATCGGTAATCATCTCTATCAGGTCTCAAGGATACCAACGATCGGTGTGCGAATTGCAGATGGCTCAATCGTTCACCGCTGGAATGGGAATCAAAGTGCCCTTGCTTTTGTCTCGGCGTACAAGCTTGGAGGTGGGTCGATACTTGCCGAGTTCACGATCACGGTGAAGCACATGGCATACATGCTCCTTGGGACGCAAACATGGCCAAGAAGGGGGCCAAGGGGTGCGAATGAGCCGATCGGGATACCGTATGGGTACATAGGGGATTTCTGCCAGGCCGATACGGTGAGTGATGACCCTGTACACTACTGCATGGAGGCGATGGCAATAAGCGGTGTTGTCTACGGCTTGATATGGTTTGACAGTTATGTGCTTGGTGGCATCGGTGGTGCAAACACCTTCTCGTCCCCGTTCACGAATAACCTCCTCGATGATTTCGCATATCACATCTCAGACTGGGTGAAGGATAGGTATGGTGGGCTTGCATCTGCCAGGCCATCATTTGAGGTCGTGAAGGAGGTGACAGAAGAGGTAAACTTCTATGGGATGGAGCAGTATGATACATATCCGCTGCTGCTTGAACATCACTGGGGAGGGGTGATAAGGCTTCTGAACCTCAATGCAGCATCTGCCATAGGGGTTGGTTTTGCGACCGGTAACTCAACAGCAGCCCTTCTTGCCGTCTACTACTCTGGCGCATTCATACAGAAGGAGGCATGGGGCAGGCATAATGTTGGCATCGGTGATGCACCAGACCAGATCAACATCGCAAACCTGATCTCGGTGCGACCTGATGAAGGTGTGATACCGGAGCTCAGAAGTCCAAACATCCCTGAGGACTCAGTTTCAGCATCGATATTCGTTCCTTCCCCTGCAGCATGTTTCTCAGCCCACCGTGCAAGGGGTGATGCATGGTGTCTGAGCCCGGTCGTGAAAGTGGCATTCGCGGATCCTTCACTTGTGTTCGACTTCAGGCATGTGAGGGAGGAGATTGCACGTGGTACAAAGGGTGAGTTTATGCCTGCGGGTGATCGTGACCCGATAAAACCTGGGAGGTGATCTTGATGGACAGGAACAGGGTAAACAGGTATCCAGGAACAGATTCAGTTGCAGAGAGAAGAAGAACCCTCTTTAGCCCAGAATCGAAGTTTAAACAGCTCAGGGAAATCTCTGATGATGATCTTGTCCTTCTTCTCGGGCACAGAAACCCTGGCGAGGTGTATGGCTCGATCCATCCACCACTTGATGAGATGGAGTTGCCCTATGACCCGATCTCAGAGCTCATTGAGCCATCACCCGGTGCAAGAGCAGGGGATAAGATCAGATACCTCCAGATAACAGACTCTGTCTACTTTTCTCCGCTGTTTCCTGCATTCAGGGGGCGCATGTACCATATTCGCTATCCGGGGATTGATACGATCGTGTATGCCGGCAGACAGCTCATCGAGGCACGAGAGCGGGACCTTGAGCGGTATGCAAAGGAGCTCATTGAAACCGAGCTATTTGACCCGGCGAGGACATCGATTCGGGGGATAACCGTTCACGGGTCATCCCTGAGGCTCGACGAGGATGGTATGATGTTTGATGCGAGAAGGAGGACGAGATACGACCCGGCAAGCGGGGAGGTTACATACATAAAGAACCAGATGGCGGTACCGCTCGATCGACCCGTGAACGTTGGAAAGCCGATGAGTGATGAGGACCTCCTCTCAATCTCTGCAAGATATGGTGGGGGAAGTGTCCCATACAGGGATGCGAAGGAACTCTGGGAGCTTACAGGCAGGATCCTGAGACAGCACGTTGAGGGAGGGTTTGATCCAGGGTGGATTGAGAAGAAATAAGGGATCCGGGCGATTATACCTCCACCCTCTCCCTCTCTCTGTTTCTGTTGGCAAGTTCGCCCCAAGCTTCAAGGTTAATCCATCGCATGACCTTCTGAGGATTGGCCTGGAACTCATATATGATACGTGTGACGCTGTTAAAGTCCCTGATCCCCTTCTTGAGCATGAACTCAAGGACGATCTGGCGTTTATTCATCTCCTCCTCAAGCACCTCCTGGCTCCATCCCCTGAACTTCCGTATCTCCTCAAGAACTGCTGAGTTTCCTGAACGATAGAACTCATCAAGTGCCGGATCCCACCTGAAGACCTCTACCGTCTTGATGTTTCGTGTTGATGTATCGATACCTGTAATCTCTGTGAGCCCCAGGTTTCTCCTGACACGCTCACCATTGACGTAGGTCTGAGCCTGGACCGATATGATATCAAGCGCCTCGAGCATACCTCTTGGTACGTTGATCGGCGGACTTTCAAGCCGTCTTATCGCAGTTTCCACAGAGTCGGCATGCATTGTGGAGAAAGTTGTATGCCCTGTTGACATTGCCTGAAAGAGTGTGAGCGCCTCTTCTCCCCTCACCTCTCCCACGAGCAGGTACTCAGGTCGCTGCCTCAGTGCTGACTTGAGGAGCTTGTACATGTCAACATCCTCACCTGTACCTGATACAGAGGCACGTGTAACATCAGGTATCCAGTTGGGGTGAGGTAGCCGGATCTCTCGCGTATCCTCAAGTGTTACAATCTTTGCCCTTAAGGGTATGAAGAGTGAAACCGCATTTAATGATGTCGTCTTACCAGAGGCTGTTCCGCCAACAAAGAGCAGACTCTTGGCGTTTTCAACCGCAAGCCAGAGGTATGCCATCGACTCAGGGGAGAAGGTCCCCCATTCTATCAGATCGATCGGGGTGGTGGGCATCTCGTTGAACTTTCTGATCGTGAATGTGCTCCCATGTTTCGTGATTTCATCACTGAATGTGAGCTGGATCCTGCTGCCATCTGGCATCGTGGCATGAATCAGCGGATCTCGCTTTGAGATGTGTTTTCTCCCTTTCTGGGTGAATACCTGTACAAACTCATCGAGTTCCCGCTTATCAAAGACCACATTCGTCTCGATGTCACGGTAGCGTTTGTGATATACATAAATCGGCTTCCCCCATCCATTGCACGAGATATCCTCGAGGTAGGGATCTTTCATAAGGGGTGTGAGCTTCCCGAATTTAAGATAGTCCCTCAGGATGTAGTACTCGAACTTGAAGAAGAGTATCGGATCAATCTCTACAATGTAGTTCGAGGCTGCATCTCTCAGAAGGTGCTTTAGAAGTTCCTCCTTTCTCACACCTTTCAGGGATGCATCCAGGAGCCTCTCATGTATGATCATCCTTATGTCTCTCAACAGGATCTTCTCATAGGAGGATAGCTGGGGCTCTGTGACATGGTAGAAGTAGTCCTCATGATCACGCTCTATAATTGTCACCTGTGAGTATGGCTCCTCGAGCCAGTAGCGTTCAAGGATCTTCACACCCTCAAACCGAGGCTCCTCGAATAGATACCCATACTCAGCCGGGCTATACTCACCAAAGTCTACCGTCTTCTCCTTCAGGAAAAGCTCCTTGAGCCTGCCAAGTCCCAACCTTTTCCCCCCACAAGTGCAACCTTCAATATTTTTATTCTTTTCGAGGATGTATATAATGGTTAAGCTTTTCAATTCTGATCCGGATCTGGATGCAGGATGTTCATAGGGATTGATCATGGGACCTCCGGGATAAGGTTTGCATCACCACGGTGCCTCTTCGAGATAGGGCGAAAGAGGGCACTGGAGCTATCATCAAATGATCTCCTTGGCGAGATTGAGAAGAACCTCAGGATAACGCTCGATGAGGTGAAGCTTATCGGGATGACGTACTCGATGGGCGATGCAATCTCGAGGATCACACCGATCTGGAAGGTTAAAAATAGAGGTGTGAAGGGCGGGGGAGGGGCAGGAGAGCATGTAGGTGGTGGCACAAGGGTATTTGACGTGATAAAAGCCGCCTCCATCCCTGCAGTTCTCATCCCCGGTATTCATCGAGGAAGTATCGGTGATCCAAGGATGCACGTCTTCTCACATGGGGCAAGCCCTGAGAAAGTTGGGGTGTGCTATTACATATACCGCAGGGGTCACAGAAGTTTCATCGTCTCTGATGTCAGTTCAAATACAGTAACGGTTGCTGTCGCAGATGGGAAGATCATTGGTGCACTTGACGCCTGTATATTTGCTCCGGGCACTCTCCAGGGCCCACTTGATCTTGAGATGATTCGTGAGGTTGACAGTGGATTGTGCAGCGCAAACGAGGCCTTTTCAAAGGGTGGGGTACTCCACAAGCTCAATAAGATTGATGGTACAACCCCGGGGGAAGTAATTGCACTGTTTGCTTCAATGGAAATATCTGCGCTCTCGGTTCTATTGAAAGATTACGGGGTTGAATTTAGAGATGCTGATTTATTCCTGACAGGTGCCATCGGGTCTGATGAGGCTTTTCGAGTGGAGGTTGGCAGGCTCCTTTCGTGTGAGCCAGTGGTACTTGATAGATGGACTGCAGCAAAAGGTTGTCTTGAGATTGCAGAAGCAGTCTTTGAGGGTGAGTCCGAGATTCTGGGGATTGGCATTGACGCACCAGAAGGGCTGAATAAGGAGGAAAAGAAAACAGAAAAGAATATATAAAGTATGATGGAAAAAGAGATGAAAAGTTCCTGTTCATCGGATCCGGTTGATCAAACTCACAGGAGGAGTTTATACGGTTGTAGAGTCACTTAAAGCCATAAAAGATGCAGAACAGCGGGCACAAGGTCGGATCGAGGAGGCGAAAGGTGAGGCTGCTGCCATACTTGAGAGGGCATCAAGAGAGGCGAAAGAGATCATTGCAAAGGTTGAAGAGGAGGCTCAAGCTCTTGCAAGGGCAAAAGTTGATGAAAGTGTGAACGAAGCAAACCTTGAGGCCAAGGAGATACTCGAAGCTGCTAAAAAGGAGGTTGAAGATCTGCGAACACGTGCATCCTCCAGTATCGAGAAGGCGACCGAAGTTGTACTCGCAAAGCTATTAGGGGTGGGATAATGGGTGCTGATGAGATCATAAAGAAGATAGAGGAGCGTGCAGGTGCAGAGGTTGAGAAGATACTCCAGGAAGCAAACAGACGCCGTGATGAGATTCTTGAAGAGGCGAGAGAGGAGGCAGAGAGGAGGAAGCAGGCGATATTGGAGAAGGGTGAGAAGGATGCCATCCTTGAGAAGCAGCGAATCATTGCAGATGCGAAACTCAAGGCAAGAAGGCTCAGATGGGAGGCGCAGGAGGAGCTGATAACCCGGGTGTTTGATGCAGCAAAGAGTGAGATCGAGAAGGTGAGAAGTGACTCCAGATATAATGATATTCTGACAGGACTTATAAAGGAGGGTATTCAAAGCATTGGGGCAGATGAGGTCGAGGTTCTGCTCCCGGATGGTGTATCTCTTGATCTTGATTCAATCGCGGCTGAGCTTGGCGTAAAGATCATCCCATCAGAGGAGAGGGTTGCCGGGATGGGGGGTGTCATCGTCAGGACGCGCGATGGTAAGATAGAGGTCAATAATACATTTGAGAGGAGGATGGAACGTTTCCTCGAGGATTTAAGAGGTGAGGTGACGACCACTCTCTTTGGAGGTGCTTGAGATTGGATATAGCAGTGATAGCTGATCCGGATACCGCCACAGGTCTCAGACTGGCGGGTGTATCCAGGACGTGGGAGGTGAAGGATCCGAAAGATGCATCCTCCATCCTCGATGAGCTATCTTCTGATGAGAGGTGTGGAATCATCATCACAACAGAGCGTATCGCCGATGAGATTCGTGATAAGATCGATGAGATCAACTCGAAGAAGAAGGGTATAACTCCTATCATCGTTGAGATCCCGGATAAGCGGGGGAAGATAGAACGGGAGGTTGATCCGCTTCGAGAACTCGTCAAGAAGGCAATTGGAGTTGAGATATAATGAGTGAGAATGGTATCATCTCAAAGATTGCAGGGCCCCTTGTTATCGCGGACAATATGAGGGGCTGTGAGATGTATGAGCTGGTCAAGGTCGGTGAGGAAAGGTTGATGGGGGAGACGATCAGGCTCGATGGAGACCTTGCCTACATTCAGGTCTATGAAGATACGACAGGTCTTAAGCCAGGTGAGCCTGTGCTCAGAACCGGAGCTCCTTTATCTGCAGAGCTTGGACCCGGGATAATAACGAACTTTTATGACGGTGTGCAACGCCCACTTGATGCAATCAGAGAGCGCGCAGGTGATTATATCACAAGAGGTGTTGAGGTACCTGCGCTTGATAGAGAGCGTCAGTGGGACTTTACGCCCACTGCCGAGGAGGGTAAGCAGGTAGAAGGGGGCGACGTACTCGGAACGGTCCAGGAGTCGAAGGTCATCACACATAAGATCATGGTGCCACCGGGTGTGAGTGGTAAGCTCGTTGAGATCAAGGGGGGGAAGCACAGGGTCATCGATACGATTGCTCTGATTGAGACAGAGGATGGGATGAAGGAGCTTACAATGATCCAGCGATGGCCTGTCCGGATTGGAAGACCTTACAAGGAGAAGTTAGATCCAGAGGTGCCACTTCTCACAGGTCAGCGCATCTATGATACATTCTTCCCGATGGCAAAGGGAGGCGCTGGCGCGATCCCTGGCGGGTTTGGAACCGGGAAGACTGTATCACAGCACCAGCTTGCAAAGTGGTCAGATGCACAGGTCGTCGTGTATGTGGGGTGTGGTGAGCGCGGGAATGAGATGACCGAGGTGCTTGATACATTCCCTGAGCTCGATGATCCCACGACCGGTGAGAAGCTGATGGAGCGCTCGGTGCTTATAGCAAACACGTCAAACATGCCTGTTGCAGCGCGTGAAGCATCGATCTATACAGGTATAACGCTCGCGGAGTACTACCGGGATATGGGTTATGACGTCTCCCTGATGGCAGATTCAACCTCAAGATGGGCTGAGGCACTGAGAGAGGTCTCAGGCAGGCTCGAGGAGATGCCCGGTGAGGAAGGGTATCCAGCGTACCTTGCAACCAGGCTTGCAGACTTCTATGAGCGGACCGGTAGGGTGCGTGTGCTTGGTTCGAGGGAGGAGTATGGGTCGGTCTCTGTGGTTGGAGCGGTATCTCCACCGGGTGGTGATCTATCAGAGCCTGTATCTCAGAACACGCTGCGTGTTGTGAGTGTGTTCTGGGCGCTTGATTCAACACTTGCAGACAGGAGACACTTCCCTGCGATAAACTGGTTGAGGAGCTATTCACTGTACCTTGAGCCGCTCACGCCATGGTTTGAGAAGAATGCTCCCCCAGGATTTATGGATCAGCGCAACCGCATGATGGCAATCCTCCAGAAGGAGTCAGAACTCCAGGAGATTGTCCAGCTTGTTGGTGCAGATGCACTTCCAGAGCGTGAAAGGGTGCTTCTTGATGTTGCAAGGATGGTGAGGGAAGATTTCCTCCAGCAGAATGCGTATCATCCTGTGGACTCGTACTGCCCACTGGAAAAGCAGTATCTCATGGCAAATGTGATTCTGAGGTTCTATGATAAGGCAGATGAAGCGCTTGATGCGGGCATCGGGATCGATAAGATAGAGAGTCTCCCTGTAAAGGATGAGATTGCGCGTATGAAGTATGTGCCCGGGGAGGAGTTCAGGGCACGGTATGAGGAGATCATAAAGCATATGGATGAGCAGTTTGGATCACTGGAGGCGTGAAAATGGCATCGGCAGAGGTTTCAACCCGTGAGTATACGGCTGTCACTGAGGTTGCAGGTCCACTCATCGTGGTCGAGGGTGTGGAGGGTGTTGCATACGGTGAGGTTGTGAGGATCAACCTCGCGTCAGGTGAGACCCGGATGGGGCAGGTGCTTGAGGCAAGAAGCGGTATAGCGGTTGTACAGGTCTTTGAGGGCACACGTGGTATCGATACAGATCAGACGAAGGTGAGATTCACCGGCGATATCATGCGTATCGGGGTTTCAAGGGAGATGGTGGGAAGGTTCTTCGATGGGCTTGGCCGGCCGATAGATGGTGCACCACCGATCATACCTGAGAAGAAGCTCGATATCAATGGTGCTGCAATAAACCCGACATCCCGGGCATATCCAAATGAGTTCATCCAGACCGGTATATCGACGATCGACGGGATGAATACGCTTGTGCGCGGTCAGAAGCTCCCGATATTCTCCGGGGCCGGTATGCCTCACAACGAGCTTGCAGCTCAGATAGCACGTCAGGCAAAGGTTTTAGGCTCAGAAGAACCATTCTCGGTTGTATTCGCCGCGATGGGTATAACGCACGAGGATGCATCCTTCTTCATGCGTGACTTTGAGCGGACCGGCGCACTTGAGCGGATCGTGGCCTTCATCAACCTTGCAGACGATCCTGCAATTGAGCGGATCATCACCCCGCGAATGGCACTCACAACCGCGGAGTACCTGGCGTTTGAGTGCGATATGCATGTTCTGGTCATCCTGACCGATATGACAAACTACTGTGAGGCGCTCCGTGAGATTTCAGCCGCGCGTGAGGAGGTTCCCGGGAGAAGGGGCTATCCAGGGTACATGTACACGGATCTTTCGACTATATATGAGCGGGCAGGGAGAATAAGGGGCAAGAAAGGATCTATTACTCAGATTCCAATCCTCTCGATGCCAGACGATGATATCACACACCCCATTCCAGATCTCACCGGCTACATCACCGAAGGGCAGTTTGTCCTATCCCGTAACCTCCACAGGAGGGGTATATATCCGCCAGTTGATGTGCTACCATCCCTATCAAGGCTGATGGATGAGGGGATAGGTCCCGGGAGGACACGGGAGGATCATGCAGGTGTTGCAAACCAGCTATATGCCGCTTATGCTGAAGGAAGGGATATGAGGGATCTTGTTGCGGTCGTCGGTGAGGAGGCATTGACCGAGCGGGATCGGAGATATCTTGAGTTTGCAGACAGGTATGAACGGGAGTTTGTGACACAGGGGCCTGATGAGGATAGAACGATCTTCCAGACGCTTGACCTTGGCTGGGAACTGCTTTCAATGCTCCCGGAGGGTGAGCTGAAGCGGATAGACGAGGAGATCATAAAGAAGTATCATCCAAAGTACAGATCCAAATAAGCGGTGTGGAAAAATGGCAGATATAATCGAAGGTATCAGCCCGACAAGAATGGAGCTTTTAAAGCTCTCGAGGCGGGTCACACTCGCAGAGAAGGGGCATCAGCTCCTGAAGGAGAAGCGGGATGCGCTTGTTGCTGAGTTTCTTGATGTGGTTGGTGATGTCCAGCGGGTGAGGCGTGACGTTGAAAAGAGGTTTGAGGTTGCATTCAGGGAGCTTGTAGCGGCTCAGGCCATGATCGGGGTCGATGCTGTACGCGGAGTCTCGCTTACGACATCCCGGGAGATCCCGATCGATATCGGGACGAGGAACATCATGGGTGTGAAGGTCCCACTCATCGAGGCTGAGAGCGTCAGGCGGAGTGCGATCGAGCGGGGCTATACCTTCGCGGATACAGCATCTTCGGTGGATGAATGTGCAAAGCACTTTGAAGAGGCGCTTGACCTGGTCATAAAGCTTGCAGAGGTTGAGGAGACGGTAAAAAACCTTGCAAGAGAGGTTGAGAAGACGAAGCGAAGGGTTAATGCGCTTGAATACATCGTTATACCGAGGCTCGTTGCAACACGGAAGTACATCCGTATGCGGCTTGAGGAGATGGAGCGTGAGAACTTCTCGAGGCTGAAGAAGATCAAGGCAGCCCTTGAGGCGAAGGGGTGACCTTTTTTAACCCCCATTTCATCCCTTCAACGAGAAGAAGAGAAGATGCCCCCACGAGGGTGATCACTCCCCAGTCAGTTAAGCTGAGCGGTACGGTATGAAACGCACCCTGGAAGGGTGGAAGGTATATTACAAGGATCTGGAGGAGTATCGTGCTTGAAACAGCAAGTAGCAGTGGTTTGTTCGTTAAAAATCCGATTTTAAAGATTGACTCTTTATCAGAGCGCCAGTTGAATGCGTTAAACATCTCTGAGATCACAATCGTTGTGAAAACCATCGTCTGAGCCTTGAGGGGATCTGCAATATTGAATATGAACACCCCCTGGAGCGCAACAAGAAGCCCAACAACGACCCCGTAGAATAATACCCTTCGGGTGAATATACCCTCCTTTTTAACTCTTGGGTGTTCTCTCATGACATCAGGACCAGGTCTTTCTGCAGATAGTGCTATCGGAGGGAGACCATCTGTTAAAAGATTTATCCAGAGTATCTGAACCGCAAGAAGTGGAAACCCCTTCTCCCTGATGAGATCATCCAGGAAAAGGAAGGCAAAGAGTACAAGGAGTATCTCTCCAATGTGACAGGACAACCCGTAGGTGAAGAAGCTCTTTATATTTCTGAAGATCGTTCTCCCCTCCTCAACCGCGGCAACAATCGAGGCGAAGTTGTCATCTGTCAGTACGATATCAGATGCCTCCTTCGCAACATCAGTACCTCTCACCCCCATTGAGATCCCAACATCGGCCTTCTTGAGTGCCGGTGCATCATTGACCCCATCACCCGTCATTGCGACGATATGCCCCCTCCTCTTAAGCGCATCTATCACCCTCAGCTTATGGAGCGGTGAGACTCTTGCATATACCCTCACATCCTCAACAATCTCATCAAACTCATCTTTTCCCATCCTATCAAGCTCAGATCCAGTTATGACCCTGCCTTTGCCCAGCATCCTGAGCTCTGTTGCGATAGCTCTCGCTGTGAGTGCATGATCGCCCGTTATCATGATCGTCTTTATACCAGCATCCCTGCAGGTTGCAATCGAGCCCTTTACCTCATCCCTTGGAGGATCGATCATCCCGAAAAGCCCGAGAAAAACCATATCCTTTTCTACATCCCCATCCCCTTCTACCCTCTTATAAGAGATGGCAAGAACACGAAGCGCATCTTCTGCCATCTTCTCCGATGCTTCAAGTATCTCCTTGCGCATCCTCTCATCAAGCAGCTTCTGGCCTCCAGAAACCAGTATCCACCGGCAGCAAGATAACACAACCTCACACGCACCTTTTGTGTATGCATAAACCCCATTCTCGCACCTGTTGAGTGTCGTCATCATCTTCCGCTCAGATGAGAAAGGAATCTCATCAATGCGCTCACACGCCTTCTCAAGCTCATCTCTGAAGATCCCTGCCTTTGCCCCAAGAACGAGAAGTGCACCTTCTGTGGGATCTCCCAGAATCTTCCATCTACCATCTTCATGGAGAAGATGAGCGTTGTTACAGAGCATACCTGCCTTGAGGATAGATGAGAGATCGTGATCAGGGATATCAATCGGTTCACCATCTATGAGAAATGCTCCTTCAGGTTCATAACCTGCACCTGTAACCTCGATCGTTCTTCCCTTCATGTAGATTCTTCTAACGGTCATCTCACCCCGTGTGAGTGTCCCTGTTTTATCAGTGCATATGACAGATGTTGATCCGAGCGTCTCGACGCTCATAAGCCTCCTCACAAGTGCGTTTCTTGCTGCCATCCTCTTAAGACCGAGTGCAAGTGCGATTGTAATCACAGCAGGAAGCGCCTCAGGTACCGCTGCAACGGCAAGTGCCACCCCAAGCATGAAGATCTCAATCAGAGGGGATCCCCGAAGAAGCCCGACCGATGCAACAAGTGCACAGATGATGATTGTGAGTACCCCGAGCCCTTTCCCGAGCCTCTCTATCTCATGCTCAAGTGGTGTCTCCTCCTCCTCGATCTCCCCGAGTGCACCTGCGATCTTCCCAAACTCGGTTCTCATCCCGGTATGTGTGACAATCCCCCTCCCCCTCCCATAGAGAACGCCCGTCCCCATGTAGACCATATCACCGCTTCTCTTTTCAACAGGCTCAGATTCTCCTGTAAGCGGGGATTCATCGACCTTAAGCCCCACAGCCTCGATAAGACGTGCATCTGCAGCAACCCTACTTCCTGCCTCAAGCACCAGCGTATCCCCCGGTACAACAAGGGCGGACTCGATCTCAACCTCCTTTCCATCCCTGACAACTATCGCTTTTGGTGCTGCCATCTTCTTGAGTGCCCTGATCGCACCCTCTGCACGCATTTCCTGGATATAACCAAGAACGCCTGAGAAGAGGACGATCAGAAGTATCACAATCGCATCTATCATCTCTCCTGTTACAAGAGCAGATACTATGGCAGCAGCAATTAGAATGAGGATTAAAAAGCTCTTAAATTGTGAGAGGAAGAGCAAAATCCGGGATTTCCTCTTCTCCTCTATGATCTCATTTCTTCCGTATACCTCAAGCCTTCTCTCTGCCTCATCCTGGCTTAGCCCAGACACATCCTGATACCTTCAAGTCCCGCCCTTATACGGTCGGATGATGTCGCATATGAGATCCTGATAAAGGCACCACTTTCTGGTCCAAATGATCCTCCTGGTGTTACGATAACATGTGCCTTTCTCAGCAGGATCTCTGCGACTCTATCCCCACCACCGAATGCGGATACATCTACAAATGCGTAAAACGCCCCCTCTGGCATCTCACACCCTATCCCGATCTCCTGAAGCCCAGAAACGATGAGATCGCGTCGCATCCTGAACTCCCTCACCATATCATCAACACAGGCTTGATCACCCTTCAGCGCCTCAAGCGCACCGTACTGAGCAAATGATGTTGCACAGGTCGTTGAATGCTGTTGAAGACGCTTTACCGCCTGTGCGACCGGTTCAGGTGCTGCCAGGTATCCCACCCTCCATCCTGTCATCGCGTAGGTCTTTGAGAAGCCGTTTATCGTGACCGTACGGTCCTCCATCCCATCAAACGATCCAATACTGATATGCCTGCGATCGTAGATGATCTTCTCATAGATCTCATCAGAAAGCACCATCAGATCATGATCAATCGCAAGATCCCGGATCTCTTTGAGCTTATCCTCTCCAAGTACATACCCTGCAGGGTTATTCGGGCTGTTTATGATGATAAGCCTTGTTTTTGGGGTGAGGGCATCAGGAATGTGATCAAGACTCGCCCATCTGACCCTGCCACCTGCAAGCCTGACACAGGCCTCGTATGTGATCCACGCGGGATCGAAGAGAATCACCTCATCTCCATCATCCACAAGCGATATGACCGATGCATAGATTGCGTACTTTGCGCCCGGGGTTATCACAACATTATCAGCCGATGCCTCAATCCCGTTCTCACGTCTTAGCTTCTCTGCGACTGCCTCTCTCAGCTCAGGAAGCCCCCCGCTTGGTAGATAATGGGTGAAACCATCTTCCATCGCCTTTTTTGCTGCATCAACGATGTGTGGTGGGGTATCAAAGTCTGGCTCACCGAAGCTGAAGTTGATGACATCCTTCCCCTCGCTCTTGAGTCTGTTTGCTATATCGATCAACTTTATCGTCGCCGACTCACTGATACCTGAAATTCGCTCTGAAAGATTCATTTCGGCAACTCCTCTTTGAGTTTGCCCCTATAGGGATCGAATATACAGGTGGGATCCTCCTCGAAGAGATCGCCCCTGTAGAAATAAGCCTTCTGCCTGCAACCTCCACAGACGTCTCTGTACTCACATATCCCGCATGCACCTTTCAGGAGTTCCTTCATTCTCCTGAGCTGTATGAGTGATTCGCAGGGATGTTCCATCCAGATCTCCCTGAAGCTTCTCTCCCTGATGTTCCCGAGTCGCTGGTGTGGTGTGAAGTGGCATGGACTGACGTTTCCGAGGTAATCGATGTTTGCAACCTTCTTTCCGATAGAGCATCCCCCTGATATCGCCAGCAGTCTTCTGGCAAGATCAAACCGCTCTGGGTCCTCCCTCTTCAGCCGCTCAAGGATATAAACCCCATCCATCGGTGAATCGGTTGTCAGGATCTCGATATCCTCATCTTGAAGCTCGATTGCCCTATCATAGAGGTGTTGAAGCACGGCGATTCGCTCCCTGGGTGTTATATCCCAGTCTGCAATCTCGCTGCCCCTTCCCGTTGGCACGAGATGGTATAGACAGAACCTTGGGACCTTCATCTCAACCGCAAGATCGATAAGCGCCGGGACCTCCTTCCAGTTTGCCTTGCTTATCGTTATCCTGAACCCGGTCTTAAGCCCTGCATCCATCGCATTCTTTATCCCGGTAATCGCACGTTCCCATGCCCCCTTAACCCCTCTGAACTCATCATGAAGGGCTGGATCTGCTGCATCAAGGCTCACACCAACATACAGTATATCAGCATCCTTCATCTTACGTGCAAGATCGCGCGTAATAACCGTCCCGTTCGTGGATACAACCATCCTCAGACCCTTTTCTTTCGCATAAAACGCGAGTGGCAGGAAGTTCTTGCTTATCAGTGGCTCTCCACCGGTCATTATCACCATAGGTATCCCGATATCTGCAAACTCATCAAGAAGCTTCATGCCCTCTTCAAGTGTAAGCTCATCAGGGTGGGGGCCAAGCTGTGCATCGAGGTAACAATGCTTGCACCGGAGGTTGCATGCCCGGGTGATGTTCCACATGACAACAGGCTTATCCTCGGATGAAAAGCGTATCAGATCATCCGGCACCTCACGGGATGCCATCTCTCTTGCCCTTATCGCATCCCAGACAGTCCCTTTATCCGCCAGTATCTTCGAGAACACGATCATATTTTACTCCTCTTGCTTATTTCATCGATCATATCATCAAATGTTGCACGTTTGGGCATTATATCCACCTTAAGACCGAGATCTTCCACCACACGAGCTGTGGGCTCACCGATCACGGCAATGAGCATTTCACTCAACCTTCTCTGTATGATATTACCCAGACCAAGCTCATCAGCCGTCTTAAAGAAGTTTTTTACAGTCTGAGCGCTTGTGAACGTGAGGATGTCAACATTCCCATCTGCCACCTCCCGTATCAGCTCATGCTGTCGCTCTCCTGCTGGACGAACGATGCTGTAGACCTTGATCTCATGGACCTCCCCTCCTGCTTCTCTCAACCCATCGATAAGAATCTTGCTTCCATGATCAGATCTCACCACTTCAAGATCTTTTCCAGGAACATATGGTCTCAGGAGTTCAAGAAGTCCCGCTGATGTGAAAGTCTCCGGGATCATATCTGGCTTAATCCCGAATCGTTCAAGCCCCTCTGCTGTTCGAGGTCCCATTGAGACAACACTGGTTGCTGGATCGTTGAGAGCAGAGATAAAAGTACCCCTTCTCGCTTCATCGATCTTTTCAAGCGTGAATCTCACACCATTAAGCGAGGTGAAAATTACAAAATCTGCCACTCCCTCAATCACCCGCCTCAGAAAAGGCTCAAACCCCGGGTCATCGCGTGGTGCAACCCCGATCATCGGTGCAGCGATGACATCAAACCCCCTCTTACGGAGCATCTCCTCTGACTGCTCGATATACTCAATGGGTCTTGTGATAGCCACCCTCATCGGTACACCCAATCAAAGAATTCATTCAATTAAAAAATTTTATGTGAATGGGGCTTAAAGGCTTTTTCCAGGGATCATGATAAAACCTTAAATCCTTTAAGAGGGAGTTAGAGTCATGGCTGATGAGAAAGACTCCCTGAGGTTCGGCATCGAGGTTACGATAGTACCCCGAGAGAGAGATTTTATCGCCCGTGCAGAGAGCACGGGCTTTGACTCGATATGGATAGATGATCATCTCCTCCCCTGGTCTGACAAGGATGGAAAGAGGTTCCCATACACAACCCCCATGGCATGGGCCATTATGCCGCTCATGCTCGAGTGGACTCAGTCGATTGCTGTCGGATCTGCCGTCACATGTCCGCTCTTCAGGTATCATCCAGCAATCGTTGCCCAGTATTTCGCACAGCTTGATCATCTCTATCCAGGGCGTGTCTTGCTTGGTATCGGGACCGGTGAGCGGATCAATGAGGGTTCAATCGGAGAATGGCCACCCTACAGGGAGCGCAGGGCGCGACTTATCGAGGCGGTTGAGATTATAAGGCTGCTCTGGGAGCGTGAGGATTACTTCAACTACAGGGGTGAGTATTACCGGATAAACAACGCACATCTATTCGTGAGACCGAGAGAACGAATCCCGCTGATAATATCCGCTGCAGGTCCAAGGTCTTCCAGGCTTGCAGGAGAGATCGGTGATGGGGTCATGATCCTCTCTGGGACTCCTGATGAGGTTAAGAGCTTGATTGAGTCCTTCAAGAAAGGTGCAGAGTCATGTGGGAAAGATCCACAGCGCATGGATCGTGTGATGTACCTCTTTGGAGGGGTCGTTCCGGAGGAGGTATTCTCAAAGGTTCTCAGAGGGTTCAAGCGATCGGTAGTCTGGCTGCTTCCCGAGGTGCTTGACGTGCAGGATCCAAGAGAGATAGATGAACTCTCCAAGAAGATACCGGATGAGGAGGTGCGATCAAAGTGCCTCTTCTATGAAAACGTCGAGGATCTCATATCAGCATTTGAGAGGTATCATGATGCAGGGATCAACAGGATCATATTCGGAGATTTCACGAGCCTCTTTAAGGGAAAACCCTTAGAGATCGATGCCATGTGGCGTGATACGATACTTCCTCACTTCAAAGAAGATGGTGGGGTGTGAGATTTGAGTAAGAAAGTCCTTGTTACAGAGCCCATATCCCCGGTTGGGATTGAGATCATGGAGAAAGAGCTTGAGGTGGATGTGGCGTTCAAGCTCAAACCAGAGGAGCTAATCGAGCGGATCGGCGTCTATGATGCGCTGGTTGTAAGGAGTGGAACGAAGGTCACAAAGCCTGTGATTGATGCTGCAACGAACCTCAAGATCATCGGGAGGGCTGGCGTGGGAGTGGATAACATCGATCTCGAGGAGGCGACAAAACGAGGTATTGTTGTTGTAAACGCACCGGCAGGAAATACGATATCTGCGGCAGAGCACACACTCGCCCTCCTTTTTGCCCTTTCTCGCAAAATTCCTGCTGCAAATGAGTCTTTGAAGGTACATCGAAGGTGGGAGCGATCGAAGTATCTCGGTGTTGAGATCACAGGAAAGACACTCGGGATTTTGGGGCTGGGAAGGATCGGGACAGAGGTTGCAAAGCGTGCAAAGGGGCTTGGTATGAAGATACTCGCCTACGATCCCTACATCTCAAGGGAGCGTGCAGATGAACTTGGAGTCAGGATTACCACATTTGATGAGGTGATCAGAAACGCCGACTACATCACGATCCACACCCCACTCACAAAGGATACACGTCATCTCATCGATCATGAGGCGCTTTCAAGGATGAAAGACGGCGTGAGGATCATAAACTGTGCGAGGGGTGGGATTATCGATGAGAACGCGCTGTATGAGATGATTAAATCAGGGAAGGTCGCGGGTGCGGCGCTTGACGTCTTTGAGAATGAACCGCCGTTTGATTCAAGACTGCTTGAGCTTGATGAGGTGATAGTAACCCCGCACCTTGGTGCGTCAACGGCTGAGGCACAGGTCAACGTCGCGGTTGCGATAGCAGAAGAGATTGTGAACTTCCTCATCAGGGGGCACGTTAAGAATGCGGTTAATATGGCTCCGATAAGCCCTGATGCACTTCCATTCATCTCACCGTACATCAAACTCAGTGAGATGCTGGGTAAGCTTGCAATACAGCTTGCTGGTGGGAGGTTGAGCCTCATCAGGATAGTGTACGGTGGAGATATTGCGCAAAAAGATATCGGCAGTGAGATTATAACAATTGCAAGTTTAAAGGGGGTTCTTGAGCATATATCGGGTGGATACCACATAAACTTCGTAAACGCACCTCTTATTGCCAGAGAAAGGGGTATCAAGGTCGTTGAGAGCAAGACAGAGAGCACTGAGGACTTCACAAGTATGATCACAGTTGAACTGGAGACAGACAGAGGGGTGACCAAAATATCAGGGACGATATTCGGGAAGGACGAAGCACGGATCGTGAGAATCGGCTCATACTGGATAGACGCACCTTTCTCGCATTACATGCTCATATCACGTCACATCAATAAGCCCAGGGTTATAGGGCCTGTAGGAATGATCCTTGGGGATGCAGGGATCAATATCTCAGGGATGCACGTCGGTGGTGGAGGGGTCGGGGGTGAGGCACTGATGGTTCTAAACATAGACTCACCCGTCCCGAATGATGTTCTTGAAGATGTGAAGAAGGTGGACGGTATCATAGATGCCATCCTCGTCACCCTCTGAACCACCTGCTGTGATCTGTGAGAACCTGAGAAAGACCTTTCTCCTTGGGGAGGTGGCAGTTGAGGCCCTCAAAGGGGTCTCGATCAGGGTTGGTCGCGGTGAGTTTCTCGCGCTTATGGGCGCATCAGGATCCGGCAAGTCTACCCTGCTCAACCTGATGGGATGTCTTGATCGGCCGACGTCCGGAAGGGTTCTCATCGATGGGATCGATACCTCAAGACTCAGTGAGAACGAGCTTGCCAGGATCAGAAGGGAGAAGATCGGGTTTATATTTCAGCAGTTCAACCTCATCAAAACCCTGAACGCCCTTGAGAATGTCGCACTCCCGATGGTCTTCAAGGGAGTAGAACGATCGAGGAGGATTTCCCGTGCAGAGGAGCTTTTGGAGCAGGTGGGTCTTGGGGATCGGCGATACCATAAACCCTCGAAGATGAGTGGGGGTGAGCAGCAGCGAGTTGCGATAGCAAGGGCGCTTGCAAATGAGCCGGATATAATCTTTGCTGACGAGCCGACAGGGAACCTTGACACCGCGGCAGGAGATATGGTGATGGAGATATTGAGTGGGTTGAACAGGGAAGGCAGGACGATTGTCATCGTAACGCATGATCCAGAGGTTGCAGAACGAGCCTGGAGGATACTGCGTATGCGGGATGGGAGAATCGTTGAGGAGAAGGTTTAAATACCTCCCCGGGAATATAGGTACAACTGGTATAGCGGCCATAGCGGCGGGGAAACTCCTGTACCCATCCCGAACACAGAAGATAAGCCCGCCAGCGTTCCTTATTGTACTGAGGTGCGCGAGCCCTCGGGAAGTAAGGATCGCTGCTATACCACCCATCAACCTTTTTACCGGGTGTTGCTCCATCTCCCCGACAAGCTTAAGTAGAGTGGGAGAGGAAGATAAGCGATAGTGGTGTGATTTATCAAGATGGGGTTGATCTGAATGGCGCAGCGACCGTTGGACGTCTTGAATAATGCTCTTAAATCCCCGGTAATCGTGAGGATTAGAGGTGGAAGAGAGATCAGGGGCGAGCTTCAGGGTTACGATCTTCACATGAACTTAGTGCTTGACAACGCAGAGGAAATGGTGAGTGATGGAGAGAATATACCGCTTGGAACTGTGGTTCTGCGGGGAGACAATGTGGTTTACATCTCGCCGTGAACTGAAGGGAACTTAGGGGTGGAATGAATGTCGAAGGGAACACCATCGATGGGTAAAAGGCAGAAGAAGACCCATATCAGGTGTAGAAGATGTGGAAATAACTCATACAACGTCCATCGAAAGGTCTGTGCCTCCTGTGGCTTTGGTAAAAGCAGACGGTTGAGATCGTATCGATGGCAGGTTAAGCGAGTGAAGTGGAGTGCCTGAGGTATGAGGGTCAGATCCCTCCTCCTCATCATGCTGCTTTTGGCCTTTTCGTACTTTACGCCCTCCTGTATCGATAAAGATACCCCAGAGAAGATGCCGGTACCAACCCCCACGATAGCGCCAACCACACCAACGCCCTCGCCCACCCCCTCGATCAATCTCTCCTCGATCATCACACGACTGGAGGAGGTTCGGGGGCTCAAGCTGCTTTATGATATCCCCCACCACTGGATCAGCCCGGATGAGCTTATAAAGCGATATAATGCCACGGTTGTTGTGGGTGATGACCCGGATGATATCCTGCTCAAGGCGCTGTTCATGGTGGAGGAGGGGGTCGATCCGGACGAGGTTGAGGCAGAGTACAGATCAGGCACGGTCATGGCGTACTATGACATCGAGAAGAAAGAGATGGTAACCGTCAGGGGGTACGAGGATGAGCTTGAAAAGATATATGTGCATGAATACCTCCATGCCCTTCAGGACCAGCACTTCAACCTGACGAGAGTTCTAAATCAGTCCACCTTTGATCGGCATATGGCGGCAAAGGCACTTGTAGAAGGGGATGCGCTTTTCACATACGACCTCTATCAGGGCAAGAGCCCATCAGGTCTTACAATTGGGATAAGCAAGATTTATAATGATCTGACACGCAGGACACTCGAGGAGTTCAGGATGTTCCCACAGACAAAGGGCAAGTACTTTGTAACTCGCCTTTATCTGGATGGAGGAAAGAGCTGGGACCTGGTGAATGAGGCATATTACAATCTACCGGCGACTACTGAGATGGTGATGCACCCTGATAAGTACTTCAAGGGTGAGGAGGGCGTGAGCCTGAGCGCACCTGAGATTCCCTTGGATGGGTGGGATATGACAATCTCAGACACGATGGGGGAGTTCTTCATCCGGACGATGCTTGCCGGTCATATCCCATCGAATAACGCATCCAGGGCCGCTTCTGGCTGGGGAGGGGATAGACTTGTTTTATTTCAGAATGAGAGTGATTACCTCTTTGTATTCAATATCAGCTGGGACACCAGACGGGATGCTGAAGAGTTTCTCGATGGATACCGGGTCTTGATGGAGACCCTTGATGGGCGAACGATCAATAATGGAGATAACTTTACAGAGTGGATGGTTGATGGCGAGTGGATCTTACTCGTGGATGAGAATGATACACTTAACCGAACGGTTCTTGCAGGATCTTCGAATCCTCAGATCATTGAACTCTGCATGGGGGAACTGTAAATGGAGCTTTCTGCTGTCAGAGAGAAGATCAGGATGATCGATGAGAAGATCGCCGAACTCATCAAGGAGCGGACTCAACTCGCGGTGGATGTTTTCAACGCGAAAAGGGATAAAAACATCGATATAATCGATAATCAACAGATAGAGGAGGTTCTAAAGAGGGCAGAAGCCTTTGCAGTTTCAAATGGACTGAACCCTGAACCTGTGAGGCAGATCTTCAGGATCCTGATTGATATGAATATCGAGGAGCAGCAGAGACTCATGGAAAAGGAGGGGTGAAGTCAACAACGCTAATAACACCCGGGACCAAACTCTGTGCAATGAAGGAGGCAATGTCAAACCCTGATATAGCGGCGGTGGTCCTGGAGCTCAGATCCTTCATCGGTGCAAGGATTGATAAGAGCTATCAACACGGTACAAACACGATAAGGATCAGGTTCAGGTCGTCATACGGGGAGGAAGGGCTCAGAGATCTGATAATTGAGACCGGGAAAAGGGTTCATTTAACGTCCTATCCACCCCAGAGCCCAAAACTCCCGCCGAGTTTTCCGATGTTTCTCCGCAAACACACGAAGGGTGCAAGGATCGTCGATGTAAGGCAGCCCCACTTCGACAGAATCCTGGAGATTGAGCTTGAGCGCGGTGGTGAGCATATGGTACTTCTCGCTGAGCTGTTTGATCCAGGTAACCTCATGCTCCTCGACCAGGATCAGCGGATCATGCTACCGATGCGCACAATGCACTTCAGGGATCGCGTGATAAAGCGTGGCGAGGTTTATCACTACCCTGAAAGTGGTATAAACCCACTTGCAATGGATGAAAACGAGCTTTTTGAGCTTTTTAAGAGATCTAAGAGGGATCTCGTGAGAACTATCGCGGTAGGGCTTAAGATCGGGAGTCTGTATGCAGAAGAGGTCTTTCTGAGGTGCGAACTCGATAAAAATATGCAGGCATCCACCATCTCCCATGAGGAGGCTGCCATCATTTACCGCACGATCAATGAGATCTTTGATCCAATAAGAAAGGGAGAGCTCAAGCCGCATATTGTGAGAAGAGATGATGAAATGGTGGATGTTTTACCGTTCGAGCTTGTGGGTTATGCAGATGAGGCCTTCAGGAAGGAATACTTCGATAGCTTCAACATCGCACTGGATGAGTATTACACGAGAAAAGCCCTCCTCGAAGGCTCGGGAAGGGTGGAGACGGTCACAGACAGGAGGCTCAGTCGCATTGAGCGGATCATGAGACAGCAGGAGGAGGCTGTTTCAAGGTTCAGGGAGGAGGAGGATCTCTGTATAAAGAAGGGAGAGATGATCTATGCAAACTATGGCCTCATTGATGAGATACTCTCTGCAATAAGGGGTGCGATTGAGAAGGGTTATTCATGGCAGGATATCTCCGAGATCATTGAGTCTGCCAGATCAAGGGGTATTGAATCTGCAATGGTGATCAAAGGACTTGATGGTTCGAGGAAGACCGTGCTTATCGAGCTTGATGGGGTCGAGCTTGAGCTTGATATCAGACTGACACTTGAGCAGAATGCAAAGCTCTACTATGATCGATCGAAGGTGCTGCGCTCAAAGCGAAATGGTGCGATGAGGGCACTTGAAGAGACCCGTTTGAGGCTTAAGAGGGGAGGGGAAGAGGAAGTTGAGGATGTGGTTGATACAAAGGTTCCGCAGCGACGGGTTCGGCAGAAAAAACACTGGTACGATCGTTTCAGGTGGTTCAAGACCTCCAATGGTTTTCTTGTTCTTGGCGGCAGAGATGCGAAGGGGAACGAGGAGCTTGTGAGAAAATACCTTGAGAAGGGAGATCTCTTCTTTCACACAACATATCCTGCTGCTCCGGTAGTGATCCTGAAGCTCGGGGGTGATAAACCATCTGATACAGATATTGAGGAGGCATCTCAGTTTGCGGTCTCATTCTCGAGCCTGTGGAAGGATGGGTTTGCTGCCGGAGATTGCTACTGGGTGAGGCATGATCAGGTCTCAAAGACCCCGGAACATGGGGAGTATCTCCCAACAGGCGCATTTGTGATCCGGGGTGAGCGAAACTTCCGCAAGAACACACCACTTTTATGCAGCATCGGGATCGAAATTTCGGATGAGACCCAGCTTATTGCAGGCCCTCCATCCGCTGTGAAAAAGTGGTGCAGGTACGTTGTTGAGATAAGACCGGGTAAAATCGGGCATAACGAGATTGCTCGCATGATCCATGCGAGGTTTCTTGAGATTGCAGACCTTGAGGATAAAAGGATTGTGAGAGAGGTCGCCCATCCATCAAAGATCGCCCACGTCCTTCCACCCGGTGGCTCTGAGCTGGTGGGATAGGCCTCATCAGGATGTTGCCTGAGCTTTACAGCCGCCCTTCTGATCTCTCTTCAGGGTCAAGATGAGCGCGAACCCCCGGGTTTCTCAAAATTGATGAATGAAGAAGGGAATGGGAAACGCTTTCACCACGCACTTGGAAAATGTTCATAAGGTTGGGGGGAGATGGTAGTGGGAGAGAAAGGTGTGAATATGAATAACCCTCTTACTCTAAGGATATTGAAGGAGGGATAGATGAATAAAGATCAAAAACCAATAGAATTGTCTGAGGGTTCGGTTATTAAAGCCCCCTTCTGGCCGGAGCCTGTTAAGATTGAAAAGGTAGAATATCTTGGTGATCACATCAGAATTGTTGGAGCGACGATAAACAGCAACACGTATGTTGATAGTTTAATTTATAAGGAGGATTTCGATAAAATCGAGGCATTCAGCATTATAACTGATTTCCTGGCCAATGCAGAAGATGTCTTCCTGGCTTTGGAGGCATACCGCTTTAAGCTCGCTTCTCTCTTCGATCCTCTTCTGGCTATGAACGTCTCAAGGGTTGATCCCCTCCCACATCAGATTGAGGCGGTATATGGCTATGTTTTGAAGTTACCACGAATTAGATTTTTGATTGCTGATGATCCGGGAGCCGGGAAAACTATCATGGCGGGTCTAATTATTAAGGAGCTGAAGCTCAGAGGGCTGGTTAGAAGAATCCTTATTGTAGTGCCTGGACATCTCAAAGACCAGTGGAGGAGAGAACTGAAAGAAAAATTCTCTGAAGCATTTGTTGTTATCGACAGAGGAATGATAGAAGCTCACTATGGCGAAAATATCTGGGAAAAAGAGGCTCAGATTATCACATCCATAGACTTTTCAAAGCAAGAAACAATTCTACCAGCTCTTGAAAGTGTTCACTGGGATCTCGTTATTGTTGATGAAGCCCACAAGATGGCGGCGTATCGTTACGGTGACAAACTGAAGGAGACTGCAAGATACAAGCTCGGGAAGGTCTTGTCGAGAGTATCCGAGCATTTGCTGTTTTTAACGGCAACACCACATAAGGGAGATCCAGAAAACTTCAGGCTTTTCCTTGATTTACTTGAACCTGGCTTTTTCTCCTCAACTGAGATGCTTGAAGAGTCTATGAGAAACAGAGACAATCCTCTTTTCACCAGAAGGCTCAAGGAGGACTTAAAAGATTTTGATGGTAGACCTCTTTTCCTGCCAAGGCACGTTAGAACAATAAAATTCGAGATAACTGACGAGGAAAAGAGATTATACAACTTGCTCTCGGAATATGTCGTTACTCAATACAACAAAGCCCTGCAGAGTGATAAAAAGAGGAATGTAGCATTTGCCCTTCTAATTCTGCAGAGGAGAATGGCTTCAAGTGTTTATGCCTTGAAGAGATCACTTGAGAGGAGAAAGAGAAGACTTGAGGCGTTGCTGAGAGGGGAGAAAGAAAAACCAATTAGAGTTGATTTTGAGGCTGTTGAGGAGATCGATGACTATGACGAAGAGCAGAGATGGGAAATGGAGGAGGGTTGGGAAACTCTAAGCGTAGCAGAAAGTAGAGAAGAGCTTGAGAAGGAGGTGAAGACAATTGAACAGTTGCTTGAGATGGCTGATGATATCATTCGCAAGGAGATTGAAGTAAAGCTGAAAGAATTTAGAGGGGTGATGGAATCTCTTGGGGACCAAAAAATACTCATTTTCACAGAATCAAGAGATTCCCTGGATTACTTGGTTGATAAAATACGCTCATGGGGTTATACGGTTACATACATCCATGGTGGAATGAGGCTTGAGGATAGAGTAAAGGCAGAACAGATATTCAAGAACGAATCGCAGGTAATGGTTGCTACCGAGGCAGCTGGAGAAGGCATAAACCTTCAATTCTGCAACATAATGATCAACTACGACATCCCCTGGAATCCTAACAGGTTGGAGCAGAGAATGGGTAGAATTCACCGATACGGGCAGGTAAAGGAAGTTTTTGTCTTCAACCTTGTTGCCGAGGACACAAGGGAGGGAAAGGTTCTTGCAAGACTTCTGGATAAGCTTGAGGAGATCAGGAAGGCATTAGGGACAGATAAGGTATTCGACGTTATTGGAGAGATTTTCTACGGAAAGAAGCTCTATCAGCTTGTTTTAGAGGCTGCTGCAAATGCGAGGGATATAGGGGATATACTTGAAGAGATTGATCTCAAGGTTGATGAAGAATACATAAGCAGGGTGAAGGATGCCCTCGGTGAAAGCTTAGCAACGAGGTTTATAGATTATACGAGAATTAAAGAGATGGCAGAGAAAGCGAAGGAGTACAGACTAATTCCTGAATACACCGAGGCTTTCTTTGAGAAAGCCTTTGAGAAGGCAGGCGGTAAACTAAGCAAGATAGGAGATTTCTACAGAGTTGAGTCAATACCCTATGAAATTAGAAGGACTGCTGAGGAGATTTCCTTTAAGAATACATGGGGAATCCTTGCGAGAAAATACAGTAAGATCACCTTCGATAAGGAGATTGCTCAAAGACACCCGGAAGCTGAGTTTGTCTCCTTTGGTCATCCATTGTTTGAGGCTGTTCTGGAGTGGGTGCAAAAGAACTTCTCACAGCAGCCATTAAGAGGAGCTGTAATGAGAGATCCTTCGGGCATTTACAACGGAATGATCTGGTTCTTTGAGGGAGAGGTGAGAGATGGCAAGGGAGTTATTGCCGGAAAGAAACTTTTTGCAATATACGATGATGGCAGAGAACTGAAGGAGTTAAATCCATCTGTAATCTGGGATTTAGCCCCATCAAATGGGAGTTTTGAGTTCGATGAGAGCAGGAAAAAGCAGACTGAAAGCTATGCAATAAGGGCGTTGAACAACTTTAGGGCTGAAATACTTGATGAAAGGCTCAGGCAGGCAAAGATAAAGGAGAAATACGGGGTCAGATCCTTAAAGAACCTCATCATAGAGCTGGATGGAAAGCTAATGGGCTACTACGATAGGGCGGAAAAAGGGGAGAAGATGGATTTAGCAATTCAAATGGCTGAAAGGAGGAAGAAAGAGTATGAAGATGCTTTGAATCAGCTAAAAGATGAGATTGAGAGGGAAAAGCATCTTGTAATCACCATGCCAAAGTTTGCTGGAGTTGTGAGGGTTGTTGCAGGCAGCGAGATGGCCAGCGATGAGGAGATTGAAAAGATAGGTATGGAGGTTGCAATGGCGTACGAAAGACAGCAGAACAGAGAGCCGGAAGATGTCTCATCGCTTAACTTGGGATATGATATCAGATCAAAGAGCAGGGATGGAGAAGTTAGATTCATAGAGGTTAAAGCCAGAAGTGAGATTGGAGACGTTGCACTAACACCCAACGAATGGTTTAAAGCTAAGAGGTTCAGGGAGCAATATTGGCTCTACATCGTTGAGAATGCTGCAACCAATCCAGTGCTTTACGTTGTAAACAATCCCGCTGAGAATCTTGAGGTTCAGGAGAAGGTAGAAGTTGTTCGCTTCCTGGTTCCGGTGGGAGAATGGAAGAGTAAGGGGGCAAAGGTATGAAGGAAGTGAGAAAGCCGAGAGAACTTAGAGGATACATAAAGCGGAATAATGATAAAAAATCAACATTGATAACTCTTAGGCATCCTGAATCCTTTATTTCTTAATTTTTCACAAATTTCTTTCCTCTCATCTTTGCTTATGATTTCCAATTCATTTAAAGTCTCTATTATTCCTAAAGTTCCAATTATCTCGATTTCCAACTTTTGTGCCGCTTTGCGAGCCTTCCCATCGTCAAGAACACACCAATAGTTTTTACTAACTCCTTTGAAATATTTTCCCCACCAGATCACTTCTAACTCCCCTCGATTGAGAAAGGGAAATCGAAATCTAAGTTCTTCGATATCTTCATCTCGAATTTGCGGCAATATCCTTATTTCTCCCTTTTTTATTGCCTTATGGAGCATATCAAGATCGGTCTTTATCTCATTTCTGAGGATATACTCAGGGATCAGAATCTCGTATCCCTGCTTTTGCATAGATGTTAAGAGATATCCCATCTTAAGCTCTGTATAAAAAGCAATAAAGACGGAGGCATCCAAAATAAGTTTCATCGAGATAATGGTACTCTCAACCCTTTATCTCTTAGATAATCCATGAAATTCTTGATGTCCATGCCTGCTATCTCGGAGGCTTTTCCCAGACTCACCTTCTCCTTCTCATAGAGTCTCATCGCCAGCTTCGCTCTTTTCTTCTTTATATTTTCAAATCGGACCGCTTCTTTGGTGGTTTCTGGAAAATTGAAGTAAATATAGGCCAAAAGCTCATCCTCACTCATATCGTTAAGCCCCTCTTTTATTTCCTCAATTAACTCCAGCTTCTCGGCGCTCGTTATCTTTAAAAGATTGGCATAGACCTCTTTCCCCCTTTCAGTGAGTTCGATTTCTCCGTTCTCCGCTACCAGCCCTAAAATCTCCAGATTTTCCAGTTCGCTATCAACGGTCTCGCTATAGGGTCCATATAAATGCGGTTCGAAGTAAACCTCTTCCTTGAGGGGAGTGTTTTTAGCAATGAGAAACATCTCTTTCTGGAGCCAGGTTTTCCCCTTCACAGGCTCATAGTTTCTGCTACCGAGCAACAGAATCAGGAAAGCTTGAACAGGCGAGGGCTCCATCTGTTTTTCCATCATCTTTCTCACCAAGGTTTATATAGTTTCTATATTTAAAATAATTGGTAAAAAATGTTAGAAGTATCTCTGCTCGACCTCGATGAAAGCACTTTCTATGGTGTTAAAGAGGTTAATATAAAAGGTAAAAATATAGATACTCCAAAGAAAAGTGTGAATTTAGATAATTTGAGAAGCGATATCAGGGTTCGGGCTGAGTTTTTTGGGGAGATTTATAAGACTTTTAGTAAAGAAAGGATTAAATCGCTGATTACAGATGTGGAAAAGCAGTTAAAGTTTAATTATGATCTCAACAAGCTCATTAGAAGGGCTCAAGACTTTTCTGTCGAGGTAATATTCTTTATCCCCGCTCTTGATCATTTAAATCCAGGAGAAGATGAGCTGCGTTTTATCATAGCTACACAGAGCCAATACTCAGATTTATACATCGTCCCACTGGTTGAACATCTGAATAAACTTATGAAAGATGGTAGTTTTTCGATTCATGACTACATCAACCTTATAAATAACTATCTCGACCTGCTCGAGGGGTATCCTGAGAAGCCTGCGATGGGAATGGTCCCAATAAACATTCCCTATCAGTATATCGGTGACCTTATGAGACTTTACTTGGAAAGGGGGATCGAGTCGTTTTGTCTTGACGTCGGAGGTAGGGTGGCGTTGAGTTTACCACAACAGATAACCGAGGTTCAAAAGTTTCTTAAGGAGAATAAGATAGAGGCTTTCATCCATGCGACCAATATCAATATCGGGCGGGCTAAGAAGAGGAGTAACATCATAACTGCAAAAGACGTTCTATCATTTGGATTGGGCTTTGACTCCATCGGGGATAACCACCTCCCACCCCGTATCAGGGATGCTGGAAAAAGTCCCACAATAAATCTGAGGCTTTTTGAAAAGGAGACTTATGGATACCATAAGATTCAGGAGCCCAGTGAGATCGAGGAGATTTATCCCGAGGACACCCGTGTTAAGCCGGAACATCTCCTGGATGAATCTTTGCACAGGAGAAGGAAAGCCCAGGTAATGTTCAATTACGAACAACTGAGCATGGAAACCGAGAGATTGAGAAGAGTAATAGGTGAAGGGGAGATAAGGGATTATCTCAGGAGCAAGCGGTATGTTGATGAGGAGGTTTTAAAAGTTATTACGCGGGTCAGGGATAGGGCAACAAAGATGAGGTCATTAGAGGAGTTCCTGGGGTGAGGGTGCTTGGAGAATAAGGCATTCATCGAAGAAACCTTCCCCGTAAAAGAAGTGAGCATCGAATCTGCACGTGAGAAAAACATCCGCCATGGTCACATCTCAACCCTCCATATCTGGTGGGCTCGCCGCCCATTAGCTTCTTCTCGTGCCACAGCCTATGCTGCTTTTATTCCGGCTCCAGATGATATCGAAGAACTTGAAAAGAAGAAGAACTTCATAGCCCAGCTTTGCAGGTGGGAGAATTCTCTGAATCCAGCATACATAGAGAGGGCTAAGAAGGAGATTCTGGAGGCCAATGGCTGTAAACCAAGGGTTTTAGACCCGTTTGCCGGTGGTGGAGCAATTCCACTTGAGGCTTTAAGGCTTGGATGCGAGGTGTATGCATCTGATTACAACCCGGTCGCTGTTCTAATCTTAAAGGCTGTGCTGGAGTATCCGCAGAAGTACGGAAGAGCTAAGAGGAAATCTGCTGAGAGGCTCAATCAAGAAGAGGAATACAATCCACTGCTTGAAGACGTCAGAAAATGGGGAGAGTGGGTTTTAGAGGAGGCAAAAAAGGAGATCGGCAGGTTTTATCCACAAGATGGTGATTCCATTCCTGTTGGTTACATCTGGGCAAGGACGATTCCATGCCAGAACCCCTCGTGCGGGGCTGAGATTCCTTTAATGAGGCAGTTCTGGCTCGCGAAGAAGGACAAGAAGAAAATTTCCCTGTATCCCTATGTAGAGGGCAGAGAGGTGAAGTTCAAGATCGTTGGAGATGGCTACGAGGAGATGCCAGATGGTTTCAAGCCAGAAAAGGGAACGGTTAAGGGTGCAATAGCCACATGTTTAGTTTGCGGTTCAACCGTTGATGCGAAAACGACAAGAAGGCTGTTTCAGGAGGGTAAGGCTGGAGAGAGGATGGTTGCTGTTGTTCTGCATCATCCAAAGAAGAAGGGGAAAATTTATCGAGTTGCGAATGGGAAAGATATGGAGGTTTTCAGGCAGGCTGAGGAGTATTTAGCAAAAAAGGTTGAGGAGTTGAGGAAGAAATGGGGGGTTGAGCCTGTTCCTGACGAGCCCACGCCTGAAGGAAAGGGGAGAGGAGCGGAAAGGGCTTTTTCTGTTAGAAATTACGGGCTAAATACGTGGGGAGATCTGTTCAATTCAAGGCAGAAGCTTGCTCTGATTACTTTTGTGGATAAGGTGAGGGAAGCTTACCGAAAGATGATTAATGAGGGGTATGATGGGGAGTATGCGAGGGCTGTTGTTACGTATTTAGGGTTAACGTTAACAAAACTGTCAGCAAGATTTTGTAGATTAAGTGTTTGGCACAGTGGTTCCGAAGCAGCTGACAAAACTCTTGCTCAAAGTGCTATGCCAATGAGATGGGAATATCCTGAAATAAATATCATCGAAGGCGAAACGGCAAACTCATTTATTGGTACAGTCAATCAAATATTGGAAGTAGTCAATTTTTTAGTAAATGTAAATTATCACGCTCCTTCAAATCAAGCCTCAGCCACAGAACTCCCTTTCCCAGATAACCACTTCGATGCGGTCTTCACAGACCCCCCGTATTATGACAATGTCCCTTACTCTTACCTTTCGGACTTCTTCTATGTCTGGCTGAAGAGAGCCCTCGGTGATTTATATCCCGAGCTTTTCTCCACGCCACTAACGCCAAAATCAAAAGAGATAGTTGCATACACCAATAACAGAACCTGGGAGAAGGCAAAGGAATACTTCGAAAACATGCTCAGCCAGTCTTTTAAAGAAATTCACCGCATTCTTAAACCAAACGGTATCGCTGTAATCGTGTATGCTCACAAAACTACATCTGGTTGGGAGACGCTCATTAACTCTTTGCTCAATTCCGGGCTTGTTATAACCGCGTCATGGCCTATCAATACCGAGATGAAAGCTCGTTTAAGGGCAAAGGAATCGGCAGCATTGGCATCATCGATCTACATCGTCGCAAGAAAGATGGAAAGACAGCCAACAGGCTGGTTCAATGAAGTGAAAGAAGAACTCAAAAACCACCTCTATCAAAAGCTTGACCGTTTGTGGAAAGAAGGTATAAGCGGTGCTGACTTCTTCATCGCGGCTATAGGCTCAGCCATCGAAGTCTTTGGCAAATACGAGAAGGTTATGGACTATGAGGGAAACACAATAAGGGCTGATAAGCTCCTTGACTATGTTAGAGAGATTGTTACAGATTATACAGTCAGACAAATCCTTCACAACGGCATTGCTGCTGAACTTTCACCGCTAACACGCTTCTACCTTCTCTACCGCTGGAGCTATCAGAATGTAAAAGTTCACTTTGATGAAGCCCGTAAGCTTGCCCAGAGTGTTGGCATAGACCTGGAGAAGGAGTGGAACAAAAATAGAGGGTTCATTATCAAAGAGAAGGAATACATCTACATCCTTGGACCCCACGAGAGAAGACTTGATGAACTGGAAGAGGTAACCGAACTCGTTGACGTTTTGCACAAAGCCCTTCTGCTATGGGAGAAGGGCAGGAGAGATGAAATAACCCAAACACTGGAAGAGACGGGGTGGCTGAAAGATTCCTTTTTCAGGGTTGCGCAGGCTGTCTCTGAATGCTTGCCGGATGAGAGCAAGGAGAAGAAGTTACTTGATGGGTTTCTGACGGGGAGGGAAAGATTAATGAGGGATATCAGAGATAGAGTTGAGCAGAGGAGACTTGATGAATGGGGATCTTAAAAGGGGGTTTGAATGATAAAAAATCTTGAGATAGAGAATTTTAAATCGATAAAACATCTGAAACTGGATTGTAAGAGGATAAATCTCTTTATAGGTGAACCAAATACGGGGAAGTCGAATATTTTGGAGACGCTTGGAGTTCTATCCTTCAATAGTTACGGAGATATCAGGGACTTTATCAGGTTTGAGCGTATGAGCAATCTCTTCTATGATGAGAATCTGGATGAGGGGATAGAGATACGGGCAGATGACACGATTCTGGAGATTGGCTTTGAGAGCGGGGATTTCAAGGGTCGCTGTTATGATGGAGAGGGAGAGTCATTCTCATTCAATTTTAACTATGATGGTGGTGGATCAAGATCGCGCCCCAAGGATCTATCTCCTATCAAGTTTTATAGATTTGCCGTGAAAAAGGGGTTTCCAAGAAAAGAGTCGGATTTTCTCTTGCCTCCTTCCGGAGATAACCTGTTAGCGATTCTCATGACACACAAAAACCTTAAAGGTACAGCATCCAGGATTTTTGAACATTTCGGATTCAGACTCGTTTTAAGACCCCAAGAAAATAAGATCGAGATCCTGAAGCTGCAGGAGGACGTTCTCATATCTTATCCATACTCACTGGCATCAGAGACCCTCCAGCGAATCATCTTCTATACCACAGCGATTGACTCGAATAAGGACTCTGTGCTGGTTTTTGAAGAGCCCGAATCCCATTCATTCCCCTACTACACAAAGTTTCTTGCTGAGAGAATAGCCCTGGATAAAAATAAGAATCAGTATTTCATCTCAACACACAATCCTTATTTCCTCCTCTCAATTCTTGAGAAAGCTCACAGAGACGAAGTGGCTATTTTTATAACATACTTTGAGGATTACCAGACGAAAGTAAAGCCATTGGACAAGAAAGAACTGGAAGAAATAATGGATTTGGGTATAGACGTCTTTTTCAATATTGAGAGGTTTCTGGAAGTGAAGGAATGATTTATATCGAGTGTAAGCCAGATTTTGTACTGGTAAAGAGTTTAGGGGTGCCAAGAAGGGAGATCGTCCATCTGGGTGGAAAGCCAGAAATTTGCAAGCAACTGGAAAAGCGAGATAACTGCAAGGGACTGGTGGATGAGGATCCCTTCTCTGTGCAACCATCCTATCTGAGAAGGTTGGAAGTGCAGGAGAATTTATCAAGTTACGGGCTTAAAGTCCTGAAGGATGGATCTAAGAAGAACGATCTGATCGTTTTATGCCCAAGACTGGAAGATTGGATTTTAAAAGCTGGAAAAGAGGCAAAGGTAGATGTGAAGAGGTACAATCTACCTGATGATGGTGAAAAGTTACATAAAATGATAAATATAAACATAATTAAATTTGAAAAGCTAATAGAGGATCTGAAGGGAAAGAGTCCGATGTTATACACTCTGGAAAAATTTATAAGGGGAGGATAATCATGAAACCGTTTCACCTCGTCGCAATTCCTCATAGAGACATCCTCGAAGGCAGGCTGACAATGGACGTTTTCGCTGCCGACTTATGGGAAGTTTTTCAGCAAAGAGCTGTTGAAGATTACCAAAATCCAGAAGTTTTCTTTAGAAAGACTTATCTGACATCAGGATTAAAAGATCTGCTCAAAATAACCCAGAAAAGGTTGGGGGGTGAGGGAGGAGACCCCGTTATTCAAATTCAGACACCATTTGGCGGAGGTAAGACACATGCTCTCATCGCGTTGTATCACGCCTTCACAAATCCAGAGGTTGCCAGAAAATACGTTAGCGGAGTGGTAAAAGCCAACACGGTTGTCATAGTGGGAACTGCAATAAGTCCAAAAGAGGAAGATGGAAATATAACGGGAACGATTTGGGGTGAAATCGAGAAGCAGCTTGAAGGTGAGATCAAGGAGTTAAACACCGCTGTCTCACCGGGAAGAGAGAAGCTAAGAGAGTTATTGAGCAGGCACCAGCCTCTCCTTATTCTGATGGATGAAGTCCTGGAGTATGTGACAAAAGCTGCAGGTATCCGGGTTGAGGACTCTAAATTATCCGCCCAAACAATGGCCTTCTTGCAAGAGCTTACCGAGACGGTCAAAACCCTTGATAGAACACTTCTTGTCATAACACTTCCATCAAGCATAATTGAACACTACGATGAGAGTGCTGAACGGCTGTTTCTCCAGCTTCAGAAAGTATCTGGCAGGATGGAGAAGATATATACACCAGTTGCAGGAGAGGAAATTTACGAGGTTATAAGGCGAAGGTTATTCAGAGAAGTTGATTTAGACGCTGCCAGGGAAATTGTAAACGAGTACATAGATTATTACGATAAAGAAGGCATTCTACAACTTGATAAAGCAGAATATCGCAATAAACTTCTTAGAAGTTATCCATTCCATCCCGAAGTAATAGATGTTCTCCACAGGCGATGGGGGAGTATCCCTACTTTCCAGAGAACGAGAGGCGTTTTGAGGATTCTCTCCCTCGCGGTTTATAGGTTAAAAGATTCTTCAATCCCACTCATCAGACCCTGTGACTTCGATTTAAGCTTCAGCGAGATTTCTGAAGAGCTTATAAAGCACATTGGCAGGGAATTTGAAAGTGTTCTTTCCGCAGATATAACAAGCAAAGATGCGAATGCAAAGAAGGTTGATAAATCTGTTGGGATGTCCTATCAAGGTTTAAATCTGGGAACAAAGCTTGCCACAGCTGTTTTCTTATATTCATTTTCCGGTGGTGAGAAAGGAGTTACTCTTGGTGAATTAAAGCTTGCATGTGCGGATCCCAATGTGCCATCAAGTGTAACAACAGAAATCGCTGACGGATTGAAAAACTCTTTATTTTACATACAGCACGATGGGGGGAGGTACTTTTTCACTTCTCAGCCAAATCTAAATAGCATACTGGTAACAAGGATGTCAGAAATAGAGAATGGAGCACTAAAAGCCGAAATAAAATCTCTGGTTGAAAGGTACGCTGACAAGGCGATTGCCACATATATCTGGCCAAGAAATCCAAAGGATGTGCCAGATACAGAAGATTTCAAGCTTGTCATTCTTCCTTCTCTCAATCCTGATTTTTGTAAGGAGTTACTGGAAAATTATGGAGAGAACCCAAGGGTGAATAAAAACACCCTGTTCTTCCTCTGCCCAATGGAGTCTGAAAGGATCGGTTTCGAGAACTGGGTGAGGAGGAGGCTTGCATGGCAGAGTATAGCTGATGACAGAACTCTCAACCTTACAGACAACCAGAGGAAAGATGTTACCAATAACCTCAAGGATATGAAAAAGAACGAGAGGATACAGCTTAGGAGCTTTTATAGACTCGTTTACGTCCCTGCAAGAGATGATCTCAAAGAGATTGACCTTGGTATTCCGGTCTTTGGTGAGACAAAAACCTTGAGCAAAGAGGTTTTAGACAGGCTTAAGGTTGAAAGTGAAATTGTGGAAAAGCTCTCACCAATTCTTATTACTGAGAGATACCTTGGCAGTAAAGATTACCTTGAGATCAAGCAGTTATACAAGTCTCTGCTCACAACACCTGGGGAACCAAGAATACCCAGGCAAAACTTCATCAGATCTCTTCAAGAAGGTGTAGAACAGGGTATTTTTGGTTTTGGGACTGTTAAAGATGGGGTTGAATGCTTGAAGTTTAAAGAAACTCCAAGTATTCATATCGAGGAGTATGAGGCAATTGTAAGAAAAGAACTCTGTGAGAAGCCTCCTGAACCACCAGAGGTGCCGCCTGCTGGAGCTGGTGATGAAAGCAAGGGCGTAATAACTCCTCCACCGCCCACATCTCCCACCCCACAGCCGAGGTATTGTAAAGTTGCTTTGAGTGTAAGAATTCCAAAAGGTAAATTCTCAGAATTTTATCAGGGTGTTATAAGAACGCTGGAAAACTCTTTTGAGGAGACAGACATCAAGATTGAGATAGTGGCTGGAAAAGGAACTATAGCAAAGGGAGATTACGAAAACAAGATAAAAGAAACCCTCTTCCAGATTAATGCTAAAATTGAAGAAGAGAGCTTCGAAGGAGATTAGATGGTGCGCTGCCTCTCTATCCCAACTGAAGCTGACCGGTATAGGGTGGAATATAGAAAAGGAGTAATTGAATTGGATGAGTGAGCTTTACTGGAAGAAGTATCTTAAAACGATAAAGGAAGCTATTGAAGCGATCAAAGCAGAAAAAGAATTCATGGGGCTGATTGAGAGGATTAAAGGGCATGAGTGGGTGAAGGTGGTGGAGGGGGATTATATTTAGATAAAAAGCAAAGATAAAGTGAGGTGAATAAGTGACCCTGAAAGTCCTGGTTGATATCGTGAATGACATAACAAAATTCATTGAGAGGCTTGAGAGGAGGAAAGAGGAGCTTGAGGAGTTAAGAGATGAGCTTCTGGTCTACAGTGATGAAGAGTTTATTGAGAGTATAGAAAAGGGATTAAAAGACTTTGAGGAGGGTAAGTTCAAGAGATGTGAGAATCTGGATGAGATAAAAGCTGTTTTTGAAGATCTATGATCTATAAGGCAGATTTCTCTGATGAGTTTCTTAAAATAGCAAAGAAATTTAAGAAAAAAAGATTATACAACTTTTGTAAGGTTACAATCAAAGATTGAGGAAATTCTGAGCAATCCAGAGCATTATAAGCCCTTGAAAGGTGGGATGAAGGGACTGAGAAGGGCACATCTTGGATCTTTCGTGATAATATTCAAAATACCCCCTTCTGACCCATAGGTACTCATACCATGCCACCAAGATTGAGCTGGTGGTCTTGATGGAAGTACCGAAGGAGTATATCTCAACTTTTAATCGTAGAATAGAGAAACAGCTGTACAGT
>LYOR01000006.1 GCA_001766825.1 Candidatus Syntropharchaeum butanivorans | reverse complement strand
AACACCCCAGCTCATCCACTTGTTCTTCATACGCTTGCTTATTTCTCTCATCCTCCTCTCCATCCTGTTGTTATGCCTGGCATATCCACGCCTTTGAGTTTCCTGTAAGCAAAAGAGAATATTCCCTGTGTAATTTCTGAAAAACTTTGATACATTCCAGAATCTTTGTTCTGCATTCCTTCTTCAAGATCTTCTTCAAGGGAGTTCTTTAAGCTTAGCAGGATTTTCTTCACCTCATTAACATATTCCTTCCCTGTATCGAGATCAACCCCATGTTCCCAGAGCTTGTAGTTCACTGTTTATCTTGCTCCAAGCTTCCTGGGTATACTCTGCATTCTCTGGTGAGATGGTGATTCAGTAAAGCGATTGATTCAGTGTTACAATTTTTCTTCTTCTTTTCCGTTTCTTAATGACTTTGCTCTTTCATATCTCTTTCCACAGTACTTTTTCACCTCCATTTCATTTATCTGTTCCAGAATGTGCTTTAGAATCATCTTCACACAGGGTGGGGTTGTATCCCTGCCCTTAAAAGTTTCCACCACATTTGTTACGGGGCCAATTATTTGGGCTCAAGGCAGGGCTTATGGGAACAGATCCAGCTTATCGCTTCTTCTCGCGGGACCATCGCTGATCCCCTCGAACATGTTCGTGATAACGAGAGTGATGGGTTGAAAGAGAGTAGGGGTTTACATCATGCTTGTTGTTGCAATATCAACCGCAATGGGGGTCTTATATGGGAATCTATCAGGTCAGACTGCCTCCAGACTGGGGAAACGACTGCCCACCTGTTGCTGTATGCGCAATCACCGATTAAAGACAACATAATCGTTGTACAAACTCACATGGACATCCTCTATCGATATCCCACCGAGATACGCCTCATACTCTATAATCTCAGCCTCCCCCCTCTTCATGAGCCCCCTAAACAGGGAGATGAGCCCCTGTGCGGTGCGCTGGATTAAGCCGTTCTCATCCTTTCTCTCATAGATGTTCCTGAACTTCGTTCGGTCAATGCCTTTTCTTGGTATAACCACCAGCTCAAGGAGGTCTCCTGTATTAATATCGAATATAACATCCTTCACAATCCCGATTATCTCCCCATCTGCGGATACAACTTTCTGGCCGAGTATGCGCCTGGTGAACAGTCTTGGTTTCTTAATGTGCTTTTTGTGGATGGATACAAGCCTTCTTATCTCCTCCTCACGCCTCCTGAATGATGTGATATCAACCCCTATGAGATCTGCGATACGTTTAAGATCGATCAGATCCTCAAGTCTGAGATCGCGGGAGGTGGCGTATAACCTCGCGAATATGAGTGCCTGTGTGTATGCGAATGGATAGGCGTCTGCAAACTCACCGTGGATCTCCTTTGCTCCTTTGCTCGTTGGAGATAGGAGGAAGTCATTCACTACCATCCGTACGTCATTCTCGATCATCCGGTGGATCTCATCCATCTTGTAGGGTCCCTTTATCCATGCTGTCTGTACTGCAAGCGGCATGTAGTACTCAATCGCTCCAAGATCCACAGGCTCCATCAGGATGTTCCAGGGGAAGAACATTGAGCCTGAGTATGAGGCAACCTTATCGACAGTTGCAACCTTCATAACCTCCATCTTCCACCCACCTTATCCCTCAGGACCTTGAGTTTCTCGAGTGAACTTCGCTCCCTCTTTACCTCACGTCCTATCTTCACCGGCTCTCTACTGCACAGTTGCCACATCCACCTGCCAAACTCTGTGGCTGTGTAGATACCATCACCTGTCCGCTCAATCAACCTGTTCTCCCAGAGATCATCTGATAACATCCTTTCAAGTTCATCTTTAAGCCTCTCATCATAAATATCCCTGACAAGCTCCTGATACTCGTGATCCACCCTGTGGCACGCTTCCTGTATTTCATCAAGGCTCATACCATCCCTGTTTTTCACGATCATCTCAAATGCACGGTATGCAAAGTCCTGTTCAAGTAGCTTTAACCATGCCTCATCAAACTGGTTGGAGAGACCGAGCTTCTTCTTCGCAGACTCCTGTATCATCGTTGTAACCCTGTTGAGTATCCTCAATGATTCAATCTCATCAGCCTGTTCATCCCTGATCTCTATCCCCTCTGGTGATAGTATCGCATCCTCAAACTCGATACGATCTCTCGGCTCCCCGAAGATGATCTCTGTGATTGCCATGAAGTACCCCTCATGGATCGGTCCTTGCTTTGGATCGTATGGATATAGCTTGCCTTTCTTAGGATCGAGGTTCGGTGCAAATCGAGACGTAAGCTCCAGCAGGTCCCTCACCACGTCCTTCATCCGCTGGCTGGCCTCTGCCTCTCCCATCACCTCACTTCTCAGCTGGCTTGCCCGTTTCTCAAGCTCTTCCCTGAGTTTCCCGCCGATACCTTTATCAAGCAGTTTCTCAATCTCTTCGAGCTCCTCCTTTTTCGACCTCCCCCCCTCACTCCTGAGCGATTTCATCCTCCAGTACTCCTCTGCAGAGGCGTTTGCCCGCTTGTTAAAGATCGGTATGGCCACGAATGAGTACCCCACTTTTAAATCCGTGAGAGTTATATATGATCTTCGACGATAAAAGGTTTGTTGTTTACCGGTACCGGGTGTAGGTATGAGAGAGGATGAAGAGGAACTTTATGATCTCCTCCTCCCGTATGGGGTCCCGATTGATATAATCGGTGAGGCGCTTGAGCGGTTTGATGTGATCCCGGGATATGCAGATGGGGATGAGAGGAGACCAACATTGAGGGGCAGCTTAGAGGAGGTTACAAAGGCGAAAGAGTATATATACAGGCGGATGAAGGAGTACATAGCAGAAATGGAGCGGGGAGGGGGTATAAGGAGAAGGTAGTAGATATGTCTGATGTTGCAATCGTTGCTGCCGGGGCCACGAGGTTTGACGAGAGGATTCCCAGGCGGGCAGAGGAGCTTGTTGCAGAGGCACTTCTTGAGGCTTTTGATGGGGTAAAAGGCCTCAGCCTGAATGAGATTGATACACTCGTAACATCATACTTCATCGATGCAAGACAGGTTGCAGAGGAGTGGATCATCCAGGATTACATCGGGCACATCCCCAGAGCTGCGTTTAGAGTTGAGAACGGGGGAGGATCTGGTGCATCAGCTTTTTATACAGCATACTCACTCATCAAGGGGGGATTATCAGATGTTGTGCTTGTTGCAGGCTGGGAGAAGATGAGCCTGTACCGAACCTTGATGGCAAATGAACTCATAGCACGTGGTCTTGATGTCGATTTTGACTTTGATGTCGGTGCGATCTATACAGCATGCTACGCGATGATGGCTGTGAGACGAATGCACGTCTATGGTGAACGGGAGGAGGACTTCGCAAGGATCGCCGTCAAGAACCGCAACAACGCACTCAAAAACCCGAAAGGTCAGTGGAAGCGGCGGATAACGGTCGAGGACGTCCTTGAGTCCAGGCTTATCGCGTACCCACTCAAGGTTCTTGACTGCTCCCTCATCTCAGACGGTGCAGCGGTTCTCATCCTATCCTCTGTAGAGCGTGCTAAGGAGATAACAGACGATCCTGTGATCGTGGAAGGGATCGGGATCGGGACGGATACAATGCGGCTTGGCGATCGTGCTGAGATCACAAACTTTCCTGCATGCAGGGTTGCAGCCCGGAGGGCGTACAGGATGGCAGGGATTGACGATCCTGTGAGAGATCTTGACTGTGCCGAGATTTATGATTCCTTTGATACAGTCGAGCTCCAGACATATGAGGATCTTGGATTTGTCAAAAAAGGGAAAGGAGTTGAGTTCATCGAGGAAACTGAGATCGGAGGTCGGTTACCTGTAAATATGAGTGGAGGGCTTGAGGGTATGGGCCATCCAATTGGGGCATCCCCGATCGCAGAGATTGCAGAGATATTCTGGCAACTCCGGGGTGAGAGCTGTAACCAGGTGGATGGTGCAGAGCGGGGACTTGTTCACAGCCATGGTGGTGCTGGAACTGCTGTTGTTGTCAGTGTACTCGGGAGGTAGAAAAATATGGGATTTTTACTCGAATACAGGGATGACTGGGGGATGATCCGGCCGTTTTTCGAGGGGCTGAGTGAGGGGAGGTTGTATGGTACAAGATGCCCCCTCTGTGAGAAGATCTACTGTCCCCCAAGGGCGCACTGTCCATCGACCGGATGTAACCTCTCTCAGACTGAATGGGTCGAACTTGAGCCCAAGGGTGTGCTTGAGTCATACACAATACTCGGGCTCAGCACACAGGGGCATATAGATGAGCTTCCACTCATCCTCGGGCTTGTGAGGGTGAATGGGTGTAGCACATGCCTCATGATGCGGGTTGAGGCAGAACGGGATGAGCTTAGCTGTGGTGCAAGGGTAGAGGTGAGGTTCAGGGAAGATGCAAAGAGAATGCGCGATCTGTATGCGGTTTTGATCGGGTGATCCCGGGTGCGGGTTGAGGTTTTTACGGTAGATGATATGCCCCGTATAAATGAGGGGGACGATCTTACACGGTTAATTCTTGAGCGGGTTAGGCTTGAGGATAATGATATCCTTGCAATCGCATCGAGTGTGGTGGCAAAGGCAGAGGGGAGAGTCAGGAACCTCTCTGAGATCACACCATCTGCTGAGGCTTACAGGATCTCCCGGAAACTCGATGAGGATCCAAGATTCGTTGAGGCGGTTCTTGAGGAGTCCTGTGAGATTCTCATTGAATCCCCGTTCATCCTTGTGAGAAGGCCTGATGGGCATGTGTGTGTCAATGCAGGGGTGGACCGATCAAATATAGAGGAGGGGAAGATAATACTCCTGCCCAGGGATCCCTCTGCAAGTGCAGCAAGGATAAGATCCAGGATATACGAGAGTACCGGGAGGAGGGTTAGTGTGATCATCACGGATACAAATGGCAGGGCGTTCAGGGTAGGGCAGACAGGCCTTGCAATCGGTACGTCCGGGATATCTTCGACCAGGGATTGGGTTGGGCTGAGGGATCTCTTTGGAAATGTGCTCACGATCACAAATGAGGCGATAATCGATGAGATTGCAGGTTTTGCAAATCTGATGATGGGGGAGGGGGATGGTGGCACTCCAGCGGTTGTTATCAGGGGTCTCAGCCTGTTCGAGGACGTTGATGCATTTCATGAGATTATAAGGGATGAGCACGAGGACATGATACTGCGTGCTCTCAGACGGGTGAGGTTTGGTTAGGGTCAGCGAGTAAACTTATATATTCTGCGGAGCATCTTGTTTTAGGATAGGGACTATGAAGAAGGGGTCACACATCTTCCGGGCATATGATATCCGAGGGGTCTTTGGAGAGGATCTCACCCCAGAGGTGATGGTGAAGATCGGACGAAGCCTCGCGGCGCTGATGGAAGATGAGGGTCTGGGAAATACGGTGCTTGTCGGGCATGATGTGCGCGGTTCCAGCCAGCTTCTATCAGGTGCATTTCTCGCAGGAGTTCTTGCGGGTGGGGTTGATGTCACATGGACCGGGAGTTCATCGATAGGCCTTGCCGCGTTTACAGGATGGATGCTGAAGCGGGACGTGATCGCATACATCACGGCATCACATCTACCACCCGAGTGGAATGGGATCAAGTTTTACACAGGTAATGGGATCGGCTTCCCGGAGGATTATAACAAACGCATCGGTGATATGCTTTTTGATGATGAAAAACTGATGAAAAGAAGTGCTGCATGGGATGCAGTTGGTGTAATCGATGTAATATCGATGAAAGAGGAATATACCAGGTATTTTGAGTCCAGGTTTGATGTCGAGGGTGTGAAGGTCATAATGGACTGTGGGAATGGGAGCATGAGTCTCATCGCACCCCATCTCTTCAGGAAGCTCAAGATACCAGCTTATACACTGTTTTCTAACATAGACCCGAAGTTTCCACACAGAGAGAGTGAACCAACGAAGAAATCTTTGAAGGCCCTGATGGAGCATACAAAGAAGCTCAATGTCGATTTCGGTGTTGCATTCGATGGTGATGGGGATAGAGGAGTGATCGTCGATGATAAAGGGAGGCTCCTGACACCTGAGCAGACCGGGATAATAATCGCAAAGGATATGCTTGAAGAGCGGGGCGAGGGGATTGTAATCGCAAATGTTGAGTGTTCAAGGGCGATCGAGGACGTGCTTGAGCCTCTGGGTGCAAAGGTTGTGCGAATACCTGTGGGGCACACCTTCCTGACGCTTGAGGCTGAGAGGCAGGGTGCGATGATTGGAATTGAGTCGAGCGGGCACATGGTGATACCAGAGTACTTCCTCTTCGATGATGCGATCTTGATCCCGCTTAAGATTGCGCAGATCCTCTCAAAATCTGATAGAAAGCTATCAGAAATGGTAGATGAGATTCCGGTATATCCGAAGGAACGGATTGACATTCCCTGTGCCGATGATCGCAAGTTTACCGTTATCGATTCGCTTAAAGCGTCATTAAGTGAACGGTATGGGGATGTGAACACCCTGGATGGTATCAGGGTTGATATGGATAAGGGATGGGCACTTGTAAGGGCATCCAACACCTCTCCAAAGATAAGACTCACCGTCGAGGCGAGGTGTGATAGAGATCTCGGGGAGATCGCTGAACCCTTTGCTAAAGAGATCAGAAAGGAGATCAAGAAGGAAGCGTGATATCCATGGAGCGGAGTAGCATCTCACTGGAGGATTTACCCGGTATCGGTCCTGCAACTGCGGAGAAGCTCGTGGAGGCAGGGTACTCAAGCATCGAGGCGATTGCTGTTGCATCACCTGCAGATCTTGTTGCAGCCGCTGAGATTGGAGAAGCTACCGCGTCAAAGATAATCCAGGCTGCAAGGGAGGCTGCTGATATTGGTGGGTTTGAATCCGGAGATAAGGTATTTGAGCGGAGAAAGCTTGTTGGAAAGCTGACAACCGGCGCGAAAAGCCTGGACAACCTTCTCGGCGGTGGTATTGAGACGCAATCAATCACCGAGTTCTATGGCGAGTTTGGATGCGGTAAGACCCAGATCGCACACCAGCTTGCGGTTAATGTCCAGCTCCCGGAATCAGAAGGCGGTCTCAGTGGATCTGCAGTCATCATCGATACAGAGAATACGTTTCGTCCTGAAAGAATCAAGCAGATGGCAGAAGGGGTCGGGCTTGATCCAGATGATGCTCTCAAGCACATCCATGTTGCACGGGCGTATAACTCAAACCACCAGATCTTGCTTGTTGAAAAGGCATCAGAGCTTGCAGAAAGCCTTAAAGACTCTGATAAGCCTGTGAGACTGCTGATCATCGACTCACTTACCGCACACTTCAGGGCCGAGTATGTGGGAAGGGGCACGCTTGCCGACAGGCAACAGAAGCTGAACAAGCACCTCCATGAGGTTCTGAGGTTTGCAGATCTCAACAACGCGGTCGTGATGGTCACAAACCAGGTTCAGGCAAAGCCAGATGTGTTCTTTGGAGATCCAACAAAGCCAATAGGTGGTCACGTTCTGGGGCATACCGCGACATTCAGGATATATCTGAGAAAGTCCAAGGGTGATAAGCGGATCGCGAGGCTTGTCGACTCACCTCACCTGCCGGATGGAGAGGCAGTGATCACCGTGACGGGTGAGGGGATAAGGGACTGACCAGAGGTTTTTTTCATGGAGATGGAGTTCAAACTCAAGGGATCCTTTAGATGTAGCAAGGAAGTCTCGGATCTTGCTGACCTGATCGATGACCTCTTCAAACGTGCCAATGAGACGATCCTCAAAAAGGGAGCGCCCACGGGTAAAGGTGCAACCGCGAACCTTCTCAGGGTTACATCCGATCGGGTTGAGTTTGAGGTCGTATCTGGCAGGTATGTCCGGGCCCATGATGCGGTCCTGAGGCTCAAGAAGATGCTGTCTTCCCATCTTGGAAAGGAGTATCATATCGGAGTACGGGAGATCGGGGTTGATGCGTTTGTAATCAGATTGCCATCAGAACATCCTCCGAAGAAGATGAAGATCCCTTTTGTGAAGGATATCTCATACCAGGATGGCGTGATCATCCTTGAACTCGATCTCACTCTGAAAGAGCTCGAAGACCGTGTTCCTGACAGAATAATTCGTCTTATCGAGGAAAAAATCGAGAAAGAGTCTTTTGGAGGAAAATCTGAGCATTGGGAGCTTTTGGAGTCGAGTGAACCCAGGCCAAGGGTATTTGATAAGGATCCCACCGAGGAGATGGTAAAACGGCGCTGGATTGTGCATGGCGCTGTGCGGGGCCAGTGGATCTATGGTACCCAGATCACCCGCATCTTCAGGGCGTTTGAGAGGATTGTAATCGATGAACTCCTTGAACCCCTTGGATACAGGGAGATGATCTTTCCCAAAGTCGTCGGATGGGATGTGTGGAAACGATCAGGCCATCTCAAGGGGATCTATCCTGAGATATACTATGTCTGTCCACCAAAAAGTCGCGATCCAGAGCTATGGGATGACGTTATCAACTACTACCGTGTTACACAGGAGGTTCCACTTAGCATGATCCGTGAGAGGCTCGACGACCCGATCGGAGGATTATGTTATGCCCAGTGTCCTCCATTCTGGCCTTTTTTGCAGGGACAGACGATTGCAAACGAGTCTGTGCCTGTGAAGATCTTCGATCGATCAGGGACCTCTCACAGGTATGAGAGCGGGGGTATACACGGGATTGAGCGGGTTGATGAGTTTCACAGGATCGAGATCCTCTGGATCGGGACCCCTGATCAGGTTATCAAGGAGTCAAAGCTGCTTCAGGAGCGGTATAAGAGGATATTTGACGAGATCCTCGATCTTGAATGGAGGAGTGCATGGGTTACTCCATGGTTCATGGCACAGGAGGGTATGACCGGACTCTCTGAAGAGAGAGAGGTTGGAACGATCGATTATGAGGCGATCCTGCCCTATAACAATACATGGTTGGAGTTTCAGAACCTGAGCGTGAACGGGGATAAGTATCCGAAGGGGTTCAACGTGAAGCTTCAATCAGGGGAGATACTCTGGAGTGGATGCTCTGGTATAGGGCTTGAGCGTTGGGCGGCGGTATTTCTTGCTCAGAAGGGATTCGATCAGGAAAATTGGCCCTCAGAGTTTAGAGATATTCTCGGGGATGTTGAGGAGGGTGCAATCAGGCTGGTGTAGCAGGATTATAATAAAAATAAAAACCCTTAAAAATCAGGTCCAGGAAGGGATATGTGATGGAGAGTGGATTAATCACCGTGACCCATGCTGATGCAGATGGAGTTTTATCCCTCGCAACCCTCATGATGGTGATGGGTGATCGGATGAGGGTCTATTTTTCCCACCCAAATGGGCTTCTTTCAACCTTAAAGCGGATAGAGTCTGAGAAGCTCTATATCTTTGATATTGCAGGAAGCAAGGAGAGTATCATTGAGGCAGCAAGAAGCGGTGAGGTCCTCTGGATAGATCATCACATATGGGAGCCCCAGATAAGGCCTGAAAATGTGAGCTTTTGCATCGATAGCTCAGCAAAGAGTGCCTGCTCTCTTGTCTCAAGGTACTTCAATATTACAGCCTTTGAGAAGATAGCAGATGAGATCGATACAAATACCGTAACCTCAAGCGAGGCTGATAAAGTAAGAAAGATTATTGGCCACTTTAAAGGGATGAAGGACTCAAACAAGCATTTTCTCCATTTTGCAAAAAAGCTTGCAGAAAGAGGGTTGGAGGCACTGGAAGACTACAGGGAGGAGATTATTGCATACGAGGATGAACTCAGGTCATTCGAGGAGCTCGTTAAACGATATTCCAGGGTGAAACAGGTCAACGGGATTAAGATAGCAGTTGTGAGAACACCAAGGCGGATCCCGGTCTATGTGGCGTACAATGTGCTCACCAGACACGATGAAGCGCCCTTTGATATCATCATCGTCACCTCAAGGATGAGCGACAGGGTGGAGCTTAGAACCCATACAGGCTATGATGTCCTCAGGATAGCAAGGATATTCGGCGGTGGGGGTCACAGGGTTGCAAGTGGTGCAAGGGCAGATGTTGAGGATGTGCTCACAGCCATAAGTTTCCTGAAGTAAGACGGAACGCACCCATTAAATGCGTTTCTACCCGCCCAGCATCCTGTAAAGTCGTGCCTGTAACCCATGAAACTTCGAGAAACCCTCGGCATCCATCGGGTTGATCTCATCTGCGGTGTCAAACGATACCCACTCCTTCCTGTAGAGGGCAAACTCAGAACTCCTCCCAACAACCTGTGCCGTGCCCTTGTAAAGCCTCACCATGACCTCACCACTCACACGCTCCTGTGTCTTATCGATGAACGCGGTAAGATCGTCATAGAGTGGATCAAGGATGAGCCCCTGATACACAAGCTCAGCCCATGTCGCATCAACGAGTGCCTTGAATTTTAGCTCGTTTCTCGTTAAAGTGAGCTGTTCGAGGTCTCGATGCGAGATCAGAAGGACAGTTGCTGCCGGGTGTTCATAGTTCTCCCTTGCTTTGAGCCCAAGAACTCTATCTTCGATTATATCAGATCTCCCAACCCCGTGCTCACCTGCAATCCTATTGAGGCTCCTGATCAGCTCAGGGCCATCAAGCGGTTTGCCGTCAAGTGCAACAGGAACCCCCTTATTAAAAGTGATCCTGAGGATAGCCGGGGTATCAGGTGCGTATTCTGGAGATTTCGTCCATTTAAAGATCTCTTCCGGTGGTATGTAAGATGGGTCTTCGAGCATTCCACCCTCGATCGATCTGCTCCAGAGGTTTTCATCAATGCTCCATGGTGTCTCCTTATTCACAGGGATTTCAACCCCTTTCTTCTTCGCATACTCGATCTCCTCAGATCTCTTAAGCCCGAGCTCTCTCATAGGAGCGATGACTTTAAGCCCCATAGCCCTGAAGACCGCATCAAACCTGAGCTGATCGTTTCCCTTCCCGGTACATCCGTGAGCCACTGCATCAGCACCCTCTTTAAGCGCAACCTCTCCTACCTTCTTTGCAATGAGGGGTCGTGCGATCGCTGTTCCAAGCACATAACCCTCATAATCGCCATTTGCTTTAATGAGAGGAAATATGTAATCCCTCACAAACTCCTCCTTTGCATCGATGAGCACATGAAGATCTGAAAGCTTCTCTCCCCTCATATTTGCCATTTCAAGATCCTCTTCTGGCTGTCCAAGATCGACGACAACGCTGATGACCTCGTCAACACCGTATCGCTCCTTCAAAAGTGGGATGCAGACCGATGTATCAAGCCCACCTGAGTATGCGAGTGCAACCTTCATACCATCTACCCTTTTATTCCAGTTATTCTATCCTGGGAAAAGTCAAATAGCTTCACAGTTTTTTCTCCATCTGTTATAGAGAAAATCGTCCCCTCTTCTACCACCCCGATCTCTGCAGCGCTCAGGTAATGATCCTCAAAGACCTCTATCACCTTTGATGTGTGCCTCTCCTCTGCTGCGACAACAAAGCCCATACCTGGATACATCTTGAGCCACTGGATCATATCAACACCCTCAGGCTTTGGTATCCTTCTCATATCAACGATTGCGCCCTTCCCACTCACCTCAATCATCATACCAATCGTTCCAAGAAGTCCCGGGTTGCTTATATCCTTCCCAGCATGGACGAGATGGGCTTCTCCGAGCACACGCATCGCATTTATCTGCTCTTTCAACACATCCTTGTCTCGTAGCGTTGTCGAATCCCAGTTAAGGTTGCTTGAGGGATGTACCCGCCCCTCAAGGTCGCATGCCATGATGATCACATCTCCTGCCTCTGCACTGTTACTCAGGATTACGCATCCCTTCTTTGCTATACCAAGTATCGCTATATCAAGTATGTTGTAAGGAGTATCAGGGTGCAGGTGGCCCCCGAGAATCGGGACGTCGAACTTCTTTACGGCATCTCTCATGCCCTCTATAACGAGTGTACATGTCTTTTTCGAGTTGAAGGATAAAACGTCAACCATCCCGACCGGCTTTCCTCCCATCGCTGCTATATCATGGATATTGACAAGAACCGCACAGTAGCCGGCCCATCTGGGGTCTGCATTCATGAGACGCTCCCATATCCCATCTGCAGCAATCAAGAGGAGATCATCCCCGTGGGAGATCACTGCCGCATCCTCCCCAAATGTCGCCTCTATATCCGGCGAACTTATCATCTCTGTATTAAATTCCTCAAGGATGGAGCCTATGGGGTTCTTACGGGTAATACCCTCGAAGCTTCGTATTTCTCTGACAATTTTATCAAGATCAAACTCCACAACCCATACCGAGACTTAATACCTTATTTATCTTTCGAAAACACTGGGCTGCTCATCAGCAATTCACCCTCAACCATGCCGCTTTCAGGTCAGGGCTAACTGAAATACTTAGATCTCAAGGCAGGAAAAAATAATGGGTTGATAAGGAATACCGGAATTGAATACAAATATGATAATAAAAGAATAAGTTTATTATCAGATATGATATGAAAAACTGATTTATACGGCTTCTTTCATGAAATACGCCCAGAAGGAGGGTGTATTGTGGCGTGTGTGAAGGTCTACTCAACACCAACATGTCCCAACTGCGAGCGGCTGAAGTGCTCGCTTAAGGATGAAGGGATCGAGTACGAGGAGGTCGATATGATGACGGCAGATGCAATGACAGAGCTCAGGATGAATGGCGTCTTCACACTATCTGCTCCGGTGCTTCAGATTGGAGAGGATGTATTCTTGACCTCATCTGAGCTCATCAGCGAGGATGGGGTTGCGATCGATCTGATAAAGAAATACCTCAATGGAGGGATCCTGTGAGGCTTATCCAGACGACACTTGATGGTACAAGGATACCCCAGATGCCCAAGGTCAGGACTTCAGACGGACACATCCTCTCATGGGACAGGCGGGCGATCGTGAGACAGCTCCTGAAGGAGACCCAGCTCAGCCGTGAGTTTTATAACATCCCCCCTATATCAGAGGATCTCGCAAAGGAGATCGCAAAAAAGGTTGAGAATCGGATCAGACGGATGAACCTGAAGACACTGTCCGGTGCGCTGATAAGAGAGGTCACGAATGTGACACTCCTTGAGGAGGACTACCCGGAATGGAGAAACATATCCACCAGAGTTGGGACGCCTGTCTACGACGCCCATCTTATCGATATAGGAGACGGTTTTGAGGCAAAGGAGAATGCAAACCTCCAGGGCAATGCCGAGACCTCACACAAGAAAAAGGCAGATAAGATCTCAAAAGAGCAGTACCTCCTCCTTCTTCCACCCCACATCGCAGATCTACACCTCAAAGGGGATCTTCACATCCACGACCTTGAGTACTTCGGGACACGGGGATTCTGTCAGGACTGGGATCTTCGCTACTTCTTCTATTACGGGCTTATGCCGGATGGAAGCGGTACCAGGGCGTCTGTTGCCGGGCCTGCCCAGCGACCGGAGGTTGCGGTGCTTCATGCTGTAAAGGCACTCGGGAGCGCACAGACAAACTTTGCAGGTGGGCAGGGTTACTACAACTTTCTGACCTTCCTTGCACCATACCTTGAGGGGCTTGAGTATAAAGAGATCAAGCAGCTCATGCAGATGTTCATCTATGAGATGACCCAGATGATGGTTGCAAGGGGTGGGCAGATCGTCTTTTCATCTGTACAGCTAACACCTGGTGTGCCTAAGATCTGGAGGGATAAGCCTGCAGTTTACAAAGGGATGGTGACAGACCGGAGGTACGGTGAGTTTGAGCGGGAGGTGAGGCTTGCATTCAAGGCCATGATGGAGGTTATGCTTGAAGGGGACTACTTTGGAAAGCCGTTCAACTTCCCCAAGCCTGAGATCTCGATCGAAAAGGAGTTTTTGGAGGAGGATGATGAGATCCGTGCGTACAACCGCCTGCACCCAGAGCTTCCAACGTACGATGAACTATACGATCTTGCATTCGAGCTTGCCGCAAAGTACGGCTCGCCATACTTTGATAACCAGCTCCCTGAGTACAGAGGAGGGGGGGAGGGGATATCGTGCTACCAGTGCTGTGCATACCAGTTTGCATCAACCCCGGATGATGCTGATTTTGAGGATAAGCTTTACTTCAGGGGGGGCAAGCACTTCTCCATGGGGGGATGGCAGGTGGTATCTCTTAACTGTCCCCGTGCGGCTTATAAGGCTGAGCATGATGATGAGCGATTGATCACAGAGCTCAAGAAGCTGATGGATCTTGCTGTTGAGATATTCAAGATCAAGCGAAGGTGGATGGACATCATCATAGAGAATAACCGCATGCCCTTTGCAACCCAGCGCCCGAGAGATCCAGTTACTGGTAAAAAGGGGGATGTTGCGGTATATCTCGATGAGCTTGTCTACATCATCGGCGTTGTCGGGATAAACGAGATGGTTGAGCATCACACCGGGTACCAGCTTCATGAATCCCGGGATGCACTCCGGCTTGCTGTTAGAGCGATGACAGAGATGGAGCTTTATGCAAGAGAGCTATCAGAAAAGCACAACATGACGATCTCTCTTGCAAGAACCCCTGCAGAGACGACATGTCAGCGCTTTGCAGTTGCAGATATACTCCATGATGAGTACAGACCCTATGCCGAGGCGGTTGTTAAGGGAAACCTCGAAGAGGCCTTGAAGCGGATAGATGAGACGCGGGATCTGCCAATTTACTACACAAACGGAACACATGTGCCACCCGGGGCTGATATTTCACTAATTGAGCGGATAAAGATCGAGCATATCTTCTTCCCGATCGTTGATGGTGGAAATATCCTGCACATATTCATGGGTGAGGGTGCAATCGATCCAAGGGGTTTGAAGGACCTTGCTATGCGAATCGCCAGGAATACACAGGTTGGATACTTCGCATTCACCCGTGATATGACGCTCTGCCTGGACGACTATCATATGGCAGGTGGGATAAGGGATAGATGCCCGAACTGCGGATCGACAAATGTTGAGCACCTATCAAGAGTTACAGGATATCTCCAGGCTGTAAGTGGGTGGAATGCAGGGAAGAAGCAGGAGCTTCTTGATAGAAGGAGGTATAAGGTGGGGGAGGTTGGATAAATCAAATTCTTCTTGAGTTTTGTACTGAGAAAGAGATGTATCTGTGAAGGATCCTCATGATACCATCATCCGGACAAAAATGCAGATGCTTATATCTTATCCGTGAAGAAAGTTATTGATGACCATACAGACATTACTTAAGAGAGACTACCATCACCTGACACTTACAATCAAGCAGGAAAGAGAGGCCAGGCTCCCATATTACGGTCCTTTAATCCGGGGGTGGTTAGGGGACGCCTTTTATAGGAGTGATGTTCTCTCCAGGGTCATATTCAAGAACCCGCGTATCGACGTGAGACCATACTTCTTCTATACAGAAAAGGAGGGGGATTGTGTCCTCACCCATCTAATGCTAATGGGTTTTTCTGAACACTTCGTACGGGAGATGGTGGAGGTTCTCGGGAAAAAGGCACATGGTCATCTTGGAGGGGTGAACTGTGTTATTGATGGTATTTCCTTCAGAAGAGGGTCATTTTCAGATAAAAAGATTAAAAAGAGGTTTAAAATCGAGTTTTTATCACCAGCATCCCTCTTTAATGGGGATGTCCCCTCACCTGCACCCCCGCTCGAGATGGTTCTGAGGGCACTTGTGCGATCTGTAAACAGGTTCACGAAGTACTATGTAAAGTCTGTATATCCTCTGAGGGTAGGGGAGATCCCTGAAGGTGAGATCGTTGAGTTTGAGATGAGAAATTACTTCTGGAGGCATAGAAATATCAGGGGAGAGGTTATACCACTTCATGGCACATGGGGCTGGATTGAGTATGAGGTTGAGTGTATGACGTCTGAGCTTAAGAATATTTTGAGGCTCTCTGATTTCTTCCAGGTTGGGAGGTGGACATCCTATGGGTTCGGGAAATTGGAGGTTATATGATGGCAGAGGGTGTTGTTAACTGGTTCAGAAAGAGGCGAGAGGATGCTAAGGAGGGGGAGAAGATATGGGAGACGATCAAGAATAATATTCTGGGGAGGCAGCATGAAGGCAGGTACCATGATCTCAGCTCCTTTGCAAGGATTCTTTCAGAGGTCCTGGAGGAATGTGATGATCTGAAGTGCATTCCATCAGATACAAGACTCCCCATCTGCTCGCTCTACCATCACCTGAAGAGCACGGCAGGAATTGCGGTCTGTTTGGGGATCGATAGAGGGTATGATCATTCACTTCTTACCAAGCTCAGGATTGCAGGGCTTCTTCATGATATCGGTAAGCTCAGGGCACCTGGTAAGGGTCTGGAACATGTGAAAGCGAGCGAGGAGATGATCGATGAGCTTCTATCAGATATTGATTGGCTTAAAGAAGAGGATAAGCACTACATAAAGAGGCTTGCCCCAAGACACCATGGCGCATCGCATTATGAGAAGTACAGGGCTGAAAAGGATGAAGAGAGGCTTCTGTCACTGGCTGACTCGATCTCATCTGCATCTGATAGAAGGTATGAGGTCTCATTCGATGATGGAGTTGTAAAATCGAGAGATAAGATTTTTCCGCATCTTTTGACCATCGGCGGCAGAAAGATCGTGCTTGGAAGGTGTGGGAAGAAAGAGATCAGCGATCCCAGGTATGATAAGAATCGCTATTTTTATGATGAGATCGTTTATGGCGGTCAGATCATAGGTGATTATAAACCATTTGAAGGTAAGATAGGCCTTCTTGCACTTGACATCCAGGGTATTCAGGGATTTATCAGGGAGGCGAAGAAGCTTAATGCACTCAGAGGTGGAAGTAAGATCATAGAGGATGCTTTGGAAGCGGCGAAAAAGGTTATCAGTGAGAGGGTTTCACCCGAGGCAATCCTCTTTGCAGGTGGTGGAAATCTTGTATCATTTCTACCAGGAAATAAAGAAGTGCAGAATGGAATAAAGAGTGAGATTGAGGATAGGATAAAGGATATCTCTGCCGGAGCACTGAGGGTTGCTGTTGTCTCTGAAAGCTTCGAGATAGACAGGGTTGCAAAGGAGTTTGATCGCGTTTTAAAGGATTTATTTGATCTTGTCGAGGATGAGAAGGGTAAGCCATATTCTCTCAGAAAGGATGAGGTCCTTGATCCTGAGAGAGGCGATGAGGTATGCTCTTACTGCTTCAAGCGGAAATTTTCTCGGACGTATCAGGAAGATCAGATCTGTGAGGTTTGCTTTAAGAAGATAAACGTGGGCAGGAGTGAGAAGTGGGAACATAGGTACACGAAGGATGTTGCAGATAAGCTGAAGCTTAAACTTCCAGAGGAGCTCTCTCACATCGGAGATAACATCGCCGTCCTCTCAATCGATGGCAATATGATGGGCAGAATGTTCACCCAGACGATGACCCCGGCTGAGTACAGTTTCAAGAGTGAGAGCTTCGATAAAGGGCTTGAGAGGATTCTTAAAGAGACAATAAAGGAGTTTTCAGGAAACAAGTACTTAGTCTGTCATAAAACCAAAAAGAACGAGAAAGATCGAGAGAAAACGGAGTTTTTCGCTCTCGATGTGATCTACAGGGGAGGAGACGATATCCTGATCATCATGAACGCGAAGGGAGCTTTGAGATTCGGAGAAATGTTCATCAAAAGAGTGTCAGAGGAGTTCAGGTTTGAATCAAGCCTCTACTCAAGCCCGACCGTGACGCTCTCATGCGGGATTGCGATAGCTGATCATAAATTTCCGATCTACTTCCTGATAGAAAAGGCTGAGAAACTGCTTGATGAGGCAAAGCGCGCCTTCAGAAATGGTATCAGGAGGAATGAGTATGATCTCTTCGAGCTTCCGGATGGTGCGATCTCCTTTGCCACGGTCACATCCGCGATGCCAGGTAGAGAGGGGCATAAATTTGTTCTACCTGAAGATGATGGGCGGCTTGGTATGATTGTATCCTATGCTGAAGCTGTCCGGACTGAGAAAGATGTGAAACCAATCATCTCGATGGTGATAAACTGTGATGAGGACCATATCGAGCGGTTGAACCTGATAAAACACCTTTATTCAAGGTTATCTGACCGTGAGATCTTCGAGAAAGCGGGAAAAGCACTCGGTAAATCACCGCTTGAGGTATGTAATGAGGTGTGTGAGATCCTTTCCAGAGAGGATGGCGTAAGGGGTGGGCTGAAGGAGATAATCCCGATGGTCTGGGGAGGTGATGATAGATGATGGTATGGGAGGTCGAGATCGAGCTTCTCTCTGATCTTCATACAGCGGGTGAGAGGAAAGGGTCTGTGATCGATGTGCTAAGGAGAGATGGTAAGGTGTATCTTCCGGGATCCCATATCAAGGGGGTTGTCAGGACAGAGGCTGAGCGGATATGGTTCGGGAAGAACGGTAAGAGGATCTGCTGGGTCACGGGCGAGCCCAATGGAACGGAGAGAGAACCTGCGGGGATCAAGCCATGTGAAGATCGTTTGGGCTGTCCTGTGTGTGAGCTTTTCGGGGTTCCAGAGCAGGAGAAATGGGATGAAAGGTACCTTGATCCGGCTCTGAGGTTCACGGATTTCGTGCTCCTGAGAGATAAAGGAGTCTCAGAGCGCACCCATGTTATGATCCTGAGAGATAAGGGATCAAAACGAGAGGGAGCGTTATTTTCTGAGAGAACCATCCCAAGGGGTAGCGTTTTTCGCGGAGTCATCCTGATGATAAGAGATCTTGATGAAGGTGGAGAGAGGCTTCTTGAAGGGGCACTCCACTCAGCAGCTGACTATGGATTTGGAGGGGGTAGATCAAGGGGTCTTGGGTGGGTTAGGGTAAGAATAGACAAGGATTCATCGATTGGACGAATGAAGGAGGTTCTATCATGATAATTTTAAGAGGGAGCATAAGGGCGATCTCACCGCTTCATATCGGGACGGTCGGTACGGGAAACTACCATCCAACCCTCCCATACATCCCTGCAAGAACGATAAGGGGGATGCTTGGAAACTACCTCTTCAATGAGAAGAGAGATCTATTTGAGAAGCTCAGGATCGATGATGACGAAAATCCATCCATCCACTTCAAGCCTGCACTTCCTGAGGGATCTGTTGCATCCCCTCTGATCTTAAGGTGGTGCAAGCGGTGTGGTAAGCTCATCGAAGAGCGGGATAAAGACTGTCCTGAGTGTCTCCAGGAGGGAAAGAAGCGGGGAGGGTTGATGCTTGAGGAAAGCCTCAGTTCAAAGAAGTTCAGGGGCCCGGAGATCAGGTCATCGATCGATACGAAATGCCCGATCACAAGAAGGGGTCATACAAGCCCGGGTGAGAGATACAGTCTTTCTCCATACAATATAGGTGCGCTTTTGCCAGGAAGTGAGTTTGACTTAAGGTGTGTGCTGCCCGGGGAGTATGTTGACGATCTTAAGGATGCTTTCAGGGAGGCAGGGATTTTTTATGGTATCGGTGGTTTTCGCTCGAAGGGGTATGGTATGGTTGAGTTTGATTTTACAGGGGAAGAAGGGATCGATGGGTACATTGAGCAAAGATCTTCCGAGTTTGATGGATCACCCCTCCTCATGGTTTTGAATGCACCTGCGATATTCGAGGAAGAGGGGAAGCATGTCATCGGGTTCAGGGAGAAACTACTTGAATCATATCTTGGAGATCACAGGATCATGAGGCAGGTCTTCTCTGAGGATAGGGCGAGAGGATGGGAGATAAAGGGTGGATACAGGCTCGGTAAGATCATTCCTGCAACAGGGATGGGGAGCTCTGCCTTGATAGAGGTTGATCCGGTGAGGGCAGCAAGAGCTGAGGTTTACGGAATCGGGAATATGAGACACATCTATGGGGATGTGTACTTCAGGAGGTGGGATTATGGAGCTATCTGAGATAAACAGGATTTCATGGGAGCTTGCACCCCATGCGATGATGAAGGAAAGGGGAAAGTGTGTGGTCTGTTCTACCGGCAAGCTCAGGGAGCTGTATGAGTGCACAGCAAGAGATGGCTTCAGGGAGGATATCAAAAGAGTGATACGGGAGTATAGTCCCCCTCCAGAGAAGCGGATGAACGCTGAAGTCTTCAGGAGCTTCGGAGAGCGGCTTCTTGAGAGGATCAAAGGGTTGGAGCGGGATGATGCGAGGAGGGTAATGCAGTATCTTCTATGGAATGCCAGATCGCTTGAGGATATCTTCAGGAGCAAAAAGGAAGAAGAGATAAAAAATGGGCTTAAGAGGAGATTTGAGGCAGAAGGGGTTGATATGGCACTGGTTAATGAGATTCTTGTATACTGGAGAGGCAATGAGGGTGGAAGGTCACATCGAGATAGAAGAAGAGGAGGTCGGGATCATGGAAGAAGATGAGGGATGGATAAGGGATGTACTTCTTGATGCATGGGATGTTGTGGTAGATGGGGTTGCGAGTGAGAGAAAGCAAATGCTTCAGCCACCGAGGGGCGGAGAGGGAAAGTGGAAGATAGAGAGCAGGACAAAGATTAAATCGCTTACTGAGGGTCTTTCAGAGTTTGAGGATGCAGGGGATGCGGTCCTTCACTTTGTGAAGTATGCAGAGTACTATCTTCCAAGGTCTGATCTGAACTCAACGCTTGAGAAGATACTTGAGAAGGTCTCCAGGATCAGAGATCGCACGAGGGATGATCCAGAGCAGATGAGAAGGCAGATCGAGTATCTCATCGGGTACATTGCATGGTCGCTGGATGGGTTTGTGAACATCCTGAATAACTGTGGGGATGATGAGAAAGCGATCAGGGAGAACCTTGACCGGATGCTTGAGACAGAGCTATCGCTTGCGGGTGCTGAGAATAAAAAGGAGCGGATAGTTGAGGGACTTATCAACTGGTGGAAGAATCCGGACGACAGGAGGGGCAGGTAATGTTTGATACGCTTGAATCGAGGATAATCATCGATTATGAGATCTGGGTGAGATCTGATCTTCATATCGGCGGGCATGACTCAGGGGCTCCGGGGGCTGTCGATATGGGGGTTATGAAGGACGTGGATGGATATCCGTTCGTGCCAGGATCAAGCCTCAAGGGTGTTCTGAGATCTGAGATGGAACGGTTGCTGAACGGGCTTGGCAAACATGTGTGCAGCCCTGATCCTGATAAGCTTTGCAAGGCCGGGGAAGAGTGCACGGTCTGCCTGCTCTTTGGTGGAAGAGAGGTTGCAGGATCGATAAGGGTGAGAGATGCATACACGGACTCAAGGAGGACACTGATAAGGGATGGTGTGAGAATTGACAGGAAGACGAGAAAGGCTGCTGGTGGTGCATATTACACGATGGAGGTCGTTCCCAAAGGCACTAAATTCAAGGGCAGGATCACGATCGAGAACCCGAAGCTTGGTGAGTGCCGGTATGCGAAGCTTGGGGCGCTTCTTGGTACGGTCAGGTTCTTCAACGCAACCTCAAAGAGCCTTGGAGGGGGCGTGTCGAGGGGATTTGGCGAGGTGCTGATTGTTCCAAGGCTTATAAGGGAGATTACAGCAGATGACTACCTTGAGGGGAGGTATGAGGGAAGGGAGCTCGTATCACTCATAGAAAGGGATGATCTCGGGGAGATCCTTGAGCGGGGTGAGCTTCCGATGAGCCCGGATGATGCGGTTGATCGGTTCATCGGTGACTGGAAGGGTTATGTGGAGGCGATGGAGGATGGTGGTAAAGAGCCTTGAGCGATTTGAGAATAAATACATAATCGAGGGTAAGATCCGGATGGAGACACCTTTGAGGATTGGGAAGCAGGTTGCGCCCTACTCGCTCTCATCTGCCCCTGTGCTTCTGCAGTATGATGCAGAGCTTGATGCGTATTTCCCGTTTATCCCAGGATCAAGCCTCAAGGGGGTCCTGAGATCCACGTGTGAGAGGATTGTGAGGAGTTTTGGTATAAGGATCTGTGAACCGCCGAATACGTGTGATAGGTGTGTGATATGTGGAATATTTGGATCTCAGGAAGGAGCTTCAAGGGTGAGGGTAAAGGACTGCAGGATGAGTGAGGAGAGTAGGTACTGGCGTCTGACCGAGGAGAGGCCACATCATACAGATAGATATGACTTGAAAAAAGGGCGATATGTAAATAGACCGAATCCAGGAGGTTTCAGGACAGAGGAGTATATACCACCCCTCATATTTGACCTTCATATCGAGGCTGAGAACCTGAGAGATGATGAGATATCCCTTCTTCTTCTCGGGCTTGATGAGTTCAACCATAGAAGGGCTCATATCGGAGGGGGAGTCTCAAGGGGCTATGGGTTTGCGAGCGTGGATGGACTCACTCTGCGAAGACTCCTGCTTGATGGCTTCAGGGTGAGAGAGGAGACGTGCGATCTCAGGGAGTTTTTTCCATTGAGAAAGGCTGATGATATAAGAGCTGGAAGGGACTTCAGATATTACTGGAGGGCGGATGATGATACGCCAAATGGTTGTATTGTATCTGAGCTTTCGGTGCTCTGCATGAGCGATTTCGTTCTTAAAGGCGTGGATGAGAGGAGTGTCTCTGTTGGTGGGATACCGGTGATCCCTGGTTCTGTGATAAAGGGGTTTCTGAGAAAGAGATTCATAAACCACTGGGATGCGCGTAAGATCGATGATGTGTTTGGGTCACAGCGCAGAGATGGGCACAGATCGAGGGTCATCATATCAGATGCTTTTTCAGAGGATATAATCCCGGATGATAGAATCCCCGCCAGAACAAAGCTCAGGTGCTGGATCGTCTTTGATAATATGGAAGAAAGGGATATAAAGGATATTCTGAGCCTGCTCAAGCAGGAGAACACGATAACAGGGAACGTATCAGCCAGAGGGTACAGAAGAGGCGGTAAAAGAATATTTAACAGGGTTAAGTTTGAGCTTGAAAGCGCCTGGAAGTTCACACTCGATGACTTCCATAAGGATGTGACCGGGTGGTTTGGTTGATGGACGAGATTGAGGCCAGAGAACGGTTTGTTGAGAGGTTCAGGAGGGAGTTTCTGGGAAGGTACAGGTTTCTGATCCTTCCGGTCGGGACAACTCCAGAGCCACTGATAAGAACCATACTGTGCGTTGAGCCTGAGAAGGTCGGGTTCATCTATACCCGTGAGACCGCGGATGCGCTTGACAGGATCGTGGAAGAGACCGGGCTAAGGGCAAGCCAGGTGGAGAAGGTGGAGGTGAGCGGTTCAGAACCAGGCGAGGTCTATGAGAAGATAAGCGGGTGGGTGGAGAGGTATGATGGTGTAGCGGTCGATATAACCGGCGGTAAGAAGGCGATGGTCGGGGGTGCAACGGTTGCAGCATCCTTCTATGGGCTTGATATCCTCTACAACGATTATGAGAAGTATGATCCAGATACGAGAAAGCCGATACCAGGGACAGAGGTCCTGAGGATTCTTGAGAACCCGTTTGAGGCGACACAGGTCATGATCCACCGTCTGGGGGTCGAGGCATTCAACAGAGGGGACTATACAGAGGCCAGAAGACTCTTTGATGAGGGAGGGAGGAAGACGAGAGGGTTTCCCAGGAAGAGATTTGAGGTGCTTCGGGAGATGGCAGGTGTGTTTCTCTCGTGGGAGACCTTCAACTTCGGTCCGGCGTATGGAACTCTTAAAAGGGTTGTGAATGAGATCGAGGAGTGGGGACTCGATCTTGGAATTGATACCAGGGACCTTGGGGAGAAGCTCAGGATCCTTGAGAGACTTTCTGGTGTTAAGCCTGATAACTACTACCCGGATGTGCTTCAGGATCCTGATGCTGTAAAGCACCTTCTCTTAACATGCTTCACATCAGCTGAGCGGAAGAGCAGAGCTGGGAGGTATGAGGATGGGGTACTGAGGCTCTACCGCGTCTGTGAGATGGCAGCCCAGCACAGGCTTGCGCTCAGGGGTGTAAACACAGAGAAAGTACACCAGAGCGGGCTGGATCAGGTGATCATCAGAAGATACCGGGAAATAAAGGCTGATATCCTCTCGAAGAAGCACAGGAGGCATTATAATCCCGAGGATATCAGGCTTCCAGACAGGATCGGCCTCATGGATGATTACATCCTGCTCAAGGCGTTTGATGATGATCTTGTGAAAGATATGGAGCTGAGACCTCTCTTTGATACGATTGAGGTCAGAAACCTCGCATACATCGAGCATGGCATGAGGGTTGTGCGTGAGAAGGATTACGGGAGGATGAGAAGGGAGACGGAGAGGATCCTCCAGGGGTTTTCCGGGATCAATGGGCTTGAACTGGAGAAAGAGCTTGAGAGGTACAGGTTTCCGGTGATAGAGTAGATCCACCATACAGGGTTTATATAGACCATAGTCTATAATCTATAATATGAGAACCACGATACAGGTAAGCAGAGAGACGTTAGAGCTGCTCCGGAGGATGAAGGATCGAGAGGGTTTACCTTCCTATGATAGCGTGATCCAGAAGCTCATCAAAGATGCGATGAAAAGTGAGAGATCCGCCTTTGGGATGCTTGGGAAAAGATCTATGGATGAGATCCTGGAAGGTTTGAGGGATGAAGAAGACAAGATCTAAATTTCTGGATTCATCTGCATGGTTATCTTATCTTTTCGCCGAGAATGATGAGATAAAAGAGATAATAGACTCGGATGGGCTGCTGTACACCTCGGTGATCTCGCTATTCGAGATAAGAAGAAAGTTTTTGAGAGAAAAAATTCCTCTCGAGGATCAAAAGAGGGCGTTGGACTTTATTAAAAGCGTAAGTATTGTGATTGATCTGAATGAAGTCATTGCAGAGCGTGCATCAGAGATATCGCATCATAAAGGCCTTCACGCGATGGATGCGCTTATCTATACATCTGCACTGAGTACAGAATCCATCCTGGTCACGGGTGATTCTGATTTTGAAGGGCTTGAAGATGTCCTCGTTATCGGAAGAAAAGATACGTTATGATCGAAGAGCATCTGAGAAACCTTGTTATATCTGGATTTGGTGTAAAACTCACAAAGAGTGGAGATCTGATCGAGGTCGTGGATAAGGAGGGGTCAAAGAGGCTCGTATCCCCCCGTGACCTGGAGCAGGTGATAATAACCGGGGAGGTCTCGATCACATCAGGGCTTGTGAGGCTTCTGCTTGAGAAGGGAGTCGATCTTGTCTTTATAGGCAGACATCCATCTTTATTTGCAAGGGTTGTGAGGAGTGATCACAACTTTATAACCGAGCTCTGGAGGGCGCAGATCATGCTGAGTGATGAGAGGCGGCTTGAGATAGGGCGTGAAATCCTCCAGTCTGCCATCTACAATAAGATGCGGATGCTTAAGAGCTTAGAGAAGAACCGTCGCGGTCTGAGCTTCAGGGATGAGATTGAGCGTCTGAAAGAGGTGGAGTTCGGGATGGGGAGGGCAGCGGACTCATTTGAGCTTATGGGGTATGAGGGGGAGGGGTCTCATATCTATTTCTCTGCGATAGGGAGGGTGATACCCGGGGAGCTTAACTTCACAGGGAGAAAGAAACATCCACCACCTGATCCTGTGAACGCACTTTTGAGCTATGGCTACACGGTCCTCCGCTCAAGGGTTGAGTATGGACTCATGCTCGCAGGTCTCAACCCATTTGAGGGTATAATTCATGCATCCTACAGGAACCGCCCTGCCCTGAGCTTTGACCTTACAGAGGAGTTCAGGCAGGTGATCGTTGACCGGGTTGTTCTCACCGATCTTGTGAGGGGGTGGGTGAGATTAAAGGATTTTGTGGTGGATGGTGAGAGCGGCGGGTGCCTCATGCAGGAGGAGTTCAAGCGGGGTTTTCTTGAGCGGTTATACAGGAGGTTTGAGGAGGAGTACACGGTTGAGGGGGAGAAGATGCAGTTTATCGATATCATCTTCAGGCAGGCAAGAAAGCTTGCTGAGGCGATTATGGGCAGGGAGAAGTACAGGGGGTTCAGATACAGATAAGCCATGATCATGGTGTAAGTCATACCAGTGGATCAGGGTGGCTCGTGAATGAAGAATGATCGACTGATATTTGTTGCATACGATATAAAGGATGATAAGATAAGGACAAAGGTCTCAAGGCGTCTCGTTTACTACGGGCTTGTGAGGGTCCAGTTCAGCCTCTTCAGGGGATACATACCAACAAAGGATAAAACCATCCTCGAAGAAGAGCTGAGGGAGCTTGTCGATGAGAGCAAGGATAAGATCCACATCATCGAGCTCTGCAAGGTCTGCAAGGATAAGATCAGGACGATCGGTGACGTTCCACCTCCCACCCCCCAGCACCTCATCGTATGATGGCAGGTGATCGGGCATGGGATGCAGAGAGTGGTTGGCTGGTCAGCATAACTTATATATAAACCTTTGCACAGATCTGAGACCAGCCAGCCCACCTCCGGGGATACGATCTCCCGCTCAGGCAGGCATTCAGCCAGATCCCGGATCCGGGATATGGTTTACAGAATAATCCGGAAGAGAAGGGTGTGACAACTTAGAGCGGTTACGAGTGAGCCAGTCAGAATAAGAAGTTTACAGAATAATCCGGAAGAGAAGGGTGTGACAACCCTATGGCTTCCTCGATCTCTTTGCGAGTGACCCCGGGGTTTACAGAATAATCCGAAAAAGAAGGGTGTGACACAAGCTTTCTGAAATCCTGCGGTGAAGATGATATTGACCTTGCGGACCAGAAAGGGAAAAAAACATGGATAATGGATGGAGATTAAGAGGGAACTGGTCTCAGTGGCACTCATTTTCGACCGGTGGGAGGTTGGGTAAATCAAAGTTCTCTGAAGAAAATGGGAGTGAAGATAAATTCTATCTCTCTGGATAGGTATTACAGCACAAGAAAGACTTTAAAGGTGTTTGGTAAGGAAACTGCTGTCTATGTGATTCCAGAGAAGAATCTGGCGAGAATAGGATTTGACTGGTTGATCAGGCAGAAGAGAGGATAGGAGAAAGATGGCATTATTTGCTATCGGGCTGTGGCACAATGTCTTTGCGATCAGGGTGAGGTAATTTTGTCCCAAAACCAGTTTTGTTCAAGACCATAAATCAGTTCAGATCCCTGATGGGTCTGGCTAACCCTGGCCCCCCTCATACCTTGCCTCAATGACCTCCCGCATCTTTTCTGCAGTGATCTCACCTATCCGCTCAACCTTTACAAGCTCCTCCTTCGGTGCATTTATCACATTCCTGACAGATCCAAAGTACCTGAGAAGATTTCTCGCGGATACAGGACCGATATTCGAGATTGATGAGATGATGTACTCCTGCTGCTCCCTGAGATTGCGGGATGACTTCTTTGCATGCGGACTGAAACCTCGCTTGGATGCATCCTGCTCCCTCTTTGCGATTGTCTCTATCAGCCTTGCTGTCTCTTCACCGTTACGTGTGTATAATGTGGGTATTGAGAAGTCAACAGCGATTGAGATGATCGCTCCTCTTATCACACTCTCAGCAACCTTCTTTGTATTATAAAGCCCGTCCCCCTCAATAATAAGAACTGGACGCTCATACTCTCGTTTGAGATCTCTAAGCTGCGCAAACAGATTTCTTTCTGGATCAAATAGTGAGTTAACGAGATCATCAACGCTCTTTCGCTCGATACAGACCCGTTCACTCACAACGTAATCTCCCACCTCCATATTTTTGAATATAAGATTACAATTTAGTTTTTCGAGAGATTTTACAACCTGTGATCGCACTTCACGGTTATCAACATAAATCACCGTCTCCCTGGCTTTCTCGCTCTTGGCCTCCGGGTTTTTCTCCACCTCCTCCTCTCTTGAATCGATAAGCTCACTTTCGTTCCGCTTTATCTCATCCATCCCCCGCTCCATCATCCGCTCCTTATGTTTGCTTATCCAGTAGTACGCCTCATCCTTCGTCTCCCTGGTGATCAGGATTATGATCCTGCCTGCCCTTCTTCTTCCAGTGCGCCCCCTCCGCTGGATACTCCGTATCTCGGATGGAACAGGCTCATAGAATATCACAAGATCTGCCATCGGGATATCAAGCCCTTCCTCAGCGACAGATGTTGCAACCATCACGTTGTAATCTCCTGCTTTGAATCGCTCAAGCAGCTCAACCTGCTTCTTCTGGGAGAGCCCCTTATCATCTCCTCTGGATGCCTGACCGATGAACCGCAGGGGCTTCACGTTATCGATCTTTTCAAGCGCTGATCTCACCATCTCTGCGCTGTCTCTGAAGTTCGTGAAGATGATGATGCGGGAGTCAGGTTTCCGCTCAAGCTCACGCCTGACGATCTGCACCAGAACTTTAAGCTTTGGATGCTCGAGATCGATCTCCTCTGCCAGATTAACCGCTCTAACAAACTTTGGCTCCCTTATGAGACGCCTGGACGCTTTTGTAGCACCCTTCGAGCTTGCCTCCTTCATCAGACGTCTGAAGTACTTTCTCACCGCATTAACACCCTGTGTCTCGACGAGATCTATCGCGTGCCTGATCTTTAAAAGCTCGGCCGCGAGTGAGGCCGCCTTAAAGAACCTTGTATGCTGCTGCTCCTTAAGACGTGCCTGAATTCTCGACTGAAGCTCAAGAAGCTCCTTTGTTGTCGTTCTCTTCCCGTTATAGAGGTGAAAGCCCACGTCGGAAAGCTTTCTCACCCGATCAAGAAATAACTCCTCGAGTATCCGCTTGAGCTCCCGGATCTCACGCGGCACATCGACCCTGACCCACTCAATCTCCTTCCTGAAGATGTAAGGCAGGATATCCGGATCATCCTCCCGTCTTATTTCAACCCGTTCGATCCCTAAGTTCTCACACACCTCCTGTATCTTCATGAGATTGCTCCCAGGAGATGCGGTGATACCGAGAACGAGCCTCTTTTTACCCTCCTCCTGATATCGCCTCCCGATGTAGACGTATGCATAGTTTCCATGGGCTCTATGGCACTCATCAAAGATGATCAAAACAACATCGGTCAGGTCTATCCTTCTTGCAAGAAGGTCATTCTCGATGACCTGTGGGGTTGCAACGATGATACTCGACTCACGCCACTGTCTAACACGTTTTTCAGGTTGAATTTCGCCTGTTGCAACGAATACATCATCCTCGGGGATTGTGAGAACACTCCTGATAAAGGATGCATGCTGTTCAACAAGCGGCTTTGTGGGGGAGAGGAATAGAACTTTCCCCCCTTCGTTATACAGCCTGTCGACGAGGACGAGGAGTGCAATCACAGTCTTTCCAAGCCCTGTCGGAAGCACAATAAGCGTTGAATTCTTCTTTGCAACCTCTGAGAGGAGTATCTGGTAGTCCCGGGCTTCTATCTTATCTGGCCTGATGAGAGGGTGGGAGATGAATGTGGTTTGAGGAGGGGACTCCATCGATCCCTATAGGAAGAGCAAAGTATAAAAGTTCATGGGAGAAGTTTAAGCGATGAGCACCAGGATTGAGCGGGATTCACTCGGTGAGCGTGAGGTCCCGGCCGATGTATACTACGGGATTCATACATTAAGATCGCTTGAGAACTTCAGTTTTTCTGATAAGAAGTTCCAATCCGAGTTTATCGAGTCCCTGGCCATCATAAAACTTGCTGCAGTAAGAGTAAACCGGAAACTCGGTTTTATCGATGAGAAAAGGGCAGGAGCAATCGAAAAAGCATCTCTTGAACTTATCGAGGGGAGATTTTCCGACCAGTTCCCGCTTGATATCTTCCAATCCGGTTCAGGGACCTCCACAAACATGAACATCAATGAGGTCATCGCAAACAGGGCCTGCGAGATACTCGGTGCGAAGAAGGGAGATAGAAGCGTGGTACATCCAAACGACCATGTCAATATGGGCCAATCAACGAACAATGTTATCCCAACGGCAATGCGCATGACCGCACTGAGGCTGATGGACGATCTCATTGCCTCACTAAGGCGGCTGAGTACAAGCTTTAAGCGCAAGTCCGAGGAGTTCAGGGGGGTGATCAAATCAGGAAGGACCCATCTTCAGGATGCTGTCCCAATCACACTCGGTCAGGAGTTTCATGCTTACCAGACGGCACTGCGAAAGGATCTCATCCGGCTTGAACAGGCAAAGGAGAACCTGCGTGAGATCGGGGTGGGGGGGAATGCAGTTGGGACCGGGATAAACACCCACCCGGACTTCAGGCATGAGGTTGTCATGGAAATATCAAGGATTACGGGTGTAGAGTTTAAGGTTCCCCAGGATGGTATCGAGATTACTCAGTTTTTAACAGATATCGCCCATCTATCGTCCATTTTGAGGCTCATAAGCCTTGATATCAATAAGATTGCAAACGATCTCAGGCTTCTTGCATCAGGCCCAAAAACCGGGCTGTATGAGATTGTGATTCCACCGGTTGAGCCAGGGTCCTCTATAATGCCAGGAAAGGTGAACCCATCGATCCTTGAGGCTGTGAACATGGCGTGCCTTGCAATCCAGGGAAACGATTACATAATTGCAAACGCAGCACAGGCCGGACAGCTTGAACTCAACACCCATATGCCGATTGTTGCATACTGTATCATCGACTCGATAAAGCTTTTATCCCGGATCGGGGTCCTGATGGCAGAAAAATGTGTGGATGGGATCGATGTGAATGAGGATCGCTGTAGAGAGTACTTTGAGAAGAGTATTGGGCTTGCAACGGTCTTAAACCCATACATAGGGTATGATCGTGCGGCAGAGGTCGCAAAGGAAGCTCTCAGGGAGGGCAGGACGATAAGAGAGATTGTACTTGAGAAAGGGATTCTCGATGAAGATGAGCTTGATTCGATCCTTGACCATGAGAGGATAACCTCTCCAAACCTCGAGAAAGTGCGAAAGGTTAATAAGATGCTTTAAAATAGAAATGAGTGATAAGATGATAAAGCAGCCTGTTATCCGTGTGGTTCTGGTGCTGTGTCTCCTATCCTGCCTGAGCCTGCCAGTCTCATCAAGCACCACAGGATTCAACGAGACGCACGAGTACGCATCGCTTGTATCTGAGATAAAGCCATACCCCCAGCTTGAGATTGTCACAAAGGTAGATGGTTTCAAGGACTTTAAGCCCCACTGGAATAGCCGATTCCCTCAGGGTTCAACACTTATGGTCTATGCCGATGCGCTTGATGTCAGCCATGCAAGGTTTATCATCCTCGATTTCATATTTGTCATAAAGGATCCAAGGGGTCATATTGTATCATGGGATAAAGTCGAGGTACGGCGGGTCGGATATGATGACAACGCTTACGTGGTCTATACAAAGACGATCCCTTCAGACTGGATCGATGGACCTTATACGATCAGGGCGTTCGTCTATGATCGCGCAGACTTTGCAACCATCATGCGGTATGAGTATAATTACACGAGCCACATCGATGACGAGGACTTCTGGGATGACTTCTGGGATACTGACGAGGATACCTTTGTTAAGCCACTTTCAGAATCAAGGGTCATAATGCGCTTCAGGGAGAAGACATTCTATGTGGATCATCGTGCAAGTGAGTATCCACCAGATTGGTTCGTTGTCTCTGGTCTTAGAGTTCTACCAGAGGTTGTGGCTCCTGGTGAGGAGGCGTATGTCACCGTCAATGTCACAAATACGTACAAGGCAGCTGGCAGGCTTGAGCTCATATGCACACTTGATAACTCAACGATCGGTTCAAAGAAGCTCTCTCTTGATCCCTACACAACCACAACGCTCGACTTCACGATACCGCCCCTTGTAGAGGGTGAGCACCAGCTACGCATCATCTCTCCGAGCGCGCACGTTGCAGGTACCCCGATGACAGCAATCCTCAACGTCTCAATGGAGGGGGCGGAAGAGGCAACATCAGAGCTCCCAACCAGCTTTGTCATAAAGTCCCTTGATATAAAGAAGATAAGGGTGAAGGTGAATGAGACCGTTCCAATCGCTGTCACCGTTCAGAACAAAGGACGGGAGGGGGATGGGACGGTTCAGCTTATGATAAATGGGAAGCTTGAAGGAGAAAGGAACCTTTCATTAAGATATCTTGAGAGAAGAACGATCTACTTCAACGTCACAGAGAGTAATCCAGGCACATACCGGGTGACAATCCCCGGCACCGGGTTTTCAAGGCTATTCTTCGTCACTGAAGAGGTTGAGGAGGCATCCTCTCTCTTTGGCTCTTTCACATCAAAGACTGAGGAAAAGAAGGTCTCTGTGAAGACGGTAACCCTTCTCATCATCCTGCTTATAGCCCTGATAGGATTCAGGGTTTATTTAGCCATGCGATGAAGAAATATTTACACATCTACCCCATGCTCCTCCTTCACAATATTCAAAACAACCATCGTATTCGTCCTCAGCACGTGTGGTATCGAGAGGATACGCTTCACAAGATCGTTAAGTCCCTCTCTGCCCCTGAACTTTGCTACCACCACAGCATCATAGTCTCCGGTCACATCAAAGACCGCAGAGACGTTTGGCTCGGCTGCTATTACCTCTTCAACCTCTCCCAGATATCCCCCTTCGACCGTGACACCTATCAGTGCGGATAGGTCGTAACCGAGCTTTGAGTAGTCTATGTCAGGTATGAACCGCTTTATAACACCCTTCTCTTTGAGCTTCTGGACCCTGTTATAAACCGTCCCTTCCGAGACACCGAGCTTCTCTGCTATTTCCCTGTAGCTCGTTCGTGCATCTTTCTTAAGCTCCCTTATCACCTTCAAATCAAGTTCATCAATCTTTGGTCTCATCATCAACAATATGGAAATATTAAAAGATATAAAAAGTTTTTTGAAAAATCATTAGCTTTTCACATATTTTATGAAGTCATCTCAATTAGCTTTATATAGAACCTTCCTGAATTGAACGATAAAGGAGGAAATGGGATGGCAGGCGATGATGTTGTGGACGAGGTATTCAAAGAGATCGAGGAGAAGAATATACGGTTCATCCAGCTCTGGTTCACAGATATCCTCGGTCAGCTCAAGAGCTTTGCAATCCATGTGGATGAACTCGAAGGAGCATTTGCCGAGGGTATGGGCTTTGATGGATCGTCCATAGAGGGATTTGCAAGGATAGATGAGAGTGACATGCTCGCAAAGCCAGATCCTGCAACTTTTCAGGCTCTACCCTGGAGACCAAGGGAGAAAGGTGTTGCGAGGATGTTCTGTGACATATTCCAACCGGATGGAAGCCATTATGAGGGGGATCCAAGGTACATCCTGAAGAGGAACCTGGAGAGGCTCAAGGAGAAAGGATATACAATGTATGTTGGCCCTGAACTTGAGTACTTCTACTTCCGGGACGATAAGAACCCGGAGACGCTTGATGATGGTGGATACTTCGACCTGACAACACTTGACGCGGCATCTGACTGGCGGAGAGATACGATCCTCGCGCTTGAGGAGATGGGAATATACGTTGAGTATAGCCACCATGAGGTCGCCCCTTCTCAGCATGAGATCGATCTGAGGTATGCGGATGCACTCACGATGGCAGACCATGTTATGACCACCCGGATGGTCATAAAGGAGATCGCACGGAAGCATGGTGTCTATGCAACATTCATGCCAAAGCCAATCTTTGGTGTGAATGGATCGGGCATGCATACTCACCAGTCCCTGTTTAAAGGAGATGAAAATGCCTTCTTTGACCCTGATGATGAGATGTACCTCTCCGATACCTGCAGATACTATATCGCGGGGCTTCTCCGTCATGCAGGGGAGATTACGTCCATCACAAACCAGTGGGTGAACTCGTACAAGCGCCTTGTCCCAGGTTACGAGGCTCCGGTCTACATCTCATGGGCTCGCAGGAACAGGTCAACCCTTGTGAGGGTCCCGATGTACAAGCCTGGGAAGGAGAAGGCAACGAGGATAGAATACAGAAGCCCTGATCCTGCATGCAATCCCTACCTTGCGTTTGCAGTGATGCTTGCAGCCGGGCTTGAGGGAATAGAGAAAAAGTATGAGCTACCGGATCCGATAGAACAGGATGTTTATCATCTCAATGATGAGGAGAGGAGGGAGTTCGGGATAGAGTTGCTTCCAGGGAGTCTGATAGAGGCGATAAGCCTCACGGAAGAGAGTGAACTTGTTCGAAGGACGCTGGGTGAGCACATCTTCACCAAATTCATAGCAAGCAAGAAGATTGAGTGGGATGATTACAGGGTCAGGGTCACGCCATACGAGATAGAGAAGCTCCTTCCGGTACTGTAGGAGGGGAAAAACTTATTTTTGAGAACTTTGATTTACCCCCTCCCCACACCGGTCAAAACCTGAACCAGACCCCATCATGAATAATAAGTGCCACTGAGACGGGATCCCCCCTCAATCCCCCTCCATCACACCTGTTTTCCATTTCTGATCCGGGATAGGGAAATTCTTCCGATCGAAGATCAGAAATATCCACCGAAGGCTGGAAGACTCGCTCGAAGAGCGTAGTCCTACCGCAGGGGTAGAGGGGATTTTTGATTTGCCTGTTAATCTGATGGGGTCTGGGAGTGGGTGAGTTTTCAAGTTCCCTCAAGATTAAGTAGTTATCTCACAAGGTCAGTTGAGCATACAGAAAATTTGGTGAAATAGATGGGAACTCATACACTCCACCCCTGTCGATTCACCTTTTCCTCTCAAAGAAGATGAACAGAGCGATTGTTGCTGCAAGTGGTAGTGCCACTGTTGTGAACTCTGGTATTTCAGTCTCCTCTGGATTCTCCGGGTTTGATCCTGTATCGTTAGCCGGTGCTGGGGTTGATGTGGAGGTTGCGGTGATGGTTGGTTGGGGGGTTGAGCCTGAACCGGAACCGAGACTACCCCCACCACCTCCTCCACCACCTCCACCACCAGCGTTTAGCTGGAGAAGATGTGAATCTGTGCCTTCTGGATGTTTGTCGGTTGTTTCGGCTTCTTCACCTGCTCTGTTACTTCCCGGGAAGGGCGTTGGGGTGGGATTATACACCTTGTCCCCGGTTTCATTGATGAGTCCTGCTGATGTCCTGTCGATGGGCTGTGGAGCTGGGTTCAAACTCCATATCACAATCACAAAGATCATGAAAGCTATGAGGATAACTGCAAGAAAGATTACCCCCCGTCTTCTCAGTTTCACCCTTTCTTTCATAGCTCTCTCTTACCTCCCGGGAGATTAACAGCTCACATTACTCCCCTTCGCGCCTGCGCTTCCTCTCAAAGAAGATGAACAGACCGATTGTTGCTGCAAGTGGTAGTGCCACTGTTGCAAACTCCGGGATTGGGGTATAGTGAAAGTCCCTGATCATTATCACGTCGTTTGTACAACTCACCGTGGCACACAGATCAACATCACCCTGAGCAGATATCCCGAGTGCTGACTTTGGGATGCGCATCTCGATGACATAGTTTGCTGCACCGTTATCCTGGGGCCAGTCAGTGTATCCCTGATAAACAACCGTTGCATCTCCTGTCCTGGTACCATTCTTGATGTTACTGAATGATAGCTGAGACTGGGCGCACTCCGTGGTGATCTTAACCCACGTTGGATCCCTGAAAACATCTCCTATCTTACCTGATACAGTCCTGCTGTCCTCTGTCAGTTTTACACCATACTCATAGATACCATCGTTGTCAAGGTCCAGTGCCAGATCCCCTGTTATCAGGTGGACGGTACTGCCCCCACACGAGTAATCAAAACCCTCTGGTGGCATCGAAGTGATGATCGCTATATAGATGTACGGACCGTTCTCATCCTCATCCACGTACATCGCTTCAATATCACATTCCTCGATGCCTGGACTGATACTATCGGAGTTTGGACCGGCTCTCCAGTTCTCAACTGCGCTTCTGGCAGGAGAAGTGGCATACCAGCTGTTGTTAGCAGGATTTACCCCCCAGTCATCGAGGTCGCCGTCAATCGTATATGCTGCTACAGCCCCTGTCATCATCGTGAATATCAGCATACCCATGCCAAGCAGCACTATCGCTTTTCCAGTTTTCATCTTTATTTTGCCTCCTGTACTACCAAACACCGAAATGGTGCAGTATAAAAGTCCTGTGGGAGTGGCTCTCGCTTTATTTCAGGTTTAAGATCCATCCAGCTTTCCTCATAGATCTTGAGACCTCAGGATGGCCTTTTTACAAAATACGCCAAGCTTAATTTCAGACACTCTAAACAAAAATTTAGTAAATAAGTGTTAAAGTTATCGTGTTCACCTGCTCCTGCACCTCTTCAATAGCTTCTGAGATCTCATCTTTCATCATCAAGAAGCTTCATATACCCCTGGCATTATTTAGAGTTGAGAAGGGGTGAGAATGTCAGCCCGTGATATAATCATAGACCTGGGAAAGGATCTTTTATTTGCTCTGTTTGTGGTTAGCATTGTTGCATCGGTTGCCTACGCATTTGCAGGAACCTGGCCGGTTGCTGTTGCCGTTGAGTCAGGTAGTATGGAGCCCAACATCCACCAGGGAGATCTTGTTCTCATAAAGAGCCCTGATCGAATGGGTATCACCCCATATGAGGATGCGATACGTGAGAACTACACCAGATTCAATGGATACGGTGATGTGATCGTGTATATGCCTGACGGAAACCCTCACACAACCCCTATAATTCACAGGGCGATAAAATGGGTGGAAAAGGGCGAGCTGATGCCAAATGGGTACAGGGCCCCATACAGCGGGTATATCACAAAGGGTGACCATAATGCAGGATACGACCAGCCAGGGTTATCAGGTCCTGTAAAACCTGAATGGATCATCGGGGTTGCATATTACAGAATTGGAGTGATCGGAAAGGTTAGATTGCTATTCAGCTGGTCTTAGGGTTGTTATACCCGGACATAAGTGCCTTTATATCCTCCCACCTCAGGGCAGGAGAGATCCTGAAGGTTGCAATATCTGAGAAAGGTGCTGTGAGCTTTGTCAGTGTTGATACATCAGGAACGTCTACGATCAGGATCATCGCGTTCTCACCGATCTTGACGACTTTTGCGAGTGTTCTGACCTCCTCCGGGAACTCCCACCTCTTTACACGTTCAAAGATCTCATCCCGCCGCTCTGGAGCCACACTGATCTCAATCACAAAGAGCATCTCATCCCGCCTCGAAATATATTTAACCGCTCCACCATTTATATAGTTGATGAGGGTTTCGCTCCTTCTCATTCTCGTACCTGCCCTGATCACAATCACAATCCCGCCTGCTGCCTCTGAGGAGTACTGCACGATCTCCGGGGTTGCCTATGATTACCTCACGCTTGAACCGCTACCCAAGACGATAATAGAGGTCAACACAACACCACCACAGGTCTATGTATCAGCCTCTGGTGAGTACACCCTGAGCCTCCCACCGGGAACCTACCACCTCATCGCCAGGCACTACGAGAATAACGTACTCGAGTATCAGGCAGAGGAGAACATCACAGTGAGAGATGGCGGTGATTACAGGCTTGACATCATCATGTTACCTGCAATTGAGGATGATCTCCTCTTTGACGAGCCGGATATAAGCGATCTGGATAGCATCATGAGGGAGGATAAGGTGGTGCCATTTCGTGATCTCATCATACCCATTCTCGCTCTTCTCATCCTCATACCAGGCCTCATTCTGCTTATGAAATTAAGAGGGAGGAGGGAAAATGCAGAAGAGTCTAAGGCAGGCCATGATAAGCCGCTTCCTGCAGATCTTCTTGAAATTGTTGAGATCCTGAGAAAGAACGATGGGAGAATGACTCAGAAGGATCTTAGAAGGGTTCTTCCATATTCTGAGGCTAAAATAAGCCTTATGATAACAGATCTTGAGGACAGAGGGATTGTTAAGCGGATAAAGAAAGGAAGGGGGAATGTCATAATCTTAGAAAATTCTCGATGATCTTAAGTCCGTGTGGTGTTAATACACTCTCTGGATGGAACTGTATCCCCTCTGTCGGGTAATCCCTGTGCCTTATGCCCATGATCATCCCATCAAAGCTTGCGCTGATCTCAAAACAATCTGGAAGCTCGCTTACGACGAGTGAGTGATATCTCCCGGCCTCAAGCGGGTTCGGTAAGCCCCTGAAGATCGTCTTACCATCATGCTCGATGAGCGAGCTCTTCCCATGAACCGGACCTGAGGGTGCATGTGCGACCTTTCCTCCCCATGCAACAGCGATTGCCTGATGCCCCAGACAGACGCCGAGAATTGGCACTTCCCTGAACTCACGAATTATATCAGGGGTTGATCCAGCATCCCTCGGCACATGCGGGTTCCCGGGACCGGGTGAGATCACAATAGCATCAGGCCTTATCCTTCTCACCTCCTCGACCGGAGTTGTGTTCGGGAGAACGATCGTATCCTCCTCGAATATCGAGACATACTCGACAAGATTCCATACAAATGAGTCAAAGTTGTTTATGAAAAGAACCTTCATCTTCCACCCTCAACAGCACCAATCGCCCTCATCATCGCGCCCATCTTACGTTCAGTCTCATAAAACTCCTTTTCTGGATCTGAGTCCGCAACAATCCCTGCTCCTGCCTGGATGTAGGCAACCCCGTCCCGAAGCACGATCGTTCTGATTGCAATCGCCAGATCGCAATCTCCGTTCCATGTGAAGTACCCGATCCCACCGCCATAGATCCCTCTTGGACCCCTCTCAAGCTCATCGATTATCTCCATCGCGCGGATCTTCGGTGCCCCTGAAAGTGTTCCTGCAGGAAATATCGCACGGGTTGCGTCAAAGACCGTGCACTCATCCCTCATCTCACCTGAGACTGTGCTCTCAATGTGCTGGACATGAGAGTAACGGATGACCGACATGAAGTCATCCACCCTGACAGAACCTGGCTTTGATACCATCCTGACATCATTTCTTCCAAGATCAACAAGCATCACATGCTCTGCCCGCTCCTTCTCATCGGCAAGCATCCTTTCTGCAAGCGCTTTATCCTCCCTCTCATCCTTGCCCCTGGGGCATGTACCCGCGATCGGGTTTGTGATCACTCTACCACGGTGGACTGTTAGAAGTGTCTCAGGACTTGCCCCGACAATCCCCAGTCCATCAAGCTCGAAGAGATACATGTAAGGGCTCGGATTTATCCTCCTCAATGCCTTGTAGATTTTAAGCGGTGAAGATGAGACCTTTACCGTCTTGAGCCGTGAAAGAACAACCTGAAAGATGTCACCATCGATTATATGCCGCTTCGCAATTCTCACAGCATCCTCATACTCCTCCCTGGTCATGCTGGACTCACCCGCAGGGAGGTTCTCCACACCCTCTTCAAGTGATGGCTCGAGATCCGGGATCGTTGAGGATGCCTCGATGATATCAAGAAGCGCCTCTGCCTCATCACATGCCCTCATGTAAGATGCATCCACATCACCCTCAGGATCAAAGAATGGCGTGAATACAAGGTATATCTCCCCCTCCCTGTGATCAAAGATAACGTTCTTCGTCTGCAGGAGGAGCTTCACATCAGGTACCATTCGATCATATCCGGGCTTGGTACCAAGCCAGCAGTCATATACGATATCGTATGCAAGATACCCGATCAGACCGCCGGTGAAAACCTGTCTTGCAAAGAGATTATGCAAACCCCTGCCATGGTATCTGATCCTTCCCGCGGGGAATATCAAGCCGAGTGCGTCAAGCAGATCCAGATCTTCCTTTATCTTCCCATTCTCAAGGATTGAATCAAGCCTCGCTCTCATAACCTCAAGAAGCTCGCCCCTGCCCTCGATTGAGATCTCTCTGCCATTCACCGTAAGTATGCACTCAGGATCTCCCCCTAAAAATGAGAACCTTGCATGTCGTTTTTCCTTTTCAACCGATTCAAGGAGATATCTGTTGCCGTACTCACATGAGAGGGCTGTATAAACTTTCAAAGGGGTGGTTTCTGCTTTTGTCTTTATGTACAGCTCCGGGATGAAGGGCTCCTTTGCCGCTGAGGCGAGTGACCTGACCTCCTCAAGTGAGATATTGAACATCATTAATCACCAGTAAACAATCTATGGCTTTAATGTACAAATATATACATTTAAGACCTGAGTGAAGTATCATTGAAGCCCTATATATGAGTTGCGGGTAGAAGGTTTTTAAGCAACGGGATCGTGAGTATCTTTATGAGCGATCTTCGTCACCTCATCTCGATTCTTGACCTTGACCCGGGTGAGATACATCAGATCGTTGATGATGCGATCTCTCTCAAGCGTATGCGAAAAGATGGTGTCTATCTTGATGATCTCAGGCAGAAGAGCCTTGCCATGATCTTTGAAAAGCCGTCAACCCGCACAAGGGTCTCATTTGAGGTTGCGATGACAGAGCTCGGGGGGCATGCGCTGTATCTTGGCTGGAACGACCTGCAGCTTGGAAGGGGTGAGGCGATATCTGATACCGCCCGCGTCTTATCATCATACGTTCATGCGATCATGATCCGATCAAGGAGCCATGAAACAATCCTGGAACTTGCAAGATACTCAAAGGTCCCTGTGATAAATGGTCTCAGTGATCTTGAGCATCCCTGCCAGCTTCTTGCTGATTTAACAACGATAAGGGAGCTTAAAGGTGGGTTTGAGGGTTTGAAGCTTGGATGGATCGGTGATGGGAACAACGTCTGCAACTCAGCGATTCTTGCCTCAGCACTGGTCGGGATGGAGATCGTGGTTGCAACACCCCCTGGATATGGGCCTGATCGCGGGATTATAGACCGCGCGATCGAGCTTGGGGGAAAACTCACACTCACAGATGACCCGGAGGAGGCGGCAAACGGGGCGGACATTCTCTACACCGATGTCTGGGTCTCGATGGGTGATGAAGATGAGCGAGATAGGCGTATGAGGGATTTTTCCGGGTACAGGATCGATGAAAAACTCATCGAGCTCTCAGATGATCGTTCGATCATCATGCACTGCCTTCCTGCCCACAGAGGAGAGGAAATAACAGATGGGGTGATAGAGGGGCCTCGCTCTGTTGTATTCCATCAGGCTGAGAACAGGCTCCACGCCCAGAAGGCACTCCTTCTCAAGCTTCTCGGTTAACGTCTAACAGTAATATTTAAATAACTTCAGAATCAAAAAAACACACATATAGGTAGTGAAAAGTACTATATGGTCATATATTGATCATATAGTGAGCTTTCATCACAAAGGGGGGGTAAATACTTGGCAGGAAAGAAGAGATCCACGAAGGATGTGAGCGTCAGCTCCCTAACATCTCCGGATGAGGAGACGCTTGAAGAGAAGGTTGCAAGGCTTGAGAAGGAGAATGCAGAGCTCAAGAAGCGTGCAGATGAGGAGTACCGGCGACAGGCAGAGAATCTGAGGCGTGCACTTGATGATGTCACAGCGATGAAGAATGCGACGCTCGGGTTCACATCCGAGGTGAATCGGGTCGCTGAAGAGATGAGAAGCGGCAATCTCTCGGCAAGGATCGAAGTTGACGGTATGAGTGGTGACTTCAGGAGGGCTGGTGAGCTTCTAAACGAGATATTCAATGCGATGCATGAAGCGATAGAGTCCCAGAAGAAGTATGAGGCAATCTTGAATAGCCTGCAGGACGCGATATTTCTTGTTAATTCCGAGAGAGAGATCATAGAGTGGAGCGGTAGGGCAGAGGAGCTCACAGGTTATTCAGCAGAAGAAGCAATCGGGATGAAAGGTTATGAGATTTTCGGTCTTGAAGGTGAATGCAAGGTATGTGAAAGTGTGACGAAGTGCTTTGAGACCAGAAAACCGATGCCTGACGTGGAGACGATGTTCGAGCGACGTGATGGTACAAAGTTATCGATATCATCGTCTGCATCCCCGATACTGGATGCCAGGGGGGAAGTGACCGCGGTGACCGTAGTTGTGAGAGATATCTCCGAGTTTAAAGCTGCGATAGAGGATGCAAAGCGGAAGCTCGATTATCTTGACAACATGCCGACGATGATGGGGGTCTGTGACCTTGATGGCACGCTGATATTTGCAAACCGTGCACCTGTTGAGGCACTCGGCGCAAAGCTTGAGGATGTCACAGGGGTCAAGCACTGGGAGAATGACTGGTTCACCTATTCACCGGAGCTTCAGGAGAAGATAAAGAGCTTTGTGCTTGGTGCAGCCCGGGGTGAGAGCTTCGAGGAGGAGATTGATATACAGACGAGAGATGGTCTTCTCCCGGTAAGATACACAGCAGGGCCGTTGTTTGATGAGAATGGCGAGATATACTCGGTGATTGTCACAGCAACACCGATCGTTGAGCAGAGAAAGGCGATGGAAAAGATCAGGGAGCAACAGGAGTATCTTCAGAGGAGCACAGACAGGCTTGGTGAAGCTGTCTCCCAGGTTGCAGCAGGAGATCTCACCGTACGGCTTGAAAAGGAGCAGGATGATGAGATCGGGGCAATTTTTGACGCGTTCAATGAGCTTGTCGCATCGATCGCATCGATCGTCAGGTCTGCCTACGATGCCGCGCATAAGGTCAACTCAACCGCACAGGAGCTATCAGCATCAGCCCAGGAGATGACATCGAGCATGGATCAGGTTGCATCAGGGTCCCAGCAGGTAGCAGAAGGATCACAGAAGCTTGCAGAGCTTGCACAGAAGACGGCGGAAAATGTCAATGCGATCGCAAAGCTCGTGGAAGAGGCAGGCGAAAACATACTTGAGTCCAATAAGCAGGGCGAGGAGGCTGTAAAGAGCTCGAGTGAGGTACAGGAGCGTGCCAGAGAGGCGATGGAGGGGTTCAGGATGATCGAGGATGAGATCAGAAAGACCGCGGAGTCTATCAGGGAGATGAACCAGTCGATAAAGAAGGTCGGTGAGCTCGGGAATGTGATAACAGAGGTTGCGAACCAGACAAACATGCTCGCGCTCAACGCCGCGATCGAGGCTGCCAGGGCCGGTGAAGCCGGGAAGGGTTTTGCCGTGGTGGCGGATGCTGTGAAGAACCTGGCTGAGCAGGTCAAGAGCGCGGCGAGGGAGTCGATCAATGCGGTTGAGGAGATCAACGAGGTCGGTGAGCGGACACTCGAGATATCAGCAGAGACAGATAGGTCCGCAAAGGAGGGTGGGGAGATCCTTGAGACCGCCCTTAAAGGTGTCAGCGAGGTAGCTGGAGCGATCAATCAGATAACCCGGATGATAGGAGGCATTGCAGAGCGATCCAAAAGGATAGACGAGTCTGTAAAGGAGATACTCCAGGGTATCGAGGAGGTTGCATCGATCGCAGAGGAGAGTGCATCTGCATCAGAGGAGAGCTCTGCATCGGTTGAGGAGCAGACAGCAGCGATTGAGGAGCTTACAGCATCAACCCAGACACTTGCAAACCTCTCTGAGAATCTCATCCGTGAGCTTGATCGCTTCAAGCTGAACTGAAAAGGGGTGGAAGAATGGGTGATGAAGCGGTGGAGGAGATTCAGGTTGTGGTCTTCTCACTCAACGACTCACTCTACGGGGTGGACGTCAGGCAGGTGCGAGAGATCACACCGATGGGGCAGGTCACACCTGTCCCCGGTGCACCTTACTTTGTAGATGGCGTCACAAACCTGAGAGGTCAGGTTACAACGGTCATCGATCTCAAGAAGCGATTTGGACTGGGCGAAGAAGGAGGTAATGGGAAGGAGAAGCGGATGATAATCGTTGAGCCGAAAGGCATCCCGGTCGGTATGATCGTTGACTCGGTCACAGAGGTCCTGCGGCTTGAGTCAAACGCGGTTGAGGGAACCCCGGACGTCCTTGAGTCCTCGATCGATACCAGGTATATAAAGGGCATCGGGAAGCTCGGCGATGGGAGGCTTCTCATCATCGTCGATCTTGAGGAGATACTCTCAGGAGAGGTGATGTGAAGCCATCTGTGGTATTTTAATTTATCAAATGAGATGGGAAGGGGGAGAGGAGATCGGAAGACCTTTTCAGGATCTGCTACCGGAGCTTGCGATAGGGCTCGGCATCTCTCTTGCTGCCTTCTATATAACCTTTGAGATAATGGTAAATGGGCTATCAGGGTTGGTACAGATCCTTACAACAGAGCCGATCATCTCCTTCTTCCTCCTCTCTGTTGTATCCCTCTTTTTTCTCATTGGATACCTTTTAAGAATCCAGATCAGGCATGAAACAGAGATCCGGGCAATCTCAGACTATTATGAGCGGGCACTTGACAGCACAGAGCAGGGTCTTGCGATCATCGACCGGGACTTCAGGATTAAGTTCCAGAACAGGATAGCCCTTCTGAGCATCGGGGATGCCACCGGAGGCAGATGCTATGAGATCTACTTTGAGCGGGATAAGCCATGCGAGGACTGCAGGCTGGAGGAGGTGATCAGGAGGCGAAGGTGCTTCAGATACCTCCGGGAGCATCAGGATGGGCGAATATTCGAGGTCACCCTTGCACCATTTGAAGATAAGGATGGGAGCACGGTCGTGCTTGAAACGATGAAAGATGTGACAGAGCGTGAGTATGCAGAGGCAAAACTCAGGGAAGCGGCACTGATTCTTAAAACAATGGCTGAAGGGGTTGTGATTACCGATGCTCACGGGAGAATACGTGATATGAACGATCGAGTGCTCACCCTCTCTGGCTACAGCAGGGAGGAGCTTGCTGGCGAGAAGCTTGAGTCATTCTTCCATGAAGATGACCGCAAAAAGCTTACATCACTCTTGGATTCGGTTATTTCAGGAAGAGAGTCTGAGAGCTCTGAGCTGAGGATGAGCTGCAAAGACGATCGTGAGCTGACACTCAGTGTGAACCTCTCACCTCTTGAGGGTAACAGTAACCCGGGGTCTGCCATTGTGACCCTTCATGATATCACACCTCTCAAGATGGCGGAACAGGAGCTGATGGAGCAGGTGATACTCGCAGATCAGCTCAACACAGAGCTTGCCATCCAGAACGAGGAGCTGATGGTAGCACAGGAGATGCTTGAAGCATCTGAGCGGAGATTCAGAACACTCGTGGAGCATGCTCCGGACATGATCCAGCTCATCGATGAGAATGGGACCATTCTACAGGTAAATCCTGCAACGGTTAGCTGCACAGGCTACAGTGAAGAGGAGCTTCTCGGACAGCCGCTCACGGTGCTCTTAACAGACGAATCAAAGGAGATCTTTTACACAGAGTTCCTGTGGTTGAAGGAGGAGGGCGTACATAGGGCAGAGATCGGTTTTTTATCCAAGGGTGGAAGGGTGATCGATCTTGATTGCCACTGTGCCTCCACCGGAGATGGGTGTTTCGTCCTCATCCAGCGGGATATATCAGAGCGAAAGAGGATGGAGGAGGAGCTTGAAAGAAGCAGGAATGAGCTACAGCGATATTTAGATCATATTCTCACATTCAATGGGATGCTGGATCCGGATGGTACGCTCAAAATGGCAAACCGTACAGCGATTGAGTCCACCGGGCTTCCTTATGATGAGATTATCGGCAAGCACTTCGCTGATATCTACTGGTGGTCGTATGACCCGATGGTTCAGGACCGCTTGAGGGCAAATATCAGAAGGGCAGCATCAGGTGAGACGGTCGTCTGGGAGGAGAGGGTCCGGGTCAAGGATGGGTTTATCATCACCCAGCTCACCCTGAGGCCTGTATTTGATGAGAACGGAGAAAATATTCGCTATATCGTTGCAGAGGGGCAGGATATAACCAGGATAAAAGAGGCTGAGAGGAAGATAAGATGGGCACACGATCTGATAAACTCGATCTCAAACTTTGCAGGTATCGCCGATCGTGAGGGCAGGCTCCAGCTTGTAAATCGAAGAACACTTGAAGCACTTGGTTTCAGGGAGGAGGAGGTTCTCGGTGAGCTGTTCTGGGAATGCGGATGGTTCACACATTCAAACGATGTTGTTGAGACTGTAAAAGCCTCTATCAAAGCCGCACTGCGGGGAGAGATGGGGCGGAAGGAGCTCACCGTATCTACAAAGGATGGGAGAGAGATTCCGGTGTACTTCACCTCAACCCCGATGCTTGATCCCGGGGGAGAGGTTGTGGGGATCGCGCTCGAGGGCGTTGATATAACCGAGCTCAAGGAGAGGGAGGGGGCACTCAGAAGCTCTGAAGCCAGGTACCGGGAGCTTATCTCACGGATGAATGAGGGCTTCTGTGCGATCGATGAGAACGGATACCTTACATTTGTCAACCCCAGGCTCTGTGAGATGCTTGAGTACAGTGAAGATGAGCTGATCGGGATGGATATCAGAGATCTCCTTGATGAAGAGAACAGGCAGATCCTTGAGAGAGAGCTTGAGAAGAGAGGAAGAGGTGAAAGCTCACGGTATGAGCTCACATGGACTGCGAGGTCAGGTAAAAAGATCCCAGCCCTCATGTCAGCCTCTCCGATCCCTGCAAAAGGCGTGTATAAAGGAAGCTATGCGGTGATTACAGACCTCTCCAGGATCAGGGAGGCAGAAGAGCTCTATCGTACGATCATAGATGCAGCCTCTGATGCGAGGGAGGGCTTTGCCCTGGTACAGGATATAGGTGGGATTGAGGCAAAGCACGTCTATGTCAATGATTACTACTGCGAGTTTACCGGATACACAAAGGATGAGCTTTATGAAATGAGCGCGTTTGAGCTTATTCCCGATGATATAAAGGACGAAGTCCATGATCGCTACATCAGAAAGATGAGGGGTGAGAATTTACCGAGATATCACGAGTTTGAGTGGATGAACAGGAATGGGGAGAAATTCACGGTCGGCTTAAGCTCTGCTGTTGCAGCATACCGGGGTAAACCAGCATTTCTCTACTACTTCAGGGATGTGACAGAAGAGAAGAGGATGAGGGAGGAGATCAAGCAGAAGAGTGTGTTTCTGGAGTCTATCCTAAAGAGTATGAGTGATATGGTTGCAATCATCGACTTAGATGGGAGAATTACAGCAGTCAATCATGCAGTGGAGGAGGAGCTCGGGTTCCGGATGGATGAGGTCATCGGATTGAGCTTCAATGAGGCTGGATGGTTTGATGAAAGCCTCAGGGATGAGATCAGACTCTTTCTTGGAAGGGTTGCAGAGGGGGAGGTAATTGAAGACCGTGAGATTACTATTTTCACAGAGGATGGACAACCCATTCAGATCCTCTTCTCAATGGTCCCAATCCTGGATAGATCCTCCGGTGAGGTTCTCGGGATCATAGCCCAGGGTACAGATATATCAGAGCTTAAAGAAGCGCATGAAGCCCTGAAGGCAAGGGCAAAGGAGATTGAGGAGTATACCGACGAACTCCTGACACAGAAAGAACAGCTCATCGTGATGACAGCTGAGCTTGAAACAGCAAAGACTTACCTTGAAATCCTGATCGACACAATCCCCTCGGCCCTGTTCACTGTAAACAACGAGAAGAAGATCACGTTCTGGAACAGGGCATGTGAGGATATAACCGGGTATACCAGGGAGGAGGTGCTTGGAAAGAGCTGCTCCATCATCAAGGGAGACTGCTGTGATGGATACTGTACGCTCTTTGATGATGAAGTTGTGAAGCCGGTGCGGGGAAGGGAATGCTCAATCAGATCAAAGGATGGAAGAGAGATTATCATCTCAAAGAACCTCAATCTCCTGTATGATGCATCCTCCAGTATCACGGGCGGGATTGAGAGCTTCATCGATGTGACCGCGGAACGGGAGGCGATGAGGACTATTAAAGAGTCTGAGGAGAAGTACAGGACACTTGTTGAGAACATCAACGTTGGGGTCTTCAGGGTCAGCCCTGATGGCAGGTTCATCGAGGCAAATCCCGGCTTCATCAGGATTATTGGAGGTTCGAACCGGGATAACGTGCTTGGTTCAAGGGTGAAGGATCTCTTCCTGACGAAGGAGATGCTCAAGAGAGTGATGGAAGAGCTTGAGAAAGAGGGAGAGATCAAAGACTACGAGATCCCCCTCCGGAGGTTTGATCATGGATCTGTAATCTGGGTTTCGTTGACAGCACAGCTTCTTGAGCATGATGGGGAGAAATACATCGATGGCATCATCGAGGATATATCCGCGAGAAGGGAGCTTGAGATGCGGATGAAGTACTACACCGAGGAGCTTGAGCATAAGATCAGGATGGCAACTGCCGAGATTCGGCATGACAAGATGAAGCTTGCAAAGGCCTACGAGGATCTGAAGGAGCTTGACAGGCTTAAGATGGAGTTCTTCTCAAACGTATCCCATGAGCTCAAGACCCCCCTTACCGTGATCAAGGCACACCTGCACTTCTTAAAGTCCGGGAAGCTTGGAGAGATTACAGATGAGATGAGACACTCGATCGATGTTGCGCTTGAGGAGGCAACCGATCTTGAGGAGCTTGTTGGAAGGATACTCGATCTATCAAGGCTTGATGCAGGCAGGCTTGAACTCAATCTCAAAATGGCTTCACTGAAGGATATTGTAGCAGATCTCGTTGAGCGGATGAGAAAAACAGCAGAGGAGAAGGGGCAGAAGCTCATCCTCGAGGTTGAGGATGAGATCCCAAAACGGCTTCTTGATCCAAGACGGATGAGGGAGGTTGTAAGAAACCTCATCTCGAACGCGATAAAGTACAACCCGGAGGGTACCACGATAACGATCAAGATATATAGGGACTCGGAGAATATTATACTTGACGTCACGGATGATGGCGTTGGAATTGAAGAGGATAAGCTTGAAAAGATATTTGAGAGGTTCTACCAGGTTGATGGTAGCTCCACGAGATCTGGTAGTGGGACCGGGATCGGGCTCTCGATCGTGAAGGAGCTCGTTGAGCTTCATGGGGGAAAGGTCACGGTCGAGAGTGAGGTCGGACTTGGCTCCATATTCCGGGTCATTCTGCCGATAAAATGGGATGGAACAAAGGGGGGATGAATAAATTGGCAAGGGTAATGGCTGTGGATGATGATCCACGGATCAGAGAGGTGCTTGAGATACTCTTTAAAATGGAGGGCATCGATGTGACGGTGGCATCAGGTGGTGAAGAGGCGCTTGAGATACTGGAGCGTGAGGGGGATGATATCGATCTTCTGATCCTCGATATAATGATGCCAAGGATGGATGGCTGGGATGTCGTCAGGGCTTTGAGGGATCGTGGCTGGACAAACAGGCTCCTGATAACGATGCTCACAGCGAAGGGTGATCCAGGAGATAAAGCGATCGGGCTTGATGAGTATGTCTTTGACTATATAACAAAACCGTTTGATCCAGAAGAGCTTGTAAACAGGGTCAAGGACTTCCTTGAGATCGTGGATGCAGCAAAGTAGGAAGGGAGAGGTATGCAGGCAGAGAGGGTCATCGCGATCGGTGCATCGACCGGAGGGCTGGTCGCTCTCAAAGAGATCCTGAGCCAGCTTCCAGATAATATCGGTGCAGCGGTTATCATCGTCCAGCACATGCCGAGCTTTATCGCAAAATCAATCGTTACAACGCTGAATGAGATATCAAAACTCCCGGTTAAGCTTGCAGAGGATGGAGACATACTTGAGGAGAACACCGTGTATCTTGCGCCAGGTGGAGAAAGACATGTCGTCGTTGAGAACGGCAGGATCAGGCTCGTTGATGGTGACAAGGTGAACTTCTGCAGGCCATCTGTTGATGTGATGATGGAGTCGATAGCAAGGGAGTTTGGACCCCGTGTGGTCGGTGCAATCCTGACCGGGATGGGGCATGACGGTGCACGTGGTATTGCTGCAATAAAAGAGCGGGGAGGGGTTACGATTGCACAGGATAAGGTCACATCAGCTGTTTTCGGGATGCCAAAGGCCGCGATAGAGACCGGGAAAGTTGACCATGTGATGCCCTCATACAGGATCGCGTCCGCGATCATGGACGCGCTGGGAGGGCAGAGATACACGTAAGTGATGAGGAATGATAAGAGTACTTGTCGTCGATGACTCGGCCCTCATGCGGAAGGTGATATCTGATATTCTGAGCTCAGCCCCTGACATCGAGGTTGCTGGTACTGCAAAGGATGGTGTTGAAGCAATCGAGAAGGTTGCAAGGCTAAAGCCAGATGTCATCACGCTTGATATCGAGATGCCTGAGATGGATGGGCTTGAGGCGCTTGAATTCATCATGAAGGATTGCCCCACCCCTACCGTGATGATCTCAGCCCTCACCCAGGAGGGGGCAGAAGCAACATTCAGGGCCCTTGAGCTTGGTGCGGTTGACTTCGTGGCAAAACCTTCTGGATCGATATCACTTGATATGAAGGATCTTGCGGATGAGGTCATCAGAAAGGTGAGAGCTGCACATCTCTCACGGCGCGTGAAGAGGAGGAGCGGTGTGAGAAAGCCTCTACAGTCTGCGCCATCCGGGTTCAGGATCATCACGATTGGATCCTCAACCGGTGGGACCGAGGCGCTGAAGGAGATTGTGCCACAGTTTCCGAAGAACTCCCCACCGATCCTCATCACACAGCACATGCCACCCGGGTTCACAGAAGCCTTTGCAGAGCACCTGGATCGTATATCGGCGATAAAAGTGAAGGAGGCTGAGGAAGGGGATAGAATAATGAAAGGTCTCGCACTTCTTGCGCCGGGGGATTATCATATGACGGTGGGTGGTGATCGCAGGGTTCATCTTGAACATACTGAGAAGATAAACAGTGTCAGACCCGCGGCCGATCCCATGATGATGAGTGCCGCTGTGGTTTATCGAAGGGCTGTTATCGGGGTTGTTCTTACCGGTATGGGAAGAGATGGGGCCAGAGGGATTGTTGAGATAAAGAAGAGAGGCGGTAAAGCGATAGCACAGAGTGAGGACACCTGTGTCGTCTATGGGATGCCAAAGGAGGCTGTTGCAACCGGGTGTGTAGATGAGGTTGTACCATTACCAGATATTCCATCAAAGATCATGGAGTGGTGTTGAGAATGACAGATCTTGACATCTCTCAGTACAAGGATGAGTTCATAGGTGAGGCAAGGGAGCATCTACAGGTGATGAACGAGGCGCTTCTTAATTTAGAGCATGAGCCAGGAAACATAGAGCTTTTAAACAGGATCTTTCGCGCTGCGCACACATTGAAAGGATCCTCTGCCACGCTGGGATTCACAAAGGTCTCAGAGCTCACACACAAGATGGAGAATGTCCTTGATGAGATCAGGAATCATCGATTAAAGGTCACTCCTGATCTTCTCGATCTCATCTTTGAGTCGTTCGATGCCCTTGAGACGCTCGTGGATGATATCGATGCTGGGAGGGAGAGTGAAATCGATGTTAATGGTTTGATCGAGCGGTTGATTCGCCTGACAGAGGAAGAGGGTAGTACGGCAAAGGAGGAAATGCCAGAAGGGGATGGCATCACAGAAAAAGGGCAAAGAACGGTTAATGCAGCGGTAAATGAGGATCCTAAGCTCGTTAAGATCTCGGTCACCCTGGATGAGGGGTGCGCTCTGAAGGGTGTGCGGGCGTTCATGGTTTTAAAGAAGCTCAAGGAGAGGGGAGAGGTCGTTGAGACCATTCCACCTATGGATGCGATTGAAAACGGTGCGTTTGAGAGGGGTTTCACCGTTTTACTTGGGCTTAGAGATGGTCAGGTCGATTACTCCCAGCTTGCATCTGAGATCTCAGGGATGAATGAGATCGCGGATGTGGTTGTTGAAGAATTTGAAAAAGAACCCGTGGTGCCATCTCAGGATCAACCAAAACCTGTAAACAAGCCTCCAAAGAAACCGGTCGTTGAAAATGTCCAGTCGGTGCGTGTGAATATCGAGAAGCTTGATACACTTGTGAATCTTGTGGGTGAGCTTGTCATAAGCAAGATCAGGCTCAAGGATCTTGAGGGAGCCTATGAGCTCAAAGAGCTCGATGAGACGATAACAACGATCGATCGACTCGTGACAGAGCTCAGAGATGAGGTCATGCAGATGCGGATGGTACCGGTCCGGCAGGTATTCAACAGGTTCCCGAGGATGGTGAGGGATCTCGCCAGAAAGAAGGGGAAGAAGATCAGGTTTGAGATGGAGGGGGGAGATATTGAGCTTGACCGCACCGTGCTTGATGAGATCGGGGAGCCACTCGTGCATCTTCTCAGAAACGCTGTTGATCACGGAATTGAAGCCCCTGATGTGAGAACCTCCGCTGGAAAGAACCCGGAAGGGACCGTGAGGCTTGTTGCATCCCGTGAAAAGAGCCAGGTCCTGATAGAGGTGATCGATGATGGGGCCGGGATAGATCCAGCAAAGATACGCGAATCCGCTGTTAGGAAAGGTCTTATAACAAGAGAGGAGGCAGATAAGCTCACGGATGAGGAGGCACAGGCGCTGATATTCATGCCAGGGTTTTCAACAGCAGAGAACGTCTCAGATATCTCTGGCAGGGGTGTCGGGATGGACGTTGTGAAGACAAAGATCGAGTCGCTCGGTGGCTCTATTGCACTCGAGTCACGGGTCGGTGAAGGGACGAAGATCGCGATGAAGCTCCCGCTCACAATGGCGATCGTCCAGGCGATGCTTGTGGAGGTGGCTGACCAGATATTCGCGATACCGATAAACTCGGTCGTCGAGGTGATGGTCGTACCACGGAAAGAGGTGCATCTCATCGGTAAAGGGGAGGTTACAACCCTGAGGGGGAATGTACTCCCGTTGATCAGGATGCACGATCTGATGAATCTTCCTCATCCTGAGAGTGGGGAGCTCACCGTTGTCGTGGTTGAACGCAGCTCGAAGCAGATAGGGCTTGTCGTCGATGGTATAATAGGGCAGCAGGAGGTTGTGATCAAGACGATGGGAGATCTCCTGAAGAGCGTCAAAGGGTTCGCGGGTGCAACGATCCTCGGTGATGGAAGGGTCATACTGATACTCGATATAGGTTCACTCATCTGAGATATGCATGGGAGAGATCATAAAAGTGGGTATAGCGGATCTGAAAGTTGGGGAGAGCGGAGACATCCTTATCACCGTGGGTCTTGGCTCATGCGTCGGGGTATGCTGTTATGATCCTGTCGCAAAGATCGGTGGGCTTTCCCATATAATGCTCCCTGAGAGCAGTCTCGCGGGATCGCCCCCTCTAAAACCGACGAAGTACGCAGATACAGCGATCCCGATGCTTGTAGACCAGATGGAAGAGAAGGGGGGAGTTAGACGGCGTTTTGAGGTGAAGATAGCAGGCGGTGCAAGGATGTTTCGCACGCTCTCAGATAACGGCACGATAAATATCGGCGAGCGTAATGTAAAAGCAGTGAAGGAGGTCCTCAATGCGCTGGAGCTGAAGCTTGTAGGAGAGGACACCGGGAAAAACTATGGAAGGACGGTTGAGTTACACACAGATACCGGGAGAGTCATTGTCAAGACCGCGGGGATGGGGAGCTATGAGATATGAACCTATATGATCTCCCCAGAGAGGATCTTCTCTGCAATCTCTATATCCATGAGAAGGAAGCCTTTCGTGATCCTTGCAACCGCCTGATAGAACCTTGAGCTGCACCGCCTGATAAGCTCATCACAGAAGTCCGGTACCCATCGTAAGAGATGTTCTCTGAGAAACAGGATCTCCTCCTCTACATACTTCTGCAGATTCTCCCGATCCTCGATCGATCGCATACAGAGATGATGCATGAAGTCAAGCTCGACTGCAATATCATCCCGGAACATCGTGACCTTCTCTCCCCTGGGCTCATATCCTGCAACCCTGTAGATCGACTCGAGCTTGAGAAGCTCTGAATCAGGCATCTCATCAGCGATCCAGTCTGATTCACACCTTGGAGGTGCACAACCGGTATCAGGAGCAAGTACTTTTTCATAATCTGCAATAAGCTCCTTATGGAGCATTGCTGCATCAGCTTTACCAGATATAAATCTCCTGAGCTCGAGAAAACCCCTTGCAAGATCCGGGTAATGGTCAGGGTCAACCTGAGGAAACGCGAGTCTCCCACTCACAAATGCCTCTGCAAGCTCCCGGGGTGGCTCTCCTCCAAAGAAGAGCGTGAGAGCCCAGTACATCCTTCTTCTGATCTCAAGAACTGCCAGCATACTTCTTCATCCATCCATCTAAATACTTGGGCTGTGGCTCTCCGTATAAAAGTCTTCCGAAAGAGATGATACCCGATACTGACCACAACTTTTATATACCCTTTCATTTGAAGATTGGAGTGGTCAGGGATGAAAAGACAGCGCGTGAGAGCAAAGGCTCCAAGAGGAGAAGTCCTGCGTTTGCTTCTGTTAATCTTAGCGTTATGAACCTTGACCAGATCCTTTTTTGATATTTTTACAATGGTTCTGGTGTTCGTCATGTCTGCTGATAAATTCAAGGATCGTCATGGGTTCTGGACAAATACCATAGCGAGAGAGGAGTATATCCTCAAAGGGAACTCCTCCTGCCCGGGATGTACGGCAATGATCGCACTCCGGCATATCTTCAAGGCTGCAGGGCCTGATACATTCGTGCTCGTGGGTGCATGCTGCGCTGTGGTCTGTGAAGGGGTCTATCCGAACACCTGCATGGCGCTTCCCACGCTTGATACAGCCTTCGCGTGCACAGCCGCGATGGCAAGTGGGGTGAGGGCTGCTGTCACAGACCGGGGAATAAATGTGATCGCGATTGCAGGCGATGGAGGGACGGTGGACATAGGAATACAGGCACTTTCAGGGGCGATTGAGCGTAATACCGACTTTCTTTATGTCTGTTATGACAACGAAGCATACGGGAATACAGGAATGCAACGATCAGGCTCGACACCTTTTGGAGCATCAACGACAACAACCCCTTTCGGAAAGAAAGAGGATAAGAAGGATATCGCTGCGATAGTAGGGGCCCACAATATCCCTTATATGGCAACGGCCTGCCCCTCTTACCCGATGGATCTTGAGAGAAAAGTTAAGCGAGCTCTTTCGATCGAGGGACCGAAGTTTCTCCATGTATTAACCCCCTGCCCACCAGGGTGGAGGATTTCAGCCGATAAAGGGGTGGAAGTCGGGAGACTCGCTGTCAGAAGCTGTTCATTCTTCCTCTATGAGATGGAAAATCGGGAGCTTTTCATGAGTAAACCGAGTATCGATGCGATGAAGAACCCAATACCTTTAAGGGATTATCTTAGCGTTCAGGGAAGGTTCTCGAGGATGAGTGAGGAGGATATGAAACTTGCACAGGAGAAGGTCAACGCGAACATCGCATATTACAGGGAGGTCTGCGGGATATGATGGCAGAGTGTGTGGAAGAGGAAGAGACAAGCGTGTATGTCACCGGATGTGAGGCTGCTGCAAGGGCGGTGATTATCGCAAAACCATCTGTCGTTGCAGCGTATCCGATCACCCCACAGACAGAGATCGTTGAGAAGCTTTCGCTTTTTATCGGGGAGGGGAGGCATGACTGCCAGTTCATCGCGGTTGAGAGTGAGCATTCTGCACTTTCTGCGTGTATTGGAGCTGCTTCATGTGGAGCAAGGACGTTCACAGCAACATCGAGCCACGGGCTCCTGTACATGGCGGAGATGTTATACTGGGCCGCAATTGCGAGACTTCCTATCGTTATGGCAAACGCAAACAGGGCACTTGCATCCGGCTGGAACATCTGGGCTGATCACATCGACTCCCTATCTCAAAGAGATGCAGGATGGATCCAGTTCTACACATCCACGGTACAGGAGGTGTATGATACGATACTCATCGCTTTCAGGGTTGCAGAGAATGAGGGTGTGATGCTACCTGTGATGGTGAACCTCGACGGTTTCCTCCTCACACATATAAACCAACCACTCAGGCTTGTTGATGAAACCCTCTACCAGGAGGAGTTTCTCGATGAAATTAATGTACCTCATGCACTCAACCTGGACTCCCCCCACACACTCGGGACCCTCATCTCACCATCTGACAACTACAGGGTCCAGCATGATCGTAAGCTCGGAATGGAAAGGGCGAAGGATGTGATAAAGGAGGCTGAGCGTGATTTTCTGAGATTGTTCGGGCGTGAGTACCATCCTGTTATGGAGTACAGAAGTGATGATGCAGAGGTACTCCTTCTCGGGATGGGGACACTTGCAAAAGAGGCAGAGGATGCGGTGGATATGATGCGGTTCAGAGGTATCAAAGCAGGACTTCTCCGTCTCAGGCAGATCAGACCCTTCCCGGATGATGAGATTATCGATGCGATATCGAGATCTCCCGCCGAAAAGCTTGTCATAATCGATCGGGACTACTCTCCCGGGTCTGGTGGGATTCTATCTCAGGAGGTTAAGACACGCCTCTATGATGCCGGTATAGTGAAGGAGATCGTTAATGTGATTGCAGGGGTGGGTGGTCAGGATGTTTCTGCAGAGGATATGATGGAGATGGTTGAGCTTGAAAGGGGTGAGCACTGGTGGGGGATATAATCGAGATCAGATTCCACTCAAGGGGTGGACAGGGTGGTGCAACCGCTGCAAAGATCCTCGGGATGGCTGCGTTCTTCGATGGAAAGTACAGCACATCACTTTCTGTCTATGGTGCAGAGCGGCGTGGTGCTGCGCTTATCTCCGGGACACGAATCTCAGATACGGAGATCAGACGGTATAGCAGTATTAAATCACCGGATTATGTGGTCATTCTTGATCCGGTCCTTGTTGAAATCTCGGATGTCACAGAAGGAACGAATGAGGATACGATATTCCTGATGAACAACGGCGGAGAGTGCCCGCTTGTACTCGAGGATTATATCCTTTACTCGGTGGATGCAACGAGCATCTCACTGGATCTTGGACTCAAGGTTGCAGGGATGCCGGTTCTGAACACACCCATGCTCGGGGCACTTGCAAGACTTGGGATTGTTAAGCAAAGCTCACTCAAGCGCGCGATAAGGAAGATATACGCGGATACAAGGAATATCAGGGCTTCTGAGATGGCCTATGAGCGGGTTGTGAAGGTCCAGAACAGACGATCCATCCTGGAGGAATCTGAAGAGCTTGAAGAGGAGGCGTATGAGAGGCTTGAGGAGGCTGTATGAAGGTAAAGATGGCAATATCCTACCCCACGGTTGGCGCATCAGGTAGAACAGGTGACTGGCGAGTCTTCAGACCTGTTATAAACCAGAAGCTCTGCATACACTGTTATAACTGCTATGTCTTCTGCCCGGAGGGTACAATCAGCCCTGAGCTTGGGGTGGATTATGAGTACTGTAAGGGGTGCGGGATATGTGCGAACGAGTGCCCTTCTAAGGCGATAAGGATGGTGAAGGAGGAATAGGCGTGGTATCAACCGTCTATTTTACCGATACCAGAGCAGCGGTGAAAGAGGTGAGTGAATGGTACCAGCCTCAACTGAGCGCTGTGAAAAGGCTTGAAAACCTCGTTGAGAGAAGTGGCATCCTTGACAGTGTGGAAAAAGGAGATATCGTTGCACTCAAGGTCCACTTCGGTGAGCGTGGAACGACCAGACAGCTGCGATCTGTCTTCATGCGGAAGGTTGCGATGATGGTTTCTGAGCGCGGAGGAGATCCGTTCTTCACAGAGACCTGTGGGCTCGGGATGACACGGGCAACCCACTTTGCAACAGGGAGGATTGAGGTTGCTGAAGAGAATGGATATACCCATCAGACACTTCAGGCGCCGATAATCATTGCTGATGGGCTCAGGGGCTTTGATGGTGTGAGGGTTGAGGTCGATGGTATACAGCTCAAAGAGGTGTATGTGGCAAGGGCGATTGCAGAGTGTGATCGGGTGATCTGCCTCGCCCATTTCAAGGGACATCAGAGTGGGTCATTCGGTGGTGCACTGAAAGGGATCGGGGTTGGATGTACCGCAAAGCCATCAAAGTATGATATCCATATAGATGGATACCCGGAGATCGATGAGGCCCGATGCAACCGTTGCGGAGAGTGTGAGAGGGTGTGTCCAGCCAGCGCGATTGAAGATGGGAGGATCGATCCCGGGAGGTGCATCAAGTGCGGGGGATGTCTTCCTGTATGCAGGGAGGATGCGATCCGGGTTAAGTGGGTGAGCCCGCGCGATCTTGATATCAGATTCGTTGACTGTGCAAAGGCGGTTATGGACCTCTTAGGGCATGACAGGTTTGCATTTGTTAACTTCCTCCTTGATGTAACCCCACACTGTGACTGCCATCCCTACTCAGATAACCCGATCGTGGCTGATATAGGGATACTCGCATCAGGTGATATCCTTGCAATCGATAAAGCCTCGCTTGACCTCGTCAATGAGGCATCCCCCCTCCCGGCATCGATGGCAGAGGGTCTTGCTGGTGATAAGTTCTCGGGTATATTCCCATGGACAGATCCTTCTGCCCAGATAGATGCTGCAGAGAGGCTCGGTCTGGGTGAGAGGGAGTATGAGCTTGTGAGGGTTGGATGAGGCTATGCCCGGAAGCAGAGAGGTTTCGCTTGTACTTCCAGCATACAATGAGGTTAATCGATTGAGAAGATGTGTGGAAGGTGTGATAGAGGCTCTTGAAAAAGTCACAGACTCGTTTGAGATCATAATTGCAGAGGATGGGAGCACTGACGGGACATCTGAAGTTGCATCCCATCTTTCAGAGGAGTTTCCGGATGTCAGGCATCTTCACTCTGATAGACGCCTTGGAAGGGGAGGTGGGTTGAAGCGGGGTTTCATGGCATCTGAGGGGGATATCCTTGCCTTTATGGATGTAGATCTGGCAACAGATCTATCGCATCTTGATGAGCTCATAGGCGCGATAAGGGATGGGTTTGATATCGCAACAGGCTCAAGGCTCATGCCAGAAAGTATCGTTGAGAGATCTTTCAAGCGAACAGCGTTGAGCAGAGGGTACAACTTCCTCGTGCGAAGATTACTCGGGTCAAAGGTTAGAGACCACCAGTGCGGGTTCAAGGCGTTCAAGCGGGAGGTGTTCTTTGCGATCATGGATGAGCTTGAGGATGAGCACTGGTTCTGGGATACAGAACTCTTAGTTCTTGCTCAGCGAAAAGGGTATCGTATTTATGAGTTTCCTGTCAGATGGCGAGATGGGGGGATGACAAAGGTTGATTTATCCCGGGATATCATCGGGATGGGGTCCAGGATCCTCTGGATGTGGCGGAGGATGAGGTAACCGGATAAATGTGCCAGAAACCCACGGATAATGGGTTTAATGTGATGTAAAACCCCCCATCAGGGGAAGGCTATAAAATGGAAGAGTACCTATTAAGGTCAGGTGAAGGGTGAGAAATCAGGGTTGATTGGGATGATACCAGTTGCTTATCCATTGATAGGTGAGGACGAGGTTCTTGCAGTTTCCGAGGTGCTTAAGTCCGGTATGCTCGCACAGGGGAAAAATGTCGCGAGGTTCGAGGAAGAGTTTGCCAGCTACATCGGTGTTGAGCATGCAGTGGCAACATCGAGTGGAACAGCAGCCCTTGATGTGGCGCTCAAGGCGATAGGGATAGGAGAAGGGGACGAGGTGATTGTACCATCGTTCACATTTATAGCAAGCGCAAATTCAATCCTGTTTCAGGGGGCAAGGCCTGTCTTTGTTGATGTTGATCGTACAACCTTCAATATCGATCCTGACGATCTTCTGGAAAAGATCACCCCAAAGACAAAGGCCGTTATAGGGGTGCACCTGTTTGGCCATCCTTTCGATCTGAAGGCGATAGGTGAGATATGCGATGACCATAACCTCTATCTGATCGAGGATGCAGCACAGGCGCATGGTGCTGAGTACAACGGGAAGAGGGTCGGGGGTTTTGGCAGTATCGGGTGCTTTTCCTTCTATGCGACAAAGAACATGACAACAGGGGAAGGCGGGATGATAACAACCGATGATGATGAGCTTGCAGGACGCTGCAGGTTGATCCGAAGTCATGGTGAACGTGAGAAGTACAACCATACGATACTTGGGTACAATCTCAGGATGACGGATATACAGGCTGCAATCGGTATTATCCAGCTGAGAAAGCTTGAGGAGTTCAACAGAAAGAGGATAAAGAATGCGACATTTCTCAACCAGAATCTCAGGCAGGACGGGATCCGGACGCCCGTAAGAAGAGGGGATGTGAGGCACGTCTATCATCAGTATGCTATCCTGCTTGAGGATACATTTCCACTCACCCGAGATGAGCTCATCGAGTATTTGAGGGAGAGGGGTATCGGGTCTGCTGTGCATTACCCGGTTCCTGTTCACAGACAGCCACTCTACCAGAAGCTTGGATATCGTGATGAGCGTGTGAGGTGCCCTGTGAGTATCGATCTTTCTCAACGGATTATGAGCCTGCCGATTCATCCGGGGGTTGAGGACCAGGATCTGAGATACATTGCCGATACGATAAACAGGCTGGGTTAGAAGGGTATGGAGAAGAGGAGAAATCTCGGATATCTTCAGGGTGTAAGGCCTCAGTCAGTCTTATTCACGATGATGGTGTAGCTGAGGAAGTATGCAGGACTTACTTGTATCGATTGTGATCTGTACATACCAAGACGAAAGGTATGGAGACTTTGTGGAGGCTGTAAATAGCCTGAATTCCCAGTCTTATAGAAACGTGGAGATTGTGGCGGTTGTAGATGGGAACCGTGAGCTGTATGAAAGAATAACTGGAGATGGGGTTGAAGTTGACAGAATAATATTAAACAGAGAAAATTTAGGTCTTTCTGCCAGTAGAAACAGGGGAATAAAGGAGGCAAATGGTGATATAATCGCATTCTTCGATGATGATGCGATTGCTGATAGAGAGTGGGTTGAGGAGCTTGTCAGGACGTATGAGGAGCGGGGAGCGATGGCGGTGGGTGGAAGGATTCTACCATTGTGGGTCGCAGAGAAGCCGAGATTCCTGCCGGAGGAGTGTTATTGGTTGATAGGTGCGACGTACAGGGGGTTTCCTGAGGAGATGACCGAGGTGAGAAACACCTTCGGATCTAATATCAGCTTTAAAGCGGATGTTATAAGGGAGCTGGGTGGGTTTAAGCGTGAGATGGGGGTGAGAGGCAAATATCTCCTCCAGGGTGAAGAGACCGAGCTTTGTGAGCGGATGAGAGCGCGTTTTGGATGTGGTATCATCTACAACCCGGATGCGGTTGTCTACCACAAGGTCTTTGCAGAGCGATTGAAAATCGGCTTCTTGCTTCGAAGATCCTTCTGGCAAGGGTACTCGAAGTGGATGATGAAGAAGATGGGGTACTCAGTGAAAGAGGAGAGTGGATTCTTGAGGTATCTGTTGCTTAAAAGCACCATCGAAAAGCTGAAGAAAGCCAAACTGATGGAGCTTGCATTTATTGTCATCTGCACGTCGGTTGTCGGCCTCGGCTATCTGTCTGGATTTTTCACGTCCAATCGGTGAGAGAATGAAGATCTGCCTCATATCAAAGCAGTTTTATCCTGAAACGATCGGCGGGGCAGAGGTGTATATGTATGAGATCTATAAGCGAATCAGAAGGGAGAATGAGGTTACGATCCTGACCTATGATGATGTGGATTATGAGGAGGCAGAGATTATACCGGTACCTAAGGTTCACTTCATCCTTTCATCCTTTTTATTCAGCATAATCGCAGGACTGAAAGCAAGGTTCGGGTCTTATGACATTGTCCATATAAACGGATACTGGGGGGAGTTCTCGGGTTTATTCGTGAGAGATCCGATCGTTACGATACATGATGTCGGGTTTCTGGAAAAGGGAGGGGTTCTTAACAGGATCAGGTTTTCTGTACTTGGAAGGGTTTTAAAAAGTGCTAAAAAGGTGATAACAGTCAGTTGGAAGACGAAGGAAGAGATACTTCGTGCCTTTGATCTTGATGGAGATAAGATTGAGGTCATACCAAACGGGATAGACACGGAAAAATACAGTTTTCCAGAAGATATGGGTGATGAGATCAGGAGGAGATACGGTATAGATGATGGTAAGATAATCTTCTCCTTGGGCAGATTTGCAAGGAATAAGGGATATGAATACCTGATAGACGCCTTTAAAGACGTCAATCAGCGACTGAAGAACACCCATCTCATAATAGCAGGCTATGCAGAGGACAGGCGTTATCTGGATGAGCTTGCAGAGATGAGCAGGGACGTTGATAACGTACTCCTGCTGCAAGAGATCTCAGAGGATGAGAAGCTCGGTCTTTTTGCAGCCTGTGATATCTACTGTCAGCCGAGCATATCTGAGGAGGGCTTTGGCATCAGCATCTTGGAGGCGATGGCCTCATCCAGGCCCTGCATCGCAACAGATGTATTTTCAGGTGTGGGGCATCTCCCGGAGGAGTTTCTGGTGAATCGGGGTGACAGCAGGGGACTGGCCAATAAGATCATCGAGCTTTTAAGCTCAGACTACAGGAAGATAGGGGAGAAGATGAGAAGAAGGGCAGAGAACTATTCCTGGGATAGGACTGTGGATGAGATTCTGAGGGTGTATAAGGAGGTAAAAATCCCCTGAAAAGGGATACGTTTATGAAGCCCCATCCCGTAGTGGGGGTGCTGGAAAATAAGCCTTAAATCATGGGTGAAGAATGAATATAATCCACTCGATCCTGCTTGGTTTGATACAGGGTATAACAGAATGGCTTCCCATAAGCAGTGAGGGCCAGTCCATGCTTTTCATGATGGGATTTCTCGGGATCAGTCCGGAGGATGCACTTTCCCTTGCCATTTTCCTGCATCTTGGAACCACATTCGCTGTTATCCTGAAGTTCAGAAGCAGATTTGCCGATATTGTCAGATTGTGCAGTAGTTATGACTCCCAGCTCTTTAAAATCCTGCTCATATCAACGATTGCTACCGGAATAACAGCCATACCCCTCTTTTTCCTCATAAGGGCATTCACACATGGTGATGCTGTTATGCTCCTTATAGGTGTGATGCTCATTATCACCGGGATACTCCTGGGAACCCCTGGCAGAAGGGCGCCTGGATACAAGCAGATGGAGGATATGAATGTGAAGGAAATGGTGTTCCTGGGACTTGCACAGGGTCTGTCCATCCTCCCTGGCATTTCAAGATCCGGAACAACCATAACCTTCCTGCTCCTTGACAGAATGAACCAGAAGGATGCGCTGGAGGTCTCTTTCCTGATCAGTGTACCTGCAGTACTGGGCGCCGTCACACTGAGCCTGCTCACATCCCCATCTCAGCTATCGTTACCCATGAACGATGCACTTCTGATGATCTCAACATCCTTCATTGCCGGGTATGCCACAATAGATGCACTTCTGAGGTTTGCAGAGCGTCTAAACTTCTCGAAGTTCTGCATAATCCTTGGATTGCTCACAATCACCTTTGCGCTTTTACCGTGGATCCTGTAGAAAATAGAGATTAACTGGAAGGGGCCAAAACCCCTCCTGAAGGTTTCAATCCAGAAAGTGATCATCCAATACTATAATAAGCATCCTGATCAATCGAGTTGATAGACCCTGATGCTGTGCTACCATGAACCCCTCAACGATCTGTAGAGACCGATACGGAAGAAGGATAAGGAGCCTCAGAATTTCACTCACCCGGCGATGTAACCTGAACTGTCTTTACTGTCACCGGGAGGGTGAGAATTCGGGTTGTGGGAGGGAGATGAGTGGAGAGATGATTGTGAAGATCATTGAAACCCTGAAGCGCGTGGGGATTGAGCGCGTAAAGTTCTCAGGGGGTGAGCCATTCATGAGAGAGGATCTCCCTGAGATACTTGCACGATTGCCGGACCTCCAGGATATCTCGGTCACAACAAATGGGACATTGCTTGAGGACGTGATACCACGCCTCCCCCATCGCAGGTTGCGGATAAATGTCAGCCTTGATACGTTGAGAGAGGAGAGGTATATGCAGATCACCGGGGCAGGAGAGGGCGTATTTTCATCTGTGCTCCGGGGAATCGATGAGGCATGTAAAAGGGGTTTCCTCCCGCTCAAGCTGAACTTTGTCCTGCTTAAAGGCATCAATGACGATGAGGTTGAGGAGATGATCTCGTATGTCCAGCAGCTCAATGAGAGGTGGGGAAGAGGTTCAGTAATACTTCAGCTCATAGAGCTGCTTGATTTTGGGGGGATCGAGGATCTCAGAGGTGACATGAGGGCGATTGAAGGGGAACTTATGGCAAGAGCGGATGAAATCAGATGCAGGGAGATGCATCACAGACGAAAGTATTTAATAGATGGGGTAGAGGTAGAGGTTGTGCGTCCAATGGATAACTCGGAGTTTTGCGCAAACTGTAACCGTCTGAGGGTGACGTCAGATGGGAGGTTCAAGCCCTGTCTTTTGAGGGAGGATAACCTCGTTGAGATCCGCGATATGACAGAGCAAGGCATCATTGATGCGTTTAAGAGAGCGGTTGCACTGAGGGAGCCGTTCTTCAAAGGATGAATGAGGGGGATACCGGGGTGGCTGAGGATTGTGATGTTAAGGTCATTGTTGATGGAAAGGAGATTGATACAAATCCATTCGTTAAAAGAGTGATCGCCGGCGTTGTTGGTGGCTGTGTAGAGCAGCTAAAGGGTGTTGAAAAGGGGTGGAACTCGATAGAAGTCCTCATAAGGCGATGACGGGAGATTATAGGACGAGAAGTTACCTGTCATCAGGGGAAGCAGCAAAGTATCTCGGTATATCGGTCAGTCTGCTCCATGAGCTTGTCAGGCAGGATAGGGTAAGGGCATACCGGGCAGCGAGTGGTCAGTACAGATTCAGGCTTGAGGAGCTTCAGAGGGTAGAAGGCAGAGTTAGCGTGAGAGATGAGAAGCTTCCAGAGGACATCAACGTGATCGAGGTGAATGAGACGGTTCAACGCGTCTATGTCAGGAATGCGCAGAGAATGGATGAGCTGGAGGATAACTCGATCCATCTGATGGTGACCTCCCCCCCATACTTCAACGCAAAGATGTATTCTAAAGAGCCGATAGAGGGGGACCTGGGGGACATCCACGACCTGGATGAATGGTTTGAGGAGATAGGTAAGGTCTGGAAGGAGGTCTTCAGGGTTCTGCAACCCGGGAGGAGGGCGTTTATAAATATCATGAACCTGCCCATAAGAACGAGAGGGAGTTTTCGAACCCTTAACCTGGTCGGAAGGACGATTGATATATGTGAGAAGATCGGGTTCATCCTCAAGCGGGATATCGTATGGCATAAAACAAACTCGGTGCGGGCACATTTCGGGACCTACCCCTACCCTGGCGGGATACTCCTGAACCATGCCCATGAGTTCATACTCGAGTTTGAAAAGCCGGCCCCGCCAGGCTACAGCAAGTATTCTCACCTCACCGATGAGCAGAAAGAGGCCTCAAAGCTCGATAAAGAGTTCTGGATCTCACTTAAGAAAAGTGACGTCTGGGTGATGAAGCCAGAGGGGAGCGGGGATAGACGTGAACACGTGGCCCCATTCCCTTATGAGCTGCCATTCAGGCTGATAAAGGCGTACAGCTTCATCGGTGAGACGGTACTCGATCCATTTTTGGGATCAGGGACAACTCTGGTTGCTGCAAGGGATCTTAAAAGGAATGGCGTGGGTTATGAGATAAATCGAGAGATTGCAGCAGGGGCGATCAGGAGGATAAAGAACTACCAGAGGAACTTGTTTGAGGGTGAGGTATGAAACCGGATGGGATGGATGAAGGGATAGATCTTGTCGTGGCAAAGGCATACCCGAGTGATCTTGGAAAGGGTCTTGCTGCCGTTTCTCCAGAGGTGCTCATCAGGCTTAACCTCTCATATGGGGATGTGGTCGAGATTGAGGGTAAGAGGAGGACGGTTGCAAAGCTTTCAAGGCTGGTCAAGGCAGACTGGGATAAGGAGATAGTCAAGATCGATAGATACACACGCAAAAATGCAGATGTATCACTCGGTGAGCGGGTCACACTCCGGAAGGTGGAGGTGAATGAGGCACTTCTTGTGAGGCTTGCACCTTTTGAGAGAGGAGGGGTGAACTTCGGTGGAAGGGGGGTGGAAGACCTGGTTCGTTCCCAGATCATGAAGCGGGCACTCGTAAAGGGAGATCTGATTCCGGTGATGAGCAATACGATGCTCGGGGAACTCCTCCCGTTTTTGGCTCTGGACGTGGAGCCTGATGGTGCGGTGATCATCTCACCTCACACAAGGATCGAGCTTCAGAGTGACGAGGTCAGGTCTGAGGGCGAGCTTATTTCCGGGGTTACATACGAAGACATCGGCGGATTGAAGGCTGAGATAAAACGGGTCAGAGAGATGATAGAGCTCCCCTTAAAGCATCCAGAGATCTTCAAGAGGCTCGGTGTGAATCCTCCAAAGGGTATACTCCTTCATGGCCCACCTGGATGTGGAAAGACGCTGATTGCAAGGGCCGTCGCGAATGAGTCCGGGGCCAGATTCTTTGATATCGCAGGGCCTGAGATCATCTCGAAGTACTATGGAGAGTCCGAGAAGCACCTCAGGGAGGTGTTTGAAAAAGCTCAGAGTGAGGCTCCCTCCATCATATTCATCGATGAAATAGACTCAATAGCACCAAAAAGGGAGGATGTTACCGGGGAGGTTGAACGGAGAGTTGTAGCGCAGCTTCTCACGATGATGGATGGGCTCAAGCCCAGAGGAGATGTCATTGTTATCGGCGCAACGAACCGGGTGAACGCGATAGATCCTGCACTCAGGCGTCCCGGGAGGTTTGACAGGGAGATCGAGATCAGGGTACCGGATCTGGATGACCGGCTTGAGATCTTACAGGTTCACACCCGGAAGATGCCGCTTCGAGATGTCAATCTCAGAGAGCTTGCCAGTCGGATGCACGGATATGTCGGGGCTGATATCGAGGCGGTATGTAAGGAGGCCGCGATGATCGCATTGAGGCGGTTTCTACCTGAGATCGATCTTGAGCACGATGTGATACCTGATGATCTGCTTGAGGAGATATCAGTCACAGGGGAGGATTTCAGGAGGGCCTTGAAGGAGGTTGAGCCGTCGATGATAAGGGATGTTCTCGTTGAGATCCCGGGGGTTGGCTGGAAGGATGTTGGCGGGCTTGATGAAATCAAGCAGAAGCTCATAGAGATGGTTGAGTGGCCAATAAAATATCCAGAGCGGCTCAAGGCTATGGGTATAGATGTACCAGGTGGCATCCTTTTAATCGGGCCACCCGGATGTGGAAAGACGCTGATTGCAAAGGCTGTTGCGTCTGAGTCATCCGCAAACTTCATCGCGGTAAATGGTCCTGAAATCCTCTCAAAGTGGCTTGGAGAGTCAGAGCGTGCCATCAGAGAGATCTTCAGGAAGGCAAGGCAGACAGCGCCGTCTATCATCTTCTTCGATGAGATCGATTCTATAGCCCCTGTGAGAGGAATGGAAGGATCCAGAACATCTGAGAGAATCGTAAATCAGCTTCTCACCGAGATGGATGGGATGAGAGAGCTTGAAGGGGTCGTTGTCCTCGGTGCAACCAATCGTCCTGAGATGGTCGATCCCGCACTCCTGAGACCCGGGAGGTTTGATCGAGTACTCTTCATACCTCCTCCATCCAGGGCCGACCGTGAGCAGATACTCCGGATACACACCAGCTCGATGCCGCTGGATGATGATGTCAGCCTGAAAGAGCTCATCGATCTGACAGAGGGGTTTCTGGGGGCGGATATAAGGGCACTATGCACAGAGGCCGGACTTATAGCCCTGAGAGAGGACTTCAATGCAGAAAAGGTGCAAATGAGGCATTTCAGAGCGGCACTATCGGTTATAAAGCCAACGATGGATGAGAAGGCCAGAGAGGTCTATGAGAGGATGGAGCGTATGTTTAAAGGAGGGAGGCAGCCGGTTGAAGCCAATGCTTATATAGGATATCGTTGATCAAGAAACTGGGGTGATTTTATGTCGAAGATCTATACAAGGCGTCTCTACGGGAAAAAAGTTGTTGCAACTGATGGAACTGAGGTGGGGGAGCTTGCAAATATCATCGCAGATATGAGAACCGGTGAACTTGTTGAGATCGTTGTAAAACCTGATATAAGTTTTGATACAAGCGGCTACAGGATGGAGGATGGGTTTATCCTGCTCCCTTTCACGGTTGTAGAGGCTGCAAAGGATGTGGTGACCGTTAATTTAGGCAGAATCCGGGAGTCCTCAGGTGATATGGAACGTATAGAAGTCTAATCTAATGGTCCTGATCCAGATGAGGTTGCGTGAGGTGGATAGGTTACTGGAGGAGGCATCATCGAGCAATCGGAGGGTGCTGACAGAGTATGAGTCCAAAAAGATCTTTAAAGAGATTGGAATTCCAGTAACCCGGGAGATTCTTGCAGAAACGATCGAGGAAGCCATTTCAGCAGGGGATAAGATCGGGTATCCACTTGTCCTGAAGATTTCATCACCCCATGTGAGCCATAAATCCGATTTTGGTGGCGTGTATCTTGGAATAAGAGATGAGGAAGAGCTTAAAGCGGCATGTGAAAATCTCAGAAGGCAGGCAGATCGCCAGGGAATCGAGTATTCATTCTTGGTGCAGGAGATGGCAAAACCAGGCCAGGAGCTTCTCGTAGGATCAAAGCGTGATCCCACCTTCGGTCCTGTGCTGATATTCGGTCTTGGAGGAATTTTCACAGAGATCCTCGACGATATCTCGATCAGGTTATCCCCTGTAGATCGACAGGAGGCATCTGCGATGCTTCGAGAGATCAGGGGTAGAAGGTTGCTTGATGGCTACAGAGGGTTACCACCGGTCGACCTTGACGCGGTCGTTGATGTGATACTCAGGGTCTCAGACCTGATGGAGTCATACGATTCAATAACTGAGCTTGATATAAACCCCCTCTTCGGATACGAGGATGGTGTGCTTGCAGTTGATGGGCTCATCGTTTTATGAACCGCTTCTTTGAACCACGGAGCATTGCTGTTGTCGGTGCATCAGCGAACAGATCGAAAGGTGGGTACAGAGTGCTTCAGAACCTGATTGAATGGGGCTATACCGGCAGGATATATCCTGTAAACCCGAAAGCTGACGAGATACTCGGACTCAAGGTCTATCCCTCGATCGAAGATCTTCCGGAGGTCCCGGACCTTGCCCTTCTTGTTTTACCCCGTGATATGGTGCCTGAGGCATTGAAGCAGGCAGGAAGGTTCGGGGTTGATCGCGTGATAATCGTTGCAAACCGGTTCTCAGATGCCGATGAGGAGGGGCGGGAGATGGAGAGGGAGATCACCGAGATTGCAAGATCAATGGGTGTCAGGATACTGGGTCCAAACTCGATTGGGGTTGCTAACACGAAAAATGGCCTTGTTACATCGATTCTACCACTTGAAAAATATAAGAAAGGCAACATCTCATTCATCGGGCAGACCGGGATGTTTCTCGGTGGATTTGCAAGATGGATCACATCATCTCAGTATTTCGGGATCGATAAGGTCGTAATTCTTGGAAACAGGTGTGACATCGATGAGGCAGATGCAGTTGATCATCTCGGATCTGACCCTTCCTGCAGTGTGATAGGCCTGTATCTTGAGGGTGTGAAGGATGGAAGAAAGTTTCTGAAGGCTGTAGAAAGGGCTGCAAGCAGAAAACCACTTCTGGTTCTCAAAAGTGGCAGGACTCCCCTGGGTGCAGAGGCAGCAACCTCTCATACCGGGTCTTTGAGCGGGGAAGATCGGATCTTTGATGCTGCTGTCAGGAGGGCTGGGGCGATACGTGTGTATGACTTCGATGAACTCTTCGATCTTGCAAAAACCTTCTCATATTTTGCAGATCTTTCTCCAGCAGAGGATCTTCGTGTGGGGGTTGTATCGGTCTCAGGTGCTGGATGTGTCCTTTCTGCAGATGCAATCGGAGATTATGGGCTCAGGCTTGCAGGGCTTGGTGAAGATACGATTGAGCGGATACTATCGGTCTATCCACCCGGGTGGATCGCGAGAAACCCGATCGATATGTGGTCTGCGATAGAGGAGGTGGGAGCTTTTGATGCGTACCTTACGATCACAGAGGCTGTTCTGGAGGATGATGGGGTTGATGGGGCATCCATCATCTTTATGCTCATCCCGGACGTGACAGAAATGGATATAAAGCGGTTTTTACGTGAGATAAAACCATACAGAAAGCCATTCACTCTCTGCTTTATGGGGGGAGATATGCGGCTCGTTCATGAATGGGAGCAGATCGCTGAAGGGGAGTCCATTCCTGTTTTCCATTCACCTGAACGCGCGATAAGGGCACTTGGTGCAATTTTGAGATGGAAACATGAAAGAAGGAGGTGACTGAATGGGGATGTTAAGCAGGTTGCCAGAGGATGAGATGACGCGCAAAATTAACAAACGGCTTAAGATGGAGAATAAGATAATAGGTCAGCTGGTGAGGTATGAGGATCGGGATCCGGAGGTCCTTTATTGCGCTCTGCGCAAGTACATCGCCGCGAGGTACCCGTATCCTGATGATATGGGATATATTGGTATCGCAGATGAGAACTACCCCCCTCTCTACTATGCCGGGGACATACTCATCCATGTGGGGAGGTTTGAGCCAGAGGTGGGAGATATCATGCACTTCCGGCAGTACGGACCGGATGGGATGTATCTTGTTCATGGGAAGGTGACATCGGTGGATAAGGTCGGATATGTGAATGTGATAGGTCCGACAGGGGGGGAGGGGCTCGTCCATCTTGAGATGATGCTCGGGGTACTCGTTGAGGTCATACCCTTTATGGAGGGTATGTGGGATCGCCTCTTCACCGGTCTTATGAGAGGGGATTATAAAAGCCTCAGGATGATGCTCGAGCATACGATTGAGCGTTACAGACGGAGCGAGGATATACCTGAGGAGCGGAAGAATCAGATAATCCCGGAGCTTAAGAAGAGGGTTAAGGCACTTGAGGAGAGAGTATGAAGACGGGTGGGCAGCTTGTTGCAATCTCTCTGGTCCTTGTCATGGTGGCTCTCGCCGGCACCTGTTGTATTGATCGTTTGAGGGCGCCGGTTATTCAGGTTAAGGTTGAGGTCGGGCTCGATGAGAAAGGGGTGGCCACGATCACAGGGATGAATGTAACCCCAGAGGTGGTAAATGCGCTCAGGGCACCGAAAGCTTCAAGCACGGTTCCATTTCCATGTGTGAGCGCCTTTGCAATTCACAACTTCAGGGAGATCGGGTACTGGGGCGCTGTCGCGTACACCGGACCCGGGAGCTATGAACTCACCCTTGCATTTCCACCTCAGGTTGAGATAAATGAGGGGGATATGATCCTGGTCGAGGCACGTATCACGGATGAGAGCGGAAAGGTTGTGGACCGTGAGATAAGAAGGATCGAGTGGAAGGTGTGAGAGGATTTACAGCTCTCTGCTTCTTTCAACCGCCCTTATGACCGCCTCCATCACTGCATCTCGCACTCCCCCCTCCTCCAACGCCTTTATCCCCTCGATTGTCGTGCCACCGGGGGATGTCACCATGTCCTTCACTGCCGCAGGGTGCATACCGGTCTCAAGAACGAGCTTACCAGCTCCGAGAACGGTCTGTGATGCAAGAAGAAGGGCGGTCTCACGATCGAGCCCTTCATGGACACCTGCATCTGCAAGTGCCTCGATAATCGGCATGATAAACCCTGGCCCACTCCCACTCAGGCCGGTAACAGCATCCATCTTCTCCTCATCAACGATTACAACCCTTCCCACCGCCTCAAATATCTTTTTTGTCAGCTCAAGATCTTCATATGTCGAATAAGATCCTTTGCAGATTGCACTTGCTGCCTCTCCAACGATCGCTGCGATATTTGGCATAACCCGTACAACTCTGGCATATTTTCCGATATCAGATTCAATACGTGCGGTTTTGACCCCTGCTGCGACGGAGATGATGAGATGCTCATCCCTGACCATCGGAGAGATCTCAACGAGAAGATCATCGATAACCTGTGGTTTCACAGCGATGATGAGAGTCTCCCGTGCCTCGAGTACTTTGAGGTTATCGTCTGTCACCTCGGTCCCGAGTGCTGTTCTCAGATACTCAAGCCTGGATTCTGAGATATCACTTACAAGGATTGCACCCGGTGAGATCAGCCCCTTTCCAGTAACCCCTCTTATGATCGCCTCTGCAATCCTCCCCCCTCCAATAAATCCAAGACTCAGCCTCTCTTCAGACATCAAGGAACCTCACCTGTTTTGCATGCTCCCTGATGAATCGCCTGCGGGGTTCAACCTTCTCCCCCATTAAAATCGTGAATATCTCATCTGCCTCAATCGCATCCTCGATATCCACACGCTTGATTATCCGGGTATCAGGGTTCATCGTGGTATCCCACAACTGCTGGGGGTTCATCTCGCCGAGCCCCTTGTACCGCTGGATGCTCACACCATCTCTTCCCATCTCCTCGAGCGCCTCCTCAAGCTCAGCATCACTGAAGAGGTATCGCTCAGTCTTCCCCTTCTTAATGCGATAGAGGGGAGGTTGCGCGATGTAGATGTATCCCTCATCGATCAGGGGTCGCATATACCGGTAGAAGAAAGTTAGAAGGAGCGTCCTTATGTGTGAGCCATCCACGTCCGCATCGGTCATAATCACAATCCGGTGGTATCTTGCACGTTCGATATCAAAATCATCCCCGATTCCTGTCCCGATTGCGGTTATGATTGCCTGTATCTCGTTGTTCTTCAGAATCTTATCGATCCTCGATTTTTCAACATTGAGGATCTTACCCCGGAGTGGAAGAATTGCCTGGAACGATCGATCCCTTCCCTGCTTTGCAGAACCTCCTGCAGAGTCCCCCTCAACCAGGTAAAGCTCACATCTGGATGGGTCCTTTTCAGAGCAGTCCGCAAGCTTTCCCGGCAGCCCCCCTCCCTCAAGTGCACTTTTCCTTCTTACAAGCTCCCTTGCTCGCCTTGCAGCCTCCCTCGCACGCTGTGCATTTATCGCTGTCTGGAGTATGATCTGGCTCTCCTTCGGGTGCTCCATGAGGAACGTTGAGAGCGACTCGTAGACGAGTGAATCCACAATCCCGCGTACCTCGCTGTTTCCAAGCCTCGTCTTTGTCTGCCCCTCAAACTGTGGATCGGTGAGTCTGACACTGACGATCGCGGTCAACCCTTCCCTCACATCACTCCCTGAAAGCGGCTCTTTTATGAGGTTCTCCCGTCTTGCATAGTCGTTCAGGCTCCTTGTCAATGCACTCTTGAACCCGATGAGGTGCGTGCCCCCTTCATGCGTATTTATATTGTTTGCAAAGCTGAATATTCGCTCTGTGTATCCTTCAACATACTGCATCGCAACCTCAACCTGGAGATCGTCACGCCGACGCTCGAAATAAATTACTTCTGGATGAAGAGGCTTGGAGTTACGGTTGAGGTACTTCACAAATGAGACGATCCCCCCGTCATACTTGAATTCTCGTTCCTCATGTGTTCGTTCATCTTTTATCCGTATCAAAAGCCCCTTGTTCAGAAATGCAAGCTCCCTGAGTCTATTCACAAGAAGCTCAAAGTCAAACTCCTGATCTCCGAATATCGAGGGGTCTGGCTTGAACCTGATCTTTGTTCCTGTGGTCTCAGTCTTTCCAACAACCTCAACATCGGTCACTCTCACACCATACTCATACCGCTGCCTGTACACGGCACCATCCCGTCTCACCTCAGCCTCGAGGAAGGAGGACAGGGCGTTTACCACTGAAACTCCCACTCCATGGAGCCCACCTGAGACTTTGTAGCTCTTGTGGTCGAACTTACCTCCTGCATGGAGCATCGTCATTACAACCTCAAGTGCACTCATCCCATACCGCTCGTGTATATCGACCGGGATCCCCCTTCCATCATCCTCTATCGTGACAGAGCCATCCTCATGGAGTATAACCTCGATCCTCGTGCAGTAGCCTGCAAGTGCCTCATCGATCGAGTTATCAACGACCTCAAAGATCAGGTGATGGAAGCCACGTACACCTGTATCCCCGATATACATGCTCGGCCTTTTCCTGACTGCACTTAAACCCTCCAGGACCTGAATGGCGCTTGCATCATATGATGTCTCCATATCCTCACCACTACCTGATCTGCTTTCCTATCTCCTCATCAAGCAAAGCAAGAAACGTCTCCATCGAGCCCTCAGGGATTACAGCCCCTGCCGCGATGTCGTGTCCCCCACCAGAACCCCCAACGCGGGATGCAGAGGTGGTAATAGCCCTTGCGAGATTCAGCCCACGCTTGACAAGGGCGTGTGTTGCCCTTGCAGACACCTTGAGCCCCTCCTCACACTTTGCAAATGCGACAATCGGCAAACCCTCTTTTGAGATGGTGCCCGCACTCATACCCGCGATTATCCCGACGATCGTCTCTTTTATCTGATCGCCGGCATAGAAGTACTGGATGTTATTGAGGACCTTGATCCCATTCTCCTTCACGAAGTTCACTCCTGCGCTGAGGTTTCTCCTGTGCTCTCTCAAAAGCTCCCTTGCCCGCCTGTACGCCTCCCCACGATCTCCCATTGCAATCCTCAGCCCAATCTGCGCCTCCTCATATCTCGCGGTTGAGTTGAGCAGCGTCGAGAACTCGGTTGCATCTCTGAGCTCACTCCCGGGTTCTTCTCTCTCGAGTGTGTAGACCTCCCCAACGAGGCGATCCACCCCTTCCACGCCATGATGAATGCAGTGCTCGATAAGCCCTGAGACGACCCGTTGCTTCTCCTCCCGTGGGAGGTCTATCCATCGCCGCCATCGCATCTTGCTCTCATCCTTCAGGTTCACACCTAAGTTGAAGAAGAACTCGATGCACCCTTTTTCATCACCACTTAAGCCTGGCAGGTATGGATCGGTTGAATACTGGAGCATCTTATATATCGGCCGGGTCTGCCTCCCGAATATCCTCAGATCCTTCTCATAGGAGATAATACCGAGCTCTGCCCCCTCTTCAAGTATCTGACGGTTCACACCAACCAGTTTTCCATGTTTTTTATCCTGAAGATCTCCAACTGCCCCAACAACAGCGATATCCGCGAGATCGTTGTTCTCATCGCCTTCTGCCATCGCCTGCGCAAATATATAGGCAACTCCGGATCCACTGAGCTCATATGATCCATTTATCCCAAACAGGTGTGGATTCAGATGAAGCCCTGAATCTAAAAGCTCACGCTCATTACCATCCCCGGGGGATGGCAGGTGATGGTCCAGAATCACGGATGTAAACCTGTAACTCATAATCTCCTCAGCCATCGAGCTTCCAAGATCGGTGAATATGACAACTCCTGGATCTTTCCTTTCAAGTCTCTCGAGCACAGATGCATCAAGTTGCTTTACAAACTCTACTTCAACACCGATACCCGCCCTCTCAAGCGCTTTTACAGTTATCGCAGCAGATGCAAGACCATCGGCATCTATATGAGAGACAAGATGCACCTTTCGCTCTTCTTTGATCCTGTCAGCACACCTTTCAGCTGCCCCCTTCATTCTCTTCATCCAAGCGTACATCGGGCTAAGCATTAAAATAACTTTCCTTATTGCGCTCGTTGAGTGAGTGTTTCTGGGCACTCTCCTTCCCGGGGCAACGGAGAATATGAAGTGGCTGTACGCATAGAATTATTTAGCAGGAGCAATCTACCGATACCTGCAGGTGGTCACATGGTTGAAGAGAAAGCTGAGATTGGGATTATCGGTGGAAGCGGGATCTATGATCAGTCTATATTCGAGAATGTGAGGGAGATCGTGGTTGATACACCCTTCGGTAAGCCATCTGATCGGATTGTACTTGGCGAGTTTGAGGGAAGAAGGGTTGCATTTCTTGCAAGGCATGGAAAAGGGCACCGAATCGCGCCAGGAGAGATCCCGGCGAGGGCAAACATCTATGCGATGAAGTCACTCGGTGTCACCCATATCATCTCGCCTTCTGCTGTCGGGAGCCTGAAGGAGGAGATCAAGCCGCTGGATGTCGTCATTCCGGACCAGATATTTGATAGAACGAAGGCAAGACCCTCGACATTCTTTGAGGGGGGGATTGTCTGCCACATCAGCTTCACAGATCCCTTCTGCGAGTCATTATCGAACCTCCTCCTTGAGATTGCATCAAACCTCGGAAAACGTACACACAGGGGGACTTATGTCTGTATGGAGGGGCCACAGTTTTCAACCAGGGCTGAATCTTTCTTCTACAGGTCCTGTGGATTTGATGTCATCGGTATGACGGCGCTTCCCGAGGCAAAGCTTGCAAGAGAGGCTGAGATCTGCTATGCAACGATCGCAACCGTTACTGACTACGACGTCTGGCATGAGGAGGAAGAGGACGTCACGATCGAGACCGTGATTAAAAATGTGGCGAGGAATGAGGAGACGGTCAGAGCAATCCTGAAAGAGGCAATCCCAAGAATACCACTTGAGGAGGACTGCACCTGCCGCCATGCACTGGACAACGCAATTGTGACATCCCCTGATGTGATACCGGAGGATCTTCGCTCAAAGCTTGCGATCTTTCTTCGCGGAAGGGTTTAGCCATGGTGAAATTTGCAGATAGACTCCAGAAAATCGATCTTTCAGGGATCAGGAGGCTGTTTGAGGCTGCAGGATCTGATGCGATAAATCTGGGGCTTGGGCAACCTGACTTTGACACCCCTCCCCATATAAAAGAAGCTGCGAAGCGTGCGATAGATGCCGGGTTCACAGGTTATACCCCGGGGAAAGGAATTCCTGAGCTTAGAGAGGCTATAAGGGAGCGATTTTTGGAGAAAAATGGATTTGAGATCGGTGTTGAGGATATAATCGTGACATCAGGCGCGAGTGAGGCGCTTCACATCGCACTCGAGGCGATTGTCAATCCAGGTGATGGCGTCCTGATCCCTGATCCGGGCTTTGTCTCATACTTCTCACTGACCAGGATTGCAGGTGGGATACCGAAGAGCCTGAGGCTCGATGAGAACTTCCGGCTCGATCCTGATCTGCTTCTTGAGGCGATAGGACCCGGAGATCGTGTGCTCATCCTGAACTCCCCCTCAAACCCCACCGGCAGGGTTCAAACGAGGGATGATATAAGGGCGTACACGGAGATCGCAGAAGATTACGGGCTTGTTATAATCTCAGACGAGGTCTATGAGGAGTTTATCTATGATGGGGAGCATGTGAGCCCTGCAAGCCTCACAGATGATGTCATCACGATAAATGCGGTCTCAAAGACATACGCGATGACAGGATGGAGGCTCGGGTACGTTGGTGCACCATCCGAATATATCGAGCAGATGCTGAAGGTTCATCAGTACATTCAGGCGTGTGCAAGCTCAGTCTCGCAGTTTGCAGCACTTGAGGCACTTACCGGTCCTCAGGAGTGTGTGAGATCGATGTGTGATGAGTTCAGAGCAAGAAGAGATCTTCTGGTTGAGGGATTGAACGCTCTTGGCTTCAGCTTCCCGATCCCGGATGGCGCGTTCTATCTTTTCCTCAGGGTCGCAGATGAGGAGGGGTTTGTGACAAAGCTTCTTCAGAATGGGGTTGTTACAACCCCTGGATCATCGTTCGGTGAGAACGGCAGGGGTCATGTGAGAATATCTTATGCCGCGTCACGATCTGATATAAAGCGGGCGCTTGAGATCATTGAGAGGGTAATCTGACGGTGAGACGCCAAAGGCCGCCCCCTCTAACATTACAACACCTTCACGCTGCTATGAAATGGTCAGGCAGGAGCATCCTTAAAGCCTAGTGAGCTTCGTAAAGAACATGGCTAAATGCAGATTCAAATTGGGATCATGGGAATGCCCGCTTGAAGCCCTTGCTGGGGAAGAATACTGCTACTGGCACAGGGAAGAGGAAGGGAAAGAGCCTGATGATGCGAAGCTGAGGGAGTTAAAGGAGAATACGATTTTAGGGGCGTTTTTAAGAGGGGCGAAGTTAAGTGGAAAAGAACTCCAGGAGGCTTTCCTTCGGTTTGCGAATCTTGAAGAAGCTAACCTTTCAGATGCAAAACTTCAAGAAGCTAACCTTTCGTTTGCAAATCTTGAAGGAGCTGACCTTTACAAAGTAGAACTTCAAGGAGCTGACCTTTTGGGTGCAAATCTTCAAGGAGCTGACCTTTCAGGTGCAAATCTTCAAGGAGCTGACCTTTACAAAGCAGAACTTCAAGGAGCTGACCTTTCGTTTGCAGAACTTCAAGAAGCTGACCTTACGAGTGTAAATCTTGAGGGTGCAAATTTATCCGGTGTGAGAGTGGATTCGGAAACTTGCCTGGATGGTGCAAATTTGACATACGCAAATCTTTACCTCTCTTACCTTGACGAGACGAAAACGCTTAGGAATGCAAAATTTGAGAAAGAAATTAATGAAATTATTGCAGATTTCCTTAAAGTAGAGAATAAAGAATTGGCAGTTTTTGATGTGCAGAAGATTAGATGGAGTGATCCCGAAGTTGTGGCAAAGCTTCTTGAAGAGAGAGTGGTCAGGTATGTTTCTGTAGGAGTAGGAATGGTCTTTTTTGACAGGAAGAGGCGGAGGGTTGTTAAAAACCCGGAAAATGCAGAAAGCAGAATTTTTCAAAGACCTCGGAAGAGGAGAAATTCTGAAAAAGAGGAGAATTATGTTGAAATAAGTGAGCTTAACGATTTAATAGAGAGAGAAGGACTTGAGGAATATCTTTACAGAGGAGGCGTAGAGGAGCTTTATGAGGCGTCCTATGAGGTTTACAACAATCTCTACTACTTTTACATCCAGAACGGGAGGATTGAAGAGGCGCTGGATATGCATTACAGGAGATGTGAGGTCAGGAGAAAGCTTTTGAGGGAGAAAGGCTGGATTAACTGCCTGAGGTCATGGGTATATGATTTTTTCATTTTGAAGTTACTGACAGGCTATGGTGTGAAGATTTTAAGAATGTGAATGGAAAGATGGTCACCCCGGACTTTCTTGATTACATCTACCACAGTGTGATCACATTCACGAGCTTGGGATACTCAAATATCCAGCCGAATCTTGCGGCAGGACACATTCCACAGGTCTTAGCAGCTCTTGAATCCATCCTGGGAGCTTTAATGATTGCTCTTCTCATATTCACAATCACATACCGCGTTTCTCGATGAGAATCCATAATCTCCTGTAACCTTCAATTCTTCTCTCTTCTGCAATCCGCTCACCCCCATAGGTGATATACCCTGCTCTGATATCTCCTGCTTGACTCTCCGTGAACTGACAGTACCGAGTATTTCCCCTAATAGCATCCATTTTGGGTCTTTTTAATCTTGCCAGCGGAGTATCCATTTTTCCACCAGGAAAGGTTTATGCAGATTCTAATTTCGGTTAGAATTAGGTTTAATGGATTTTTATGGTGTGCTTTTTATCCGGGAAAAGATGACCGTGAATACGCAAAAATACCGGTTTGGGTTTGTATATTATAAGTCCGGGTTAGGGGGAAGTTAAAGGTAATTGTTTTAAGTAAAAAGAGAAAGATTTATAAACAAGTAATCTTTTCTTTAATCTACTGTAGTGGGAGGCATACCGTGGAGATATCGACAGTTATTGCAGTGGGGATTCTCATCGGAATCGCCCTCTTTTCGCTTAAAAGCGGGATGGGGTGTGGATTTGCAAGCCTCAATCGACGTGAGATCTTCTATGTTGCATCTGCTTATTTCATCCTCTCGATCATTATGGGATACCTGATAGGAGTCATTCCAGCCGAGCTTACGAATAATATCCTTGCGACCGGTCTCACGATGCATCTTGTAATAGCACTCGGGCTTCTATACTTTGGGATAGAGACAAAGAAAAGCTGGATCTCTAAGAGACGTGATATATCACGAAAGAGCTTCTTATGGCTCTCTGTTCCCTGCCCGGTATGCCTTACTGCGACTTTCCTTGCATGTATGACACTATCGAGCCTGCTTGATCTGGGTAACGTCACAATTGGCCTTATCGTCGGTACAATCTTCTTTGCTGGAATATCAATAACCTCCCTCTCAATCGCATCCTTTGCACAGCGCATGCATCTTAAAGACCCATCCTCCCTTGGAACCGTGATGATCCTCTTCGGACTCTTCTACCTCCTCTCTCCGATTATAATCCCGGCATACATCCAGGCACAGTCATTTCCATCATTTGAAGCTCCAGTTAATTTAAAGGAGAGTTTTCTGTCTTTTCTTTTAATCACACTTCTCGTAGCATCCGGATTTTTCAGTGATAGAATGAACCTGTTTCCTGCAAGGAGGGGTGGGTAATGGGGAGCATATCATCCGGAATAATGGGGCTGATGTTTGTAATATCAAACTCGCTCCTTTATCCCGTGGTTATTGCACTTCTCATACTCGTTGCCCTTTCATTTGTGATGCTCGGGCAGTTTGTATCCGAGTATGCATCAAGAAGCAGAGATTTCAGCAGGCTCAAGTCTGGAGTGAAGCTTGCAAAGGAGAATATCGAGCTTAAAAACTTTAAAGAAGCTTCAAGTGCGCTTACAAACTCAGGCTCCAATCACTTCCTTAAAGGGTTCATAAAGGATCTTACAGAGACGATAGGCGATGAGAGCTTCTCGGTTGAGGCTGAGAAGCTTTTACAGGACTATGAACTCAAGATAGCACGTGAGCTTGAGTTTCCGAGGTTCGTCTCAAGGATTGCACCGATGATCGGGCTTATGGGAACACTCATACCGATGGGGCCTGCGCTGATAGGCCTGTCCTCCGGTGATATCCAGACACTGGCATCAAACCTTGCCATCGCATTTGCAACCACGGTTCTTGGGCTTCTTGCAGGAGGGATTGCCTACGCCATCCTTCTTGTCAAGAAGAGGTGGTACACCCAGGATCTGAGTGATATGGAGTATGTTGTGGAGGTGTTAAAGTGAGACAGAGAAGGTTAGGGTTGATACTTGAGGATGAAGATGATCCGATGACAAGTGTTGCAAACCTGTTTGACGCCGCGATGGTCTTCGCGGTAGCGCTTTTAGTTGCACTTGTCCTATCATACAACATTCCGGAGCTCCTTGATCCTGATGCAAGTGTTACCATCGTTAAAAATCCCGGTAAGCCTGATATGCAGGTGATAATCAAGGATCATGAGACGATAAAGGTTCTGAACGCAACAGAGAAGATTGCAGGTGGGCAGGGAAGAAAGATCGGAACTGCCTACAGATTGGAGACCGGAGAGGTGATATATGTCCCTGAGAATGCTACTGATGGCTGAGTAAGAAGCCGTGATGCCCCAGACCCTCCCAGCTACCGGGGCATCCGGCTTCAAGCATACCCGAGGTGGTTGGATATGCATAAAGAGATAGGAAGGAATCGTATAAAAGGGGTGCGAATACTTGCACCCCTGGTTATGGTGTTACTCGTGGCACAGCTCATGGTGCCCGGAGTGACGGTTGCACAGGTTGAGACGGTTGAACACAGGATAACATTTGTTCTTGGAACGGATGAGAATTTAGCCTCGCTTGTGAATGCATCGGTGAATGCTACGGTAAATATCAGCATATACAACGAGACAGAGGCGAAATCGGTGAATTTCAGCAATGAAAGCGTTGTGTTTCTGGCATCTCTTGACAATGAGACCGTTGCATCGATAAACCAGACGATAAACCGGAGTGCTTATGTCGTGGCATATAACCTGAGTTCCAGTATATCGATCGGGAATGTGGATGATGTGAACATCACGAAGTACTGGGTCTGGGGTGGTGATGAGAATATAATGAATCTCATTACCTACATGGATAACAGGTTCTATGGCAACAGCACAGCGGTGGATCCACCTGAGCCACCTGAAGATAGGACAAAGGTGGCTTTTGTTGTATCAGAGAAGTCATCGTACGCGGTCTGGCTTGAGAAGGCTTTAGATGATCTCTACATCACGCGAAATCTCAACGTATCCCTCTGTACATACACTCACGATAATCCGGAGAGCTATAAAAACCTGAACTTAAGCGATCAGGATGCCATCTTCCTCTGGATGATCGGTTACCCGGTGCAGGATGCAATCCATGATACGGTGCTTGAGGCAAAGGATAAGGGTGCTGGTGTGATCACGATCGGCTTTACCGATCTTTACAATCTCTCTTCTGTCAACCTCTCATCCCCGGAGTATGCGGATATTGCCACCTACTGGGCAAACGGTGGGACCGAGAACATGATAGGGTTACTCATCTTCATCGGTGTTAAGCTCTGCGATATCCCGATAGGAGACTTCGGACTTGATGATATCCCGGCACCGGTCAAGATCCCGCAGTTTGGGATATATCACCCGGATGCAAAGGCAGAGGCAGAGGGAATCCAGGGACTTGGCATCTTCTCCTCGATAGATGATTATCTCACATGGTATAAGAGCACAGGGAGATTTAACGAGAGTGCACCTACGGTAGGAATCCACTATTACTATGTCTCAGGGAAGTACGGTTCATACGAGACGCTCGATCCACTCATAAGAAAGATAGAGGATAAGGGTGCGAATGTGATATTTGCAAGTTTCAGCTACAAGGATCCCAATACCACCACATACTTCCTCAAGGATGGCAAGCCGCTCGTTGACTCAGTGATCATCCTCAACTCATTCAGACTGTGGCACCATCATGAGGACGAGGGGATCGGTTACCTCCAGCAGCTGAACGTAACCCCGATCAAGGGAATCATGAGCTACTACATGAATGAGAGTAAATGGAATGAGAGCAACGGGTTATCACCTTCAGAGGTTGCATGGCAGGTCGCTCTTCCGGAACTGGATGGTGAGACCGAGTTCATCCTCTTTTCAGGCAAGGAGAAGGATCCTGTGAGTGGTGAGTACTGCTACAGGCCGTTCGATTACCAGCTTGAGTGGATCACAGATAGGGCAATATCATGGGCAGAGCTTCACAGAAAATCCAACGCTGAGAAGAAAGTTGCGATAATCTACTACAACCACGGTGGCGGGAAGGATAACCTCGGTGCAAGCTACCTCGATATCGTCCCGAGCCTCACAGACCTCCTCGATGCGATGAAGGGGGAGGGGTATGATGTGGAAGGAGAGGTACCTTCTGAAGATGAACTCCTTGACCTCATGCTCCATCAGGGAAGAAACGTCGGTACATGGGCACCGGATGAGCTTGAGCGTATGGTTGAGAGTGGAACCGTTATCCTTCTCCCGGCATCTGAGTACGAAACATGGTTCAATGAGCTTCCTGAAGATAAGCAAGAGGAAGTCATCGAGAAATGGGGAGAGCCACCCGGTGAGATAATGGTCTATGGGAATGAGACAGGGAGGTACCTTGTCATCCCGGGGGTTAAACTCGGGAATGTATTACTTGCACCGCAGCCAACCCGTGGATGGCTCCAGGATCAGGCAATACTCTACCACGACAAGGAGCTTCCACCACACCATCAGTACATCGCGTTCTACCTCTGGCTGAAGAAGGAGTATGGCGCAGATGCAATAGTTCACTTCGGAACGCATGGAACACAGGAGTGGCTCCCGGGTAAGGAAACCGCCCTCTCTGCAGAGGAAGATTGGCCCGCAATACTGATCCAGGATCTCCCTGTGGTATACCCCTACATCATGGATAACGTCGGTGAAGGGACGCAGGCAAAGCGAAGGGGTCAGGCTGTGATCGTGGACCATCTCACACCACCGATTGTGGCAGGTGGGCTTTACGGAGATCTATCTCTCCTGCATGAGAGGATTCACCGGTATCTCAGCGCAGAAAACACCACGCTCAAGGGAGAATACAGGGAGACGATAACAGAGCTATATGAGAATCTAACTCTGAGCGAGAATCTCGGTGTTACGCCGGATGAACTCAGGGCGATGAATGAGACTGCGTTTGAGGATTTCATAAATGGCGAACTTCACGAATACCTCCATGATCTCGCATCTGAGTTCATGCCATACGGCCTCCACATACTTGGATCACCTCCGGATGGCTGGAAGCTCGTATCGATGGTAGAGTCGATGCTCGGGAGTGAGTTTGAGGAGCACATCGCGGAGGTATATCCGGATCCGCATGAGCTATCTCCCGCACATGAGAACTGCACCGTGATAGAAGGTCTCCTTAGTGAGGTCTTGCTTAACGGCACAGATCCAGAAGAGGCACAAACGATGGTGCTTGCAGGGAATGTATCAGCAAATGTGACTGCAGACCTTGAGACCGCTAAGATCTATGCAGCAAATCTTAAGAACTGCACGATCGAGATACCGAGGATACTTGCTGCCCTTGATGGAAGATACGTTCCTCCAAAGGTCGGGAACGACCCGATAAGAAACCCGGATGCACTTCCTACAGGCAACAACTTCCATTCCTTTGATCCAAGGGAGATACCGACGAAGGAGGCATGGGAGGTTGGAAAAGCCATGGCTGATAATCTGCTTGAGCAGTACAGGGCGGAACACAATGGTACTTATCCAGAAAGGGTGGCATTCGTCCTCTTCTGCGTCGAGACGATGAGACATCAGGGGATCATGGAGTCAGAGATCCTGTATCTCATGGGTGTTAAGCCGAAGTGGGATAAGCGGGGAAGGGTGAAGGGTGTTGAGCTGATACCCTGCAGTGAGCTTCAACGACCGAGGATAGATGTGCTTGTCACAACTTCTGGGCTTTACAGGGATACATTCGCTGGTAAGATCGGTATCATCGATGAGGGAGTGAGGGTTGCAGCTCAGACAGATGATGATAACTGTACAAACTATGTGAAGGAACACTCGGATGCAATCTATGAATGGCTGATTGAGAATGGCTACTCAGAAGACGATGCAACCTGCCTCTCGATGGCAAGGGTCTTCTCAGAGGAGAGTGGAAACTACGGCACAGGGCTACCTGATGTGATAGCAGCGAGTGATACATGGAATGATACCGCGAAGATTGCAGACCTCTACATCAACAGGCTCGGCTATGTCTATGGAGATTGCGGATGGAGTCTTGTGAATCCCGATCTCTTCAGGGAGAACCTCAGGGGGGTTGATGTTGCCATCCACAGCAGAAGCTCGAACCTCTATGGGGTGCTTGACAACGACGACCAGTTCTCATACCTCGGCGGGCTTGCACTGGCTGTGAGATCATTGACAGGAGAGACACCAGATCTCTACATAACAAACCTGAGAGACCCACACAACCCGGTGACAGAGACACTTCAGAGCTTCCTGAGAAGAGAGCTTGTTGTAAGATACTTCAATCCGAAGTGGATCGAGGGAATGATGGAGCATGACTATGCCGGAGCAAGGGAGATGATGAAGTTCACAGAGTATCTCTGGGGATGGGATGTTGTAACACCGGATCTCATCACCGCGGATATGTGGAACCAGGTCTATGATGTCTACATCCAGGACAGATACAACCTCGGAATGAAAGGGTTCTTTGAGGCAAACAACCCATACGCCCTTGAATCAATCGTAGCAAGGATGCTTGAAGCGGTGAGAAAGGGCTACTGGGATCCATCTGATGCCGTAAAGACGAACCTCGCAGAGATGTATCAGGAGCTCAAAAGCGAATACGGCGTGACATGCTGCCACCACACCTGCGGTAATCTGCTTTTGAATGAGTACATGCAGGGGATAATCTCGGCACCGATTGAGGAATCAACCACAACCACCACCACGAGCCAGGAGACGACCACACACTACTACCATGGTGGTGGAGGCGGAAAACCTCTGATCTGGCAGACACCCACACCTGCACCCAGATCAGGCGGTGGGAATGAGACCGAGGAGGCAGGTGTTGGAACAGTCGAGGAGATCGTCCCGGAGAAGGCAGAATCACAGAACGAGCCGCTTGAGGGTACGGTGATGGAGGAGACGACGGTCGAGACCCCGATGCCGGTATCCGGTGTTCCATGGATCGCGGTGCTCATCGTGATCGCGATACTTGGGCTTGTGCTTCTTGGGTTTGTCTTGAGGCGGAGGTGAAGCTCCGCCTTTTTTTTCCAAAGAAAAGATTAATAAAATTCAAGATCTTTTTATCTTGCTGTGAAGCTTAAAGGTGTCCCGACAAAGGAAGAGGTGCTTGCAATCGCTTTGTCCAAGCTTGCGCTTAAAGAGGATGATATCGTGCTTGACATCGGTTGTGGCACAGGAAACGTCTCAGTTGCGATGTCAGGATACGTAAAGCAGGTTTATGCGATTGAGAGAAGGAGAGAGGCTGTTGATTTTGCATCAGAGAACATTCGGGGTCGGGAGAACATCGAGCTCATCGAGGGTGAGGCTGTTGACCTCATACCGACCCTCCCTTCATTCAACAAGGCGTTTGTTGGTGGAACCGGGGATCTTGAAGACGTATTGAAGCTTATTAAGGGATGTGAGACGATCGTTGTTAATGCTGCAAGGATTGAGGTTGCATCACGGGCGATTGAGACGATGAGAGACCTTAAAATCTTCAAGGAGGCACTTATTATAAACGTATCTAAGAGCTACGAGCTTGCAGGTGGTATTGCCTTCAGGTCATTGAACCCTGTATTCATGGTGGTGGGAGGATGCTTGTAGGGGTTGGTCTTGGACCTGGTAGCCCGGATCTTCTGACTTTAAGGGCAGTTGAGGTTTTAAAGGAGTCAAAAAAGGTATATGTACCAGGAAGACTTGCATATGAGCTTGTAAAGCCGTATAAGGATGCTATAATCCTTGATTTTCCAATGATCCACAACAAGCGTGAGCTTGAGCGTATATGGGAGGAGAATGCAAGGATCGTCGGGGAGGATGCAAGGTATGGGCTTGTATCGTTTGCCCTGATTGGAGATCCAAACTTCTTCTCAACCTTCACGCATCTTAAGCGGAAGATAAGAGAGCTTTATCCAGAAGTTGAGATCACGACCATTCCCGGAGTAAGCTCGATAACCGCGTTTGCATCCTGCGCCGGGATTGAGATTGACTCAAGCTTCGAGGTGAGTGATGGGTCTGATACCAGGATCAAGATCATCCTCAAGGCCAGGAGACCAAGAGAGATCGTAGAAGGGCTTAAGAAGGAGGGTTACTCCAGGTTTATACTTTTTGAGCGGATATTTTCCGAGGATGAGCGGATAACAGATGTCATTCCGGAGAGGGGTGACTATTTGAGCATACTCTATGCAAGGAGGGAATGATGAAGATACACTTTGTTGGAGCGGGTCCAGGGGATAAGGGGCTCATAACGCTCAAAGGAAAGGAGCTTCTTGAAGAGGCAGACCTTGTCGTCTACACCGGATCTCTGATTAATCCGGATGTCCTTGAGTACTCAAACGGAGAGAAGGTTAACAGCTTCGGAATGAAGCTTGAAGAGATCATCGATCTTATGGTAGGGGCTGTGATGGAGGGTAAGAAGGTTGTAAGGCTTCACAGTGGTGACCCATCCCTTTACAGCGCGATGTATGAGCAGATGCTTGCGCTTAAGGAGAGGGGGATAGATATAGAGGTTGTTCCAGGTGTATCATCCCTCTTTGCATCTGCAGCAGCCCTTAAGGCCGAGCTTACACTCGCAGGTGAGACGGTTATAATAACAAGACCTGCCGGAAAGACGCTGGAGAAAGACCAGATAAGGGAGCTTTCAAGACACAGGGCAACGCTTGCGATATTCCTTGGAGTTCACAGGCTGAGGGAGATTGTTGAGGCGGTTGAATATCCAAAGGATACCCCTGCTGCTGTTGTCTATAAGGCATCATGGAAGGATGAGACCGTGATAAAGGGGACGCTTGAGGATATCGAGGAGAAAGTGAGAGCGGCAGGGATTGAGAGAACTGCAATTGTCATAATTGGGGATGCTTTAAGCCCAAAGGAATACAGGAGATCTCATCTTTATGGTTAAAACCGCAATAATAGCTTTTGAAAAGGACAGGCAGCTTGCAGAGCAGATAAGGGGGGTTACAGAGGGGGACATCCTGATTTATGAGAATGGGGTGTTTGAAAGGGCTTTTATGGAGTACAACCTAATTGTTGCGATCATGGCAGCGGGGATTGTTGTGAGGAAGATTTCACCCCTTTTAAGGGATAAATGGAAGGATCCGGGAGTTGTCGTGGTGGATGCGGCCGGGAGATTTGCGATACCAATTCTCGGAGGGCATCATGGTGCAAATGAGCTTGCAGAAAGGTTGAGTGAGATCGGGATAATCCCTGTGATTACAACAGCAACAGAGGCTTATGGGAAATGTTCTGTTGAGAGGGTTTCAGAGCTTCTGGGATGTGATATTGTGAATAAGGAGAGCACAAAATCGGTCAATCTCTCAATTTTAAGGGAGGATGTTCCTGTTTTAAGAATTATGGGACCGAAGATCGTTCTTGTTGATGATGATGTATCAGTTCTTAAAAGAGGGGGTGGATTTGTGGTGGGGATTGGTACAAGGAAGGGTGTTAAGAAAGAAGAGGTTGTATCAGGGATAAGGGAGGCTCTGAGTGAGACATCCTTAGATATTGATGAGATAGATCTTTTTGCAACATCAAGACTGAAGGAGAGAGAGATGGGGCTGATAGATGCATGCAGAGAGCTTGGAAAGCCCTTGGTGTTTTTAGCTGATGATGATATAAACAGCGTAAATCCTCCATCATCATCAAAGGCTCAAAGAATGGGGCTTAAAGGGGTGTGTGAACCCTGTGCACTTGTTTTATCAAAAAGAGGGGAGCTCATCCTTTCAAAGAGGGTATACGGGAGTGTTACGATTGCAATCGCAAGGTAGGCTGTACATCGTCGGGATAGGGCCTGGTGGAAGAGAGCACAGGAGCAGGAGGGCAGAGGAGGCGATAAGGGAGGCAGAGTATATCATAGGAAATAAGAGCTATCTTGAGCTCATAGAGGATCTCACCAAGGGGAAGCGAATAATAAAAAGCAGGATGGGGGAGGAGATAGATCGGGCAAAGAGGGCGCTTGTGCTATCAGAGGAGCATAAGGTTGCGATTGTAAGCGGGGGAGATCCGAATGTGTACGGTATGGCAGGGATCGTTCTTGAGGTTGCAGAGAAGAGTGATAGGGATTTTGATATCGAGATCATTCCCGGGATTACATCAGCAAATGCCGTGGCATCTGTCCTTGGTGCACCCTTAAACAACGACTTTGCGGTTATATCACTCAGCGATCTCTTAACCCCCTGGGAGGTCATAGAGAGGAACCTATCTGCAGTGGCAGAGGCGGAGTTTGTTATTGTCTTATACAACCCCAGAAGTAGAAGCAGAGTCGGAAACTTTAAAAGGGCCATTGAAATCATCAGAAGGTTTAGAGCAGATGACACCCCTGTTGGAATTGTTAAAAACTGCACGAGGGAGGGTGAGAGGAGGATAATAACCAACCTGAGGAGTGTTCTTACGTATGATGATGAGGTTGATATGCATACCACGGTTATCATAGGAAACCGGGAGTCGAGGATATGGAAGGACTGGATTATAACGCCAAGGGGATACCACAGGAAGTACAGGATATAACCGATACAAGACCGAGGGTCGTAATCGGTGCAACCCACAGCGGTGCCGGGAAGACAACGGTGACACTCCTTCTGATGGGGGCTTTAAAGCGAAGGGGGTTTGATGTAAGGCCCTTTAAGGTTGGACCCGACTTTATAGATCCCTCCCATCACAGGATGATATGCGGTCACAGCTCCCACAACCTTGATTCATTCATGATGAGTGAGGAGCAGATAAGATCTTCCTTTATGAAATACACATCAGGGGATTCCATCGCTGTTATAGAGGGTGTTATGGGGCTTTATGATGGGATGGATGGGAAAGATGAGAAGGGGAGCACGGCACACATATCAAAGATACTTAAAGCCCCGGTAATTCTTGTAATCGATGGATCCTCCCTCTCAAGAAGTGCGGGCGCGATCGTGCTTGGATACAGGGCATTTGACAGTGGGGTTAATCTGAGGGGCGTTATACTGAACAGGGTTGGATCCAGAAGGCATGAGGAGATGCTAAGGGATGCGATTGAGGAGATAGTTCCTGTTGTTGGTGTAATTCCAAAGAAAAGTGATTTAATCGTATCTGAGAGACATCTCGGGCTCAAGATGGGGCATGAAGTTGAATACGATCATGAAATGCTTGCAGATCTCGGTTCTGAGTACATAGATATCGAAAGTATCATCAAGATTGCAGGAGAGTGCGAGGAGCTTGAGGGAAGTGTAATAAGGAGAGAATCAGTATATAAGGGATGTAAAATTGGAGTTGCAAGAGATAGGGCCTTCTGCTTCTATTATCCTGAAAACATGGAGATAATGAGGGAGCTTGGGGCAGAGGTTGTTGAGTTCAGTCCCATGGAAGGTTCTCTACCTGATGTTGATGGAGTGTACCTTGGAGGAGGGTATCCTGAGCTTTATGCAGAGGAGCTTGAGCAAAATGAGGGGATAAGGGAGGAGATAAAGAGGAGGGTTGAGGAGGGGATGCCACTTTATGCTGAATGTGGCGGGATGATGTACACACTGAGAAAGGTTAATGGATATGAGATGCTCGGGGTATTTGATGCAGAGGCTGAGCTCACAGAGAGACTCCAGGCTGTAGGGTATGTCGTCGCTGAGTCTTTGAGTGATACCGTGGTATCAAGGAAGGGTGAGGTGCTGAGGGGGCATGAGTTTCACTATTCGGTGGTTCATCCGGGTGATGTGAGGTTTGCATACAGGATGATCCGGGGGAAGGGGATAAAGAACCGGCTCGATGGTATGGTGTATAAGAATGTGCTTGCATCCTATACGCATATCCATGCAGGGGGAGAACCATCTCCATTTGAGGAGTTTGTGAGGTGCTGCTATGAGCAATGATCTTGGCGCAAGGACGGATGAGGCAGCGAGGATATCAAGGCTCAGCCGGGAGATTGCAAGGGAGATCGTTGGTGATGAAACTGATGAGGATAGGATAAGACAGCGGGTTGTTATTGCAACAGGGGATCCAGCATTTAAGGATCTGCTAATATTCAAGAACAACCCGGTAGAGCGAGGGATTGAGGCCATCAGATCCAGGTGTGATATCTATACCGATATTCGGATGGTCAAGGTTGGGATCACATCGAAAGGGCATGAATGTGAGATCAGAACATTTCTGGACCATGAACCAGAAGAGAACTCAAGTCTCACACGAACCGCTGCAGGCGTCTTTGCGGTTGGAGACGCGCTTAACAGCTCGATCGTTGTCATCGGGAATGCTCCATCTGCCACAATGGCACTCTGTGAATTGATTGAGGGTGGGATTAAACCGGCTCTTGTTATTGCAACACCTGTTGGGTTTGTGAACGCGGCAGAATCGAAGGAATGGGTGAGACGGCTTGATATCCCCTCTATAACCTCGGTTGGAACAAGGGGTGGGACACCTGTTGCTGTTGCGGTGGTTAATGAGCTTGTGAGGATCTCGGTGGAGAAGGATTGAGCTACATTGAGATCTCCTCTCTCCTCCATCCCTGGTTGTGAAGTCATGAGGGCTTCGGTATTTACTTAAGATAGCTTTGATTTACCCCTCCCCCCACCGGTCAAAACCTGAACCAGACCCCATCATGAATAATAAGTGCCACTGACGCCGGTCTCCTTCTCAATTCCCCTCTCACCCTGTTTTTTCCTTTCTGCTGCGTAGATGAATATCATCTTCACCGCAGGCTTTGGAAAGCCTTTACGCAAAAGTCCATCTTCGATAGGGCAATTCTGATCAAAGATCGGAAATATCCAGACGAAGGCTGCAAGACTCGCTCGAAAAGCGTAGTCCTACCGCAGGTAGGACAAGTCCGATCGAAGATCGGACGCAGGGGTAGAGGGGATGCAATCCCCCTTATGAGGCGGATGCGCCTCATCCAGGAGGATTTTTGATTTCCCTGTTAATTTGATGGGGTCTGGGAGTGGGGGGTTTTCAGAGTTCTCTTTGATCTTTCATTTTTTCACCGTATAAATTGTAAAATGTTGTTCTGGTAAAAAATTGAACTCCTTTTCCAATGAATATCCAGCCTCTTCCATCTCCTGAATGATGGTTTCTTCAGGAACGTAGTGTCCAAACAGTCCACGGAATGTGAAAATTTTACCTTTTTTATACTCAATGATGGCAATTCTCCCATCTGGTTTTAAAAATCGTTTTAGACTCTTAAAATACTCCACTCGATTTGGTATGTGGTGGGTAACATTACGCATGAATATCAAATCCAAGCTTTTTTCAGGTAAATCTAATTTATCTTCTGATACAAGCGTTGGTATAACGTTATCCAATCCCTCCTCTCTGGCACTATTTTTGACATACTCTAAAAATTCTGGTTTTGTATCAACTGCATAAACTCTCCCCTCTTCTCCAACTATCCTGGCAAATCGCAGGGAAAAATAACCCCCTCCGGAACCAATGTCTGCGATACTTTGACCGGGCTTTAACGCAATAGCTTCTGTAATCTGGTCTGGTTTGTTTTTGGGATCAGAAGCTTTTTTATTGAACATCTTAGCTTGAAAGTTTGCCATTTTTTTACCTCCTTACATAAGTTATATCTCCTTCTATCTATATCTTTTCATTTCAGGCGTCCCGAAGCCGATTGCGTATAACGGATTGCGGATACACGAAGTGCCGTAGGCATTTGGGTGAGCCGAAGGCGAGCTGTTTATCCTCCTGTTAGGCGACGTGGCTTTTAAGTTCTATTGAAAGTGGTTTTTCTTTCAATGCACTTACTTTTAAAATGGAGAAACCGATGACATTTCCTTCTTCATCAACTTTCTCCATTACCGCATCATTTTCCGTTTCTCTGAAGTATCCTTTTTTCCGCTCAAACAAAACTTCGAGATAATCTCCCTCTTTATCATACCATATTTTTATTATCTTCTTTTCCATAGTATTTCACCTCTTTTTACTTTATCTGTGAAATACGCAGTTATGATAAATATGTCATCAGTTAATACTTTAACTACAACGATAAATATTTCTCCGTCACTGGCGTTGTATCATAATGTTGATAAAACAGCTCAACATCAGGATCTGTTCTTGATCTCACAATTATGTCAGGATTTAACAACGTTTCCTGCATTCTGGAGATTTGTCCGGACATTTCTGGATGATCAACTTCGATGTGTTCCTGCCTTTCATCTGTTAATCGAATCTGCCTGTTGTGAATATCTCTAAACCATTTCATCCCATTCAGACTCCAATTAGATTTGATATTTATCGCTCCAACCCCATTCTTCTTGAATCAACATTATAGGGATTTTGCATTCTTCGCAGAAAGATGGACTCCATCTCAATCTTCCGGCTCTAAAGCCTTTCTTTTGAATTCTTCATATGATATTTTAATCACCCCTACCATGTCGCCTAACGAGCGACGGGGTTACGCTCGCCGCCCGATAAGCAAAATGAGCGAGCGGAGCGTCCGCCATAGGCGGCGCGAATTTTGCTTATCGTTCTGGGAATATGTGAAGTTTCGCCTTGCGAAATTTTGGCGTAGCCGGAGGTGAAGCTACATATCTGCCTGTTAAGTGACCCCAATAGGGAGCGAGCCACGATAGTGGCGAAGCGTATCCCGCAGCCGTTCAATCATTTTATCCCTAATTTTTTCCTAATAGTTTTATCCCATTCTCTGAGATGGTCGGGGCTCTCTAATTCGTGTAAAACTTCGTACATCTTTAGTACCAATTTCTTTCTCATCTCATTATTTAGCATAACCGTCATCATCACGATAAAATCAACAAGTGTGGAAATAGCAACTTCTAAAGTATATTTCCTGAGTATCCGGTTAACCTCTTCAGGCGGAACATCAATCCTATGAGCTATAATCAACACGTTCCTTACATTATTTATATTGGCTTTTTGTAGTTCACTTTCCAACTTTTCACTACTAAGTTGTTCCGTTACACATATAGCTAGTTTAAGATTTCCTTCAGCATCTTTACATTCTATGTCAGCTTTACGTTTAGTATAAACATCAGATACAGTGGCCTTGACTGTTGTTATTTTGGCAAAAGTACTTGTCTTTTCATTGAACACTTTGAACAAAGCATATACTATAGCTTGGGGTCTTAGCCCTTGTGAGGGTTTGGCTAAATAGCTTATTAGAATTTCTTTAAGATCCTCCGTACTGATAAATCGGATAGAAGGAGGCAAAATAACTCGTTGAGAGAGAAGCTTACGGATTTCGAGTAAAATTTGTTTTAACACAGCTAAAGTAAATTCTGATTCATTTTTCTCCTCTATTTTATGGAGCATTGTGTATAGATTTTTCCATCCCTCCTTATCTTTTATATGATCAATAATCTCTAGAGATATTTTCTCGTGTCTAAGAGGCTTTCCGACGTAAGGATCCGAGGATGCACCGAGAATATTGTCTAATTGCTCTCTCTCGAAAGGGACTATGGTTTTCTTACAAAATGACCGAGCATCAAATGCCCCAAGAATAGAAGCCTGAACTTGAAGAACAAGACAATTAACAGAAGGATCCACGAGTTTTGCAAGAATCTGTGTAAAGATAGCATATCTAAAAGCTTTAGTGCGAGAATTGATCAGTAGTCTTATTTTTTCTTCTGTCTCTTTATCTACGAAAGTAGTTTTATAAATCTGGTCGTGAGGGAGATCTTGAATCTCTGCCCAAACTTTGTTCAGCACTTCTAATGCATTTTTGGCGTCTAATCCTTTTGATTTCTTTTTATTGTCTGACATGGAATTTACACCCCATTTCTTTTAATCTTTGAATAGTTTCTTCACCTATTTTCTCTATGTTGTAGTTAATCCATAGTGATTCTGTGCGCGGTTTTTTAGCTGAATGGATAATCTTTGTCGGAGCATCAATCCTTGTCCAATCACTATAGAGTTTTTTAGTGAGCGGGGAAAGATATCCAGATATTGCTGCTTTTGCTTTAATTGAATGAAGGATTTCAGCAAGTTTTTCATGCTCTTTTTCGGTCATCTCATACCCATAGGCATTTATATCCCCACGTGAGTCATGGGGATATGGAGGATCGAGGTAAAAAAGGGTCTGCGGAGAATCGTATTTCAACATGACTTCAAAAGCATCTCGATTTTCAATTTGCACTCTTCGTAATCGTTCGGCTACCGCCCATAAAGCGTCTATTCTATTTAACCACCTTGAAACAGCCCCTGACATGCCTCTTCTGCTTGTCAATTTACACCAAGCCCAGCGACCAGCTGTGGAAGTTTGAGCTAAGCCAATGCGAACCTGTTCAGCCCGTATAAAGAAAAGACGTGCCCTTTCAACCTCATGTAAATCCTTTCTCCTTCGCATTTCATAGGCTTTTCTGAGTTCTTCTCTAGAAAAGGGAGTGAATACAAGTTTTTCTATCAATTCCTCAGGTTTGTCTCTAAGGACTCTGAAAAAAGTTGCAACATCACCATCAATGTCGTTATAAGTTTCTACAGGTGATGGTTCTCTATTCAGTAACACAGCTGCTGAACCACCAAAAGGTTCACAAAAATGATGACACTTAGGTAAGAGGGGGAGAAGCCAATCTAAATGGCTAAATTTACCCCCATACCATCTAATTGCTAACAATTTGCCACTTTTCTTACCTTTTTTCATTTCTTCTACTAAATATGATCTCACTTCTTCAATTTCAATATTTTCGTCTTCAGATAAGCTTATAGATAATTCTTTGACTTGCATATTTCATACCTCCGTTTTTTAGACGGCTGCGGGATATGGGATATGTCGCCTAACGAGCGACGGGTATGCGAAGGGGTCGCGAAGCGCACCCTTTGGGCGGAGCGGAGCGAAGCCAGATACACTCTGTTATACGCCGTGCCCATATTCTCTCCTCTTTCTGCTTGCATTTAGGACGGTAAAGCCTACGATCTCTCCTTTCTCATATCTGATTATGATGTCATCATCTGTGAGTTCGGAATCATCTGCATGGCTCGGCTTCTTGAAATTGATGTATAAAACATCTGCCTCCTTATCGTAGGATGCCCAAATTCTTGGATATGGCACTTCCAATAATTCAGGCACAAGAGCTAATACCTTTTTTACCTCTATTGTCCCCATATCTTTCCTCTCCTCTCAAGCTGTTTCCTCCGCCTCGTTAAGAAGGCGGTAATTACAAATCCGTCTTCTTTACTTAGTTCTCTATACACTACTACAATATATTTACCTTTCCCTATCTTTCTCACTGCTATGCATTCACCCATCTTACCCTCATAAATTGCCTCTAGTTCCTCTACCGTTTCAAGGACCTCAAAATAATAACCTGCCATCTCCGAATGCTCTTCTGTGATATGAATCCATCTTTCCTCTGTCAATCTGATTGGCACACCATTTTTGGATTTAACTACATTCATCTCTTCTCAATCCTATAGTCAGGTAATAATATGCAAGCATGGCGTATAACGGTTCGAGCGTATCTGAAGCCCTGCGAAGCAGGATTTGGGCGAGCGTTAGCGAGCCACATATCCACCTGTTAAGTGACCCCGATAGGGGCAAGGTGCGAAGCACCGCAGAGTGCCCAAGCCCAACTTTACATTTTTATCTTGATCTTGAAGTAAACAAGAAAGCAGGGAATTTTATTCTCTCCCTTTTTCTGAAAACCAGCCTTCTCTTCTCATTACTTCCATTGAAATCCTGTTACTCGGACCATCTCCTCTGGCTACGAAAACTCCGACATTCTCACCAATCGCTTCTGATATCTCCGCAATATCTCTATGGGTAAATCCTGGACAGAGAAGGATCGACTGAATACCCTCCTCTTTGACAACCTTTTTGCATACTTCAATTGCTTGCTCCTGATCTTTGACCACTACTACAAAGAGCTTATAGTACTTGGGCGTTTCAATAACACATCTATGCTTCTCTGCCTCTGCATCAGGAGCATGGGCGAGGAACAGTACTTTAAATGCCATACTTATCACCTCCTATTGCAATTTTTTTATGAAAGGGCTTGGGCATTTCACTTAACGTCCGATGGGTATGCGAAGTGCAAGGCGAAGCCGAGCATTTGGGCGAACGAAGTGAACCGCATATTCGCTTGTTAAGTGACCCCGAAGGGCAAGGTGCGAAGCACCATAGCCGTATGCCCGCTGTTAGGCGAAGCTGGTCGCATATTATTCCTCCTTTCTCAAAATGACTATGTATTCGTAATTCATTGTCGTATCTGTTACTCCTGCTATATTACTCGGACTATTTCTTTTAGGCATCCTTTTATTTGGAATTTCTCTTATAATAGTTTTTATATGTTTAAATCCATTTCTTTCAAAGAACTCTCTTGTTATTTCATCATTCGGTATTTCAATCCCTTTTACTCTCCTGTTGCCTACAACATAAGCTACTATTCCACCTTTTTTGACTACTTTAGAAATGTTGTTTATTGATTTTTCATAGTCTAAGTAAAAGGATGCCACATCATACACTCTGTTTTTGTCTATACCTGCAATCCGTGATAATACCTTATCAAGAGGTTCAAAACCAAAATTTTTAATTTCTCTTTTCCTTATTCCTCCCATACACTTTCTATCAACTTCGTTTAATTCTTCAAGTCCTAACCATTGATTGCTTAATCGTGAAAATTGTCCATAAGCCACGGTGGTTCTTGAATCTCCGTAGGGAGGAGAAGTTATTATTATATCTATACTTTCCGATGGAAGTATGCTATCAGGAATCTCATAAACTGTGTTAAAATCATAAATTTTGGATTCTGCTTTGTTGTTTTTTATACGGATATACTCCGCCATTCCGTTTCTGTTCCGTATTATAGTTAAGTGCATAACATCATAAACTTATCACCCAGGAACTTCTCAATCCAGCTTTTTGCAAAAGATATTGATTCTGTAAGTTTTTTGAAAGCTTCAGCAATCGCTTCCTTCAGCTCTTTCACATTCAGTGGAGATCTCTCTGAAACTGCTCTTTTAACACTCTTCCAGACGTTCTCAATCGGATTCAGATCAGGAGAGTAAGGAGGTAGATAAACCAGCGAAATGTTCAGCTTCTCAGCCTCTTTCTTCACCTTCTTGGCATGATGTGTTCTGAAATTATCCAGAACGACTACAATTCTTTTCTCAGGATTTGCCTCCCTTATCCTTCTTAGAAACGCTGTAAAGTCTTCGGCTTTATTTTTCTCAGGAAATTCTATTAAGCTATCCCCATTTATACAATAGAACCCTGTGGCTTTGGCTTTAACGTAGGTGGCAACCCTCTTGAGAGGCTTATCGAAGCTCCATAATCTTGCTGTGTTTGCATTCGCTTCGACTGCCATCTCATCGACGAATCCTATTACATCATCGCTAATTCCAGCCTCATCTAAGTTTTTTTAAAGTGTCTTCTGCATTATCCGGCTTCCTGTAATCCTTCTGACAGGGCGTACCTCATTCCAAACGATTTCAGGATTCTTTTGACCTGCCACGAAGAATAACTAACTCCAAATTCTGCTTCAATGAGTTCCTGAACTTCCTTCGTCGTCCAGGAATCCTT
>LYOR01000005.1 GCA_001766825.1 Candidatus Syntropharchaeum butanivorans | reverse complement strand
GCTGAGAATCTCGCAGGTCTTGTAATGAAGAGGATATGTGAAAGAAGTTATTATGAGAGGTTTCCTGAAAAGATTATGAAAAAGGTAAATATCAGGTGGGAGGTGAATTTACACCAATGATGTTACAAGAGCAAAATATTATCAAACAGAAAGCCACCCCCTGCTAAAACTATTATTTGCGAATGCTATAAAGTTGTTCTTTCCTCAATCCCCTTCTCAACCGCCTCCCTTGCGATATACCCCGCTTTATGCAGGATCGTATCTCCAAGCTCCCGATCGTGCTCCATACTTGCGGTACATGGATAGGAGTGATGGGCTTCACTGATACGATTCCAAAGCTCTCTTCTATCTGAAATTTCAGCACCGCGAAGCTGCTTTGCGATATACCATGTGCAGCCACATGGAGCACTTCTTATAACCTCTATACGGGTAATCCTCTCTCCATCGAGCTCAACCCTGAGCTTCGGTCGTCCGATACCGAACTCCTCGATAAACCTTGAGATTATCGGCGTATCAGGATCCACTTCAAGCTCACAGAATGGCTTTGGGGCTTTAACCTCAATCCCAAGCTCGTTGCATATATCTTTAACCTGGGCTATCCCGAGGCGGCTCGGGGCCTCAATCGGTATGATCATCGCCTTAATTCCGGCCTCTTTAAGGAGATATGGAAGCTCAAAGAGTATATCATTGTGGACACCGGAGACGATCGCAAGATCAGCATCAGGGATGTTATCTGGTAGATATGCCTCGATTCCTTCCTCGATAAACTCGGGAAGCGTTGCTGGATCCTGAAGCCTGAATACACCAACGATGTTCTCTGCAAAGCTGAATTTACCTTCCCTGCAGTGATCGCATGCCTCAGCGCAAGATATACAGAAGGTTGAGGTATTCACAAGGTTTCTTATGAGCTTATCACCGAAGAGATCACTGTAGATTACAACAAGCTTTAGGTTGCTTGAAAACATCTTGTTATCTCCTTATTAAGAGCGTATCATCACAAGAAGCATCTTGAACTGCTCAGGCGCCTTCACCGCATGTGGGACATCTGCTGGCATGATGATGACCTCTCCCGCTCTGACCCTATGTGCCTCTCCACCGATTATGATCTCTGACTCACCTTCAATTATCTGTACAAGTACGTCATAAGGTGCTGAATGCTCGCTCAGACCCTGACCTCTGTCAAATGCAAAGAGGGTTACCGTACCTGCCTTCTTATCGATCAGTGCCTTGCTCACGATCGAGCCTGGGGAGTAATCGATGAAGGCTTTAAGGTTTATTGGTCTTGATTTGATCGATTCGTCTTTCATCGTGTCACCATCCTTTTATACGATTCTCCTTTCCCTGATCTCCTCGGTTCTTCATGGTATCTGAACACATCTATACGAGATTCAAATCCCAAATGTGATTAAAGCGTAAGCTATAAATGCAAATCCTCCAATTGCCATTAAATTCTCATTTACTTTTTTATCGCTGGCCTTACACAATCCAAATGCAACTTCAATGTCTGAAAATGGCCAAAGTGGTTTAAATGGATGAAAAGTAAAAGAATCACCTATTAGATGACTTACTATTCCAAGAAAACCTCCCATAAAACCTGTAACGAACCATGGGAGGCTTTCATATCCATAGTAAAAAAGCCCACCCAGTAAAGAGCCTATTAGTATTGCAAATAGTATACTGTGTGTTATACCCCTATGATGAACTGGTAACCCTTCTCTTTGCCACTCTAAATCTATATCTGGAAGAGTAGATACTCCAGATGCAAGAGCGATTAATAAAAAAGTGCTCTCATTACCCCCAAAAGGAAACATTAGCAGAGAGAGCATCAATAAAGTTAAACCCACATGACCTTTTGCGTACATTTCAATCACCTATTTCCTGCGTAAAGAATATGTGTGGTATATAAATCAATTATTGTGGCATGACCCAGAAAGCCACAAGCTAGCTCATTTAATCCCGTGATATTGAAACGCTTTTCTAGCAAAGGCTTGGGGCATTTCACACCTATAACATCGTAGTAGTCTAACGGATCTACAACAGCAATATATCCAAGGGAATTAAGAAAATCCTTTAACTTCATTTGCAATTCTCTTTCATTCTTATACATTCATTTGCCTCCCTAACCTATCTGTCAAGCATAAGATTTCATCCACACGACCTCCTCTCTCATCCTAATCCTGACTAACATCTCCTTCCCTGATCGCTTCACCTCTACAGTGAAAGCTTGGATAGGCAAAGGGGAAGTACGGTATCCAACATCTATATCATTCCTGAAGTATGGGGCATTTACAGGCACAAGACTGTACTTGTACTGGTGAAGCTGATAGGTCACTCCCACAGCCATCACATTTCTCCTCGTCTATCTTTATGATGAGCCGTTTTACCATATTCAGTAGCCTCTTCTCTAATGATGTGTCCCTGATACCACCTTGACCCCTTTTGACTCGATACCTGCCCTGATCGTATCAAGATGCGGGCATGGGAGATATCCCTCTCGCTCACCCATCGTCATACAGGACCCAAGATGGATTACATCGACCCCGTACCTCTTCAGGCTATCGACCAGCCTCATAACCCGCCTGCCAGAGCACCCGCCACAGGTGAAGAAGCCCACGATCTCGGCATCATCTCCATAATCTTTGAAATACGCTCTCCGCTCATTGAATGCCTTGAAGCAGCCAACACCGGGGCATACCTCAGACACGATCTCGCATCTAACCACTGCAATCTTCATGTTGATCTATCAACCAAAATACCGCTTCAACAGCCCCTCCAGAGCTCTTGCATGCCTTGCCTCATCCCTTGAAGACTCATCAAAGAGATCATGAAGCTCATCAAGCCCAAGCTCCTTTGCCTTCACAGCCGCCTCTCTCTTCTCCTTATTCGCCATCCGCTCGCCCTCAAGCATATATTTCAGATTCTCCTCTGTGCTCGTTGAGATCTCACCATTAAGCTCGGCAAATCGTGCTCCATGCGCTGCTTCTTCAAAGGCAAGCGTCTTCAAGACCTCTGCGATTTCAGGGTAGCCTTCTCGCTGTGCACACCTTGCCATCGCAAGATAAAGCACAACCTCGGTCGCCTCACCCTTGAAGTTTGCCTTCACAACATTTTCAAGCTCAGTTCCCTTTGCAATACCAATCTTATTCTCGTTTACAGGTTCCATTCTTAAAACCTCCATATTTTAAAAAGGAAAAGGGGTAATTAACTTATCCCCTTCTTCTGAGATAGAAAACCACACCAAGCATCGCGGCAATCGCGATAGCTGCTCCAAATCCGGGGGTCTTATGAGCCTCCGCCTCACTCCTGAGCCGCTGATCCTCTGCCCTGATCCTGACAGCGGTTTCCTTCAGCGGTGCCCATCCGTACCACTGTGCGTAGTCCGGATTTGCATGGAAAGCGCCCTGGAATGTCCGCATCCTGTACTCCATCCACATGAGCCAGAGGTCTTCCTCGATCGGCGTTGCCTGATCATAGAACCTCAGGACATCCGGATATGGGTAAGACGGAAGTTCATTCACGTATTCTGGTTCTGGAAGAATTCCATCCCGATAAAGGTCAGCAACCGTCTCGATCGATTCTGCATAGATCCTGTCAGCCTCTCTCAGAAGATGGTCGCTCTCTTCAAGTGAGTTCCTTGCAAACTCCTCTGAATGGCACTGGCTGCATACTCCGATCATCTTCTCTCTTTCAGCATTCCACTCATCCATCGTAAGCCGCGCAAGCTTTGCGTTCTTCACAAGATCAAACCTTTCCGTGGGGTTCCCATCTGCATCAAGCACACCATACGCCTTCAGAATCGATATCCGGTCGGCCATCCATTCCTCATCGGGCTCCTCCACCCTCACACCGAGAAATCCCCAGCTTGTGAGCACCGCGTGATCTCCATCTTTCATGTGGCAGAGCTGACACGTTGGAGCGGTGTAATTTGCCTCACCAAGCGGTATGCTCCAGTCCCATGTATCACCCTCTGTCTGGTAGATCACACCGTGCTTCGATGTTGAGTACATCTCCCACTGTGGGTGGTCAAAACCCTGATGACATGGCAGACATGCTTCAGGCTTTCTCGCTTCCTCAACAGAGAAACTGTGTCGTGTATGGCAGTTATCACAGCCCACCACACCGTACTCGTACTCATCCCACCCTGTTTCATCCTTTGCTCCGATCTTGTGGCAACCTCCACATCCCTTCTGACCCTCCATTAACTCTTTTGGCTGATCACCGGTCGTGGGAGGTGCAAGCATGGCGGCCCATGCGATACTGTGCTTACCCTCCATATACTGGGTATCCTGTACATCGTGACAGGCACCACAGGTCTCATGGGTTGGGAATTTTACATTCTCCACATCATCGGCGGAATTATGCCCCGATCCATGGCAGTTTGAGCAATCAAGATCATCACCCATCGCACCGCTCCTGAAGTCCTCGACGATCTTCGGTGTCACGCTCTCGTGGCAGTCTGTGCACTCCGATGCTACCGCGGATCCCATAAAGGTAAGGACCAAAAACAGCAGCACAAAAATTACAGAGCCTTTTCTCATATTCTAACCTCCTTATCTCATCTCTCCAGTCGTACTCTTTCACCTGCAAGCTCCATCCAGTTCACCCCCCCCCCTTTATATCCCAAGCTTACTTCGTTTCTTTTTTATATGTTCTTCGATTCCATCAACGATCTCAACAGGATCATCGCCTACAGCGATCTTTCCCCCGGTAAGCTCCTCAACATCCTCTGTAAGAAGCTTTACAAGCCGATCTGCTCCTGTAACAGGTGGAGTTGGTGATACATGCGTATATAGTCCGAATGCAACCGCAAATACCGCATCTATCGTTGCCTTCTGCTCCATGTACTCAGGAGCGGTCACAGCCACGGGAAGATCTGATGGATCAACACCTAGGGCATCTGCAACCGCTGTTACAAGCATTGCGATCCTGCCTGTATCCGTGCATGTACCGAAGCTCAATACTGGCGGGATACCGAGCTTCTCGCATACGGTCCTCAAGCCATCGCCTGCAAGATCTTTTGCCTCAGGTGTCTCAAGTCCTGCGACCTGAAGCGCTGCATTCCCGCATCCTGCAGCAATAACAAGTATATCCCGCTTTATAAGTTCCTTTGCAACAGCAACGGTTAGAGAATCTTGAGGACCATTCTTTAAGGTTGTGCATGAGACGAGTGCAACAACACCCCGGATCGCCCCATCTCTGATTGCATCAAGAAGCGGATCGAGACTCCCACCCAGAACCTCAAGAATTGCCTCAACAGAGATCCCGGCGACTGCTTTCTGCCTCCTTGCCACAGGCTGCCCTGGTTTATCCCTTCTCCTCTTGAAGTTCTCGATCGCAATCCCTATGAGTTCTCCTGCCTGTGATCTCACCTCTTCCGGGTTGTATCCGATTTGATCCTTCATCCCGGGAACAGCAACAAGCTTTGAGACGGATACAAGCGTTGTACTGTACCTGTCCTGGTATATGCCCATCGCGGGTGGTGAGCAGTTCATATCCATCGCCAGAAGATCCACACACCCGGTGGCAAGCATGGGCTCGATCGAGATCCAGTTCCCTGTGAGCCCGGCAAATACATCATCAACCTCAAACCGCTGGATGAGCTCCTGTCCTGTCTCAATCGAACCGATAATGCGAAGTCCCTTTGCACCTGCATCCCTTGCTATCTTCTGGATCTCATCACTTCTGGCTGCCTCAATAAGTGCCGCACCCACAAACGGCTCGTGTCCATTCACAACGATATTCACATACTCGGGATCTATGATCCCAAGATCCGTATCTACCTCATGGGGCATCGGGGTTCCAAAGAGTATGTCCTGCCCGAGTTCAAGCGGGATCTGTGAACCGTATATCGTGGCAATTGAAAGCCTCATAGCTTTCTTTGCAAGAGATACGTAATCTCCATCCACGTTTGTAAGACAGCTCGATAGTGCATCGATCATCTCCTCCTGTGGACCTCCTGGAAGTATTCCAAGCTCCTTCCAGAGTTTGATCCTGGTTGCAGGTGCAAATATCTCGACAGATTTCAGGATATCATCAGAATCCGTCTTTATAAGACTGGAAAAAACCTCGGCAACCCCTTCTAACAGGTTATCCCCGGTTATGCCAAACTCCTCTGCAATATCCTTCAGTTTTTCCTCATCTTTCACCCTGAACGGCGTTTTACCCCTTGCCGTTGCCCTGAGTGTCTTCGCAACCTCTTTGGCATGAAATGTATAAGTTGCAGCCCCCATGATGTTCTTAAGCAGGAAGTTACGCATCGCCATCGCATCGGCATCGATCCCACAGGCACCCCTATCCGCCCCTTTCTTTATCCTGCATGGTCCGTTACTGCATAGCTGGCAGCTTATCCCACCGATGCAGAATGAACACCTCCCATCCTGAGCCTCAAACCGATCAAACAGGTTTGAAACTCCGTCACTCTTCAAGATCTTATACATTTCATTCACAGACGTGTGTTCACTCACGTTTTCCATCCTTGATCCTCCTCAAGTTTTCTTCTCCAATACATTCAGCAGCATACTCACACCAGAGATAACAGGCGGATTTCATATCGCGCTTTACGGTTCTACCGCATTCACATTCGGCGCTCATCTCATCCGTCCATATCTCAACCTCGCGCCCGCACTCACATCTGACAAATATCGGTTTTGGGTCTGTGAAGTCTACTGCACCTGGACATGCGTCTATCATATGCCTCCAATACCCTATCTTGTTTATTATATATAAAGTTTTTTACTATAATTTATAACTTTATTCCAATAAAGCCTATATACTATTAAAACAATCAGTCTATAGATGCCGCTGAAAGAATTCAAGATCGACTCAAAGGATCGGGAGATTATTACACTTCTTATCGAGAATCCCGATATCTCACAGAAGGAGATTGCAGAGCGGATAAACCTCACCCAGCCATCTGTTGCAATGAGGCTCAAGAAGCTCAAAGAGATGGGTGCAATAGAGAGATGTTGCGGGATAAACCCACCAAAGCTGGGCTTACACCTTGCAAGGGTTGACGTGGTATCCAAAGATACTGAGGGTCTCCTCAAGAGATTCAGAGATTGCCCGTACTTTTTGAACGGGTTTGTTCTATCAGGTAAAAAGAACGTGTGTCTCTTATTTGTGGGGGAAGATATACCGACGCTTGAAGCGATCGTGAACGAGCACATAAGACCGCTCGATGAGGTTGAGAGCGTCGAGTTCAACATCGTGATAAGCACCGCAAAAAAGCTCATCGCACCTGTAAGAATGCACATAGAACAGGTTGAAAAACCGCCATGTGGAATTGAGATAGAGTGCAGGAACTGCCCGATATTCAAGGCCCAGAGATGCCTTGGCTGCCCCGCGATCGGACAGTATCGGGGTAGTTTCTGGTAGGCTGCATATATATATTACAACTGTAATACAATTACAAACATTTAAATTTGCCTTTTTGAAACCCGATTTTATGGATGAGATAAGACGTATCATCGATCGCATAGAACCGCCTGAGAGAGATGCGATGCTTGCTGCAAGAAGGAGGCAGGATGAACTGACAAAGCCACAGGGAAGCCTTGGATTTCTTGAGGAGATATCGATAAAGGTTGCAGGAATAAAAAGAAATGCCATACCAGATCCATTTGAGAACAAGGTCGTAATAACGATGGCAGGAGATCACGGTGTGGTTGAGGATGGTGTGAGTGCCTATCCGAAAGAGGTTACTCCCCAGATGGTCTACAACTTCCTCGATGGTGGGGCTGCGATAAATGTCCTGGCTCGCCATATAGGCGCAAGGGTCGTTGTCGTGGATATGGGGGTTGCAGCATCGCTTGAGCCGTATCCGGCACTTGTTGATAAGAAAATCGGTTTTGGGACGAGAAACATGGCAAAAGGTCCGGCGATGACGAGAGAGGAGGCAATTGAGTCTATAAAAGCAGGTATTGAAGTATTTGAGTCCGAGCTTGAGAGAGGAGTTGATATTGTGGCCCTTGGAGATATGGGGATAGGAAACACGACCCCATCAAGCGCGATTGCCGCGGTTATGACAGGAAAGCCGGTGAGTGAGGTCACAGGAAGGGGAACAGGCGTTGATGATGAGGGGCTTTCAAGAAAGATAGAAGCGATAGAGAGGGCGATATCGGTCAACAAGCCAGATCCGTCGGATCCGATCGATATCCTTTCTAAGGTTGGTGGGTTTGAGATTGGAGGGATTGCAGGGGCCATGCTTGCGGCAGCCTCAAACCGTGTGCCGGTTGTGGTTGATGGGTTCATATCCGGGGCAGGAGCACTTATTGCAGCAGGGCTTGCTCCCCAGGTCAAGGAATACATGTTTGCAGGGCACATATCTGTTGAAAGAGGGCACAGAGCGGTTCTTGAGTGGCTCGGGCTAAGACCCATACTTGACCTCAACCTTCGTCTTGGGGAGGGCACAGGAGCTGTTCTTGCAATCGGTATCATCGAAGCAGCTTGTAAGATTCTACGGGAGATGAGAACCTTTGAAGAGGCAGGGGTCTCAAAGAAAGAGTGAGAGGAGGTTGTGATGGAGAAGGATTTTGGGAGACGGATCATGGATATTATCCGGGGCAGGAATCTCACACGGCAAGAGGCAAAAGATATGTTTGAGAAGGTACTTCATGATGAGGTCAACGAGATTCAGCAAGGCGCATTCCTGGCCGCGCTTGTTGCAAAGGGTGAGACCCCGGAGGAGATTGCAGGCTCATGGGAGGCGATATATGAGCTTGACACGGTCAAAGTCACCCCATCAGTCGCCCCCCTTGTTGAGAACTGCGGTACAGGAATGGATCCTTTAAAGACTTTTAACATCAGCACTACAGCATCTGTTGTTGGGGCATCCTGCGGGGTCTATATGGCAAAGCATGGTGCAAGGGCGATCACATCCTCGTGTGGTGCAGTGGATCTTCTTGAGGCAGTTGGGGTTGACGTTGAGTGCGGGGTTGAGACTGTTAAAAGGAGCATTGAGCGGGCAGGTATCGGAATCTTCAATGGAATGAGTCCAGAAGTTCATCCACAGGCACTCTTCAGGATACTCTCAAAGATCCACTTCGGAACCACACTCAACATCGCGGGATCGCTTGCAAACCCTGCAAAGCCAGAATATGGTGTGAGAGGTGTTTATTCGAGGGACCTCATCGAACCTGTCCTGAGGGTGATGCGGGAGATTGGATACAGGCGGGCGATCGTATTTCATGGCTTGAACCATGATGGGAGTAGAGGGATGGATGAGATATCCACACTCGGTGAGACCTTCATCGGTGAGCTACATGAGGATGGCGAATTAACGTATTATACGATCACTCCTGAGGATCTCGGGCTTGAAAGGGCAGATGAGGATACGATCAGGCCGTTTGCATCCCGGGAGGAGGCAGCTTTAAACTTTGTGAGGATACTTTCTGGGGTAGAAGACGGTGCAAGGGGAGATATCGTTGCTGCAAATACAGCACCGATCCTCTATATCATGGGAAAGGCCTGTGACCTTCGAGATGGTGTTTTAAAAGCAAAAGAGGTCATAAACTCTGGTAAGCCGGTTGATAAGCTTCGAGAATGGGTTTCTGAGCAGAACAGGAACCCAGAAGTGGGGATAAGCCGGCTTGAACAGGTTTTAAGAGCTGCAAACCTATGAAAGCCGCGGTTCTCAGGCAGATAGGTGATCTCAGGGTTGAAGAGGTGGACACACCACAGTGTGGAAGGGGAGAGGTCCTCATCAGGGTGGAATCATGCGGTATCTGCAGAACAGATCTCAAGATGTACAGGGAAGGACAGCGCGATCTGCGGCTTCCAAGGATTCTCGGACATGAGGTTACAGGTACGGTCGTTGAAGTTGGGCATGAGGTCAGAGGCGTCTTTGAGGGGGATCGCATCCAGGTTGCACCTGGTTTTTCCTGTGGCAGATGCAGGTTCTGCCTCCAGGGTATGTTTAACATCTGCGACAATATATCGATACTTGGCTTTGACCATGATGGGGGCTTTTCTGACTACCTGCTTCTCCCAGAAGAGGCAGTTCGTTCTGGATGCCTCAATCCCATCCCATCCAACCTCTCTTTCAATGAGGCGACCCTTGCTGAGCCTGTTGCATGCTGTATAAACGGGCTTGAGCGTGCAGGGGTGAATGTCGGTGACACAGCTCTTATTATCGGAGGAGGGGTGATCGGGAACATCTTCTACCACCTCTTAAGGCTTACCGGTGCATCCCGTGTTTTTGTGGTTGAGACCTCCCCAAACAGACGGGAGTTCATGAGAAAGAACCGGATAGAGGCTTTGGAGTCGGTTGAATCGGTACAAGAAGAGGTGGATATTTTAATACCAGCATGCTCAGATCCATCTGCACTTATTGAAGGGATGAAGATGGTTAAAAAGCGTGGTAAGGTCATCCTCTTCTCAGGCTCATCCCCCTCCCCCCATCCGATGGTCCTTGACCCAAACCTCATCCACTACAATGAGCTCTTGCTGACAGGAGCATATGGGTGCACACAACTCCAGAACAGAAAGGCACTCTGGCTTATGGCCGAAGGGGGGCTTGATCTCGGGTATCTTATCACAGACAGGGTCCCACTTCATCGGATACTCGATGGTTTGAGGATGGTTGAAGAGAAAAGAGGGATGAAGGTTGTTGTGGGGTGAGGTAGTGAGGTGTCTTCATTCTCAGATTGATCGTGAGAGAGCTGCTGGATACTTTTCCCATCACCCCTCAAGGCTCTCCACAAACCTGAGCGCATGCCTGATAACCTCCTCATCGTTTGACCATACCCCTGTATCCCTATCCTTCCCGGTTGTGAGGTTCTTTGATGAGATTATTATCTCCTTATCATCCTTTATGAAGAGTTTGCTGTGAACAGTTCCGATTGATCTGGTTTTAACTCCCTCCAAACCCGACTTATAATATACAAACCTGAACGGGTATTTTGCATATTTACACTCATTCTTCTCTCAAATTCTAAAAACACACCATAAAAATCCATTAAACCTAATTCTAACCGAAATTAGAATCTGCATAAACCTTTCCTGGTGGAAAAATGGATACTCCGCTGGCAAGATTAAAAAGACCCAAAATGGGTGCTGTTATCAATAATTCTCAGTTCACGGAGAGCCAAGCAGGAGATGGCGAAACAGGGTATATCACCTATGGGGTGAGCGAATTGCAGAAGAGAGGAGAACTGAAGAGATCTGCAAAACTGGTAGAAATTCAAGAAGCGAAGGATATCTACCGATTTTTGAGCATAATCATGGATTCAGTCAAAGGAAGGGTTACAGGAGATTGTTGAGTGGTAGGGGAGGAGGAGGCTGTTAAAATGTAGTTTGGAGATCGCGACCACCAGGGTAGGTACTTGTTTATTTATGGGTATAACGTATATAGGGGCGTTGATCATGAAGAAGGCCGATCTTCAACCTCAACCACTCATCAGTGAGGATGAGATAAGCCAGAGGATCGATGAGCTTGCATCAGAGATATCCTCAGACTATGAAGGTAGGGATCTTGTCGTGATCGGGGTGCTTAAAGGTGCATGGGTCTTCATGGCAGATCTTGTGAGAAGGCTCAGATGTCCTCTCAGGTGTGAGTTCATCAGGCTTAAAAGCTACAGCGGTACCGAGACGACCGGAAGGGTTGAACTCATCTTCGACACAACCGGGTCGGTTGAGGGGAGGGATCTCCTGATCATAGAGGATATCGTTGATACCGGCATAACGATGGATCATCTTTTGAGGTTGCTTCGAGAGAGAGGTGCGCGATCTGTTGAGGTCTGCACACTCCTTGATAAGCCATCAAGGCGGGTTGTGGATGTCCCTCTCAGATATGTAGGTTTTGTCGTTCCCGATAGGTTCATCGTTGGATATGGTCTGGATCTTGATGAGAAGTTCAGGAACCTGCCTTACATAGGTGTAATCTCGCCTTCTGAGGTATGATTCCAGTGGTGACATAAAAGCGATGATCCGGGGGATGCCGGAGTATCACCCTCTTTTATCCTGTATCATCCGGGAACAGTAGCTTGAATGCCACGACAGCCACTGGATCTCCCATTTGGGCGGTTTTTCTGTACCAATCTATCTTTTCATGAAAGATCCCTGCCCATCTTCTGATCGTGTCTCGATCAACCCAAATCCCAAGGCTCTGAAGCGACTTGGATGCCTGGTTGTACCCCTGGAATGAGGCAAAGTAAAGGGCGAGATCCACTATCGCACTTCCAAACTTTGCATGCTCATAAAAGGGTAGACGTGAGGTATAGATGTGTCCACATCGCTTGCACCTGAAGTTCTTACCATACACAGATATCTCCTTTATCCCGTCCTCCTTTATCACCCTACAGAAGATTCTTCTTCTCATATCAGCCCTTATATGGCTCTCACTACCACAACAAGGGCATTTACGACCCTCTTCATATATTTTTCCATCATACGTCCTCTCTATTCGTGCTACAATCTCTCTTGCAGCCGGATCAAGGGCAATTGAGACGGTGTTATCTTTCGGGAGACGCATGATGACCAGATCTTCTCTTCGATCGGAATAGATATAAAGATACATCATGAGTTTACACTCAGAGGGTGTGGTGTGGTAAAGGAGATCCTTCCCCACAGAGTCGTTTTTCTACCAGAAGGAAAAAGTGTGGAGGTTCTATCTGGCACAACGATCCTTGATGCTGCGCTTAAGGCAGGGGTAAACCTCGGGTCGGTCTGCGGGGGGAAGGTCAGATGCGGTAAGTGCAGGGTTATCATCCGCGATGGGGCGGAGCGGGTGAGCAAACCCTCGAATGAGGAGTTAAACCTTCTCGCTGAGGATGAGATAGAAGCCGGTTACAGGCTTGCCTGTGCCACAACCATAGGCGGTGATCTTGAGATCATGATCCCCCCGGAGAGCAGAGGAGAAGAACAACGGCTCCAGGTGGAGGGGCTTGACTACTCTATAAGTGTTAATCCCTTTGTCACAAAGTATGTGGTTGGATTACCTGTTGCAACCTTTGAGGATGGTAGAACTGATAAGAAGAGGCTTCTTGATGCGCTTGAGGATGTATTTGGCCTTAAAAATCTCTCCATAGATTACTCAATCTTCAAAGACCTCCCGAAGACGATAAGGAAAGGGAACTGGACCGTGACAGCTGTTGTATGGAACAAGGAGAAGATAATTTCCGTGGAACCTGGTGCCAATCCCCAGATGTGCGGTCTTGCGCTTGATATCGGGACAACAAAGATCGCGGGTTATCTCATCGATCTTTACTCCGGGAGGGTTCTCGGGGCCAGGGCAATCCCAAATCCACAGATAAAATATGGAAGTGATGTAATCACGAGGATAACATACACGATGGGAGAGCAGGGAAGGCTCGAGAGGCTGCAGCAGCTTGCTGTCGATGGAATCAACCAGATTATAGAGGAGCTCTGTGAGGAGATCGGGGTGAGACCTGATAACATATATGAGATGACGGTGGTTGGGAACACCGCGATGCACCACATCTTACTCGGGGTTTGCCCGAAGTATCTTGCATGGTCCCCCTACACCCCTGCACTTGGGAGTGAGAATATCAAGGCATCAGAGCTCAAGATAAAGATGAACAAGGATGCAAATATCTACCTCTTCCCGGTTATCGGGGGTTTTGTGGGGGGTGACCACGTAGCCGCGATTGCTGCGACGAGGATGGGTGACTCAGATGAGGTGGCCATGTTGCTTGACATAGGGACAAATACAGAGATTGCACTCGGGAACAAAGAAGGTATTATATCCTGTTCCTGTGCATCTGGTCCTGCATTTGAGGGATTTCACATAAAATACGGTATACAAGCAGTACGTGGGGCTATAGAACACGTAAAGATAGATCCTGTGACATTTGAGGTGAAATACAGCGTGATTGGCAACGTTAGGCCTGTAGGTCTATGTGGATCCGCGCTCATCGATCTTCTTGCAGAGATGCTCAGGACCGGGGTTATGGATGTATCCGGGAACCTCAACACCGGGCTTAACACACCGAGAATCCGCAAAAGAAAAAGTGGAGCTTCTTTTGTGGTATCGTGGAAAGATGAGAATGGCATCCCCCGCAATATCACCATAACCCAGCAGGATATCAGGGAGCTCCAGCTTGCAAAGGCTGCGATAAGAAGCGGTGCTGAGATCCTGATGGATCGACTGGGAGTGTGTGAGGATGATATTGAGAGACTTTACATTGCAGGCGCGTTTGGAAGCTCGATCGATCCGAAAAACGCACGGATAATCGGTCTTTACCCTGAGGTGCCACTTAAACGAGTTAAAATCATCGGAAATGCCGCTGTTTCTGGTGCAAAGATGGCGTTAATCTCGAAAGAGGAGCGAAAACGGGCAGAGGAGATAGCGGAAAAGGTGACCTACGTCGAGCTATCCACACAGCCTGAGTTCATGACCGCTTACCTCAGGTCCAACTACTTCCCCTACGCAGACCCCACGCGGTATCCGAAGGTTAGCACGATGCTTGAGCGGTGTGGCGTCAAGCTCATCGGTGACGGGGTGCAGCGGAGGCTAATAGGACGGTAGCTTTCCGGATCAACAAGCATCTTATCTGCATTAACAAGATTTATTAGTGGCGATATGTGAGAACCTCTTCTGAGATGACGCCCAAAGAGCGGTTTGAGTGTGCCCTCAGACATGAAGAGCCTGACAGAGTTCCTGTTTTCTTCATGGCGATGGCTGCAACTGCGAGAGAGGCGGGACTGGAGATAGCTGAGTATTCAAAGGATCCTGAAAAGCTTGCAAGGGGACAGATCGCCTTTTACGAGCGGTATAAGCCGGACTGCCTCACTCCGGGCACTGATATCTCCATGACTGGAAGCTCCTATGGAACAAAGACTGAGTTTCATGAAGGCATGACACTCCCCACGATCGCCGAGTACGCGGTGAATGAGCCAGAGGATTGGGAGAGGTTAGAGGCTCCAGATCCAAGGAGGGCAGGGAGGAGAGGGGTGTATCTCGGGGCTATTGAGCGGATATCAGCCAAACTTGGGGATGAGGTCCCGATTCTGGGATTTATAATCACTCCACTGACCCTTTCAAGCTGGGTTGCACCACTCAGGCGGGTTGTCATAGACATGAAGAAGAACCCGGATCTTCTTCATAAAGGGCTGAGAACACTCACGGACTCGGTAAAGATGCGGGTCGAGACATCGATCGATGCCGGGATCTCATATTTCATCATGGTGACAACCCGTGCAACCAGGGATGTCTTCACCCAAGAGCAGTATCGTAAATTCGGGATGGTATATGATCTTGAGGTGCTTGATTATGTGATCAGGAAGAAGATCCCGGTTATCGTCCATCTCTGTGGTGCAGATCCACTGCTTGATATGGTGGCAACCGAGTATCCGATTGATGGGATAAACTGGTGGGACCGGGGGGAGAAGACCTACAATCTCTCTGAGATGAAGGCGAAGTATGGGGACAGGATCACGTTAATAGGAGGGGTCGATCAAACACGGGAGCTCATTCTTGGATCACCTGAGGAGGTTGAACAGCAGGCCAAAGATGCAATAATGCAGGCTGCAGATGGCGGAGGGTTCATGCTTGCCCCGGGCTGTGACCTCCCGCCGATAACACCACCTGAAAATATAAAGGCGATGATAAATGCCGCTAAAAAATATGGAAAATACCCGATAAACCCTTAGGAGAGAGGAGGCTTGGTTGTATGGGAGAGTTAGAAGAGATATACAGTAAGATGGTGGATGGTATCGTTACTGGTGATGAAGATGGGATCCGGGAGCTGACTCAGAGGGCACTTGAGCTTGGAGCAACACCGAACGAGATACTGAAGAACGGGCTTACAGTGGGAATGACCAAGATAAGTGAGATATATGACAGAAGAGAATGTGCCCTGCCTGAGCTTGTTCTTGCAGGGGAGGCGTTCTATGCTGGTCTTGAGATTCTCACCCCTGTGATTGCATCATCAGGTGAGAAGACCGAGACGCTTGGGACTGTTGTATGTGGGGTTGTTCTCTATGATGTGCATGATATAGGGATGACACTTGTCAGGACGATGCTTGAGGCCAATGGTTTCAAGTGTTATGATCTTGGAAAGGACGTACCGCCTTCTGAGTTCATAAAGAGGGCAAAAGAGGTTGATGCAGATATCATCGCAGCGAGTGCCCTCATGACAACGACGATGCCCATGCAGCAGCGCATCATCGAGGAGCTCAAGAAGGAGGGGATAAGGGATAGGTTCAAGGTTATGGTTGGAGGCGCCCCCGTCTCGAGAGACTGGATGGAGCACATAGGTGCTGATGGATACGGGGTTGATGCGGTTGAGGCAGTCCAGGAGGCAAAGAAGCTCATGGGGGTGGTTTAAGTGGTGAAGGTAAAAAAAGAACGGATGACCCCGGCCGATAGAATGATGCTTGCGATGGGGCTTGAAGAGCCTGATAGGGTGCCGGTTGGCTTTCTCCCACTCACAATAGGCGCAAGGCTTGCCGGTGTCACGGTGGATAAGTTCTCTCAGGATGCAAAGCTGATGGCAAAGGGGCAGATGGTTTTGTACGAGAGGTTTGCTCCGGATTTTGTCCTGCCGTTCCCCGATGTCTCAAGCATCGCAGAAGCCTGGAATACGAAGACAAAGTTTGTTGAGGAGTCAACACCCTACACGATCGAGTTCGCGGTGAAGAAAGCAGAAGATTGGGAGGATATCGATATCATATCACCCAACGAGTGGTGGAGTGAGAGAGGGAGAATACCGATCGTGCTGGAGGCCCAGGATATCCTGATAGATAAGTACGAGTCAGAGCTTCCGGTACTCGGGCTGATGGCAAGCCCACTGACGATTGCTTCATGGATCGCGGGGCTCTCGATGGTATCAAAGGATATGATAAAGAACCCTGATCTCTTGAATATAGGACTTGATAGAATCGCAGAGTCGATGATAAACCTTGTAAAGGCCTATTATGACAATGGGATCGCTGTGTGCTATATGGCATGTACGAGGGCCACGAGGGAGATATATGGGCTGACCCAGTACGTTGACTTCGGTGTAACGTACGATCTCAAGGTGCTTAACGCCTGCAAGAGCTATATGACGTTCATGGGGCACGTCTGCGGTAGAGAGCCATACCTCGAGCTTCTGACCCCACTCTATCCATTTGTGGGCGTTAATTTCTGGGATAGGGGAGCGGTCTACGATCTTGCTTTTGCAAAGAAGAAGTATGGATCAAGGATACCTGTCATCGGTGGGGTTGACCAGACCACCACCCTCTTATATGGAACCCCCCGGCAGGTTGAGGCTGAATGTATAGATGCGATAAGACAGGCTGCAGCAGGTGGGGGTTTTGTCCTTGCCCCTGGATGCGAGCTCTCACATGACACTCCGGATGAGAACATCGCTGCTGTGACAAGGGCTGCCAGGGAGTACGGGACGTATCCGATATCAGAGAAGGTGTTAAACTTCAAGTATGAGAAACCAGCCAGGATAGGTGTGTAGAAATAGGAGGTATGAAGATGGCAGGAAAGATGGATGAGGAGATCGATCTGGGGCTTGCTGAGGAGCTTGGGGTTGAGTATGAGCCATATAAGATGAGTGATGATGAGGTGATCGAGGCACTCAGACAGATAAATAAGGAGGTCCCATGGGAAATCCCCGTCTCAAAGGAGCTTTTGCCCTATCTGAGGCCCACCATCCTGTGTGAAGCACACCACCCTGAGATAAGGGAGGAGGCTTTGAGGATTGTTGAGGGAGCAGAGACATCGATCGATGCCGCGATGATGATCTTCTACTACATGATAAGCAGGATAAAGTACGCAATGGAGCCACCGAAGACGTCACCGGATGCTTTAAGGACGAGGAAGGGGAACTGCTTCACGAAGGCCGGTCTTCAGATAGCTCTGCTGCGATCCGTTGGCATCCCCGGGAGATACAGCTTTGACAAAACACTCTTGAAGGTGATCAAGATCGTTGTGCCCAGGGAGATTTTTGAGAAGATGCCTGGTAAGTTCACGATCCACCAGTCTGCAGATGCATACCACATCGAGCGGAGGAAGTGGATCCAGTGTGATACGACATTTGATGAGGGGCTTATGCCTTTCCCGTACAACTGGAACGGCAAGACGGATCTCCTCCTTCTGTGCCCCTGGTGGAGACTGGGTCATGTGGGAAAGAGCCCTTACTTCCCTGTGAATGAGCTTCTCGGCCGGTTCAAGCAGCGAGGATTTACAAAAGACTTCTGTGCACGTGAGATCGATCCCTTCACAGAACACCTGCGTACCCTTTCAATCCAGGAGCTCTGCAAGCACTACAAGCGAACTCTTGGAAGAAGGGATGCAGACAGCTTTGCACACATTCTTTACTTCCACTTCGTTGGTCATTTCAGAGATGTCCACTACAATCCTCTTTTCAGATACGATACAAACCTGGAGGATCTCAGCGATCTTCAGGAGTCGGGACTCAGGATCTTCGAGCCAAAGTACAGCGTAGAGAAGTTTGAGGAGTGGAGCGTCTCCGGGATACCGTTTGAGGTGGAGTGAGATGGGAAGAAGAGTTGTGATCATCGGGGGCGGTGATGCAGGTACGTATCTGCTTGAAGCGCTTCTAAAGCGAGGTGCAGATCTCGCGATAACCCTGCTCAAGAGGGAAAAGGAAGGCTCAATCTCGATATGTGGGTTGCCCTTTGCGTTGCAAGGGGTTTACCCACTGAAAGAGATCGAAGTGCAGAAACCAGAACTCTTTCTGGAGAAGGGGGTTGATTATCGAACCGGGGTCGATGTTACTGAGATTAACCTCGATGAAAGTTACGTCATAGCTGGAGATGAGCGCATCGTCTATGATTATCTGGTGATCGCAACTGGAAGCAGACCGTTCATCCCTCCAATTCCAGGTGTGGAGCTCGAGGGCGTTTATACTGCAAAGTCGATGGAAGATGGGAGGAGGATTGAGGCTGCAATGCATAGTGCTGGGGTGAAGAATGGGGTTGTTATTGGTGCGGGGATAATCGGGCTTCAGGTTGCTGTCGCCCTCCTGAGAAATGGGCTGGATGCCACAGTAGTGGAATTACTTCCATCACTTCTCACTCCAATCCTGGATGCGGATATGGCGTCAATTGTTCAGAGGTGGCTCGAGAAAGAGGGGATCAATTTTATATTTGGAGAACCGGTAACGGCTATAAGAGGAAATGGGAAGGTGGAAGCTGTTTCAGTGGGAGATGAGGAGGTTCCTGCTGATATGGTGGTGATATGCGCAGGGATGCGCCCAAATGTCGATCTTGCAAGAAAGGCGGGGATAGATATAGGTGAAACCGGTGGGATTGTCACAGACCCCTCCCTCCGCGTTAAAAAAGGAGGGAGGTTCATTGAAAATGTGTATGCGCTTGGCGATTGTGTTGAGGTCATAGATGCAATTACTCATCGCCCCCGGCTGAGTATGCTTGCCTCAACATGTGTGACTCAGGCAAAGGTTGTGTCTGATAACATCTCCGGTGACGGTTCTTCTTTTGAACCATGCTTGAGTCCTACGATCGCTGTGATTGCCGGTCTTCAGGTTGGATCTGTTGGGATCACATCCTCCACTGCAAGAAGGTATGGGATAAGTGTGATCAGTGCCAAAAAGGAGAAGCCAACAAAGCCGAGATACTATCCCCACAGGAAGTCGATGACTGTAAAGCTTCTCTTCGATGCTTATTCTGAACGGTTGATAGGTGCTCAGATAGTCTCAGAGGATCCTGTTGCAGATAGAATAGATGGGCTCAGCATGGGTATAAGGGCAGGCATAACGGCACGAGATCTGCGGATGATGGAAAAGAGCTTTGATCCATCTGTTGCATTGCACAGAGATGTGATGATCGATGCGGCAGAAGATGCTTTGATACATAGGAGGTAAAAAATGCATGAGTTGGTTTTTGTGATCAGGGATGGATTTGCCAATTCGTTCAACGGAACCATGATGGCGGCGTCAAACCTGAAGCAGAAAGGCTTTGACACCGCCGTTGTGCTCGTGGAAGAGGCACTTGCAGCAGTTTCAAAGGACATATTCAGGTTATCTCCACTGTTAGAAGAGGATCGTGATATGATCTTCAGTAGCTGGGAGAAAAAGGGTAGACCTACAGATATTAAGGGGCTGATAAAGATGGCGAAGGATGCAGGTGTGGCAATCTATGCATGTAAGGCGTGGGTGGAGAATTTAGGGATTACAGAACTTCCGGAAGGTGTTGAAGTGATCGAGATGCCAGAGTTTTACGAGATGCTTGCTCATGCAAGGACTGTAATTGGGAGCATTTGAGATAAAGCTTAGTAGATAGATGACGTGAATCTATAAAATAGGAGAATTCAAATGTCAAAGAATGAGGATTTCATCACGGTCGAGGGGCTGCGTGTGTACATGGGTGGTGTCGCGGTCCTCGATGATATAAACTTCAGGATAAAGGAAGGAGAAGGTTTTGGTATTCTTGGAAAGAGTGGATCCGGTAAGTCGGTTCTCATGCACTCGATGCGTGGTACCCGGGAGTATAAACCGGATAAGGGGAGCATCATCTACCGTGTTGCGCTCTGCCCGAATATCGAGCGGTGTGGGTGGGCGGAGCCACCGAGCAGGGCAGGTGAGCCCTGCCCGAAGTGTGGCCAGATACTCGAGATCAAAGAGGTCAACATCTGGGATTGTGACCCCCAGCTTCGCCATAACATCTACAACCGCCTCTCACTCATGATGCAGCGAACATTTGCGATCTACGGTGAGATGGCGGTCATACAGAACATCGAGGAGGCGCTCAAGGATATAGACTACCCGAAGGAGAAGCGTGTTGCGAAGATCATGGAGCTCCTGAACAGGGTCGAGCTCGTCCACCGCAGCCTCCACATCGCGAGGGATCTGAGCGGTGGTGAGAAGCAGCGGGTTGTGCTTGCCAGGCACTTAGCACTTGATCCAATAGCCCTATATGCAGATGAACCCACCGGCACACTCGACCCGATCACGGCAGATACCGTTCACCGCGTGCTGAGGCAGGAGATTGAGCGTGGCATGACGATGATCATCACATCCCACTGGCTCCATGCGATCGAGCAGCTCACAGACCATGGGATCGTCCTGGAGGATGGACGCATCATCGCGGCAGGAAAGACCACAGAGATCTCTGAGAAGCTCAGGGGAGGGTACGAGGAGTTTGAACGGGGAGAGATCGAGGCCGCAGCCCCGAAGGTTAAGATCGAGAACTGCAGCAAGAGCTTCTACGTTGCAGACCGTGGTGGGATGGTCCATGCTGTGAAGAACATAAACCTCACGATCAACGAGGGTGAGATATTCGGTATCGTCGGTGTGAGCGGTGCAGGAAAGACCACACTCGGAAAGATGCTTGCAGGCCTCCAGACGACATCATCCGGGAGGATCCTCATCCGTATCGGGGATGACTGGATCGATATGAATGAGCCGGGTGAGTACGGGCGTGGCAGGGCAACCCCATACATCTCGATACTCCACCAGGAGTACGGGCTCTACCACCACTCAACGATCGTCGAGAACCTCACAGACTCCATCGGGCTCACGATGCCCGCAGAGATCGCGCGCATGAAGGCGAGGGAGATCCTGAAGATGGTCGGGTTCGATGAGAAGCGGATCGATGATATCCTCCAGTCGATGCCGGATGAGCTCGGGGTCGGGGAGCAGCATCGTATCGCACTCGCCCGTGCACTCATGACAGAGCCGGACATCCTGATCCTGGATGAGCCCACAGGCACGATCGACTCACTCACGCTCAACGATGTGATCCGGGCAATCCTCAGATCGAGGAAGGAGCTGAACCAGACCTACATCATCATGTCCCATGATGTGGACTTCGTTGAGCGTGTATGTGACCGTGCGATGCTCATGAGCGGTGGAGAGATGGTCAAGGTCGGGGAGCCATCCGAGATCGTGAAGCTCTTCAAGGAGAGGGAGAAGGTTATGGGGGCGTAGGGTCTCCCACCTCATGAGAAGAGCAATCATTAAAAGATCCCAGGATGGATTCAAGAGCTGTTAAGACCTGTGAAATGTGTCCTGTCGCAAGATTCGGCTGGATATTTGAGGATCCTAAGCTCGTCAATCCCCTCCTCCCCTACCACTCAGCAATCTCCTGTAACCCTTCCTTTGACTGAATTCATGATTATGCTCAAGAATCGGTAGATATCCTTCGCTTCCGGAATCTCTACCAATTTTGCAGATCTCTTCAGTTCTCCTCTCTTCTGCAATTCTCACCCCCATAGGTGATATACCCTGTTTCGCTATCTCCTGCTTGACTCTCCGTGAACTGAGAATTATTGATAACAGCACCCATTTTGGGTCTTTTTACAGCGGAGTATCCATTTTCCACCAGAAAAGGTTTATGCAGATCTAAATTTCGGTTATATTTCGGTTAGAATTAGGGATTGAGGGATTTTGTTCCAAAATCTATAAGCTCCCCTGTGAGAAGATTATGTGGATTGTAAGGGGGGGAGAGGGATGGGGAGATTTAAGCATAATTTGAGATACCAGAACAGCGCGCATAAACCGAAGAGTTTATATAGGGGGAGTGGTGAACGGGAGTGCATAGGGTGGACAGGGTCGTAAGAAGTACACCTCCTACTGAAAATGGCTTGTTTCACCTCCTGTAAATGTGAATCAGCTCGTTTTCCTTACGACCCCGTGAAAGCTCCATCCTATCTCCTACCTCCCCTACTTTTCTTGCGATCAGGATGATCTCATCATCCTCTACAACCTCAACAGCTAACCCTGCAGATCTAAGTAGCTTTTCTCTGCTAACTCTCCCCTGGTCCCAGTATTCATGGGCAATGAGTGTGCAACCCTCCTTTAATGATCTTGTAATTTCCCGGGATGCAAGCTCGAGATCCTCTGCATCACCGAGTATCGAGATCCAGTCAAAGGCGTAATAGGAGATTATAAGATCAAACGAGGAGTCTTTAAAGGGTAAAAACCTTGCATCTGCAATGATCGGTGTGATACGGGATGCATCATCTCTACCACCTCCATCAAGGAGTCTCCTCCTGTATTCTCTCAGAACATGTGGGTTATTCTCAACCGCAGCCACGATGTAACCCTGACCGGCAAGTCTCAGTGCAGGTTCCGGGTTCTCACCGCACCCGATATCAAGCGCAAACATTCAGGTCCCCTCCTCAAGGTATCTCTCAAGAAGGTTCTTCATGAAGAACAGGGGGAACAGCCCTGTCACAATCGAGACCACGACCGCAAGTGATAGCGTCTCCTTTGCAACTATTCCCGCTGGATCTCCAGCCATCCCGAGATTGACACCAATCGCAGCAACTATCAGCCCGATCTCCATCCTCGGAACCATACCAACCCCGATGATGAATGACTCCAAGGGTGATGATCTCATGGCAAGTGCGGGAATCCCACAGCCTATTATCTTCCCGAGTATCGCAACGATGAGTGCTGCGATTATCACAGTCCCTGCACTTGCGAATGAGGAGAAGTCGATCCAGGCACCTGCAAATACAAAGAAGAGTGGTATGAAGAAGCCATATCCTATAACCTTGACATCCTCACTGATCATCTTCTTGTAAGGCGTCTCTCCGACGATGAGTCCAGCAACAAATGCGCCGGTTATCGCTGCAATCTGCATCTTCTCTGCAAAAACACCGAATATAAACCCGAGCGCAAGCGATAGTGCGAGAAACGCTTTTGCAGAGACCATGCGGCTCTCAAAGTCTGCCACCCTACCGATGAGCCTGAGCCCCAGGAAAAGTGTGATGATGAAGAAGATCGCGATCTTTACCGCAAGAAGAAGCAGGCTCTCAACCTCGATATCACCGACCATCGCAATCCCGGAGATGATCGCGAGGATGATTATACCGAGTACATCATCGATCACGGCAGCCCCGAGTATGCTCGTTCCGGCCCGGGTGTTAAGCGCCCCCACATCCATTAAAATTCTGGCTGTAACGCCAACACTCGTAGCAGTGAGAGTCGCTCCAACAAGAAGCGCCTCCATATACCCGTACCCAAACCAGATCATCACGGCGTATCCGCCTATGAACGGAAGCAGAACGCCACCGAGTGCAACGGCTGATGCAAGCTTCCCGGTCTTTTTAAGCTCCGCAAACTCAACCTCAACGCCTGATAAAAAGAGCAAGATCATGACACCGACATCTGCAAAAGCCTTGAACGGCTCTCCAAGAAGATCTATCCCGAGATACCCTCCCAGAACCTCTCCTCCAAGTATAACGCCGGCAAGGATCTCCCCAATCACCGCGGGCTGACCCATGCGCTCAAACAGCTCCCCACAGAGCTTTGCAAGAAGCAGAGCAAGACCAAGCTCGAGAAATAGCATAACCTCTGCCATTCACTCCTCCGGTAGGTGCTCCCTTATCAGGTTGATCAGCTCACAGACCGTAAACTCTCCTGTAAGCCTATCCTCCTCGACGATTGCAAGATGCCTGACACGGTTGCGGATCATAAGTTCAATAGCATCCCCGACAGGGGTGGATGGGGAAGACGTGATCGGGTTTGATACCATCAGATCCCGTGCCTCATGGACGGTATGGTATCGTATCGACTTGAGACTCAGGATATCCCACCCGATCTCCCGGGATGTGGGGGGTTTTTTCATCGCACGTAGAAAGTCGCATTCAGTGATTATTCCAGTAAGTTTCATCTTTTCCCTATCCTCAACGACCCAGACGTGATCTGTCCGCATCTTCCGCATCGTATCAACAAGATCCCCAAGCGGGAGATTTCCATCAATAACCGGTGGGTTTTTATTCATCGCTTCAGCGACCGGGAGCTTTAAAATATCTTCCAGATGAATTCATAACACCCCCTCTTTTTTCTCAACCCTGAATGTGTTAAGCACACCATGACAGAGACACGCGGTTGCAACACCGCACACACCCTCATCAAAACCCCGGAGCTGTTCTCTCATCCTGACAAGATCCTCACCAAGGACCCCCCCAACCCCCCGTCCGAGCTGATAGCTCGCAAGAACGATGGCAAGATCAAGATCCTTCATCACATCGGCGAGTATCTCATACATGGGCCTGCCCCGCCTCTTACCGGTCACAGTGCAGACCTTGCCTGGATAACAGTCCTCTGGACAGACCATTCCGAATGGCATGTAGCTTGCTGTTGCAATCCCATCCCGCTCAAAAACCCCGTAATCTATCTCCTCGCTGACCTCATCAAATCTATCCCTCACCCGTGTGAGATCATATCTTACCTCATGGCCTTCGCTCAGGATCTTCTCAGCAAAGACTCCTGCAAAGTGCCGGGTTATCGCTGTAACAACGATGAAAGGTATTCTTATCTCGATGAACCGCTCAAAGAACTCAAGCGCATCCCCACAGAAGAAGAGCACATCCCCCGGTTCAAGCTCAGCATCCCGATCAAGTGGATCTATTTCTGAGTTCACAAGCGCATGTGCCTCACAGTCATCTTTTATATCAACGATTATAACCTTTGATCCACACCCGATGAGAAAACGTGCTGCAATCGTGCCAAATTTCCCTCCTCCAAGGACGAGCGCGTATCTGTCACGAAGCTCATCCCTTCTGAGTCTCAGTATCTCATCCCTCTTCTCCGAGTCCAAACTCATCATGTATCACCCTGACTGCCCGCTCGATATCCGAGTCGCTCACGACCATCGAGATGTTGTACTCGGATGAGCCCTGGCTTATCATGATCACATTTATCATGTTCTTCCCAAGTGCTGAAAATACACGTCCAGCAACGCCCGGTGTTCCAGCCATCCCTGCACCAACGACAGCAAGGGCTGAGACATCATCCCTGTAGACGATCTCCTTCTTAATGCTGGGGAAACAGGATTCAAGCGCAGAAATCGCCTTTTTCAGGTCCTTACCATCAACGAGGATTGATATTGCACGCTCGGATGAGCCCTGGCTTATCATCATGATATTCACGTTCTTCCGTGCCAGTGCACTGAAGACCTCTGCTGCAACACCCGGGACACCGATCATCCCGAAACCGCTGATTGTCACAAGCGCACAGTCACGGATCACGGTTATCGCCTTGACAACCTCATCCACTTTCTCTGGCTTCTCAACGATTAATGTCCCTGGATCCTCGGGATTAAAGGTGTTTTTAACCCTTATAGGGATCTTCTTACGAATCACAGGCTCCATGGACCTTGAATGTAGCACCTCTGCCCCGAAGTAGGAGAGCTCCATCGCTTCGATATAGGATATCACGGGAATCCTGCGCGCATCAGGTACGATCTTTGGATCTGCGGTCATGATCCCGGATGTGTCCTTCCACAGCCAGATCTCATCTGCATCTATGGCAGAGCCGATTATCGTTGCGCTGTAATCAGAGCCACCCCTTCCAAGTGTTGTTATCACCCCCCTCTCGGTCTCGCCGATGAACCCTGAGACTACAGGAATGTATCTCCCAAGCACGGGCATCAGTGTGTCTGCGATCCGCCTCTCAGCAAAGCTCAGAGGTGTCGCATTCTGGAAGTTTTCATCTGTTATGAGCCCGATCTCACCACCTGTGAAGGCTCTTGCCTCAGATCCAAGCGACGTAATTGCACCTGCGAGTATAGGTGCCGCAAGCCTCTCACCAAAGGATGTGATATAATCAAGCGTCCTGTCTGTGAGTTCCCCGAGGTGAGATATTCCGATGAGTGCCTTCTCAAGCTCATCCATCCGCAGCGTAATCAGATCCTCAACCGTATTCAGGATTGCAGGATCGCTTATTGCGTCCCTTGCAGCCTGTGTATGCCGGTCCCTCAACCTTATCGTAGCCTCGAGTATCTTGAGCTCATCCTCAACCCTCGAGACTTTCTTTGCAACATTGATCAGGGCATCTGTCACACCGCCGAGTGCAGAGGTCACAACCACGACCTCATCCCCCCTCTGCTGCATCTGCGCCGTGATCTCTGCGACATGGAGGAGTCGCTTGCCGTCTGCAAGAGAGGAACCACCAAACTTCATCACGAGTCTCATACAACCATAAAACCTCTCTCATCATCGTATAAAAAACGAACCCTCTAAAAGGGCGATCCTCACAATCAAGCAGCCCCTCCCTGCCTGTGGAGCAGATCATAGATTCTATCTGCGATCTTATCCCCAATCCCTGAGACACTCTTAAGCTCATCGATGCTCGCAGATCTGATCGCATCGACACTCCCGAAGTGCCTGAGAAGGGCCTCTTTCCTCCTCCTGCCGATCCCCTCTATCTGATCAAGAATTGATAGATCAAGATCCTTCCCTCTCAATCTCCTGTGATACGTGATCGCAAATCGATGTGCCTCGTCTCTGATCTGTTTCAAAAGCCTTAGCGCCGGAGATCTCTCCTCAAGTCGTATCGGTCTCTTTTCATGGGGGAGGTATATCTCCTCAAACCGTTTTGCGAGTGCGAGTGCTGTAACATCCACTCCTGCCTCATCAATTACCTTAAGCGCCACATTAAGCTGCGCCCTGCCGCCATCAAGAACTAAAAGATCTGGAAGCCGAGATCCATCAGTGGATCGAAGCCTTCTTCTTATAACTTCCTCCATCATCCTGACATCATCGATGCCCGCTACAGTTTTTATCCTAAACCTCTTATAATCACGCTTTCTGAAAGAACCATCCTCAAAAACGACCATCGACCCCACCGCGTATCTACCACCGATGTTCGAGATGTCGAATGCTTCTATCCGGTTAATATCCCGTTTAAGGTTTAGAGCCAGCTTAAGCGTGGAAAGAGCATCTGAAGTCGGTGGTTTGGGGGGTTTCAGATGTTCTGCACCTTTTTCTGCAAGATTAAGAAGTTTACGCTCCCTTTCATCTCTGGGAAGACTTATCACAACACGCTCGCCTCTCTTTTCACTCAACCACTCCTCAAGAACGCGGTAATCAGGAGGCAGGTAGGGTACGATGAGAGCTGGGGGGATCATGCTCGCCGTCATGTAGTACTGGGTGATGAGAGATGCGAGCGGATCATCGAGATCTGCACCTTCCTGAAGCAGGAAGCTCTCACGTCCCATGATCCTTCCATCCCGTACCATGAAGAGCAGAAACGAAATATCTCCATTATCCAGTGATTTCAACCCGATGATATCAAGATCTGCCCCCTTTCTCCAAATATTGAGCTCTTCGAAGACCTTCTTAAGTCCCTCAATCCCATCACGGATTGATGCTGCCCGTTCAAACTCCATCTTATCCGATGCATCCCACATAGCGGTACTGAGTTCATCGATGACATCCTCCACCCTGCCCTCAAGCACCGTGATGACGGATCTAACCCGCTCCCGGTACTCCTCCGGATCAAGATCATTCACACATGGGGCAAGACAGAGCCCGATCTCCCGGTTCAGGCACCCTCCCTCCTTCATCTGCCTGCACGTCCTGACCCCAAAGATCTGCCTTAGAAGCTTGAAAACCCGTTTCATCCCACGAAGATCTGTGAAAGGACCAAAATACGACCCTTCCTCGTCCGTTCTTCTCACGATTGAGATTGAGGGAAAGAGGTCATGAGAGATTCTGATGTATGGATAGGACTTGTCGTCCGTGAGCCGGGTGTTATACCTCGGCCTGTACCGCCTTATCAGGTTTGCCTCAAGAATCAGCGCCTCCCTCTCTGTCTCCGTCAGAATAAACTCAAGCCGATGTGCGTGCTTGAGCATGACACGAATCTTATCAGGGAGATTTTCTGAAGATGTAAAGTAAGATGCAACCCGCTTTTTTATCGATCTTGCCTTCCCGATGTAGATGACTCTATCGTTCTCATCCCTGAAGAGATAAACACCTGGTTTAGCGGGAAGATCTACCGGAGGCTCCATTTGAGATCTACATCACCTTCTCAAGCGTCATATCGAACATGCGCTTCGTCTCACGGGCTAAACCTTCAGGAAGTCCCTTTATCTCAAGGCTCAGGAATCCACGGATGATCATACCGACACCCCCATCCTCAACGAGGACCGCGCTTCTTGGCCTCACATCCACCCCACCTGCCCAGTTGTGAACCATCGTGAATGTGATCTTTGCCCCAGGTTTCACATAAAACTCTGATATTCCGAGATGCAGAGCTGAGCTTACGCGGTGTGAGACCGTGCATCCTGTTATTATATGAAGCTCTGAGTTCTCCTCAGCGATTATGATGTTGTGAACATTCTGCCTGATCTTATCCTTTGATATGAAGAGGCATGACTGGAGGGGGAGTGTGATCCTTGCATCCCTCTCAGCCCTTATGAAATACCCGTGGGTCGGTCGCTCTGCGACCTCCCGGGTGAAGCGGTCCCTGTCCCTTGGAATAAGCTTCCAGCTGTAGTCCTCAAGCCATGGGTACCTTCTCAGGGCGTCATCTGTACCCATGACCTCAAGCCCCGGGAGAAGTGACCTTGCAAGTACCACCGAGTGATCCTGCTGTAAGAATGATCCTGAACGCTCCCGCTCCTGCGGGTCTATCCCTGCTGCAAGAAGCTCCTTTTCATACTCACTCAGCTCATCAAGCCCGGATATCGGGTCATGCTCACCTCCCTCAAGATCGAAGGACTCGATCTCGATCTCCTCTTCACCTCTCACATCTATCCCCTCCACACCTTCTCACACACTCCTCAAACCCCTCCTTCAGGATGTGGTTGTATATCTCATCAGGCATACCTGAGCATGCGATCCTGCCATCAAGCATCACATGGGCCCTGTCTGCCTTTATGTAGTTCAAGATGTATCCGATGTGCGTGATGATGAGGGCAGACTTTCTCCTCTCACTCGGTCTCTTATCCCTCTCTAACATCTCACTCATTACCCTGCCGATAAGCTCAACATTCTCAAGATCAACACCGGAATCAGGCTCATCGAACATGTAAAACTCCGGGTTCTGTGCAAGAAGCTGGAGTATCTCGGAGCGCTTTACCTCTCCCCCTGAAAATCCAAGGTTCAGATCCCGCTCGAGAAACTCCTCCGAGAGGTTGAGCCGCCGGGCAAGCAGGAGTGGATCTCCGCCACCGCTTCTTGCAAGCAAAAGCCCTACAACCTCCCGGAGCTTGACACCCCGGATCTCAGGTGGGTGCTGGAAGGATACGCCCATACCGAGCCTGACCCGCTCGGTGGTATCAAGCCCGGTTATATCGATACCCCTGAAGTATATCCTGCCCTCAACAACCCTGTAGTCCGGGAACCCGAGGATTGTCATAAACAGCGTCGTCTTCCCGGATCCATTTGCACCGAAGAGAACATGAACCTCTCCATCCCCGATGTGGAGGTTGAGATCATTGAGGATACGCTTTCCCCCAACATCAACAGAGAGGTTCTGTATCTCAAGCATCAGACAGCCTCCACATGGTCGATCTCAGGCACAGCCTCCCTTATCCGCTGCTCGATAACATTTGCAAGGGTCATCTGTGAGAAGATGCACCCGGCACATGCTCCCTGGAGCCTGACCTTCACAACACCCTTCTCATCAACATCCACAAGCTCGACGTCTCCGCCCTCTGCCTGAAGAAATGGCCTGATCTGCTTTATGACCGCCTCGACCTTCTCTCTCATTCACTCTCACCTCCTCTGTATCGGTTGAATCCTGCAATCTCGATGGGATCATCTAACTTGAGGGGTTCTTTAAGGTTTTCTGCCTTTTTCACCTCCACCTTTCTTAACTCCCAGAGAATACCGAAAGATTACCTTTATCTATGAATAGGAGAGAGTATCGTAAGTGGGATGAATGAGTGAGCGCATCATTTCCCCTGCAAAGGCAGAAGACGAGGCAGGGATCGGTGATATCAGACCTGGTAGTTTATCCGATTTCGTGGGTCAGGAGAATATCAAGAAGCAGCTCAGGATATTCATTGAGGCTGCAAGGCGAAGAGGGGGTGTGCTTGATCATGTACTCTTCCATGGCCCACCCGGTCTTGGAAAGACGACACTTGCACGGATTGTGGCAGAGGAAATGGGGGTTAACATCCTCTCAACAAGTGGGCCTGTGCTTGAGAGAGCAGGAGATCTGGCAGCGATCATAACAAACCTCTCGGATGGGGATATCCTCTTCATTGACGAGATCCACAGGTTAAATCCTGCGGTTGAGGAGATCCTCTATCCCGCGATGGAGGAGTTCAAGCTCGATATAATCATCGGAAAAGGCCCGGGAGCTCGCTCGATAAAGATAAATACGCCCCGTTTCACGTTAATAGGTGCAACAACAAGAGCAGGGCTGCTTTCATCACCTCTGCGAGACCGGTTCGGGTTCATATCGAGGATGGAGTTCTACACCCCCCATGAGCTTCAGCAGATTATAGAGAATGCATCAGATAAGCTTGGGATCAGGATAAAACCTGATGGGGCGTATGAGATCGCAAAGCGATCGAGAGGCACCCCAAGAATTGCTCTACGCCTCTTGAAACGGGTCAGAGACTTTGCAGAGGTCAAAGGAGAGGGTATCATCACATCAGAGATCGCTGATACGGCCCTTGTGATGCTCGGAGTAGATGAGATGGGATTTGATGAGATGGATCGCCTGATCCTTTCAACGATCATAGATAAGTTCAACGGTGGACCGGTCGGGCTTGATACGATTGCATCCGCGATAGGTGAGGATTCAAACACGATTGAGGATGTCTATGAGCCTTACCTTGTCCAGCAGGGCTTTATCAAGCGAACACCCAGGGGGAGAGTTGCGACCCAGATCGCGAGACGATGGTACAGAGGTATCCGCACACTCTTTTAGCTCACCCCTCCACTGGATAATAGTACTCCCCTCTCGCCTTCTGCTCACGGTCAAGCTTCGAGTCTGGCTTATTTATTCTGGGCCTCCCGCTCTCATCCCGCCTGAATGTCGTGTCTATCATCCTGAGGAACCGATTCATGCCATCCCGCATGGAAAAAGGACCCTTAGCTCGCCCCCACACCCCTGGCTCACCCTCAAAGACGAGGAGACGGTCGCTTAAAAGATCGATCATGTAGATGTCGTGATCAACCACCATCGCAGAGAGGCTGTTGTTCTCAACAAATCTCCTCATAACCCTGGTTGCCTGCATCCGCTGCTCAACATCAAGATGTGCAGATGGCTCATCGAAGATGTACAGATCTGCATCTCTCGTCAATGTAGCGGCTATCGCGGTGCGCTGAAGCTCTCCCCCACTTAGCGATGTGAGGCTTGAGTCGAGTATATCCTCAAGTTGCAGTGGTCTCAGGATCTCGTTCCTGTAATACGGTGTCTCAATCTCATCGGTTAAAGAGGCGAGAAGTTCACGGACCGTGATCTCCTCCTCTGCCCTGATGTACTGCGGCTTGTATGAGATCCTTATATCAACACCAGGATCTCCTCGATCTGGAGATATCACGCCTGCAAGTACCTTGACGAATGTGCTCTTCCCGATCGAGTTCTCGCCCACGATTCCCATCACCTCTCCCTCATAAAGTGTGCCGCCATCAGCCTCTAACCTGAAGCCATCATACCTGACCTCAAACCCACCATACTCAATGAACCTGTTCCCACCGAGATCCTCCCTTGGAAGGTGCGTCTCAAAGACGATTGGCTTATCCCTTATCCTGATATTCTCCTTGACGAGATGTCCGTTCAGATACTCATTTATCCCGATACGCACCCCCTTAGGCTGTGTGATAACACCATAGGCAGAGGGGACACCGTAGGCGATGTGTATCACATCTGCCATCGAGTCGAGTATCGCGAGATCGTGCTCCACGAGAAAGACCGTTGAGGTCTCAGCAAGCTGCTGGATAAGGTTTTTCACGTTTATCCGCTGGTGGATGTCGAGGTATGGTGTAACCTCATCGAGGAAGTAGATATCAGCATCCCTCGATATACAGGCGGTTAACGCAACCCGTTGAAGCTCACCACCACTCAACGTTCCGATTTCACGGTCAAGTATCTTATCAATCCCAAGAATTGATGCATATTCATTCATTAACCCCTTCTCATCGGTTCGTTCAAGAAGTGCCCCAACCCTTCCACTGAAGACCCTGGGGATTGCATCAACGTACTGTGGCTTTGTCGCACATCTCAGCTCACCATCTCTCAACCTCTTGAAGTAGTCATGAAGCTCTGAGCCTGCATAACGCTTCAGGACATCCTCCCAGGATACATCCTCGCCCCGTCCAAGGTTTGGAACAATCTCACCAGAGAGTATCCGGATCACTGTACTCTTGCCCGTACCGTTTGGACCAAGAAGCCCTGTGACCCTCCCCTCTCGTGGAACAGGAAGCCCATATAGGATGAATCCGTTAGGTCCGTATCTGTGTGTCCCCTCTTCCTCAAGCTCTGTAGGGATGCCCAGAATCATTATCGCCTTGAATGGGCATCGCTTAACACAGATCCCACAACCTTCGCATAAGATCTCTGAAATGATGGGTTTACCATCTTCTCCAAATGTGATCGTCTCATCACCGGTCCTGACCATCGGACAGAACCGAAAACACTCCTTTGAACATCTTTTCGGATGGCATCTATCCCGCTTTAAAACAGCGATCCTTCCTCCCATCAGTAGACCTCATCAGGGTCAAAGAGACGTTTTTGCGTTATTTTCCCATTAATCGTCCTGTAAAAGCAGGATCTGTACCCGGTATGGCACGCGCCCCCACGCTGTTCCACCTTAACCAGGAGCGTGTCACCGTCACAGTCCACAAGCACCTCTTTTAAAAGCTGAAGATGCCCCGAACTCTCTCCTTTCTTCCATAGCTTCCTTCTGCTTCGGCTCCAGTAGTGGACAATCCCTGTTGAGAGGGTTGCCTTTAAGGCTTCCTCATTCATATACGCAAGCATCAGTACCTCGCCTGTTCGATAATCCTGTGCCACGACAGGGATCAACCCGTTGTCATCATACTTCAGCGAAACCGTGACACTGTTATTCTCTACCACCTTTAATCGACCCCATTACCTCTTTATGCAGGAGAAGGATGAGATCACTTAACACGCCAAATATGATGATCTGAACACCTGTTAAGATCATGAGTGTTGTGAAGATCGTTAAGAGTGTGTGCTCAACCCTGGGCGTCTTCATCCACTCCCATACGACATAGGCACCAGATGCAAGCCCGATCAAGAGGAATAACGCACCGATCAGACCGAAGTAGAAGAAAGGTTTGTATGTCCTGAGGAGTTTATAGATTGTAAACCCAATTCTGATACCATCTCGCACCGGTTTAAGCTTCGATCTGCCGGATCTCGTCCTGTATGTGATCGGAACCTCGATGATTTTCAGATCCTTCTTGATCGTCTCTGCCGTGATCTCTGCCTCAATCCCAAAACCTTTCTCCCTCAGATCAAACGAGCTGTAGGCTCGCCTTGAGAACGCACGATATCCCGATAGTATATCCTCGAGCCATACACCGTAGAGCATACCAAATATCCTGTTCAGGATCTGATTACCTACGAGGTTAAGCCTTGAAAATGCACCCTTTTCATACCCCTTGAATCGGTTCCCGATCACGTGATCGGCTTTATCTGACCTGATCGGCTCAATCAGTCTGGGAGCGTCTGCTGCCAGATACGTCCCGTCTCCATCAACCATAACAAGAATATCAGAATCTGCAAGCTCAAATGCCTGCCGGACTGCCATACCCTTCCCTTTGCCCTGCTGCAGGATTACCTCTGCCCCCTCTCCTGCCGCAATCTCCCGGGTACCATCCGTACTCCCTCCATCGATGACAAGAATCCTGTCAAACCCGGCTTCTCTGAATTCTTTGATGAGAGAGGCGATTGAATCCGCCTCGTTCAGCGTTGGTATGAAAATCAGAACATCATCCTTATCTCTCATCAGCTAATTTATCGCTTAAACTCGGTGTAACCACACTTTCCGCAGGTCTTCCGATTTATATGCTCTGCTAAAAATACTCCTGGACCACATCTGGGGCACGTCTCTCTCATACGCTTGACACCTTTCTCAGTGATCGAGTAAAACTCATGTATCCCCACGATCACACCTCCTTCTCCTCTGTTATCTGGTTGTTTCTCCTCAGTATGTGCTTCCGCTCGGTTGTGAGCAATGCATCTTTCGTCTCATACACCTTTGCGTACCCTGTCGCCTCTCTCTTCCCGAACTCTGCCCTCATACGCTCGATTATGAGAAGATCAGGATCAAGATCAAAAGTTGCACTGAGCACCCTCTTTGTCTCATCCCTGGATGGTTGTGCTCCATCGAAGATGAGCCTGAAGTTAATCTCTCGCCTCTTCAATAAGGGATTGAATACATCCTTGACGATCTCTGCCTTCATCTTCCATCTCCTAAGGTAATGGAGGATCAGGGGTTATTTAAAGTTTCCTCCCCTTATGAGATCACCAGAAGTCCTCAGGCAGAGAAGAGGTATATAGAACCATGATAGAACCACGTGAAGAGGTGAGATAGATGCGGATCACAGGTATTGAAGAGGTTAGATCCAGAGATGGCAAAAAGCTCGTACGTCTTGAGTTTTTTGGGTGCAACCTGAGATGCCCATACTGTGTTCATATAACAGAGAAAGATAAGGCCGAGAAGATGAGTATGAACGAGATCCTTGAGCGAATCAGAGAGATCTTTAAGGGGGAGAGGGGTCAGGTTACGCTCGGAGGGGCAGAGCCAACGATCCAGAAGGGGATAGTTGAGCTTGTGAACTCGCTCAAAGAAGATGGACACAGGATCACCCTCAAGACTGATGGGCTCAAGCCGGATGTGATAAGGGATGTGATTGAGGATGTGGACCGGTTTGTAATCGAGATAAAAGCTCCGTTGGATGATATCGATGCAAATGCAGAGCTGATAGGCTTATCCCGCCAAAAGGCTGAGGTTTATCTGGAGAAGCTCAAGAAGACACTTGAGCTTGTGAGAGAAAAGAGCTTTAGAGCGTGGATTCGGGTGATACCGGACTATGTAAATGATACCACGATCCGTGCGATCGGGAGGGATATAAAAGGTGCAGATGATGCGATGCTGTATCAGTTCCTCAGCAATCCTACCTACGACAGAGAGTTCAAGGGCTATACAGAACCGGTTCCACCTGTTGAAGAGATCAGAAAGCTTGCAAGGGTGTTGCTTGAGTACGTACCACGGGTTGAGATAAGGAGTATTGAGGGCGCGGAGGTGATGGAGGAGGATCAGAAAAAGGGATGAATCTTATGCTCAGGTGCTTAAAACTCATTCGAATACTTTAAATATTAAAAGATGTATTAGATACCTATTATTAAAAGGTGTATATTCATGCGGGAGCGACCGGTACCGGCCTTTGACGAGAAAGACCGCAAGATCGCAGAGATCCTTATTGAGCTTGGAGTCAAGAAGAATATCGCAAATGTGATCGTCTTTCTCTCAAAGGTCGAGGGTGCAACCTCGAGGGATATAGAGATTGGAGTAGATCTGCGACAGCCCGAGGTCAGCATCACGATGCGTGAGTTACACGAGAATAAGTGGGTTCTTGAGCGAGAAATAAAGCGGGGCGGGAAAGGGAGGCCGATAAAGGAGTACAGGCTTGCGGTAGGGATTAAGGATATTGTGGAACATCTTGAGGAGCTGAAGCGAGAGGAGTGCGAGAGGGCGATGGAGAACATCCGCCTGTTGAAGGAGTTAATCGAGTAGAAGAGGGTGATTTTGAGGGTTATTCTCGGTATAACAGGTGCAAGTGGGGTTGTATACGGCGTAAGGATCCTTGAAGTCCTCAGAGAAAGAGATGTTGAGGTCCATCTTGTGATCTCAGAGATGGGAAGGAGGCTCATCGAGCTTGAGCTTGGGAGGTCATATAAGGATATGATCGGGCTTGCGTCTTCTTACTGGGAGAACAATGATCTTACAGCGCCTATCGCAAGTGGATCTTTCAGAACCGATGGTATGATCATCGCACCATGCAGCATGAAGACTGCAGCCTCGATCGCAAATGGTATCTCAGGGAATCTCATCACTCGTGCTGCCGATGTAACCCTTAAAGAGCGGAGAAAGCTCATCATCATTCCAAGAGAAGCCCCTTTAAGTGATATACATCTTGAAAACCTGCTGAAGATCACAAGGGCGGGAGGAATAGTCATTCCGGCCTCACCCGCGTTCTATCATCTCCCTGAGAGGATCGAGGATCTTGTCGATTTCATCGTTGGTAAGGCCCTCGATGTGCTGGGGATCGAGCATAAGCTATATAAGGAATGGCAGGGCCAACACCACAGGAGATAAATAGGGGAAAAGATAACTCTTCAAGGGAGGATTGGGCGTGTCAGGAGAAAGGTCAATGGTCGTAGCTCCGTTTGAGAAGATTGCCATCTTCATAGATGGATGGAACTTCGCAAAGCAGGCTATGGAATACCTCAGAAGAGAGGTAGACTTTGCGAAGTTGCTTGACTTCCTCTCAAAAGATGCATTCCTTCTTCGTGCGTTTTACTACATCGGAGAGGAGACAGAACCTGAAGAAAGAAGCAAGATACAACCCTTCCTCACATGGCTCAGGAGAAACGGCTACAAGGTGATAACCAAGCCAATAAAGACGTTCATAAACGAGGATGGAGAACCTGTGAAAAAGGCTGATTTTGATGTGGATATAGCAATAGACATGTTTGATCTGGCAGATAAGGTCGATAGGGTGATTCTCATCTCGGGTGATGGCGATTTCACAAAGCTGATAGACAGAGTGGGTATGAAGGGCGTAAGGACTCAGGTGATAAGCTACTGGGGAAGGGGAAAAGGTCCTACCGCACCGGAGCTTATAGAGGCTGCAGATGAGTTTACCGACTTAGAGGAGATCATTGATAAGATCGCAAGGAGCGGGTAGTGATAAGATGTCCATGACACGGGCCTGGATACTGATCATCCTCCTTTCTTTATCCCTTCTTCCAGGGCACTCGGCTGCAGAAGAGATTGTGTGGCACCCTTACGATGAGGGCATGACCCTTGCAGCCTCCTCCGGGAAGATGGTGATGATTTACTTCCATTCTGACTCCTGTTACTGGTGCAGGGAGATGAGCTCAAAGACATTCTCAGATCAGGGTGTGATAGACCTATCCTCGAATTTTATCTGTATCAGCGTGATGGAGGACCGTGAGCTCGCCTCAAGGTACCACGTGAGAAGCTACCCAACGATCATCTTCCTGGATCCTGAGGGCAGGGAGGTATTCAGACTCATAGGTTACAGAGATCCTCCAAGATTTAAGGATGAGATCCGGGCAATTTTAGAGGGGCGTATCCCGACAGATGGTGCGCCCTCGCCTGGCTGCAGTTTCCTCGTGACACTCGGAGTGATAGGCATATTATGGCTGTATCTGAGGCGATGAGGATGTTGGAGGCTCCTTTACCCATCTTATCCTTTCTTTTTGGAGTTCTGAGCGTTCTCACCCCGTGTGTTCTGCCCGTTATACCGGTCATCGGGTCGTATGCTGCAAGAACCGGGCGTTTTGTACCCTTAGCACTTGTATCAGGCTTCTCAATATCGTTTGTCGCCATGGGAATCCTTGCATCAGCTTTTGGGCAGATCCTGCAACCACTAGGAGATCTCCTGAGGTATGGTGCAGGAGGGATCATGATCCTTATGGGTGTCTACATCCTCATTGAGGAGTATCTACCACCTGAAGTACTTTCAGGGCTTTCGCTTTCCAGGGTCCTCGGCGGCCTGAGTTCGAAAGTGGGAGCTGAGATTAATGGAATTGGCGGAGGAGTTCTTCTTGGGGTGACACTCGGTATCGTCTGGATACCATGTATCGGACCCATACTGGGATCGATCCTTGCGATGGTAGCGGTTGAGGCCAAGCTCCTGTACGGTAGCTTTCTTCTTATTCTCTACTCAGCCGGTATGGCGATTCCATTTTTGATCATTGCATATGGCTCAAACCTTGCTGTAAAAAGGGTCAAAGCGCTATCCTCCCATCTCCCACTCATAAGCCGATTATCCGGAGTTATACTGATCGCAGCGGGGATATACTTCGGGATGATGGGATGATTTTTCGAATAATAAGATCTAAATACGATGCCCCGGGAGGAGTGTTGTGGTGAGATGATGGAAGGAGAGACATTTCCCTGGTGGAGCGAGTCTCAGATCAGACTGCAGGAGGAGCTGAGAGAGTTCGTGGATGAGCGGATAGAGAGGGCTGAGAAGCTAATCTGGCAGCGAAAGTATCCTCTGGAGTTTCTGAAGGAGGCGGGAAGACGTGGATGGCTCGGTGCAATAATTCCGGAGGAGTATGGTGGAAAGTTATCCGAGTACGGTTACACCGGATCGTGCATCATCATCGAGCAACTCGCAAGGCTCGGTCAGATCAGCATGCAGTACGTCGTCACAATGTGCGATGCAAGGCTCATCATGAAGTTCGGGTCAGATGAGCTTAAACGTGAGTTTCTCCCGAAGATGGCTAAAGGTGAGTATCTTGGATCCCTGACCGTCACAGAGCCGTTTGTCGGGAATGATGCAGCCGCGATTGAGACCGTTGGCAGAATTGAGGGTGATGAGATTGTTATCGATGGGAAGAAGCGGTTTATCACGTCTCTGGGTGTATCAGATTTTTACATGCTCCTCGTGCGAACATCAGATGACCCAGATCTCATAAAGAAGCACAGGCATCTCTCAATGGTGATCGTGAGGGCTGGGACACCGGGATTTACGATAGAGCGGATAAATGAACTTATCGGGTTTGATAATATCTACAACGGATATCTTGATTTCAATGGCGTGAGGGTACCAAGGAGCCAGATGCTCGGTGATGTGGGCGATGGCTGGAAGGTCCTGATGGGAATGGCAAACTACGAGCGGACACTTGCATCTGCAAACCAGCTTGGATGGATGGCAGAAGCACTGCGGTATGCGGTATTCCATACAAAGCGGAGGGTTCAGTTCGGATCCCCCACGATTGATCTCCCAACGAACCAGTTCAAGCTCTCGGAGATGATCGTACGATATAAGGCGGCCCGTCTTCTCACATACCACGCAGCCCATCTCTTTGATCTCGGAGAGGATCCCGCGTTTGATGCTGCCATTGCAAAATACTTCAACACAGAAGAGGGAATTAACGTCTTTCTCGAGGCGATACAGCTTATGGGAGGGGATGGGCTCACGAGGTTCTACCCGGTTGAGTCATATCTTCGAAACGGGAAGATCACACAGCTTGCACCTACCACGAGCGAGATCATGAAGGTTGTAATCTATCGGTTCGGATTAAAGGCACTTGAGCCTATATTGGAGGCGCCCCGCAGGCGGATCGATGATGAGCTTGGTGTTCCAGTAACAGTCGGATTCTACAGGGGTAAAGAACCCGGAGACCGCGAGATAAGCGAGAAAGAAGTCCTCGACCTCCTTGCTGAGAACTACAGGGTCAATCCAGGCATCCACATGGCCATCGAAGATATGATCGAGGAGTCCGGTGCATCTCTTGAGAGTCTGAGCAGAGCACTTGAGGCGCTCGAGGATAAGGGGCTTGTGATCACATACCGTGGGAGAAAAGGGAATATAAAGCTTGCAAGAGCGACTTTCAAGGGGATCAGGGAGGCAAAACCCATAGAGGAGTACAGGTATATACCTGACTGGGTTGATGAGAAGGACCTGTTCTGAGGGGGTTTTTCTCCACCTATTATTATTTATAGATCCGGGGATAAAGCTTTAATCAGAGCGCTGCTGTGAGGGGTTAAGATCACTCGTAAATGCCTGGTTATATCCCTGGCTATCGCCATCATCTCAGCCCAGATTGTCCTCTCTTCTGCGGTGTTAGCGGCCAATGACCATGATACAGATGGGGATGGGATCCCTGATACCTGGGAGCTCAGGTACGGACTCAACCCTGATGACCCGCGCGATGCAGAGATTGACGTGAACGGTAATGGCCTATCAAACCTTGAAGAGTATGAGAGAGGGTATGACCCGTTCTCCCAGGATACAGATGGGGATGGGGTGCTGAACACTGCAGAAATCGGTGGTCTCTTCGGCTTTATCACAGACCCCCTCCTCAACGATACTGACAGCGATGGGCTGAACGATCTCATTGAGGTGCTTTACTATGTGGACTTTACCGATGAAAGAGATCTCGCCGGGCTTACCGGGAATACCTCTGATCTCAGAAATCTGCGTGTAAACTACTCCTATCCGCTGGATCCGCTCAGAAACGATACAGATCGCGATGGTCTGGAGGATGGTGACGAGGTTTCACGGGGTACATCTCCCATACTATCTGATACAGATCGCGATGGTCTGGGAGATGGTAATGAGGTGAATGAGTACGGCACAGATCCCCTGAAGGTTGATACAGATGGAGATTGGCTCTCTGATCTTGAAGAGGTCACAGAAGGGGATGATGGTTATGTGACAGATCCACTTGACCCGGATACTGATGATGATGGCATAATCGATGGTGAAGAGTCGATGCCGCTGGGCACAACGCCCATACCACCAAGCACACACGCCCTCAGCTTTGAGGAGTTTGTATCAGGGAACCTGTATGCAGGGGAGTATCTTACGACGATGGGGCGTGTTGTGAAAACCCCCTCAGTGGGCGCTACTGGTAACTCAAGTTACACGATTGAGCTTGATGACCCGTTTAAGACCACCACCGGTGTTCATATGTACCTCACACGCGGCAACACAACGTTTCATTGGGTCTATGATGGAGATATTCGCATCTTTGATGATGATCTCGGATTCTCTATCGAGAGAGGTGATGTACTTCTCATCGTTGGTCTTGCTGGGTGGGTTAGCGGGATAAAAAGACCGATTACGGTAGGAACATCTGCTAACGACAGCCAGGGGTGTGTGTATCTCGTGATAGATCCTGTGAGCCTGAGCAAGCGGGAGTTTACATCGATGGATCATATCAAGCTGAGGTACGATATCACAGCCACAAGCTCCCCGGTCCTGCTACAGGATACCCAATCCGGGCAGGATGAAGAGGGTGGAGAGGCAGAAGTTGATAATAATTTGGAGAAACCTGTCCGGATATTCATAGAGGCTGACCCACCATCCCGTGATAAGGATGGAAACATGACAGCCAGGCTGACCACGTATCTCACAGATGTGAGAGGAATCCCGATCGATCCCTCACCTCCGGTATCGTTCAAGATAACAGCAGGTGATGGATGGATCAATGGGTCAACTCTAAGTGTGAAAGGTGCATTTACATCGGTTAACATCACAACAGCGACCGGGGGTGTTGTGAACGTCACGGCAAGCTCATCAGATCTCGTATCAGACGAGATCTCGATCGATTTTGGGGGAGGGAACAGACTCAGCAGAAAGATCTCATACATGCTTGTGGCTCTTGCACTTGGTGGGATTGCCTTCATGGTCATACGAAAGTGGAAAAAGGGAGGATCGAGGCATTGGGTTGTTGTGGGGGCTAAAAAGGGAAAGGGAAACTTATATGTCGTTAAAATAAAAAAAGATGGTGAATCAAGGGTTATAAAGCTTGAAAGATCCGAGTATGCTGAGCTTAGAAAAAATAAAAAGATTGAGAAGGATGGGATCAAGCTCGTGATTGAGAGATGAAAAAGTATTTATCTCATAAATATCATACTTAATCATAATAAATAGGAGGTGGCAAAAATATGCTTGAGCTATATGGTTCTGGCCTCCTTTTGAAGACCCTGATGGATGTGGTTGCTGATGTTTGTGGGCCCAAGGAGGCAAATAGAATAGCTTACAAGGCAGGGGAGGAGATTGGAGCAAGGGTTACAGATAAGCTCTTACCAGAGACCGATCCTGAAAAGGCGCTGAGAACACTTGCAGAGTATGTGAGACCGTACCTCTACATCCAGGTAAAGAGAAAGAAGGAAAGTGGTGGCGTTACAGAGTTTGAGGTCTCCTATCCCAGATGTATGATTCGAACGATATCACGGGGTGCAGTACCAGGCCCACTCTGTCGCGCAAAGGCTGGATGGATCGAGTCTGCACTGATGGGAATGACCGGACTCCAGGTCAAGATGGAGACTGACAGGATTCAGGCAGACAAGAACATCTGTTATGGTAGAATCATATTTGGATAGGTGGCAGGATGGATCTGAAAGAGATTAAAAATATCCTTATGGACATACATGAATCGATAGGGGAAAAATCACTTGGTCTTGCCGTAGGAACGATCGATGGTGAGGTTGTTGTTGGAACTGAGACCGCAGGTAAGGAGTTTGATGCAGAAATTGCTGTTCAAGGGTTTTCAAAGGCATTAAAGGATGGAAAAAATATCTTCAACGAGCTTGATGCAGGAGATCTGATGTACGTGATGATGGCTTCCAGCGAGAAGATCGGCCTCGTGATGCCGGTCGGTGAGAGGTACCTCCTCGGGCTTGCTGCAAGATGGGGGCTCAACCTCCGCCGGGCCATGTTTGAGATGAGGATCGCACAGAACCACCTTGCTGAGCCGCTTTATGGGTGATGGGGGTAAACCCCCATCCCCGCTATTTTTTTATCCGATCACTTAACCTCATTCGTCAGTTTCCAGAACTCTCAGAAGAGTTCATGAAGCTCGATGCGGTATGGTCCAAGATCTCCACCATAGTTGCCGGCTGTTATCCTGACGATCCCATCAGCTGACGTTGCTGCCTCAATCCCGACCCGGGTTGCCTCCTTCACCACATCAAGATTGAGTCCATTGATGACGATCTCATAGATGGCCTCAACGTCCGGGGGTACCTTTGTATCCTCGACCCTCTCCTTAAGTGTCGGACAGAAGCGCTCATTTGTCGATGCTTTCAGGAAGCTGTACTTGTTTGAGCCAGGCTTTGAGCCTGATGCGACAACTCCACCAGGGAAGGGCGTGATCGTGCCCTCAACCTCCATTATCGCATCAACCGCAGCCTCGGCAGCAGCAAGCGCAGCCTCCTGGGTCTTCCCAAGTATGAAGAAGTTACCACCTGCAACACCCTCAACCGCCCCGATGTTCTCCTCGATCGCAAACTCTCCCTGCATCATCGGTATGAAGTAAACCTTCCTCCCGGCAATCTCCCCTTCCCGCTCAAATCCATCCGCAAAGAACTTCAGCTTGAACCCGGTGTTAAACTGCTTCTCTGCGTCAGGAAGTCCGTTGAAGACCCTTGCTGTGGCAGAGGTCAGGATACACTGGCCTATACGCTCAAGGAGCTGTTCATCAAGTGACTTGTAGCCGAACGTACAGATCTGGATGTAGGCACCGGGCCTCCCATCCGGCGTATCTGAAGGGGGGACCATGCACTCAATTCCACACTCTGCAGGACAGCCTATGACAGATGTCCCGAAGCCTGTTGCCTCCTGTACCGCGTTAAGCACCCATTTCTCAGAAGAAGCCGTGACAAGCGCCCTTGCGATTTTTATCGAGAACGCCTCGGCAAAGGTATCCTCTATCTCAACACCATTCACCTTCATGCCTATCCCGGGAAAGAGAACCCACGCCCACTATTTTAAGGTATTGTTTATCTGACATTTCTCGGGACTTTTCGTAAATCTTAAATATAAATAATGATGATTTGATATCAGATAAAAAAAGAGGATTGAGGGTGAATCAATGAACGATCTGAGGAAGATAGAGGAAGAAGAGAAGAAGTGGATGGAGCGTGCAAGGCAGAAGAAAGAACGGCAGGAGAGGTTTGAGACATACTCAGGTATACCGGTAAAGGCGATTTACACGCCACTTGACCTGAAAGACCATGACTACCTGAGGGATGAGGGGTTCCCCGGTTTCCCACCGTTTACAAGGGGGGTATACCCGACGATGTACCGGGGGAGCTTCTGGACGACCCGGCAGTTCTCAGGTCATGGGACACCTGAAGAGACGAATGAGCGATGGAAGCTCCTTTATAAGGAGGGTGAGACCGGCTTCAGTGCAGCAATGGACTCGCTCACATTCGTCGGGCTCGATCCTTCAGACCCGAATGTTGAGCCAGAGGTCGGGACAGATGGTGTTCCGCTCTACTGCAAGCCCGCGGTTGAGGCACTCGTGAAGGACCTCCCGATTGATAAGGTCAGTGTTGCATTTCCGATTGAATGCCTGACCTCGGCCCCGGTCTCAGCGATGTACTTCAACGTGTATATGGAGCGGGGCTTCGATCTTGCGACCTGCAAGGGTACAACCCAGAACGATATACTCACGATGTCAATCGGGTACGTCCAGTACAAGTCGCTCGACCCAGCTCACCTCTTGAAGCTTGCGTGTGATCTGATTGAGTGGTGCACGGCAGATAAGAATGTGCCCAAATGGCACCCGATAAACTTTACCACATACAACTACCGGGAAGGTGGGATCGATGCGATACAGGAGCTCGGGTTCGGGTTTGCCAATGCAATTGAGCATATCGAGCATCTCATCGAGCGGGGGAGAAAACCTGAGGAGTTTGTAGACCGTCTTGCCTTCCATCTATCGGCCCATAATGACTTTTTCGAGGAGATAGCCAAATACAGGGCCGCAAGAAGGATCTGGGCAAAGCTGCTTCGTGATCGTTATGGTATTGAGGACCCAAAACACCTGGGCTTCAGATACCACATACAGACCGCAGGGTCCTCACTGACACGCCAGCAGCCGATGGTCAATATCATAAGAACCACGGTCCAGGCGCTTGCCGCTGCACTCGGTGGGTGCCAGTCGATGCACACAAACTCGTACGATGAGGCGATATGCCTCCCGACTGAGGAATCTGTCACCTTAGCTGTCAGGACACAGCTCGTATTGAAGGAGGAGTCAAGGATCGGAAATGTGATAGATCCCTTGGGTGGGTCGTACTATATCGAGTGGCTCACAGATGAGATCGAGGATCGTGTGTGGAAATACCTCGATAAGATAGAGCAGGTCGGAGGGATTGTCAAGGCACTTGAGACGGGCTGGATCTACCGTGAGATGGCTGAGGCCTTCCACAAGCGAAGAAGGGCGATTGAGACCGGGGAAGAGCGGGTCATCGGTGTGAACTGCTACGTCTCAGAGGAGAAACAGAAGGTTGAGGTCTTCAGGACGAACCCAAACGCTGCAAAGATCGAGCAGGAAAGGATCAAAAAGCTGAAGGCAGAACGGGATAACCGCAAGATCGAGGAGCTCCTCGATAAGCTGAGAAGGGTCTGTGAACGGGAGGAGAACGTGATGCCGGTCGTGATGGAGCTGATGGGAAAAGGTGCAACACTTTATGAGGTCTGTGACACCTACAGGGATGTATGGGGTGAGTGGAAGCAGCCAATCGTATTCTGAGAGAGGTGGTCCAGATGGATAAGGTTATAAGGGTTCTGATATCAAAGCCTGGCTCTGACGGGCACTGGAGGGGGAGTGTCACGGTATCAAGGGCACTTGCAGACGCAGGGATGGAGGTGATCTTCGGTGGCTTCCAGTCAATCCCGGAGATCGTTGAGACCGCGATACAGGAAGATGTGGATGTTATCGGTATAAGCATCCACTCAATGGCTCATATGGCATACGCAAAGCAGCTCATGGATCTGCTTGATGAAAAAGGGATGCGTGATGAGTTTCTTGTTTTGTTCGGGGGTATCATCCCGGATGAGGACATACCCAAGCTCCTGGAGCTCGGTGTAAGTGGGGTATTCGGCCCAGGAACGATGACCGATGAGATTGTGGAGCATATCAGGAGTAAGATCATAGGCAGGGGTGGATAGAGGCCAGACGCCTCCATCCTTTCTTTTTTTGCTCGAATCAGAATTATCTCAGAAACCTATCCTTGAGCATACACGCCTTACAGATCCTGCCACTCGATGGCTCGCCACAGGTCTCACACCTCCAGATCTCCTCTTCTTCGAGTCGGTCTGGAAGTAGCGGTCTTATCTTCTCAAAGCCCCGGATAATTGAGTACGATATCCCGGGGTGGCGATCCTCTAAGATGTTTAAGACCTCTCTGATATCAGATCGAAAGGCTCTGCTCGCATAGGGGCACTCCATCACGGTGGTTGGAAGATCTTCCAGCAGCCCATAGAGGGTGATCTCTCGCTCTGGTATCTCTCGAAGTGGTTTTATCCGGGGGATAAACCCCTCGATAGGTCTCAGGGGCATCAGACGGGCCAACCTCTCGATATCCCCCTTGAGGTAGTTCATAAGAATCGATTGAGCCTCGTCATCGAGGTTATGTCCTGTTGCAACCTTTGTTGCACCGTGCTCTCTCGCAAGCCTGTTGAGGATCCGCTTCCTGAATACACCACAGAAGGAGCAGGGTGTCTCCTTGAAGCCCATGCTGACGATCTCATCGAGCGTCCTTCCAATCTCCTCCCTGAAGGATCCTACCCTGTAGAAAAGTCCCAGCTCTTTGAGAAAGCTTGAAGCCCGCGTGAGTAGCCTGTCACGGTAGCCTTCAATCCCCTCATCAACGCTTATGACAAAAAGCTCAACGTCCCGCCTCACAGACACAATCTCATAAAGCACGTTCAGAAGAAGGAAGCTGTCCTTACCACCACTCAAAGCGACAGCAATTTTATCTCCGGATTTTATCATGCCGTGCTTTCTGATCGTCCGCTTGATCCTTCGCAGGAGATCCTCCTTGAAGTGAGTCTCGCAGAGATGCATACCAGAGTACCGCTGATAGATGATCGCATCATGGTTACACTTATCGCACTTTATCACAGCTCAAACTCCCCCATCGCAGAGCATGCCATACACCTCACACACCCGGCATGAGACATCCTCCATGAGAGATTGTGAGCTTTTAACGATTCAGCCACCCTGCGGTAGATCTTTATCATACGCTCCGGATCAGGTGGGGTGAAACGCTCAAGCGGGGTCCCTGGTATCGGCCGTAGTGGGACGATGAAAGGATAAACCCCTATAGATGCAAGCTCCTCTGATCCTTCAATGATCGAGCGATCACTCTCTCCAAGCCCAGCTATGATGAAGCTGCTAACCTCCCCTCTTCCAAAGACCTCGACGGCCCTCTCCCACGCCCTTCTGTACCGTTCAAAACCGAGCTTCGCCTTGCATGGTGCCATTACCATGAGAACGTCAGGATCAAAGCTCTCAACGTGGATCCCAACCGTATCAACACCGGCACTTTTCAGCACCTGAAAGAGATCGGTGTTCTCCAGTGGCTCAAGCTGGACGTGGATCGGGAGATCTGTCGCATCCTTTATTGCTGAGGCTGCGTCTGCGAGGATTTTCACACACCGTTCCTCTTTCCGGGTGGATCCTGTGGTGAGTGTGACATGCCGCACGTTATCAAGCTCAACCGCCTTCTTTGCAACCTCAGCAAGCTCTTCGGGTCTCTTTCTTGCGATCGTCGTGCCACCTGCGAGGGATAGCCCTATTGCACAGAACTTGCATACATCTCTTGTACCCCAGTGGATGCAGTACTGGAGTACGGTTGTTGATAGGCAGTCTCTCCCATGAAGCAGTGCGATCTTCCAGTAAGGGATTCCCGAGCCTGTCTTAAATCTGTAGAAACGTGGGGTTGGCGGGACACGGACCGTGATGACCTCTTCATCTTTGTATCTTAAGATGAACTCCCCTTTTCTGATCTCATCGAGACTGTATGGGGAATCTTTGACAAACCAGCCCATCGTTGGTACATTCGCCTGGGTATCACCAAGCAGGATGACCATACCGGCCGCAGGTCCAGCACCACCTTTTCTCCCTTTCTCCCCGGAAATCCTTACACCAAGGCTTTGAAGCTCAGCTTTAAGCTCAGGAATTGATACTCGTCTCAATTGCAACTTACCTCACGGATAAACTCAGCAAGTGCCTTTGCCTTACCGGGATCTGTCATCAGGGTATCGGTCCTGATGACCCTGCATCTTCCACCCTCAAGCTCGCTTCTATCCCTCACATCGTAGATGAAGAGATCGACGAAGTCCGCGTACAGCTCAAGAACCCCCCTCGATGAGACCTCGTATCCCAGTGCACGCATGAATTTTCCTGCAGGACCGCTTACAGGTTCATCGCCGATTATTGGACTTATTGCAAGAACGTTAGCATCTCTCAGACAATCTCTGATACCATCAAGTGCGAGAATTGGCCCGATGCTTGTAATCGGGTTGCTTGGCCCTATCACTACCACATCACCGGATGTGAGCGCATCTATAACCTCCGGGGTGGGTTTCGCCGCTTCGATCCCCTCAAACCTTATGCCAAGCACCTCCGGCTCACCTCTCATCCCCACCCAGAAACGCTGAAATCCCATCTCACCATCGGGCGTCTCTATAATGGTAGAAACTGGATCATTTGACATCGGAAGGACCTTTGAACGTACACCTAAGCGCTTCCCTATCACCGAGGTTGCCTCGGTCAGATTCATCCCACCTCTTATAAGCTCACCTCGCTGAATGTGGGTTGCACGGTCAAGATCACCTATCATCATCCCCTCATCATGACCAAGCAACCTGAGCTGTTCGTGAGTCCTGAATGTATCGTTTCTTATCCCCCACCACCTCGAATCATCGATGATACCCGCAAGTGTGTAAAGAACGGTATCGACGTCCGGTGAGATGAGGTTGCCAGAGACCCACGTATCATCAGCCGTATTGACGATGACCGTGATATCCTCCGGCGACAGGATCTGCATCAGTCCCTGGATGAGCTTGGGTGTGCCGGTACCGCCTGAAAGGAGGATCATATCTCCCGGAGCTCTATCGTGTATCCTTTTCGTTCGAGATACTCCTTGACCCGCTCCTGTTGATCCCCCTGAAGCTCTATACGACCCTTTTTCACGGTACCACCGCAGGCACACTCGGCCTTGAGCTCCCTCGAAAGGTTCTTGAGGTCTATATCGCGCTCATCGATCCCCTCGATGATCGTCATCCACTTGTTGAACCGTCGCTTTGTCTTTGAGACCTTCACCCTCTGTGTTTCCTTGAGGATCTCTTCACAGACACAGAGATCCTGTGGGAGTCCGCATTTTTCACAGACCGGCATTATTCCCCCCTATCCCTCCTACTACGTTCTCGTTGAACAGTCTTAATTCTCGCTATATCCTTCTTGATCTGGCTTATTCTACCTGGATTGGTTGGTGCACCGCCCGAAGCAGAGACGCCTCTCTCCTGGAGAAGTTCTCCTTCCAGCCGCTGTAGCTCCTCAATTAACTCTTCGTCACGCATCTTTATCAGATCGCGATACCTTAGCGTGGACATCCTCACCTTTCTCCACTTCTATATTCTTCTCATCCTCAGATATAACACTTTCCTCTTCCCGCTCCACGACCTTGAAATCATCCGGAAGTTCTGCATCCGGAGGCACGATCCAGACACTCACGCCGATCACACCGAGCTTCCGTTTAGCGATGGCAAAGCCCTTCTTAACGAGATCCTCGGCCGGCTTCCCTGCATGCTTTATATATCCTGCAACGATCTTCTCTGTGCGGGATCTGGGGCCTGTAAGCTTACCTGAGATGATGACCTCACACCCCAGCGCACCTGCCTCCATCACCTGGTTCAGCGTTGAATGTGCCGCCCTCCTGAAGTACCAGCCACGCTCAAGAACGCTGGCAAGGCGGGATGCCATCATCTGAGCGTTGAGCTCGTTCTTTTCAACCTCCTGTACATCGATCTGAGGATTTTCAAAGTTAAACTCCTTGGAAACCTCGGTTGTGAGCCTTCTGATAGTCTTGCCTGATTTTCCAATGATCATCCCTGGTCTTTCTGCATATACTGTTATCTGTGTACCAAGCGGCGTCCTGTTGATCTCCATACCACCATAACCGTATCTGTTCAGCCGTTTCAGGAAATATTCATCCAGAAGCGCGGTTCTGTAACCTTCCTCCACAAATTTCTTCTCTATCGCCATTAAACCTCCTCTAATATGATCTCAACCGTGACTGTCTCTGTATTTTTGGGTGTAGCACGTCCCATCGCCCTGGGAATGAAACCCCTGATCGTACGACCTTTTTTCGTAGCGATATGCTTGATTCGCATCCTTTCAGGTTCAAGATCTTTATACACGGCATTGCTCTCAGCGTCCCTGACCAGTTTCAGTATCTCGGACGCTGCCTTAACAGGATAGCGCCCGGCATACCATCCAACCAGATCACTTCTGTGCCCGACCTTTCGCTTATGCCGCTTGAAGGGGACCGATCGCTTCATTCGGATGACATCCTCGAGATAGGCTTTTGCATCCTTCACCATCTTGCCTCTGATCTCACGGCATATCTCAAACGCATGCTTGGGAGATATGTGCATCTCACTGCGCATCGCCTTCGAGGTTCGCTCCTCATCGGCCTCATTTACTTTCATCGCATAACCTAAGCGTCCCATATCGATCACTTGAGTGGTATATACTTGCTCGATCTCGTTGCACCTATTCCTGCACTCCCATGAATCACCTTCTTCCTGGTCAGGGCGAACTCACCGAGCCTGTGCCCGATCATTTCAGGCTTTATCTCGACGTACTCGAAGGTCTTACCGTTGTGGATGCCGATCTTCACGCCTACCATCTCGGGGAGAATGACCATATGCCTGAGATGTGTCCTTATCGTCTTATCCCCCTCTCTTATCCGCCTCAATAGCTTCTGTTCCTCCTCAGAAAATCCCCTGAGAATCGTCCTTCGCTCTCTTGCTGGAAGAAGTGCTGCAAACTTCTTGAGGTCCATCTTCTTCAACTTATCAATCGTGTAACCGCGATATGTGAACTCCTCTCTTTTCCTCGTTACCTTTCCCTTTCGCTTCTTCTTTGCCATTATCTCACCTCTTTCCTGTTCTACGCGCAGCAATACTTCCAACCTTCCGACCAGGTGGTGTACCCCTCGCGACGGTCTTTGACTTTCCTGTGTGCTGCTGAGCGCCACCTCCAAATGGGTGATCCACAGGGTTCATCGCGACTGCACTCGTCCTCGGATACTTCGTGGCCCGACTCTTCATCTTGTGATACTTTTTACCTGCCTTGACAAAAGGCTTATCAGGCCTCCCACCCCCTGCCACAACCCCAATCGTTGCCATACACCATGCAGAAAGCCACTTCAGCGATCCACTTGGGAGTTTTACCATCGTTCTCCCCTTATCCATCTCATGGGCAACGATCGTCGCAGATGTCCCGGAGGATCTCACAAACTTACCCCCATCACCCGGTCTTGACTCGATGTTACAGACCATCAGCCCCTCCGGTATGTTCTTGAGTGGTAGTGTGTTTCCAGGTCTTATCGAGGCTTCTGGACCCCATGCAACTTCATCTCCAACACAAACACCTTCAGGAATGATAAAATACCTCTTTTCGCCAGTTTCAAGCCTGACAAGTCCTACCGGAGCACTCCTTGCAGGATCATGCTGAATATCAATTACAATGCCTCGCAACGTCCCTTTATCCCCCACCTTCACGTGCCGGAGCCTGTCCCTGTACTTATGTGAGGGTGCGGTATACGTAGGCCTCCCCCGTCCTCTTCGCTGTGAGATGATTCGCTTCCCCATCAGAGCACCCCCATCTTCGTGATTACATCTTCAGCAGAGTCTGCATCAGAGAGGGTTACAAAGGCTTTCTTCTCACCCTTCGGTGTTATGGTTGTTCTCACACTCACAACCCTCACATCAAAGAGATTCTCGATCTCATCCCTGATCTGAGACTTTGTTGCCCGATTATCAACGATGAACTGCAGTTCGTTCCTCTGCTCCATCGCGGCACTCGATTTCTCAGTTATGATCACATGCTTCAGGATCATAGAAACCTCTCCCTGATCTCCTCGATCGCAGATCTCGTCCAGAGCGTAAGCCTCCCTGCATTTGTACCGGGGGCAAGAAGCTCCGCATTCAACCGATCGACCGTCGTGATCTCAACACCGGGTAAATTCCTCGCAGCCTTAACGATCCCTTTATCCTCTCGGACAACAAAGAGTATGCTCTTCTTTGACTTGTATCTTCTCCCGCGTCTCTTGCCTTTTCCAGGCCTGACCTTCTTGCTGTTCTTGGAGGCGAGCACATCATCCCATACATCTATCGCTCTCAGGAAGGATACAACATCCCGTGTCTTCTCAAGGGACTCAAGCCTGTCATCTGCCACAAGCGGCAGCTTCAATGAGCTCTTGATCCTGTGACCGCGGGCTGTAACCAGATCAACCCGCGCGGTGGCTGCGATTGCCGATCTGATGGCTTTTCTCCGTTCTTTTCTATTAACCTTCTCCTTAAGATTCTTCTGAGGCAGGGGTGGATGCGCCCGTCTTCCCCCAACAGCCTGGGGGACGAGCATTGCACGCCGTCCATTCTTGACCCTCGGAACCCGTGAAACGCCCCTACCTGTACCCCAGCTTTCAGCAGATGTTCTCAGCCCTGAATACCTGTTTGGACCATAAGGCTGGAGCCGGTTTGCCTGGGATGCCAGTACAGCACGTTTTATGATATCTGGCCTGTACTCCTCCTCAAAGTGGTCAGGTAAATCTATCTCACCACTCGGATTTCCATCCAAATCGTATACTACCGCTTTTCTGGTCATTACTGCTTCGACTCCTTGCTTATATAGGTTATCTGAGGTGCACCTTTCAGGACCTTCGTGGGCCTTATGGCATGCCTTATCCTTATCAGTCGTTTTCTGGGCCCTGGCACGCTGCCCTTCAGGATGATATAATCATTTCTGACCAGCCCATAATGGGGGAAACCGCCTTTCGGGTTGATATCCTCGTCCTTCCTTCCAAGCTTCAGCACACGTTTGTTGTACTCAGTCCGCTGGTGATACCCGGTCTGTCCAAGCTGGGGGACCGTCCATCTAACCCTGTGTGGGTTCCATGGACCGAGTGTACCTATATGCCGTCCCTTGCTTGAGCGTCTTGCCTTACGATCCTGAATCGCCGTGCCCCATCGCTTAACAGGGCCCTGTGTACCCTTTCCTTTCGTGATCGCGATGACATCAACCATCTCCCCCTCTTCAAAGATACTCGAGACGGTGATCTCCCCACCAAGATTGGATCTGAGATATTCAAACGCCCCTTTCAGGTCTCCGTCAACTCTCTGCTCCATAATATCCGGTTTTTTCTTCCCAATTCCTCCAACAAGCCTTGGTTGAGTAGATGCAATAGCTCTGAGCTCTGTGATGCTCCCATCTTCGATCGCCTGAGCCATGGCCTCAAGCCTCGAATCATGCCCCTCCTTTCCATCCCAGACCTCCATCAGGGGTCGCTTTCCATAGAGTCCCTTTCCATACCCACGGATACCTATAAGCTTCATTGGAGGGGTCTCGATGACTGTGACAGGTACGGCAACCTCCATACCCGCATTTGGAGCGTTTGGATTATCCTCTATCATGATAAGATGGGTCATCCCGGCCTTGTATCCACTAAACTCTACGATCGGGGATTTTTCCCCACCCACAATCGTTTTCGTTCTGATATGCGGAATCTGGCTCCTTGCTCGCTTGCGTGGACTGAATGCCAGAGATCCACGCCTTGGTCGATGTCTCTTCGCCATTTATCCTTCCCCGATAGACGATTAGCTCACTGTGTAAATCACTCAACTTTGAGACCAAATATAAAGTTTTTCCCTTTCCACCGATAAGATTTATCTCACATCCACTTATAGGTTAGAGAGGTGTTTGCGATGGATAAGAGGAGAAGTGACCGTGTATTATCTGGTGTTGAGAGAGCTCCACACAGGGCATTATTCAGGGCGATTGGACTTGATGAAGATGATTTTAAAAAACCACTGGTTGCAATTGCAAACTCTTACAATGAGATTGTTCCAGGGCATATTCACCTGAATGAGCTCGCGAAGTTTGTGAAAGAGGGTGTAAGAGAAGCAGGAGGTGTCCCACTTGAGTTCAACACGATCGGGATATGTGACGGGATCGCGATGTCACATGAGGGTATGAAGTCATCTCTACCATCAAGAGACCTTATAGCAGACTCGATCGAGCTTATGCTGAACGCACATGGTTTTGATGCCGTTGTCGGGATCGCATCGTGTGATAAGATCGTCCCGGGGATGTTGATGGCGATTGCAAGGTGTAACATCCCTGCGATCATGCTGACAGGTGGTGCAATGCTTCCCGGAGTTTTTCAAGGAGAAGAGTGTGATCTTTCAGATGTATTTGAGGCTGTTGCACCTGCAAAGATTGGAAGGGTCGAGCATGATGTGATAGATGAGCTTGAGAGGTTTTCATGCCCCGGTGCCGGATCGTGTGCAGGGATGTTCACGGCAAACACGATGCAGTGCCTCACCGAGGCGATGGGTATCTCACTCCCGGGCTCTGCAACCGTCCCCGCGGTCTCCGGGAGAAAGCGTGCAATCGCAAGGATGACAGGAAGAAAGGTTGTTGAGCTTCTTGAGAAGGATATAACCCCTGACAAGATCATAACACCTGCATCGATCGATAACGCGATTATGGTCGACCTTGCACTCGGTGGTTCGACGAACTCGGTTCTACACCTGATGGCAATAGCTCGAGAAGCAGGGATCGATCTTGATATCGAGAGGTTTGATCTGCTATCAAGGCAGGTCCCCCACCTCTGCAGGATGTCGCCTGCCGGGGATCACATGATCGTTGATCTTGATGAGGCCGGGGGAATACCTGCACTTATGCATGAACTCCGTGATCATCTGAACCTTGATACCATAACCGCCTCTGGTATGAGGCTGCGGGATGTCATAAAGGATGCGGCGGTGAGAAGACGTGATGTGATCCGTCCCATATCAGATCCATACCACCCTGAGGGGGGTATTGCGATTTTGAAAGGAAGCCTTGCACCAGGTGGATCTGTCGTAAAGCAGTCAGCGGTAGCAGAGAATATGCTAAGGGCTACCGGTCCTGCAAGGGTATTTGACTCAGAGGAGGAGGCATCAGAGGCTATCTACAGCGGCAGGATTGAGGACGGGGATGTGATCGTGATAAGGTATGAGGGGATGAAAGGTGGGCCTGGTATGCGTGAGATGCTCGGTCCAACCGCCGCGATTACCGGGATGGGGCTTGAGCATGTGGCCCTGATAACAGATGGCAGGTTCTCAGGTGCAACCCGGGGTCCATGCATCGGGCATGTGATGCCTGAAGCAGCAGAGGGCGGGCCAATCGCGCTCGTTAATGATGGAGATCTGATCAGTATCGACATCCCCAGGCGGAGGGTTGATCTTGAGGTTGATGAGAGTGTGCTTTCTGAGCGAAGAGAGAGGTGGCGGCCACCTGAGCCAAAGGTCAAAAAAGGTGCGCTCTTAAGATATGCGAGATGATGCCTCAGAACTTGTTTACCACCTTATCATCCCCGAGAAGGTAGTCCATCCGCCTTGAGCAGTCGTAGCACAGGTTAAGCGTACAGTTCCCAAGATCTACCTTCTTTGGTATAACATCATCCTCAAAGGTGGAGCCACAGCTGTTGCACTTCCACATACCAACGTTCCCTGCAACCTCATCCTATTTAGCTTTTTTGAAGAGGTTTTACCACCCCTTCAATACCACCCTCTGCCCCCTCCCCCTCCTGCTTGCCATGAACTCAAGCTTCCCCTCTCTTGCAAGCCACCCTATCGCCATATACACCATGGAGGGAGGCTCATCGATCTCTTTCACAATATTTGTGAGGGCAAGTTCTCCCCTCTCACTCAACAGATGCCAGACCTTCCCTGCAGTTATTCCTATCCTCTCTTCTATTCAATCACCCCCTCAACCCTTGCCCCGAGATCAAGAAGCGCCGAGAAGTAGGTGATGAATGCATCGTAGGGTGATGCAAAGTGTGAAAAGTAGTTGTGAACCTCTCCTGCACTCCCACCCTGCATAAACATGTAGTAGAGATGATCACTCTCTCCAAGATACCGCCATATTTTCCTCTTCTCACCTCTTACAAGCCCCTTGAGATCTTTATGGTAGCTGTAACACGCCCACTGCATCGTGTTTCCGATCCATGATGAAGTTGTCCGCTCGATATCAGCCCAGGACGTTGTATCCCAGAGACCGACTTCAAGCCTTCCTGCAGGTTCGTGCTTCTTTATAGCCTCAGAGGGCGTGACAAAACCCATCTGTTCCCACTTTAAGACCTCCTCTGGAAGCGCTCTCAAAAACTCGAATATTCCTGTATCTCTCCAGTGGTGCTCACCAAAGGTCTCATAGTCTGGAAAAATTGTGATACAATCCCCGGGGGTTGCAGCAAGCCATGACGCGTACTTATCTGCTGTAAGTGGATACTCCTCCCAGTTCCGGGATGAGAACCTGAAGCCTATATCGTCTGTAAGCCTGTAGTTTCTGAGTATAACCCTTATATTTCCATTCTGGGGAATATATATGTGGTTTGGTGATCTCCCTTTAAGAACTCTATCTGCTCCCTCTGCTACTATCCCACGATACCCGAGCTTTTCTGCCAGCTTCGCGATCCTTTCGTTGTAGATGAGCTCTGTATTCTCAAATACCTCCGGTGTACTTTTGAATAGATCCTTCATCAATCCCTGATGCATCCTGACCTGATCAATGAACTCATCCTCATCCTCATACAGGCCTGAGAGTGAGTGATAGTAGGTCTGATCAAGTAACTCAACAGCCCCTGTGCCAGTAAGGGATCTGAAGCTCTCAATAAGATCCTCGTCAAAGAGCCTGCACTGTTCAACAAAGACCCCTGAGATGCTGTACGCCACCTTAAACTCCCCGTCAAAGTTATCGATGAGCTCAAGTATGGCCTCATTCGCCGGATGATAGCATTTTGCCGAAACCTTCTGGAAGATCTTCCGATCAAGATCAATATCAAAGTAGTGCTCAAATAGATTATCTCCCCCTTTGAAAAGCCTTTTTCCCCAGAAAAAATCCTTTCTAAGTCTGAATGGCTGATGAAGCTCGAAAATCAGGCATATATCCGTCATAGCGAGAGATGTGATGAGACTTTCCTCGCCCAGACGTGTATCGCCTCGATCTCACATCCTTCCTCCGTCAGGACCTTTAAGGCGCCCCAGACGTCCTCCTCCACCACGACGTTTGTGGAGGAATGAGTGGCTGTAACCTCCCTGAAGCCCTCGATCAGATCCCTGAGTCGATTCTCAAGCCGCTCCATCAGATCCTCATCAATCCTGCCTTTCACAACGATCGTTCTCATCCTGCAACCTCCCCATCAAATTTTATCGTCTCCTTCCCAAGTTGCTCACATGTAAACATCTCAAGCGTCTTCATTCCCCCGTTATCCCAGACGTGTATCGCCTCGACCTCACACCCCTCCTCAATCAGGATCCTGAGTGCGCTCCAGAGATCTCCTTCAACCACGACGTTCGTGGATGAGTGGGTGGCTGTAACCTCCCTGAATCCATCGACAAACATACCAAGCCGGATCGCGATCCGCTCCAGGATGTCGTCCTCAATCCTGCCTTTCACAACAATCATCTTCATCCAAGAACCTCCTCATAGACTTTTATCGTCTCTTTTGCGATTCTTTCCCATGTAAACATCTCAAGAACCCTTTCTCTTCCATTTTTACCCATCTTCTCCCTTAGTTCATCGTTTTTGAGAATCTCAACAACAAACTTTGCGATATCGTGGGGATCATAGGGGTCTATGTGAAATCCTGTAATCTCCTCTCCATAGGGTATAACCTGCTCCCTGAAGCCTGAGGTCCCCTTTGCTCCAACAACGACCGGCTTTCCAACGCTCATCGCCTCGGTGCATACAATCCCGAATGGCTCATACTTCGATGGGAGAACGACCAGATCACTTGCCGCGTAGTGAAGAATTCGCTCCTCCTCTCCCACATACTGGAACTCAAAAATGACTCGATCCTCGACCCCGAGGTTTGATGCCATCCCCTTCAAAAGCCCCTCCTGCTCCCCCCTACCAAGTATCACAAGCTTAGCCTCCGGGACTTCCCTCAGGATGAGGGGCATTGCCTGAAGGAGGGTATCAGCCCCTTTAACCCAGCTCAACCTCCCTATAAAGAGGATCATAAGCTCATTCTCCCCAATCCCGAGCCTCTCCCGAAGTTTGAGTATGTCCTCCTCCTTAAGCCGACTCTGGTTGTATTTCTCAGGATCAACCCCGTTATACACAACCCTGATCTTCTCTTCATCCACCCCGAGCTTCACAAGCTCACTTCGCATCGCATAGCTCACCGTGACGATCATGTCGGCCTTCTGGGATGCAAGCCGTTCGATCTCTTTGATCGTGGAAGAGCCATCTCCGGTTCTACCTCCCTCTGTTGAGTGGAAATGGAAGACAAAGGGTCTTTTAATCCCCTTTGATGCAACGATCCCACCGATTGCACCGAGCCAGTCGTGAGACACGACAAGATCATAGCTTCTTTTCTCCAGGATGACAAGCTGATTCACGAGCTTTGAAGCAGAGAGAAGGTTGTAATAGATCGTCTCTGCATAGAACGCCTGCCCCTCCACATCCCACTCACGTACATCACCCTGGGCAAACAGGGATGTAACTTCCTTTAAAGGTGGGATCAGTGGCCTGTGAACCTCAACGCCCCCCCATACATCCCGTGTCGGGGCCCTGTCCACATTTCTGGAGAAAACCGATATATCATGCCCGAGCTTGACAAACTCCCGGGTGATCTCCATCGCATATGTCCCAAGCCCTCCCCGAAAGAAGGGCGGATACTCATCGACAAAGTATGCAAGCCTCATACGTTCAGCATCTCCTGTATACCTCCAGCGTCTTTTCTGCGACCCTATCCCATGAGAAAGCCTCTGCTTTACGTCTTCCATTTCTTCCCATAAGCTCACCATAACCAGGGTTTGAAAATATCTCCCTGAGCCCCCATCTGAGAGAGTCAGGCCATGAGTAAACCTTGAGACCATCCCTGCCATGCTCAACAAAGTCGAATCCATTATGTGTAACCACAACCGGGTTCTCGAGCGACCATGCCTCAAGGACTACGATCCCAAATGGTTCGTTCCTGCTTGGAACGCATACTGTATCTGCAGCAGCATAGGCCCTCAGAAGCTCGTCCTCACTCACATAACCAAGGAACCTGCAGGCATCATGAACTCCAAGGTCCCACGCCCTCCTCTCAACCTCGCCCCTTAAGTAACCATCCCCCACCCACAGAAACTTTGCATCCGGGAACTCATGCACGAGATGAGGTATCGCCTCAACGAGAAGATCAGGGCCTTTCTGATGGTTCATCCTCCCGACAAATAAACAAGTTGGGTCATCCACACCCACCCCATAACTGCCCTTTGCCTCATCCTTCCCGATATCTACCCGGAACCACCTGGAATCTATTCCATTTGGTACAACCTCAACCTTGTAATCCGGGATCGAAAACAGCCACTCTATCTCGCTCTTGAGGTTAGAAGAGACCGTGATGATCCGATCAGCGATATACCCACCCCACCACTCGATATCCCTTATCGTTCTCGATCTTCCCTCATAGAGGTTGTTCCCACATCTACCATACTCTGTTGAGTGGAACGTCATAACAGCAGGTACATCTCTCACCTGCTTTATCCACTCAAGCGCATGGACTGTGAGCCAGTCATGGCCATGAATCACATCAAACGCTCCAAACACTCTCTCAACCTCGAAGAAATGATATGCGAACGATCCACACATATTCCGGATCTCTGCTACGAAATCTGGATTGAGATCGAAGGGGCAGCGGTGATAATGCACCCCCTCGATCTCCTCATACCTGCGCTGCCCGTCCCCTATTCTTGTGAAGAGGTGAGCCTCGTTCCCACACCGGGCGAGTGCCTCTGCAAGCTTTGAGACGTGGACCCCCATGCCCCCTACCTTTATTGAGTGGAGTGATTCCCAGCTGAATAATGCAATTCGCATACCTACCTCCCATTTAGACTCCTACATACCACAACTATATAAGTTAAGTTGTGAAAATGGTGAGATTGCAGTGTTCACTCTGAACTCAGCATTTCAGTCACTTTTTGCTGATCTTACCATCCTCGATATCTTTATTACGGGAAAAGTGGATGAGAGGATATGCTACGCAAGAACATCTCACTCACCGATGAGCACATCAGGATGCTTGAGCCGTTCATCAAGGAGCATGATGGCAACATCTCTGCCGCGATGAGATGCGCGATAGAGATCGCATGCGGGGCGGCTCCATCCTTTCAGGAGCGGGGGTTTACACGACTCCCATCTCCTCTTGCAAGATGGCTCATTGAGAGCACAGGAGGGCTTATCCCCCGGGTTGATGTGATAAAGGAGCTCATGTGTGAGATGGGGTTTGATGACAGAGGCTCATCGATTGAGGAGGTGTGCGAGAGGGTCCGGAGAATGGTTGAGACCTCCGGACTACCGGTTCAGGTGGAACTTATGGAGAGGGGTGTGGGGTCTCTTGTGATAAAATTCAAGGGGAGTGATCCTCTTCTCAATGAATTTGTCGCAAAGATTGTATCACTCGTCTTTGCATCCCTTAATCCTCCATACAGGATTAAAGAGGCTGATGATCCTTCAACCCTGATCAAGGTACACTATGAACAGGGAGGTGATGCCCACAGACGTATCCTTGAGCACTTTGGATACAACCAGCCCTTCCTCGATGAGTTCATAAAGAGGTGGGAATGGTGGAGGTGGGTTGTTGATACAACAGCGATGCTCAACTACAGGGTGATCTTTATAACTCAAGAGGTGCTTGAAGGGCTCATCCAGGGTAAAGAATGCCCTGGGGGAATAACATACCTTGAGAGAAGGAGTGGGAAGTACTACAGGGAGATCCCCTTCGATGAGTTCTTCCATCTTCTTAGGGAGGAGTTCAGAAACGCCGGGATTGTTGAAGAGATGACATACCTCGAAGACAAGGGGGAGATACTCATCTATCACAACTTCTATGAGCCTGAGGTGATAGAACGGATCTCAAGATGGATCAGGAGTCTTATCGCGATACACTGGAAGAAGCTTGAGTATGAGACCTCCTCACTGACAACCTACTTCAGGAGGATCGATGACGAATGATATTGAGCTTCTCCCTGAGGAGGATCCAGAGGCGTATAAAACCCTCCATATCATCCTGAAATCCCCCTCTTCCTCATTCTCACAGTCTGTCTACTCGGTTCCTTTCAATGGTAAGCTGATCCCAAACAGAGATTACCCGTATGAGGGGCTGAGTATGATGATAGGGAGCGAGAGCTGGCATTTACTCGATGGGGTTGCGCTTGGATCAAAAGGTGATCTGATACCCGAGAAGGTTATAGCTTCCCATGAGAGGGTCCTGTACCTTTACAGGATGATGGAGGGGTGGCTTGAGGCCGAGTACCGGCTCTCTGAGAGGGGAGATCTCGTGATAGATCTCAGGTCAGAAGAGAGGATAACCATGGAACCACTCTTTGATATAAGGCACATGTATGATCGATCGAGACCGCATGATCACCATGTAATAACCCTTGATAGGGGTTTTATCACTGAAAAAGATGGTGTTGAGGTATTCTTTTTATCAGATGGCCTGATAGGGTTTGAAGAGAAGAATGATACAACAGGCTGGTACTACAAGCTCGGATCTGGTGACCTGTGGGAGGGAGGTTTCCTTGGGGAGGAGAGAGAACTCTTTATACCGGCTGTGCTTGAGCTTGAGCCACCCTGCAGGGTTCTCATATCCAGGGATGAGAACCCGGACGTGAAGCTACGGGTTTTTGATCGTGGATTGACCCCTGACGATAGATCACTCCTCTCATTTGGGATCTTCTGGGATGGAGTTCTGCACTTTGCAGCCGGAGACTTCTGGTTCAGGACCGTGTGGTTCAGAGATGAGTTTGAAGGGCTTTTATGGAACATGGAGAGGCTTATTGAGCTTGGAAAAAGGGATAATATCAGGGAGATAATCTTTCATACATTCTCACACATGAAGGAGGGTAGACTCCCAAACCGGGTGAGGGAGTACGGAGGAGAGCTTGACTTCAACGCATCAGACACGCTTCTTCTCGGGTATCTTGTATCAGAGAGGTTCCTTGATCTTGCTGGATGGAAGGACTATGAGCTTATGAGTATGCTTCTTGAAAAGGCCTGTGAGTCGATATCTTTCTTCATGGGCGCAGATCCCGATCTTGTTGGTGGTGGTCCCCTCCTTCATCCATCAGGGCTTCTTGCTGTCGTTTCTTATCATTCATGGATCGATTCCATCATCGATGGATGGCCATCAAGGCTTCCTGATGAGTGGAGGGGGAGGTGTGAGTTTAACAAACCAAGATTCTTTCTTCCTGAGATAAATGCCCAGTGGATAAGGATGCTTTTATCCTGCATGAGAATGGCGGAAGCTCTTGGTGAAGATAACGACTTATTTGAAGGTCTCCTTGAGAGGGCAAAAAGATCGTACCATAAGCTTCTCTGGGATGGGTACCCGGTCTACCTGATGGATACTGACGGAAAGGTTGACAGAAGACTGGGGTCTCCTGCTGTTGTCTCTTTTTCGCTTCTTAAAGGTATTCTTTTTGAAAAAGAGGATGTTATAAGGTTTCTTGACAAGGTTGAAGAGAGGCTTCTTGTCAAAAGAGGGGATGATGCCTTCGGAGTGGTTGTTGTCGAGGGTGAGAGGGGGTACAAGGGAGAGCGGGACTATCACAGGGGTGTTGTCTGGCCAAGAGATACTCCGTACCTGATAGATCTTCTGAGGTGGGTTGGACGGGAAAAGATGATATCTGAGATTTTAAGGTCTAATTACGCCCACAGGATGGAAGAAGGGTTTCTATTCTATGGTGCAGAGCTTTTAAGCCCTGATGATGAGCTTATCCCGGTGAAGAACCCGGTTCAGTTCTGGTCATCGTGGGTTGACCCTTACAGGGCGATACGCTTATAAGTACCAGCGATCTCTCTTCTTTAGCAGTGAGAAGGTGGTTCGATTGGGGAAGAAGATGAAGGGTAAGAAGCTCAGGCTTGCAAAGGCGGTCAAGCAGAATCGCAGGGTACCGGTCTGGGTTATCGTCAAGACAAATCGGGGAGTTCTTACCCATCCAAAGAGGCGTAACTGGAGGAGAAGCAGTCTCAAGGTGTGATTATAATGGAGGAGAGGGTATACACAATCCCGCTTCGAGGGGTTAAGCGTGCCCCGAGGTGGAAGAGGGCAAAGAAGGCGATATCAGATATAAGGGCATACCTCATGCGGCATACAAAATCTGAGAATATCAAGCTGGATAGCTCGATCAACGAGAAGATCTGGGAGCGAGGGGCTCAGAAGCCACCTTCCAGGATCCGTGTGAGGGTCACTGAGGAGGATGGTGTTGTGAGAGCAGAGCTTGTGAAGGAGGCATGAAGCTCCTTAAGCTGAAAGGAAGCCCTTTTATCGGTAACTTTGCCCTTTCCACAAATAAATATCTCTTACTCCCTCCATCAACCCCGGGAAAAGTTGTTGCCGCCTTCGAAGAGGAGCTTGGGGTGAAGGCGCACCAGGTTACCATAGCTGATAGCTATCTCATCGGCTCACTCGCGGCCGGGAATGCAAAAGGGCTCATCGTTTCACCCTACACGTCAGGCTCAGAGCTTAAGGTTCTCGAAGAGATAACGCGTGTTGAGAGGTTACCATCTATCTTGAGTGCTGCAGGGAATATCATTCTTGCAAACGATCGTGTTGCAATCGTCCACCCAAGACTCTCCGATGAGGCCATCAGGGTAATCGAAGAGGTGCTTGACGTTGAGGTGTACCGGGGTACGATCGCCCGTCTCAGGACGGTTGGTGCGATGGCGGTTGCAACAAACAGGGGAGTCCTTGTGAACCCGGATATAACAGAGAACGAGATCGCAAGGCTTGAGGAAATATTTGAACTGCACGTCCTTCGCGGTACCGCTAACTTTGGATCAGGTCTTGTGGGATCCTCGATCGTTGCCAACGATAGGGGCTATATCGCAGGGTCTGATACAACGACGATTGAGATCTCGAGGATCGAGGATGCACTCGAGGTTTGAGATAAGCTTTTAACCTGAACCGAGAAGTATCACGTGAAGATGAACGTGGGGTGAAGCCTGTGAACAGATCGGTCATCTGGGTGCTGATTCTGATTGCCATCGTAGCGTTATCAGGCTGCATAAATGGCAACCAAGCCCCATCGAATACACTTGAGATCAAGGGCTCCGATACCCTTGTCCAGCTTGTATCTGACATGGCAGAGGCTTACATGATGGAGCATCCGGAGGCAGATATCAGTGTCACAGGTGGGGGAAGCGGGTGTGGAATTGCAGCACTTATAAATGGAGAGGTTGATATCGCGGATGCATCAAGGCGCATTGAGGAGGGAGAGCTTGAAAAAGCATCCGAGAGGGGGATCGAGATCTGGGAATTTGTTATTGCAAGGGATGGGCTCTGCATCATTGTGCATCCATCAAATCCAGTAAGAAACCTCACACTCGATGAGGTTGGAGCGATATACCGGGGGGAGATCACAAACTGGAAGGAGGTTGGTGGGGAGGATATGAAGATAACGCTATACGGACGGCAGAGCACCTCGGGAACATACGAGTTCATGCGGGAGCATGTGCTCAAGGGAGATTACTCGCCTGATATGCTCAATATGGAGGGGAACAAGGCTATAGTTGATGGTGTTAAGGTAGATAAGAGCGGTATCGGGTATATCGGGATCGGATATCTGAGAGATGGTGTCAAACCCCTGAATATCGCATCCAAAAAAGGATCTGCCTACGTCTCACCGCTCGATCAAGAAGCCGTTGAGGATGGGAGGTATCCATTAACCCGTCCACTCTATCAGTACACAAACGGGATGCCAGTGGTGGGAAGTCTCGCCTACAACTTCCTGAAGTTTGAGCTGAGTGATAAGGGGGAAAATATCACAAGAAGAGCGGGTTACTATCCACCAAACACGGAAGATAAGGCTAATAATGATGAAAAATTCAGGATGATAGAGAAAAAAATCCGATAGGATTATATAGAGGTGAGAGGGGGGGTAGACGTGATGAATAAACGATCGTGGGAGGGGGTAAAAGATCGTTTTATCGCCTTTTTCTTTGCTGCAAACGGCATTCTCACGATCATAATCTTGATAGGAATCTTCATCTTTCTCGCTTACATTGGACTTCAGGCATTCCACGAGATCAGTATCCGGGAGTTCTTCTTCGGGAAAGAATGGAACCCCACTGCATACGGGGAACCAAAATGGGGGATTCTCTCACTTGTTACAGGAACGATATATATCGCAGTGATATCGCTTCTAATCGCGATACCACTCGGTGTTGCATCCGCGATCTACATCGCGGAGCTTGCATCCCCGTTCATCCGTGAGGTCTTAAAACCGGCTATAGAGATGATAGCAGCCATTCCAAGCGTGGTTCTTGGCCTTATAGGTCTTCTAATAGTTGCACCTTTTGTTGCAGAGATCTTCAACCTGCCAAACGGCCTGAATGCACTTACAGCATCGATCCTCGTTGCGATAATGGCACTTCCGACGATAATAAGCATATCAGAGGATGTTATAAGTGCGATCCCTGAGAGCTACCGGGAGGCGTCCCTGGCACTGGGTGCAACGAGGTGGCAGACGATAAAAGGGGTCATACTCCCTGCAGCATCCTCTGGGATTGTCGCAGCATCGATGCTGGGCCTTGGGAGGGTCGTTGGTGAGACGATGGTGGTGCTCATGGTTGCAGGGAACTCGAGGGCGTTTCCAACGAGCATACTTGATCCTGTGCGCCCAATAACCTCTACGATTGCAATAGAGATCAAAGAGGTTGTTCAGGGAGATTTACACTTCCAGGCACTCTTTGCACTTGGGTTCGTCCTGTTTTTGATGACATTTGCGATAAATCTCGCATCTGATATTTTTTTGACATGGAGGCAGGGTGTTAGATGAACGATAAAATAAAAGAGCGGATATATCTGGGCATTTTTAGATTATGCGGTATTCTGAGCCTTCTAATCCTGGTATCCATCCTTATATTTGTCATCGAACCTGGGATAAAAGTCATCGATCTAAACTTCATTCTGGGGATGTGGCAGACACAGGATATAACAAAAGGTGGGATATTCCCCGCGATTGTTGGTACATTCTACCTTGGGATCGGTGTTGCGGTCTTCTCTGTCCCTGTTGGGATCTGCTGTGCCATATACCTCAACGAATACGCGAGAAATACCGGGCTTGTGCGGATGATACGCCTTGCGATAAGGAACCTTGCAGGTGTACCCTCGATCGTTTATGGTCTATTCGGATTTGCTGTATTCGTTCAGTTTCTCCACTTTGGGACGTCTCTCCTTGCTGCATCACTTACGCTGGCCGCAATGACCATTCCCTGGGTGATAACAGCCTCGGAAGAGGCGTTAAAGGGTGTTCCAGATGGTTTCAGAGAGGGGGCGATCGCACTCGGTGCAACCAGGTGGCAGGCGATAAGAACAAACGTCCTGCCTTCTGCACTCCCTGGCATGATTACAGGCTCGATAATTGGGCTTGCACGTGCGATGGGAGAGACCGCGCCGCTCATAATCGTTGGTGCAACCTTTTACATGAGAGGGATACCTGATTCACCCTTTGATAAGTTTATGGCACTCCCCTACCACGTCTTCATCCTTGCGACCCAGCATAACCATCCACTCGCGGAGCAATACGCGGCAGGAACCGCACTTGTGCTCGTGCTTCTCATATTTCTCATGGCACTTGCCGCGATGATCGTTCGTTACAACTTCAGGAGGAAGAGGAGGTGGTAAGATGACCCGGGAAGATGTGAAGATCAGTACACGTAACTTAAATGTGTACTTCGGGGATCTCCACGCGATAAAGAACGTATCCCTCCAGATGTATAACCGGAGTATCACCTCGATAATCGGACCCTCAGGTTGTGGTAAATCAACATTCCTGCGGGCTTTGAACCGCATGCTCGATATCATCCCACATGCACGGGTTGCCGGTGAGGTCATCCTTGATGGCAGGAATATCTATGAGAACGGCACTGATGTGGTTGAGCTTCGCAGAAAGGTAGGGATGGTATTCCAGAAGCCAAACCCTTTCCCGAAGTCGGTGTATGACAATGTCGCATATGGGCCAAGGATTCACGGTATCCGCTCAAGGGATGAGCTTGATGCAATCGTCGAGGACAGTCTGAAGAAGGCGGCACTCTGGGATGAGGTCGCTGATAGCCTTGATAAATCTGCGATGGAGCTGAGTGGTGGACAGCAGCAACGGTTATGCATCGCACGAACCCTCGCTGTAAAACCAGAAGTGATACTCTTCGATGAGCCATGTTCAGCACTCGACCCGATCTCAACCGCGAAGATCGAGGATCTCATGAGGTCGCTCAAGAACGATTATACGATCGTGATCGTGACACACAACATGCAGCAGGCCGCAAGGATCTCAGACTACACCGCCTTCCTCCTGATGGGTGAGCTCATCGAATTTGGGAAGACTGCAAGGATCTTTGAAAGACCGTGTGAGAAGGCCACAGAGGATTATATTACCGGGCGGTTCGGTTAAGGAATAAACTCCTTTCCATAAACCACAGACCGAATAGGACTGGTCGATTTTAATATCTGTATCGCTGACTCATCCACCTGTAAACCGCCGCGGTTCGTTGCACAGATAACCCGCTTACACAACCCTGCTTACCACCGTAGTAAATACAGGCCCTCGCAGATCTATTTTATTCTTCTTCCCGGTGATGTAATTCATCGCAACAGGGTCGATCTCGATGTTTATATCCCCATGCGTCTTCACGATCCTGATCCTCACCTCACACCCCTCTCCCCTCATCGCAGCCCGCTCAATGCGAGCAGCAGCAGCAGCAGCAAACGCGTCGATGAACCGGATCCCGGTGCTAACACCCTCGTCAAACGCCTTTCTCCACCTATCAGTACGGGGAATCCCAAGGATATTCCCCTTATGGACAACGATCTCATTCAGGTATGCAGGCCCACAGAGCCTTGTGTTCTCCTCTGGTTCAACCACAAATACCCTGACAGGTTTTGTCTCCCCAAAAAAGCTCCCCTCCCATGCAAAAAACTCACACGGGGACTCTTCACCCCCCTTCTCTAAGCATACTGTGACAATCGCATCAAGGAGCCTCTCACCCTCCGGGCTTATGGGAGCGGATTTAACCCTGATCATCCTCGCAATATCCAGATCTGAAAGCTCCAGATCAGCATAGAACTGAGGAAATGCCAGCTCCCTCAGATCTCTCGCACCATACAGGATCATAGCAAGCCGCTCAACCCCAAGGCCCAGGTTCATCACCGTGTAGGGGATACCATAGTTTGAAAGGGCGGTTGGCGAGTATATCCCGAACGTAGCGATCTCAACCCATCCAAGCTCAGGATGGTACCCAAAGACCTCTGTCTGGGTATCAGGGATGTAGTACCTGCTTCGCTTCTCATCAGGCCTGAACCTGAGATCCCTGAATCCAAACTGCCGGAGCAGGGCTTCTGCCACGATCTTCCCGTCATCCACCCCAACCTTCTCATCGAGAAGAACGCATGATGCAGAGAAATAGCTCATAAGCCTCGTTGCATCTTCCCGTTGCTCCCTCCTGAAGCACCGATCCACGGAGAAGAGCTTTATCGGGAGTGGGTGCTTTCCAATGAGGCTCTTTAACGTGAGGAACCACCCTGATGTCATGTGGCTCCTGAGTGTTTCCCGTGTTGGTTCTGGCTTGAGCTCCTTAAACTCGGGAAAGACTGTATCAAGCATCGATACAACCCTGTAGTCTGCAACATCGAGCCTTGAGGCAATCTCATGTACGAGATCATCTCCTGCAACCTCTCCTTTCTTGTAAGCGTGAAAGACCGATCTCACGGTCTCAACATCTTCTTCTGTAAGGTCCTTCTTGAGCACATCCTTCATTCTCAGGACACGTTCCTCAGATATCCCGATGTTTGGATGGGGTAGCCCTGCAAGGTAAAAGCAGCGATCAAGAACTGCAAGTGCTTCCTTTCCAAACTGACGATAGACCTCACGTTCCTCGACGATGAGGGGGTTCAGGACCTCTTCAAACCCGAGACGAAGGTATGCCTCTCGCAATCGCTGCACAGTCTCAAAAACAGGATGTTCCTTGCCAGATGGCATGAATCTCCTTGGATAACGATCATTGATCCTAAAATGATCGAGATATTCTTTCCCCTCTTCCCACAGGGATTTCTTGAGTTCTTCAGGATCAAACCTCATCGATCAAATCTATGATAGAAGATATAAATAGATAACTGCTCTCTAAAGCACCGTTGTAGCACCATATTTGCGAGCTACGTTGAATGAGATCCTAAGGTGCATCCGGGTCTCTTTCAGTCTGGCATAGGAGAAGACAGGGCCATCCTTGCAGACATAGAGGCTACCGAATGTTACCGCTTTCGTGTTGCAGGCACAAACAAACCCGAGAGATCCATTTCACCCCTCTTCCTCCACATCTCTCGAGAGGCGTAGATCGATAAATCAAAGTTCTCTCCAGTTCAAAAAAGATTGCAGGGGTCATGATAAGTTGTTTGTTCTGGTTATAGAGGGGTATAAGTGGAATTTGATGCAATATAGCAGGAGGGGGGAGGGTCATTTGTATTCGTCCCCCTCACAGGACTGAGAATGGATAATAAACAAAGCTTTGTGAGAGACTATGAGGATCTATCTCCTCTCTTCGGTACACACTCACTCAAATCGCTTCATGAAGCGTAGATCAACGTACTTTTTCAGCATGTATGCGACCCGTCCTTTTATCATAAACCTGCCCGATGTCGCGATCGCCTTACCACCACCGTAAGATATGAAAGCCCTCGGGCGCTCGCGGGTATTCTTTGGTCTGTATTTAGCGAGAGGCTCGCCCTTCTCCGAGCGCACAATATTCTCTGCGATCATCCTCCCCTGTCGCTCTGCCTCCTCGGCGTTCTGACCAGAACAACGCCCGTCAATCATGGTGAACGCACAGTCACCCCCTGCAAAGACATCATTCATACCTTCGATCCTGAGGTTTTCGTCAACCTTAATCCAGCCACGTTCTTTCGGAACGTCCAGCGTTTCAAGAAGCGGTGCAGGTCTTATCCCCGCAGTCCAGAATAGCATATCATAATCCAGTGGTTCTCCACCTTTGAAATAGATTTTATCATCTTCCACTCGCTCAACAGCCGCATTTAGCATGATATCAACCCTCTTCTCGCGCAGCACCTTCTCGATGTACGTGCATACCTTCGGGTTAGCCTCTGAGAACGCGGGGAGAACCTTAGAAAGCGCTTCGATGAGCGTAATCTTCAGTTTACCACCGTATTTATCTACAAGTTCCCCGACAAGTTCGACACCCGTCAGGCCAGCACCTACGACCGCTATCCTATTTTTACCAGAACTTTCAAGTACTTTCTTTGCTTCCAGCGCCCCTTCAAGTGTATTTATCGAGTAGGAGTGCTCTTCTGCTCCAGGAATACCGAAATATGACTGTACAGCGCCCACCGTGATAGCAAGAAAATCATATGGTACCTCTTCACGCTCAGTCTTCACAACTTTAGACTTGAAATCCACAGAAAGAGCAGCTTCGTTGATGAACCTCGCATCGTGTTTCCTTGCAAATGATGATATATCACCAGATATCGCTTCAGGGGTGACTTTTCCCGAGATAATCTCGGGATGAAGACATTGATCCTGCATCCGCGCTCTGGGATCTATCATCGTAATTTCGGCATCCTTCATTCTTTTTCTCACGCCTTCAGCAACCTCGATTCCTGCATATCCGCAGCCAATAACAACGAGTTTCATGATCTACCTCCAGTCACACTACTGAGTGATGTTTTTTAGATGATATTATATACTTATCGAAAAATAAGACACAGATAACACGATTTACAATGGTTGTTTCTTATGAACGTTGAACTTGCACCCTGAGCAGCCTTAAAGAGAGACTGCCCCATCAATTTGTTATATATATGCATTTCTATTTACCCCTGCGAATGATCGAAATCTGCGATAAAAAATGTTAAAATTTTACTCGTGCGAAAGCTTTATCACCTGTACCGGCTACTGAGTCCGGTAGATGACAAAGCTTGTGTATATCGGGATTGCACTGATACTTCTCGGCATCATCTTAACGATTATCGGGACGATACCTGCACCCCCCTCCAAGATCAGGGGTGGGGGAATTGTGATGATCGGGCCCATTCCGATCATATTTGGATCTGATCTTGCATCACTCAGGATTGTGATCGTGCTTGCGATTGTTTTGATGCTCCTGTGGCTTATTTACATCCTTTTGAGTGGATCAAACTTCTGGTGAGAGGGATAAGGAAGATTTATATCCCATCCATGCTTTTCAAGCTCGTGCAGGTGTGGGTATGAGGATACTTGTGGTAAATAACTATGGGCAGTTCTGCCACCTGATCCATCGTGCACTGCGGGATCTCGGGGTTGAAAGCCGGCTCATTCCCAATACAACACCCGTGGATGAGTTACTTGCCGGTGAGCCAGATGGACTGGTTTTAAGCGGAGGGCCATCGATTGAGAGGATCGGACTATGTGAAAAGTACATAGATGAGGTGGATCTTCCAATTCTGGGCATATGTCTGGGACATCAGGTGATTGCAAGAAGGTTCGGTGCGCCGATCAGAAGGGGAGAGTATGGCGGATATGCAGAGGTTGAGATCGAGATACTCGATCAGGATGATCTCTTCAAAGGGCTTGGGCCCAGGGAGATCGTATGGGCATCTCACGCAGATGAGGTGGCATCGCTTCCAGATGAGTTCATCTGCCTCGCAAGATCGGAAGTATGTGAATTTGAGGCGATTAAACACAAAACGAGGCCACTTTATGGTTTACAATTCCATCCAGAGGTAGCCCACACCAGGAAGGGCAATGAGATCCTTACAAACTTTATAGAGGTCTGCAGGAGCTTCTGATCTTAGCTCATGAGCTTCTCTATCGCACCCACAAGTGTATCTCTCGGGACGGCGCCGATGATTTTATCGATGATCTTCCCGTTGCTGTAGAGGATCAGGGTTGGTATCGCCATGATGGCATTATCCATCGCGGCACGGGGATTCTCATCGACATTGATCTTACAGAAAAGCACCTTCCCTGCGTACTTCTCTGACAGTTCCTCCATCACCGGTGCCATCATCAGACAGGGTCCACACCATGGGGCCCAGAAATCGACAATAACCCTGGGATTGTTCTTTATCGTCTCCTCAAACGTATCATCTGTTATCTCAACTACCGGCATCTCATGACCTCCACGGACTGGATAGGTTAGAGGATGTATTTATACTTGCTTGAAGTGCCAGTTCTGGTGCTTTAGAAAAATCCATCCAATCCCATCTGCTTCTTTCCAGACTTGATCTCAGTCCATGACCATCCCATAGCCTCAAGTATCCGCTCAATTGGGTTTTTGATCGTCTTTTCGAGCATCACATCCCAGTTGGGGATGAAACCATCCGGAACCTGATCTTCATACTCAAAGCATATCACATCGGTTGGAGGGTAGCCTTCAGGGGTCTTTGAGATGTACACACGCTTTGGCTTACTGCCCTTGCCGAAATTCGTCCCAAAGTATTTGTTTGCATAAATCGCACCCCGGATCTGCGCATCATCCGTTTCATACCTGTCAAGACGCTTCTGGATCCCCCCTGGAATTCCGATCTCATCAAGTGAAAGCTCCCCTTTCTCAAACTTTGATATCACCCCTCGCAGGTACTCTCCAATCTCATTGAACCCCTCGCCATCGATAATCCGTCTTATTACCTCCCTCTGAACCTCTTTTGTGATCTTCGGAAAATCACTCCGCCTGAACTCAAAGCCTGTGATATCGAGCTGGTCTGTATATTTCCCCTCCTTCCATACAAGCCTCCCGGCATAGCGTTTCTTTGTACCGGCCTGGAAGAATCGGCTGTAAACCTTCTCGAACTTGATACTGAAGTAGTGCTTATCAGCATTGAGTGTCTTTGCAAAGTCATCGTAGCTCTCATTGACCCGACGCTCAATCTCCTTCCCGATCTCAATTACCTCATCAAGGTCCTTCCCACCGCCGACCGTGACCATGCAAGAGTCGGTATCACCGTAGACCACCTCATATCCCATTGACTCTATCACAGACTTGGTGTGCCTGATGATCGCCCTTCCCACAGATGTTGTTGCCGCCGCGATATCACGGTCATAGAGCCTGAAGCGGGGATATCCACTTACACCATAGTATGAGTTTGTGATCACCTTAATCGCAGCCTGCTGGAGGTCATACTTCCGGTACTCATCGGATCCGAGGGGATACCTATCTCTCAATCTCTTCTTCTCAAGCCTCGACTCGATGAGCTCCTTCAGGATCATCCTTGTAAGCCCATCTGGTGATTTTTTGAACCTGACGCCATTTGGTGCAACAAGCTCACCATCAGGAGATTTTGTCTCAGGGGATGCGTTGAGTGTCATCATCGACATTGGATAGAGTGATGCAAGATCGAGCACGATGACATTTTCCCGAACACCTTTGATAGGGCTCAGTACAACCGCACCCTCAAACTCTCCTTTGAACTCTCCATGCTTGGATGGGAGCACAAACCTCCCAAGGGACTTTCTCAGGACATAGGTATCTATAACCCTCGATGCGTTGAGTGTATCCTCGATTGAGCATCCCACAAAGTTTGCAACCTCCTTGGAAAAACCGATGATGTCATTCTTCCGCTCAATCTCGACACAGAGTTCAACATCCTTCCGGTTGTACCTGATGAGCTCATCAGGGTCATTCTCCCAGAGATTGCCGAGACTTCCAGTGTAGTGATGCTTGGTCTCACCAAGCTCATCCTCCGCGATCCAGTCAAGCCTGTAGCTCTCCTTTTGAGTAGGTTGCATCTTTTTATAACCGTACAGGAGGTCAAAAAGCACCCTTCCCTTTATCATAGCAGGAGAGAAATGCCCTGCCTTGTTTTTCACCATACCATCCCTTGAGAGGGGTGATGGATCTATCCCCAGAGCCCTCATCCGGTCGATCAGATACGGTACATCGAAGTTTGTGAAGTTCCAGCCGGTGAGTATATCAGGATCTTTCGTCTGGATGTAGGCGAGAAGCATCTCAAGCATCTCTTTCTCATCCCTCTGTCGGTAAGGCCAGATGAAGGTCGTGTACTCATCATCAAAGCTATCCCACGCGGTGATACAGATAACTGCATCCCGTTCTGGCTGTGGGAATCCGTTCCTGTCGTCACACTCGATATCGATGATGCATATGCGGGTCGGAACATCAAGCTCGATCGGTTTGATCTCCTCTACCTGGACCATCTCCTTATCCGGAACCATAATACCGCTTTTAATACCGGTATCAACCATGAAACGGGTTGTAAACAGAATATCCGCCTCATAGTGTCTGTAGTTTTCCCTAAGGTCCTTTACATCAGAGGGCGTTCGGGTTACAACCTTATAGACCTCCCTGTTATCGATCGTACGATACCCTTCCTTTATATCCACGACCCTCGGATCCTTCATGAGCTCAAGAACCTCATCAGGATCTGCCTCTATGTAGAAGTAGGGCTGGAAGCCCTGCACATCCACCCTTCTGAACCTCCCCGCGGTATCCCTGCAGTAGAGGTTTATAATCGGGTATCCTGACTCATCGAGGGTGTAACTTATCTGAGTGATACCAAGCTCTATCCTGCCGCTGTGATCTGCGTCTGGCATCTCATCCGGAAAGTACATATCGAGCGTTGTATACATGGATCAGATCAGTGCTTTGAGCAGGTCCCTATCCCTCAAAAGCGCGATCAATCGGTTATTCTCATTAACGATCGGGATCTGGTCAAAGTCGTACTTCACCATGCTCTTTGCACATTCACTCACAGATGCATCACGGGTTGACGTGAAGAGCTTCCTGACCATGACATCCTTTACAGGGATATCTGGAAGGTGGATCTTGGAGACACCATAGTAGAACTTATGCACATCTCTGATGGCCTCCCACGTCCACTCATCCATATCAGAACCGGTTGCCTCCCCTGAGTGGTGCTCGGTTGAATCCTTTATGATCGCTGCCCTTATCAGGTCACGATCGGTGATAAGCCCGGACAACCTCTCATTGGAGTCAAGCACACATGCAGCACGGGCCCTACCAAGCTCCATGATCCTCCCCACAACCGGAAGTGGGGTCTCCTCCCAGACTGTGAGAACACCTTTCGTCAGGTACGGCTCTATCGACTCGTCAGAGTCAAGATCTGCCACGACCTTCACGAGATCCTCCACCGTGATGATCCCAACAAGTGTATTATCAAGTGTGACCACGGGCAGTCGTCTGATCTCATACTCAACGAGAAGCGTGACAGCATCCTTTATCGATGCATCAGGGCCGATCGTTATCGGATAGCGTGTCATGAGGAGTGCGAGCTGGTCCTCCTCTGGGTTGTCAAATAGATCAGATCTTGTGACAATCCCGACAACCTTCCCCTCCTTAAGAACCGGCACACCTGAGACCTGTTTCTCGGTCAGAATTCTCAGAACATCGTCTCTTGTACCTGGAAGCGTGACGTAGAAGACGTCCTCCACCATCAGATCGCATACCTTCATCATCCGTCCCTCACCTTTCCACTCGAGATCACATATACTTTATTCTGCCCCCCTTATACTTGAATTCCGGTGCACTCTTCTCGATATCAAGCCTTGTATCAAGTTCCCGTTTCGCAATGACAAGATCGTCTACGTTGAGAAGCGCACATGCTGTACCTGTCGCTATATTGATTATTGCCTGCTTAACATAGAGCGGATCCAGGATGCCCTCCTCAACCATATCACATACCCTCCTTTTCAGCGCGGATATCCCGGATGTGACCCTACCGGCCGCATGCTCTGCCCTCAACTTGATGATCGCGTCTATTGGATCCATACCACAGTTCTTTGCAAGCATCTCCGGGATGGTCTCGATCGCGTCTGCAAACGCCTCGATCGCAAGCTGCTCTTTGGAGAAGAATGATCTTGCAAAGGTTCTCAGGTGTTCTGCAAGCTCAACCTCGACTGCTCCCCCTCCTGGAAGAAGTGGTCCCCCTTCAACCGCAAATTTCGTGGCAGAAAGGCTGCTTTTAACCTCCGCAACGATACCTTCAATGACGTGAGCCGTTCCACCCCGGATGATGATCGAGGATGCCGCTTTGACCGGGGCCTCGACAAAGACCATCTTCTCCCCCCCTACATCCCTTTCATAGACGAGTCTCGCCCTGCCCAATGAGTTCTCATTGATATCCTCAATATTATCTATTATCTCAGCCCCTGTAACCCTGGACAACCGCTTCATATCCGTATTCTTAACCCGCTTGAGCACCATTATCCCTGCCTCTGCAAGATCGTGCAATATCGAGTCATCAACCGCCTGCTGGCATAAAACGACATTCGCGCCCGAGTCAATTATCCGCTTTATCACATCATCAAGTATCCCCCGCTCGGCATCCCTGAAACCTTTGATCCCTGATGGGCTTCTGAGAGATATGGAGAGTTCCAGGTGCTTGAGATCCTTCACACGGGGCGTCTTCTTCTCAAGTGGGAGGTTTAGAAGAAGTACCCTCGCGTCCTCGATCCTTTTTGGCATACGCTCATCAAGCACCCCACGATCGATGATCACACCATCGAAGAACTCGGTACTGTACTCCCCCTCCCCACTCTCCGCGATGATCGTAACGTCATCAACATCGATCTCACCGGTCTCATCATCCCGGACACGTCTTAATGCCGCAACCACGGCATCTGCTATATCCCTCTTTCTTCCCATCTTCAGCGCGGAAAGTGCGACCTGAAAGGTCTCACTATCACCTGGTTTGACAGTTGCAAGCGTCTTCAGGTAGCGTTTTGCCTCATCGGCCGCAGCTCTGTAGCCTTTTATGATCGTGTTCTGGTGGACACCCATCCTCTTGAGCTCAAAACCCTCCTTCACGAGCTCCCCCAGGAGGATGAAAACAGATGTTACACCATCGCCCACCTCCTCACCCTGGGTGAGCCCGGCGTTCATGATCATATCCGCGGCAGGGTGCTCATATACAAGCTCCCGCACGATTGCAACGCCTTTATTTGATACAAGCTCCCTCACATCGTCCTTTGTCATCTCCTTCGTGATCAGCTTGCTTGCGCCTACCGGACCAAGGAGCGTGCGGAATATGTCCTCAAAAACGAGTGAGATGAGGACGTTTGACTCCTGGACCTCCTCTGGTGAGACCTCCTCTTCACTCTCCTTCAAACGGTGCTGTACCTCTTCCTTCAGCCCCACCTGTCCACCCCCTTCTCAAGCACAAGAAGCTTCTTCTTCATATCCACCCCGAAGGCGTAACCCCCGATACCATCCTTTGCCACAACCCTGTGGCAGGGGATGATGATCGGTGCCGGGTTCTTCCCGAGTGCACGTCCCACCGCGCGATATGCTCTCTCCCTTCCTATCGATGATGCAAGCTCCTGGTAGCTGCGAACCTCTCCAAAAGGGATCTCTCGTACCTTCTCCATCACCATCCTCTCAAAAGGTGTCAGTGATTCCATGTTCACCATGTACTTCCTAAAATCAACATTACGACCCCCTAAATAAGTCTTGAGGTCTCTCACAACCCTGAATAACGTCCCCTCCCTGCACTCTCCGAGACCAGATAGGTCTGAGAGAACCTCTGCCTCTGACCTTCTGATTAAAAGTCGAATCCCCCTCTTATCCGCGAGAAGCAGGAGATAGCGATCGAGCAGAGGTGAGTAGATCACGCGGTAGATCATCCCTTTACGGCTACACCATGAGCGTGAGGTTTATGAGTTCATTCTTGATCTTCTCAACTGCAATCTCTGCGTCTTCCGGTCTTTTTCCACCGGTGATCACGAGCTTCCCGGATCCGAAAAGCAGCACAACGACCTTTGGATCGCTGAGCCGATAGACAAGCCCGGGGAACTGCTCCGGTTCATACTCGATATTCTCAAGATCCAGGCTCATCGCAATTGCATTGAGGTTCAGCTCCTGCCCCAGGTCTGCGGATGCGACGATGTTCTGGATGACAAGCTGTGGCTCATCCCAGACCTTTATCCCCTTCTCCCTGAGCATCTCCGCGATCCGCCTCACCACTATATTCACGTCCTCGATCGATTTCGCCCCGGTGCAGACAACCTTCCCTGAGCGAAAGATCAACGCGGCCGCCTTGGGTTCTTTCGTTCTGAAGACAAGCCCGGGGAACTTCTTCGGTTGATACTCCGCGTTATCAAACTTCTCGGAGATCTCGATCAGATCAAGTGAGTCGCTGATGACCGCGGATGCTACAACATTTTCGATCTTAATGTTTGACATATGACTACCTCTTAAATAGGAGTTGCCCTACAAGTATATATACCTTTATATAGGGGATGATGAACCCCATCTCTATGCGTCCTGCAGCTGCAGGATGAAGATCAACTCTATTCAGAGGGATTTGGGTGATATCGCCGATAAGACCCCGGGAAATGGGAAGAATCGATAGAAACGCCGCATATCACGGTCTTTCAACGCTACAGCTGATGGAGAATGCAGGATCACAGATTGCCCGTGCGATAAGCTCGAGGTTTGAACATGGAAAGATTGTGATCATTGCAGGGAGGGGGAACAACGGTGGGGATGCGTTTGTCGCAGCACGTCATCTCAGAGGGTTTGATCTTGAGGTCTTTCTCATCGGAAGTTCACGTGATATCAGGACAGAAGAGGCAAGGAGAAACTGGGAGATACTCCAGCGTGCCAATTTCAGGCTGCGAGAGATCAGGGATTCATCAGATCTTCCAGGGGTAAAAGGTGCGATAGAGGATGCGGATATTGTTATTGATGCAATCTTTGGCACAGGCATCTCTGGAGAGATACGGGAGCCAGAGAAGGGCCTTATAGAGATGATAAACGCATCAGATGCATTTAAAGTTGCGGTTGACATCCCATCAGGGTTAGATCCTGAGACCGGCAGCTCAAGATTGTGTGTGAGAGCAGATCTTACCGTGACGTTCCACCGGCCCAAGATAGGCCTTCTTTCGGATGCTGCAAGGATGTATACGGGCGAGATTGAGGTCGCAGATATCGGGATCCCACCGATCTTTGAGATGCTCACCGGACCTGGTGACCTTGAGGGAATTTTGAAGCGGAGTAAGACGAGCCACAAGGGAGATAACGGACGGGTTCTGATCGTTGGTGGTGGACCTTTCACCGGGGCACCGGTCCTCTCAGCCCTTGCGGCACTTAGAAGTGGGGCTGACTGGGTGACACTCGCGGTTCCTGAGAGCATCTCAGCGATTGCTGCATCTTTCTCCCCCAATCTGATCGTTGAACCTCTCTCATCTGATCACCTTGTTCAGGATGATCTTGCAATAATCCGTGAGCTCATCAGGCACCACGACGTCACGGTTCTCGGGATGGGAGCAGGGCGAGATCCTGAGACGATCGAGCTTATGCGGTCTGTTATTGAGATTTCGGGAAAGCTTGTCCTTGATGCAGACGGTCTGTATGCGCTCAACCTGCCACTCAGGAGAAAGGGGGTGATCATCACACCGCATCGGGGTGAGCTCTCAAAGATCGGGGTTGAGGTTGAGGGGGATCTCACCTCCTTTCTGATGGAGTTTTCAGGGAGGAACAATCTCACGGTGCTCATGAAGGGTGTGGAGGATATAATATCTGATGGAGATAGCTTGAGGATAAACAGGACCGGAAATGCAGGGATGACCGTTGGTGGGACCGGAGACGTCCTCTCTGGAATTCTCGGTGCCTTTTATGCGATATGCGATGATCCACTTGAGGCTGCATCTGCAGCAGCGTTCATCTCCGGTGCGGCCGGGGATCTTGCGTTCAGGGAGTCTGGGTACGGGCTTACAGCAACAGATGTCGTGGATAAGATCGGCGTGGCCATGAGCCTCTATCTTGAGGGATGAAATGGCTTCCCCGAGATTCCTGTAGATCAGAAAAAGGTTAAATAACGAGGCTGGTAAATCTTCGCTGGAGATGTATCAATATGGCAATTGATCCTGATATCGGTTCGATCATCCTGGAACTATCAAACCTCGATTACATCCACTACATCGTATCCATCTTAATCCTCCTCCTCACACTCATACTCGCAAGGCTCACACTCTACATCTTTAATGTATATCTCAGACGAATTGCCTCATCCACGAGGACAAACCTCGATAATATCCTCGTTGAGACGGTGGAAAAGCCTGTATACATCATTGTCCTTCTCATCGGGATGTACCTTGCCCTATCCTATATTGAGTTCCCATGGCTTGCCCAGCTTCTCATCCTCATTAAGATTCTCGGGGTTATAATCGGAACATGGGTCACAATCGAGCTTTTCAAACGGCTGATAGAGGATTACGGACACGAACTCACGAAAAAGACAAAAACCAGGATCGACGATGTGCTCATCCCCCTCATTGAGCGGGTCGGAAAGGTGGTCATCGCGGCGCTCGGGATTCTCATCATACTTGATATCCTCCAGATCGATATAACACCGATGCTTGCTGGAATGGGGATTGCAGGGCTTGCTGTTGCACTTGCGGCTCAGGAAACCCTCTCGAATATGTTCTCAGGTGTCTATCTCATGGTCGATCATCCGGTCAGGCTCGGTGACCGGATAATCCTCGATTCAGGTGAGCTATGCGAGGTGCAGGATATCGGACTTCGGTCAACGAAGCTCTACAACATCGTCGAGCACACGATGATCTTCATACCGAATGAGATACTTGCAAAGAGCAAGATCGTCAATATCTCAGCCCCGGATATCCGGCTTAAGGTGAGGTTTCCGATCGGGGTTGCATATGGTACAGATATCAGGAAAGTGAAAAGGATCCTGCTTGAGATTGCAGAAGAAGCTCCAGATGTCCTTGATGATCCAGAGCCGGTCGTTATATTCAGAGAATTTGGTGACTTCTCATTGAACCTCCTTCTGATCCTCTGGATCGATGATATAAGGAAGAAGTTTGATGTGATCGATTATGTGAACCAGAGGATCGATGACAGGTTCAAAGAAGAGGGTATTGAGATTCCATTCCCGATAAGAACACTGTATATTCCAGATCTTAAAGAGTGGAGGAGCAAAGATAGTGAATGAGAGAAATAAGCTATATGCGTATCTTTTCATCGCAATCGTAACATTGGCCCTGATCCTGAGGATCTATCACCTCGACCTGCGACCTTTTCACCACGATGAGGCGGTTCATGGCTGGTTTGCCTGTAAGATCTTAAGTACCGGGGATTATCATTACCAGCCATGGGCACATGGCCCCTTCCAGTTCTACATCACAGCCCTTGTGTTCCACCTTTCTGGGGCAAGTGAGCTTACAGGAAGGATTCTACCTGCCATTGCAGGAACTCTTCTGGTTGCGTCTGTCTTCCCCCTGAGAAGATACATAGGCGAGGCTGGAGCGGTCTTTCTCGCACTTTTTCTGGCTCTTTCCCCCTCGTTTCTCTACTACTCCAGGTTCTTCAGGAACGACATATATCTCGCACTCTTCTCCCTTTTAGTCCTGATACTGGTACTGAGATACATAGAAACACCCAATCTTCACTCAGCAGCCCTTGCAGGCTTAACAGCCGGTCTTGCCACCTCGGCAAAGGAAAATGCGTATGTTATCCTCTTTATCTTTGTATCCTTCGGTATTCTCTATCTGATAAGAGAGCGGGGGAGAATCAGGGGGAAAGAGCTTGTAAGAGAGAACCTGCCCGCGATTGTAACAGCGATCGTGGTAGGATGCATCGTCTATTACCTTTTCTACAGCTTCTTTCTCAAGCACCCATACGATCCGTTCACAGCGATACCCCATGCCATTGACCACTGGAGCAGCTACACCGGGGGACCAAGCGGACCTTTCTACTTCTACATCCCCTTGATGGCGCTTTATGAGCTCCCGGTACTTATTTTTGGGGTTTGTGGTATCATTTACTACTGGGTGAGGGAGAAGAACAACACCCTGATGCTATTTCTCACCTACTACTTCGCATTCCTGATGATCGTACAGGCAAGCCTCCATGAGAAGGCCCCTTGGCTCACAGTCCACCTCATACTCCCACTCTCAATCATCGCGGCAGGCTTCGTCGATAAGCTCGTGCAGATGGAGGGCAAGTGGGTAAAGAGGGCGGCAATCACGGTACTTGGGATCACATTGATATTTATGGTCGCAAACAGCCTGGCTCTGAACTACATCCGCTTTGTGGACCCTGCAGAACCGATGATACAGGCAGCACAGCCTGATATGCACTTCAAGGAGATGATATCAAGGGTGAATGAGGTTGCATCAGGGCTTGATGGCTATAACACCCGGATAATCGTGACAGACCCAAAGCTTGAGACCCAGCTTCTCTGGAACCTCAGAGATTACAGGAAGGTGAGATGGCGGGTTGATATAAACTCAACCCTTGACGCACCCCTCATATTCGTCCACGATCTTGATGCAGATCTCGTTGAGAAGAGGCTCGAGGAGAGGGGGTACATGCGGATGGAGGGGAGGATCCTCCAGTGGTACTGGTGGAAGCCCGGTGATGTGAACCTCAGGTTTATCCTCTTCCGAGAGATGGATCGGGACCCGGATGGGTATGGGGTTGTGCTGTTTTATAAGGAATAGAGAGGTATGATCATGCCTGATACTGAGCTTGGAATCCTCCTTCTCGCTGTTCTCTTCGATATTACCATAGGCGAGCCACCCCGGCACCTTCACCCTGTTGTATGGATGGGGTGGGTGATAGATCAGATGGACAGGAGAATTGTGCGTAGAGGGGGAGCTTGCGATATTATCAGAGGCACAGGTGTTCTTGCCACCACAATCCTTCTCTTCGGGATCTCAACCTTTCTCATTATGGAGGTTGCCGGGCTATGGCCCCTCATTGAGATCCTTGCCGGGGGAATTATCCTCAAGACCACCTTCTCATACAGGTACTTCAGGGATTCTATAAAGGCAGTTCTTGATGGATTAAGGGGTGGAGATATCGAAGGGGCGAGATCACGTGTATCAATGCTTGTAAGCCGCGAGACTTCCGGGCTTGATGCCCCCCATCTTGTGAGCGCCACGATCGAGTCAGCCGCTGAGAACCTCGTTGATGGGATCATCGCACCACTGCTCTTTTTTGCTGTTTTCGGGATTGTTGGGGCTGTGATATACCGGGTTGTAAACACCGCGGATTCCATGCTTGGATACAGAGATAGCCCTTACAGAGATGTTGGGTTTGCCTCAGCAAGGCTTGATGATATTTTAAACTTCATTCCCGCAAGAATTGGCGGTGTTCTGATATGCCTTGCCTGTGGGCGTGGGTTTGATGTGATGATCGAGGACAGGAAAAGGTGCACCAGCCCGAACTCATGCTACCCTATGGGAGCAATGGCTGGCGGGCTCGGGATCTGGCTTGAGAAGCCCGGGTACTATCGGATAAATGAGCGGGGGAGGGCCCCGGATGTGGAAGATATCGAGCGGTGTCTTGAGGTGATGGGTATTGTCTTTCTGATCATGATCATGATCGGAGTGGGCATGGTGAGCATCGCGGGAAGTTGAAGGGGAGAGGGTAGAAAAAATGGAAACCTCCACACAGCCATTTGCAAGCAGATAATGTGTGAGCGTCAGTGCGCAGAGGCTGAGAAGAAACGATGTCAGGAACATGATGTCCATCAGGTTAAGGATGTGGATCCTTTCTCTGATTGCCATGAATCAGGCCCCCCCTTTACCCTGTTTACTGGAATTCTGACCGATTTGCTATTAATATATTTCTGTATTATGAAAACTTTGTTTGAAACATCAGGTAAATATTAAGATAGTATTTGATAAAAATATTAAGATATTATAAAATTCTGATATCACCTTGCCGCCTTTGCGATCCGTTCCTTCTCCTCCTTCTTTGCAATCGAGAATGCCTTCATGTCATAGTTTGCCGCAGCAATAATCTCTGATGCTAAGCACTCACTTATCGAACGTTTGCTCTTGAATGCAGATTTTCTGGCACCCTTTGCGATGTTCATAAGCGCCTGATCAACCCGCCGCAGGGGCGAGGTATCAACAGACTTCGGAACCGAGATACCACCGTACTTAAGTCGCACGATCTCCTCTCTGGGCCCTGCATTCTCGATCGCTGTGATCAGAACCTGAATCGGGTTCTTATTTGTTCTCTCTGCAATGATATCAAACGCCTCTTTCACGATGTTATACGCCTTATGCTTCTTCCCGGTATTATGCTCCCCGCGCATCATCTTGTTGATGAGCCGCTCAACGATCGGCATCGTCGTCTTATCAAATCGCTTTCTCGCACCTCTGCCACCGGAGTAGGGAGCAATGAATCCCTTAAGGCTTATGCACCTGTCAAGCCCAAGATCCCTGAACTCGATATTATCCATGCTCCACTTGCCAAATACAAGAAAATAGTTCCTCTCGTTCTCTTCCTCAGCCACCCGGCTCACCTCAGCGGTTTCTCCTTCCTTCCAAGAACCATCTCTCTGAGCGACATGTTATTCACTGCGACAACCTTGTAGCGGATGCCCGGGATATCACCGTAAGATCCGCCCATCCTGCCGCCTATCCCCTCTATTATGACCTCGTCGTGCTCATCGATGAAGCTGATTGCCCCATCCCCCGGACAGAACGCAGACACCTGCTTTCCATTCTTGATGAGCTGAACTCTCACAGCCTTTCTTATCCCGGAGTTTGGCTGCTTCGCCTCTATCCCGAGCTTCTCAAGTACAATGCCCCGGGCGCGGGGGGATCCCTCTAAGGGATCTACCTTCTTCTTCAGATTGAGTGCACGTGTTATGTACTTCCGATCACTCCATCTGAACTTCTTACGATCCTTCTTCAGCTTTCTGACCGCATACATTCCCTTTCCCATCAGATCACCAGTATATCGTCGATATTATGATGTCGATTGGCAAGCATCTTGACCTTCTGGATGTTTCTCCCGTTCTTTCCTATCACAAGACCCTTGTCTTTCTGTGCCACCTCGACATAAGCGAGGTTCCTGTTATCCTTCTTCACGATCTTTACCTTCTTTATGGATGCTGGCTGGAAGCTGTTGGAGATGAACTCACTCGCGTCACTTGAGTACTCCACAACCTCAATCTTCTTATCTATCATACTCCTGACCCTATTTATATTCTCCCCTCCTCTCCCGATGGCAAGCCCCATCTCCCCCTGCTTCACAACGAAAATCAGCCTCTCGTTCTCCCTGTCAACGATACAGTCAAGCACAACAGCACCTGTCATGCTCTCAAAGAGGGCGATATACCGCATTCCATCGGTATCAAGTACTACCGTCAAGCCTCAACCCTCTTTCCCCTTTACAAGGCCGGATTCCCCGGGATCCACAATCGTGAGTACAGACACGGCAAATGGCTTACCACATGCAGGTCCAAGCTCTGTGTTAAGCCCATCATACTCGATGACCTTTACACCCTCGAGCTTCTCCTTTATCCATGATGGACAGTTTGAAGCCACTACCACAACCTTTGCCTGACCCCTTTTGATCGATTTTATCGCCTCTTTAGCACCTAAGAGCACCTTCCCGGTTCGCATCGCGATCTTGAGTGCCCGATCCATATCCATTTACTCCACCACCTTCCCATACGGCTTTGCTACAAGCTCAACATCACCTGTTCCAAGCCGGATCGGCTGACCGACGATGACGTTCTCGGTAACTCCCCTGAGCTCATCCACATATCCATAGAGCGAGGCATCCAGGAGATGGTTGACTGTAACCTCGAAGGCAGCCCTTGAGAGGACGGACGCCTTCTCACCGGCGACCCCGTGACGTCCGATCTGCTTCACCTCACCGTCCACCGTCATCATGTCAGCCACAAGCATGAGATGTCTGATGTCAACATTGAGACCCTGTTCGCTCAATGTGTTCACCATCTCTGTGATTATTGCGTTGCGTGCCGCCTCTATCCCAAGTACATTCTCGATCTCATTTATATTATTCGTGGTTGTGCGGGTGGCATCCACCCCGTCCAGCTCAAGCACCTCCTTCAGTGCAGACCCCTCTGTGTAGAGGGTGTACTCGCCGTCCTCATGCCTGATCACAACCCTTGTGATGCCTTTGATCCCGGATATAAGGATTCCACTCGAAGGGTTCGTGGATGTGAGACGTTCTCTGAGCTGAAGGAGCTCCCTGTAAGAGTACTCCTTTGGACGGATAATTATCGATCTGTTCTCCTCATCAAGCTCAAGGTCTGCATTGAACTTTCCATGATCCTGGATCTTCTGGAAGAGATCCTCCATACTGATGCCTCTTCGCTCAAGGGCCCGGTCATCAACGTCTATCCGGATCATCATCTCATCAGGGAGCGTTATGATATCCCCGAGATGTGAGGGGTACGTCGCTTCAATCTTGGTTGCAAGGGCATGTGCCTTCTGCTTATCATGTCTATGCTCTTCATCGAGCTTTATCACCATCATCGGTGTTGAGGGGGTCTTTCGTGCATCCACGATCTCGATGATCCTTGGCAGGCCAAGCGTGACGTAGATCTCGGCAACTCCTGCATAGTGGAACGTTCTCATCGTCATCTGCGTACCTGGCTCCCCGATCGACTGCGCAGCAACAATCCCCACAGCCTCACATGGATCTATCCTGACCCGTTCATACTCCTCCTCGACCCTCTTGAGTACCTTATCGATCTGCCGCTTTGAGAGATCAAGCTTACTCAGCTTTGCGATGAGCTCATCCTTCACGCTCTGGGGGACCTTCAGGCGTGCAACCTTTGCCTCAAGCGATGTATCTTCTTCAGGGGTCACCTCTCGCTTTGGCTTTGACCCCACCAGAGCAAGTATCTCCTCTGCTTCCTCCGCTGAGATTGAGATCCTTTCTGCAAGCTCGGATGGAGTGAGAGCCTTGAGAGCTCCGAGGGTAAGCCCGGCGTCTGCCACACGCTCTGCAAGCTCCTCACTGACGCCCCGTTTCACAAGTGCCCTGATCGTGTCATGCTTTGCCATCTACTCACCCTCTGCAGTCACAAGCTCTATTATACGATCGACATTAACCGATTTCCCGTAGTCACCCCTTGATGGATCTACCCCGTCCTCACCGTACTCAAACTGGACGATGACCCCTCTGGTCTCCCTCACGGTCCCATCATACTTCACCTCGAGATCCTGAAGCGCGTTTATGAGCCTGCGCTGGAAGTAACCAGACTGAGAAGTCCGGACTGCAGTATCAACAAGACCCTCTCGCCCACCGATCGCATGGAAGAAGAACTCAGTCGGGCTCAGACCTTTCTTGTATGAGGACTTGACAAAACCGTGGGCTGCTGCGCCGAGATCTCCCTTTCTGAAGTGTGGGAGCGTCCTTCCTTCATACCCCCTCGTAATCCTTGCACCTCTCACCGACTGCTGTCCAACGCACCCGGCCATCTGGGTGAGGTTCATCATCGAACCCCTTGCACCTGAAACTGCCATCACGACCGCGGTGTTATCCATCCCAAGATATCGCCCTGCAATCTCACCGGCAGCATCTCTCACCTTACCAAGCTCCTGCATGATCCGGAGCTCAAGTGTCTCCTCTATGGATCGACCTGGTAGAGGCTCAAGCTCATCGTTCTCATACGCCTCAACGAGCTGAGCGACCCGTTCCTCTGCAACCCTGATCGATGCCTCTATCTGCCGCTGAGCATCCGGTGGTATATCCTCATCGTCTATCCCGAAGCTGAAGCCAAGGCGTGTGATCGCCCTTATGGCAAGGCTTGTTGCATCATCGATGAACTTCCTGGCACGCTCAGGGCCATACTCCTTCGTGATCCGATCAAGAATCTTCCCCTTGAACGCCCCGATCGCCCGCTCATCGATCGTACCGGTTATGAGCCTCCCATTTCTGATCACAACATACGCATCATGCTCACACCGCTCCTTCAGGCAGGTCTCACACCCCTGGCAGATTTCTGCCTGGAACGTGAGGTTGAAGTCCGGGGGCAGGATCATGCTGAAGATATCCTTTCCACTCCAGTAGGGCCTCCCGGCCTCATCATAGGATGGTTCGATCAGGTCCGTAACCCTTGAGCGCCTGAGAAGCTCGAGCGCCTCGTTCTCATCGAACCTGGTCTCCCCCCTGGTTAAAAGATAGAGGCCAGAGATATGATCATGGATGCCGCCTATAACAGGACCTCCAAACCTGGGTGAGATTATATTCTCCTGGACCTCCATGAGGATCTTTGCCTCAGCCCGTGCCTCTTCATTCTGGAGGACGTGGAGGTTCATCTCATCACCATCAAAGTCTGCGTTGTAGGGCGGGCATACCGCCGGGTTCAGTCTGAAGGTCTTCCCGGGCATGACCTTCACCCGATGGGCCATGATGCTCATACGGTGCAGTGATGGCTGCCTGTTGAAGAGGACGATGTCCCCATCCCTCAGCTGCCGCTCAACCTCCCAGCCTACCTGTATCTGCTCAGCCAGCTCCTCGTAGTTTGTTGGTGTAACCTTCACACGCCTCCCATCGAGCCTCCTCACATAGTTGGCACAGGGATACTTTCTTCCACGTTTGAGGAGCTTTCTCATCGATTCAATGTTGCGTTCTGTGACCCTCACCGTGATCGTCATCTCCTCTGCGATTTTTTGCGGGACACCAACCTCATTTATGCTCAGGTTTGGATCCGGCGAGATAACGGTACGGGCGGAGAAGTTCACACGCTTACCTGAGAGGCTTCCCCTGAACCTCCCCTCCTTCCCTTTAAGCCGCTGTGATAGGGTCTTCAAGGGCCTTCCGCTCCTGTGACGGGCAGGAGGGATCCCGGAAACCTCGTTGTCGATGTAGGTGGTGACGTGATACTGGAGAAGCTCCCAGAGATCCTCTATGATAAGCTGCGGAGCCCCTGCATCCCGGTTCTCCTGAAAACGCTGGTTTATACGGATTATATCCACAAGCTTGTGGGTGAGATCGTCCTCACTCCGCTGTCCACTCTCGAGTGTGATCGAAGGTCTGGCTGTAACAGGTGGAACCGGCAGCACGGTCAGGATCATCCATTCAGGCCTCACATGCTTTGGATCCATCCCCATGGCAGGGAGGTCCTCGTCAGGTATCTGCTCGAACCTGGCCCTGATATCAGCAGGCATCAGCTTGTGGCCATCCTCCTCATACGTTGTCGGTGGCTCAAACTCGATCTTCAGCTGCTCCTCGCCACAGTGGGGGCAGACCGTAACCGACATCGCCCGCCTGAAGACCTCCTTCAGGATGTTATCTATCGGCTGCTCGTTCCGCTGGCACTCCTTGATCTGGGCGATGAAGCCATCCCGCTCCTTTTCCTCAAGCAAAATCCGCTTGCACGATCTGCAGATCGATCTCAAGATCTTCCGTATGAGCCTTGCATATCCAACATGAATGACCGGCGCAACAAGCTCAATATGTCCAAAATGCCCCGGACACTCCCCGGGCCTTCCACCACAGGTCTTGCACCTCAGCCCCGGGTCTATTACCCCGAGACGCTGGTCCATCAGCCCCATCTCGATCGGGAACCCGTCATCATCATAGGTATCCGGGGTTATGATCTTCGTGACACTCATCTTCCTGATCTCCTTCGGGGAGAGGAGACCAAACTTTATCGATTTAATCCGTTTTGGATGGGCAATCACTCCTATCAGACCCCCCTTATGCAGCATCCTCAAGGATGAGTCTCGGTGCGATACAGAGTGCCTTCATCTCATCCAGGAGCAGCTTGAATGCGTAGCTCATCTCGACGTAATGGATATCGGTATCAGCCCCACAGTTCGGGCAGTGGACCCGATTTAGCCGTCTATCGTAGTTCGCGATCATCCCACAGTGCTCACACACAAGCACAACGACTCTATCTGACTCATCGAGCAACCGCTCCTTCAGTGTCAGTGCAGCGCCATACCCGATCAGAACATCCCGCTCCATCTCACCGAACCTCAGTCCTCCTTCTCTCGCCCTGCCCTCAGTTGGCTGGCGTGTCAGCACCTGGACAGGACCCCTCGATCTTGCATGCATCTTCGATGCCACCATGTGGTAGAGCTTCTGGTAGAGTATTACGCCGATGAATATATCGACCTCGAACCGCTCACCGGTGATCCCGTTGTACATGACCTCCTTGCCGGTATGTGAAAACCCGAACTTCATCAGTGCTGCTCTCAGATCGTCCTCCTCCTCCCCTGAGAATGCTGTACCATCGATGAACCTCCCCTCCATCGAGCCGACCTTGCCACCGATCATCTCAAGAACGTGTCCAACCGTCATTCTGGAGGGGATTGCATGCGGATTGATGATAAGATCAGGCACAAGACCCCCTTCCGTGAATGGCATATCTGTTGTCGGGAGGATCAATCCTACCACCCCCTTCTGCCCATGCCTCGATGCAAACTTGTCACCAAGCTCGGGTATCCGCTCATCTCTCACAGTAACCTTGACAAGCCTCGATCCATTCTCAGACTCTGTCAGGATGACCGTGTCAACAACTCCTTTCTCGTTCGATCTCATCGTGATCGATGTCTCCCTCCGCTGCTGCGGGGTGATTCCGAGATCGGTTGGTTCTTCAAGGAACCGGGGCGGGCTTGTTCTCCCGATCAGGACGTCGTTCGGACCGACAACGGTCTCAGGATTGATGATCCCATCCTCATCAAGGTGTGTGTAGAACTCACTCCCTCTGCACCCTGCAACCTCAATATCAGGTATCTCAAAGACGTCTTCCTGGCCACCGGGATATCGATGCTCCTCCCCCTCATAGGTTCTGAAGAAATGGCTCCTGCCAAGGCCCCGCTCGATCGATCCCTTGTTGAGGATGAGCGCATCCTCGATGTTATACCCCTCATATGAGAGAACTGCCACGACAAAGTTCTGCCCTGCTGGACGCTCATTGAATCCTATGGCAGACGCGGTCTCGGTGCTCACGATCGCACGCTGCGGATAGTGGAGGAGGTGGCTGGTTGTATCTCCCCTGAGCTTCATGTTCACAGCACCCACCCCGAGTGACTGCTTGATCATCCCGGCCCCCATCGTATTGCGGGGTGATGCATTGTGCTCAGGATAGGGAACCATTCCGGCGCAGATTCCAAGTATCAACGCGGGATCAAGCTCGAGGTGTGTGTGATTGAGTGTCAGATCCTCCTCATACACCGCAATGAGTGCGTTCTCCTCCTCCTCAGGGTCGAGATACTCGATGAATCCGCTGTATACGAGATCATCAAACTCAATGTTCCCTTTCTTCAGATGCTCAATGTGGTCCTCGGTCAGGCGTGGTGATCCGGCCTCAACAACGATCAGAGGTCTTCTCATCCTCCCACGATCAGAGTTAATGGTGACCTCCCTCGTCTTCTCATGGTACGCGATGTTTATGTAGATCGAAAGCTCGCCTGCCCTGCGCCTTTCTCTGATCTCCTCTACAAGCCGCTCAGGGTCATCATGTGTCCCGATGAGATCGCCGTTATGGAATATCCGGGCCCTGGATCCCTTTCCCCATATGCTCCCGGAGGTCCCTGCCTTGATCGGGACCATACCAAGCTCCATCAGGACTTCCTCAAGCTTTTCCAGCTCTTCCTTCGTTATATCACGTGAAAGCTCGACCATCTGTGCAAAATTCTTCACGAGCCCACAGTTTGGCCCCTCCGGGGTCTCGGATGGGCATATCCTGCCCCACTGCGTTGGATGGAGATCCCTCGCCTCAAAGTGGGGCTGTGAGCGGGACAGGGGTGATATGAGCCGCCTGAGGTGTGAGAGCTGTGACATGTAGTCTGTCCGGTCAAGAAGCTGGGATACTCCCGTCCTTCCACCAACCCAGTTACCGGTTGCAAGTGGGTGGAGGAGCCTCTCTGTAAGAACATCCGATCTGATCGCGGTCGAGACAGATATCTCCCGCTTTCTCATGCTCGCCCGCTCAAGCTGATACTTTATATCCTTGACGAGCCTGTTGAACCCAACCCTGAACAGATCCTCCATCAGCTCTCCTGAGAGCTTCAGACGCTTGTTCGTGTAGTGATCCTTATCATCGACCCCCCTTCTCCCGAGTGCAAGCTCGAAACATGCCTCTGCCATCCTCCCGAGGAAGTACGCCTTCTTGAGGTAGGAGCTTTCATCCTCGCCAAGATGCGGTAGCAGATACCTGTCAAGGACATAACGGGTCCGCATCTGGCGGTACTCCTTTGCCTGGCCTGCGGCAATCTTGCGCTCAAGCTTATCCATCGCCTCCTCGCTCGTCTCAACCTCTGCCTCCTCGAGGTTCTCCATCATGAACTTCACAATCTCAGGATCATCTGAGACCGCGTTCACGATCTCTTCATCTGTCTCAAGCCCGAGCGCACGCATCAGTGTGACAAAGTTGATCCTGCCCGGGACCGATGGGAATGAGACCTCGAGTATCGACTTCCGGTTCCGCTCAACAACAACAAGCGCCCTGTAACCATGACGCTGCGAGAAGACCTTTGCGATCTCAACCCTGTCCCCGTATCGCTCCTCGTACTCCACGAGTATCTTATTCGGTGCGAGATCCTCGAGTGTTATCACGACCCGCTCAGTTCCGTTGATGATGAAATAGCCCCCCGGGTCGAGTGGATCCTCCCCGGCCCGTATCCTCTCCTCCTCTGAGAGGCCCCTGAGGTTGCAGGCCTTTGAGAGGACCATAATGGGGAGCTCCCCAATCTCAACTTCCTCCTCCCGCTCCTCCTCGATCTCTCCGGTCTCTATCCGTTCCCGGACAACTGTCATCTTCAGGTAGAGCGGTGCAGCATAGGTGAGATTGCGTATGCGTGCCTGAGCAGGATAAAGATCCTCCCTCGAACCATCCGCCTCCTTCACCTTGGGTGTGTCGACCCGTATCTTCCCGAGCTTCACATAGACCCGGTACCTGTCCTCATCCGAACCGCCTTCGATCGATGTCTCGATGATCCCCTGCTCATCCACAATCGTCTGGAGACCCCGCTCCAGAAACTCATTGAACGAGTCGATATGGTGCCGCACGAGCTTATCCTTTGTAAAGTATGCTCTTGATAATGCACGTCTATCTAACAGAATACAACCCCCTTCTCCCTTATTGATCAATTACAACACGGTATGCGATCGATTTTCCAGCTGTTTTGCTATCCCTTGTAATCTTTATGATCTGCCCTACTTCTGCTCCGATTTCACGAGCGATCGGGTCACTGTACTTTATCTTTGGAAGTTGACGCTTAGAGACCTTGTATTTCCTTAAAACTGCCTTCTCCTCCTCTTCTGTAAGAACCTCATGCTTCGGTACCAGCTCATGATCCAGCAACGTTCCACCCTTCATCCATTACCTCCACGGGCTCGAAGGGATTTGAACCCTTGGCCACCTGGTTAAAAGCCAGGTGCTCTACCTAACTGAGCTACGAGCCCTCCTTCACACCCCCATCCGCTTCAACATATCCTGATCATCACCCACAAGATAGATAGAATCACCTAAGGGCGATTTCAATCGAATTGAATGGTCGGTTCTATAAAAGTCTTTCGGGGTGAAGGAGAGACCACCAGGAGGAACCCAAACCTCTTGCAGAGCTATTTCATTCGCATAAGAAAACTTTGGATAGGAGGTTTGATGCTCAGCAGGTTCCCGGCCCCTCTTTTGGGGATAAGACTTATTAACATTCACATGCGTTAAGAAGTGTTGACCGATATGCCCTGTAACTCTCAAACCCGGGCACTCACCCACGGAGATATCCTAAAAGCCTTCAGGAAGGGCTTGAGGAATGGAAACTGGCGCAGACTGAGCAAGCGGGAGAGGGCACTCTACATGGCTTCGTTGTGGTATGCAAGGGTTCAGGGCATGATCGTGAATGGGCTGATCGTGAGCAAGCTCATGGTGCTTATTGATAGATTGACAGAGACGATAGGAAAGAGGATATTCATGCGTGGATTTGAGAAGGCAATTGAGATACTGGATAAGTACGGGGAGTATGGGGTCTTTTCATGGGCTCCATCGATGAAGAAGTGGCTGAAGGATCCGGATTACATATTCTGGCTTGGCAGAAGTGAGTGAGGGCGCTGGGAGAGGTGGAAGTGATAAAGAGGCTGGTTTCGCTGCGAGGTATCGGTAAACTTCGGGTTTCAAAGGAAGGACTGGAAGAAGCAATAGAAGAAGCGAAGAAGCCTTTATTCGTCGTTAAAGATGTTATACGTGACTGACACTCACTCATGCGCTGGTTTGGTTTATACCTGGAGAGCTTCCTTATAAAGTCGATGGAATATTCAGATCAGCAGAAGCAGGAGAATTGACGACAGCTTTAAAAAAGTGAGAGAATGGTTGAAATACTGTTAAAGCTTCCGGAAGATCTGAAATGGATATTGAAAAGAGAGGAAGACCTGAAGTTTTTTGAGGAAGTGGTGGTTGAGAAAATGTGTGAGATGCGACTGGAGGATCTGCTAACAGAAAAAAGTGAGCTTAAAGAAGAAGAGATCGATGCTCTGGATCATCTTATCAAAAAGAGGTTGTTTGAAAGAGTGAAAAGGAATTGGATGAAGTTATGGGGTTATTGCCTGAAGAGATGAGAAAAACTTTAAACATTCAGAGCAAACTGGGAGTAAGGTGTCAGGAATGCCGGTTGTAAAAGTGGACAGAGATTATAAGATTCCCATAGGGGAGTTTAAGGATATATTGAAGATAAAGCCCCTGGATAGACTGAATATAAAAGTGGAAGAAGGCAAGATTATTCTTGAAAAATTAGAAAAAGATAGTCTATTGCTTCTTCTTGAAAATCCGGCACACTTAGAAGATAAATTGAACATAGACAAACTTGAGGAGGAGCTGTGGGCTGAATGAGGCTATTTGTTGATTCAAATGTTTTTATATTTGCAAATATTAAAGACTACCCGGAGCATAGAATTGCTAAGGAAAAGCTAATGAATCTTATTGAGACCGAATCAAGGATCTTGATCAATTCGATAATAGTCTCAGAGGTGCATTACAAGCTATCAAGGCTTTTAAATCCAGAAGAGGCCTATGACAGAACTTTGAAGATCCTTTTATCGGATTATGTAGAGTACTTGCCAATTGGTGAAGACACAATCTTAAAAGCGATTGAGCTCAGCTTTTTAAAGAATATGAAAATTAATGATGCAATAATTGCACAGAATGTGTTAGATTCAGGGGCAGAAGGTTTGCTAACAGATAATGTAAAAGATTTTAACAAAATTAGCGGATTAAAAACAATCGAGATGAGGTCATAGTGACAATTTTTTACAACAATTAAGGGTGAAAGGATGACGAAGGAAACAGGAAACATAATATGTACGTCCTTATGACAGTAGACGTTGAGAGCTTCTCAATCCCGCTCAACAGGGAGGATTCAGCTGTTGTAAGAGAGGTTCGTGGGAGGACTACCATGCCATGGCTTACTCTCAAAGAGCTGGTGGAGCAGCTACCACCCGATCTTCAGCATGAGGTGAGGAATTTTGTCAGGTTTTTATCAGAGAAAAGGAAGAAAGCAAAAAGGCATATTCACTTTTAACTGGGCAGGAGCGCTGAAGGACCTTAGAAAGAGATACACCTCTGTCGAGCTTCAGCATAAAATTACAAAGGAGCTGTGGGGAGACTGAGGTATCCTGTTGATACCGGTATCTGGATGAAGATACTCCCTGAACAGGAAAGGGCTGGAGAAGTGGCCCGGGGAAGACAAAAAGAGGCTGTGAAAAAAGGGGTTGTTTTATGGAGAGCAATCAGTTGAAGGATGGGTATGAGAAGATATAAAGACTGGTTCAGACAGGCGAGAAGAAGGCTTGAATCTGCAAAATGGAGCCTTGAGGGAGGATTCTATGAGGATACCTGCTTTTCATCTCAACAGGCTGCTGAGCCTGGAGTAAAGGCATTGCTTGAAAAGAGGGGTATCTCAAGAAGAGGGCACTCAATATATTTTATGCTTTCAACCATAAAAGCACCTGAAGAAGTACTGAGCCTTGCGAGAAAGCTTGATCAGTATTACATCCCAACGAGGTATCCCGATGGATTTGATGTGGGTGCGCCGATGGATTACTATAACAGAACCCAGGCAGAAGAGGCGATAAAATATGCGGAGAGAATCATTAAGTTTGTTGAAGAAGAGATTGGGTAGATATAAATACAGGAAAGAACTTGCAGGTTTTCTTGAAAGAATTTTTGAGCTTGAACCTGTGGCAGTGATCCTCTTTGGCTCTCTTGGCAGGGGTGACTATCTTGAAGATAGCGATGCTGACGTCGCTGTTATACTGAACGAAGAAAGAGTGAACACCCTCAAGAAGATTGAGGAGCTTAAAGAATTTGACAGGTCTGGATTGATAGATGTATTTCCCTACGGATATGAGCAGTTCAAAGGTATGATTGAAGACGTAAATCCATTTGTCTTTGATATCCTGGAAGGAGCTGTTGTTTTTACAGGAGATGAGCGTAAATTGAAGGATATTCTTGAGACAATGGAGAGAGTTATCACAGAGAGAGGGGTCAAGAGGACTGAATATGGCCTTGAGTACGCTGCTTAGAGCTCCTGGATCAAGACCTGAAAGACAGCCAGAGGCCTGTTAACCCGAAGATGTACTTCTTGATGACAGTAGACGTTGAGAGCTTCTCAATCCCGCTCAACAGGGAGGATCCAGGCGTTGTGAAGCAGGTTCATGAAGAGGGTTTGCCCCGTTTGCTTAGCTTGCTTGCGAAACACGATGTCTGTGGGACTTTTTACTTTACCGGGACGTTTGCCGAGGCATCTCCAGAATCTGTTGAGCTTGTGTGTGAGCATGGCCATGAGGTTGGATGCCACGGGTATGATCACTCTCCACACAGAGCTTTTGACGTGCTCAGCTATGAAGAACAGTTAAATGATTTGAAGAAAGCCAAAGCCATCATTGAAAGTGTGGCAGGGGAAATAGTTTCATTCAGGGCACCAGCGTTGAGGATAAATGAGGATACAGTTAGAGCGCTTGAAGAGACTGGTTTCAGGACTGACAGTTCCGTATGCAGTCAGAGGTTTGACGGTCCATTTACATTTGGTTCAAAAAGGAAATTAAAGTGGCTTTTTGCTCCAAGAAGACCATATTTTTTATCATATGATTCAATAGCAAAAAAAGGAGACTCAAAAATCTTAGAAATTCCTATATCTGCTTTGTTACTTTCTTTCAGTGGCACCGTAATGAGAAGAAGTCCTTTACTAACAAAAATCTTACAGAGGTATTTATTTTTTGAATCCAAGCAAAACGATAAACCAGTGGTATTTCTATTTCATCCAAATGAGTGTTTGGAATTTAAAGGCAAAGTTATTCCAACAAGAAGGTCCGCAAATTTCTTTGAGTATCTTTTTGCTGATCTTATCAGGCAAAAACTGAAATTAAAGAACTTGGGGATGGTTTCACTAAAATTGTTGGATGAAATTCTGGCAAGTGCATCAGAATATGGATTTGAGTTTCTGACAGTAAAAGAATACGAAATTGCATATAAAACTCATCAGCATTAAAAATTAGAACAGATGACAGAATTGGAAATTTGTGAATTGGAAAAAAAGGATGAAAAAGCATGGGACGAATACGTTTATAAATCGAACACTACCACGTTTTACCACCAAATCGGTTGGAGAAATGTGGTGGAAAAGACATACAAACACAAACCGATTTATTTAGTGGCAAAAAAAGAAAATGAGATTAGAGGAATTTTGCCTCTGTTTTTGGTAGGCAAAAAATTGGTTTCTTTGCCTTTTGCTCCTTATGGAGGTGTATGTGCAGATGATGAGATTGTGAAAAAAAGGTTGATAGAAGAGGCTATCTCTATCGTGAGAGAGCGTGGAATGAGCTACATAGAACTCAGAAATCAAGAGGAGAAAAGCAATAGCGATTTCAGAACAGACTATACGTATGTCACCTTTATTATACCTCTGGATTCAGATCCAGATATATTGTGGAGGAAGACAGCAAAAGGCGCAAGACGAGCAGTGAAGAAAGCGCTCAGAGAAAATGTGAGAATTTCAATGGGACATGAATATCTTGATGATTTCTACACAATATATGCTGAAAGAAACAAGGAATTTGGGACGCCCGTTCATAGCTACCTCTTTTTTAAGCACATATTATCTATTTTTCAAGATCAAGTAAATATTCAGGTCGCAGAAAAGGATGGGAAAATAATAGGAGCGAAATTTCTGCTATTTTTTAAGGATAGGATAATATCCGGATGGGCTGCATCAGATGGAAGATATCGCACAATAAGTCCTAATAGCTTGTTAACGTGGGAGATCCTACGATATGGATGTGAGAAGGGATATGCATTCTTTGATTTTGGACGCAGTGAGAAGGATTCAGGAACTTTCAGATTCAAAAGGGCTTGGGGTGGCGCCATAATTAAGCAGCTATACTACCAATTTTATATACATAAAACGAGAAATCTGCCAGTATTGAAGCGGAACAGTCTGAAAAGAAGGATATTTTCAAACTTTTGGAGAAAGCTTCCTCTCCCTATGACGAAGGTAATAGGACCGCATATAAGAAAGAATCTCCCATAGTTTATGCTAAGAAGAGATTTCACTTTTGCTAAATATTTAGAATTGTGTAGGAGGATATTGGATTCAAATTATATATTACTGACAATGGAGCAGTATTTCACATTACGGAATAAACCAAATAAATTTATTATCATTCGTCATGATGTAGATTATGGTAATGATTTGTCGTATACGCTGAAAATGGCAAGAAAAGAAGCGGAGATGGGTATCACTGCAACATATTATTTTCGCACACACGACGATGTTTTTAAACCGGATATTATAAGAGAAATTGCTGATTTGGGGCATGAGATAGGATATCACTATGATGTATTAGGAGAGGCTGAGGGAGATTATGATAAAGGTATTATGTTATTTGAAACAGAGCTGGCAAAACTACGGCAGATATATGATGTCAAAACAATGTCCATGCATGGTGGACCTCTTATAAAAGGGATGAATGCTGCTACAATCTCTGGCATGCTGCATATATTATGGAATGTGATCAGAATGAGAAAAGTCTTCGTGCCATGGGCGAGCAAGGACTTATGGAAAAAGTATGACTTCAGAAAATATGGAATAATTGGAGATGCATATTTATCTATTAACTTCAACGATATCGCTTATATTTCAGATACAAACAGAAGTTGGTCAAACACTAAACACAGACTGAACGATTATGTTGATGGGAATATGAATGTATATATAAGAAACACCGATGATTTAATTGGAATTATAGAAAGAGAGGACATACAACGAATGGTCATTTTGACGCATCCCCCAAATTGGCGGGAAGAATTCGGAGATTGGTTAAAATGGCTTGTGATACAAAAGATTAGAAATGGTGGGAAAGCCTGCTTAAAGACTTATTGGAAACGGGACGGATCATAATGAGAGTGAAAGAAAATATAAGTAAGAGGAGTTGGCGTGAATTTGTGTATAATCATCCGCATGGAAATATTTTTCAAACACCAGAAATGGCAGAAGTTTATAAACGGACGAAAAATTATGAGCCTATAACGCTTGCAGCTCTTGACGATAACAATAGGATTATCGCTTTTCTGCAAGCAGTTTTGATAAAAGAAGGTGGCATACTTGGACCTTTTTCCTCCCGCTCTATAATTCAGGGAGGGCCTTTGTTTGTTGAGAGTGAAGAAGGCACTAAAGCATTGGAGGCATTGGTGATACAATATGATAAGATTGCACGTAGAAGAGGAGTGATTTATACCGAGATTCGAAATATGTGGGATGCTTCGCATATGCTAAATATATTTAGCAATTTCGGTTATACATACAGAGATCATTTAAACTTCTTGGTAGATTTAACAAAATCTAGGGAAGAATTATGGAATAATTTGTCTAAAAAGAGGAGAAACAACATCAGAAGAGGAAAGAAGAGAGGAGTAACCATAAAAGAAATAAAAGATAGGAGCTCAATATTTTCTTTTTACAACTTGATACAGGAGACTTATAGAAATGCAAAACTACCACTTGCCGATATAAGTTTTTTTGACTCAATTTTTGAGCTGTTAGTTCCGAAAAATATGGCCAAGTTCTTCTTAGCAATGCATGAAAACAAAAGTATAGGGGCGATTTTGGTACTGATTTACAAGGGAGTTATCTATGATTTTTTTGCAGGAGCATCCAGGAAGTATTTATTTTTATGTCCAAATGACGTTTTAGCATGGTATGTGATAGAATACGGTTCAGCAAATGGTTATTACACTTTCGACTTTGGAGGTGCCGGTAACCCAAAAAAGAAGTATGGCGTAAGGGAATTTAAGAAACAGTTCGGAGGAGAAATGGTCAATTTCGGTCGTTACAGGAAGATACATGCTCCACTGAAACTCTGGCTTGCGGAAAGAGGGTTCGAAATATACAGGAAGATAAGATGGAAGAAATGAATACCGTATTTCTCACGAATGCCGCATGGCACCTGACGCTGACCGTGATGAGGTCACTGAGAGGGGTAAAAGTAAAGTGTAGAAAGGTGAAAATGTATGCGGGATATTGATAAATTGCAGAGTGGCTTTAATTCAAGTGATAAAATGAAAGTCTTAGTTGACATTGGACATCCGGCACACGTTCATTTGTTTAAAAACATAATATGGGATTTAAAAAAAGATGGGCATGAAGTTATGATTACTGCAAGGGATAAAGAGATTACATTATATTTGCTGGAGGTTTACGGCTTTAAACATGAAAGTTTGGGGAAACATCATAGGAATCTACTTAATAAATTATTGGATTTAATTACGAGAGATTATAAGTTATACAAAATTGCCAAGAAGTTTAAACCAGATGCCTTTATAAGCCATGGCTCTATGTTTGCCGCTCATGTAGCTAAATTATTCGGTAAACCTCATATTTCTCTCGAAGATACAGAACTTTCTACAGAACAAATAAGATTGTATGCTCCCTTTACAGACGTAATTTTGACGCCTTCATGTTTTAGACTCGATTTAGGTAAAAAACAAGTCAGATATAATGGATACCACGAGCTCGCGTATTTGCATCCGAACTATTTTAAACCAGACCCCTCGATCCTTGATGAAATGAACATATCAGGGGATGATACTTTCATTATCCTCCGATTCATCTCCTGGGGGGCATCGCATGACATAAAGTTAAAGGGGATTGAGAGAGGAAAGGAATTAGAATTTGTCAAATCCCTTGAACGCTATGGAAGTGTTTTTATTACATCAGAGGGTAAACTTGATAAAAAGCTCGAAAAACACCGAATAACTATCCCTCCAGAAAAAATACACTCCCTCCTCTATTACGCTGATCTTTATATAGGCGAAGGAGGCACGATGGCAACAGAGGCAGCGATACTGGGAACACCTGCGATACATATAGAATCCACGTCTAAAGGTATAGCAACGGGCGAGTTCACGGGTAATTTCTTAGAGCTCAGGGATAAATACGGTTTGCTTTATTTCTACCCGGATCAGGATCAGGCATTAGAAAAGGCGATAAGCATCTTAGAGGATAAAAATTCAAAGAATGAATGGCGAAAGAGGAGAGAGAGGCTTTTGAAGGATAAAATAGATGTTACAGCCTGGATGGTAGATTTCATTGAAAGGTATCCTGAGAGTTTTTATGAGTATAAAAGACAGGAGAAAAAATGAATCAGCTTGAGAAGATACTGATTCTCAGCCCTCATACAGATGATGGAGAGATAGGGGCGGGAGGGGCGATCGCAAGATTCATAGAGGAGGGAAAAGAGATATATTATGTAGCATTTTCAAGCTGTGAAGCCTCGGTACCAGAGGGTTTTCCTGTGGATATATTAAAGAAAGAGTGTAAGAAAGCAACAGGTATCCTGGGCATCAAACCCGAAAACGTTATTTTGATGGACTACGAGGTCAGGATGTTTCCATTACACAGACAGAGCATACTGGATGATATGATTGCTCTGAATAAGGAGATCGGTCCTGACTTGATCCTGGTGCCATCTTCCAATGATACTCATCAGGACCATCAGGTGATTTATGCCGAGGCTCTAAGGGCATTCAAAAAGACCTCCTCTATCTGGGGTTATGAGCATCCATGGAATAATCTGACCTTCACCACCGATATCTTTGTCAAATTAGAGGAAAGACACATAATGAAGAAGATAGAGGCGATGAAACAGTATAAATCACAAAATTTCCGCACATATTTTGATGAGAAATATATAAAAGCATTGGCGTATGTGAGGGGGGCACAGGTGGATTACACATTTGCGGAAGCATTTGAGCTGATAAGGTTATTGGTGAGATAAATGGGAAGAACGGTTGCCATACACCAGCCCAATTATCTACCCTGGATCGGGTTTTTTCAAAAGGTGGCAAGAGCAGAGATATTTGTTATATTAGATGTCGCGAAATTCACGAAAAATGGAGTTATCCACAGAAACAAAATCAGAACGAAGGAGGGTTGGACGTGGCTCACAATCCCTGTAGAAAACAAATATAAAGGAGTCGCCATCAAAGATGTCTGTCTTCCAAAAGACAGAAAATGGTGGGGGAAACACTGGAGGCTCATCATAGGAAATTACGGCAAAGCAAAGTATTTCACGGAGTATAAAGACTTCTTTGAGGAAATGTATTCTGAGAAAAGGTATACCAGGCTCCAAGATATAAACGAGGCAATCATCTTCTATTTATTCGAATGCTTTGAGATTCATCCCGAGATTATAAGGAGTTGCGAGTTGAATTTAGATCCATCTTTAGCAAAAACAGATTTAAACTTGGAGATAGTGAAAGAAGTGGATGGAGACGTTTATATCTCCGGTATGGGTGGAAAAAAATACATGGATGAGGAGAAATTCAAAAAAGAAGGGATAGAAGTAAAATATTTCGAGTTTAAACCTTTTGAATACCCGCAGAGATGGACAGGGTTCGAACCATTCATGAGTGCGATAGATTTGTTGTTCAATGTGGGTGGTGAAAGAGCGAGAGAACTAATAAAAGGAGGAGCGAATTTATAAGCCCATGCCTCAAGATTCACTTTCGATACACTGTAAAAATCTCGAACCCCTGGCAAGTTATGGTATAAATCACTTTATCCAGAAGTTCGGGATCCAATTCACCTTTAATGAAGAATCAAAAATAAATGTTATTTATGGGACCAATCCCAAAGATACGAGTGGATTTAATATTTATATAAGTGAAGGCGAAGCGCCTACTTACAGGTACTTAAAAAACATTGAGAGTGGAATGCGATCTTTACTCGAAAAAATTATGATATTTGAGAAAAACAGTGAAAACTCGGTGTTTGTTGATAACAAATGGAATGAAGATCCATATGTGGTATTAGATGGGGATGGCATAAGAGTTGGATTTGACGTCTTTAACGAAGTGGGACGTATATTGACTGGATCCCTCGAGCATTTCTGGAGGATGGAAGGAGATAAACACGAACTTGCAAAGGTGCCTGTTGTTGATTATTACGAGAAAATATTGTTCGGGTCTCTCTCGTTCGCCTCTCGCAAATTAAACGTCCCTTTGAACTATAAGCCTTTCTGGCCAGACGGAAAAAAATTCGCAGTTTGCCTGACACATGATGTTGATGAAATCAGAAAAACATATCAGTATCTCACTCAAGCTGTTAGAGGGCTGAAAGATCGAAAGTTATCAGAAACCATGTATCAGCTGAGGTCACTCTTCACAGATAAGATACTTGGAAGAAATCCTTATTGGACATTCGAAGAGATCATGAAGCTCGAAGAGAAGTTGGGTGTAAGATCCACATTTTACTTCCTGAAAGAGACTGCTAAGGTGGATATTTTCAAACCGTCAACTTGGCACCACTATGCAAGAAGATATGATTTCAAAGAACCAGAGGTGGCCGGTATTATAAGGAAATTGTCATCCAATGGATGGGAAGTCGGACTGCATGGATCCTATGAGTCTTATCAGGATAAAGAAAAATTAAAGTATGAAAAAAAAGAGTTAGAAGATGTGCTGGGAAAGAGAGTTAGCGGAATAAGACAGCACCACCTTAACCTGAAAATACCAGAAACATGGGAGTACCAGGAAGAAGCCGGGTTTGGGTATGACACCTCCTTAGGGTTTAAGGGCGGTAAAGGAATAGGATTCAGGTGGGGAACGTGTTTTCCATTTCATCCATTCAATAATGGCAGGATGATGTCTATTCTTGAAATACCGGTTACCATCATGGATATATCAGTTACTCCAGACAGAAATGGGTGGCAAAGGTGTCTTGAGATCATCAATACGGTGGAGGAATATGGAGGAGTTCTAACTCTGTTATGGCATCATACCGTATTTAATGAGAAAGAGTATCCTGGAATGAGGGAATTATATGAGAAGGTGGTCAGCACCTGCAGGGAGAAAAATGGATGGATAACCAACGCATCCAGTATAGCTAAATGGTGGTTAAAAAGGGAGTTAGATGGAGGGGGGGTTGAGTTTGTCAAAAGTAGAACTTAAAGTTGCGAAAGAAGAGGATGCAGAACTATGGGATCGGCTTGTCGAATCCTCTCCACATGGGACGATTTTCCACACCTGGAAATGGCTTAAGATAGTGGAGAAGCATACCGACTCCAGGCTTTATCCAATAATTGGTTTTAAAGGTACTGAACCGGTAGCACTCATCCCGCTATTTTATCAAAAAAGATTCGTTCTAAGGATGATATTTTCACCACCTCCTCATGTGGCCATTCCTTTTTTGGGCCTTCTAATGGTAAACTATGATCAGCTAAAGCAGAACAAAAAAGAGTCAAATCTCATTGAATTTCAAAAAGAACTGGATCACTTTTTAAGCGATGAAATCAAGCCCAATTACGTGAACCTCGTCCATCCACCCGATTTTATAGATGTGAGACCCTTTGTATGGAGTGGTTATAATGCTACTCCAACGTTTAATTATGTATTTGATCTTTCGGCTGGAAAAACGAAGCTATGGGAGAATTTAAAAAAGCATACAAGAAAAAATATTAAGACTGCCTCTGAAAATTTGAAAATATTAAAAGGATCCAGAGAAGATTTAAGAATCATCTATCATCAGCTTGAGGAAAGATACCAGGAGCAAGATAGGAAACTGAAAACCCGGCTTGAATTCCTGGAGGATATATACGATTGTTTCAAAGAATGTATGCATATAGTTATGGCTGAAATGGATGGAGAAGTTGTTGGTGGACTTGTTAATTTAGTTTATAAGGATCGGATGTATAGCTGGATAGGAAATGCAAAAACAAGGATTAAAGGCATCTACCCTAATGACTTGCTCATCTGGGAAAGTATGAGGTACGGTTGTACAAATGGTTATAAAGTGTTTTATGAAATTGGGGCTAATACACCGAGACTTGTTAGGTATAAAGCAAACTTCAATCCAGAACTAGTGATAAACTTCGGAATAGAGAAGTCGAATATTCCATTAAGAAGCTTTGCAAAGAAAATTTATCACACCTATTTTAGAAACTATAAATTTTTTGACTTCTTTGAGGTATTATGAAAAAGTTAAAAAGAATATACAGAAGCTTGACCGTAAGAGGAATATTGCACTTCTTAGCTATGTATGCTCCTCATAACAAGCTTAGAATACCCTTCTACAAATTAAGAGGAATAAAAATTGGAGAAGACGTGTTTATTGGTCCGGGGGTGTTTATAGAGGAGGCGAGACCAGAACTGGTGGATATAGAGGACGGTGTCAATATTGCACCCAGAGTGACTATAGTTACACACGACTCCAGTTTTCATGTGATAGACAGTGAGTTGCCTATAAAAAGAGGAAAAGTGATCATAAGAAAGGGTGCATTCATCGGCGCCGGTA
>LYOR01000004.1 GCA_001766825.1 Candidatus Syntropharchaeum butanivorans | reverse complement strand
GAGAACTTTGAAAGCCTCGACCCCATCAAATTGACCCATTTTCAAGATAAAAGAGGTATAAGGTCTCTAATTGAGTATTCGTTGAAGAAGTGAAAATTAGCGTGAATATCATTAGAGAACTTTGATTTACCCCCTCCCTCCACCGGTCAAAAATAAGTGGCACTGAGACGGGATCTCCTCCTCAATCCCCATCCATCACACCTGTTTTTTCCTTTCTGATCCGTAAGGTAATATCATCTGCAATGTAGGCTTTTCCAAAAGCCCACACGGTATGAACTTTTACAAAGTTCATCCTCAAATGTCCAGCATTCCGCTACGCTCCAGCTGGAGGTTGTGTGAGGAAAGTTTTTATAGCAGAGGAATCCCTTGAATTGAAAGGAGGTTGACTGATGACGGTGTCTCAGGGAGTGGGTATTAAGAGCAGAAAGTTCTGGGTTACCATCTTGGGGATTGTGGCGATAGTGATAGTTACGCTCGCTTACAATGGGGATGACATCTCAGGGATCGTAAGTTCGATTGCAGGAATCGTGGGTGCCTATGTAATTGGCCAGGGATATGCAGATGGTCAGGCAGTAAAAGGAGGAGTAAATAAGGAGAATTAAATAGGACCTGATCAAGAGATACCTTAATCCACCCGCTCAAGTGACATCAGAGGATAACCATCAACCACCCTCATTCTTGCATGGACACGAACATCACCAACCTTTACAAGAAGCTCAACCTCAAGCATAAGCCCATTAAGCTCTGCATACCCGAATCGGTTGATATTTTTCTTCAAAACCTCCCGATCGATCCTGACCTTGATCGATTCAACATACGGTTGGTTTCTGATACTCTCCTCTATCGCACGCTCAAGCGAGTCTGCGCTCTCAGGGCTCACCGGGGTCCCGGTAAACTGGTGATACAGCGCACCAAGCTTTATCCCAGCTTCGAATATTGCCTGATCCCTGAGAGATATCAATCCTTACCTCCTTGCATATCATGGGAACCGTTTCATGTGGTGAAGCTCCACGAACCCCAGGATCATTCCTGGACCATACTTACCGGCCTGTCTCATCCTGTTACCGCCGGGACTGGTACGCGCCCCTCCCTCCATGCGCCATACCTCAAAACGGCAGCATAGGCCTCTGCAGGACGCTCAAGCTCATTGATGTAGAAGGGGATATCAAGGGCAAGAAGCTCACGCCTGACACGCTCAAGCACCCCCTCCTCGATCTGCCAGCATACAATGATAAGCGGCTTATGTGGATGCCTCGCCACAATACTTCTGAAGGACTTCTCAAGGTCAAACTCGATCTCTTCCATCAGCTCGAGTATGACAATAACCCCATCAACCCCTGGATCATCCATCAAGGCCGCGGCAGATTCGGTATACCTCCAACCCACATCCTCACCTGAGAGTTCAACCGGGGGCCAGATATCCATCGGGTTAAAGGAGCTTATCCACGGGTTTGCAACTGCACGAAGCCGTCTGATTGTCTCCTCAGTGAGCTCTGCAAGCACAAGCCCGTTCTTCTTCATAGACTCAAGAACAACTGATATACTACCGGAAGATACACTGACAACCCCTATCCGGTTACCATCAATCCGCAAACGCCCCTCAAATAGCTTCGCGATCTCAAACAGCTCATAGTACCGCTTGACAACGATGACACCCTCAAGGCTCACCTTTCCAGAGGGGTTAAGAAAGATTACAGGCTTCTTTAAGGCGGTAGTCTCAAGCTCCCTGTAGAAATCCGGATCCTTCGGGTCGAGATAAACGAGTATCACCTCGGTCGCAGGGTCTGAGGCCAGCGCCCTGAGCGCCTCAACCTCACCTATATCACACCCTTCCCCAAGGCAGATTATCTTATTGAACCCTATTCCCTCGGCTCTCCACCATCCAAGACCTCCGGAGAGGCCCCCGCTCTGTGCAAGGAAGGATACACCTCCAGTTTTAAGATCTCTAACCGGCAGGACACACGCAGCAAACCGATCCTTGAGGTTTATAACACCGATCGTACTCGGTCCAAGTATCCTGATCCCGGACCTTCTCGCAAAATCTGTGATCTCATCTTTATCCACCACATCTGGTGCGGTTATGATCACATTCCTTATGCCCGCACGCTCAGCCTCTCTCAGGACACCCATCACATACTCACCTGATAGTCCAAGAACGAGGAGATCAGGGGGTTCAGGGAGATCAGACAAGGACCTGTAAGCCTTGATACCTGCTATTGAATCTGCATTCGGATTTATCGGATAGATTCTACCCTTAAACCCGAGATCGAGCATGTTTTTAACGATGCGATAGGAAAAGCTTCTCGGGTTGCGGGATGCCCCCAGTATCGCGACTGATACCGGGTTCAGGAATGGTTCAAGGTGTATCATACCACTCATCACACATCGCTAACGAATTTATCGTTAACGAATATTTCGTTTACAAGTATAAATAGTTTATGGTGATGGGGACACCCTACCCCCTCCCAAAGAGCCTCGAGAGAAGTCCTTTCCCTTCCCCCTTCACCACCTCATCCTCCATATCGAGCGTATCAAGGTAATCCTCCCAGCTTTCAGGATACGTGGATACGACCTTCGAGGATTCCCCACCATGACGGGTTTTTCTCACCCTCACATCAACAAGGACCGGCTTCTCGATATCGTTGCTCACAATCAGGGCCATCCCTGCCGGGATCCTCTTTATCTCCTCCTCGAGATCTGCACTCATTCCCTCAATCCCTTTGCTCAGTGCCCTGAGATCATTTGGATTTGTGACCTTGAGGATTATCTGCGTGTTGCACTGTGAGAGAACATTCTTATCGACCCTCGCAGGACGCTGTGAGATGACAAGAAGCCCAAGCCCGAACTTTCTCCCCTCTGATGCGATCGTTCTCAGGATCTCAGATGATGTTGCCTTCCCGATCCCCTTCTCAGGACAGAAGTTATGTGCCTCTTCGATCACAAGCATAAGAGGGGGGATTTTTCCCAGTTTCCGAGCCTCGAAAAGCCCGGATGCAAGCTGTGAGACCACAATCTCCTGAAGCTTCGGGTCAACGCCTTTCATATCGATGATGGATGCCTTTCTCGGCTGAACAATCTCATCAAGTGGTGTTGGGCTATCTGACAGGATGCCTGTCTCCTTCAGCATCTCGAGCGCGTGTATGATCGCCCACTTCGTATTTGACTTCAGCTTCTCAACCTCATCGATGATGTCATCAATTCTATAAAAGTCCATTCGCGCCTTTAACGCCTTTATACACTGATAGAGCATCCCGAGCTGTGTATCTGTAAGCCCTGGTACCATTAAACTGAGTTTGCGGGCATCGAGGTTCACACCATCGAGCCTGAAAACAGCATCAGCGTGGGGTGCGACGGCCAGGTTTGCAGGTGTGTAGACCATCACCTGATCAGCGTATGACTCAGGCAAGACCCCGTACCTTGCCATCCTCTTGAGGTCACCCTCATTTATGTTCTCAAACTTGAGCGATGCGTACTCACCGTGTGGATCGATGATTACAAGTGGAACCCCCTTATCAAGGAGTTCCTCAACGATCACCCCCGCGGTGTACGACTTGCCTGATCCTGTTTTTGCAAGGATGCTACAGTGCTTCTGGACGAAGGAGTTTGGATCGAGCACCACCTTTATGTTGTGCCCATCAAGAAGCCCGATGTAGATACCATCCCTCCCAAGACCGATCGTCTCAAGGATCAGGTCCTCGTCTGCTGGAAAAACACGATCACCCGGGGAGAAAGGTGTCCTTGGCGATCTTAAAAGCCCTTCTTCATCCCTGGACCCGATCACAAGACCTTCTGCTATAACCTTTTCCTCTATCTCGGTAAACGCCCCTGCACTCTTTGCCTCCTCAAATGATAAATCGCTCAAGCGGCGAATTGAGACAACCTGGGAGAGTACCCATCCGTCTGTTGGGTGCCAGACCTTGATGTAGTCCCCCTGCCTCACAAGATCGGGGGCTGTCACTGCAAACCTGAACCTGAGTGCTCCGGTATCACCGAATATCGTCCCGAGTGGTCTTCTCATTCCATCCCCTTATATCAATCATCCTCTTTCACTTTAAAGTTTACCAGCCGGTCAGAGGCCGCCATCGACCTGGATGTATCCCCAAAATGCCTCCGCGATGCGAGTATCTCCTCAACAAACCGCTCTATATCCCCCTCTTTGACGATCTCAGAGAGCCTGCAAGCCTCGTTTATGAAAGTCTCATGGATTTTCCCGAGATCAAGGTTCATCTGTATCAACCCGTATAACCTCGGATCCTGGTGGAGAACCCTGCCGACAAAGTCGGTCATGATCTCATAGATCGGGCTCATGTATCGCCTTGAACCCTCAATATCAAACCCAAGCGCCCGGAGTGTCTGTCCAAATGTGATATAGACAAAATGTGTGAGCCCCTGCACAACCGCCATCAACCGGTCATGCTCATCCGCCTCCATGTACTCGATATGTGCCCCGGCCTCCCGGAAGGTCTGCTCAATCCAGTAGCTCAGCCTCCCGCTTCTTACAGGCACAAATATCACAGTCTGCTTCTTCATCATCTCTGTCGTGGGCCCAAAGAGTGGATGAACACTCAAACCTTCCAGATTGCGCCCTTTGATCGCAGATCGCATTGCATCAACAGGACTGCGCTTTATCGATGTGATATCCATGAGAAGTGCCCCATCCTTAAGCACTGGTGCCGTATCCTTTATCACAGATGGGGCAACATCAATCGGGACGGATATGAGCACCACATCAGCATCAGATAGCTTCTGACGATCGACCACGGCGGCCCCAAGCTCCTCTGCGATCGATCTTGAATCAGGTCTTGGATCAAGGATATAGACAGCTTCCCCCCTCTCAACGAAGAACCTCGCAAACCACTGCCCCATTGCACCTGCGCCGCCAACGATCAGAATCTCCAAGGGGATCACTTCATTGTGAATAACCGGTACTTCACGTTCTCGTTCTTTAGCTCCTCCTCTATCCGGTTCGCGATGATCTTCTCCGGGTGATATAATCCCTTCACACGCTTTGTCAGATCCTCAAATGACTTGAACTCCCCTTTTTTACGCTCTTTGAGGATCATATTCGCGAACTTTCGTCCGATTCCAGGGAAGAGATCGAGGATGTGTAGCCGCGTTGTTATCGGGTAAGACTTGTTGTACACATCGAGAAACCGCTCTTCATTATCCTTCACGATCTCTGCAAGCACATGTGGTAGCTCTGTTTTGGCTGCATTGGTAAGCTCACTGTACTTGAGCCTCCGGTTGACATGGTCAACAACCTCGCGCTCTCCCTCACCGATGTAGAGCCGTTCATGGATCATCGGTACCTTACCCTTCTTGGGGGTTAACTCCATGAGAATGAAGCTCTTCTCTCCGATCGCCTGAATGAGTGGTTTCTTCTGGTATGTGGGCCTCTCATCGTCATGCCTGCCGTAGGGGAGGTAGTCAAGTACCCGCACATACTCCTCTCTTTCCTTACTGGCCGTGAACACCTTGTTCATATACCCCCTCCCCTACGCGTATTTCTTCACAATATCGAGAATTGTATCAAGTTCCTCCTCGGTGAGCGTGAACCTTTCCTTTGCATAGATTGCACGGACCTCATCACGGGTCTCGGGCAGGATATCCGCGATTCTAACAGCAAGCTCTGGCTTCATCTTCTCAAGCCTCTCAAGCTCTTCCACCAGCTTTCTTGAACTCGCTGCATCGATATGGCAGAACAGCTCAGCATGCTCTATCGCCTTTCTCTTCTCATAGCTGAGCTCCTCATCTACCCTCTCTGCCTTAATATTCAGCAGAATCTCTTTCGCCTCTGCGAGGGTGAGTAACTCTTCACCAAGAACCTTTTTTACGATCATTTCCTCACTTCTGGGGCAGGAGATGCTCTGGTCTCACAAAGATCTCCTTCATCTTGTTTCCATCTCTCACCTCAAGCCTGAATGCCCGTCCTCTCATGCCTATCACTCTTGCAGTCTTCCCATGAAACTTCGGGTTTGGCATTCCGCGATGGACACTTGGGTCGATTCTTATGTGAACCATCTCTCCTGGCTCAAACTCCTGAATCGCCCTTGTAACAGGCGAGATACCACGCTCTCTCACCTTCTTCCTGAGCTTGTGTCTTGACTTTCGCCTAACACCATGTGATACTGGCATAATCATTCACTCCATACATCCATGTAGCTTGATAAATAAATAGATTACTCCTGTATTTCTACACCTTTGATCTTCCCGACCTCGATCACATCAAGCTCCTCCACAGCAAGATCCTCCCCCATGATCATGGAGAGGTTCGGCATGGTCCTACCATCATCCCCTGAGATGAGCTCCTTCACATAAAGTCCGGAATCTGATAAGATCTCGATTATGGCAGAACCATCCTCAACCCGGATGAGCCTTGCATCGATCACCCGACGTCTGCGTACAATGTCTGCCCTTCTGTGGAGGACCCTTGTTGGTGTTCTTTGCTCGATTACCCTGCCTGAGATCTCCTTCAGCGCGGTTTCAAGCCGCTTTTTATCTGAAGATCCAAGCCTGACCCTTACCCTGTAACGCTTCCATGGAGAGGCTGACTTTATCACTTCCACCTTCGAACCATCGATGTACCGAAGATCGAGGAGCTGTACTTTCTCCCGATCGACCCCTTCTTCAAGCATCTTGAGATCGATCCTCCGTACCTTGGGTGATTTTATCTCAAGGATGAAGGGCCTACCTGATCCAAGCATCCGTGCATCGATATCCTCCCGGCCTGCACCATGAAACGTGTAACCCTCGCCATCAAAGAGCCTGACCGCAACCTCGCCGATGAGCTCTTCGACAGACTCCTTATAGAGCTTGCCTGTGAAGTTGCATCGCTCACACCCTTTGCCATGACATCTCCTGCAGGGCCATCTCGTCTGAGGGATACCTCTTACAAGCTTGAGATACCTCCCAAACACGAAGACCGGGTTTATCCTGAGGTCAACCTTATTCCTGGGAAGGTCAAGTATCAGGAGCACATCAGGGTGTTTAAACTCCACCTCAAGCCCCATCCTTTCTGATACGATCTTTCCGACCTCCCGGTTGAGCTCAGACTTGAGTGGTTCAGCGTGTCTCGCCCCAGACTTACCCCAGAGTGTCTCCTCATTCTCGGCAAGAAGTCCACTCATTCTGGTTCCAATCAGAAAAGTTCTGCACTCAACCCCACGGAGCGCTTCTTCGATCATATCTGCCCATCTTGAAAGCTCACTATCCTCAAATAGCCCGAGACACACCCAGCATCCCTGAGGAGGTTGAGTACGATCATCATGGATCATTCGAAGAACAGTCCGAATCGCATGCCCCCGCTCCCGGTTGGTGAGCCCACCTGAGAGCTTTGCAAACTGTCTTCCGAGGCAATTATCGCATATTGGGCCGTAGGTGAGGATTCTCTCTGCAGTACTGAGGATGTCTTCCTCTACCATCCTCTGACCTGAAGAAGCTCCTCAGTGGGGATTGAGCTGACTTCTATACCCTTCATCGGCTCTCCAAGTCCTTTGGAGATCTCTGCAAGCCGGGCTGGGTCGTCATAACTTTTAACAGCTTCAACGATTGCATTAGCCATTTTTTCTGGATTTGAGGACTTGAAGATTCCAGAACCCACGAAGACACCATCAGCTCCAAGTCTCATCATCAGAGCTGCATCTGCAGGGGTTGCAATCCCTCCCGCCGCAAAGTTGACGACAGGAAGCCTCCCGAGCTCCGCGGTCTCTTTAACCAGCTCGAACGGTGCCTCAATCTTCCTCGCGACGTCCCTCAGCTCCTCCTCGTTCTTTCCAGAAAGCTCCCTGATCGTACCCATGATGAGCTTCATATGCCTCACAGCCTCTTTTACATCACCTGTACCAGCTTCCCCCTTCGTCCGAATCATCGCGGCCCCTTCATCGATCCTTCGAAGTGCCTCCCCCAGATCCCTTGCCCCACAGACAAAAGGCACCGTGAAGCGGGTTTTATCTATATGATGGGTATCGACAGGGGTCAGGACCTCAGACTCATCGATCATATCAACACCGAGAGCTTCGAGGATCTCAGCCTCAACGAAGTGCCCTATTCTCGCCTTTGCCATGACAGGTATTGTGACAGCATCGATGATCTCTGCAATAACCGCAGGGTCTGCCATACGCGCGATACCCCCCTGTGCCCTGATATCTGCAGGAACCTTGTGCAGTGCCATCACAGCAACAGCCCCGGCCTCCTCTGCAATCCTTGCCTCCTCAGGGCTTGTCACATCCATGATAACACCGCCCTTCTGCATCGAGGCAAACCCACGCTTGAGAAGCTCTGTGCCATGTCTCAAATCTTTGAGCTCGATCTCCATCAAGAAGAGTACGTTGAATCTCTACTTAAAGCTTTGGTATTCCCAAAGAGGTGCGTCAAGATACCGGGTGAGGGGTCAGAGATGGTAATGAGAAGATCCTAACCCTTTGCAACAGCGATCGGCATGAGCCTTGCGACCTTCTTTGCGATACCGAGCCTGTCCACGATATCAACGACCTCCCCACTCTCCTTGTAGACCTCAGGTGCCTCCTCAGATATGACAGAGTCATGGGTTGCCCGCACGATTATACCCTCACGTTCAAGTCCTTTCCTGATATCAGACCCTCTGAATCGCTTCTTTGCAGCATGCCGGCTCATAACCCTCCCTGCCCCATGGCACGTGGAACCAAACGTCATCTCCATCGCTTTTCTGGTTCCTGCAAGGATGAATGATGCGGTTCCCATGCTCCCGGGGATGAGAATCGGCTGGCCAACAGACCGGTAAGCAGCGGGCACATCCGGATGCCCGGGAGGGAAAGCTCTTGTTGCCCCTTTACGATGGACGCAAACCTTCATCCGTTTACCATCCACATCGTGCTCCTCAAGCTTTGCAATATTGTGGCAGACATCATAGACGAGATCCATCTCGACATCCCGCTTGAAGACCCGCTTAAATGTCTCCCTCACCCAGTGGGTGATCATCTGCCTGTTTGCCCATGCGTAGTTTGCGGCAGCACACATCGCACCGAAATATGCCTTCCCCTCCTCAGACTCAATCGGTGCAGATACAAGCTGGGGATCGGGAAGCTTTATCCCATACCGTCTGGATGCCCTCTCCATCACCTTGAGATAATCTGTGCATATCTGATGGCCCGCACCCCTCGAGCCACAGTGAACCATCACTGTGATCTGTCCCTTATGGAGCCCGAATGTTTTTGCAATACTCTCATCAAAGATCTCATCCACGTACTGCACCTCGAGGAAGTGATTCCCACTTCCAAGTGTCCCGAGCTGCTTTATACCCCTGCTCTGTGCTCGCTGGCTTATGTGTGAGAGATCCTCCACATCGAGCCTTCCCCCCTCCTCACAGTGTTCAATATCCTCTCTGAATCCGTATCCACTCTCAACCGCCCAGAGAGCTCCAAGCTCAAAGGCATCCATCAGGTCCTTCTTTGTGACCTTGACACGGTGGCTCTCTGCCCCAACACCTGATGGCACATCATTAAAGAGCTGGGTGATGAGCTCCTTGGGATCTGTGATATCATCCACCTCGAGGTCTGTTTTCATCACCCGTACACCACAGTTGATATCAAATCCTACCCCACCCGGGCTGATGACCCCTTCCTCGACGTCAAATGCTGCAACACCGCCGATCGGGAACCCATAACCGTAGTGTACATCAGGCATCGCCATCGAGTACTTCTGAATCCCCGGAAGGGTTGCAACGTTTGCAACCTGCTTCACGGTCTCATCTTCAACAAGATCAAGGAGTTTGCGGGAGACAAATATCCTCCCCGGAACTCTCATATCTCCTCTTGGTTCAATCTCCCATATAAGCTCATCAACCTTTCTAAGCGCCTTTTTATTCATTCTATCACCCCTACAACCTTGCCTCCAAGTATATCGCACGCATCCTTAGCATAATCATCCGCCACAACAGCAAGAAACCCCATCCCCATGTTGAACGTCCTGTACATCTCATCCTCAGGTATATCACCGATCTCCTGGAGGAATGTGAATATCGGCTGGGGCGGTAGGGGATTATAGATATTAAACTCAAGATCTGTCAGGCGTTTGAGCTTCATGATCCCGGATCCTGTGATGTGGGCAAGCCCGTGTACATCACACTCCTTTATAAGGTCCAGTACCTCGGTGTAGATCCTGGTTGGGGTCAAAAGCTCCTCTCCTATCGTCTTTGATGGTTCTGGTGGAAAAGGATCATTGAAAGAGTATCCTGCATCCAGAATGACCTTTCTTGCGAGTGTTAGACCATTTGAGTGTATCCCGGATGAAGGGACGCCGATAATAGCATCTCCCTTTTCTATCCTCTCACCTGTGATGATCCTGTCCCTCCCATGAATCACGCCAACCGCGGATCCTGCAAGATCAAAGCCGTTTATTATCTCAGGGAGTGTTGCGGTCTCACCACCAACAATAGAGATCCTGGCAATCCTTGCCCCTTCATCAAGACCCTTTCCTATCTCTGCAGCGACCTTCTCATCCATCACCTCCATGGCAAGATAATCAACAAACGCGATCGGCTCGGCACCTACTGCAAGAAGATCGTTCACATTCATCGCGATGCAGTCTATCCCGATCGTATCCCACTTTCCAACCTCCCGGGCCACGATGATCTTTGATCCAACACCGTCGGTTGTAAATGCAAGTACGAGCCCACCGAGATCAACAAGCCCTGCATAGTGCCCGATATCACCTATTGGTTCTCCAAACCCCTTCCTTCTGTAGGTGATGCTCGATGATAGCGAGCTTATCACCTCGGCCTCCCGCTGGATATCGACCCCGGAATCCCTGTAGGTGACCATGCTATCAAGAAGATGATCCTCCTCATTCATAAATCTACCTTGGCATCTGAGAAGGATCGATCAGCCTGGGTGATGGGTGGAGGGAGGGATGGAATATTACTGCTCCTCCCCTTCGCAGAGCTCGGGATGGATAAACCTGAAGATCTCTTCAAGCGCGTCAACGATTCTGGGCCCTGGTCTACAGGCAATATCCGCATCAATCACGTAGACCCTTCCCTCTCTCACAGCGGTGAGATCTGCAAACCTCTCCTCTGAGAGGATGTACTCATACGAGATGTTCGCCTCTTCAACCCCCATCCCCCCACCGCTTGTTGTGATTATCACCTCAGGATCGCGATCTATCACGGTCTCAAGTGTCATTATGCTGTATCCAGGAAGATCTGCCGCGAGATTCTCACCACCAGCGATTGAGATCATCTCATCCTCGAACGTCCCGTTACCTGCTGTGTAGAGCGGGTCGTGCCATATCACATACAGCACCCTTGGCCTGTGAGCAGCCTTCTTCGATGCATTTTTCACCCTGTCAATCGTGACTTTCATCTCATTGGTCAAACGGGTCGCGTTCTCCTCGCACCCTGTCACCTCTCCGAGGAGGTTAATGCTATCGAGTATCTCATCAAGGGTCCTCGGGTTCAGGCCGACCACAGGTATTCCCAGATCAGATATCTTCTCAATCGTCTCAATCCCGTTTCCGTAAGCCCCAACAACAAGGTCCGGGTTGAGATCCACGACCTTTTCAGTGCTTATTCTCGCATAGCTCCCGACTTTCTCGATCTCTGCAACCTCCGGGGGATAGTTTGAGATTTCGTCCACCCCGACAACCCTGTCACCAGCTCCAATCGCAAAGAGTATCTCGGTCACGCTCGGTGCAAGTGATACGATCCGCTCAGGCTTATGTGGTATCGTGACATTCCGGCCAAGATCATCTGTAACCTTCATCCATGCTCCTTCATCTGATTTCAGGCATCCACAGGAGAAAGATGTGGTGACGAGCAGAAGGGCAAGTATAACCACAGAAGCCAGTTTATACCGTTCTATCTTACCACGCCTCCTCATTCAATTATCTGGATTTACAACAAAGAATCTTGTATAAAATATAAAGCTTTTGGTTAACCCGGGATCGATTCACTGCGTAACCTAAAAGAGGATCTTTGACATCTTGAATGTTATGGGCAAGGACAGTAGTGCAGTCTGTGTAGCCTCAGGAGGTCTGGACTCAACAGTTGCGGCTACGATCGCAAAGCAGGAGGGGTACAGGCTCCATCTGCTTCATGCAAGCTATGGACAGATGGCAAAAGATCGAGAGATCGAGGCGGTGAGGAGGATAGCTGAGTATCTTGGGGCTGAGCTGGTATTCGTTGATTTAAGCTTTCTCAAGTCCTTTGGAAGATCTGCACTCACCGATCCATCGATCGATCTTCCACTCGATGAGGAGGTTGAGCTTGATGCAGTCTCCACCCCGAGGACGTGGGTTCCATGCAGAAACCTCGTTCTTTTATCGGTTGCTGCATCCTTTGCAGAGTCGATCGAGGCATCTGCGATCTTTGTTGGATTCAACGCAGAGGAGGCGCAGTCATATCCTGATAACCGCCCGGCGTTTGTTGAGGCATTCAACAGAACGCTTGAGAACGCTGTTGCAAGTTTCACGCCTGACATTACGGTAAAAGCACCTCTCATCGCGATGTTCAAGCGGGATATTGTGAGAAAGGGTGTTGAGGTCGGGGCACCGCTCGAGCTCACATGGTCATGCTACCTGTCAGGAGAGGTTCACTGCGGGAGGTGCGAGGCATGCCAGCATCGAAAGAGGGGCTTTATGGAGGCAGGGATTGAGGATGTGACGGTCTATGCGGGATACGAGGATAGTATGGGACGATGAAGAGCTTGAAGCAGCTGCTATCACTGGAACTCCGATTATCATGATCGATACACTGCGTGCAACAAGCACGATCGTTACAGCCCTTGCCAGAGGTGCACGTGAGGTGCGGGTCGTTCTGGATTATGATCCTGGAGCAGAGAAGGGCTGGCTCAGGATAGGTGAGAGGCACGGGATCAAGCTTGAGGGGGCTGATTATGATAACTCACCGGTTGCAGTGAGCAGGCTGGATCTCTCAGGAGTGGGCATCCTGCTCAGGACGACGAACTTCTCAAGGGCGTTTGCGATCGCGAAAGATACAACGGTCTATGCTGGCTCATACCTCAATATAAGTCGGTGTATTGATCTTGCATCATCGCTCAGGCCCTGTCTAATCTATCCATGCAGGCGTATGGGAAGGGTTGCACTCGAGGATGTACTTGCTGCGCTTATCATCAGATCCGGAGAGATCCCGCCGGAAGATGACCTCCTTGAGCTTGTGAAAATGGCAGAATCTGCAAGAAACCTCATTTCCCTGGGAAAGCTGGAGGATGTCGAGTTTTCATGCAGGATTAACCGATTTGATATCCTTCCGATTTCAGGACCGGGTGATAGCTCATTCCGAGCCAAGTAAGTATCTTGTAGCCGCCCTTACACTCTCCTCAGAGCTGAATCTCGGCTCCCATCCAAGGTTCCTGATCGCATCGATTGCAAGCATCATCCTTGGAACATCTCCTTTCCACCCACGAGCCCCTCCGGTATATCTGAAAGTGACATTTTTGAGATCCATCTGTTCAACAACGATCTCTGCAATCCTTGTAACATTTATCGTGTCCTTAGATCCAAGATTAAATATATTGACCGGATCTCTGGCCTTTCTAATGGCAAAGAGCATCCCATCGATGCAATCATCAACGAGCATGTATGACTTCTCCTGTCTGCCATCCCCGAGTATCTCAAGTTCACGTGGATTTGCCCTCAGCTTTCTTATGAAATCGAAGATCACACCGTGCGTACCCCGCTTCCCGACGACATTTGCAAACCTGAATATCCATGCCCTCATATCGAATGTATGGGTGTATGAGGTGATCAGCGCCTCTGATGCGAGTTTACTCGCACCATAGGTTGAGATCGGGATGAGCGGTCCGTACTCTTCAGGGGTTGGGATCAGCGCTGCCTCACCATAAACAGTCGAGGTGGAGGTGAAGGCTATCTCCCGTATACTATGTCTTCTCATCCCTTCAAGCAGGTTGTAGGTTGTGATCACATTCTGCTCAAGGTGAACACCCGGGTCATCAACCCCGATCCTGACCTCCGGGTTTGCAGCAAGATGATACACGAAGTCGATCTCAAACTCCTCAAAGAGGTGTTCAATGGCCCGGGTATCGAGAAGATCCCCCTCCACCACCCTGACGCGGGATGGTCCCTCCTCAGAAAGATCCTCTATAAACGCACGCCTGCCAGAGGAGAAGTTATCAAAGATCACAACATCTTCCCCATCTGCAAGAAGTCGCTCAACAAGGTTACTGCCGATAAACCCTGCCCCACCTGTTACAAGTATCATCCCATCCCTCTCACACTTTCGCTGGCAGCATCACAACAAACCTCGCACCTTTTGTGTGATCCCCCTCGACGCGATCCTCCACCCAGACCCTTCCCTTGTACCGTCCTACAAGCTCCCAGACAAGTGATAACCCGATACCAGAGCCCTTTATCCCCTCATGCGCCCGTATGTATCGCTGGAAGACCCACTCCTTCTGATCATCTGGAATTCCCTTCCCATAGTCTATCACCGAGACTCTGATAAACTCTCCATCCTTCTGAAGCTCAATATCAACCCGGACATCCTCTGAGGGGGTATACTTGATCGCGTTATCGATCAGGTTCGAGAAGACGTGGGTTATGAGCTCATCCGCCATGCAGATGTACTCCTCCCCATCAGGGCTGAACCTGATCTCAATACTCCTCTTATTGAACCACTCTGTGGACCTGGTCCCGGCTATCACACCTTTTATGACCTGTACAAGGTCCACCGGATGCAGTTCCCGCTCCCACTCACTGAGCCTTGAGAGTATCTTCACGTTCTTTATAAGCTCAATACTCTTTCCAACCTCAGAACAGATGATATCGAGGTACCTCCCTGTCACCTCATCAAATCCCCCTCTCTGCCTGAGAAGGTCAAGATACCCCACCACCACCTGGTTGAAGTTTGTGATATCATGCACCATGAGATCAAGATACAGCTGTGCGTTTCTCGTCTGCTGCTTCAGCTCATCCTCAAGCTTCTTGCGGAGTGTGATATCCCTCCCAACGCCCTGAACCCCAATAATCCTACCATCACTCAGGATCACGGATGTGTTGACCTCAAGGAAAGCCTCGCTCCCATCCTTCTTTATGACCGTAACCTCATAGGGTGGGACATCTTCTCCTTTTAACCTCTCTCTGAGGTTTTCAGCCGCGATGGAGTATGATTCCTCCGTGACTACGTCCCTTATGTTCATCGAGAGTATCTCGTCAACCGTGTATCCTGTGATCTCCTCTATCTTTTTGGTAACAAAGGTGAAGTTTCCATCCGTATCCATCGTGAAGATGACATCCCCTGCGTTCTCTGCCAGGTAGCGATACTTCTCCTCTGACGCTCTGAGCGCATTCTCTGCTTCTCTTCGCTTCAGCGCATTAACAACCATCTCTCCTATTATCTTTAGAAGAGTGATACTCTCCTCATCCCATCTCTTCTCCTCTTTGACCGAGTCAAACCCGATAAACCCGGCAATCGACTTCTCATAGACGAGCGGAACAACAAGAAGTGACTTTATCGATTGCGACTCGAGGATCTCCTTCTCAGCTTTTGCCCCGGGTGGAAGGTAATCGAGAGAAGGGAGGTGAATCGCCTCAAACCGTTTGAGCTGCTCCATCCACCACCTGTACCTATCAACCGGGAGATTCTGCAATCTCTTGATCTGTGGTTCAACCCCTTCAGCACACCATTCGTGTGTATTGCTCATCGTCCTCATGTCATTCGAGAGGAGAAAGAGGTAGCTCCGATCAACACCGCTGAACTTCCCGATCTGCTCAAGTACACAGTTTATACCATAGTCAATCTCATCAGATCTGAGGCTGATGAAGTATGTTGAGAGTGTGGCGATGAGTGTCTCAAACTCGGCCCGCCGTTTGAGTGTCATCTCAGCCTCTTTGCGCGCGGTGATATCATACATTATGCCCTGTATAACCTGCTCTCCCCTGATTGTCACTGCCTTGAGTGTCACCTCGGTATCAATAACTGTCCCATCCGCTCTTACCACCTGCCACTCAAAGAACTGTGGTGCTCCAGAGAGAGCAGCATCTATCCGCGCTCTGAGCACATCCTCTGAGCTTTCTCCACCGGGTTGTACCTGCGGTGCGAACTCTGAGAGGGGGCGCCCGATTATATCCTCCATCTTATGACCAAGTAGCCTGGACATCTCACTGTTGCACTCGATGATCACATCTTTCAGGAGAAAGATCCCATCTGGAGAGCTCTCAAAGAGTGTGCGGTACCTCTCTTCAGACTCGATTAGACTGCGCCTCATCTGCTGTTTCTCAAGAAGCTCCTCAATATAGCGATCAAGCAACCTGAAGTCAACCGGCTTCTGGACATACCCGAAAGCACCCTCGTTCACCGCGGCGATCGCGCTATCAAGATCTGCAAACCCTGTAATGATGATGACCTCAATCTCACAGTTCCTCTCTTTAATCCTCCTTAATACCTCGATCCCATCCATCTTCGGGATGACAAGATCAAGAAGCACGATATCACAGCACCCCACCTCTTCGATGATGCGAAGCGCCTCCACTCCATCTTCTGCTGTCAAAACCCGGTATCCTTTCTCCTCAAGCACATCTTTTATCGTTTCCCTCGTGCTATCAGCATCATCAACGACGAGGATCGTGACCTCACTCATGAAATCACCTACGAGGGCTTCACCACCCCGCCTTCCCGTTGTTGTCTGAAGATCTCATGAGCGATGCTCAACAGCTCATCGATATCAAAAGGCTTCTTGAGATATGTGTATGCGTTCCGCTTAACGGCCTCCTTTGCAAGCTCTTCACACTCATCGTATGCCGTCATCATGATAACAGCTGGATATGGAGCTATCTCCTTCAGTGAAAGGTAAACCTCAAGCCCGTTTGCTTTTGGAAGTTTCATATCAAGGAGGATCAGATCATACCTTCTCCTTCTCGCAAGTTCGATCGCCTCACTGCCCTCTGCTGCCGTATCAACAACACACCCCTTCTCCTCAAAGAGGTCTTTCATCGTCTGTGAGAATACGGTATCATCATCCACAATCAGGATCGTCCGCTTCTCCACCGTATCTATCAGCTCTGTAACCTCCTTTATATCAAACGGCTTCTGTAAGAAGGCGAGCGCGCCTCTTCTCATCGCCTCGGCTATCCGTTCGTCCATGCCGTACGCGCTCATCATGATGATTCTTGCATCCGATCGCAGCTCACTTATTCGCTTCGAAAGTTCAACCCCGTTCATACCGGGCATTCTGATATCAAGGATGATGATATCATATCCTGACTCCTCACACCTCCTGATTGCATCTTCCGGTCCTGAAACGCCATCTACCTCATACCCGATCTCACCAAGTACATCAACGAGTGTCTCAAGGAGGGATGGGTCATCATCAACAACGAGAATCCTTCTTTTCTTCTTTTCATTCATCCAGGATCACCCTTGGAAACCTCAGTGTGAACGTCGTCCCCACACCTTCTTCACTCTCAACCTCGATGCACCCGGAATGAGCCTCAATGATCTGTTTGCAGATCGCAAGCCCGAGTCCAATCCCGTTGCTCTTGGTGGTGTACAATGGCTCGAAGATCTTCCCGATAATATCCTTCTCAATACCACACCCGGTGTCCCGGACCGTCACAACCACCTCTTCATCACCATCTTCCACCATGATCTCGATCCTCCCACGATCTCCGATTGCATCGAGTGCATTTGTCAGAAGGTTCATGAAGACACGCTCAAGCTGGTCTGGATCTCCACAGAGAACCGTCGGCGGAGGGCTCTGGTCTTTGAGTACAACCTCTATACCCTCCGGTATATTAACCTTTTCAATCGCCCCTCTTATAACCTCCTCCATGACTATCTCCTCTTTTCTCGGGGTTTTTACCCTGGAAAACTCAAGAAGATCTGATATCAGCCGATCGATCCTTGAAATCTCCCGTTGCATGATTGAAAGATGCTTATTGACCTTCTCACTCCGATCCTTAAGCACCATATCAAGATAATATACCGAGTTCTTGATCGCACCAAGTGGGTTTCTTATCTCATGGGCAAACGTCCCTGAAAGCTCCCCGATCGTTGCAAGCCTCTCCTTCCTTCTGAGCTGCTCGTGGGCCTGCTCAAGCTCCCGGGTTCTCTCTTCAACAAGATCCTCAAGATGGTGCCTGTACACCTCAAGCATCTCACTGAGAAGTCTCTCCCCTGTCACATCCCTGAAGTAGTAGAGAAAAGCTGGTTTACCCCGGTATGTTGTAACAGCAGAGCTTAAACCGACTGTGAGTATCCTTCCATCCTTTCTCACCCACTCAAACTCGTGGTATCTCGGTAAATCCTCCCCCCTCATCTTTCTGATGTAGCGATCATGGACTTCGTCCTTTATATCATCGGGAATAAGCTCAAACGCGCTCATCTGATAAAGCTCATCCCTCGTATATCCGGTAAGCTCGCAGTAGTAATCATTGACATAGACGTGCTTTGCCTCAATCCCATCTATATCCTGTACCAGGGCAAAGCCCTCCCTCGCATCAGAGGCTGCATCTATGATCGTTCTGTAGAGCTCTTCTGCCTCCCTGATTCTCGTAAGATCTGTGAGCACACCGTAGCTTCCCTTAAAGATGCCATCTTCAAAGATCGGTGACGCGGCTGTGATTGTTGGGATCTTTCTACCTGACTTTGCCGTCCATGTAAGCTCGTATCTCGATCTTACTCCAGATCTTCTCTTTTCAAGCTCCTTGCTCAGAATCTTACGGTTATCATCATCAAGAACCTCATAGACATGCATCCCGAGAAGCTCTTCTGCCTCATACTCAAGGAGCCTGCAGAACGCCTCGTTCACAAGGGTGAAGTAACCATTTGCATCGATTACATTGAGCCCCTCATTCATGTTCTCAATCAGTGTTCTGTACCTCTTTTCAGATCGCTTTAAAGCATTTTCTGCACGCTTAAGCTCGGTTATTACCATTCCCTCAACAGTAACCCCTGCAAGCTCCCCTTTCTCATTTAAGAACGGGCTCACCTTGAAGATCAGTGGAACCCCCTTCCCATCCTTTGATAATACCTCAATCTCCCTGATCTCAAGATTTTTACCTGATAGCACACCCTCAACAGCTTCCCTGACCTCTTTTCCAACATCATCACGTGCAAACCAGTCACACTCCCAGAAGATCTTTCCGATAACGTCCTCCCTTTCATATCCGAGACCAGAGATTGCAGGGTCATTCGCAAAGATCAATCTTCCATCAAGATCAAGAAGCCCGATGTATGTCGAGCTAAGGGAGTTTAAGAGATGGATGTATCCTCTCAGCTCCTCCTCACGGCGTTTGCGGGGGGTGATATCGGCAAAGTAGGAGAGAGATGTGGGCTTACCCTGATAATTTGTTACTGCTGTTGCAACACCCACCCATCTAACCTCACGATTTTTTCTCACAATCCGGTACTCACTGTATCCACTTACACGCTCACCCTGAATCCTCGCCCTGTATTGATCAACCACGCCCTCAAGATCATCAGGATGGATGAGATCAAAGAGTGATAATCTTCCCACCATCTCATCCTTGGTGTAACCTGTAATCTCAGAGAAAGCATCATTCACAAATTGAAATACTGCTTTCTGCTCCCCTACATCTTGAGCCATCACAAACGCGAGCTTTACTCTATCTGCAGCTTCAACCATCGTCCGGTAGAGGCTCTCGGAATCTTTAAATGCTTCTTCAATCCTCTTTCGCCTTATAACTTCTCCAATATGCCTCGAGGCCGCCCAGAGTACATCAAGCTCCTCAGAACCCATCTTATGCCCTGACTCGTACCATTCAAACCCGAGAATACCATAGAACCCACCGTTGACGAATATCGGAAGCATTAGAAGCGTTTTGATGCCCAGGGATTCCAGCAACTCCTGCTCATCTGCTGAAAACTCCTCTACATCACCATACACAGCCCTGAACTTCTTTAATCGATCAAGCCATCTGTTAAAGTAGGGTTCATCTCTCTCCGGGAGATCTTCATCTTTACACCAGTCATACCGCTCTGAGCCAGGATCATCGATGACATACGCCCTGTCAGCACCGATTGCAATTCCCACACGCTCAAGAAGTGACCGTATACCATCTTCAAAGGTATCTGCTTCCAGGATATCCTCTACTCCTGCGGCAATAGCAGATACAATCACATTCAGATCCATTCCTGCACAACCCATCTCTCATAATTATATGTAACAATAAGTCTCAATGTAGGATATAAGTTTTCTTTAAATCGGTAAGTTTTTATCTGCTTTTGCCGATTTTTTCTTTATGACTGAAAGGAGTCATGAGGAGCTTGAGAGGTTGCTCGATACATTTGCCTGGTTCTGGGGAAACCTCCATCAGCGCTGGAGAGCCGCAGTAGAGGAGGTTTACGGGCTTGATGCCGCAATCTCAATCGAATCAAGGATGATGGAGGCTGTTGGGAGATCACATGCAAGACGGCTCAGGGAAATCCTCGGGGAGGAGAAGGGAATATCCGGGTTCATGAAGCTCTTTGAGTTTGTCCCGGAGAACTTCCTTGAGAGGTTCGAGATCGTTAAGCACGATGAGCGTGAGGTTATATTCAGAAATCCATCCTGTAGTGCACAGAAAGCAAGATTGAAGAAGAAGCTCGAGGAATATCCCTGCAAAAAAGCCGGGATTCTGTATTTTGAGGCTTTTCTCCGGGAGGTTGACCCCAGGCTCAGGATATCTGCCATCGTTGCCCCTCCAGATCCGCATCCTGATGACTGCTGGTGTGAGTGGAGGGTGTACATTGGAGAGGATTGAGCTGATCGCACCCTCACCCTATCTTTCTGGAGGCGCCTGCAGCTGAGCACTCGCTTGAGCCTTCAGTCCTGGACCCACTTCTCAATCGCATCAAGCATGCCCTGAACCATCCTGCCACGCTCACAGATCCCGTCATGCTCACCACGTGATTGTCCCTTGCACTGAGCGAGAATATCCATCATCCTGTCTGAAAGATCGAATAACCCCTCCTCTTCAAGCTCAAGAAGAACCCGGGCTGCCTCCTGATTGAATTTTTTACAGAGCGATCCACCCCCCTCTGCAATCACAGATCTGTGGAGGGAAACGAGCCCAAGCACACGCTTTTTCATCTCTTCACTCATCAATCACAACCCTCTTTCCCATCTTCGTCGGGATGATCCTGATCTTACCGTCAAACGTCCGCATAAGCTCCCGCCCCTGCTGGATACGGTCCAGAAATACGGCAAGTGCTGCAAGCTCTGAGTGTGGCTGGTTTGTGATTGCAACATTCCAGTCAGCCATCCTGTAAAGCTCTGATGGGACCTTTTCCGCGCCTATTACAACAAGAAGATCTCTCGGGTCGCTTCTGATCTCCTTCTCAACATCCAGAATACTCTCACCGTACATTGTAAGATGCACAACAGCACCATCCCATGATCTTACGACATCCTGCCACCTGCAGCCGCTCCTGACCCAGAAGTCCCCACCAAACCGGGATACAACATCCATGATGCGCTCTTCAACCTCAGGATCCTCTGCTGCCAGTATCATACCTGATGCGCCCAGGGCACGGGCTGCAAGACCCACGTGGGTCGTGATGCGCTTATCTCGCTCTTTTCTGTGGCCAATTCTAAGAATAACGATCTGCTTCATGCTTCAAAGGTGCTGGATGATCCGTCCATAGGCAGGTCTTGTAATGATCACACCGATCATAACCCCTGCAATTGTGATGATCGCAAACCCTTTTAGCGCACCGAACCCCATCCAGACAAGCGGTGTCATCGCAACGACCGTCGTTGTTGCAGCCACAAATATGATAGTAAATGCACTCTTGAGCCTGCTCAGAAACAGACCGCCTGCTGCAGGGATCTCTCCCCCACCAAGCACCTCATCCGTGATTATAACAAGCTGGTCAACACTCGTCCCGATGACCGCGATGATACCCGCGATCGATGCAAGATCAAGCTGCCATTTGATCATCGAGGCAAAACCAAGCAGTATCACAATCTCACTTATTATCGTCCCGATCATCGGTAGAACGATCTTTGGCTGGCGGTACCTCAGATAGACGACAAACCCAACCGCAAGCACAGCAAGAATACCCGCGAGCGTAGCCTGCTTTCTGAACCTCTCACCAAGCGGCGCGGGGATACTTATAGGCACACCGAGAATCTTCACATTCACAGGCAGGGCACCGGCGCGAAGGTGCACGAGCAGGATCTGCGCCTCCCTGAATCCCGCATCACCGGGACCTGTTGATGCCTGCAGGCTGTAGACAGGGGTATCAACGATATCTCTTGCAAGCTCCTCTGCAAATGGGGCGCTGTATATGACCTCGTTGTCAAGCAGCATCACCACCTCATGGTTCAAACGATCCGAGACCACCCCATACTTAAGTGCAGCCTCCCTCAGCTTCTTTCCACCCTCCTGGGTTAGATGGAAGGATGCCCCCCAGGGAGAGTCCTCCTCCCGTCCTCTCTTTGACGGTGCAAGATCGACAGATGCAATCCCCTCAGCCCCATAGAAAACGTGAGCAGTGATATTCTCAATCTCATCAAGCTTCATACCTTTCTGGATTGCGCCCTCACCACCGGCTGTCTGGATACGAACCTCAAACTTCCCCGGTCTTCCAACAAGCACCCTTGCAGTCTCGATATCAACCCCCGGAAGATCAACGATGATGTAGCGATCTCCAACCGTGCGTGTGTGTATATCCTTCAGTCCAAACGTGTTGAGCTTATCATCGATCACCTGCTTGGTTATCCTTGCAGTCTCCGGGGTTACCCCTCTGATAAAGATGGGATTGCCTTTTGAATCTGATGCAATCGTTGCGTTAACGGTCTTAAGCAGTGATTCAAGCTCTTCCTCTGAGATCTCTTTTCTTATCTCAAAAAGGTCAGTATCATGGTATCTGGTGTAGATAACCTCAGTATCAAGCCTGTTCTGAAGAAAGGCTTTCATAACAGCCTCAGGGGATGTCCTGACCACCACCTCATTGCTACCATTAAGTGGGGTTATGGTCACCTCACCGAACCCGAGGGAGTTTAACCCGGCGGTGGTGACCCGGGCAGGTGTTGTGAATGTGATTGAGTCATCGGTCGATGAGGTTATCGTGACCGTGCTGTTCAGGTATTCTTCCATCAGAGCCTTGAATACCGTATCTCGGTCAAAGTTAACCTTAACAAGAGCACCCTCAAGCTCAAGCTGGATCGACGTTCCTCCAACAAGATCAAGCCCGTATTTAAGGCGGGTTTCAAAGTGTGGCTCAGGTGTTGTTGAGTAGACCGGATGGATCGCGATGACCGATGCGAGAACAAGTACTATGAGTGTTACCACCTGCCAGTCCCTGAAGATCTCTCCCTTCATCGTGGATCAATTGCCCCTTCACTATAAATATCTTTTTGGATTACACTGTATTTGAACCGCTTCGGGAAGTACAGCTCCATCATCGTGTCATTGAAGTACTTATCCGTCATCCCGGCGATGAAGTCACGCACGATCACAGCAGGAGGTGTTTCCTCCTCATATGTCGGATTTTTCTCCTTTATCAGATCGATATGGTGCTTAAATATCCTGGAATCTCGCTTATCATCCTCAAGATGCCCCAGGAACTCTTCAAACATCAGCTTAAACATCTTCTCGATCTTATCGACCTCTCTGTTAACAGCAGGATGTTCATAAATGTACTCGTAGTTGAACCGCTTAAACTCAGCAAGCGCCTCTGATACCTCCTCGCTCAGTGCAATACAGTCCCTTCCCCAGCTATTCTCTATAACATCGATTATAAGCGTATTCACGATATCCCTGTTATTATCCCCGATCACCTCCGAGCAGATAGAAGGGAGATCCTCCCGTTTGATGAGATCCACCCTGATCGCATCCTCAAAGTCCCTACCTATGTAGCTTATCGTATCAGCGATCCTCACAACACACCCCTCAAGTGTCATCGGATAGCTCCCCTCCCCCCTCTCAATCATCAACCGGAGCTCCCGATCATGATCCTCCCACGTCTTCCCCGGCCGGGGCTCTATCACCTGCTCATGGACCTCACCGTTGTGACACAGGATGCCATCAAGCACCTGGAGCGTCAGGTTCAGACCTTCTATCCTGTCAAGAAAGATGACACTCTGCGCGTTATGATGAAACTCTCCGATCCCATGTTCTTTGCAGAGCTTCGACAGTGCCTTTTCTCCCTTATGCCCGAAAGGGGTGTGCCCGATGTCATGCCCTAAGGCTATCGCCTCGATGAGATCCTCATTCAGCCCCAAGGACCGTCCGATCTGTCTTGCAATCTTTGATACAAGCTGGACATGCAGAACTCTATGTGTGATATGATCGTTCTCAACCCAGTAGAAGACCTGTGTCTTATCAATGTAGCGGGTATACGGCCTTGAATGGATGATCCGATCAGTATCTCTTGAGAAAGAAGGGCGTATATCCTCATCCTCCGCAAGCCGCCTGACCCCCTCTGCGCTCCGGGTAGCACCCTCCGCGAGTGATCTCTCTCGCATGGTGTTGAGCTGTCTCACCTTATCAAACAGCTCCCCTCTCATCACCCGCCTCAAAGGATCTCACACTCCCCAACCCTTAAGTAACCATAGAGATCTTAAATGCGTTGTGGTGAGCCGGGATATATACGAGATCTTCACGTCGTTTCAGGGAGAGGGATCACTTCTTGGAAGAAGGCAGATCTTCATCCGGTTCAGGGGGTGCCCGCTTGAGTGCTTCTACTGCGATACCAGAGCGGCACGGATGAAAGATCCCTCATTACCACCAGCCAGGCCTGAGAAGGTGATTGAGACGGTCAAAGAGCTCATAACCCCTGATCTTCACAGTGTCTCATTCACAGGTGGTGAACCGCTTGCGTCACCTGATCTTCTGAGAGAGCTTGCAGAGAGGTGCAGAGGTCTCGGGCTTTCGTGCTACCTTGAGACAGCGGGAGTTGATGCCCGGATCTTTCAAAAACTTATAGATCTATTTGATTATGCTGCGATCGATGTCAAGCTCGAGAATCACCGCGCGGTTGAGACCAGGGGAGCATGGAAGAAGCTCTACCAGGAGGAGATTGAATGTATCAGAACCTCTGCTGCTTCAGGGCTTCATACAATCGTCAAGGTCGTGATACCTGATGATACAACCTCCTCCCAGATTGAGTCGCTCTGCCGTGAGATATCTGATTACAGGATCGATCTCATTCTTCAACCGCTTACCGGAATAAAAGCCCCCTCACTTGAGCTGCTTTTTGATCTCTCTGCTACTGCCGGGCGCTATCTTGGAAAACAGGTGATGGTGATACCTCAGATTCACAGGCTGTACCAGGATGGTCTGGGGAAAAAGATGAGGTAGGTTGGTGCATAAGGTTTATTAAGACTTCGGCCTTAGATTACCCTTGGAGCGGGGTAGGGTAGTCAGGAGATCCCGTCGGGCTCATAACCCGAAGATCGATGGTTCGAATCCATCCCCCGCTATTTTGGATCAGGCAGGGTGGTGAGGTTTGATTCTTGTAGATCGGTACAGATGTGGCTACTGTGGCACATGTGTAGGTGTTTGCCCCTCTGCTGCACTGGATCTCATCGAGCTATGGCTTGAGATCGATCAAGAGAGATGTACAGGATGTGGATCTTGCGTTGATGTCTGTCCGGTTGGCGCTCTCGAGATGGAGGCATCCTGATGGAGTTCAAAACGAGGTACGACATCATTGTTGTGGGAGCAGGTCCCGGTGGCTCGATGGCTGCAAAGACCGCGGCAGAGCTTGGGCTTGATGTTCTCATGGTCGAGAAGCGGCAGGAGATCGGGACACCTGTAAGATGCGCAGAGGGGGTTGGGAAAGAGGGGCTTACCAGGTATATATCCCCGGATAAGAGATGGATCTCCTGTGAGGTTGAGGGTGCGAGGATATACGCACCAGATGGTTCGTATCTCACGATGAAAAAGACCGGGAAAAGTGGGTATGTCCTTGAACGTAAGGTCTTTGATCGTGTGCTTGCACAGGAAGCCGTCAGAGCTGGTGCCTCAGTGGTTGTTAAGTGCAGAGCGAGCGGGCTTATATTTGATGATGGGAGGGTTGCAGGCGTTGAACTCGTCCATTTTGGTGAGAAGTTCTGTGTTAAATCAGATCTTGTCATAGCTGCTGATGGGATTGAGTCCAAGGTTGGAAGATGGGCCGGGATTGATACAAGCCTCCGGCTCGATGATATCGAGTCATGCGCACAGTACCTTATGTCAGGTCTCGAGCTTGATGGCCTGTTCACGGAGTTTTATCTCGGGAACGACCTTGCCCCAGGGGGCTATGCCTGGGTCTTTCCCAAGGGTGACCGGATGGCGAATGTAGGGATTGGAATAAACGCCGCGAGGATGAGGGGGCTCAGGCCGATAGACTATCTTAACCGGTTTGTGAGGTCGAAGTTCCCCTATGGGAAGATTCTGGAGGTCGTTGTGGGAGGTGTAGCGGTCTGCGGGCCTATCGAAAGGACTGTCACGGATGGATTGATGCTTGTGGGGGATGCTGCAAGACAGAGCGATCCCCTGACAGGTGGAGGAATCATCAACGCGATGGAGGCAGGTACGATCGCGGGGGAGGTTGCAGCCCGGGCGATAGAGCATGGTGATACATCTGCAGCGGGGCTTGAAGCGTATGAAAAGCGATGGAGGGAGGGGATAGGTAAGAAGATCGGTAAGATGCTCAGGGCAAAGAATGTATTTTTCGGGTTGAGTGACAGAGAGCTCAATGCGATCTCAGCCTCGCTTCAGGGGGAGGATATAGATAGCTTCAGCGGTGTAGACCTTGTGATGAGGGTGGTTAAGAGAAATCCGCTCCTTTTGAAGGATCTTATCGGGGTCCTGTAGCGAGAGGATCAGATTTTTATAGTAAAGGTGCAATTAACGGATGATGAAGTTTTCATTGCCTCACCCCGGACATATCGAGGCGTTGCGTGAGATATGCAAGCGTGAGGTCTGGGAGGTGTACAGGGAGGGGCTCCCGGAGTACATCGGCACAGGGCGGGTTGCACTCGGGATCGCACAGAATTTCGATGATATACAGGAGCAGGCATCGCTTGCGCACCGCTATGGTGTGAGGTTCAATATCGTTCTCAACAGCCCCTGCCTTGCGGGAAGACACCTAACAAAAGAGGGAGAGCGGCTATATCACGGCTACTTCGCGGTGCTTGAGGATGCAGGGGTTGATGGGATCACAGTTGCAGAGCCCTGGCTTGTTGAACTCTGTGACAGGGAGTTTGATATGGATGTGACGGTCTCATGCCTCGCCTTTGTCGATACCCCCGAGAGAGCGCGGTTTTTTGAGGAGATAGGGGCTGATACGATCGCGATAGATCCGAATATAAACCGCAACTTCAGGGTCCTTGAGGCGATCAGAGATGCCACATCATGCAGGCTCAAGATACTCCTCAATCAGGGGTGTCTGATCGGATGCCCGCTCCGCTACTCACAGTTTAACCTGATCTCCCATACCAACGGGCCTGAGCAGGTGAGGGCACGGGAGTACTACCATCACAAGTGCACAACAATGCGCATCCACGACCCTGAGCTTATGATAAAGAGCGACTGGATCCGGCCAGAGGATCTTGGAGAGTATGAGGCTGTGGGGATTGATATATTCAAGCTCTGCGGGAGGATGCACCCGATAAGCTGGATACTCGAGTGCCTGGATGCGTACAGCGCTCGCCGGTATGATGGGAGTATCTTTGATATAATAGACTTCTATCGGGAGATAAAGCACGCTTTCTACCTCTCAAACCGGGAGCTTGATGGTGCGATTGAGGTCTGGAAACGGTGTGATGGGATGTGTGAGCGATGTGGGTTCTGTAAGGAGCTATCAGAGCGAATTCGGGTCTATACGAGGAAAGGGACGGATCAGGAGGGCTTAATCGGGATGGAAGAGGTTCTGGTGTGAAAATCTTTATAACGTCTTGTGAGGATATTATTGCAGGGTGATATGGTGGCAAAAACCACGATAAGTCTGATAAAAGCAGATATAGGGGGCTACCCCGGGCATGCAAGCGTGCATCCGGAGCTGATCAAGCTCGCAGAAGAGAAGCTGCGTGATGCAGTCAACTCAGGGCTCATTGTAGATTTCCGGGTAATGGCAGCGGGAGATGATCTCCAGCTCTTGATGGGGCATACAAAGGGGATAGATAACTCTGAGATCCATGAACTCGCGTGGAAGACCTTTGAGGCCGGAACAGAGGTTGCTAAAAGGCTTAAGCTCTATGGAGCAGGGCAGGATATGCTTTCTGATGCGTTCAGCGGGAACGTGCGGGGGATGGGGCCCGGTATCGCTGAGCTTGAGTTCACAGAGAGAAAAGGGGAGCCACTCGTTGCGTTCATGATGGATAAAACCGAGCCTGGTGCGTTCAACCTGCCGATTTACAGGATGTTTGCTGATCCATTCAATACGGCAGGTCTCATCATAGATCCGTCGCTGCATGGAGGATTTAAGTTTGAGATATGGGACATTATGGAGCACAAGCGGGTTTTCATGAGTGCACCAGATGAGATGTATGATATTCTGGCTCTGATCGGGGCAAAGAGCAGGTATGTAATAAAGAGGGTCTACCCGGGAGAGGGGAGTCCCTTACCACAGGATGAGCCGGTGGCTGCTGTCAGTACAGAGAAGCTGTATCAGATCGCTGGCAAGTATGTCGGTAAGGATGACCCTGTAGCACTCGTGAGGGCACAGTCAGGACTTCCTGCACTTGGCGAGGTTCTTGAGCCCTTTGCATTCCCGCATCTTGTCAGCGGGTGGATGAGAGGGAGTCATAACGGGCCTATCATGCCGGTGAGCTTTGCGAATGCAAGGTGTACACGCTTTGATGGACCGCCAAGGGTCATTGCTGCCGGGTTCCAGATATCAAATGCATCACTCGTTGGGCCGGTGGATCTATTCGATGACCCGGGATTTGACGAGGCAAGGGAAATTGCGGGTAGAGTTGCGACCTACATGCGAAGACATGGGCCATTTGAGCCTCATAGACTCCCGATGGAGGATATGGAGTACACGACCCTGCCAGATGTCCTGAAGAAGCTTGAAAACAGGTTCGAGCCGGCAGATTAGGGAGATATATGGAGGACGGAGAAGAGGTTGTACTGAAGGTTCTGGAAGCATATCACCGGGATGCGGGGCGAGGTATCGCCAGGATTGATATTCGGGTGATGCAGAAGCTCAACCTTGTGAGCGGGGACGTCATTGAGATTACCGGTAAGTCCAAGGCCGCTGCGGTTGTGTGGCCTGGCTACTCAGATGATACAGGAAAAGGTGTTATAAGGATAGACGGCAACATCAGAGGTAATCTTGGTGTTGGAATAGACGATAAGGTCATAGTGAGAAAGGTTGAGGCAAAAGAAGCTTCCCGGATTGTGATTTCTCCCACAGAACACCTGAGGATCGTTGGAGGTGATAGATACCTCCTCAAGATCCTTGAGGGAAGGGCCCTAATGAAGGGGCAGAACATCCGCCTTGAGATGCTCGGAAACCCGTTAACCTTCATCGTAACTTCCACAACACCGAAAGGGATTGTCATAGTCACAAAAAATACTGAAATTGTCCTCAGGGAGCGGTCGCTCGATCTGAAGGCATACGGATCGCAGATAACCTATGAGGATATCGGCGGTCTGAAGCGGGAGATAGGACTTATCAGAGAGATGGTCGAGCTACCACTCAGACACCCCGAGCTATTCCAGAAGCTTGGAATAGATCCTCCCAGGGGCGTCTTACTCCACGGACCGCCTGGATGTGGAAAAACACTGATTGCAAAGGCTGTTGCGAATGAGACCGATGCGAACTTCATCTCAATCGGCGGTCCCGAGATCATGAACAAGTTCTATGGTGAATCAGAGAAGCAACTTCGTGATACGTTTGATGAAGCAGAAAGAAACGCTCCTTCGATCATATTCATCGATGAAGTGGATTCAATTGCTCCGAAGAGGGGGGAGGTTACTGGAGAGGTTGAACGTCGGGTCGTGGCGCAGCTCCTTTCCCTCATGGATGGGCTCAAGTCGAGAGGTGAGGTCGTTGTAATAGCGGCAACAAACCGTCCAGATGCCCTGGATGAGGCACTGCGCAGAGGTGGGAGGTTTGACAGGGAGATTGAGATCGGGATCCCTGACCGTGTCGGGAGGCTACAGATCCTCCAAATCCACACACGGGGCATGCCACTTGATGCGAGTGTTGATCTGGAGGCGATCGCTGATATCACACATGGGTTCGTCGGCGCTGACATTGCAACCCTCTGCAAGGAGGCCGCGATGCACGCCCTGCGGAGGATACTTCCGGATCTCGATCTTGAAGAGGAGATCCCACAGGAGGTCCTCGATGAGCTCACCGTGACACAGGCTGATTTCTTCGAGGCGTTGAAGAATGTCGAGCCATCTGCACTCAGAGAGGTTTATGTTGAGATTCCAAAGGTAAGATGGGAGGATGTCGGAGGGCTTAAAAGAGCGAAAGAAGAGCTAAAAGAGGCTGTTGAATGGCCTCTTAAGTATCCCGAGCTCTTCAAGCTGCTGGATGCAAAGCCTCCAAAGGGTATCCTTCTCTTCGGTCCACCCGGTACAGGTAAGACACTTCTTGCAAAGGCTGTTGCGAACGAGACAAAGGCGAACTTCATCTCGATCAAGGGCCCGGAGCTCTTCTCAAAGTGGGTAGGAGAGAGCGAGAAGGCTGTGAGGGAGATATTCAGAAAAGCGAAACAGGCAGCACCATCAATCGTCTTCTTCGATGAGATAGACTCCATTGCACCGTCCAGAGGTATTTCGACGGATTCTCATGCTACAGAGCGTGTTATAAGCCAGATACTCGCTGAAATTGATGGGATAGAAGAACTCAAAGATGTCGTTGTGATTGCCGCAACAAACAGGCCGGACATGGTAGATCCAGCCCTTCTGAGACCTGGCAGGATAGAGCGGTTGATCTACGTGGGTCCCCCAACGAAGGAGGAGAGGCTGGAGATCATAAAGGTTCACCTCCAGGGTAAGCGAATCGCGGACGACGTCGATCTTGAATGGTTTGCAAACCAGATGGAGGGTTACGTTGGGGCTGATATCGAGCTTGTCTGCCGTGAGGCGGTTCTCAATGTAATCCGTGAGTTCCTTGAGTCACATCCTGATAGAGAGAGGATCCAGGATGAGGCAAAAAGTATAATAATAAGAAAGAAACATATAGATATGGCACTTGCAAAGGTAAAGCCAACAACATCTGAAGAGGGGTTGAAGGACTACAAGGAGAAGTCAGTTGGGTTTGCAAGATACGCCTATATGTGAATACTCTGCATTAAGGAACAGGGGGGATAAGTATCGAGGATAAGAAGGAGTTATTAGACCTGTATCTCGATCTCGATGAGGTTGTAAGAACCCTGATAGACGAGATCGAGCTTATGAGGGGTAAGGACGGACGAGCGCGTGGTGCTGTGGTTGACCTGCCTGAGGAGGTCTTCACAACTCCACCCAGAGATCCAATCGTGGATCTTTTCCTCGCGGATGGTGAGATTCACGTAACGTGTGAGCTTCTGGGGGTCGATGAGGAGAGCATCCATGTGTGTGTGAAGGAGAGAACACTTGTTATCCATGCGACTGGAGGCATGGATATCCATACAAGGGAGATCTGGCTTCCCGTCCCTGTAGAGACGGATGAGATCAAGAAACACTATAAAAACGGGGTTCTTGAGATCATCCTCAAGCAGCGATCAAGCTGATCAGACGAAAGAGCTATAAGTTACAGGGCTTGATTGGTAACCATGGAATACGAGATCACTGGCGATAACCTCCAGATTGTGACATTGAGGTTATCAGAGGGGGAGAGGGTGTACGCTGAGGCCGGTGCGATGAACCACATGAGCGATAACATACAGATGGAGGCAAAGGTAAGGGGTGGACTTCTGAAGGGACTTATGCGGAAGCTTGCGGGTGAATCCCTCTTCATGACCGAGTTTACACCATGGGGTGGTCCAGGTTATGTCGCATTTGCAGGGAATGTACCGGGGAAGATAAAGCCGATAGCACTTGGAGGAGGGGGTGAGTTTATCGCCCAGAAGGATGCGTTCCTGTGTGCTGAGAGTGGCGTGAACCTCGAGATCACATTCACAAAGCGGCTTGGTGCAGGATTCTTCGGAGGGGAGGGATTTATTCTTGAGAAGCTGAGTGGAGATGGTGTTGCCTTCATCCATGCATGCGGTGACTTCGTTGAGATGGAGCTTAAGGCGGGAGAGGTTATCAAGGTTGATACAGGCTCTGTTGTCGGGTTTGATGCGAGCGTGGAGTATGATATCACCACCGCCGGCGGGATCAAGTCAATGCTCTTCGGGGGTGAAGGGATCTTTCTGACAAGGCTGAGAGGCCCTGGTAGAGTCATCCTCCAGTCACTCTCACTCGCAAACCTCGCTGCAGCCCTCTTTCCACACATGCCCCTTAAGCAGGGAGGGACATCAGGCGGAAGAGGGATCGGGCTCGGTACTCTACTCGGGGATTAAGAGGCTCTGGACCATTACCCTCAGTACTCAATCCCGGCCCTGCTCTTCACATTATTGAGATATGGATGCTTTATCAGCTTCATCTCTGTCACATAGTCTGCAAGATCCATGATTTCAGGTGGCGCGTATCTTCCTGTCAGAACAAGTTCAAGCTCCTCTGGCTTGTTCTTTATCATCTCTATGACCTCATCCATATCGATGAGCCTGTAGTGAATCGCGATATTGATCTCATCCAGGATTATAAGGTCATACTTCCTCGATGCGATAACCTCCTTTGCATACCGGAGTGCCTGGTTGGCAACAGCCTTGTCCACATCTGCAGAGTGGGTGCCGAGAAAACCAACCCCGAACTGGGCGATCGTGAGGTTATGATGAGCTTCGGCAGCTACAAGCTCACCATAGTACTCCTTCTTCTTTATCGCCTTTATGAACTGGATGATGTGGACCTTGAACCCATGTCCCACCGCCCGAAACGCGAGCCCTAAGGCTGCAGTCGTCTTCCCCTTCCCATTCCCGGTATAGACGTGAACATACCCTTTCTTCAGATGTCGCTCCTCCATCCCTCCACCATCCATTCAAGAAATACTTTAATTTAATAAGAAGAGGTTGCGGATGAGAGAATAAATACTTTGCGCCTCTCAGGACTCTTTTTGCTCTTCGAGCTTGAGCGGGTTTAAAACCTTCAAGCCAAGCTCAGCAGCACGTTCCTGGATGATGAGCCTCTTTTTCCTCCCCACGGTCGACCCGATCCTGATGGCACACTCAGAAGGGTCAAGCCCATCGAGACCTGCGGGTGATGTGACAAGAACCTCACGGAGCCCACTTGCATGAAGCCCACGCACAAGCCTGGGTGAGCCAAAACCTGCCTGAACGTATCTTCCTTTGGCTCGTATATGCCGTCTAAGCTTGTTATGAAGACCGCGGGGTCTTCGCCACCTGTTATCAAGCTTCTTCTTCTTATGAGCATCATACCGCTTAAATTCCCGTTTCTCTCTTGCTCTAACCCTGAGAAGCCTCTCTTTCTCGTTCATGAACTTCCACCCACCGATTTTGAGATGATATAGATGCCATCCTGGAAGACACGAGGATCTCGCCTCTTTATCCGGGTGGCTTGCTCAATATTACCCGCGGTCTGCCCCACAGCCTCCTTATCGGCACCTGTAATGATAAGCTCTGACCCATCGATCCTGACAGATGCGCCCTCCATTATCCTCGCACGTCTTGGCGCACGCTCCCCGAGAAAGTTCTCGATGACGAGATGATCCCCTTCAACCCTGAGCTGTATCGGGAAGTGAGCATACACCACCTTCATCCGATACTCAAAACCCTTCGTAACACCCTCGATCATATTCCTGATATGGGCTGCAAATGTACCTGTGAGTGCCTGGACCTTCTTTCTTGGGCTCCCGGTCGAAACCTCGATATGATTATCTGACCTGCGGATTGTAATCGCAGGATGCCACAGCTCCCGGGTGAGCCTGGTCCCATCCTTCGCTACTGTCACCGTCCTCCCTTCGATCACGACGTCCACACCATCCGGTATAGGTATCTCCTTAGTAAACATACGCGAGCAGGCTCCCACCAATACCTCTCTTCTTCGACTCATGGTGCGAGATCACGCCCTGTGGGGTTGTGACAATGAGAATTCCAACACCTCTTGCAGGGAGAAAACGCTTCTCATACTTCTCAAACTCATCCTTCTTTACAGGATACCGTGGCTTAATGACCCCGCACCTGTTGATCCTTCCATTAAGCCCCACGAGAAATATTCCGCTCTTACCATCATCGATGAACTCAAAGTCCCTCACGTACCCGGCCTCCTCCATCACCCTCAGGACGGCGCCGATGAGCTTTGAGGCTGGCTTGACAACACAGGAAGGTTTACCGGTACTTTCCGCGTTCTTTATACAGGACATCGCATTTGCCAGTGGATCTAAGAGCATCGCAATCACCTAATTATACTTCTCAAACCCCATCTTCTTTGCTATCTCCCTGAAGCACTGCCTGCAGAGGTAGATACCATACTTACGGATCAACCCCTGCTTGCGCCCGCAACGCCTGCACTCATTCGCACCTCTTCCAAACTTCTTCCTCAATCAATCACCTGATCTTCGCTACGGTAGCTAATATCCAATCTTCTTTAAAAGTTTAACTGAGAAGGAAATCGCCCGATTGAGTACACACGAGCGCTTCCCGCCTGCCATGGTCTCACCCCTCACAATGGCATCCCTCAGATCATCCCCCTCAAAATAGGTCCATGCACGTCCTATCTCAGAGCGTGTGTGAGCATCACTCCCGCCAACAAGCGCAACTCCCCAGGTACTGCCAAACGCTGCTGCCTTCTCGTTGTAACGGTCAAGAAGTGATCGTGCATTCATCGCCTCGATCGCATCTATCCGCTCCCTGTATCTTAAAGGATCGATGCTGGATCTCAACCTGTCAAACGGATGTGGTACGACCACAATACCTCCCTGATCCCTTATCTCATCGATGATCTCCTCCACCCCGCGCCCAGATCTCCCGAGCTCCTCTGTTAAAAACAACCCGATGACCTCACCACACTCGGTCTTAAACTCACATCCACAGATTATCTCAAGATCCGGTACGTTCAGCTTCTTTGCAGCAAGACCCCCTTTTATCGTGTTGTGATCGGTTATAGCAATCCCCTGCAGACCTTTTCTGACGGCAACCTTCACGATCTCCCTGATCTCGAGCATGCTGTCGGGTGAGTACCTCGAATGTATGTGAAGATCGTATCTCATAGGCGGATGCTCTCCTTTGGAAACCTCGTCAGATTCTCAAAACCCGTCTTTTTGACAACAAGAAGATCCTCTATCCTCACACCACCTACAGACGGGATATAAAGCCCTGGTTCAATTGTTATAACATTCCCTGGTTTGAGTATATACTTCTTATCCCCGATGAAGGGAGGCTCATGAAGTGATAACCCAACGCCATGCCCTGTTATGTGTATAAAGCCTGATTCTGACCTTTTTCTGAGTGTTCCATATCCTCTTGCCTCAAAGATATCATTGACCGCGTTATGGATATCTGCGGCATCAACACCAGCTTTTACCATCGAGATCGCCCGTTTCTGTGCATCAAGCACCGCATCGTACATATCCAGCACCTCCTCTGAGGGCTCCCCAAGAATAACGGTTCTTGTCATATCTGCAAAGTAACGGCTTCTCATCCCACGGGGAAAGATATCTATCACGATTGGTTCATCGGGGAGGAGCTTTCCGGATCCGGTCGAGTGGGGGTTCGCAGCATCCTTCCCGCACGCAACGATCGGTTCCCCTGATTCACACCCGAGATCGATCAACGTGTGTAGGATTCGCATTTTGACATCTTCTGATGTTAAGGCCCCCTCTCTCATCCTAGACGACCTTATAAGATCGATTGCACGCTGCATTGCAGAAGATGTTGCCTGCTGAACGGTTCTTATCATTGAGATCTCATCCTCCCTTTTAACTGCCCTTTGCTCAACCAAAAGATCCCTGACCAGAAGCTCTACACCCTCAGCCCGGAGCCTGTCAGCGATGTATACTGGAAAGCCCTTCTCAACCTGAACCCTCTTGATGCCTTCATCCCTGAGAAGCTTTATTAACACAGTGGCTATATCCCGTGGATCTGAATCTGCATAATCCGATATGAGACGGATATCGCTTACACGTGACTCCTCCCTTGCGCGATTTATCTCAAGTGAGGATGTGAGAAGGATCTCCTTCCTTTCTCCATCGCCAAGATAGATAAATGGATCCTCTGCGAGAAAGCGTGTGAGGTAATACATATTCTCGTTACGGATGCTATCTGCGAAAAAGAGCATCAAATCATCATCTGCAGTCATAAGCGACCCACCCTTACCCTCTTAAGCTCATAGTTCAGAAGATCTATCTTTATTGCCTCCGGAGCAAAGAGCGGGTACCCTATACCTGTCAATAGCTTGACAGCCTCGAATGACTGGATCGATCTCATCATCGAGGTGAGGGATGGGTTAAGGATGATAGGATCAGGGATACTGGTCTCCTCAAACCTCAGACCATCGGGTAAGAATGTTGTGATGAGACCCGAGGATATAAACGGGACCCCAAGCTCCCGTGCTGCAACCGCGACGGTCTTCTGGTCACAGAACCCGATCACAAGATCAACTCCCCGCAGCTCATACTTGAAACCATCAATAGACTCCGGCATCTCGCTCACCTTTATGCAGATATCCTCTGTGAGCGGTTCATAAGTCGCAAACCTTCCAACATCCTCCTTCTTGAAGAAAGGATCCATATACAAATGATTGAGCTGGACCACAACATCAAGCACCCTTATCTCTTTGAAGTGCCATCTCTGGAGGAGCTCCACGATAACCCCTCCACCGACAACCCCTACCCTTGCGTTCTTGAGATAATGAAGCTGCTTCGGGGTGAGGCTTGAGATGAACTCCTTCTCATACATCCGGGATCTCCTCAAAAATGGACCGGTCGGGATTCGAACCCGAGGCCTCCACCATGCCAAGGTGGCGATCTACCCCTGATCTACCGGCCCTCTCGGGGATCATGCCCCCATAACCTTCTCCCTCTCCTTGAAGAGCTTCACGATCTCGGATGGCTCCCCGACCTTGACCATCTCTCCACCGCTCATGAGCATCGCACGGTCACATACACGCTCAACGAAGTCCACATCATGGGACATGATGATGTAGGTCTGGTTCAGCTCCTTCCTCGATCTGAGGATTGCCCGGATCACATCGTTGAGCGTGAGTGAGTCGATCGTGCCTGTGGGCTCATCCAGGATCAGGATGTCCGGCTCTGTCATGAGTGCACGGGCGAGTGCGATACGATGCTGCTCCCCGACCCCGAGCTCATCCGGCATCGACTGGAGGATATCATCGATCCGCTTCTCATCGAACCCGACCATCTTCAGGATCTCCCTCGCCTTCATGCGCGCGATCTCTGCGGGCATCGTGAGCCCGATGGAGTCTGTGAGGTTCTCGACGATCGTTGAGTGGTGGTAGAGCCCGTACTCCTGGTGGAGTATCGAGATGTATGGGGTTGCCCTGCCACGCCCGTACTCACCCGGCTCATTCATATCGATCCAGTCATCCCCGATACGGATGAGGATCCTCCCGGATGATGTCGTCTGGAGGCCTGCAAGCATCTTTCCGAGTGTGGTCTTTCCTGCACCGCTCACACCGACGATACCGAATATCTCACCCTCGTTGATCGTGAGGTTTATGTTCTTCACAGCATGGACCATCCCACCACGGTCTGCAACGTAGAAGCTCTTGCTGCAGTTCTCGATCTTAACCTTCGGGGCTGCGGCCTCGATCTCTCCCCGTTCAAACTCCTCGTACCCTCCCCTGAGCTTCTCAGAGATCTCTGTGGTCTTTCCTGCCGCGATGATGCGTCCATCCTCCAGGACGATCCCATGGTCTGTGAGCTGCTCGATCGCATGGAGCCAGTGGGATGTGATGATCATCGTCATGCCACGCTCAATCTCCTGCCTCAGCACGCGGTGAACGGTATCTGCCGTGATCGGGTCGAGTGTGCCGGTGGGTTCATCTGCATATAGGGCTATTGGATCAAGTGCTAAGTGCCTGGCAAGCACAACCCGCTGCTTCTCACCACCGCTCAGATCCCTCGCGATGTGGAGGCTGCGGTGGACGAGCTCGACCCTGTTCAGGAGCTCCATGATCTTCGCAACACGCTTCTCCTTCGGGTAGTCTATATCCTTGAGCGCCTCCTCGATGTTCTGTATGACCGCCATCTCACCGTAGATCGCAAATGTTCGCTGCATCATGAGTGAGAGGCGGTTGTAGATGTTATGGCGAAGCTGGGGGTCACAATCCCAGATGTTGACCTCTTTGATCTCGAGTATCTGGCCACACTTCGGGCAGGGCTCACCTGCCCTGCTCGGTGGCTCCGCCCACCCACACCGCTCGATATTCGGGCAGAGCGCAACACGGTAGATGATGCTCCCCTTATCCGGTTTATACTCCCGGGTACCACGCATCGAGTGCATGAGAACCGACTTACCGGATCCACTCTTTCCAAGAATACCAAAACCTTCTCCTTCCTTTATCCTGAAGTTTATATCATCGAGGACCGCGACACCACCCATGTACACACGCAGCCCCTCGACCGTGATGAAATCCTCATTCTTTGACATTTACAGGCCTCCGATTCAACTCACGTCACGAAGGTCATACTACGGGGAACCTGAATATAAAGTTTGTGTTATACCGTTCAGACAGTCTCCATTAAACTTAACCTGACCGGACACAGTTACGTTACCTTGAGCTGGTAGAGACCATATAGAAAGCTTCATAATCCTGCAATAATCTTCGAATCTTATTATGCCAGATCCTGCGATTGAGACCCGTGATCTTCTTAAGCAATTTGAGGATCTCACTGCGGTTGATCGTGTGAATCTTAAGATCAGAGAGGGTGAGCTTTTCGGTATCCTAGGACCGAATGGAGCAGGTAAATCCACGATTGTCAAGATCCTCACCACACTCCTCAAGCCGACAGCAGGGTCTGCAAAGGTCTGGGGCTATGACATTATCAGGGATCAGGATATGGTAAGGGCCCATATAGGGGTCGTATTCCAGGATCCAACCGTGGATAACAAGCTCACAGCAAGGGAGAACCTTGATTTTCATGCGAGAATGTATGGTCTCAATCGCGAGATGAGAGAACAGAGAATCAGAGATGTTCTAAGGCTCGTTGAGCTGGAGGATAAGGCAGATGTATTGCTTGAGAAGTACTCAGGCGGGATGCAGAGGCGGCTTGAGATTGCAAGAGGGCTTATGCACCATCCAAACATCCTTTTCCTCGACGAGCCGACGCTCGGGCTTGATGCACAGACTCGCCGTCGCATCTGGGATTATGTGAAGGAGATGAACCGGAAAGATCATGTTACGATTGTCCTGACCACCCATTACATGGAGGAGGCGGATTTTCTATGCGATCGTGTGGCAATCATTGACCATGGCAGGATTGTTGTCTGTGAGAGTCCAGATGTACTGAAGGATCAGATAAGGTCTGAAGAGATTCCAGATCCATCACTCGAGGATGTCTTTCTTCACTTCACAGGACGAGAGATAAGGGATGAGGATGTGGATCTGCGTTATCATTCCAGAAGGATCATGCGCCACTGGAGGATGAAGCGAAGATGATGATATGCAAGATCTAATTTTCCATCTATCTCCAGTACCCATCATAACCCCAATATGTGTGTGCTCCCAGCATAAAATCTTATATATGTGGATGTCGTATTGAGGGTGAGGTGGAGTGAGCTGCAGATCACACCATGTTATCGCTGCGCTGTAATCTCCTTAAGTCAGGTTTTGGCGGTGTGATCTGTTCGGGCGTGGTCATCATAAAAGCTGTGGTGAGGTGGTGATGGGATATGAGGACAGCTATATTTGGCCATGGATATGTGGCATCGATCCTTGGGGTTGGTCTTGAACGGATAAAGCAGGGTGAGATCGGGTTTGAAGGGGTTCCACTCGGAGATACGATCCCGGAACGTATTGATGAGATAGAGATAGTTGCGGCGTTTGATGTAGATGAGAAGAAGGTTGGAAAGCCCCTATCCGAGGTTGTAAAGAATTATTGGCAGGGAGATGTGGTGTTTGGTTCTGATCCCACAATCAGGATGGGATACGCTGATATGCGGTCTCAGGAAGCTGATGTAGATCTTGAAGAGGTTGTAGGGAGGTTAATCGAGGCATATGAGAAAGATGAGGTTGAAATATTTGTGAACCTCATCACAACCGAGTGGGCTGAGCCGTTTGAGGATATCAATGAGGTAAAGAGGGTGATAAAGGAGAACGATGTGGATAGAATATCCCCGGCACAGCTCTACTTCTACTCGGTGACGCAGTATGAGCGGCCTTCGGCCTTCATAAACTGTATACCCACCCTCATCGCGAATGATCCAGCGATGGTAGGGCTTGCAGAGGAGACCAAGACAGTCGTCTTTGGGGATGATGGTGCAAGCGGCGCAACACCGCTCACCGTTGACATACTGGAGCATCTGAGAGAGCGGAGCAGGAAGGTTATAAGCATCTCTCAGTTTAACATCGGTGGAAACGATGATTTCAATGCCCTCCAGGATGCAGAAAGGAACCTATCAAAGGAGATCACAAAGAGCTCGGTCGTTCAGGACATTCTGGGGTACGACGTACCTCACTTCATAAAACCAACCGGCTATCTTGAGCCACTCGGAGACAAAAAGTTCGTTGCGATGCATATACCGTACGTCTCCTTCAACGGTGCCATGGATGAACTCATCATCAACGCCAGAATAAACGATAGTCCGGCGCTTGCAGGGTTAATCGTAGACCTTATCAGGCTTGGAAAGATGGCGATTGAGAGGGAGAACTTCGGGACGGTCTATCCGGTGAATGCGTTCTACATGAAGATGCCTGGACCAAGGGATGCAAGAACGATCCCGAAGATCATGGGTTTCGAGATGGTGAGGGACTGGCTGAATGAGGGCATTGATACTCGCAGCTGGGAAGGGTACGAGGCTGAAGCCCTTTACAACGGTAAAGCCTAAGCCAGCGGTTGAGGTATGTGGAATCCCCCTCATCCTCCGTACTTTTTTATCCTTAAAAGGTTTGGGGATTGAACCAGCGGTTGTTGTGGGATACAGGGCGGAGGAGATCAGAAAGATCCTCGGTGAGGGTGTTAAGCTTATCCAGAACAATGATATCGAGCGTGGTAACGCCTATTCGGTTCTATGTGCAAGAGAGGAATTTGAGAGAGAGGAGAAGTTTCTTCTTTTGATGGGGGATCATCTCTACACTCCTGAGTTTTTGAGCGCGGCAAGCAGGGCTCCACCAGGATCTGCGATTGTATGCAGGGAGAATGATACGATTGCGATTGATGAGGCCACAAAAGTACTTGCTGAGAATGGAAAAGTTCTTGATATAGGAAAGGGGCTTGAAAACTGGACTCATATCGATACCGGGGCCTTTATCTGCAGAAAAGATATTTTTGATCTTCTTGATGAGATTTTCAGGAATAAAAGGAGTTTTGAATGGTCTGAAGCTGTTAAAATGGCCAATATGAGGATTTATGAGGTGAACGAGCCATGGACTGATATTGACACACCAGAGGACCTTCCAAAAGCGGAGAAGCTCCTCCTACGGAGCCTCATAAAACCAGAAGACGGTATTATATCAAGATACATCAACAGAAGGATTTCGCTCAATATTACACGGCTTCTTGGGAGGTTTGATGTAAACCCAAACCATATATCTGCTCTATCCTTCCTGATCGCCATTATCTCATCTTATCTCCTCCTTTCAGGCTCATACATCCTTGGAGGGATACTGGTTCAGGTCTCCTCGATTATAGATGGTGTTGATGGTGAGATCGCGAGGCTCAGGTTCAGGAAATCTGGCTTCGGCGGTTTCTTTGATACACTTCTTGACAGGTATGCAGATGCCTTCATCCTCTCAGCGCTCTTTCTTTCAATCCCCTTCAGCATCCGGAACTTCATCCTGTATCTATTCGCATTAACAGGCACATTCCTCGTGGGTTACAGTGCATCCACCTTCAAGGAAGCGTACGGGATGCGTGCAGAGCGTCTGGAAGGTAAATTAAGGTTTATTCCAGCAAAAAGAGATGAAAGGTTGTTTCTGATCTCAATCGGCTCAATCGTCGGGTATTTCACCGAGTTCGCAATTCCTGTTCTTTTTCTCCTTCTCGCAGCCTTCACAAACCTCAGGGTCTTTGGGAGGCTTTTGATGGCAGGAGGGATGGAAAAATCTACGAGCTGAGCCTCAAGCCATCAAGTATCTCTCTGGCACGATCCAGACGGATCACTCCCTCTCTTACCATCGTATCAACAACCCTCTCGATCTCATCCCCTGTAGCACCTGCAGCAATCGCGATATTCTTTGCATGGAGCCGCATGTGACCCCGCTGGATCCCCTCTGTTGCAAGCGCCCTCAGTGCCGCAAAGTTCTGCGCAAGCCCGACTGCTGCAATTACCTCAGAAAGCTCACGTGCAGTCCTGACCCCCAGGATCTTAATCACTGCCCTTGCAACAGGGTGTGAACGGGTTGCGCCACCTACAAGCCCCACCGCAACCGGCATCTCGATCGTTCCCACAAGATCTCCATTCTCATCCTTCTCCCACCTCGTGAGCGGCAGGTAGCTACCCCCCCTGGCTGCATACGCATGCGCCCCTGCCTCAACAGCACGGGTGTCGTTACCTGTTGCAAGCACAACAGCGGTCACACCGTTCATAATCCCCTTGTTATGGGTTGCAGCCCGGTAAGGATCATACCTTGCAAGCATGTAGGCATCGATGATCCGATCAACAACCTCCTCTCCCCCGATCACCTCCTTGAGAAACCTTGCTCTCGCCATCGCAATTCTCTGATCAGCGAGGTTTGAGACGATCCTCAGGATGGCTTTTCCTCCTGTAATCTCCTCAAGCACCGGGGCAACCCGCTCTGCCATCGTGTTTACTGCGTTTGCACCCATTGCATCCCTGCAGTCAACAAGAAGGTGGACAACGAGGTTTGCCCCTCTTTCACCCTCAACAACACGGACCTTGAGGTCCTTTGCACCACCACCAAGGCTCACAAGTATTGGATCCTCCTTATTTGCAAGTTCAATGATCCGATCTCGCTCACGGAGGATCTCAAAGCGTGCTGAGAAGGGGTCCCTGAGATCAACGATCTGTATCTGTCCGATCATCAGAGGCTCGGAGGAACATGTCCTGAACCCACCACCCTCTCTCGCCATTCTTGCGGCATTACTCGCTGCTGCAATGACAGAGGGCTCTTCTATCGCCATCGGGATGATGTAGTCCTTCCCGTTTATCAGGAAGTTGAGCGCAACCCCGAGCGGCACCTCGATCCATCCAATTACATTCTCCACCATCCGATCAAGGTCTGCAAGTGTTGCACCCTCCCCCATGATGGCCGAAGCCTCCTCATCTGTAAGCTCTGAGAAGCTTTTAACGAATTCAAGCCGCTCTTCTGGCGTCTTTTTAAAAAACCCAGAAACTCTTGATGTCTTTTCCATCGTTGGACCTCTACCTCTTTGCAAGTCTTGCATTATGCCCGTACTTCTTCCCGGCCTCAACCATCGCCTTCATATTCTCAAGTGGGGTCTTGGGGCCAAATCCACATCCAGGGCAGAGGATATCTGATCCTGCATCGATACAGTACTTACACTCCTCTATAACCTCCTCAGGTGATTTCTTTATGAGTGTGTAGGTCGGGTCAACGTTTCCGGCGAGTACTGTATCTTCTCCGGCAATTGCCCTCGCCTCTGCCATGTCCATCTCCTGTGAAAGGCTTATCGCGTGGGCTTCAAGCTTCAGGAGCTGTGGGAAAACTCTTCTTATATCCATACAGCTATGATAGATGACATAGGCCCCGAGCTCCTTGATCTTTCTCACACCCTCCCGGTTGTACCTGAGCGGCATCTTCTCATAGTCTGCTGGTGCAATACCTGCATCAAACGCACCGTTGTAGAGTATCGTATCTGCTCCTGCATCAATCAAGGCCTCTGCATAGACCAGACCAATCTCAAGACATTTTCTCATCAACTTCTCCATCTCTTCAGGATTCCGCTTGAACCATACCATCGAGTACATCGAGTCGGTCATACCTGCATTGAGCGAAAGTGCGGTGGGTCCGATGACAGTCAGTATGAGCGGGATCTTCTCTTTCCTGCATCGGGGCGCGAGTATCCTTGTTGCCTCAAGTATCTGCGGCATGCGCCCATCTCGATGGGGATCCGGGACCTCTAACCTGTCGATATCCTCAAGCGTTGATACAGCAGCCTTCTTGAGGACAGGGTGGTTATCCTTCTTCCACTTTGTAAGTTCAGCGCCGCAGGCTTCGGCCTCAGCATAGATATAAAACGGGATGCGCACGCCCTCAAGTCCTGCGACCTCGTATGCAGCCCATCCAAGCTTTACCATCTTCTCAGCATCCTTGTGTGCCTCTGGCCAGTATGCACCGGATGCCTCCATAAGATCGACCGTCCCTGTCTGGGTAACAGGCGCAACCGGAATCCGGTCTACAGGGTTCTTCTCCATCACCGCATGAAACCGTTCGATCGGTCTCATCTCATCAACCATTCTGATCTTCCTCCCATCCAAGATCAGTCTTTCTCTTATTTATATCCTTACTCTCCTCAATCATATTCAGTTACGAGAATAAACCCTTATCAGAGCGTGAGTGATCTTTTCCAGGATGAGGTAAGAATTTAAACCTTTCCTTTTAAGGTTTCGAGCATGTCTCCCCTCTATTGCTTTCTGGACGGCTCTTTTCAAATTTTGCCATGAAACGTGCAAATCTTTAGAGAACTTTGATTTACCCCCTCCCCCACCGGTCAAAACCTGAACCAGACCCCCTCATGAATAATAAGTGCCACTGAGACCGGATCCCCTCCTCAATCCCCCTCCATCACCCATGTTTCCCCTTCCTGATCAGGATGAATATCATCTTCACCGCAGGCTTTCAGAAAGCCTTTACGCAAAATTCCATCTTCTATAGGGCAATTCCGATCAAAGATCGGAAATATCCAGCCTTCGGCTGGGGTTCTCGCTCGAAAAGCGTAGTCCTGCCTTCGGTAGGACTCGTCTGACCGAAGGTCGGACATTGGGTGGATGAGGCGGATGCGCCTCATTACGCAGGGGTAGAGGGGATGCAATCCCCCTTATGAGGCGGATGCGCCTCATTCTGGAGCAGGTTGCCCCCGTGGATAGAGCTGGTCTGGTAGCTAAGCTATTGGAGATGGAGAATGGGTAGAGTTTATAAGGTTAAAGATTTCAGGAGTATACTGTCAGAAGAGGTATTTATGTCTGATCATAATTTCAGAGAAAGACTTGAAAAAATAAAGCATTGCATGCGAAAACTACCATATATCCACTCTCAAGGTCGTTTCAGATATTACACTGACCACGGTACAGGGCATTCAGAGGCAGTAATCAAAATACTGGATAAACTTACCGAAAGTGTAGAACTGAGTGAATATGAGAATTTCCTGCTGAAATGTGGCGCTTGGCTCCATGACATCGGGATGTTAATGTGGGAAGGTGAGAATACCGACAATCCTGAAGTTTGCAATAGAATCAGGGAAGAACATCACAAGCGAAGTGCTGAATATATCAGCAAGCATTGGAGAGAAATAGGGTTAAGTGATGAAACAGAAGCAACAATTATTCGATGGATTTGCCGTGCTCACAGCAGTAAGGTAAATATAAATGAAGTTCCTGAGGAGATTCCTGCCGCAGGTGAGAATGTTCGCACAAGACTTTTAGCAGCACTGCTCAGGCTTGCAGATGCCCTTGACTGCCGTGAGGACAGATTACCTCCAGAAGAGTACAGGCTCCTTCCACAAATCCCGCAGGAATCCCAGGAAGAATACTGGAAACACGAAATAGTGGAGAAAGTAGAGATAAAAGGAAGCAAGATATGCGTAGAAATGCTTCTGAAATACAAGGACCATAAGGAAAAAAATGTCGCAGATAAAGTGGAAGAGAAAATTAAAGAGGAATTGAACAGTGTAAGAGGTGTTCTTGAGCGATACAACTTGCATTTTGAGCTTGATTTTAATGTTATTGAACCTCCTGAGCTTGAAGAAGGACCTACAATAAGAACAATAGAGGCGTATAAGCGTGTGAGAAATGAAGATGAATTGAAAGATGTGGTTGAAGATGATAGATTTTTAGAAACACCATATAGGAAGGGCTTTCAGACATGGGAAGAGTTCAAATCTACCGTATATAATTATTATGAGTTTAAAGAGCCTTCAGAGGGGCAGATTCTCGCAATATACGGCGATATAGGTGTGGGAAAGACGACATACATGCTTCTTCTTGTTGAGCGTATTATCAAAAGGGAGAAGGAGGAAGTTATATTCCTTAATTCATACGAATACGAATCATCTATATCACAGGTTGAGCATGAATATGGGAAGCTCATTGTAATTGATGCTCTCGGACATTTGAAAGCGGATGGTAATGTGGAGGAGGCGTTAAAGAAAAAATGCGAGAGAATTGTTGATTTTGCAAAGAGAAACCGTGTAAAAATGATTATAACGATGAGAAATTCTGAAAAAGAGATTCTTGATGAGGTCCTTAGGGGGAAAGGGTTTGAGCTGATACCTTATGAGGTAAAACCTGAGCCGGATGATATGCGGAATATCATTGCGAGATACATAAAGTATTTCAATGTAAGTATTGCTGGCATTCATCCAGATGAAGCATGTGGAATGATTGAGAGCGGAAGAATGAGCGAAGTGCTGGATAATGCGATGGGATTATTGGTTGAGCGGTCAAACAACGCTCCTTTCTACATACGACATCTGATGCATGAACATCGCAGTGGAACACTCAGCATGGAAGAAATAGAGAGATTGCCAAAAGGCGTTGAGAACATTCTGATGGACACAATAAGAGAACTATTGCGTGGCGATGAAGGTGATATGACATTCATTAAGCTCTTAATCACAATCTCAAAGCTCGAAATTTTCTCAAAATTCCTTTACGATGCTATTTATGAAAGAATTGCACAAGGAAATGAGGCAAAGGAGCAGAAAGAGGCGTTTGAAAAATATATGCAGAGTGAAGGATGGCTATATTCATTATCACAGTATTGGCGAGATGCGATAAATAGTGCGATAGAAGGCAGAATAGAAGATAGAGAACTTGCTAACAAGTTCTTTGAAGCCTCTTCAGACGCTTTAAAACCTGAGGATGTGAGGGCGGTGATAAGAGAGGAGATAGAGAAGGCTTTTGATGAAGGAAAGATAAACTTTTACCTGATAGCGGATGCTGTTCAAAGTGCACCTGATATTGATATGCTTTCCTTCGCCTATGATTCTTTCAAAAAAGCGAAAGATATTGAAGCCCCTGGAAAGGATATTGCTCGCATCTCTCTCGCAGCACATTTCTTCTATCTCGGGAATGCTTTATATAAACAGAAGAATTTTGAGAATTCTATCAAGGCATATAGCACCTCTCTGGGACTGAATGAACATGCAAAAGCATACTACAACAGAGGTCTTGTTTATGCAGAACAGGAGAAATATGATGAAGCGATAAAAGATTTCGATAAGGCGATAGAACTGAATCCTGATGATGCGGAAGCATACCACAACAGAGGTATCGCTTATACAAAATTAGGCGAGTATGATGAAGCGATAAAAGATTTCGATAAGGCGATAGAACTGAATCCTGATGATGCGGAAGCATACCACAACAGAGGTAACGCTTATGCGAGATTAGGCGAGTATGAGAGAGCGAGGGAGGATATGCTGCATGCGGGAAATCTTTTCACTGATAAGGGAAGGATAGAGGATGCAATAAGAGCTTGTGGTTGGATATTAGGATTAGGTGAGGAAAGTGAGCGTGTGATTGCAGGACGTATTCTGCTATTGCTTTCTTATATTTCAGGGAGTGATTCTGCGAATGATATAAAGGAGAGATTGAATGAAATGGGATACATGGATGGGGAGGTTTTGAGGAATGCAATTGAGCGGTTGAAGAGGAGAGAAGAGAGTAGATGGCTTATTCATATTTTTTCAGCGTTGCGGAATGTGTATAATAGGATGCGGGATAAAGGGGGTTTGCAAGAGTGACCGATAGTTTTACACACCCTAATTCCCACCAAATTACCAAATAATCTAACTATAGTATCCAAGATAACCCATTTACCCCAAACTTAAGAACCTCTTAATCCACCTCTCTGCGAAGCTCATTCTCTGAGTTAGCTCATGGAAACTGCTCGAGATGACCTCTTTAAGCTCATCTAAGGTTTTTCCTTCTTTGAAATCAAGAAGTCCTATGACGAACTCACCCACCGTGTAACTGTAGAAAGAAAGATGGACTCGGCGGGATTCGAACCCGCGGCATCTGCCTCGCGAAGGCAGTACTCTACCACTGAGCTACGAGCCCACTTTTCATACATCGACCACCACCTCGACTGAGACCTCGTCCGGACCACGCCTCACCACGAGATCATGCAGTGTTATCGCCTTGACATAGAGGTCTATCTCGGTGGTGGGATCTATCTTCGTACCATAACAGGTTGCATCAAGGATGTATAAATCTTCTTTCTCTTCGATCGAGACGTCAAAGGAGGAAAATATGAGCCCCTCACTCTCAAAGAGGTACAGGAGTTCATTCAACCAGTCAAAGAGGAGCCATTCAAGATTTTCAGCCTCTATATGCGTCTGTATCTCTAAATCAGGCTTTATCTCATCTATATTGACCATCAAGGCAAAAAGAGCGCGTCCTGCATTATTGAAACACTCTTCAAGTGTTTTACCGTATGCTCTGAACTTTGCATCGGAGATATGCTCCAAAAACTCAAAACCACGATCTTTTTCCATCACAAATCCCCCTTAAGTCCTGCAAACTTGACAAGTGCCTCATGCTCGATGAAATGAAGCTCACCAACCGCAACAAGCACATGAAGAGGGGGGCCAAAATCAAAGTGCATCAGCGTCTCGAGATCTCCTGCTTTGACGGTCATATCCTCTGAGCCTGCCCTTGCAACCCCGACAAAGAGGAGATTATCAACAACCCCCTCATCCCTCTTCTCTTCAAGCATGCTCAGGATCTTAAGCGCCTCATGGATCCTCATACACCTCCCGTTTGATATATCAAGGAGAAGAAGTGTGTGAAGACCGTGGGCCCGGTTGATCTTTATCGTATCATAAGGTACCTCAGAGATCACACCTCTTTCTCCCCAAGGGTACGAGATAGTTGCTGATTTCCCAAATTTATAGCTTGATAAGCCTGTAATGCCTGCAACAGCTGTGAAGATAGATGGTGCATGGATGATTCGCGTTTTTATCCCGCGATCGTGTGCCCTGAGCCTTAGATCGATGTGTGTTGTCGCTGACATCGGGTCACCCCCAGTCAGAAGAACAACATCAGAAGAAGCCGCGCGTCTCAGTATCTCCTCCGGATCATTCTCGATATCCGTCCGGGTTGCAGGTAGAACCTTTCTTCCAAATACCCCTTCAAGCTTCTCTCGATTACATCCTCCAAGACGTGACGTGTACTCCTCAAGATATACAAACTCTGCGGATCTTATAGCCTCCAATCCCCTCCGGGTGATATCCCTCTCATCGTAAAGCCCAAGACCCACGAATGTGAGCATGGCTACCTGATATAGTCGAGATGTTCCTCCGTTGAGATCTCTCCAGGTTCAATCTCCCCCTGCATCTGTTCCATCTCCTTCAGTCTTGCTACAATCGTCTCCATCTCCTTAGCCCGCTCCTCGAGTGCCTCCATGTCAACCTTGATCCCGAGTATCTCTGTGAGTATCCTGAGCACAGCCTGGGCACTCCTGGGATCAACGAGGTATCCCGAGGTTACGCCCATGAGGCATACTGCTTCGATGCCTTTCATCCCACCAAGACCCAGTATCAACCCGGATGCACCGATGATCCCTCCTCCAGGTTCGTTCTCACTGAACTCAACACCATACTTCTTCATCTCATCCACAAGCTCAGGCTTGTTTGCAGCACCGATCACGCGGGGCTTCTCAACGAGCTGTCCTATTCCATATCCACCCAGGGTATAGATCCGTTTCACATTATAGTTAAGGGCAATATCGAGAAACGCCTCGCTGAGGATGTAGTGCCCCTCATTCGTATTGCTCTGATGATCCCCGACGAGGATTAACAGCTCAATCTCATCTGAGCTGTAGGCAAATATCTCGTTTCGAACCATACGAACAGTGCCATCAGGGTTCACGATTACCTGAGGTGGGAAGTGTGGAGAGTAGATCTCTATAATCTTCTCTGCAGCAAGCTCCTCGATCAGATATTCTGCTACAAGCTTCCCTACATGTCCAACGCCTGGAAGACCCTCTATCATGATGGGGCTTGTAAGTTCGATCGATTTGACGGTAACAACCTCAACATCCCTCATAATGTATCAACTCTCATGTCTATGGAACTCTCCTTTTCCTCCAAGCTTCTTGATCTCCTTTATGATCCGGTTTGCGGCGTCCTTCAATACCGCCTCCGCACGCTTGTAGTCGTCTGCAACAAGGTGCAACCTGAAACGAGGTGCACCAACGTAAGTTATCTCAAGCTCAGTATCATCTTTCTTTGCCTTCAACCCACTCTTCAGGGCTTTCTTTATTTTATCTACACCATCCTCCTCGAAGCAGGTTAAATCAACAAACCCGGCGATTTCAACCTTTGGATGGCGAATATTCTCACGTGCGATCCTGTAAACTTCTGCTCTCCAGCGCTCATCGAGATTGACCTCATTAACATCTGATAGGAGTGATATCTCCTCAAAAGCCTGGTACAATCCTCCATACCTGTTTATGAGCTCCTCTCTAAGCTTCTGGACCTCTTCATCTCCCAGGTTAAGGTTATCTCTCACAAATGCAATCCACTTCTCTGCACGGAGGTTCAGCTTCCACTCCTGGATCTTCGTCTTCCGCTGGTACTGGTTAACATCCTTCAGGGATAGGTCGATGTGTTTCTTCACCGGATCAACCTTCAGCACCTTGCAAACCACCTTCTGCCCCTCCCTGACGTGGTCCCTTATGTACTTGATCCACCCCGGAGCAACCTCGGAGAGGTGGATCAACCCCTCCCTCCCGGGGTACTCATCAAGCTCAACAAATGCACCAAAGTCGAGTACCTTCTTCACCGTCCCGACGACGAGATCTCCTTCTCTTGGCCAGTTATCCTTATCAGCCACCATTATTCAAGAACCTCGAGTATCTGTGTCTTAATGTTTGCCTTTCCACCGGTCGGCTCGACCAGCAGCCTCCCACAAACACTACACTCAACTCTCGTGGATGCATTTCCAAATACGATCTGTTCGTTGTTGCAATCGTTACATTTAACCCTGAGGAATCTGCTTCTTGGTTTCACCAACAGATCATCCGTGTTCATCCTTCCACTCCTTCAGCCATCAATACTCCACAAGCTCAAACTTTGATGCCCTGAAGCAGGGCCTTGTATGTGCCTTTGAACATTCTGTACAATGATACCTTAGCTCAACCCTCTTCGTCGGTTTATCTCCACCGGGAACCTTTGAAAACTTACCAGAGTTCCCTATGCCACTCTGTCGCTTCTTCTGTCTCGCGATATGTGTCAATGAAGAGGGGCGTCTCTTCTTTACACGTACTACCTCGTGAAGGGTGTGCTTATTGCAGTACGGGCAGTGCATCCTGATCTCTTTCGGCATCTTCATCATCTTCACCCCCTGGGATCTCGACCTCAATTGCCACTTTCTTCTTACACAGGCCTTCTGCGTGGGATCTCGGCAGGATCACAATGTCCTCTTTTTTAAGGGAGTATTCACGACTTTTTCCGTTGTACACTCCCATAAAGACCGGAATATCCTTCAAGACGCGCACAATCGTGAAGTTGTCCATTATACTATCATCGCCTCTTATAAAGCTTTTCTCATCCTCCCCTTTTCTGAGTATGGGACCCAGTACCCTCCCCCTCAAAGCCTCAATGCGCTCAACAAGGTCCTTATAGAGGTCTTCTTCATGCGGGAGCAGGTTTTCTGGCATCTGCTTCAGGCGAGAGGATGCAAGACCTGCTACCTTGAATATGCGCTTCTCAAAGAGTTCCTCAACCTTAATTCTCGCAGTTCGAAGCTCATCTTCCAGATACATGCGCCGTTTACCCTCAAGTTCCCGTATCTCCCCCTCAAGCTCGTGGATATACCTCCTGATCTCATCATAAACAGATGCTGGTAGCCGCTGGAGGGTGGATGAGGATCTTTCATCATCGACAAACCTCCACAGCTTACCGAGATCCATACTCACAAAACCCCCTCTCAAAAGATAAGCTTATTCCCACGTATTTCTTTGAACTCAGCCATACCCCTGCATATGAGAAAAAGTCCAACTGCCAGTGGTACATCGTTTATTCCTGGATCAAACGAGTAATTCTCATCATTAAGTGATATTGATGCTTCACGCGTGAGATCTATGGTAATCTCACCCTTGTCAAACGCAACCGCATCAACGAGCGGATCAAAATCGTTAAAAGCATCTCTTGTCAATGGCACAACCTTCAGGCTTGAACCCCCATGCAGCGATGTAGGCAGGCGTATGAGGCGCTTGATGTCTGCTGTCACAGGCTCATCGACCTCACCAAGCTCAACCCTCATTCGTCCCTCAATTATATATCTCCATATAGGCGTTGGAATCTTTTTAGCTATTATGTTACCATCTTTTATCGCGTTTACCTGCGTTTTATCCTTTGCAACCTCAAGAAGCTTTTTTGCACGTTTCTTTCCGAGACCCTTTATGCCGCTGAGATATTCGATCGCTTCATCTTCTTCCATCTCAGATAACTCTTCCATAAACTCAACAAGTCCCTGGTGTATCCGCTCACCCCAGCTTGAAGTGTGAATGATCTTTGTAAGTTTTGCGTCTTTTGTGCCACCCTCCCCAGAATCTCCTACGATACTATACTTAGGACGAAAAATTCGATCAAGATCAAGCCCTCTTGCGGTTATGTAATCAACGATCTCCCTGCGCTCCGGGCTTGTAAGCTTCCAGACCTTTGGATGGTATACATGGACGTGATATCCCCTCCCCCCGGAGAAGGCGATCTCGATATCATCCTGGGAGAAGCCAAAATCATCCTCCAGAAACCTTAGAAGCTTGATCGTCTCCTTCTTAACAGCATCAAGCATCTCTTCATAGCTTCCAGCCTTGATCTGGAGATGGTCTGCATCAAGATCAAATATAAGCTCTGCACCCTCCCATCCTTTCTCAGCCATCTTTGGTGCTGAGGGATCGGTGTACACCGCTGATGAATAATAGACATGCCTTGGGACCTCATCCCGAAGATACTCGATCACATCTCTCTTCGTTCTGAAAGCCTTGTGCCGATGCATCCTCCCCTCTTCAAAGGGCATGAACCCCCATTCTCTTCTATCAAACTTCAGAGGCATCTTAATATCCTCACGCCGGTAGTACGCCCTGAAGATTGATTTCACAAACGCACGAGTTCGCTCATCCATCAGCGGTCACCTCTTCCCCACTTTATAATATCCTAAAGTTTATATTATCATCAGGCGTTATGATATTAAATGGCAAAGCGCGTCAGGATAGTGAACGATCTTCCGGATCTTGTCCCCCTCCTTCATATATTCGCAACCAAAAGACATAAGGAGGTCTTCGATCTACTCTCATCAGGCTGGTACACAGAAGATGAACTCAAGGAAATGCTCGAATATGAAGAGGTCAAGGGCAGTATCGATATCCTGCGCGAGAGCGGCTTATTGGAGAGCAAATGGAGGCCCCCTGAAGCAGGGGGAACCCCAGAGGTTGAGTACACCACTTCCTACTCCAAGGTAAGGCTCAATCTCCAGTGTGAGATGGAGGATCTCGGTAATATCATCTCTCTCTCCTTCATGGATGAGAAGGAGTTTGACTCGATTGTGGAGGAGCTTATTTCGTGCATAAAAAGTGGAAAAGACTCGATAACCAATATTTCCATCTCGGAAGATATTTCTCCCATCATTTTGAAGGCAATCGTAAAGCGATCACCGAAACTTTTAATAAAAGGACAGAAGTTAGAGGTTGTATCAGGGGATTGAGATGATACAGGCGCTAAAAAGTAAAAAAGTGAGCAGCAAGTTCCAGATACTTGTGGAGGTGGCGGCCCACCAGCCTACGATCCGACAGAAGGATATCGCGAGGAAGATGGATATCACCCCTCAGGCCGTCTCTGAGTACGTGAAGGAGATGGTAGAGGAGGGATTGATCCATACAGATGGTAAGAAGATGTATGTCGTCACGAGAGAGGGCGTGAACTTCATACTTGCTGTAGGAAAGGAAATGCAGGAGTACCTCGATCACATCAACAAGATCGTGACGAATATCTCTGTCTGGGCAGCCATAGCAAAGGAGGATCTGGAAGAAGGTGATAAAGTACATCTCTTCATGGAGAACGGGCTCCTTTGCGCCTTAAAGGGAGAAGTTGAAGGGATGGCCCACGCAAACGTTGTGATTCCCGCAAAAAAAGGGGAGGACGTTGGTATCTCGAACATCAGTGGGATAATACCACTTGATGTGGGGAAGGTCCTGATCTGCCCTGTGCCACAGGTGCAGGATGGAGGATCGAGGAAGGTCTCGCCGGATGCTCTGAGAGAGGCAGTTAAAGGTGTGGATCTCATCTGTGCGATTGGTATCGAGGCTTATGTCGCGCTTGGACGGATCAATGTAGAGCCACAGGTTGCATACGGGGTGAAAGAGGCTGCTGTGGAGGCTGCACACCGGGGCATATCCCCGTTGATCGTGTGCGTCGAGGATGAGCTACCATCTCTCCTCAGGCGATTGGGGGAGGAGGGGATTGGATACGAGATCCTTGACGTGAAGATGGGTTGAGTGATTAAATATATTACTTTTTTTATTATTCAATTTTAATTGTAAATACCAGACCACGAAGTTTATATACTATGAGCGTGTAGGGACTCTACAGATCCTGCGCGGAGGAGAGTTTTATGAAATTTGAAGATAAAATTGATCTGTACAGTGATGAGGGAAAACTCCTCGCAGAGAAGGTTCCAATTGAGGCGTTGCACCCATACAGGAATCCCTACATGAAGGAGATATACCTCACACTGAAGCGCACAGCGATCGTCGATCTCGGCAAGCTGCAGGGTATGCTGAGGGATGGTCGTACAGGCTGGAGTACCACAGTGGGTCAGGATGAGATCAAGATGCCATGGTATGGCCTCGATCTTGACCTGGTTGAGGACTCGGAGGAGATAGCAGAAGAGCTGAAGAAGATGCTGCAGCTGAAGGAGGGGGATGACACCAATATTATATCGCTTGAAGGGGGAAGTCTCCTGGTTGTGCAGCTTCCGCTGGAGGTCCTGAGGCTCTCTGCAGATTACTCACCTGCATTCACACAGGTAAGTGTTGCACTCGGCCAGATCATCGCGAAGAAGTATGGGCTTGATAACCCTCTGGACAGACCATACAGGTTTGGAATGCTCAAGAACTGCCTCCATGGGAGGTATCCACAGTATGTGGGACCAAACCCGGGTAACCCTGTCGCACCACTGATGAAGGTCCCATCGATCCTTGAGGGGATGGGCACAGGATACAAGTCATTTATGATCAACCACGTCGTTGCCTTGGGTAACAACAGGACACTTCATGCCGTCGCACTTGCGACGATCTTCGAGCAGGGGGCGCAGTTTGAGATGGGTAACGCGATTGGATGGTATGAGCGGTATCAGCTCCTTGGCTCTGCCTTCCAGGGATTCAACGCCAACAACCTCGTGCTTGATATGGTGAAAGAGAACGCAAGGGGGACGGCGTATGATGTTGTTCTCACATTGATGGAGCGGGCTCTGGCAGATGGTGTCATTGAAGAACCACCGAGGAAGTATCCGTTCGTACAGCCATCTGGTTACAAGCTCTATCAGCTCAAGGATTACGCGATGTGGAATGCATATGGTGTTGCAGCACTTCTTGCCGCGGTTATCGTCAATTCTGGGGCGATGAGAGCAGCACAGAACACGAGTGCGGTGCTTGGGTCATGGAACGATTTCATCGCGTTTGAGGGTGGCGGTCTCCCAGATCCTGATGCCGGAAGGGTCATGGGAACAGGGCTTGGCTTCGGTTTCTACACCCATGGGCTGTACGGTGGTGCAGGACCGGGTGCGTTCACGATGGATCACGTGATCGTTAGACACACCTCAGGCTTCCTGACACCGTGTATCGTTGCAGGTATGTGCCTTGATGCAGGCTCGCAGATATTCCGTCCGAATGTAACATCAGGACTCTACTACACACTCGCAGAGGAGCTTCCAATATTCCAGAACCCGCTTGAAAAGCTTGCAGAAGCTGCAGAATCGATCAAGGGGGAGATATAAGTGGCAAGGCCGAGGAGGGCAAGAAAGCCAAAGTATAAACCACAGGTCTATCCCGGTGCAGACAAGGTATCTGATAGGAGGAGAAAGGCCGCGGACCCGACAAAGAAGCTTGCAAAGTTCAGGTCGATCCCTGATGATAACATCGTACTTCTCCTGGGTCACAGGTTCAAGGGCGAGTCCTACGTGAGCGTTCATCCACCCTTGGATGAGCTTGTTGAGAAGTACGACCCGATAAAGAACATCGTTGAGCCGACCCCTGGTGCAAGGGCGGGTGACCGGATCAGATATATCCAGTTCGCAGACTCGATCTTCTACCCACCGATGGCCCCGTGGCTGCGACCACGCCTCTACATGTCAAGGCTCAGGGGATGTGATGTGATGGTCTACTCAGGAAGACAGCTGCTTGAGCAGCGAGAGCGGGATATCGAGGCATCATCAAAGTGGCTCCTTGAGACTGAGGTATATGATCCTGCGAGGGATGCGATCCGGGGCATCACAGTCCACGGGCACTCACTGAGGCTCGATGAGGATGGTCTGATGTTCGATGCGAGGAGGCGATACAAGCTCAACAAGGAGACCGGCGAGGTCGAGTATATCAAGAACATGCATGCTGAGGTTCTTGACAACCCGATTCCGGTCGGACGGCCACTCACCGAGCGAGAGGCAAGAGGGCACGACTGTACATATCGTTGGGATGTTGCAGCCTACAAGAGCCGTACAGAGATTCTCACAGTTATTGCAAGATACAGCAGAGGACGGATCACCGGTGGGTTCAACCCGGAGCTGACAGAGATTATCAACAACTCGAGGTAGGGTACCCCACCTCCTTTACCATATTTAGGAGTTCTTATATGGCGATAAAGCTGGGTGATATATACCCCCTGAAGCTGTACCTGGAAGAAAAGAAGCGCCCCTGTCTTATCTGCGATTACTACTCTGTTGAGAACGGATGCGATCGGATCTTCAAGCAGACGCGTGGAAGGATGAAGATCGAGATACCTGAGCCACTTGAGCGTACATGTGAGGCTTTCCAGCCGAGGTTCAGGTGCGAGGATTGTAAGTACTTCGTGGAGGAGAAACGAGAGTTCGGCACGTCCTACGTCTGTACAAAGACCCAGACAACCGGTGAAGACATCGTCCTCTGTGTGGATTACACACCAAATGAGGAGACCAGAGCGAGGCTTGAAGAGATCTATAAAGATAGTGGATTCCCGCTTACGGTAGAGGAGTAATAGAACCTCCTCTTGTTCTTTTTTATCATTATGGATATCATCCGGAGAGCAAGGCTGAGCGAGATGGATGAGTCCACGTTTGAATTTCTCCAATCACAGGACGCCGATAGATGGATATTCAGGGCTGATATCGAGGTTGATAAAGCTCACACCCGTATGCTCCTTGAGAAAGGGATCATAAGCGAGAGGGAGGCATCACTCATACTCGAGGGGCTGGAAAAGATCGAGAAAGACGGTGTTGATGCGCTCAATCTCGAGCGATATGAGGATGTGCACGCTGCAATTGAGTCAAGGCTTATCGAGCTTATCGGTGAGGAGGTGGGCGGACGGATGCATACAGGGAGATCCAGGAACGATGAGGTTGCAACATGCATCAGGCTCGCACTGAGGGAGGAGCTTGGGGCGCTGAGGGAGGAGCTTGAGAGCCTGAGGAGAACGATCCTAAGACAGGCTGAGCAACACGTAGAGACTTTCATGCCCGGTTTTACCCATCTCCAGCATGCACAGCCAACCACCCTTGCCCATCATCTGCTTGCCCACTTCGATGCGCTTGGCCGTGACCTTGAGCGACTTGAGGCAGTCTATCACCGCACAAACAAATCACCTCTCGGTGCAGCCGCCCTTGCCTCAACGAGCTTTCCCATCGATCGGAATCGTACGATGGAGCTTCTCGGATTTGAGGGGATTATCGAGAACTCGATGGATGCTGTGAGTGCAAGAGACTTTTTAATTGAGGCGATTGCTGTATCCTCCATCCTCATGATGCACCTCTCAAGGATCGCAGAAGAGTTAATTCTATGGAGTACCCAGGAGTTTGATTTCGTTGAGCTTGATGATGCGGTTACAAGCACAAGCTCAATAATGCCCCAGAAGAAAAATCCAGATCTTGCAGAGCTCATCAGGGCAAAGACAGGCACGGTCTTTGGTGCACTTATTGCGACACTCGCGATAGGTAAGGGTCTGCCGATGAGCTACAACCGGGATCTCCAGGAGATGACCCCGCATCTGCTTCGTGCAATCACGATAGCAAGAGCATCTGTCCGGGGGATGGAGAGGATGATCAGGGGGATGAGGGTAAAGGATGGCTCGATGCGCTCAATGCTTGATCTTGGGGATATCACCGCGACAGATCTTGCAGATACACTTGTAAGAGTTACAAAAATCCCCTTCAGAACCGCCCACCAGATCGTTGGTAGGGCTGTTAGCGAAGGGGAGAAGATCACACTTGAGCTGATAGATCGCATATCAGCGGAGATAATTGGTAGGCCCCTTAGCTCGATGGGGCTTGATGAGACGACCCTTAAAGACGCGCTTGATCCTGTAGAAAGCGTTAAAAGGAGGTCTGTAACCGGTGGTCCTGCCCCAGATGAGGTCAGAAAGATGATAGCATCAAGAAGAAGGGATGATGTCAATACCCGGTGATCTGACTCATCAACACTGCCAGACCAGCCTTCCTCCCTGATACTCCCTCAACGATGCAACGTCTATCCCCTGCCGGGATGCGATCATTATCGCATCCGCGGTAGCAAGTGCAGCTCTTATCGTTGTTATATATGGTATACCATAATCAACCGCGGCCCGTCTTATCTCATACCCATCCTTTCTTGACTGCTTGCTTCTCGGCGTATTTATGATGAGATCGACCTCACCGCGCTTTATGAGATCGAGAACGTTCGGTGATCCTTCACTCACCTTTTTGATTGTATCAGCCTCAATCCCATGCTCACGGAGATACGAGGCAGTGCCTGATGTTGCAATGATTCGAAACCCGGAGTCACTGAGCTTCTTTGCAGCATCAAGTATCTCCTTCTTGTCTTCATCCCTTATTGAGATGAAGACCGTACCCCGGAGCGGGGGTGCGTTACCTGCTGCAAGCTCTGCCTTGTAGAATGCGGTCGCAAAGTCACGATCTATCCCCATCACCTCGCCTGTTGAACGCATCTCCGGGCCAAGTAGCGGATCTGCACCCGGTAGCTTATCAAATGGAAGTAGAACCTCCTTGACGGAGACACACTTTGGCACGGGTTCATCTGTGTACCCGAGCTCCTTCAGCGTCTTTCCGATCATGACCTTTGCAGCGATCTTTGCAAGTGGGATTCCAATCGCCTTTGATACGAAAGGTATTGTACGGGATGATCTCGGGTTTGCCTCAAGCACATAGACAACACCATCTTTTACAGCAAACTGGATGTTTAAGAGGCCCTTGACATTCATCGCGAGTGCTATTCGCCTGACGTACTCTCTGACCGTATCAAGCAGATCACCAGAGAGTGACTGGGGGGGTATCACACATGCTGAGTCCCCGGAATGTACTCCTGCCTCTTCGATATGCTCCATTATCGCGCCAATCAGGACGTCCTCCCCATCTGAGACTGCATCAACATCGATCTCAATAGCATGCTCGAGGAAGTCGTCGATGAGGACTGGATGGTCTGGTGAGACCCTGACCGCCTCTGTCATGTACCTGTCGAGATCCTCGGCATCATACACGATCTCCATCGCACGTCCACCCAGCACGTAGGAGGGCCGCACAAGAACCGGATAACCGATACGTGCGGCAACCTCGTGTGCCTCCTCCTTTGATGTTGCATACCCTGCCTCAGGCTGAGGGATTCCCAGCTTTTTCAGGAGCTGATTGAACCGCTTGCGATCCTCTGCAAGATCGATATTCTCCGGACTCGTTCCAAGAATCTTTGTATCAAGATCGGCCCTGCGCGAAAGCTCTTTTGCAAGTGGCATCGCGAGGTTCACGGAGGTCTGACCCCCGAACTGCACACAGACGCCATAGGGCCTTTCAACCTCGATTATGTTCATAACATCCTCGAGTGTGAGTGGTTCGAAGAATAGCCTGTCAGATGTATCAAAATCGGTTGATACCGTCTCAGGGTTGTTATTGACAATCTGCGCCTCTATCCCCTCCTCCCTCAGTGCCATGACCGCATGGACGGTGCAGTAATCAAACTCAATCCCCTGCCCGATCCTGATAGGACCTGCACCGATGATCAAAACCTTCTTTCTCGAGGATGGTACTACCTCTGTCTCATCCTCGTATGATGAGTAATAGTAGGGGGTTCTTGCGGCAAACTCGGCAGCACAGGTATCGACCATCTTGTACACCGGAAGAATTCCGAGGTTGTGTCTGAGATCAGAGACCTCCTCCCGGTTCATCCCGCAGAGCTCAGCGATGCGTTGATCTGTGAGTCCGATCCGCTTCGCCCTCCTTAAAATCTCCCGATTAAGCCCATTGCTCCTTATCAAGTCCTCGATCTCGACGATGTTCCTGATCTTTCTGATGAAGAATGGGTCAATACCTGTGAGCCGTGAGATCTCATCATCCCGAAATCCAGTCCTGATCGCATGGTATATCACAAAGAGCCGCTTGTCTGTTGGTGTTCTAAGGAGTCGCTCTGTCTCCTCTCTTGTCCACTCCTCTTTCCCGAAGTCTGTACCTATATCAAGCGATCTTACAGCCTTAAGAAGTGCTTCCTCGACTGTACGCCCGATTGCCATCACCTCACCCGTTGACTTCATAGCGGTTGTGAGCGTGTTATCCGCGGTCACAAACTTGTCAAAGGGCCAGCGTGGGATCTTCACAACGACGTAATCGATTGCGGGTTCAAACGATGCCGGGGTCTCCCCGGTCACATTGTTCCTGATCTCATCGAGGTGGAGGCCAATTGCGACCTTTGCAGCAACCCTGGCGATGGGGTAGCCTGTAGCTTTTGAGGCAAGCGCTGATGATCTGGATACCCGGGGATTGACCTCGATGACGCGATACTCCCCCTCTCTTAACGCAAACTGGATGTTGCACCCACCCTCAACCCCGAGTGATCTTATAATATTTATCGCGGCAGATCTCAGCATCTGATGCTCATTATCGGTTAACGTCTGAGAGGGGGTGATGACGATTGACTCACCTGTATGAATACCCATCGGGTCAAGGTTCTCCATGTTGCAGATCGTGATACAGGTATCCTTTCCATCCCGCATAACCTCATACTCGATCTCTTTCCACCCAAGGACGCTCTCTTCAATGAGCACCTGGTTAATCCTCGAGCGCTTGAGTCCAAGTTCGCATATCCTTCTCAGATCCTCCCTGGTGTATGCAATCCCACCTCCCGTGCCACCGAGCGTATATGCAGGACGGACTATGAGCGGCAGCCCGAGCTCAGGGATCAGATCCTCGGCCTCCTCCACACTCCCGACAGCCCTGCTTCTCGGGATGGGTTCGCCTATCCGGAGCATTGCCTGCTTGAATAGATCCCGATCTTCCGTGTTATAGATTGCCTTTAGCGGCGTTCCAAGGATTCTTATCCCATATTTTTCTAATACCCCTCTTTCTGCAAGCTCTGCTGTGATGTTGAGCCCGGTTTGCCCCCCAAACCCTGCCAGAATCCCATCCGGCATCTCACGCTCGATGATCCTCTCAACAACTTCTGGTGTGATCGGTTCGATGTAGATGGTGTCAGCAGTCTCAGGATCCGTCATGATCGTTGCGGGGTTTGAGTTCACAAGAACGACAGAGACGCCCTCCTCCCGAAGGGCCCTGCACGCCTGGCTCCCCGAAAAGTCAAACTCTGCAGCCTGTCCGATTAAGATAGGGCCTGAACCTATAAGAAGCACCTTCCTGATCCCTGGATCTTTTACCATCCCCTGAGCTAACCCCCTGCCATCTTCAGAACCCGGTCAAAAAACCACTTCTCTGAGTCCCTTGGCCCAGGGTGCGCCTCGGGATGGTACTGGACAGAGAAGATATCAAGATCAGGTGCAATGATCCCTTCAACCGTCCCATCGTTCGTGTTGATCTCCGTAACTCTCATCTCTGTACCCTCAACCGATCCAGGCACAACCGCAAATCCATGGTTCTGCGATGTTATATTGACCCTCCCGGTATCAAGATCCTTTACAGGCTGGTTCGCGCCCCTGTGCCCAAATTTAAGCTTGTAAGTCTCGGCCCCAAGTGCAAGCGCGATGATCTGGTGTCCAAGACATATACCGGCGATTGGGAGTGTGCCGGCAAGATCTGAAACGAGCTTGATCGCATCTTTCGCCTGTTTTGGGTCACCTGGTCCATTTGAGAGAAAAAGAAGGTCTGGATCAATTTTTTCAATATCAGATACACTTGTATTGGCTGGAAAGACAAATATATCAAGATCTCTCGCTCTCAGACTCTTTAAAATGTTCTTCTTAACCCCAAGATCAATAAGAGCAACTCTCCTCCCCCCACCCTCGATATGATATGGCTTCTTGCACGTCACATACCCTATAAGATCGAGCTTTGAGATATCAGGCTGAGAGCGTGCAAGCTCAACCGCCTCATCTCCATCAACCCGATCGCCGGTCATGAGACATGCCCGGAGTGTCCCATGCTCACGGGTCTTGATGGTAAGCGCACGTGTGTCAACCTCTGAGATCCCGGGTTTCCCCTCTTGCCTGAGGAACTCCTCGATCGATAGCACCTGCTGGTAGGAGGACGGGTGATCACACATCTCTCTCACAACAAGCCCCTCTGCCTGCATCCCCCCTGATTGGAATGAATCAGGGTTTACACCATAGTTTCCGATCAACGGGTATGCAAACATGAGAATCTGTCCCTTATATGAGGGATCTGTCAGCGCCTCCTCGTATCCGGTGAACTGCGTTGTGAAAACGAGTTCACCGCAGATTGTGGCTTCTGCACCAAACCCCCTCCCAAAGACCACCGTGCCATCCTCCAACCCAAGCACCGCATCCATCAAGAAACTCATGGCATGGGCGTTAAAATAGGTTGTGGTCTCATGATTCTCAATACTCAATCTCAACCCCGCTCACACCCTCTTCAATCTCAACCACCCTGATAAAAGATCCGATGTAGTCCTTGATCTCCTCAACATGGGTAATCAGAAATATCTGCCTGAACCTTCTTGAAAGTCCCTCAAGTACCCGCATTATATTCCGTTTACGTTCTGCATCCTGGCTCCCGAAGATCTCATCAAGGATGAGGAACTCAAAACCCTCCCCCTCATCCCTTCCAGATACGATATTGGAGATTGCAAGCCTTAAACAGAGATTAGCAAGGTCTGTTTCCCCACCAGAAAATCGCTTTAGATCATAGTATGCTCCCGAGTCCTGTATCATTATATCATACGCTTCACCTATCTCAATCCCACTATACCTTCCTTCTGTAAGGTCTGAAAAAAGCGCGGATGCGTACTCTGAGAGGAAGGGCCTTATCGAGGAGATCATGTGCGCCTCGAAGCTCTTGAAAATCATCTCAAGCTTCTCCATGTACCCGATCTTCTCCTTTAGCTGATCCATCAACTCAATCAAACGGTTCTGCTCCTTGATTGCCCCATCAATCGACCTGAGTTCATGCTCAACGATCGAAAGCTCCTTCTCTATCGATGAGGTCTCCCGCTCAAGCTCGCGCAGCTTCTCATTATACCCCTCCTCCTCCTTTTTTATCAGAAGATATCGCTCTCTATCAAACCCGATCGTAGTGATCTCCTCTTTCACCCGTAAAATCTCACCCTCAAGCCATTTTATCTCTTTTTTAACCGCAGATGCGGTATCTTTGAGTTCATCTAATCGCTTAACCTCTGTTTTAAGCGAAATTATCTCATTAAATCGCTTTTCTAACCTATTAAAAATGAGTGAAGTTTCTGAAAGCCTGTTCTCAAGCAGATCCACCTCCTTCCGGAGTGAAAGATGCCCTGAAGCCACCGCTCCAAGTCTGTCCTGGACCTCATCAATCCTGCGCTTTACATCGATCATCTCCCTGTTTAATTCCTCAAAAACTTCATTCAGGTTTGACCTGGCAGATATCCTCCCTTTGAGCCGTTGATACTCATCCCTTATCCTCTTGATCTCATCCATATCCTCAATCCCAAAATCAGATCCGATGGCATCGAGGATTTCAGACTCCTCACGTCTCATCTCTGCAATCTTTCCGTCAAGCAATCTGATTCTCTCAAGCTCAGCCCTCACAGACCCAAGATCAAGCGCCTGGATCTCTTTAATACGCCTGTTCAACGCTTCAAGCTTTTCTGATAGACCTTCACGCTCCTTTTTCAGCCAGCTGATCACCGATATCCGCTCATTATCTGCAAGTGGCCTCATACATGTCGGACAGGCCCCAGATGCACCCTCAAGCTCCTCGATCTGATGGGATATCCCAGCAATACGGGTTGAAATTTCTATTCTTTCATCTTCCATCCTCCTTCTCTCTTTCTCAAGTGAGTCTACCTCTTCCAGTGTGAGATCTACCACTATCGACTCGATCTCACGTTTAAGCCTCTCTCGCTCAGCTCTCAGGGCTAAAAGGCGTTCAAGATCCTGAATGACATCCATAACTGGCTGAAGCTCACGTATCCTTGAATCTGCTTCCTTGAGCAGCTTAAGATCACGATATACCTCTTTCTTTCGCTTTGCGATCTCCTGGAGCCTGCTCTTAAGGTGCTCGATCTCCTTTGAGAGGGTTGCCTCCTCCTTTGAGATCTCTCCCAGCTCCTCCCGTTTCAGCTTAACCTCCCTCTCCAGTTCTTCCTTACACTTTTTAAGCTCGTAATACTTCTTTTCATCATCAAGCATCCCAAAGAGTATCTTTTTCTTCTCTGATAGCTCCCTGATAGATCTCTCAAGATCTGATAGCTGTAACCGCCTGTTATCAAGATCTCGCGAAAGCCCGCTTAGCCTCTGTCTCAGACGATTATGAGCCTCAAGCCTCGCCTCCATATCCTTAAGCTCAGATCTAATCTGGCTAAGATGCGCCTCAATCCCAAGCAACACCGTCTTTTTTTCATCATACCGCGCTTTGATTTCAGCTTTTCTTGCAATAACCTCTTTTCGCTCTTTTTTCAAAATGTCGATCTTATACATGCCGCTTTCATCAATTATAGCCTCTTTTATCCCTTCCATCCGCTTTCTATCTGCATTTTTATCTGATCTCAACGATTCAAGCGATTTTTTGATGATATCAATCTTGAGCATCCTCAAAATAAGGCGCTTTCGCTCCTCAGGCCCCATCGTGGAGAGTGCATTGAGCTCCTTCTGTCTTGCAAATACCGAGGTGATGAATGACTGGTAATCCATGCCTATTACCCCTTCAAGGAAGGATGTGACCTGCCTCTCACCCTCTGCGATGGGTTCACCGTTGAGAAGGAGCTCTGCTCTCGGAGATAGGCTCTGCCCAACCATCTCCCTCCTCACCCTGTACTCATCCCTCCCGAGATAGAACTCAAGTATTACCCCACATGGTTCAGAGGGCGAGGCCCCAACCCGCTTGATCTGCTCTTTCTTCGTTCTTGATGCAGGATGCCCATAGATCGCCCAGGCAATCGCCTCGATAAGTGTCGACTTACCAGCGCCATTGGGGCCGATAATCCCGACGACGCCATCCGGGAACTCGATCGAGACATGCCTGAACCTTCGAAAGTTCCAGAGTGTGAGTGATCTCAGCCGCATTTGGGGGTATCACCCTTCCATGGTCTTCTCCTTCAGTACCCTCTCAAGCTTTTCTGCAGCATGCCTGTGGTCAAACCTCCTTGCAAGCCTGAGCGCGTTCTCACCCATCAAGCTGCGCAGCTTGAGGTCCTCCAGGAGCATGATCACATACCTGGCAAACTCCCCGTAGTCATCTGTCACAAACATATCCCTGCCATGCCGGGGGTTGATCCCGAAGACTGCAAGCCGGGTGGCAACAACGGGAAGACTGCATGCCATCGCCTCAAGGAGCTTTCCCCTGAAGCCTGTACCAAGCGCGATAGGAGCGACAAATATGTCACTATCCCAGTAAGTCTGCCGGATGCTCTCGTTATCCCCTCCCTCACGCACAACCACATTCTCACTCCTCAATCGAAGGAGTTCCTCTGGTGGATTGAAGCCCACGGCATAAAACCTGGCATCTGGAACCGCATCCACAATGGTATCCCAGCAGTGTTCCATGAAGTTCAGGACAGCATCCACATTCGGGTAATGCTCAAAGTTTCCTATGTACAGAATCTTCTTCGTCCCTCGCTTCAGGCGATCCTCCCTGGGAGGGGTGTAGAATGACGTATCAACCCCGTGTGGGACAATCCTTATCTTATCTCGCAATCCAGGGCTGTAACCTGTAATAATCTCTGCATCCTCCGGTGTCAGGCACAGAATCCTGTCAGCAGCGGAATACATCCTGAACTCATACTCAGATAACTCCTCGATCGTATCCTCATCAATCTCCTCGCCCTTCTCTCTTCTCAGCTCAAATGCTTTTGTGTAGCACTCATGGACCGAGATCACCTTCATCGTATCATCCGGTATGAGATGCTGGTTTGACTCAATATACTGCCCCATTATCGAGTACTCAGCAATAATCGCATCAAAATGCTCTTCTTCCAGTATCGTTCTGAACGCTTCGTCGATCTCATGGGAAAAGCCCCCATCTCCTGTTAAGAAGAACCTTGGACGGTTCAATCGTGCATAAAGCGCCTCGATCTCCTCATGGGACCTGTTCCTGGTGGAGTCAACGCGGATGATCCTCTCACAGAACGGCTTGAGGCTTTCATCCTTCCGATCTGCCTCGGTATAGGAAGGAGCGATAAGCGTTATTCTATGCCCCATCAGGGATAGGTTCTTGATCCTGTGGTAGATAAGTATCGGCCCCCCTATGATATCCGCTCTTGGGAGGAGCTTTGGTAAAAACAGGATTCGCATCTATGCCACTCCTACATCCTCAATAACTCTCTGCATCTTTGATCTAACCTTCTCTCTGCCTGTGCGTACCATCATCTCATGCCAGTGCTTCTGCAACTCACAGAACCTCTGAAACGGATCAAACTTCGGCACAGCGTCGGTTCTGGCAAGCTCGATATTTTTTAACGCCTCTTTGCTACCTTCTGTATCACCAGCTGCGAGATACTCCTCTGACAAGAGCTTACACGCCTTCTCTATCTTCTCCTCGAGGTCTCTCTTCAGGAAGCAGCCCGGATAGGGGTCCAGATCTTCAGGAGAAACCCTGGCCAAGCCCTCAAGGTCTCTCTGATGCTCGATCTTTGCACGCTCATAGATAAACCTGTATATGTCTTCCCTGAGCTGTCTCCATACTGGATGTGGCTTTGGAGGTGGTAAATGCTTGATTGCAAGCCTGTTATCAAGGTAAAACGGAAACCCGAATATCCTCGCATTTATCAGATAATCGATATCCTCACCTCTTGGTACATGCATATCAAAAGGCACAAGGGTGAAGAGGTTCCGGTGTATGACCATGTTCCCCCCGAAGACAAACGGCGTCTTCTTCAACCTTGGCTCACTTACACCTATGATCCTCTCAAACGCCTCGTTCATCCTTGCATACTGGTCCCAGTACTCCATCCATGGACGGTACTCCTTCTTGATATGATAGTCCCCATCCTCCTGCAGGTAGTATCCCCCAATCCCATATACTCCATCCCTGCCGATGAACTCCTTCGCCTTTCTGAGAAACTCAGGGTCTTCAAATACCTCATCATCATCGATCAGCAGAGCAATATCTGAGCCAAGAATGTGGGGTATGAAGACACATAGGTTTCTGATATTGGAATACCCCCTGAGCTGCAGAAGATCGGTATATCCCTCCAGCCCCTCGCTTCTCAGAAGCGCATGTATCTTTGAAAGATGTGTGTGAGAGAAGAGAGATGCCCTGATCCCTGTATCGGGTGCAACAGACTCGATGATGCCCCTCACTTTTTCTTCGACCATCGGAACAATCTCCGGCGTGGTCGCAACAGCGATTACCACAAGCCTGAAGTCCTTCTCCCTCAGTATCCCCATGCTTTCTATGGCCCTGGCAAGCGTGCCATCTTCGTCAAGTGGTGTGGGATGGTCATAGACTGCATCCCCCTCCTTCCAGCCAACTCTTCTCTCTCGTCCCCAGTATGACGGAATTACCATTGTGAGCTCCATTGTATTTCACACCCTTCCTTTGTCCTACATAGATCGAAAAGATATTTATAGAAGTTGGGGTGACATATCGATCATGAGGGATCGTTTTATTTGCTGAAGAGTTCAGGCTCTTTGATACGACGCTCAGAGACGGTGAACAAACCCCCGGGGTTACACTTTTACCTGAAGCAAAGGTTGAGATCGCAAGGGAGCTCGCTCATCTTGGGGTGGATGTAATAGAGGCCGGTTCTGCTGCGACCTCAGAGGGGGAGCGCAAGGGAATCAAGGCAGTTGTTGAGGCAGATCTTGGCTGCGAGATATCGACATTCACACGAACACTGAAGCAGGATGTGGACTATGCCATTGACTGTGGTGTGGATTCGATCCATCTCGTTGTACCGGTCTCAGATCTTCACATAACAGAGAAGCTCAAGAAAGATCGGGACTATGTCATGGCTGCTGCAGGAGAAGTCACTGATTATGCACAGGAACATGGGTTAATCGTTGAACTCAGCGGAGAGGATGCATCGAGGGCTGATCTTGATTTTGTAAAGGCGCTTTTCAAGACGGTAAAAGCAGATCGGATCTGCTTTTGCGATACGGTCGGGATACTGACCCCAGAACGGGTCACAGAGGTTGTCCATGCGCTTAAAGGGATTGCTCCGCTGCATCTTCACTGCCACAATGACCTTGGGCTTGCAACCGCCAACTCGGTGAAGGCGATAATCGAGGGTGCGAGTGGGGTTCATGTCACGGTCAACGGGATCGGTGAGCGCGCGGGGAATGCATCGCTTGAGGAGGTTGTGATGGCGTTGAAGAAGCTCTACGGTGTTGATGTGAAGGTCAGGACCGAGCGTCTCTATCACCTCTCAAAGCTTGTTAGCAGACTCACAAAGATTCAACCGGCTCCAAACAAGCCGCTTGTCGGGGATAACGCATTTACACACGAGTCAGGCATCCATGTTCATGGGATTATCGCAAATTCCACCACGTATGAGCCCATGGACCCTGAAGAGGTTGGAAGGAGGAGAAGATTCGTATTCGGGAAGCACACAGGGAGAAAGTCGATAGAAATGGCGGTAAAAGAGCTTGGAATAGATGCAAGTGAATCCGAACTGGATGAGATACTACACCGGGTGAAGGAACTTGGAGATCTCGGCAAAAGGGTGACGGATGCAGATCTTCAGGTGATTGCAGAGACTGTCACAGGTGTCACCAAGGATCCCAAGGTCGTACTGGAGGATCTTGCGGTTGTATCCGGGAACAGGATTACCCCTACAGCCTCAATAAAGCTTTTGATAGATGGTAAAGAGGTGCTTGAGGCTGGAACCGGTGATGGGCCAGTTGATGCCGCGATGAACGCGCTGAGGCGCGCGATCGGAAACATGACAGAGTTCAATCTGGACCAGTATCACGTGGATGCGATAACCGGTGGAACTGATGCACTCGTTGAGGTTACAGTTACACTGACCAAGGGAGATCGTGTCATCACTGCAAGGGGGGCAGGGACTGATATAATAATGGCATCAGTCGATGCGATGATCGAAGGGATAAATAGACTCTATCGATGATCCTCACCCGCTCCCCTGACAAAAAACTATATATTAAATGTGCTCCATCTTGGATTAGGGGATTGGAATGCGAATGGAGCTTACAAGTCTCTATGGCCTCAATGTCTACACAGACCGGGGTGTGAGGGTTGGCCAGGTGAACGATGTCACGATCGATGTGAACGAGCGGAAGGTATCTGGTATCGCAGTCGGGGACGTGAACAGGAACCTGTTTGATATTGGAGGAGGAAGAGGTATTGTGATACCGCACAGATGGATCATTGCGGTCGGGGATATCGTCATTGTCCGGCATATGAGCATGCGGGGAGAGGGGGAAGAAGGAGTAGAACAGTCCTAAATCCATACCGATGGACGTAATCGGGCTCGGTGCACTCAACTACGATAGGCTCTATCTTGTTGAGCGTATCGCAAAACCGGGTGAGGAGATAGGGATAATTGACAGGAAAGAGTCGTCCGGTGGATCTGCTGCAAACACGATCGTTGGGCTTTCAAGGCTCGGTCTTGAGTGTGGGTTTGTCGGGTGTGTGGGGGGAGATGCTGAGGGGGAAAAGATCCTGCAGGATTTTCTGGATGACCATGTTGATGTAACAGGGATAAAGCGATCTTCGTCCAAAAGAAGTGGATCTGTCATTGGGTTTGTTGATAAAGCAGGGGAGAGGGTGCTTTATGTTGATGCCGGGGCGAACGATGACCTCACGATCGATGACATCGATCTCGATTATCTGAAAAAAGCGGCGCTCATTCATACAAGCTCATTTGTGGATAAAACACAGCTTCGTATGCAGATAGAGCTTGCAAGGATCCTGAAAAATGAGCTTGAGATCACTTTCTCGCCCGGGATGCTGTGCTTCAAGTACGGACTTGACGATCTGAGAGAGCTTATTGAGCACGCTGCAATCACGTTTCTGAGCCATAGTGAGCTTCTTGCACTCACGGGGCTTGAACTTTCTCGTGCCTCTGAGCTTCTTCTTGAGATCAGCCAGGGCATCATCGCTGTCACACTCGGTAAAGACGGTTCTTACATCGCATACGGTGAGAGACGGGTGAGGGTACCTGCAGAACCGGTATCTGAGAAGGATGTCATCGATACAACCGGTGCCGGTGATGCATATGCTGCAGGTTTCATATTTGCGTATCTTGGAGGGGAGGACCCTGAGACATGCGCGAGGATGGGCTCAAAGGTTGCATCATACTGTATAAAGGGGGTGGGTGCAAGGTTTCTGCCCAGAGAGAAAGATATAATTAAGATCAGATAGAACGAAGCGTATGCTCAGGGAGATTGAATCAAGGTATGAGCCACTCTCGCTTGAGAAGAGGATAGAAGATTTCTGGGTCAAGAATAAGATTTATTCAAAGACAAGAGCGAAAAACAGGGGAAATGAGCCTTTCTTCTTCGTCGATGGCCCTCCCTATACCACCGGAAGCATCCATCTCGGGACTGCCTGGAATAAGGTGATAAAAGATACCGTCCTGAGATACAGATCTATGCAGGGTTATTACCTGATCGATCGTGCAGGATGGGATATGCACGGTCTCCCGATCGAGGTTAAAATCGAAGAGAAGCTTGGATTCAGATCGAAAAAAGATATAGAACGGTTTGGCGTTGCAAGGTTCATCGGTGAGTGCAGAGCGTTTGCGATAGAGAACCGCAGGAAGATGACAGAGCAGTTCAAGCGGCTCGGTGTATGGCTCAACTGGGATGATCCATACATGACGCTGAAGGACGAGTACATCGAGGCTGCCTGGTGGACGATGAAGCGGGCCTGGGAGAAGAATCTGCTATTCAAGGGAGAAAGGGTCGTTAACTGGTGCCCACGTTGTGAGACCGCGATTGCAGATGCAGAGGTTGAGTACGCGGATAAGCGTGACCCTTCAATCTTTGTCAGGTTCCGGATAAAGGGTCGGGATGGAGAGGCAATCCTGATATGGACAACAACCCCCTGGACGATCCCCTCGAATATCGCTGTCGCAATAAACCCATCCTTTGATTATGCGAGGGTCAGGGCTTACAAGGACGGGAAAAGTGAGATTCTTATCTTTGCATACGATCTGATAGAACCGGTCCTGAAAAAGGCAAGGTTCGAGGACTATGAGGTTCTTGAGAGGTTTTCCGGGGAGAGTCTTATAGGAATCGAGTATGAACACCCGCTTTCTGACCTGATACCAATCCAGCGGGAGTTTGATCACAGGATCTATGGTGCAGGCTTTGTTGAGATGGATAACACAGGATGTGTTCACATCGCCCCTGGGCATGGTCCTGATGACTTTGATCTTGGAAAAGAGCATGGTCTCCCCATCTTCTGTCCTGTCAGCGAGGATGGAACATACACAGAGGATCTTGGAAGGTATGCTGGCCTCAATGTCCGGGATGTGAACGAGACTGTGCTCTCTGATCTTGATGAGCGTGGGCTTCTTCTATGGCGAGAGGAGGTCACACACCGTTACGGCCACTGCTGGAGGTGCAAAACCCCGATAATATACCGTGCAACCGAGCAGTGGTTCTTGAAGATGTCTGAGCTCAAGGACCTGATGCTCTCTGAGATTGAGAAGGTGAAATGGTACCCTGAGTGGGCCGGGATGTCCAGGTTCAGGGACTGGATAAGTGGGGCTGAGGACTGGTGTATATCGAGGCAACGGTACTGGGGGATCCCGCTTCCGATCTGGGTCTGTGATTCATGCGGAGACTTCAGGGTTATCGGCGGGAAGGATGAGCTCCGGGAGCTTGGTGGGATTGAGGAGGATCTTGAGCTTCACAGACCCTTCGTTGATGATGTTAAGATCAGGTGTGCATGCGGCGGTGTAATGGAGCGGGTTGAGGATGTCTGTGATGTGTGGTTTGACTCTGCTGTTGCATCATGGGCAACACTCCGCTTCCCGAAGGTGCGTGAGGACTTTGAGAGGTTATGGCCTGCCCACTGGATTACGGAGGGGCATGATCAGACGAGGGGTTGGTTCTATTCACAGCTCGGGGCAAGCGTCGTATCCTTCGGGGTTGCCCCTTACAGAAGTGTCCTGATGCATGGGTTCACCCTGGATGATGCCGGTAACAAGATGTCAAAGAGCCTCGGGAATATGGTAGAGCCGGGGGATGTCATATCGAAGTTTGGGGTTGACAGCCTGAGGTTCTACCTTCTATCATCCAACGCACCATGGGAGGATCTGAGGTTCAACTGGAACGAGGTTGCAAACCGAAACCGGATGCTGAACATCTTCTGGAACGTCTACCGGTTCCCGCTCCCATACATGATCCTGGACCATTTTGACCCCCGGAAGGTCTCGTATGATACGATCAGGGATCACCTTCGGGTTGAGGATAGGTGGATGCTATCAAGGGTCAACTCACTCATCAGGCGGGTGGATGAGGCAATGGAGGTCTATGAGCTTCACAGAGCAACCCGTGCGATAGAGGAGTTTGTGCTTGAGGACCTGTCAAGGTGGTACATCCAGCTTGTAAGACCCCGTACATGGATTGAGCGTGATGATCCTGATAAGATTGCGGCCTACTACACACTCTTTGAGACGATGAGGATTTTGACACTTGTGATGGCACCGTTCACCCCGTTTGTGGTAGAAGAGATCTATCAGAACCTTATTAGGGGTTTTTATGACGATGCAGAGGAGTCAATCCATCTCTGCAGATGGCCTGAGGCTGATGAGCAGCTCATCGATCCCTCACTTGAGCGGAGCATGGAGGTTGCAAGAGAGATCGTTGAGGCCGCAAGCAATGCAAGACAGAAGCTGAAGCGAAAGCTCAGGTGGCCCGTCAAGGAGGTTGTCATAGTCTCTTCTTCCGGGGATGTCAGAGATGCGATAGAGCGCTTGAGGGATGTGATCCTCAAACAGACAAACGCAAAGAAGATCACACTCCTCAGAGAGGGTGAGCGCTGGGAGAGGCTCTCACTTGAGGCGGTCCCGGACCGGTCAAAGATAGGACCAGTCTTCAAGAAGGAAGCAGGCAGGGTGATTGAGCTGATCAAAAGATGTGATCCCAGGATGCTTGAGTCTGCCCTGAGCAAGGAGGGATCATACAAATTGGATGATGATATCCTCATCACACCGGATATGGTCAGCTTCAGAGAGGTGATACCCGAGGATGTCTCTGTATCCACGTTCCAGTCAGGGACTGTCTATGTTGACTGTGAGCTCACAGATGAGATCAAGGGAGAGGGATTTGCAAGAGAGGTTATAAGAAGGGCTCAGGAGATGAGAAAGGAGATGGATCTGAAGATGGAGGAAAGGGTTGATCTCTCGATTAAGATCCCCGATGAAAAGGTCCTGGAGCTCATAAAGCCCTGGATGGATCATATCGCGGGGGAGGTGCGGGCAGAGCGGATTGAGCTTGGGATGGATCCTGGCCTGAGGGGAGATTACATCAGAGAATGGGATGTTGAGGGGATCAAGATGGAGATTGCGCTCTCAAGGGTGGTGTAAGGATGTGTAGGGTTGTTACATCTGAGATCAGAGTTAAAACACAGGGGGAGGTTGATATCCTTGATATAACCCGGGAGGTAAATGGCAAGATCGAAGAGTCAGGCGTTATGAATGGGATTGTCACGGTATTTATGCCTGGATCAACGGCTGCAATCACGACGATTGAGTATGAGCCCGGGTTGATGCAGGATCTCCCTGCTGCACTCCAGCGCCTGTTTCCACGAGAGATTAAATACGAGCATGAGCAGATGTGGCATGATGGTAACGGTCATTCACATGTCAGGGCAGCGTTTATCGGACCGAGTCTGACCGTACCGATATCTGGTGGAAGGATGATGCTTGGAACCTGGCAGCAGGTCGTTCTCGTTGAGCTTGATGTCAGACCACGGGATAGAAGGGTGATTCTACAGATCATCGGCGAATAATCGGAGGTTTGGGATGGAGGATGAGATACGGGTGATAATGGATGCTGTGAGAGACCATACAGCCCTCTTCAGGGACTCGCTCCCGATGATAGCCTCTGAGAATGTGACAAGTATGCTCGTGAGGAGGCTCCTCATGACAGACCTTGGGCACAGGTATGCAGAGGGGGTTGTCGGAAATCGTTTCTATCAGGGGTGTAAATACATCGATATCATCGAGCATGAGGCGATAGAATCCTCAAAGAAGCTTTTTAGAGCCGAACATGCAAATGTCCAGCCTATATCAGGCGTCAATGCAAATATTGCTGCTTTCTTTGCATTAACAGAGCCGGGAGACGGGATCATGACGCTGACAATCCCCCATGGTGCCCACATCAGCCATGTAGAATACTCTGCCGCGGGAATAAGGGGGCTTGTGAACCATGAACACCCATTTGATGAGACCAGAATGAACATTGACCCTGATCTAATGGTGAAGAAGATCAGAGAGGTCAGGCCGAGGGTTATCCTCTTTGGTGCAAGCGTCTTCCTCTTCCCCCACCCTGTACGCGAGGCAAGGGATGTGGCAGATGAGGTTGGGGCAGCCATCGTTTATGATGGTGCCCATGTGCTCGGGCTGATTGCAGGTGGGGAGTTTCAGGATCCACTTAGAGAAGGTGCTGACGTCCTGACAGGCTCGACCCACAAGACATTTCCAGGACCCCAGGGTGCGATAATCCTCTGCAGGGAGGCGCTCGGTAAAAAGATCGATCAGGCGGTATTTCCAGGGACTGTGAGCAATCACCATCTCCACCATCTGGCAGCACTTGCTCTTACACTTCTTGAGATGCAGGCCTTCGGGAGGGAGTATGCAAGACAGACGATAAAGAACGCAAAGACCTTTGCGCAGGCGCTCTATGAGCGTGGCTTTGATGTGCTGTGTGAACCGCTCGGGTTTACAGAGTCGCATCAGGTTGTTGTGGATGTCTCAAGGTGTGGTGGGGGGAGCGTGGTCGCAGAGCGGCTTGAAGAGGCCGGAATCATCGCAAACAAGAATATACTACCTGCCGATGATCTCAATCCTGAGAACCCATCCGGGGTCAGATTTGGGCTCCAGGAGCTAACCCGCATAGGGATGAAGGAATCTGAGATGATAGAGGCTGCAGAGCTTGTTAAACTTGTGGTGCTCGATGGAAAGGATCCGGATAAGGTGAGAGAGCGTGTAAAAGAGCTCAAGAAAGAGTTTAACACCGTCTGCTACTCGTTTGATGGGGGTGAGGCGTACCCGGATGTCATCCGGTCAGACTGGATGGACAACTTTTTATAGTCCGAGAAAAAATATGCTAACACCAGGGAGTTGTCGAGAGGATGTTGGAGGAGTTGGAGGAGAGACGGGCGAGGCTTGTTAAGCTTGCTGAAGAGGCAGAACTCAGGCGAAATGAGCTGAATGCTGAGGCGAGCAGGTGGGCATCGAAGCGGGATAGGTTGAATAAGCTCACGCGTGAGCTGATCGCGAAGGCTCAGGAGCACAAGGCAAAGAGGGAGGAGTACAACCGAATTGTTGCGGAGAACAAGCCAAAGCGGGATAAGCTGAATGAAGAATCTAACAGGTACTATGCTGAGATCGATAAGCTCCGGAAGAAGTACAATATGGAGAGCATCAGGTCCTTCGAGGAACTCAGGAAAGAGCTTGATCGGCTCGAGTTCAAGCAGCAGGTTGAGGTTCTAACACCTGATAAAGAACGGCAGCTTGTTGAACGCATTGCAGCACTCCAGAAAGAGTTTGAACGTCGGAAAAGAGAGATAGCGCAGAACGAAAAGATGAAGGAGCTTCTGGATAAAGCCCAATCATTGAGGGAAGAGGCACATAAGTACCATGAAAAGGTCATAAGTGCCGCCAAGATAGCCCAGGAGCACCACGACAAGATGCTTGCAACCTTCAGGGAGATCGACAAGGTGAGAAAGGAGGCAGATGAGGCTCACAGAAAGTTTGTTGAGGTCCAGGAGAATGCAGATCTCGAGCACAAGGCATTTATCAGGTATCAGCGTGAGATCCGGGACTTCGATAAGCTGATAAACGGGCTCAAGAAGAAGATGCGTGAGGATCGTGCCTTCAGGGATCGGATTGAGTCGAGAAAGAGGGCAAAAGAGCTTTATGTCCAGTTCAAGCGGGGGGAGAAGCTCAGCACAGAAGATCTTCTCCTCTTACAGCGTTCTTGGATGAGCTGAATGTACCTCGGCGAGCTGACATGGAAAGAGGTGGAATCCGCTCTTAAGGAGACTAAAAGCGTCATTCTTCCCTGTGGATCGACCGAGGAGCATGGTTATCACCTGCCACTTGCAACAGATGCTCTCATCGCAGAGGAGCTTGCAAGGCGTGTTTCATCAAGAAGAAAGATCTTTGTCGCACCGGCTGTAAATTATGGTGTATGCAGATCGACCGCGCCCTTTGCCGGAACCCTCACACTCAGGTTCCAGACGATGAACGCCCTCATCGAGGATATCTGCGAATCACTCTACAGGCACGGGTTCAGGAATATCATCATACTCCCGGGCCACCTTGGATCTGCTCAGGTTGCAGCGATCGAGGTTGCAGCCCAGTCGCTTCTCAAACGGTTTGACGACCTCAATATAGCACTCGTGATAATACCAGAGCTCCTTACAGATCTCGAAGATGTGATCGAGGATCGTGAGGATAAACACGCGGGAGAGGTTGAGACCTCGATGATGCTCGTGCTCAGGCCTGAGCTTGTGAGGGTTGATGAGGCAGTCTGTGAGCATCCGAGATTTCCTGAGGGTATCGTTGCAAGGAATCCAAGGGATTACATGAGATCCGGCGTGATGGGGGATGCGACACTTGCAACCAAAAAGAAGGGCGAGATTATCATCGAGAGGCTGGTTGAACGGATATGCGAGATAATAGATCGGGTTGAGAGGGGGTAGGGGAGACGTTCAGGAAGCTTCTTGTTGCAAACCGCGGGGAGATTGCGGTAAGGATTATGCGAGCCTGTAAGGAGCTCGGGATACAGACCGTTGGGGTCTACTCAGAGGCTGATGAGAATGCTCTTTTCGCCAAGTATGCCGATGAAGCCTACTGTATCGGACCCCCTTCGCCACTTCAGAGCTATCTTAACATTGATCGGATCATTGAGGTTGCTGAGATCTCCGGGGCTGAGGCGATCCACCCGGGCTATGGCTTTCTTGCGGAAAACCCGGAGTTTGCAAGGGCGTGTGAGAACGCAGGGTTAAAGTTTGTCGGACCAACGAGCCACTCGATGGAGCTTATGGGGAGCAAGATCCAGGCAAGGGAGATCATGGAGCGTGCAGATATACCGGTTGTTCCCGGAAGTGGGGCGATAACAGATCCCTACAAGGCGGTTGATATTGCAGAGGAGATTGGCTTTCCGGTGCTCATCAAGCCCTCAGCAGGCGGGGGTGGTATCGGAATGAAGGTCGTTGAAACCCCGGATGAGCTCCCGGAGGCGATTGAGTCGACCCAGCAGAGTGCAATATCTGCCTTTGGTGACCCCACGATCTACATCGAGAAGTACCTCAAGAACCCAAGGCACATCGAGTTCCAGGTCATGGCAGATGAGCATGGGGATGTGGTCCATCTATGTGAGCGGGAGTGCTCAATCCAGCGGAGGCATCAGAAGCTCATCGAGGAGAGTCCATCCCCGGTGATGACACAGAAACTCAGATGGAGGATGGGGCATGCAGCAGTCCATGTTGCGATAGCTGTTGATTATGTGAATGCAGGCACAATCGAGTTTCTCTACTCTGAAGGGGACTTCTACTTCATGGAGATGAACACAAGGCTCCAGGTGGAGCATCCTGTCACAGAGATGGTGACCGGGGTTGATATCGTTAAGGATCAGATCAGGATCGCAAATGGTGAACCACTCCCCTACACGCAGGATGAGATCGGGATAAGGGGGTGGGCGATTGAGTGCAGGATTAACGCGGAGGATCCACTCACATTCACCCCCTCCCCCGGGCGCATAACAGCCTACAGATCCCCCGGAGGGCCAGGTGTCAGGCTTGATGGAGGGGTATATATGGGTTATGTCATCCCGCCATACTACGATCCGATGATCGCAAAGCTCATCACATGGGGGAGGGATAGACGGGATGCGATCATCCGGATGAGGCGGGCACTTTATGAGTACCTTGTGATGGGCGTTAAGACGAATATACCGTTCCACAAGGCAATGATGGCAAATGAGGCCTTTATCAAGGGGGATATCACAACCCGCTTCCTTGAAGAGCACCCTGAGGTCTTTGATGAGACGAAACGTGTGCTAAGGACACACGAATCGATGGAAAAGAGGCTGATGGAGATATTCATGGATAAGCGTGTCAAGCGGCTTGTGGAGGATGAAAAAAGGATTGCTGCGGTTGCAGCAGCTGTATTTGCCGCTATGAGGGAGGTCTGATGATCGACCTGAAGCTTCTTGAGTCATGTCTCAAGACAAGATACATCGGGCGCAGGATCTATCACTTTGACTCACTTCCATCGACAAATGACGAGGCAAAGTCACTTGCAAGGGGTGGAGAGGAAGAAGGGGCGGTTGTAATCGCTGAGAGACAGACACATGGAAGGGGAAGGTACGATCACCTCTGGTTCTCCTCGCCCCATGGGTTGCACCTCTCAATCATCCTGAGGCCCCAGGTCAACATTACCCGGGTTACAAGACTTGTCATGGTAGCAGGGGTTGCTGCCGCCAGAGCGATATCCTCATATGGCCTTGATGCACGGATAAAGTGGTCAAACGACCTTCTGATCCATGAGCGCAAGGTTGGTGGGATTTTGACCGAGGTTGACACCGATGGTGGTATGGAGTTCTGTATCGTTGGGATCGGGATAAACCTCAATGTGCGCCATGATGAGTTTCCGGATGAGATCAAGGATATTGCAACCTCAATCATGGAGGAGCTTGGAGAGGAGGTATCCAGGGAGGAGTTTGCATGCAGGCTCCTCAATGAGTTCGAGGATGTCTATGATAGCTTCAAGGCAGAGGCATGTGATGAGATAATGAGTGAGTGGCGCAGATACTGCTCAACGATCGGGAGGCTTGTTCGAATCAGGACGGTTGGTGAGACGATCGAGGGTGAGGCGGTCGGTGTTGATCGGGAAGGGGCACTGATACTGGAGCTTCCAAACGGGAGGCTCATGAAGGTCGTATCAGGTGAGTGTACCCACCTCTGGAGATAGCTCAAAATCATGAAGGTAGGCGTCTCACTCGTATTCGATGCTGCCCACTCACTCCCTGAGTATGAGGGTAAGTGCAGGAAGATTCATGGACACACATACCGGGTTGATATCGTTGTTGAGGGGGATATTGACCCTGACACGAGGTTTGTGATCGATTTTGCAGATCTAAAAGCACTTCTACGGGAGGTTGTAGAGGAGCTTGATCATCGCTACATCAATGAGATCATCGATTATCCAACAGCGGAGTATATCGCACTCTACATAAGGGATGAGATGGTGAAGCGGCTTGATAAGCGGCTGAGGATTGTATCCCTCAGGCTGTATGAGGGCGAGGATAAGTGGGTGGAGGTTGAGGGGTAGGTGGGGGATTTAAGCAGGGAGTTTGAATGGACGCTTAGTAATCACTTTTTTAAAAAATCATCTCCCATAATGTTTACTCCGTTATTCTTGTCATATCCTATCCATATCCATAAAGTGCTTCTGCTTGCTGCATTATGGAATTTACAAGCCAATCCTGTTTTGATGGCTCAAATCCCCTCTTTCTCAATAGTCTCCTAACAGATGCTCTGACTCTTGCTTTTGTCATCTCATGATTGTTCCAGTCTATCGTTATGTTTCCCTTTATAGTCTCAACAAGCTCTCTTACAATCTCCTTTAATTCATCATCACCTATGAGCGTGTCTCTACCCTGTGAGAGTGCATCATAGAAGGCAAGCTCTTCATCATTCAGTCCAAGCAGCTCCCCCTCTTTAGCAGACCTGTTTATCTCTTTTGCAATCTCGATAAGTCGAAGAACAACCTCTGTTGATGATATCAGGCGATTATGGTAGGATTTAATCGTTTTTTCAAGCATCTCTTTGAATGGTCTGTATCTTATCGCATTTTTTCTCATCCTAACCCTGATTTCTCCCTCAATCAACCTCCTCAAAATCTCGATCCTGAGGTTTGGGAACTTAATCCTCATTATTTCGTCCAGAAACTCATCGCTCAGGATTGAAATGTCAGGATGTTTGATCTCACTCTCTGAGAGTATGTCAACAACATCCTTAACCACCACTGCCTCAGAAATTAACTGCCTTATAGCAGCCTCATAGACCTCAACCGGCTTTGTACTTGGAGGAGATACCTTTATCACCCTTTTTCTCACCATTTGGAAGAAAGCGATATCATCTGCAATTTTCATAGCCTCCTCATGTGGTGCTGCAATTGCAAAAGCCTTGTTTAGCTCTACCATCGCTTTCAAGAAGTCCTTCTTCCTTTCATCATTCTCCACAACGAGATCATGTGCAAACTGTAAGAGTTGAATCTGGGAAGATGGATCGATGTTTCTCCAATTAGAATAGTCGATTTCATGGAAGAAACTCTTTACTACTTCATATTTTTCTTTTAAAACGTCTAAGGCTTCATCAATTGGTACTGCAACATCTCCGTATCCTCTTTGTGTGTAGATCATTACTGCACGTTTCAACGGCTCCGCAATTCCAATATAATCCACTATCAGACCTGATGGTTTGTCTCTGAATACTCTGTTAACCCTTGCAATAGCCTGCATTAATGTATGACCTTTCATGTGTTTATCAATGTACATTGTATGAAGGCATGGATTGTCAAATCCTGTAAGCCACATATCCCTGACTATTACGATTTTGAGAGGATCATCAGGATTTACAAATCTCTTCTTTATATGTTCTCTTCTCGTCTTGTTCCTTATGTGGGACTGAAATTCTGGAGGGTCGCTGGCACTTCCTGTCATGATCACCTTTATTACACCGCTGTTATCATCTTCACTATGCCATTCAGGGCGAAGTTCTGTTATTAGCCTGTACATCTCGACACATATCCTTCTGCTCATGCATACTATCATCGCTTTGCCTTCAATCGCTGAAACTCTCCTTTCAAAATGCTCAACGATGTCCCTGGCAATAGTTTTGAGTCTCTTTTCAGTTCCAACAAGCTTTTCAAGCCTTGACCACCTTTTCTTCAGTTTCTCTTTGAACTCAAACTCTTCAAGCTCTGTTATCTCCTCAAATTTCTCATCCAGGAATTCCTTTGAATAATCTGGGAGATCTAGCTTTACAAGCCGGCTCTCATAGTATATGGGAACGGTTGCCTTATCCATTATTGAGCTTTGAATATCATAGACGCTTATTGTGTCTCCAAAAACCTGAGCTGTGGACTTGTCACCAAGCTCGATTGGAGTGCCAGTAAAGCCAATAAATGCTGCATTTGGTAAAGCATCCCTTATGTGCCTTGCATAGCCTGTTAAGAAGTTGTAATGGGATCGATGAGCCTCATCAGCTATAACTATTATGTTTTCACGATTTGAAAGCAGAGGAAATTTCATTATCCGTCCTACCTCATCCTTCTCAGGTTTGAACTTCTGAACCGTTGAGAATATTATTCCCCCAGCAGGTACCCTCAGTTTTTCTTTCAGGTCTTCAACACTTTCAGCCTGAACTGGCTCAGGAAGTAAATCCTTGGCTTCAGAAAATCTCTCATATAGCTGGTTGTCGAGATCGTTTCTATCTGTTAATACTACAATCGTGGGATTACCAAGCTCTGGATGCACCAAGAGCTTTGAGACGTAGAATATCATTGTCAGAGACTTTCCAGAACCTTGAGTATGCCATATAACCCCAATCCTCTTATCATCGGATTTAACCACCTTTACGGAACTATCCAGCACAGCTTTGACTGCATGGTACTGATGGTACATCGCCATTAGCTTCTGCCAGCATTTACCGGTGTTAACAAAGAGGATGAAGTCTCTCACCAGTTCGAGAAATCTTGATTTGTCAAATATCCCCCTCAGCAAAACTTCAAGCTCGTTCATGTGATATGGCGGATCTGAGAGGTCTATCGTTCTCCATGGAGCAAATCTCTCCCACGGGCTTGTTATCGTTCCATGCTTCGCTTCGCTTCCATCACTGAGAACAAGAACTTCGTTGTAGTAGAAGAGTGTGGGGATTTCTCTTTTGTAGGTTTGAAGCTGATTGTAGGCTTTAACAAGAGTGGCGTTAACGTCAAGAGGGTTTTTGAGTTCTATAACTGCGAGGGGGATGCCGTTGACGAAAACAACTATATCCGGAACTCTGTTATGCTCACCTTCAATAACTCTGAACTGATTTACGGCAAGCCAGTCATTGTTCGATGGATTATCAAAATCGAAGAGCCAGATGATTTCTCCTCTTCTTTCCCCATCTTTCTCTATTTCCACTCTCACTCCGTTTCTTAGCATTAAATGGAACTCTCTGTTTGCATTCTCAATGTTTGGGGAGGAGATGTTTAATATTCTATGGATAGCCTCTTCTATTGCCTCATCCGGGACTTTACGGTTGATTCTCTCTAAGGAGTATCGTAATCTTTCCAAGAGGATAACATCAGAATGGTTGTCTCTTTCCTGTCTTTCACCACCAGGGCTGATATCTGGCCCGAAAGCTACTTCATAACCGAGATCTTTGAGCCAGTCCATTGTGGCTTTTTCGAGGGTTTGTTCATCAATCATGGCGCTACCCTATTGTCTTCTTGGAATGTGCTTCATATTTAGTCTCAGTCATATCTGACCTGACATAATCATCATTCAGAAGTTTCAATACCGTCCAAATGTTTCTTTTTGTGACTTTTATTTTACCGCCATCTGCGAATTCTACATTTTGTAGATTGTAATCTTGAACAAACTCATTTATTTTCTCGAGAGTTATATTTCCCATTGCGTTCTCATTTCTAAGGACTCTACAAAGTTTTCTAATTTTCCTCAAATCTCCACTACAGATATCTATCAACTCGCCAACGTTTTCGATAAGCTCCTTTTCTTCCAGCACATTTAGGTTTTCAGAGACAAGCTGAGAATATGTTTCAATCAAATTGAAAAGCGACTCAAAGTTGCCTTTGTTGAATATAAATCCTTTTTTTCTGTCCTCCGATACAACAAAAGCCACATCGAATGTTTTATCAACAGCTATAACGCTATCCCGTATTTGACTAAATCTCCCCTCACTTCCATGAAATAGCATATTAATTTTTCCTCGATCAAGCAATTTCTTAATAGTGTATTTTCGCATAAATATAAGATGGCTGGTATTTACAACATCTACTGTTACAATATATCCTGTTAAATTTTTAGCATGTCTTAAATTTAGAATCTCTAAATTCTGGTTACTGAGTTCAGATAAAATAAAATCAAAGTGTGGAACTTCCGATGGGTTTATGATCTCTATAGTCGGAGTGTCATAGTATATATCGGGTTCATATTCAACATAACTTACACTCTCTTCTACTTGGTTTTTTATCAGAACTTTAGCAGAATTTATCAACTCATCCCCGATTTCTGGAGAAATTTCTGATCTTAGAACTTTATAGCTTATTTCACCCGTTCTTTGATTCTTTTTTCTTTCGAGAAAGTATAATCTTACATAATCATTCGAAATTCTCTCCAACATGTTAAGTAAATTTTCAAGCCTCATTTTCTTGTACCTCCTCTCTTTCTAAGACTTCTACATAAACTTCATCAGCCAGATTTCTGATACCTATCAAGTCATTTACTTTTAACTTCTTCTTCCTTTTCGTTATCAAAATACAAGTTGTACGTGATTGTATTATTGGGTCGCGGAGTTCAGTGTAATAAATTTTATATCTAAATCCCGATAAAATTGGGTTAACAAAAATTAGCTCCGAGTTAGCGTAAACGAGGAAAATTACAAGCATAAGAAGGACTAAGGATGCCCAATCCTGCCATCGATCTAAGTTGAAGTTTAAGAATGAGACTATGTAGGGAATCAAGTACGTGAGAGACTCCTTTAGCTTATCCTCAAAGTACACTACTTCACGCTGAGAAGCTGTATATCTCTTAGATTGCCAGAGCAGACCATACCAAGTAATGGCACTAAGAACAGTTAGAAGTATACAAACTCCAAACAGTATACGGTTATACCAGTTTTTGATTGCTAAAATATAGAAGAGTGGGAGATAAGCACTGAAAAACAGAAAAAGCTTAACCCATAACCTCATTTATAGCCACCGTCGCCTAAGACTTTATCTAATGTTTTCTATATTTTGACTTTATCTCTATTAATATTTTCCAATTGCTTTACTTCCTGCCAGAATTCTTCTTCAACTTTAACTCTTATTTCACCAGAGAGGAGTTTTGGTAACAGGGTATCGCGGATTTGGGTAAGGATACGGGATTCCTGTTCATTTTCTGAAATTTGCTTATAAATTGGTTCAACAAGTTCGTTAAATTTGTTCAAAACACCTCTCGGTGGCAAAAGAATTTTTAGATTTCTCACGTAACTCCTTGAGACTTCAGGATACGTACTTCCGTTTGCAACTTGCTTAATTTCTCTTAATTTTATATATAATGTATGTAAAATAAAATAATTTGAGGGGTATTCGTTACAGACGATCGATAGAATTCCTTGGTTAGTTGAAATTGGCTTTTTAGCTATAGCAAAGTATCCAATAGTTGCTCTACTTGTCATTAAAATCGTTCCAGATGGCAGAAGTTTTGCTGAACTGTTTTTTAAACCTTTTTCAGTAATTTTTCGTTCAGTATCAAAAATAACTGGACTGCCTAGTGAGGTAATATCGGTTGGGGTTGCCCAAAGTATTTTTCCACCTTCCCAATATTCTGGATTATTTGTATTGGGGGTACCGCCTCCATAAACTTTACAAACTTCGCCAAGCTTAACAACCTCCCACCCCTCAGGAATCTCCTTACCAATCTCCTCATTATAAACAAGATTATCCTTAAACGGCTCAAAATCCACAAACCAGTGTTTGAAGATTGCCTGAGCTATGGCCTCAAGTGTTTTGTTCATCTCGTAATTGAGTTCGATTTTATCATCCAAAGCTCCAAGAATTTCGGCGATTTTGCGTTGTTCTGGGAGTGGTGGCAAGGGAATAAGAGTTCTCTCTATTATTTCTGGATTAAAAGCCGGATAGGCTGAACCTGTAGAATTGGCAGCCAAATGATCGATAAACTGATCTGACGTCAATAGATAGTAAATAAACCGTTTATCGGCTTTTTTTGGTCTAATTACTACAAATCCTGTTGAAACAATCGTATTTTCAGGTGGATCTTTAACATAATAGTATGATTTTCTATAAACTCTAACTGTCGAAATTATCGTGTCTCCATCCTTTACGATTCTTTTTGCTCTGCTCGGTGCGGATTCAATAGGTATTCTCTGGGTGGAAATTAATTTTCCCCGACTTACTGAAGATATATCCACGTATATAATCTCACTGTGTGGATAGCTTTTTCCAATTTGAGTGGGATTTATCTCGCAAACTTCACTTACAAGAAGTTCGTTCCAACCACTAGGAAATTCATCAAAAACTCTAAAAACACCCTCAGAACCCATACCCAAGCTCCCCCAAGTTCTTCCGTATCCTTTCCTTCAACTCATCAGCCCTCGCAAACTGCTCCGCAAGCTGTTTTGTCAATCTCACCATTTTCTGCTCAAATGGCTCGTCGTCCTCCTCTTCCTCAGCTATGCCAACATAGCTGCCAGGAGTCAGTATATAGTTGTGCTTCCTTATCTCCTCTAATGTTACAGCCTTACAGAACCCCGGCACATCCTCGTACTCTCCAGCCTCTGCAATTCCTCTCCAAGCCCTGTATGTATCGGCAATCTTCCTGATGTGCTCATCGCTCAGCTCATTCAGATTTCTTGAGACTTTGTCGAACATCTCCCTCGCATCAATGAAAAGAATATCTCTTCTTCTATCTCTATATCCTATACCACTCTCATCCTTGTTCCTCGCCAAAAACCACAGACATGCTGGAATTTGAGTGGTCAAAAACAGCTTTGGAGGTAAGGCCACTATACAATCCACCAGATCATTCTCAATTATCCTCTTTCTTATCTCCCCATACTTCCCACCGCATGAGAGCGATCCATTTGCCATAACAAAACCAGCCCTACCCCTTGGTGAAAGATGATAGATGTAGTGCTGTATCCAGGCGTAGTTTCCACCATTCTTGCTCGTATCATCCGGAATCCCAAATTCCCATCTTGCATCCTTCTGAACCCTGTTTGCTCCCCATTTCGTCATGTTGAATGGTGGGTTGGTAATGATGAAATCAGCCTTTAAAGTAGGAAACTTATCATCAAGCAGAGTATCTCCGAGAGCTATATTCTCACTGGGAATCCCCCTTATTGCAAGATTCATCTTACAGATGCGCCAGGTGGTACCATTTTTCTCCTGTCCGTAGATTGAGATTGCATACGGGTTCTTATGGTGTGCTTCAATGAACTTCCAGCTCTGAACAAACATTCCCCCTGAACCGCAGGCAGGGTCGTAAACTCTCCCTTCATAAGGTTCTAAAATGTCAACAAGAAGCTTAACAACACATCTTGGAGTGTAAAATTCTCCTCCTTTCCTCCCTTCTGCCTGTGCGAACTGGCCAATGAAGTACTCATACACTCTACCAAGAATATCTTTCTCTCTATCTTCCTGACAAAATCCAACCCTTGAGAAGAGATTGATCAGCTCACCGAGTGTGACCGGACTGAGTCTCGAGCCTGTGTAAATCTTTGGTAGCACACCTTTGAGCTGTTCTGCATTCTCCTTTTCGATCCCCCTCATTGCACTATCTATGAGTTTCCCTATCTCTGGACTCATAGCATTTGCCATTAGATGGTCCCATCTTGCGTTGGATGGGATGTAGAAAACACCAGCTTGAATATACTCGTCCTTATCTTCGACAAGCTCCTTTATGTAATCATCTGTAGCATTTTCAACATAGTATTCAGTGGTCTTATCCCTAACAACATTTTCAAGCCATTTTCTTCTAAATTCAAACATGTCAGAAACATATTTCAGAAAAATTAATCCAAGTACAACATTTTTGTATTCAGCAGCATCCATAGACCCTCTCAGCCTGTTTGCCGCTTCCCAGAGCTCATCCATGAAATTGAGATCGCCGTTGGATCTTGCATTTCTGCTTACCATTGGATCACCCTTGAAACTTACTAAGGCAATAAACACCTTCTCGCTGGATCATCTCAGGGTCAACTCCACCACCAGCCATATAAGTTTTTGTTCTTTGGATTCTCAAATATCGGCTTTTACTTCTCAAACCCAACTATCTCAGCTTTCGCCTACAAGCTTTGGAAAGCCTACGTTGTTGCATCCCCCTTATGAGGCGGATGCGCCTCATCCAGGAAGGTTTTTGATCTACCTGTTAATTTGATGGAGTCTGGAAGGGGGGTAAATCAAAGTTCTCGGCAGAATATGCGAAGAATATGCGAAGGGGCCGCGAAGCGCACCCTTCGGGTGTAGCGTAAGCGAACCGCATACTTGCTGTTATACGCTTCCGGCAGGGAGAGATTGCGAAGCAACCCGAAGAGTCGGCGGATGGATACATTATTTCTTCATCTCTCTCGCCCTATACTCAGCTTTAGCTTCTCTTTCCTCAAGCTCTTTTTCTACCCAACGAAGACCAAATAGGTAATGCATTGATATCCCAATTCCCCAACCTATAAGCGGGTAAAAGAACCAGATAACCTCTGGAGAATATATGAAGTTAATGGCTATCAACATGGCATTAACCAACACATATATCACTAAATGGACTAAAAAGCCCCTCCTCTCCTCTTCTTTCCTTACTTCTCTGTATGCTTCTTTATATTCTTCCAATGATATTTCCTGTGCCATTCTTTCACCTTCTCCCTATATTATCCCTCTCTTAATTTTTTTCTGCTGATACAGTTGTATTCCGGTCATTTATGGGCAAAGTACGCCTTTATTCGATCATTATCAACTGAATCTATCCTCACAAACCCGAATCTCTCAAACTGAACCACGTTTCCAAGTTCTTTCCTGATTGAGATCTCTCCCAGTCCGGATACAACCTCTCCATCTGGCATAATCACATCAACAGGGACTGCAGTATCAGGGGGAACCCACTGAATGATCGGAGCACCAATTTCTTTCGCATATTCAGGATCTTCCCCGAGATATGAGCCTTTTGGTGGTTCTATCATCTCTATCCTTATATTGAAGAGGTATTTGAGCCGGAGGATATCCCCCTTATTCAGACGATTGAAGTCATCTGAGGGTATATAAAATGACCCTCCCACCTCAACCTCCCTGAACCCGGATTTTTCCGGGTGAACCGGGATCCTCTTAATCCCCCGGTCCCCACCCTCAATCACTATCTCAAGGGGATCAGGGACGAAGAAGTAACGGTTTGCGACCGGGTCGAGAATCTTGCGATTCTCTCCATAGAGGTTCTTCATACTGAACGCAACGTCATTCTCTCCAAGCCCCATCTCGATCATCACCTTTCTTATCGCCTCTGGCTGTATTCCCCTCCGCCTCAACGCCCGAAGTGTCGGGAGCCTTGGATCATCCCATCCACTGTAGAGCCCCTTTTCAATATCCCTTCCAAGCTCACTTGTCGAAAATCTCCCGAACTCATGGATCTTGATCCTGCCCCAGTGGATCGTCACTGGATACTCCCATCCAAGATAATCATAGATGAACCGTTGCCTGCGCTCACTGTCGATGAGGTCCTTTCCCCGAATAATATGCGTGATCCCGAGCACGTGGTCCTCGATCGCAGACTCAAAATCAAGCATTGGCCAGACGATATACCTTGATCCAACCCTTGGATGGGGTTCTCTTACAATCCTGAACGCAACCCAGTCCCTGATCGCAGGGTCTTTATGGGTGATATCCGTCTTTATTCTGAGAACTGCGGCCTTATCCGGATACTCTCCATCTAACATCATCTCCCATCGATCAAGATTAAGCCTGGATGGGGTATCTCGATGCGGGCACGGTTTCTTCGCATCTTTCAGACGCTTGAACTCCTCCTGTGTGCAGAAGCAGACATAAGCCTTCTCAAGCTCTATGAGCTCTCTTGCATACTCGTAGTAACTTTCAACTCGATCAGATGCATAGATCACCTCATCCGGCTCGACCCCCAGCCACTTCAGATCCTCAATATACCACCCATATGCCTCGAGAAGTGGTCGTTTCGTCGATGGATCGGTGTCATCAAATCTCAGGATAAACTTACCGCCGTATCGCTTGACATAAGCGTCGTTCACGATGATCCCTCTTGCATTTCCGAGCGTGGGTGCCCCGTTTGGATTTGGGGCAAAACGCATGACAACCTCCCCTTTAACTCCTTCAAGATCAGGAAGTCCTTTCTTCGGTTCTTTACGCGCAAAAATCTCATCAATGAGCGAGGGATCAACCTTTTCAAGTTCAGATCTCCACTCATCCGCCTTCATACCCTCAAGCTCAAGGATCACATCATCAACGAGTGGAGCAACTTCCCGTGCCCTGTTTCTGAGTTCCGGGTGCTCACCCATGAGTTTACCCATCACAGCGCCCTTTTGTGGCGTTTTACCATACTTAACCGCATTTTGGAGCGCGTACCTTCGTATCAACCGCTTTATCTCGGTTATTTCCATCTAAAAGTACACTCCTGCAGTTTCAACTGCCCTTGCGATAAGTTCTGCACCTTTATCAAGATCTCCGAGGCTTATGACCTCGACAGGCGAGTGGATGTACCTTGCCGGGATGCTCACAACCCCTGAAGGCACTCCTTCTCTCGTGAGGAATATTGCGGTCGCATCGGTCGTCCCACCATCTGAGACATCGACCTGGTACGGGATCCCGTGCTTTTGTGCGGTCTCTTTAAGCCATCTGAGCACAGCTTCCGGTGTGATGATCCCCCTTCCTCCTGCATCAACGATGGTGATCGCAGGACCCTCTCCCATCTTAACGGTTGAATATTCTTTCTCAGCCCCCGGGTGATCCCCGCTTATGCAGACCTCGGTTGCAATCGCGACATCCGGTCTCACCCTGAAGGCAGACGTCCTTGCACCCTTGAGCCCTACTTCTTCCTGAACCGTTCCCACAAACGTCACAGCAGCGTTCTCTTTGATCCGTCTCATGGCCTCAATCGCCATGACAAGCCCTGCGCGGTTGTCAAACGCTTTCGATGTGACACGGTCACCGGCAAGCCCTCTGAGCTCACGGTCAAGGATAACAGCCTGCCCCTCGGTGACACCAAGTGACTCAACCTCTTCCCTGCTACCACACCCGATATCGATGAACATATCCTTCACTTTCAGGGGCTTTTTTCGCTCCTCCTCATCCATCAGGTGTGGGGGTTTCGATCCAATAACACCATATACATACTTCCCTTCCCCGGTCTGTATCACAACCCGCTGTCCAAGGAGAATCTGGTCAAACCACCCGCCAACTTTTATAAATCTGATGTATCCCTTCTCATCGATGTACTTTGTCATGAGACCAATTTCATCCATGTGAGCGGCAAGCATCACCCTGGGCCCGTCTCCGGTGCGAGAAGCAATGAGGTTCCCGACCTTATCCACCAGGATCTCATCCACGAGCGGTTCAACCTCTGAGATAACAATCTCCCGGATCCCTTCCTCAAAACCAGAAATGCCATGGGCGTTTGAGAGCCTTTCAAGAAGATCCCTGATAGCCTCGATATCTCCCATCCACAAACACCAAACATTTTTCTACCTGACCATCTATAAAGATATAGCCCATCTTCCGATAACCCCATGCTAAGGTTGTGGTTGTGAAGAGAAAACTGGAGCAATCCAGGAGACACGCTAAGAGGATGAAGTAGATGCCCGATATATTTGAGCGAGAGCGAAGGTGGATACAGCCAACCTATACAAGACAGCCTGTTGTAATCAGAAGGGGCAGGGGCGCGTATGTCTGGGATGATCATGGCAGGATGTACCTTGACTTTATTGCAGGAATTGCCGTCAACAACATCGGTCACTGCCATCCAAGGGTTGTTGAGGCGATAAAAAACCAGGCAGAAAACCTCATCCACACATCAAACCTCTACTATACAGAAAAGCAGGTTGAGCTTGCAGAGCGTCTGTGTGATATTTCCGGGATGAACAAGGTATTCTTCTGTAACTCTGGTACAGAGGCGGTTGAAGGGGCGCTTAAGCTTTCAAGACGTCACACAGGGAAGAAGAAGATTATCGCAGCGAAAGGGAGCTTTCATGGCAGAACGTTCGGCTCACTCAGTGTTACAGATAAGCCTGAGTACCAGAAACCTTTTCAGCCACTCCTTCCAGCTGTTTCATTCGTTCCATACAACGATGCAGAGGCGATAGAGGATGAAATCGATGATGATACTGCGTGTGTCATTCTTGAACCAGTTCAGGGAGAGGGCGGGGTAAATATCCCTGATGATGAGTATCTCAGGGCTGTGAGAGAGATCTGTGATGAGAATGATCTGCTTCTGATACTCGATGAGGTTCAGACAGGCTTTGGCAGGACCGGAAAATGGTTTGGGAAGGATCATGCGGGTGTCACGCCTGATATCATGACACTTGGAAAGGCAATTGCAGGCGGTCTCCCGATGGGTGCGCTCCTCACCCGGGAAGGGGTTGAGTTTGGACCGGGCGAGCACGCCTCGACCTTTGGGGGAGGTCCTCTCGTTTGCTCAGCAGCAATCGCAACAATTGAGGTGATATCATCGGAGGATCTCATCACAAACGCGGCTGAGATGGGTGATATCCTGCTTCGTGAGCTTAAAAAGCTTGAGCTTGAAGTCGCAAAGGATATCAGAGGGAAGGGGCTGATGGTGGGGATGGAGCTTCTGAAAGAAGGAGCAGAGATCGTTGATCTTTTCAGAGAGAGTGGAGTTCTCATTAACTGTACAGCGAAACGTGTTCTGAGATTTTTACCACCGCTTATTATAGGGGAGGAGGAGATCTCAAGGCTTATACAGGTCTTTCTGGAAAGAAGGGATGAGATTGAATCTATATAAGCGAGGGTTAAGGGTGCTTGCAATCGCTGAGAGCTTCAGAAGAAACGGGGATAGGTCGATACTTGCGGGTGTTGTGATGCGAGCAGACTGCAGGATCGATGGGATAGGGGTGGATTCTGCAACGGTTGGGGGGCTTGATGCAACCGAGGGTGTGCTCAGGATATTTTACAAGCTTGGCAGGAGGGATATCAACCTCATTCTTCTGAATGGAGCTGTTATAAGCTGGTTTAACATCATCGATATCGATAGGGTATACACTCTTCTGGGGCTGCCCCTCATATCCCTGACCTATGAGCCATCAGAGGGGCTTGAACGCTACATTAAAGAGTATTTCGGGGATAGTGAAGACTACAACGAGCGAGTCAGTCGTTACAGGTCACTCGGCGATAGATCTGAGGTTATGCTCAAGAGTGGACACCGGGTATGGGTGAGAACTGCCGGGATCACCGAAAAAGATGCTGCGGTTGTTCTCAACCGTTTCACGTCTCACGGAAGAATCCCGGAGCCGATAAAGATCGCGAAGCTCATCGCGAGAAGTATCTTGGATCTCAAGCAGGAGTGGGAGGAGGTCACATCTACAGAATCATTGAGAAGGAGCGCCTCTCAGATGAGATCGTGAAAATCGAGGTTGAAGCTCCGCTTGTTGCATCAAAGGCTGTATCCGGACAGTTTGTAATGATAAGACTCAGGGAGGGGGGTGAGCGGATACCCCTCACGATATCAGGGTGTGATCCTGAGAGGGGGACGATCACGATCATCTTCCAGGAGGTTGGGAAGACCACACTGGATCTTGGGAGGCTCAAGCCTGGAGATTCCATACTTAACCTCGCAGGCCCCCTTGGCAGGCCTCCTGAGCTTAAACGATTTGGAACAGTTGTCTGTGTCGGTGGTGGAGTCGGTATAGCTCCGGTTCTATTCAGGGCAAGGGTACTGAAAGAGCTTGGAAACAGGATCATATCGATAATCGGAGCAAGAAGCAGGGATATGCTAATTTTAAAGGAGGAGATGGAAGAGGTATCGGACAGGCTATATGTAACCACGGACGATGGGTCTCTGGGTCAGAAAGGGTTTGTGACAGATCCTCTGAGAGATGTGCTCAGCGATGAACAGGTAGATCTTGTGGTTGCGATAGGTCCTATCGGGATGATGAAAGCGGTTTCAGGTGTTGCGGCCGAGTTTGGGGTGAAGACAGCTGTGAGCCTTAACCCCATCATGCTCGATGGAACAGGGATGTGCGGATCCTGCAGAGTGATTGTGGGGGGAGAGGTCAGGTTCGCGTGTGTCGATGGACCTGAGTTCGATGGAGGGCTTGTTGACTTCGATGCACTTCTTCTGCGAAACAGAAGATACCTTGAAGAGGAAGAGATATCACTCAAAAGGGCAAGAGGATGTGAATCTCATGAGAAAGCAGGATCCAGCAAGGCGTATCAGGAACTTCGATGAGGTGGCACTCGGGTTTGATGAGGATGAGGCGGTCTCTGAGGCAGAGCGATGCCTCCAGTGCCCGAGACCCTGGTGTGTGAGGGGCTGCCCGGTCGGGGTTGATATCCCGGGCTTTATCCGGGCGATAAGGGAGCGGCGGTTTGAGGATGGGATAAGGATAATCTGGGAGAAGAATGCCCTCCCGGCTGTGTGTGGGAGGGTGTGCCCGCACGAAGCACAGTGTGAGGGGTTATGCGCACTTTCCAGGGGGTGTTCGAGGTATCTGACAGAGGAAGGGAAGGCACGGATTGATCGCTTTCTTTCACGCTCAAATCTCATCCACCGGAGAAGAAGGCCGGTTTCAATCGGTGCGCTCGAGCGGTTTCTGGCAGATTATGCAGCGGCAAACGGGATCAGGCCATTGAGGGGGGAATCAAAGAAAGAAGGCAGAGTTGCCCTTGTTGGATCAGGGCCTGCATCGCTTGCAGCAGCCGGTGAGCTTTCAAGGATGGGGTATAGTGTCACGGTATTTGAGGCGCTTCACGCGCCTGGTGGAGTTCTCAGATATGGTATTCCTGGATTCAGGCTCCCAAAAGAGGTTGTTGACCGTGAAATAAAGCAGCTTGAGGAGATGGGTGTTTGCTTCAGGTGTGACGTTGTAATCGGAAGGACATTAACTGTTGAGGAGCTTCTTGAGGACTTTGATGCGGTCTTCATCGGGAGTGGTGCAGGTACACCAGGCTGGATGGGGATTGAAGGAGAGAGCTTGAATGGGATTTACTCAGCGAATGAGTTTCTCACCCGGGTGAACCTGATGGAGGCGCACCGGTTTCCTGAGACAGATACCCCGATAAGTGTTGGAAGACGGGTCGCTACAGTCGGAGGTGGGAACGTCGCGATGGATGCAGCAAGAACGGCACTGAGGCTCGGTGCAGAGGAGTCGATCATCCTCTACCGCAGGCGTGAAGAGGAGATGCCGGCAAGGAAGGAGGAGATCGAGAACGCGAAGGAGGAGGGGGTGAGGTTTGAGCTCCTGGTCGCTCCGATTCGCTATATTGGTGATGAGAACGGTTGGGTTAGAGAGGTTGAATGCATCAGGATGGAGCCCGGTGAAGTGGATGCATCTGGAAGGGCAAGGCCTGTTCCTGTTGAGGGATCCGAGTTCAGGATGGAGGTTGATACCGTGATCGTTGCGATCGGGCAGCGCCCCAACCCTCTGATACCGATGACAACCCCGGGTCTTGAACTCGGTAGGATCGGTAATATCATCACGGATGAAGATGGAAGAACATCAAAAGAGGGGGTCTTTGCAGGGGGAGATATAGCAAGTGGTGCTGCCACTGTGATACTCGCGATGGGTGCTGGTATTCGGGCGGCAAGGGCAATTGGGAGATATATCGAGGATCGGAGGAAGCAGCGAAGTGATGGTAAATACGTGTCAAAAGATACTTATACAGGTTGATGATACACTCTTCTGTATGAAGAGAGGAGGCTTCAAACTCCTTGTGACCGTATTTATCCTCTTACAGCTCTTGCTCCTGCCAGTATCTGCGTTTGATACGGCCGAAATGGCCAGAGAGGGGTTGACGATTGATCGGGTCATGGTTCAGGTTGGTGAGGATCATCATGCTCTTGTATCAGTGGATTACCGGTTACGTGGTTTCACCTTATTTTACGTCATTATATTTGGTGGGAAGGTGATAGAACCGGTCCTGGATGGTTTTATCACCAATGCAGAAAATATTGAGGTAATAGAGATGAGAAGAGATGGTGCAGATCTCAGCGTTAAACTTACTGACTCGGGTGCCGCTATCAGGCTCTCATGTGAGGTTCCGGAGGTAATCGTGAGGTATCCGGAGGGGAGGAGGCTCGAGCTTAGAGATACCTCGACTATCCCGCTGTGATGGTGGTGTGGACCACCATAATCCCTTTATAATTGCAGGGAGGAGAGTTGAGCATGGAGAACCAACGCCCACATGTTGTAACCTGCGGACTGCCGTATGCAAATGGCCCCGCTCACATCGGACATCTCAGGACCTATATTCCAGCGGATATATACGTCAGGACATTAAGAAAGCTCGGGGAAAATCCTGTTTTCATCTGCGGCTCTGATACACACGGAACACCGATTGTTGTGAACGCAGAGCAGCTGGGAATAACACCAAAGGAGCTTGTCACGCGCTATCATCGCTACTTTGATGAGACATTCAGGAAGCTTGGGGTCATCTTTGACAACTATGGGAGTACAGACTCCGAGTTCAATCACAGGAGGACACAGCAGATCGTTAAGGAGCTTATCGATCGGGGATATGTCTATCCAAAATCAATTGAGCTTGCGTATTGCCCTGTCTGTGAGATGTTTCTACCTGATCGGTATGTTGATGGTAAATGTCCGTACTGCGGCTCACCTGCAAGGGGAGATGAATGTGATCAGGGATGTGGGCGTCATCTTGAGCCTGGAGAGATCCTCGACCCTGTATGCAGGGTATGCGGTACAAGGGCTGAATCGAGGATACAGGAGCATTATTTCTTCAGGTTATCCGCGTTTAAGGACTTTCTTCTTGAGTATCTCGCGAGGCTTGAGGGTACATCAAACGCAAGAAACTATGCCCTTGGGTGGGTCAAGGGTGAGCTCAAGGACTGGTGTATAACGAGAAACCTTGACTGGGGTGTGAAGTTTCCCGGCAGGGATGATCTTGTCGTCTATGTATGGGTTGATGCACCGATTGGTTACATATCATCCACTGAGCAATGGGCAGAAAAGACAGGAGAAAGCTGGGAGAGATACTGGAAGGGTGATGCACGGATTACCCACTTTATCGGGAGTGATATCATCTACCACCACTGTATCTTCTGGCCTGCGATGCTCAAAGGTGCGGGCTATACACTACCAACGGCTGTGGTTGCCTCAGGGATGGTCAAGATCGATGATAAGACGTTCTCAAAGTCCAGGGGGTACGTCGTCTGGGTCGATGAGTACTTGGAGAACGGCTTCCACCCGGATCTTCTCAGATACTACCTTGCAAGCTATACCTCACACACAAAGGAGCTCAACTTCTCCTGGAAGATCTTCCAGGAGAAGTGTAACAACGAGCTTGTTGCGATACTCGGGAACTTAGCATACCGCACACTCTTATTCGCCTTCAGAAACTTCGGTGAGGTTCCGGAGGGGGAGATCGATGAGGGTGTCATTGAAAAGATCGGGGAGACGATCGGGCTTCTTGATAGATCGATCAGGGAATATGAGCCGAAGCGCATGGTTGATTCTGTAATGGCACTTGCAAACTTCGGGAATGGATACTTCCAGTCACACAAGCCCTGGGAGCTTATAAAGGAGGATAAAGGAGCGTGTGGGGTGGTCATAAGGAACGCACTCCAGATCGTGAAGGCACTTGCAGTCCTGCTTGAGCCTGTGATGCCATCAAAGATGGAAGAACTCTGGCACTATCTCGGAATGGAGACGGATATACACAGCGTCGGGGTCAAAGAGGCACTCGTCCCGATTGAAGCAGGGGTCAAGCTCAAGAAACCCAGGATCCTCTTTGAGAAGATCGAGGATGATGCGATAGAAAAGATGGAGAACTTGCTGAGAGGGCGCATTGAGGGCGGTGAGGAAGATATTGAGAAGGAAGATATTGAGAAAATGCCCGAGTTAGTATCATTCGATGAATTTATGCAGCTTGATATCCGTATTGGAAGGGTTGTTGAGGCAGAGGCGATCAAGGGTTCCAGGAAGCTGCTCAGGCTTCTTGTTGATATCGGAGAAGAAGAACCCCGCCAGATTGTTGCAGGTATCGCAGGAATTTATAAGCCAGAAGAGCTCCTGAACAGAGAGATCGTCGTTCTCGCAAACCTCAAACCTGCAAAGATCTTTGGCTATGACTCAATGGGGATGCTCCTTGCAGCAGGCGAGGGTGTACTTCTCGTGCCTGATCGAGAGGTGAATCCCGGCGAACGCGTGAGGTGAGGGGATGGATAATCGTGTGGCGTTCATCTATTCTGACGCATTCCTGGGGTATGATTTTGGAAAATCACATCCGTTAAACCCTATTCGACTTCTTCTGACCTTCAGGCTCATAAAAGATCTTGGACTTCTTGAGAGAGAGGATGTCACCCTCCTTGAACCTGAGTATGCCACCCGGGAAGATCTGCTGCGAGTTCATACCCCTGAGTTCATCGATGCGGTTAAGTCTGCGGGTGAGGGTAAGCTCCCGAGATCACCGTTCATATTCACTGAGTTTGGGCTTGGGTATGGGGATAATCCGATATTTGAGGGTATGTATGAGGCTTCAAGCCTCTATGTTGGGGCGAGCTTGAAGGCAGCAAGGCTCATCGTTGAAGGAGACGCCAGGCGCGCCTTTAACATCTCAGGGGGACTGCACCATGCGACAGCAAGCCGTGCCTCAGGATTCTGCATCTTCAACGACCCTGCAATCGCGATAAGCTACCTGAAGGAGCACTTTGAGCGGGTGATGTACATTGATATCGATGCCCACCATGGTGATGGAGTCCAGTGGATCTTCTATGATGACCCTTCGGTTCTGACGGTCTCCTTCCATGAGAGCGGAAGATATCTCTTCCCGGGGACGGGGGAGATCGATGAGATCGGAGAGGGGAAGGGCAAGGGCTATGCAGTAAACATTCCGCTTCCAAGGGGCACATCAGATCCGGCGTACCTTTATGCCTTTGGGGAGATTGTCCCAGAACTTGCAGAGGTGTTTGAGCCTGGGATCGTGGTTACTCAGCTTGGGGCTGATACACACTTCCTCGACCCACTCACAGACCTTTCGCTCACGACCCGTGCATACAGTGAGATCGGGAAAATGCTGGATGAGATCACACAGAAACTCTGTGATGGTAGGTGGCTTGCGCTCGGTGGTGGAGGGTACGATATGACGGTTGTGCCCAGGGCCTGGAGCATACACTTTGCAAGGATGGTTGGCCTCAATCCAGATTACTCTATCCCGGAGGACTGGATGAGGTTCTGTGAGAATACGATACACCGGCGTCCACCCAGAGAGCTTCTTGATTCCGAGACACCAGGAGAGGATCCCTCCATACTTGAGGAGGTCAGGGGGGTTGTTGAGGACGTAAAAAGATACCATAGAGCTTTTTTCAGTGACCGATAGGGATAGAATGGTTGCTCTGAGAAGGAGATGAGCACTGTATACTCAATTCCCTTTCAGAGAAAGATTTAAAATATATCGATACAAAGGCATCTCATAGTAAATAGAATCAAAGCTAAGGTGAAATGTTTGGTCAAGAGACAGCAGAGAGGCGTAGATAAGTGGAAGACGAAGAAATGGTTTAATATAGTGGCACCGGAGATGTTCGGGAGAGCTCCTGCTGGGGAGACACCTGCAAGCTCTGAGAGCCTGCTCCCGGGACGCAGAGTTGAGATGACCCTCGGGGATCTGACCGGAGACCCATCCAAGCACCATATGAAGCTGATCTTTGAGATAACTGGTGTGAGCGGGGATACGGCAAGCACGAAGTTCATCGCCCATACCATCACGAGGGATTATATGCGGAGCCTGATCAAGCGGAGGACATCAAAGGTGGATTCAAACACGGTCGTGGAGACGAAGGACGGATACAGGCTACGTGTAAAGGCATCAGCGTATACGCTCAAGCGAGCAAGAAGACGCCAGATAAAGGCGATACGGGCAGTGATGAACGAGGAGGTTACCCAGCGGGCGAAGATGCTCACGCTCAACGAGTTCATCCGGGAGGCTGTGCTTGGTAAGCTGGCATCTGACATCTACAGGAAGGGAAAACAGATCTATCCGCTCAGGAGGGTTGAGATATACAAGACAAGGGTACTCTCTGAGCCGTCTCCTGGAGAGGTCGAGGTTGAGGAGACCGCCTCTGAAGGAGTCAGGGTTGCTGAAGGCATCGAAGAAACATCATCAGCAGAAGCTTAGTAGATAGAGTGTAGTTTTATGGAGATCAAGTTCTTAGGTGCGTGTGGCGAAGTAGGAAGGTCGGCCTTCCTGATAAATGACGAAATCCTCCTTGACTATGGGATGACACCATCTGACCCACCCAGATACCCCTTAGATGGTATCAGACCGAGGTGTGTCCTCATATCCCATGGACATCTCGATCACACGGGTGTACTCCCAAACCTGATGGACCTTGAGCCGGATGTCTTTATGACCGCGATCACACGGGAGATCGCGTACCTTCTCGGGAAGGATACGCTGAGGATCGAGGAGAGGAACGGTAACCGCCCATTTGAGTTCGAAGATCTGAAGAAAATGTACACAAGGACCTCTGTGGTCGAGTACAGAGAGGAGTTCGAGCTTCCAGGTGGGTATACAGCAACCTTCTTCGATGCAGGGCATATACCAGGAAGCTCATCGATACATCTCGTTGAGCCCGGCTCTAAGGGGATCTCACTCTTTTATACCGGGGATATGAAGGATACCGATACGCATCTGCTAAAGAAGCGAGACATGGAGTGTCCTTCTGCAGACGTTCTCTTGGTTGAGAGCACATACTTTGGGAGAGAGCACCCTGACAGGCGTGAGCTTGAGGAGAGGTTCATCGAGTCGATAAGAGAGACGCTTGATCTTGGTGGTGTCGCACTGATCCCATGCTTTGCGATAGGCAGGACCCAGGAGATCCTGATGATCCTTCACCAGCACGGGATTGATCCGGTCGTTGATGGGATGGGTGTGGAGGTCACGAGGCAGTTTTTGAGGGAGCCAGAGTTTCTCAGAGAGAGCGAAGAGCTGAAGAGAGCGTTTGGAGGTGCAACGATCATAAAGAAGGGGAAGGGAAGGAAGAAAGCGATAGAAGGCCCATCTGTGATCGTGACAACCGCCGGGATGCTCAACGGTGGACCGGCATTTTACTACATCAAGAAGCTCCATGATGATCCTCTCAGTAAGATCCTGCTCACCGGGTATCAGGTGGAGGGTACAAACGGAAGAACCCTGCTTGAGCACGGTTATCTTGATATCGATGGGAAGATCATCCGACCGAAGATGGAGCTTGAGCAGTATGACTTCTCCGCACACCTCGACGATCATGGCCTGAAGCAGCTTGTGAAAGAGATGTGTGACCGGGGTGTGGAGCTCGTTCTTCCCATACATGGTGAGGATACGGCAGGCTTTGCCGCATGGATACGCGAGGAGATCGGGTGTGATGCGGTCGCACCCGAGCTTGGAGAGGAGATTGTAATTGAGATGCGGTGAGATGTCGAGTTTTTATAGATCTCACCCTTCTTTGAGGCTCAGATAGAACCTGTGGACGACTGTAAATCCAGCAAGAACAGATACTATTATAAGCCCATAGAAAATCTCGCCAAGGAAGAACGCGATTATCAGAACAATCATACGCTCAGCCCTTGACCCTACCCCTACATACTTCATCCCCCGCTGCCATGCGGCTATGTAGCTTGCAAGGTATGAGAGGGTGAGAGCAATGATGGCAGGATACACAAGGTCTGGGAACCCCACCGCGATTGAGAGGTATATCACAGCCTCAACGACCCTGTCACAGAATGCGTCATAGAACTTTCCAAACTCAGACCCAGAGTTCGTTTTCTCAGCAAGTGCACCATCGAGTGTATCTATAAATCCACAAAGCGCGATGAGAAGTGCTGATAGGATGAGATGGCATTTTATGATGGAGTAGCCAAGAGGAACTGTCAGAATAAGCCCTGATGTTGTGATAACATTTGGTGTGAGACCCAGTCTTCCAAGAGACGCTGTTATCGGGAAGATGGCCTGATGGAACCTGTCCCTGAACTTACCTGCGAGCATACAATTACTTCCTTCTCCAATCTCATCATCTTCAAGACCCCCCTATATAAATCGAATCGTTTTTCTTCCGGTTACCATCATCCCGTCTCCTCCCATCCTTAACAACAAGCACCGGGGGAAGCATAAGCGTTGCAGCAAAGAAGCAGAAGAAAATACCGAGTGCAAGTGCCTCACCCATCTGCCTCATCAAGACGAGATCTGATGCAGTCAGTGCAAGAAAGCCAACGATCGTTGTGAGCGATACGATGACAAGCCCTATCCCGATATTTGTAACAGACTCAACAACCGCATCCTCAACACTCAGGCCCTTCTCAACCTCCTCTTCATACCTGTGTATGATGTGAATCCCGTAATCAACACCAAGACCCATGAGCATCGAGATAAGCCCGGTCATCGCAGATGAGAAGGGGATCCCGAGATATCCCATCCATCCCCCTGTCCAGAATATAGCGATTGCAACAGGTGAGAGTGCAAGTAGCCCGTTTGTAACCGATCTGAAGTAAAGTATCACGACAAGAAGAACGAGGAGAAGTCCGAAAGTCGAGATCTTCCGGAAATCTTGGCTTCTCAACTTACTCATTTCATGCTCCCGAGGTACTCCTCCTGCGATCCTGAGCGTCACCCCATCCGGAAAAGAGACAGTCTCCATATCTCTCATTATCCGTTCAGCGAGATCGTTCATGCTCACAGGATCTGATTTATGGTTCTCCCTTATGTTTATAAGCGTGTACCGGAAGTCATCGCTTACAATCCTTTCAACCTGACCTTTTGGTAGGTTCTCAAGTATCTTTTTGACAGCCTCCTTGGATGAAGGGATGAACCCATCCTGCTTTACAAGATCAACGATAGAGCTTACCCCGGTCACATCTTTCTCATCCTCTATCATCTGTGAGAGGGTATCGATCGCCTTTATCACCCCGGGATCCCTCACATCATCCGCCTCGAGAAGGATCTGGATCATCCCTGCGCCACCGTACTCATCCTGAACGATGTGCATCGTCTGAATCACGGGGATATCAGATGGCATCATGTTCTCATATGATGTTATGGTCTCAATCCTCCCGATCCCATGGAGTGAGATGATAGTAAATATGAGGACAAAGAGGATGATAACCCATGGATGCTTGACCTCAAACCTTCCAAGCCTTTTCAAGATTCCGGGAAGTGTATCAAGAAGCGTATTCATCCCTCCTGTCAAGCAAGCAGAATGCTGCTGGTACATCCATCATCCCGTCTCCTCCCATCCTTAACAACAAGCACCGGGGGAAGCATAAGCGTTGCAGCAAAGAAGCAGAAGAAAATACCGAGTGCAAGTGCCTCACCCATCTGCCTCATCAAGACGAGATCTGATGCAGTCAGTGCAAGAAAGCCAACGATCGTTGTGAGCGATACGATGACAAGCCCTATCCCGATATTTGTAACAGACTCAACAACCGCATCCTCAACACTCAGGCCCTTCTCAACCTCCTCTTCATACCTGTGTATGATGTGAATCCCGTAATCAACACCAAGACCCATGAGCATCGAGATAAGCCCGGTCATCGCAGATGAGAAGGGGATTCCGAGATATCCCATCCATCCCCCTGTCCAGAATACAGCTATCAGGACAGGTGAGAGTGCAAGTAGCCCGTTTGTAACCGATCTGAAGTAAAGTATCACGACAAGAAGAACGAGGGTGAGTCCTATGAGCGATATCACACGTAAATCCTTCATCGTGAGCTTATTCGTCACATAATCAAGTGGAACCATCCCGCTCAGGCTCAGTGATACACCTTCAGGGAATGATACCTTCTCAATATCCCCCATGAGCCGCTCTGTCATATCTGCCTCGGTCTCCTCTGTGTAAATCATATTCACCCTTATATTTATGAGCGTGTACCTGTAATCATCGCTCACAACAGCCTCAACCTGATCCTGGGGGAGGTTTGAGAGGATCTTCTTTACAGAATCTTTTGAGGAGGGGACGAACCCATCCTGCTTTACAAGATCCGCGATCGAACTCACTCCTGTCACCCACTTTTCATCCTTTATCATCGAAGACAGGGTGTCGATCGCCCTTATCACCTCAGGATCCCTCACATCATCCGCCTCAACGAGTATCTGGATCATATCAGCTCCACCATACTCATCCTGTATCATGTGCATCGTCTGGATCACAGGAATATCAGATGGCAACATGTTCTCATAGGAGGTGATCATCTCGATTTTGCTCATCCCATGAAGTGAGATGATCGTAAATATGAGGACAAAGAGGATGACAACCCATGGATGCTTGACCTCAAACCTTCCAAGCCTCCTCAAGATCCCGGGAAGTATATCAAGAAGCGTATTCATCCCTCCTGTCAAGCAGGCAGAGTATGCTTGGAAGCAGGAATATCGCAGATGCCATGCTGCAGCCTATGCACAGGAAGAGGGCTGCCCCCATCTGCTGCATCATCGGCATGCTCCCGAACAGTAACGCAAGAAATCCTCCCATCGTGGTTGCAGAGGTGGATATGATCGCAGATCCAACCTTCACAACACTTCTCTCAACCGCATCATCGATGCTCGCACCTTTTGCCCGTTCTTCCTTATACCGGTCCACAATATGAACCCCATAGGCAATCCCCATCCCGATCATCATCGATGTAACCGCGCTTGTTGCCATGTTGAGCGGAATTCCCAGATATCCCATAAGCCCCATCATCCAGACAACACCAAACGCCAGTGGGACCATCGGCTTCAGACCCCATCTTATGGAGGAGTATGAGACTATAAGAACGATAAGGACAAATATCATCGAGAGTGCTGTTGTCTTGCGGTTGTTCTCGTTTATCAGATCCATTATCGTGGATATCAGCGAAGGAATCCCGGTAACATCAGCCCTGATCCCGCTTGGAAACGAGGCCTCAGATATGTCATGCTCTATATTCCGGGTGAGCCGCTTTGCCACATTCTGATCAGCCCCTGCATCGGTTGTGATCATGATGATCGTGGATGAGTAGTCTGATGCGATGTACTCCTTAAGCTCAGGATGGGCATTTATTATCTGCTTCACCCCCTCTATTTCCACTGGAATGGCCCCTCCGTTATACATCTTTATATAGTCAACGATACTCATCACAGAATAAACATGATCCTCCCCTCTTATCCTGAGTTCCAATCGATCTATTGCCTTCAGGACCTCAGGATCACGGACATCGTATATCGCATACTCATCTGTTGAGTCAGGATCAAGCCTGACAACAACCATCTCCATATCACTTGCCCCAAATATCGAACGGATGAGCTTTGATGTCTTTATCACCGGTAAATCCTGCGGCATCCACTTCTCCATGTTCGCCTCTGACTTTATCTTCATCGCGCCGTTGAATGCTGCAAAGGTGATCAGGATACAGAGCACAAGAACAAACGTGGGGTGTGCGATCTGAAAGTCTGCTATCCACTTTAATCCACGCTCAAGCATTCAGATCTCCCCTCAGGATCCGTTCAAGGTAACGTCTTGCCCTGTCAATCTCGAGTTTGAGCTCTTCCCCACCCTCAAAGCCTTTCATGATCCCGGATGCCACCCCAAGATCCTCGTATAGCCGTTCAAAGACCTTCTTTATCGTCTTCGTGAGGTCTTTCTCGCATGTGTAGTAGACCTTTCGATCTCCACGTTCCTTCACCCTTTTTATTATGTAGTGCCGCTCTAAGCGCTCAAGCGCATTCCTGCATGCGGTTAAGCTCAAATTTGTCGCATCAGATATCTCATAGACGCTCATCGGTCCTCCCTTCATCCACAATGCTCCAAGAATCTTCCCATCCTTTGTGCTACCTCCGAGTGCAGTTGTGAAAAGCTCAAAGACCCTGAGCATCTTCTCAAGCTCGTTCATTTTCTTCCCTTAAGGTAGTAGTAGATACCTCCAAAGAGAACGATGAGGGCTCCTATGAAGATAGCGTACCTCGCCTGCATCTCGTGCTTTGCAGCCCCGGGTGATACGGTGACTGGAACCGTCCTGTCAAAGGTGTATACGTTGTAATCTCCCGCATCCGGATCCCCGGTACATCTTATCCGCACCTTGAGCAGGTACTCTCTCGCATCCGCGGGATTCTCGACATCAAATGTAAGCGCCCCGGTTCCTTCCTCTCCAACATCAAGATCTCCGATGTAGCAGCTCCTCTCATCAAAATCAAACGGCTGGGTTGCCTTCCTTATCGCCCTTATCTCAACCGACTTTGCATCCTCTGATCCGGTGTTTTTGACCGTGATCTCAAGTCTCACGTGATCCCCGGATCTTATCGTCTCTGGGCTAATCTTAACCGATGTAACCTCAAAGTCAGGCTTTGGCTCAACAAGGATCCGCAGATCCCTTGTGATGCTGTAATCGTTGTTGTTTGTATCCTTGTAGGTTATTCTAAGTGGTAAGCTGTAGTATCCGTCCCTGATCCCATCTTCAACGTCAATATGGAATGTTGCCACACTCTGTGATCCTGGATTTAAGATGCCGATGTATGCGATGTTTGTCGCAGATTTTGATGGTTTGAACCCCTCTGGACATTCAAGCACTGCCTTAACCTCTTTCGCCTGCCCCTCTCCTGAGTTTGATAGCGTGGCGGTCACGGTCACATAGTCATCCCCGGGCCTGACCTCTGTAGGATCGGTTGTAACATCAGCAACATCGATTATGATCTCACCTCTCACATTAAAGACGATCCCAAGCTGGGTTGGGGTCATCGGCGCTGTGACATACCCCTGGGTTGCTGTGTAGTAGTACTCATCGAATGAGCATGTGATCGGTACCTCATACGTCCCATCAGGGGTGCCCTCTGCCACATGCACCTTTATCGTCACGTCCTTTGATGTCCATGCATTCAGTGAATGGATGTAGACGACTGATGATCCGATGACAGATACATAGGAAGTGCTCTGAAAGTTGAGCGTGATGTGGCGGGCATCCCTGCTGCCATCGTTCTTGATCGTGAGTATAACATCTCTTGTATCGCCCGGAGATAGATCTGTCGGTTTAACATCGGTTATCACGATGTTTGCGTGCGATCCTGCTGTTGAAACCGGAATTGTAGATGCTATAAGCAGTATCAACCCAATTACAGCTATAATCTTCCCTCTTCGTATCATAAGGGGGGATTAGCGTGAGGTTATATTTAAAGTTTACTAACTTTGTGGTAAGTTTGGTAAGTTAGTATAAGCCCCTCTCCAATGAGATGATCGATGACACACTCTGAGATATCGCTTGAGTACTCTCCAATCCTGCGAATGCTCTCAACGATGCTGCTTAAAGGTAGTGCAATCCTGCTCTGCTTCTCAAGTATCATATCTGTGATCTTCTCACATAGCTTGATTAGATCGCTCCCCAACTCGATGCTCTCATTTGAACCTTCAATACTCCTCTCAAAGAATGCATCCACACTCCTTGTAAGTATATCTATTGCAAGGTCACTCGCATCAACTATCCCCTTCACAATCCCCTGATTGATCCTTTCACTCCCAAGATCTATGACATTCTTTGCTATCCTGCATATATGGTCTGCTATACGCTCAAACAGCCTGCTTATCATTGTGTAATGTGAAGCAGCCCAGATCGTTGTTCCCATCTTCTCTGCCACTTTAAGATCGCGTGCTATCAGGTTTGACTGCCTCATAACAAGCCAGTGGAGCCTGTCAACCTCGTTATCGTTCTTTATAACATCCTCTGCGAGTACCGTATCCCTATCGACAAGAGCGGTTATCGCACCGCGGTACATGCTATTTATTATGATCTGCATCCTCTGAATCGTCCTCTCAAATGGCATCTCAGCAGGATTGAGCAGGTCCTTTGTGACGATCTCATTTACAGACTCCTCTATCACCTCCGGTCCTATCGTCGTCTGGCAGAAATCTTTCACCGTTGTTCTTATGCGAGCAGGCATCTCCCCGTTTGATATTACCCTGATTATCTTATATCCTGCTATATAAGCCCCGATGAGAGAGCGAAATAGAAATTCTGGATCTGTTTCAGGTTTGATCCCAAAAGTCTTGCCCTGTTGATCCTTCTCCTCGATGATGGAGGGGGTGATAACCAGTGTCCCGTCCTGTCTGATGATGATACCGAGAGGATCGTTCTTCTTTATCCCGAGTGCCTCGATCCAGCTCTTGGGGAGTGATACAATGTAGGATGACCCCCCTGTAACCTGCACCTTTCTGATCTCCATAACTATATAGCTCTATTGTGTATATGTATATAAATATATTCTATGTCGAGAAGATATATATTCTCTGTGGGCATCATCTCAACCGGTGATTATGGTATGAGATGGTCGAACGACAGGGCTGGAGCACTGAGCGTGCTCGTAATACTTGTAGCATCGCTTGCCGTATCAGGATGTATCAACGATACGAAAAGCGGTGCTGGAGCTGGTGAATCGGTGGAGAATGTGGAGCTTCAGATCGCAGGATCGACAACGGTTTTACCGATCGCAGAAGAATGTGCACGCGTCTTTATGGAGAAGCACCCTGGAAGCAGGATCGATGTTGCAGGTGGAGGATCATCACACGGGATAAAGGCCGTTGCAGAGGGGACGGTTGATATAGGAACCGCATCTCGCGAGTTGAAAGAGTCTGAAAGGAGCAGGTATCCGGATCTTATACCGCATCCAATCGCAAAGGACGGTGTTGCGATCGTGGTGCATCCATCCAACCCGGTAAACAGTATTACGATGGAGGAGCTGCGGCGTATCTACACCGGAGAAATCACAAACTGGAAGGATCTTGGTGGCGTGGATGCCAGGATCATGGTGGTCTCCCGTGAGGAGGGGTCGGGAACAAGGGATTGCTTCGAGCATGCGGTAATGAAACCCATCAATGAGGAGATCACCGATACCGCGATAATCCAGGACTCAAATGGGAAGGTACGGGCCACTGTGGCTGGAAACGAGAACGCAATAGGGTTCTTATCACTTGGATATGTCAACCAGGATGTAAAAGCACTCAAACTTGACGGTGTTGAGCCGACGGTCGAGAACGTCGTGAACGGTAAGTATCCCATATCAAGGACGCTGTGGATGATCACCAAGGGTGATCCGGACCCGGGTGAAGAGGAATTTCTCGACTTCATCCTCTCAGAAGAAGGACAGGAAATCGTTGAAGAGCTGCACTTTATACCGGTAGGGGGGAGGGGATCAAGATGATACGCATTGTGCATCTTTCAGATCTCCACCTCTCTGATGGGTACTTTCTTCCGGATACTGCAGAGGCTGTGATAGAGAGTGTCAATGATATCACACCGGATATTCTGGTGATAACAGGAGATCTGACTCAGTACGGCTCTTATAATGAGTACAGAAATGCAGAGGAGTGGATCGGGCGGATTGAGTGTAGAAACAGGGTGATCGTTCCTGGAAACCACGACTCAAGAAACGTTGGCTACCTGCTCTTTGAAGAGATATTTGGGAAACGATCCTCGTCCCATTCCTTTGGTCGGGTCACGGTGGTGGGTGTGGATTCATCCCAGCCTGACGTGGATGATGGACATATCGGACGGGAGATGTATGACTGGATAGCAGAGTGCTTCAGGCCTGGCGAGATCAGGGTCTTTGCACTTCACCACCACCTTCTCCCGGTCCCGATGACAGGGCGTGAACGGCAGATACCGGTGGATGCGGGTGATGTGCTTGAGCTCTTATGTAGATGTGATGTGGATCTTGTACTCTGCGGGCATAAGCACGTGCCCTGGGTCTGGAGGCTTAACGGTATGCTTGTGGTGAATGCGGGGACTGCGTGCTCAAAGAGTATCAAGGCAAGGACGACCCATTGCTACAACCTCATCGAGATGGAAGATGAGAGACTCTGGATCTACAGGGTATTTCCCACAGGCAAGCGGGAGCTGATCGTTGACCTGATGAATGAACCGGAAAGCTGAACGAGTCATCGAGGTATCTCTCTTCGCATCGGCCACCTGCGCCATTGTGATCGTGGCACTCATACTCCTCTTTCTCATCAAAGAGGGTGCACCGATCCTCCTGAAGCTTGGCGTTCGTAACTTCTGTCTCGGGATGACCTGGAACCCGATCGCGATAGCAGGTGAACCGTCATATGGGATCTTTCCGATGATCGTTGGATCCATCTATGTTGCCATCGGCTCACTGATTCTTGCAGTACCGCCTGGTGTTGCCTGTGCAATTTTTCTCGTTGAGGTTGCACCCGGCTGGGCACAGTCTCTGATCAGACGGGGGATCGAACTTCTTGTCGGAATCCCTTCGGTTGTTCTCGGTTTTTTCGGGCTTGTTCTTTTAGTACCGTTAATCAGGGAAAATATCGGTGGATGTGGCTTCAGCATTCTTGCAGGCTCGATAATCCTCGCGATCATGGCACTTCCCCATATCATAACGATCTCAGCAGATGCGATCAAGGCTGTGCCTGCAACATACAGAGAAGCATCAATCGCGCTTGGTGCAACAAAGTGGCAGACGATCAAAGGGATAATCCTCCCGGGTGCAAGATCCGGGATCGTGGCAGGTGTGATACTTGGTATGGGAAACTCGATCGGTGAGACGATGGCAGTGCTCATGGTCACAGGAAACACACCAGTCCTGCCGGAGCCGCTCTACAACGTGCTTGAGCCAGCAAGAACGATGACAGCGAATATCGTGATCGAGATGGGTTATGCAGCCCCCGGTGATCATCAGCAGGCACTCTTTGCAACAGGTATCGTGCTCTTACTGATGGTTGCAGTCTTAAATCTGATGTCACACCACGTACTGTCCAGGATAGGGGTTGAACGATGAACAGGATACGTTCAGCAGAGATCTCTGACAGGGTCGCATCTTTCATGCTGGGAGGATCTGCCGCGCTCGTGATACTGATTCTCCTCTACATAATCGGGTATATTCTGATCCACGGGGTTGGAGTGGTGAATCTTACATTCCTCCTGGACTCTCCTCGCTTGGGTGGAGCAGAAGGTGGTATCTTTCCTGCGATTGTGGGGTCACTCTGCCTCGTTGCAGTTTCTACACTTACAGCAGTTCCCATAGGGGTCGGGGCTGCTGTATACCTCACATCATACGCACCAGATAACACTATAACCCGTATCATCAACTTCTCTGTTGAATGTCTCGCAGGCATCCCGTCCGTAGTGATCGGGCTCTTCGGGTATGCATTCCTTGTAGTGTATCTTGGATTTGGCTTTTCCATCCTCTCAGGCGGGCTTGCGTTGATGTTTATGATACTGCCCTGGACGGTCAGGACATCAGAGGAGGCGATAAAGGCGGTTTCAGCAGAGCTAACAGAGGGGAGCCTGGCACTCGGTGCGACGAAGCTCCAGACCGTGCGCCATATAATCCTGCCATCTGCCCTTCCCGGTATCACAACCGGGGTCATTCTCGGTACAGGAAAGGCGATCGGTGAGACCGCGGTGATCATGTACACCGCAGGCTCGTCACTCCTTCTTCCCGGGTCAATCTTTGATCCAGTGCGGGCACTACCGTATCACCTCTATATCCTTGCATCTGAAGGTATATCCGATGAGATGGCTTACGGCACTGCTATTGTGCTTTTGGGGATGGTTCTTGTGATAAACCTGATCGCGGTTGCGATTCAGCGAAAGTTTCAGAGCAGGTGATAAAGCGAGCAGTCAGCTCAGAAACACTCTTATACCCCAACCTGGCATAGATGCCCTGGATGAGCACGCTTCTCCTCTTCCTGGCAGGTGTTGTCCTCGTTTCATTATCCGGCGTGATGATGCCAGGGCCTGTTCTTGCAGGCGCGGTTGCAAAGGGGTGTGAGGATAAAAATGCAGGTGTTTGGATTGCAGTTGGTCATGGATTAATCGAAATCCCATTGATTCTTCTTATCTACCTTGGATTATCGTATATATTCGAGGTTACCCCTGTCAGGATCCTGATCGGGCTGATTGGCGGAAGCCTGATGATCTATCTTGGGATCGGAATGTTCAGGATAGATATGAATCTTGAGGCAGGAGCGATACATCACTCTGCCATCTTCATCGGCTTTGTCACCTCTGCCTCAAACCCTGCCTTCTACCTCTGGTGGGTTGCGATTGGTAGCCTTCTCATCCTCACCTCGCTCGAGTATGGGAGGCTCGGTTTCATCCTGTTTCTGATCACCCACTGGCTCGTTGATCTTGGATGGTACTGGATTGTAACAGTCTCAGTCTTCAAAAGCAGTCAGATGTTCGGGGAGAAGATCTGGAAACCGCTCTTCATCCTGTGTGGCTCCACGCTCGTTCTATTCGGGGTGTGGTTCGTGTGGGGCGGGGTGAGGGGGGTATTATCACTGCTTAAAACCAGTTAATGGGCCCGCTGAGATTCGAACTCAGGATCCCCGCCGTGTCAAGGCGATGTCATAACCGACTAGACCACGGGCCCCAACTATGCTTCACACCCGGGGTATAAATTGTTTTCCAAAGATCGGTGCCGGTCTGATAGAAACCCATCAGTGTATTACTCTCTTCAGAAACCCTGATCCTTCGAGGATCTTTGAACCTATCAAAAAGATAAAAAAGATATACCTGGAGAGTAAGGATGGTGAACGAGGACAAGAAAGTTCTTATGCTTCCACTCGATGATGATAGCTCGAAGACGGTTGTCCAGGCCATCTCAAACGAGACTGCAAGAAAAATTCTTGATTTTCTCGCTGATACACCTTCATCTGCATCTGAGATATCGGAGCATCTGGGAATACCCCTCACGACCGTCATGTATAACCTGGATAAGCTGAGTGAGGCTAGACTGATAAAGGTTGTTGAGAAGAGATACAGCAAGAAGATGCGGGATATCAAGATCTATGCACCACAGGAGCGGTTGATCGTCATTATACCGGGGAAAAGATCTAAAGAGGATGTTTTAACGATTCTCAGACGCATGGTCTGGATGATCGGGGCTCTTGTGATCGTATCAGGGGCGATCAAGTATTTAACCTGGGCAGAAACGCCATCTTTACTTCGTGAGAGTGCCAAGGCCCCCACCATCCCTGCCACCCATTCTCTCACCGCTGTTTCCCATACCGGTGCCTGGTTCTGGTTCTTCCTTGGAGGACTATTTATAATCCTTCTCAGCTCATTGATTGCGATTTTATCAATGAAAAAAAGAATGTGAGGCTTATCGCCTCCTCACAAGATAAACTACGAGAGCAAGCCCACCAAGAGCAGGTATGATACCAAATCCAGGTGTAGGTGTTTCCTCCGGCATCCCAGTGGTGGGAGCTTCTGTTGGTGCAGTGATCCCATATATCCTATCTATCGTCTCCTGTGGTATGAACGAACCACCTTTTCCGAGTATATCTCCCTCGCAGCCCTCACAGAGCACTTCCTTACTCTCGTGACAAAATGCACAGTCTTTTGCCGTATCTGTTACCGTGTGCGAGAACCACTCGCCATACCCTACATGGGAGGCATTATCATAGAAAGCCTCCATCTTGACGAACGTTTTTATCTTCCCATCAGAACCCTTGCCAAGATAGAACTCGTCAGAGACCGGCTGCGTACCTTTCCTGGTATCTAAATGGCAATTTTTACAGGTCAGCACCCATCCTGAATGGCAAGCGATGCAGTCGAGTTTATCTTTATGTATCTTGTGCGCAGGTACATCCGTTGAATACTGTGTCACAGGCATGTCTTTGACCGTTTTTCCTGGACTGCTGTGGCAATCCTCACACTTTGTCGTCACCGCTTCAAGCTGGCTCGTGTACACGTTTCCATCTCCGTGTATCTCTGCCGCATTATGGCAGTCCGTACATATCAGTCCCTTCGTATAATGAATGTCAGGTGCTGGTCCTTTCTTCTTATGTCCCGGCATCTCTCCCACAAAGGTCGCAGTCTGTTTCTTAAAGTGGCACTGGTCACATGTCGAGATATTTTTGCTCATGTCCTCCTCATGCGGATTTTCTCCATGGCACCTCTGGCAGGTGGTGGCATGGCATTTAGAGCAGTTCCACTTTGCATAGTATTCATCCATATCAATTCCGAGCTCTTTTGCAGCGAATCTCGCATACTCTCCCTTCATTCCCGCACCGGTGTAGTGAAGAGAGTTGGTGAAGTTTGCTGCGATATCTGAATGACAACCCTCACAACCTCCAAGATCAGGTGAAGACTCGCCTGTATCATCCGCATTCACAATCCACACCGAAAACATGCTCACAACTAACAAAATTAACGCCATTGCCTTAACACTTCCCATATCATCCCACCCATAACCACTTCTCGGATAAAGATATAAACTTTTTTGTTTTCCTCGAAATTAACAGATTAACAGCATGGTGGGTGAAATATAAAGAGAACTAAAAACACCTCCAGACCTCCATTAAATTAACAAAGGGATCAAGATCTTTCTGACCAAAAGATACGAAAAGACGAAAAATCTGGTAAGAGGTCTGCAGAGATAGATTCATTGCACAGAAGCGAAAAACATGGTGATGGATCGGGATTGAAAAATACTCACCGGGTTATTTTCTGCTCCTATCTCTGTCTCTCTTCCCATCCGGGAAGAGAACCCAAAAGGTATTTATCCCTTCATCACATCTACATCCTTGCGTATGAGAAGGTGGATATAAAGGGAGAAGTTGTATGAGCATTCTGGAAGTTCATAACCTGAAGAAGATCTATCACCTCGCAGATGGCGGCATGACTCTCGCCCTCGATGGTGTGAGCTTTGAACTTGAGGAAAAGGAGATTCTCGGGATAATAGGCAAGAGCGGAAGCGGGAAGACGACATTGATGATGATCCTGCGCGGGGTCTTGCCATTTGATGAGGGGAGGATTGTCATTGGGGGGGTTGAGTATACACCAGATGCAGATATGGAGACGATAAGAGCCGTCAAAGATATGACAGCGATCCATCTCCAGCGCTCGTTTGCGTTCTGGTCTGATACAACCATTGAGAACGTGATGCGCAGGGTTTATGCTCTCAAGACCCACGATGAGACGATACTTCCACCGGAAGACACAATGGAGTACGAAGAGCTACGTGAGAAGGCAATGAAGTATCTCGAGATGGTCGGTCTGACCCACAAAGCTGAACAGGCTGCTCATACCCTCTCAGGAGGAGAGAAACAGAGGTTATTGCTGGCAAGGCAGCTCGCCATAGAGCCGAAGATTCTCCTGCTCGATGAGCCGTTGACGATGGCCTCACCTGAGAAGAAGCGAGAGGCAATCGAGACAATCAAGAGGCTGCGTGAGAAGTATGGCATCTCAATCCTTCTCGTATCGCATATGCCGAAGCTCCACGAGAGCTTAGCTGACAGGCTGCTATGGATCGATAGCGGAAGAATCATCAAGGAAGGGGATGTTAAAGAGATCACATCCGAATTCATGAGTGGCCTTGAACCTGTAGCCCCATTGCCCCCACTCAAGGAGCGAAAACCTATCTTCAAGCTGAATAATGTCACAAAGCGATACTACCATTATACACTCTCGAAGATATTTGAGATCTCCAATATCGATTTAACGATATACAAGGGTGAGATACTCGGGATAATAGGGCCCTCGGGTGTTGGAAAGACCGTTCTCATGCGGGTTCTTGCAGGCATAGAACTCCCAAATGAGGGGAGTGTCCTATTCTACACGAAAGATGGGGGAGTTGCAGACCTGACCAAACTCGGCTTTGCAAGCGCGATGATACGCCAGAAGATCGGGATCCTCCATCAGGAGTTTGGTCTCACCCACCATGCAACGGTCGAAGAGATCATAAAGGGGAGGAGAAAGTTCAAGGAGATGACCGAGGAGGAGATGAGGAGGATTGCAGAGAAACTTGACATAAGGGAGAGTCTCCTTGATTTCGTATTGCGCCTTGCTGATATGCCCGCAGCATCCCGTAAGGGTATGCTCGATGAGCTTGAGATCGATGAGGAGGAGTTGCTTGATATTTATGCAGAGATCCCCCAGGTCCAGCTCGATAAGAAGGAGGTGATGGAGACATTCAGGTTGCTTGGGCTACCGAAGGATATACTGAAGAGACGGTCCTATGAGCTATCCGGGGGTGAGAAGATTCGGGTTGCACTGGCCGTTGAGCTTGCATCCAAACCAGAGCTCCTCATACTCGATGAACCATTCGGTGATCTCGACCCGCTTACATCAAGGAAGGTCTCCAACCTCCTGAAGGAGATTAACGCAAAGCTCGGGACGTCACTGTGTGTTGTAAGCCATGACAGGGAGCTTCTGGCAGATACAACTCATAGAATCATTCTAATAAAAGATGGAGTTATTAAGCGAGAGTTTTCACCTGAAGAACTTGTTAATTTGTAGTTTCTGGAGTGTGGATCTATGAATAAGGTTGCGCTTGTCCTTGTGGGCCATGGGAGTGTGCTCTCATACAACAGGGAGATAATCGAGACGTTCTGCAGAATGGTGAGAGAGCGAGGTGAGTATGAGATCGTTGAACACTCTTTCCTCCAGATAAACGAGCCACTTCTGGAGGATGTCCTGATGAGGTTGGCAGAGGAGGGTGTCGAGAAAGTGATCGTCTCCCCGGTATTTATTGCAAGGGGGGTACACACCAACTCTGATATCACAGAGGTGATAGATAGAGTGCGAAACAGGACCGGTATGAAGATTGGATATGCCGATCCACTCGGCGCAGATCCGAGAATCGTTGATATACTCCTCGATCGCGCGAAGGCTGCAGCCTCTCAGATTGAGTGATCCTCATCTCAAAAAGTTATTGTAGATCGTGAGTGTCGCGATAAGTGCCTCCTCTACCCTGACCGTGGCTGTCCCCTGGTCTTTAATGACATTTATCACAGGGTGGTCAAACTCCTCAATCGAGTGTCCTTCATCCTTCAATATCTCATCCACACCCTTCTTCGGCGACCCGAAGACAAACGCAACCCCCTGTCCATGTATATACGATTTAAGCTCATTGAGAAGGGGTACATCAACAACCTTTCCCTTTCTTGATGTGAATATGACCTTCTCAATCCTCTTATCCCGAAGCGCCTTAAACAGGCTCTTTCTGGATTTCACCTGATACCCCCAGAAGAAGGGGACATCCTGTGGGTCGATGATCTCAACCTCAGGCGGTTTACAGGATGTAACCCTGACCGTAACGAAACCTTTCTCGACCCTGGAGTCTCTGCTGATACGAGCTGGTTTATCGATACCGATGTCAACCTTTTCCCCTTTTGCAAATCCCATCCTGTATTCTCCAACCTTAACAACCTTGCTCTGGGGGTGGGAGGGAGTTTGGAGCGGTGGAATTACACCTGCAAATCTAAGGTTCTCTGAAATCGGAAAAAGATGCCGTTTGAGGTGGGGTGGGCAGTTTGCATACTCGAGAATATCTCGTATAAACCCTGCATCATCATACACGTGGTCACGGTATATTATGATCTCATTTACACGGAATATCGATGCGGCTCGTGCTATCTGCCCGACTTTATACGTCTTTATCCTTGGGTCACTGCTCTCAACCGTTAGAGAGGACGGGAGCATAATCGTGAGTTTATTCACCTCTCTCACCCTCGATATCTTTTTATTCCGGAGATACTTAAGATAGGAGGATGAGGATTACTGATAGAATATACTGGTACCCGGAGCAGGGGATGCTTGACTGTAATACATATCTTGTTGTTGATGATGAGATCACGCTACTGGTTGACCCGGGGAACAGCGTTTATATGGGCAGGCTCTTGAAGGAGCTTAGAAGGGACGGTTTTGAGCCGAAGGACATCGATCTCATCACGATCACACACCTTCACATCGATCATTGTGGTGCAAACCAGAACTTAAGAGATGTGAGCGGTGCAAAAATTGCAATTCACGAAGTTCAGGCGAAAAATCGCAATATTTTCGATGAGGTATCGAGATTCTTTGGTTTAAACTCACCTGATTTTACAGAGGATCTCCTGCTGAGGGATACATTGTATACAGGCTCGAAAGAGATTAAAATGATACCCACACCCGGCCATTCACCGGAGAGCGTCTGCTTCTACGACCCTGTTGATAAGGTACTCATCTCAGGTGATGTGATCTTTGATAGAAGTGTTGGGAGAACCGACCTACCACATGGGAATGGAATGGAGCTTAAAAAATCGATAATCAACCTCTCAACCCTTGATATCGAGTATCTCCTCCCGGGACACATGGGGATAGTGAGGGGGAGGGAGGCGGTCAGGAAAAACTTTGAGTTTGTGAGAGACTTCTACTTCAGGTTCATTTAGGATTGCGTAATCCCTGCTTTTTGATAAATGGGTAGGTTTATGAAGGGGGTTATCATTAGTTGAGTAGATGAGATGACCATTTTACAGGCCGCGTGATTCTATCACGGAAATCCATGGTATGATAATGGAAAGATGAGGTGGATCAAAGATGACAAGGAGGACAATATACATAATTGACGTAACTAACAGGGATGGTGTTCAGACCTCAAGGTTAGGGCTGGCTAAGCTTGAGAAGACGATAATAAACCTTTACCTGGATGAAATGGGGATATTTCAGAGTGAGTTCGGCTTCCCCACCACTAAACATGAGACAAACTACCTAAATGCCAACCTGGAGCTCGTGGAGATTGGAGCACTGAAACGTATACGCCTCGGAGGGTGGATGAGGGCGATAAAAGCCGATGTAGAGGAGGGTTTTCGCCTGGTACCAAAGTTAAAGCATGTTAATCTCAGCATCTCAACCTCAGATCAGATGATAAAGGGGAAGTTCAGAGGGAAGTACACCTGGGAGGATATCATCACAATGATGTGTGAGGCGGTTGAAGCTGCAAGAGAGTACGGGGCAGAAAGTATCGGGGTTAATGCAGAGGACTCATCAAGGACGGAGCTTGAAAGATTGATCGAGTTCTCAGAGGCTGCAAAAGAGGCAGGTGCTGATAGGATACGATACTGTGACACCCTCGGGTACGATGATCCCTTCACGATCTATGAGAGGGTGAAAAGGCTTGCGGAAGAGGTGAGGATCCCAATCGAGCTCCATTGTCATAATGATCTGGGAATGGCTGTTGCCTGCTCTGTTGCAGGGGCTAAAGGAGCGATAGATGGGGGCGTTGATGCATACATAACGACAACTGTGAACGGAATGGGAGAACGGGCTGGTAACGCAGATCTTGTCTCAACGATCCTTGCGATAAGAAAATCGAGTGGTTTCAAGGATAAGTATCATCTCGATGAACACATCGACCTGAGATATGCATGGAAGATATGCAAGTACGCCTCACTCTCGTTCAGGGTGCCGATACCTGTCAACCAGCCAGCCGTGGGCGATAATGCCTTTGCACACGAGTCCGGAATACACGCAGATGGCGCGCTTAAGGATAGCAATAACTATGAGCTTTATCACTACACAGAGGTTGGAAGGGGGCACATCGAACAGATAGAGACCGGGAGACTGATCACAACCGGGGAGTATTCAGGGATAAAGGGGTTCAAGAATGTGGCAGGGAAGTATGAGCTTGAGTTCCAGGATGACAGGGAGGCCAGGGAGATACTGGAGCTTGTGAGGTATGCAAACGTCCACACACAGAAGCCGGTGACCGAGGATGAGATGAGGTTCATTGCAAGATACCCTGAGCAGGCAAGGAAGATCATGTCGGTCCAGCCATGAAAAGCATCAGCGAGGGACTGGTATGGTAAAGTTTGAAGCGATAGAGATCCCCTCCAAGGGGGACAAGATCCGTATCGAGGATGGCAAACTCGTAGTGCCTGATGATGTGATCATACCGTTTATTGAGGGGGATGGGATAGGCCCTGATGTGATGAACGTGGCAAGGCCTGTGATCGATGCAGCGGTTAAGAGGGCTTACAGGGGTAAGCGGAGGATTGTGTGGGTTGAGATATTTGCAGGTGAGAAAGCTGAAGGTGTTTATGGTGAAAATCTCCCTGCTGATACACTCAATGCGATAAAGGAGTTTATTGTTGCGCTCAAAGGCCCACTTACAACCCCGGTGGGGGAGGGGTTCAGGAGCCTCAATGTCACCCTTCGACAGGAACTCAACCTCTATGCCTGTATCAGACCGGTTAAGTACATAAGAGGTGTTCCGGCACCGGTCAAAGACCCTGAAAAGATCGATATGGTCATATTCAGAGAGAATATGGAGGACGTCTATGCAGGTATTGAATGGAGAGCAGAAAGCCCTGAGGCTGAGAGGGTCAGAGAGTTTCTCAGGTCTGAGTTTGGTATTGAAGTGGACGAAGGTGCCGGCATCGGTCTGAAGCCGATCAGTAAAAAATGCACTCAGCAGCTTGTTAGAGCCGCGATCGAGTACGCAATTGAGAACGGAAGAAAGAGTGTCACACTCATGCACAAGGGCAACATAATGAAGTACACAGAGGGTGCGTTCAGAGAGTGGGGGTATGAGCTTGCGAGAGAGGAGTTCCCGGATACTGTGATAACAGAGGATGAGCTTTATGAGAAGTACAACGGTAACCTCCCGGAGGGAAAGATCTTGATGAAGGATAGGATTGCAGATCAGATGTTCCAGCAGGTGCTTTTAAGGCCTGATGAGTACGATATCATTGCAACACCAAATCTCAACGGTGACTACCTCTCAGATGCCTTGGCTGCACAGGTTGGGGGCCTGGGAATGGCTCCAGGGGCCAACATCGGAGACTTTCTCGCGGTCTTTGAGGCAACACATGGGACGGCACCGAAGTATGCAGGTCTTGATAAGGTGAACCCCTCATCACTGATCCTCTCAGGGTGCATGTTGCTTGATTACATCGGGTGGGGAGAGGCGGCTGATATGATCCGGAAGGCACTTGAGGATACAATACTCGCAAAAAAAGTCACATATGATCTTGAGCGGCAGATGAAAGGAGCGACACTTCTTAAGACGAGCGAGTTTGGGAGGGAAATTATAAGAAGGATCGGGCATCTTTAGCTTTCACTCCGCTTTGTGCCCTGCATTTGCAACCGGATAGTCGGTTATATCCCAAAATATTTAAGTCTCAGAGAGAAAGAACCCCTGATGCTCGTACTCGGTCTTGAGGGAACGGCATGGAACCTCTCAGCCGGGATCGTATCAGAGAGTGAGATCATCGCGGTCTCAGAGTCGACTTATCTCCCTAAGGAGGGGGGAATACATCCAAGGGAGGCTGCCCAGCACCATGCAGCACATATGAGGGATGTGATCAGGCGGGTTTTTGAGGAGGCATCCCGTAAATCTATCAGACCATCGGATCTTGACGGAATTGCCTTCTCACAGGGACCCGGGATGGGACCATGTCTGAGAACGGTTGCAACAGCAGCCCGTGCGCTTTCACTCAAGCTTAAAGCTCCACTTATCGGTGTAAATCACTGTATCGCGCACATCGAGGTTGGGAAATGGCTATGCGAGCTTGAAGATCCGGTGACACTCTATGTCAGCGGTGCAAACTCACAGGTTCTTGCATACAGGACCGGGAGGTACAGGATATTCGGTGAGACGCTTGATATCGGGATCGGAAATGCACTCGATAAGTTTGCCCGCGCCCTTGGCCTGAGCCATCCCGGAGGACCAAAGATTGAAGAGCTTGCGCTAAAGTCTGAAAGATACATCCCACTTCCCTATGTGGTCAAGGGGATGGACTTCTCATTCTCAGGTCTTACAACTGCTGCAATCGAGGCGTCACGGAAGAATCCAGTTGAGGACGTCTGTTACAGCCTCCAGGAGACTGCGTTTGCGATGTTAACTGAGGTTACCGAGCGAGCGCTCGCCCACTGTGAGAAAGATGAAGTTCTGCTTGTGGGTGGTGTCGGGGCGAATAGACGACTTGCAGAGATGGTAAAAGAGATGTGTGAGGCAAGAGGTGCAAGGTTTGCAGTTCCACCGATAAAGGTTTTGAAGGATAACGGTATTATGATAGCATACACAGGTCTTCTCCTGCTCAAGGCAGGTAAAACACTTTCGATCAAGGATTCGAGGGTGATACCTGATTATCGACCTGACGAGGTTGAGGTTGTATGGATCAAGTAAAAGAGATGAAGAGATCGATGGAACTTTTTGAGGAGGCGAAGAAGCTTCTTCCAGGTGGGGTTTCAAGCCCTGTTCGTGCGATAAAGCCATATCCATTTTATACGAGGGCTGCATCAGGTTCCAGGATTGTTGATATCGATGGCAACGAGTATATCGATTACTGCATGGGGTACGGCCCCCTCATACTCGGGCATGCCCATCCTGCAATCAGAGAGGCTCTGGTGAGACAGCTTGAGAGGGGTTGGCTCTACGGGACACCATGTGAGCTTGAGATCCAGCTTGCCCGTAAGATACAGAGGTACTACCCCTCTGTGGAGATGATGCGGTTTGTTAACACCGGGACAGAGGCCACGATGGCCGCGCTTCGTGCTGCAAGAGGATTTACAGGGCGTGATAAGTTCATAAAGATCGAGGGGGGATTTCACGGTGCACATGATGCATGCCTGGTCAAGGCCGGATCTGGTGCAACGACCCTTGGTGTCCCTGATTCGCTCGGCGTCCCCCATGATTTTACAAAGAACACGCTTCAGGTTCCGTACAACGATACAGAAGCGCTTGTAAGCATCATAGAATCGAAGAAGGAGGAGATTGCGGCGATGATCTTGGAGCCTGTGCTCGGGAACATCGGTGTGATACTCCCAGAAAAGGGATATCTCGAGGAGGTAAGGGCGATAACAAGGGAGAACGATATAGTTCTCATTTTCGATGAGGTTATAACCGGTTTCAGGCTGGAGATGGGCGGCGCACAGGCACACTTTGGGGTTGAGCCTGATATGACCACGCTCGGAAAGGTCGTTGGAGGGGGACTTCCGATCGGGATATTTGGTGGAAGACGTGAGATAATGGAGCTTGTAGCTCCGCAGGGTGAAGTGTATCAGGCTGGAACGTTCAACGGGAACCCGCTATCACTTGCAGCAGGTCTTGCTGTGATCGAGACGCTTGAGTCTGAGGGTGTACATCGTGTGATTAACGATCATGGCGAGCGGTTAAGATCCGCGCTATCTGATATCATCCAGGATAAGAACCTTGGCTATGCTGTGAGCGGTATAGGCTCTATGTTCGTCGTATTCTTTGGCGACCTCCCATCAAACTACAGTGAAGCTTTAAGATGTGATAAGGAGGGCTTTCTTGAGTTCTTCAAGCGAATGTTGAGGCGTGGTATCTTCCTTCCACCATCACAGTTTGAGACGAATTTCATATCATTTGCACATAGTACGGATGAGATCGATGAGACGATAACAGCCTTTGGTGAGGAGCTTGCAGGATAAGACCGTCGTAATCGGGACAAGGGGGAGTGCGCTTGCGCTTGCACAGACCGAGGTTGTTGAGAGCCTCTTATCAAAGATGGGGGTTGCTTTTTCGAGAAAAATTGTGAGGACTTCCGGTGATAAAATACAGGATAAACCTCTCTTTGAGCTCAAAGGGTTTGGTGCATTTGTCAGGGAGCTTGATGAAGTGATGTTGAGGGGAGAGATCGATCTTGCTGTTCATTCGATGAAAGACATACCGACAGAGCGCCCACGTGGGCTTGGGATAGTGGCAATCCTACCCCGTGACTCTCCATGTGATCTTCTCATAACAAGGGATGGCTCAAGGCTATCTGAGCTTCCGGAAGGATCTGTTATCGGCACATCGAGCATGAGAAGACGTTCGCAAGTATTACGGGAGCGAAACGATCTTGTGATCGAGGACATAAGGGGAAATATCGATACACGGCTTAAAAAGCTTTTAAGGGGGGACTATGACGGGATACTTCTTGCAGAGGCAGGTCTTCAGCGGATGGGGTGGTTTGATGGGAGGTTTGAGATAGGGTTTGAGCGGCTTGACCCGGATAGGTTTGTCCCCTCTGCAAACCAGGGGATAATCGCTGTGGTTGCACGGGAGAGAACAGATGCATTTGAGCTTGCATCCAGGATAGATGATCCTCCAACAAGGCTTGTGGCGATGGTTGAGCGGAGGATAATCGAGATACTTGGTGCAGGGTGCAGGGTGCCGGTTGGTGTTTTTGCCCGTATGGTGGATTCAGGAGTTGAGATCATCTCTGAGATCCTCTCAGAAGATGGGGGGGTGATCTCCAGGATCAGGCGATCGGTCCCAGAGAGAGATGCGATCTCTGAGGCAGGTGCAATTGGGGAGGAGCTCAAAGCAGCATGGGGTGGGGTATCATGAGGACTGTTGAGTGGGATGATGAGAAGAAGGTTGTTAAGCTTATTGATCAGCGTGTTCTCCCCAGTGATCCACCCATTCTTGAATGTAGAACTGTTTCTGAGCTTATCGATGCGATACAAACACTTGCTGTTCGAGGTGCACCTGCAATAGGTGTTGCTGGGGCTTTTGGTGTTGTTTTGAGCTTCAAAGAGTCGTCAACGATTGAAGAAGCTCGAAGGAAGTGTGATGAGCTCAAGCGAGCAAGACCCACCGCTGTAAACCTCTCATGGGCGATTGAGCGTGTGCTTGCAGCGGTTGAAGATTGTGAGTCAGTTGATAACGCAATGGAGAAATCACTCGATCTTGCAAAAAGAATGGCAGAGGAGGATGTAGAGATCAATCGAGCGATTGGAAAAATGGGTGCAAAGCTCTTTGAGGATGGGGACAGGGTTCTAACACACTGTAACGCAGGGCGGCTTGCCTGTGTTGACTGGGGTACGGCACTTGGCGTTATAAGGTCATGTCACGAGGAGGGTAAGCGCGTATTTGTGATTGCGACAGAAACGAGACCTCTAAATCAGGGGAGCAGAATCACAGCGTGGGAGCTTATGAGGGATGGTATACCGGTTACACTCATCACAGACTCATCCGCGGCGTATCTCATGCGGAAGGGGATGATCGATAAGGTGATCGTTGGTGCTGACAGGATCGTACGTGATGCGGTATTTAACAAGATCGGGACATACTCACATGCTATCAGCGCAAAGCGACACGGAATACCTTTTTATGTTGCAGCACCAATGTCCACATTCGATCTTGATCACACAGAAGCAGATATAAAGGTTGAAGAGCGAGATGGGGATGAGCTTCGATACTTCAAGGGAATCAAGAACGCACCTGATGGAGTTGATGTTTTGAACTTTGCATTTGATGCAACACCACTCGAGCTTGTTGATGCAATAATCACAGAGAAAGGTATCCTCCATCCACAAAATGGACGTATTGAGGTGGACAGGCAGATTTGAAAATTCCTCCTTTGAGTTAAAGCCAGGCGAAATCAGCATCCCTGCCAGAAGGACATGTAAATAGACGAATTTTTTGAATGAACGATTAGTGTAGTGATGAAAATTCATTATCCGGGAAAAGAATGGGTGTAAATACGCAAAATACCCGTTCAGGTTTGTGACTGTAAGTTGGGTTATGGGGGTGTTAACTTCAGTAAAGGTGATTGCAACCCTATCGCCCATATTAGGCGACATACTTTAATATACACGAGGGGGTAAAATAATGGAGGTAATAATATGGGATCTCTGTATTTAACAAGAATAAAGCCAAATGAGAGGGAAGAACTAATTAAGAAGCTATTGGAAGCTCAAAACTACAAGTGTTTTATTTGCAGAGAGAAGGTCGATCTTACACTCCACCAGGTAGATATAGATCACGTAGTACCATTAAAATTAGGAGGTAAAGATGATCCTTCGAATTTTGCTATTACTCACTCCTCCTGTAATCGCTCAAAACAGGATTCTGATCTTCGGATAGCCAGAATACTTCATAATTTTTCTAAGATCTCCGAGAAAACACTTAGAGAAAAAGGTGTCTCCCCAAATCTCAGTGATATACTTTCCGAATATGGTGGATCGAGATATAAGCTTAAGTTTAAAATTGAAGAAAAGAAGATTAAATTTTCATTTCCAGAGTTAGGAAGTAATTCAATTAACGAATATCCAATCTTTGTAGACGAATTGAGTGGTTTTAGATACTTCTTTGGTTTATTCCCCATTGAATATTTACATCATGATGAGAGAATAAATCCACGTTCAATAGGCAAGAACATAACCAAATTGATTAAGGAGTTCTTCCTTAAAAGACCACAGCTACATATCACATTGGGATATATTATTACAAAAATGGAGCTTCTGAAATAAAAGTTTTCGATGGGCAGCATAAAGCTGCAGCCCAAGTTTTATTGGGTATAAAAGAACTTCCTGTTAGGGTTTTTGTTGATCCGGACTTAGATGTACTTTTGACCACAAATACTAATGCAGGGACCGTTCTCCGACAAGTTGCTTTTGACAAATCCGTACAAAGGCATCTCGGTAGTGCACTTTATATTGAAAGAGTAGAAAGATACAAAAAAGAGCGAGGGATATCCGAAGACGATTATAATTTTTCAGAGGTAGATCTGGTAAAATACTTCAAAGGTGAATCAAGAGAGATGAAAAGATATATCCTCGACTCTATTAGAGATTGGATTACTCATAACCCGGATAATAAGCTCAAAGATTTTATTGATTTTGGAGGTAAAGGAAAAGAAAAACCGTTATCGTACAGTACCATTGAGAAAACATTTTATTCATTTTTTATTTACAGGGATGCTTTACAGACCCCGATTATAGTTAAGTGCATAACATCATAAACTTATCACCCAGGAACTTCTCAATCCAGCTTTTTGCAAAAGATATTGATTCTGTAAGTTTTTTGAAAGCTTCAGCAATCGCTTCCTTCAGCTCTTTCACATTCAGTGGAGATCTCTCTGAAACTGCTCTTTTAACACTCTTCCAGACGTTCTCAATCGGATTCAGATCAGGAGAGTAAGGAGGTAGATAAACCAGCGAAATGTTCAGCTTCTCAGCCTCTTTCTTCACCTTCTTGGCATGATGTGTTCTGAAATTATCCAGAACGACTACAATTCTTTTCTCAGGATTTGCCTCCCTTATCCTTCTTAGAAACGCTGTAAAGTCTTCGGCTTTATTTTTCTCAGGAAATTCTATTAAGCTATCCCCATTTATACAATAGAACCCTGTGGCTTTGGCTTTAACGTAGGTGGCAACCCTCTTGAGAGGCTTATCGAAGCTCCATAATCTTGCTGTGTTTGCATTCGCTTCGACTGCCATCTCATCGACGAATCCTATTACATCATCGCTAATTCCAGCCTCATCTAAGTTTTTTTAAAGTGTCTTCTGCATTATCCGGCTTCCTGTAATCCTTCTGACAGGGCGTACCTCATTCCAAACGATTTCAGGATTCTTTTGACCTGCCACGAAGAATAACTAACTCCAAATTCTGCTTCAATGAGTTCCTGAACTTCCTTCGTCGTCCAGGAATCCTT
>LYOR01000003.1 GCA_001766825.1 Candidatus Syntropharchaeum butanivorans | reverse complement strand
GAAGATCGGACGCAGGGGTAGAGGGGATGCAATGTAGGCTTTTCCAAAAGCCCACACGGCAAAATGTCCTGCCTTCGGCAGGACGAGTCCGATCGAAGATCGGACGCAGGGGTAGAGGGGATGCAATGTAGGCTTTTCCAAAAGCCCACACGGCAAAATGTCCTGCCTTCGGCAGGACGAGTCCGATCGAAGATCGGACGCAGGGGTAGAGGGGATGCAATGTAGGCTTTTCCAAAAGCCCACACGGCAAAATGTCCTGCCTTCGGCAGGACGAGTCCGATCGAAGATCGGACGCAGGGGTAGAGGGGATGCAATCCCCCTTATGAGGCGGATGCGCCTCATCCAGGAGGATTTTTGATTTGCCTGTTAATTTGATGGGGTCTGGGAGTGGGTGGGTTTTTCAAAGTTCTCTTCCATAAAAATATTCCCGTCGCTCGCAGCTCTCCGCTTCGCTTCGGTACTTTCGTACTCGGACAACAGGAGGATATGTGACTCCGCTTTCGGCTACGCCCAAATTTGCCTTCGGCAGACTTCACATATCCACGAAACGATACACTTTTAAGCATGGCCTGTTGAGGTCATCATGATGGTGTTACCAGATGTCCAGTCCAACCACCCGGATATCCGGATGAACCTCACCCGGGTTGGTGTCACGAACGTTAGGAAGCTTGTTGAGCTTGCGCGGCACAAAAAACGTCCAATCATACTCATCTCGACGTTTAATATTTTTGTGGATCTTCCAAAGGATATCAAGGGTGCAAACCTCTCGAGGAACTTTGAAGCGATTGATGAAGTGCTTGAAGAGGCGATAAATGCACCGGTTTATGAGATAGAGGAGCTATGTGGGGCCGTTGCAAAGAAACTGCTTGAACGCCACGAATATGCCTCAAGGGCCGAGGTTCAGATGAAATCAGAGTACATCATCAAGCGGAGGACTCCGATCACGCATGCCCAGTGTCAGGAGATGATCGATATATTTGCTGATGCGACTGCGATCCGGTCCAATGGGATAAGCCTTAGAAGGAGAATTGGGGCTGAAGTGGTGGGAATTACCACCTGCCCCTGTGCTCAGGAGATCATGCGCGAGCGGGCCTTTGAGGAGCTCCAAAGGCTTGGTGTCAGCGAAGATAAGATCAGGCAGTTCCTTGAGAGGGTCCCGATGGCAACACACAACCAGCGAGGAAGGGGGATGATCTCTATCGAGGTCTCAGATAGTGTAAAAGTATCGCTCGATGAGATCATAGAGATAATCGAGGAATCGATGAGCTCCAGGATATACGAGCTTCTCAAGCGGGTGGATGAAGCTTCAATCGTTGAGACCGCACATCGCAGACCGAAGTTTGTCGAGGATTGTGTGAGGACAATGGCAAAGCTCATCGTTGAGCGGTTAAGAAACCTCCCGGATGATTCGGTCATCACGATAAAACAGACGAACGAGGAGAGTATTCACCGGCATAATGCATTTGCTGAGCGTGTTGCAACCCTCGCAGAGCTCAGAAATGAACTTGAAAGGGATGAGCTCTGATCTTCTTGCAAAGATCCTGAATCCAGCGTCTGTTGCAATCCTGGGAGCAAGTGCCAGGGGTGATAAGCGGGGCTTTATAATCCTTGATAACCTCATCAAGGGTGGATACACCGGCAGGATCTATCCGGTAAATCCAAATATCGATAGGATCGGAGCACTCAGGGTTTATCCATCCCTTTCAAGCCTCCCGGAGGTTGTGGATCTTGCTGCAGTTGTTCTCCCGGCAGATTTGGTACCGGAAGTTATTGAGGAGGCGGTGGAACTCGGTGTGCCCGGGGCGGTCATCACATCAGTGGGTGTGAGAAAGCTACCCCCTCACGATGGGATGCGCATAATCGGCCCAAACTCAATCGGGATCTACAACGCTCGTTCAAAGCTCAACCTTACCATCTCAACGACAATTCATGGAGTTACCCCCAAAACCGGTAGCGGAGTTGTCCTTCTCTCTCAGAGTGGAGGGGTTGGTGTCGCCCTTGTAAAAGAGGGGCTTGATACAGGATCTCCAGTAGATCTCCTGATTCACACCGGGGATGAACTCGATGTAGATCTTCTTGATGTACTCTGTTATGCAGGAACAGACCCTGCAAACAGGGCGATACTCCTGTATCTTGAGGAGATAAGACGCGGCAGGGAGTTCATTGAATCCATAGGGCGCTTTAAAGAGGGGCGGTTTCTTGCCGCGGTCAAGATCGGAAGAAGCCGTGCGGGTAGTGCTGCTGCAGTATCACATACAGGTGCTGTTGCCGGGGATTTCAGGGTTTATGAGGGTGTATTCAGATCACAGGGCATTATCATCGCGAGATCTTCTTTCGATCTTCTTGCACTTGCAAGGGCCCACACTCTCAAAAAACCTGATCGCATCTACATCCTGACAAACTCTGGTGGGATGGGTATCGAGCTTGCAGATCTTCTTGCAGATGAGGGAGTTGAGCTCAGGGATGATGCAGTGGTTGATCTTGGTGTGATACCGCTGCCCCTTTATCCTTCTGTTTACAGGGATGCGATTGAGCGATACAGTAAGGTGAGAGATAGGGTGCTGTTTGTGGTTGTAACTGTTGGGCCGGCCCTGAGTTCCGAGCTTGTAAAAACTCTCATTGAACTGAAAGAGAGATGGGGCAGGGAAATCGTTGTTCTTTCTGTGAAAACGAAAGATAGAGATCTTGAGAGGTTGCTCAATGAGCACGGTGTGCCAACCTACACACGTCTTGAGGATGCTGCAGGGGTGATAGCAAGATTAATAAAGAGGTGAGGGGAAGTAGAGGTATAATGGCAAAGAAGAAGAGATCCTCTGGCGGGCTGATGTCCTCTGCAGGGCTCATGCGATACTTCGATACAGAGGAGACATCGATAACCATATCGCCAAAGACCCTCATGATATTCTCGATATTCCTGGCAGTCATCGTGGTTGCCCTCCACATATACTTCAAGACAGGAACCGCCTGAGTTCGATCGCGGCAATAGTCTAGTGGTAGGACAGGGGCCCCCCAAGCCTCTAACCCGGGTTCGAATCCCGGTTGCCGCATCAACGCTTCTTGAAAAATTCGAGGGCCGCCTGTGCAACCCTGCTGAGCATTCCAGCATAGAAGTGATCAGTCTCGAGTATCAACCAGTATTTTTCACCCTTTGCATCCTCACAGAGCTTTCTGAACGCTGAGAGGGGTGCAATGCTATCGTATTTCCCATGTATAAAGAGCTTTGGAGTATCAAAACTGAGATCCGCCTTTATATCATCAATTCGTTCGAGTATCGAGAGTGCAACAAAACCTCTGAGCGAGATGTTGGTTCTTGCAGCTGCATTTGACCCCACAACCGCCCCAAATGAGTACCCAAGAAGTCCAACCCACCTCACCTTTTCGCTCAGAGAGTCAATCACGGTGATAACATCCTCGATCTCCCCACATCCCCGGTCATATCTGCTGTAATCAAGAGGTATCGCTGTAATACCTGCTGATGAAAGGGTTTCTGCAATCCTGACAAGGCGGATATCCCGTCTTGATCCACCATAGAGAGGATGGGGTGGACAGAGGATAACCGCAGGCATACCTTGATCTATCTCTCCGTAAATGTCTGCCCTGATCCCTCCAATCTCAGCCACCTCAGGTATATCTCCTTGCAAGATACACAACCTCCCCAGAGCATGCCCTCCCCTTCACCATCTTTGACATCCCCAGCTGCTGAGATTGCAGATAAGGTTCAGCTCAAACCACCTCAAGCCCCTTCTCTTTCGTCCTTATCATAACACGATCCACATACCGTGAAGCAATAACCCCCATCTCCCTGATCTCATCATACGAGAAGCCAGAAAGCTTACCCTTACCATACTCAGGCGCAAGATCCGGCACACCCTCCTGTATCACGTATGTTCCCCTGAACCCGGAAAGAAAACTCGCAATGGCTTCAACCTCCTCGCTTCCGACAAGTCCCCTGAAGACCGTTGTCCTTATCTCAAGATCAAAATCAGCATGAAGTGCATGATCAAGACTTGCTTTAACACGCCTCACCACATCCTTTCTCCCTGTAATTAACTCATAGAGCCTGGTGTTACTGAGCGGTGCTTTAATATCGAGAAAGAGCGTATCGATCAAGCCTTTCTTCCCAAACTCATTGATCCTATCAGGGTAGTATCCAGATGTCTCAATCCCAAGAAGAAGCCCTGAATTCTTTGCAAATGATGCCAGCCTCAGAAGTGGCTCAGACTGCAGGAACGGCTCCCCACCTGAGAACACAATGGCTGAAATGAAAGGGGATGCATCCTGAATCTTTTGCTCAAGCGTATGCTCCTCTACCAAATCTTCCCCATTTAAAAGACGGTGATTGTGACAGTAGATACACCTCAGAGGACATCCTCTGAAGAATATTACCATCGCTACCTTGCCAGGGTAGTCAAGCGTTGATGCATCAATTATACCGCCGAGATTTATCATACTTAAGGGATCGTCTCAAGGAAGGCGTCAACCCCAAGCTCGTAGAGCACATTTCCGACAACAATCACATCTGCAATCTCGCTCATCTCAAGTGCCTGCTCACGCGCAGTTATCCCTCCTCCATAGAATAAGCTGGCATCGGATAGCACATCCTTTGCAGCTCTTACGATCTCCGGATCGCCATACCTCCCGCTGTACTCGATATAAATAATGGGAAAGTGAAAGTAACGCTCGGCACAGAGGCTTGATGCCGCAACATCCCTCTTAGATAGGTCTGTTTTTGCTCCAGTTACCTTAGCAACCGCGGAATCTGGATTCAGAACGATATACGCCTCAGGAACAACGAGGTCCCACTCAATTCTCCCCATCTTCACCCACTCTATATGCTTGCCGATGATCCATCCGGGGCTCGAGGAATTGATGACCGAAGGTACAAAGATGTAATCGAAGCCTTCAAATGTGACCACTTCAGGCGCGGATGGTTCAAGGATCTTTGGTATACTGTAGCCCTCGAGCCTCTGAAGGAGGTTTCTAACATTCTCGCCAGTGATATTCTGCGTGCCTGAGATCATCACCGCATCTGTACCACTATCCACCACCGCCCGGATCTCAGCATCAGAGATACCTCGATCCGGGTCGAGCTTCGTTACGTGCTTCCATTCCTTCCACATCGTCCATGGGCCCGCGGAGATTTGAACTCCGGACCTCACGGTTATCAGCCGTGCGCTCCAACCAGGCTAAGCTACGGGCCCAGATAAAAAGAGGAAGGTAAAAAGGGTCAAACCCCCAGCGGGGTCTCAACCTCTTTCATGATCTTCACAACCTCGGTTGGATCTCCGACCTCAACGAGCTTCCCGACCCTCATGAGGGCTGCCCTATCACATACCATCTCGATAAAGTCGATATCGTGTGAAACAACGATGTACGTCTGTCCGAGTGTATCCCGCGCCTTCTTAATCGACTTTACCATCTCAAGCCTCGTGAGTGGATCCGCAGTACCGGTGGGCTCATCGAGAAGCACGATCTTCGGGTCTGTCATGAGGACTCTCGCGAATGCAAGTCTGTGCCGCTCCCCCTCACTCAGCGCGTCCGGGTACATGTAGAGGATCCGGTCGATCTCCTCCTCCGTGAACCCGACGGCCTTGAGGCAGTCATAGACCTTCATCGCGACGATATCAGCAGGAAGCTCAATGGTGAGGGCACTTGCCATGTTATCATAGACGTTCAGGTTGGGATAAACTGTATAGACCTGATGGAGGATGTTGATGTAAGGCGTCGCCTTCCCTTTTCCTTCAGGCCCGAGAGCGGTCATATCAACCCATTCATCACCGATACGTACCTGCAGAACTCCTCTTGATGGTTCAATGAGCCCTGCAATCGCCTTGAATGCGGTGGTCTTCCCACTCCCACTCACGCCGACAAGCCCGAAGATCTCACCCTCATAGATCTCAAGCGTCACATCATCGACCGCCTTTATGAGACCACGGTCGAAGGTGTAGAAGTACTTCCGCATGTTTATCATCTTGATAATCGGCTTGTCGAGCTTCCTCCTCTCAATCGGTGGCATCTCAAAGCCTTCCATGAAAGCATCTCTGACCTCCGGGGATGGTCCAATCTTTGTCATCCTTCCGTTCTCAAGGAGGATCGCTCTGTCTGTGGTCTCAACCACGGCGTCTGGCCAGTGTGATGTGACGAGGAACGTGAGACCCCGGGCCCTTTCCTGGTTGATACAGTCATGTACAGCCTGAGCTGTGATCGGATCAAGCGTTCCGGATGGCTCATCCGCGAGGAAGAGCATCGGTTGCTTCGCGAGACACATCGCAAATACACATCGTTGCTTCTCACCACCACTTATATCTCTCGCGATATGGGTTGCCCGGTGGGTGAGATGGACCCTGCGTAAGAGCTCCATTGCTCTTCGCATCCATTCATGCTTTGGAATGCCCGCATCCCTCAGTGCCTCCTGGATGTTCTGGATGACCGGGGATTCTCCAAAGAGCGCGAATGTTCGCTGGATCATGAGTGAGATCCGGTCATAAATATTCTGTGCAATCCGTCTCTCATCAAAGCTTTCTGCCTTAAGCGTCTTCCAGTAGTCAACCTCCTCGAGTTTCATCTCACTGCCACAACGCGCACACTTCTCTCCCACCTTGCTTGGGGGCTCTACCCAACGGCAATCAGGATTCTGGCAGGCAGCAACTCGATAGGTAATCGTTCCATGTGTGGGCTCGTACTCCGGGATACCACGAATGATATTCATGAGGACGGTCTTTCCACATCCACTCTTGCCCAATATACCGAACCCTTCTCCCTCTTTAACTGTGAAGCTTATATTCTCCAGGACAGGGACATCCTTGAAAACGATGCCAATATCGTCTACTATCAAGAAGTCCTCTTTTTCAGCCATCGCTCTACACCTCGTTTTTAGCTTTAATGTTACCATCCAGTCTATGCACACTTCCCCTATATAAACATTATTTTTATCAGAGATCCGAAGTTCTCAGTTTTAAAAGCCATCGTTACCTATAATTATGGGAAGATCGATGGCTTGGTATGAGTGGAGTGGCCACACCTGTAATCATACTGAATACAAAGGCATATCAGGAGTCGATGGGGGAGAAAGGGCTTGCTCTGGCGAAGGCATGCGAAGAGGTAACCAAAGAGACCGGTGTAAGCACAGTAATATGTCCACAACAGTTTGATCTTGCGTGGATCGCCCATCAGGTCAGCATTCCGTGCTTTGCTCAGCATGTCGATGCAAAAGATGTGGGGAGTGCAACAGGATGGGCGCTTCCTGAGAGTGCGAAGGCGGCGGGCGCTGCTGGTAGCCTGATTAACCACTCTGAGCACCGTCTAACGATGGCAGATATAGATACACTGGTTACCCGGTGTCGTGCACTCGGGCTCACAAGTGTTGTTTGCACGAACAATATTCAGGTCAGTGCAGCTGCAGCATCTCTCAATCCGGATATGATCGCGATCGAACCACCCGAACTGATCGGCACAGGTATTCCGGTCTCAAGGGCAGATCCCGATATTGTGAGAGGCAGTGTGGAGCAGGTAAGCGCGATTAACAGGAATGTTGTGGTGCTATGTGGTGCCGGGATATCAACAGGAGAAGATGTAAGGGCGGCCATTGAGCTTGGTGCAAAGGGTGTACTTCTTGCATCCGGGGTTGTCAAGGCAGATTCCCCAAAGGCAGCTCTTCTCGATCTTGTATCAGGAATCTGAGTGTAACGTATTCAGATTGATGGAGTCCATGTGAAAGATGGAGGTATAGAAAGACCCGGCTGACCACAAGCTTTATTAGCAGGGAGGTGAGAGTTGCTCAGTGAGGTTTTTCCATGTCTGCGGTGCTCTCGATCGGGATGTTTGCCCTGTTCCTCCTGACTTTTGTGGTCTCAATCCTTGCTGGCATCTACTACGCAGACCGGGAGGAGGTGCCCGGATGGGTCTTTATCGCGGTACTTTTCTGCATCCTTTCGATTATTTTTTATGGTATACTTGAGTTCTCCTGATCGATGGGTTTGAGAGATGGAGGAAAACACCATCTGAGCAACTCTCTCCTGGTTGCGATCGTTGTCAGTCTTCTTTCCCTGTTTCTGATACTCCATCTGACAGTCACGAAAGAGACGCTCGAAGTGCTCAGAGAGATCTCACCCTACTACCTGGCCGGTGCAATTCTCCTCCATGTTGCCGGATGGGTGGCCTGGGGAGGGAGAATAAGGGTGATGAGTGGGGCCATCGAGAGCTCTCTCAGGATGAGAGATACACTCAGGATTGTGGTTACAAGCCTCTTCACAGCCGCGATCACACCTTCTCATGCAGGAGGGGAGCCTGTAAGAGTTTATTTGCTCTCAAAAGATGGAGGCATGAGCCTCGGAGATGCAAGCGCGATTGTCCTCCTGGAGCGTTTACTCGATCTCATATTCTTCATCGTGATCTCACCCTTTGCGATTCTCCTCTTCAAGGATCTGGTCTTCCATACCACCGGGGGAATAAGGGTAATCTTAGGGGTATCTCTCACCCTTTTATCTATCGCTATCATCATCATCATTCAGATTTTACGCCAACCGGAATGGATTAAGAATCGGATTCCGACAATCATAAGAATTATTCGATTTTTTGTGGGTTCCAGAAGATCTGATAGCATCGCTACTCAAATATCCATTGAGATTGACGCGTTTATAAACTCGCTGAGAATGTTTACCCGTCTTGCGAAAGGCAGGGTCTTTGTTGCATGGATTCTTACCGTAACCTACTGGGCACTTGAGTTCATGATACCATGCTTTATCCTGATGGGTCTTGGGGAAGATCCAGAGTTTGTGAGGGTGTTTGCATCCCAGATAATATTAATGACGGTCGTTTTGATCCCGTTAACCCCGGGTAGCAGTGGATTTGCGGAATTTGGATTCACAACACTCTTTTCTGTCTTCGTGAGGAGATCTGTGCTCGGATTGCTTGTTGTCACATGGAGGTTCATCACGTACTATCTTAACATCATAGCCGGAGGTTTGCTGAGCCTTCACATTATCAGAAAGCGGTGAAGAACTGAATCAAAGTCAAAAAAAGGGGGAAACAAAGGGGGGAAAAGGTTCTGGATGCATAAAAAAGCTTCATGTCCAAAGACTTGTGAGGGGTATTAGCAGGACTGGACATTTGTGCACCCAAAACCTCTGGTTACCCCTATCTACATCATAATATTTAAGAATATCGGTCGAGAGGTTTTTAAATGAAAAAATAAGCCCTCAGAGGTCATACAGGAACAAAATATTAGATATCTAATAGTTTTTAAGAAAGACATTAAAAGACTGAATATGATATAATGTATTACTTAATGACTAAAAGAGATATTGGGAAATAACAGTATGGATAATCTCTTAAAGTTAGCATTTATACGCGAACATCAACCGTGTGGTTATTCAGCACAAAGTGGTCGTACTGGATGGTGACGTTACACATCGTTGAGGTGCTTGAGACCACATTTACACCCCCCATGGTATCATTCAACCTCTCGAAGTAGCGCTTCCAGGCAGGTGCAACATCGCTCGTGATATTGATCCAGGCAGTTCCACCCGCACGATCAATCCTGGGAATTGGAGTTAGAGGATCACTGTTCTCAATTGTGAGTGTCACGGTTCCTTTTCCACCGGTAGAAGACGTCGAGCTGTTGATCTTCACGATGGATATGACCAGATAACGTGTGTTGTTGAGATCCTTCCTGAGGTTTATCCGGGGATCTGATACCCCAACAGAGCCACCGGAAAGGTATCTGGACCATATTCCTCCATTTTCATAGATGATCTCACGTCGCCCTTCCATCCCGTAGGTTACCGTACCCACCAGATCGTTGAAAATCTCACCACCATTCGTGGTTCTCACCGTGATCGCCCCATCTGATCCGTTCACCGTGATCGTTCCTCCACCAAGCTCCATCCTCATCATCTTTACGGGTGATTCACCGAAAGCTACCATCTCGATGTTGCTCTGAAGGACGATGAAGTTCTTCTCCATGTTCTTCAACTGAGTGCGATCTTTTGAGTCCTCTATTGCAGGATATCCAACGACGTATATTATCGCGATTGCAAGTGTTATGATCGAAAAGACGAGAATAAAGCCTACCACCTCTGAAACACCATTTTCATCCAGTAACAGCCATTTTTTCTGATTTTTCACCGACATTTAAATCCCCCTCATGAAGAGTTGTAATGGATCTCGTGCTCCCATTTACCACTCATCGTACTTCCGGAGACAGAGACACTCTCAGCGATCCCATTTATCGTCATTCTGACCGTGACCTTGCCACTCAGGTCACTCACCTCAACCATCTGATCCTGCCCGGTTCCAATACTCGCATCGACCTTGTACTCGCTCCCACCGATCTCAGCTGGTAGTGTGAATACGCTTGTGAGCGTTCCATTATCAGGACATACGATATATACATCGACGATCTTTGTGCTGATCGCATTCCCCACATCTGTAAATCCACTTCTCATAACGACCCTGCTCGGATTATCCACGAAGATACTGACACACGTGACCATTATAATCGCAAGAAAGATGAGTGCGACCCCGGTCATGAGAATATATCCCACCGTGGTTGAGACCGCTTCATCATCCCGGAATACCCCGTCTTTTAGGCCCATTCCATCACCTGTTATATCGATTCATGGATACAATCAACATACTCACGCCTGAAGTTGCAGGTTGTTGGACCATCAGTGATGAAGAGCGTGAGATTTGCTGTCTGGTTTGTTGCATTGACATCCAGAACCGAGAGGTTCACAGATATCCCCCTTGATCCGTAGAGAAGCATCGTCTGGTTTGTTAGATTGGAAATGTATGCACCATCACTCAACCGGGACACGTTGTGATGGGCCCATCGATGGACCTCCCACCTGAACTCCCTTATATCATCCTTCGGAAACTTGAGTATTGCCTCAGGAGACCTTCCTCCGGCCATCATCGCCTGGTTCAGGAGGATGGAAAGTACAATAAGCCCTACTGCTATGATAAGCCCTGATAACAGTATCCACTGCCCACCTTCATCCCTCACGAAAGGGTTTATACCTGCCATAGTGTAAGCCTCACCTCCACAACCTGTGGATCATTCAGAAAGACCGTTGAGTTCCAGTAGGCAGAGAGGGGGTAGCCCGACTCATTCGCGAAGAGTGTAACAAGCCGTCTCGATACAACGGCATCAACCCCCGGCTCTCCGTTATCTATCACCCTCCTCACGGTAACCTCATCTGTGGTTGAGTCATTCACGTAGATGAAATCCAGATTGAAGAGAACATCATCCGGAAGAAGATAACTCAAGCTCCTGTTCAGTGCATTTCCACTGCTATTTCCAAAGATGATCGTATCATAAATGATCTCATTGGTTGTTGTATTATTCCAGAGAGCAACGTAATGCTTGAGTATGATCCCATCGAACGGATCGTTGGTATCAAGTACGGTAAGCGCATCATCCCCGATCTGCTTGAGGTTTGCATCAAGTACAAGTCCGGTCTGTGGTGTGACGACCACAGCACCCTCCATAACCAGAAGGAGGGTTGCAATCATAATTCCTGCTGCTGCAAGGCCTTCAATCGTGTGGAGTTGACCTTGAACGTCGTGAAATAGAGTTCTCACCACACCCACACCTCCAGATTGCAGACCCTGTGGACGTTATGGAGCGTATCGTTGTAGCACGTGACGTTGTAGGGAGAGTGCTCCTCCTCGCAATCGATATGGTTGAAGTTAAACTCGATGAAAATATCCTCCTCGACCGGATCTGTTATATCAAAACCCGCTCTTGTAAAGGCACTTTGGTTTATCACAATCTCAAGTATATCACTGGAGGAACTCAGATCCACATTGGTGTTTAGATCGCCCTGATAGACCCCGTTAAGCTTCGTATACCCATCTGAAGGCTGGTTTAACTTTGTACCTGATCCCAGCTTGATGTGAATACCATTACCCGTATCAACCAGGTTATCCCCGGTTTCATTGCTGATATTTGTCTGAACCATCTTTGTGGAGATGTACTTTGGGTTTGGCCCGGTGATGCTGAAATTCGTGAGGTTAAAGTGCAGATCCCTGCTGCAGAGTTCCGCAACACTCGAGTTCGGTATTCTTATGAGGGATTTCGCAGGGTTACTTGCCCCCAGCAAACAGCTATCTGCGTCGATCCAACCATATTCAGATGTATTTATGAGGCCTATTCTCCTGATCCTGGCAACATTCCCACTCTGAGGTGGTACATCCCCCCTCGTCCATCGGTTACCACTGGAATCGGTCAAGGTAATGTTATACCCATAGAAGAGGTCATTGCTGCCGACCCTCCTGAAGAGAACAAGTGCCCGAGATAGGTTTGAGCTGGATAGATTTACAGTATCTGCAAACGCCTCGATCTTATCCAGGCTAAGTAAGTTCGGGTGGTTCTTATCCACAGCAAGCCCAACCCTCCTCACGCTATCGATATGGTCCTCCCAGTCAGACTCGGTTCTCATCGTACCTGGGTTGAGCCAGCACCCCGGATCTTCCATGAGGATTACAGAGGTACGGTATGCAACAGAACCAAGATCAAATGGCTCAGGCTCAAATGTTACAAAGACACCGGGTATGAAATGAACAAGAAATACAAGCGCGAGGAGGAATAGAGAAACCCCAACGAGAAAGTCGATGCTCACCTGGCCGGAGGAGGACCCGGACTCCTTTGTCACCATCTCACCAGTTAAATATAGGGGGAAGTTACATAAATATAGTTGCTTTGTTGATAAAATAATTTAAAATACATATGTTAATTTATTTTAGATATATCGGCAAAAAAATTAGCTTAGATCAGATAGATCATCAGAAGCATGAGGATTGCAACCAGATATAAGGTTAAGAGGATCTTCTCCTCCTGCTGCATCAGGATTGGCGCTCTCGATGATTCACTCATCTATTCACCCACAACTGGCAGGGTCGATCCGCTGTAAGGGATGACCGTAATCGATGCGTTTTCTCCATGTCTCTCAAGAGCAAGTCTCAACGCCTCTTCCACACTTGAAACAGGCACCATGAATGCACGTTTCACATCCTCCTCGTCCATCTCTGATACAAGCAGAACATCAAACCTCTCAAGGAGCCTCGCGAGAGATGCTGCCTTATGCCCACCGATCCTGAACTCCCTCCTCAACCTCTCAAGGAGTTTTCCCGGTACATCTGCCTCTGTGATCCATTGCTCAAACTCGGAGTGTGCAAAGGATTCCCGGCATTCGGCGATGAGTATAAGTGTCCCCCCATCTTTCACCGCATTTCCAGCGTTTTCAAGTGCCTTGTGCGCCTGATAAAGATTTAAATCCTTTGGAAATCCTCCTGCAGACGCTATTACAATATCAGATACTTGAGCAGGGACTTTGAACATCCGATCGACGACCTTAACCCCTTCTCTGTGCGCTTTTACTGGATCACCCCCAACAACCTTGACGATCTCTTTTTTACTGTTCAGGATGACATTCAGGATGAAATCAACACCGAGCATCTTCCCTGCCTCATCAATATCTCTCCTGATGGGGCCATCGATCCTGCCCGCCCGTGCATCCTCGCGAAGTAGCATGCGATGATTCTCTTCGATCGTCCTCATGGAAGATACCCCGGGTAGAATCGCCTTCAAACCACCGGTGTACCCTGCAAAGTAATGTACCTCGATCGCGCCGGTGCACACGATAAGATCTGCCTCTGCGACCGGTCTGAATATTTCAATCGGGGTACCGGCTGATGTCCTCCCGACTGGGATACAGTCGTTGAGATCATGATCGATGCACCTCACCCTCTCAAAGATCCTATCCCCGACTAACTCTCTTTTCTCCTCCTCAGTATGCTTTCTATGTGATCCAAGTGCAAAGACGATTGTTATCTCCTCCTCCCCAAGCCCCCCCTCTTCAAGCTCATCCAGTAAAGGAGGAAGAAGCTTTGCGGATGGGACAGGGCGTGTTATATCACTCACAATGATGACCGCATTACGCTTCCCCTCTGCGATCTCAGCAAGTCTTTTTGTTCCAATCGGGTTCAGAAGAGCCCTTCTTATCTCAGCATCCTCATCAGCCACCCCCTCAACCTCTTCCGGAAGAAGAATAGCCTTAAGGTTCTTATCAGGCACCTCTACATCCAGTGTGGACCTCCCATACCCGAGTGAGACCCTCATCCAGAAAGCGATAGGTCTTTATCCTTTAAAGCCATATCCCTTCCGATGGGTTATGAAGCTTATCTAAGGGTCTCCGATATTCCTGTATATCTTTCATGCCCGAAAAAGCTTTATTTCAGCTACAGAGGTGAGAAGATAGAACCCGAGGGAGAAGCCCTTCTTGAGAGTATTTTTTATAAAGAGCTTTCCTTTCGCCTTCACGAGATCGAAGATTTCGAAGAGGATGTAAGGTCATTGTTCGATGAACTTCCTGTAATCTATCCTGAAAAGATAGGAAAACTCGATCCACCGGTTCTTGAAGCTTTCAGAGATCGGATAATCTCCAGCTGTGGTAGGATTAAGGAAGCTGCAGGAGAGGTTATGGCATTCTATGAGAAAAAAGGGGTTTGTATTCTTGAAACCGGGCGATATGTACTTTCCCGGAGGTTACTTCTTTCAGGCTCAGTTGATAAGGTTGTGAGAATGAAAGATGGTACTGTAGCCCCTGTTTCCGTGCGAAGCGGAAGGGCACCCTCTGATGGTGTCTGGAAAGGGGATAGAATGCGGATCGCGGCATATTCGATCCTGCTTGGGGAGGAGTTAGGAGACAATCTCAGTATAGGGCTTGTTGAGTACATCAGGAAGGGGATTGTTCGAGAGGTTAAAATCAGGGATTATGATAGGAGGCGTGTTTTGAGGGTGCTCAGGATGATGAGGCGGATAAAACAGGGTACGATTCCTGATGGGGCCCACACAGTGGAGTGCAAGAACTGCCCTGTCCGGGATGAGTGTGTGGTTGAACGATCACTTCTTTCAAGGTTCTTCTGATGACCCGGCCACTAAATGCGATTATCGAGAGGGAAAATGGGGTCTTACTGGAGATTGAAGTGAGACCCAACGCAAAGAAGCGAGCTATAGGGTTTAACAGGTGGCGATCGAGCTTTGAAGTTAAAATTGATCAGCGAGCAGAGCATGGAAGAGCAAACGAGGCCATAATACGCTTTTTTGCTGATATCTTCTCACTCAAGCCCTCAAACATAACGATCATAAGAGGTTTGAAAAGTAGACACAAAACGATAGAGTTAAAAGGGATCACGAAGGAGGAGGTAATTGAATCTCTGAAACGGATTGGCGTGAGTGGGGAGATATGAACGGACAGGAAAGACTTGAGCGGATTCAGGAAGTACTTATTGAGATCGATGAAAGGCTTGAGAATGGTGCGATCTTGATTGTCGAAGGTAAAAAAGACAGAGAGTCACTTTTGAGGCTTGGAATCAGGGATTCAATCATGATGGTATCTCAGATGCCGCTTCTTGACCTGAGTGAGGCCGTTTACAGGAATACAAAAGATGTGATACTTCTCACAGATTGGGATAGACGGGGAGATCAGATCGCATCCCTCATATCAAAGTACCTTCGCTCCATGGGTCTCATACCAGACTGTAGATTGAGGGGAATACTCAGAGCACTTGTTAAAAAGGAGATAAAAGATGTTGAAAGCCTTGACAAGTATGTGATGAGACTGGAGTCGAGTATAAAGGGATGGCCCCCAACCGGCCTAAGCTCAGATTATCACTCAACCCACTCCCACATTCCAGAATTACGCTCATGAGAGACCGCATCTGAGCTTATTGATTGGCGCCCTGATTATTGGGTTAATTCCCATACCGGTATAAATGCGCCTGCAAAGATCTTCAGAAGGGTTCATTGCATCCCATCGTAGTTTTGCGAAAAGTTGCATCGCGGGATTTCTGGATGAAACCTTGCCCGGCTCAACGCTTTAACTTTTAAGCCTGGTCAGGTTAGTCAGATACTATAAATGTATAAAAAATATAAAAAATAAAAAAAGAAAAACAAACCTGCTTCTTCATCTATGAAAACCAAAGACTTTCTTGCCTTTACCCCAAGATCTCTCCGAATGCTACCTTCGACGTCACCTTCATGACGCGAATTCGCACCTCATCCCCAACCTTGGTTTGTGGTACAAAGATCACAAAACCTTCAACTTTCGCTATACCATCCCCTTCCCGGCCGATGGACTCAATCTTTACATCGAGAACATCGCCCTCATCAACAGGGGAGTTTCTTACATATCTGCCAGAAGGCGAACCAAAATTCATATTTGCTACACCTCGAATATTCTCACAAAAAGTGAGATATGAATATTACCTCTCAGAGTATAAAAGTCTTGTTGTCCTTCCGCTCTGTGAGCTTACCGGGAGAGGTGTCAGATCCCCACCTACATCCTGAAAGAACCTTTATCAGAGATTAAGTCCTCTTTAAAAGTGGGGCAAAAATGGTAGAAGTTATAACAGACAGGAAACTCGTCATCACCGGTGGAGCTGGATTTATCGGTTCAAACCTGTCTCATGAGCTTGCACCGGATAACGAGGTTATTCTTCTCGACAATCTCTTCACAGGGCGGGTTAGTAACATCAGGGATCTTCTTGCGCTTGAGAATGTTCGATTTGTAGAGGGTAGCATACTCGATCTACCCCTTCTTGAGAGGTTATTTGAAGGGGTTGATTACGTCTTCCATCATGCAGCAATTGGGAGTGTTCAGCACAGTGTGAAAGATCCCCTCAGAACGGATGAGGTGAACGTCAGAGGAACGTTGAATGTGCTTCTTGCAGCAAAGAAAAAAGGTGTCAAAAAGGTGATCTATGCCTCATCATCATCTGTATATGGTGATACACCTGTTCTGCCCAAGGTAGAAGATATGATGCCGAACCCGCTCTCCCCTTATGGCGTCTCAAAGCTCGCAGGTGAGTATTACTGCAGGGTCTTTACAGAGGTATATGGTCTTGCAACTGTTTCACTGAGATATTTCAACGTCTATGGTCCAAGACAGGATCCGGCCTCAGAGTACGCAGCGGTAATACCGAAGTTCATCATGAAGGTGATGAATGGGGAGCCTCCAGTCATCTACGGAGATGGAGAACAGACAAGGGACTTTATATTTGTTAAAGATGTCGTATATGCGAATATCTTAATGGCAGTAAGCGATGCTACAGGTGTTTTCAACATTGCAAGAGGGAAGGGGGTCACCATCAATGAACTGGCACATCTTATCATGGATGAACTCGGTGTGAAGCTTTCCTGCAAGTATACCGATCCAAGGCCTGGAGACATCAGAGACTCACTTGCAGATATATCAAGGGCCAGGGATGTTGGGTATACACCGAGGTATGAACTGAGAGAGGGGCTGAAAGAGACGATAAAATGGTTCAGGAATGAATATGATTTGGCTGAAGGAAAATGAGTTACATACCCCGGGACCGAAAAAGAGATTTAAGATCCGATCCGATAAGCTGATATCCCTCTTGAACGATATTCTTATATATTAGATTGAGAAAGTTTAGTTTGTACCTATTATTAGTGGTGAATGGGGAGCTGCAATGGAACTTACACCGATTCAGAAAGAGGTTTTAACAGCGCTTATAGGGATTTATCACAAGAAGGGCGCCGCTGTTAAAGGAGAAGAAATTGCAGAGTTGATCGACCGTAACCCTGGCACAATCAGGAACCAGATGCAATCACTCAAGGTTCTGGGCCTGGTTGAGGGAATGCCAGGCCCTAAGGGTGGATATAAAGCTACGGGGAAGGCTTATGAGATATTATCTGTTGATACGACAGAGGGTAAGGTGCATATCCCTGTCAAGCTCAATGGTGAGCTTGTAGAGGGGGTTACGGTCGAGGAGGTTCATCTCAAGACGCTGCGAAATCCTGTTACATGCCACTCCTCCCTCCGGATGATAGGAAACATCCGCATCTTCAAAGAGGGCGATCTCGTCGAGATAGGCCCAACACCTGTGAACAAACTCATAATATACGGAAGGGTAATTGGAAGAGATGACTCAGAGAACATGCTCTTGATTGAGATAGAGAAGATGATCACGCTCCCGATGATGCCCATAGGGGAGTATGTGACCTCAAAGCTCGTCTTCATCCCTCCCAATGCATCAATCCAGGAGGCTGCACGTATACTGGTTGAGAGTGGTGTTCAGCGCGCACTTGTAATGAACAGGGACAGGATAGAAGGCATCATCTCATTCAAGGACATAGGAAGGGCGGTTGCATCAGGGAAGCTTCACACCAGGGTGAAGGATCTCGCAAAGAAAGAGGTCATCTCGATCGAGAGTGAAGAGTCGATCTACGAGGCTGCAAAGCTTGTGGATAAGTATAACATCGGGTCTGTGCTTGTCACGGAGAAAGGTGTACCTAAGGGGATTGTGAGCAGGGCGGATGTCCTGAAAGAGTTTGCGGTTTATTCCCGTGCTTGATCTGAGTCTCTCCTCAAGAGGCGCTCTGTGACCTCTACAAGGGGATGCTTTGCGTAATCCAGTATGGTTATATCGTCAAGCCGTTTGATCCCCTTCTTTTCAGCGGTCTCCTCAAGCCCGAGCTTGATGTCCTTCTTCATCACCAGAATATAAGCATCGAGCTCTTTGATTCCGAGCTGTTTTGCTGCAACCGCTCTGTGGTGTCCATCCACAAGAATTGCCTTATTTGGCTTCTGGATAACAATTATTGGTTCGTTCAGTCCTTTTTTCAGCTCATATCCCCTTCCTTCAAGCTCATCTGCATAAACCTTCGACTGGGTCGGGACGAGATCCTCCACCCTGACAAGACCCCGCTTAAGCTCCAGCTTTATCCCATGAATCGCCTCGATCATCTTCCTGATCTTTGAGACCTTTTCGGGGTGGGCGCGCTCGATGTGTGACCTTATAACATCTGTATTTGTGATAATTCCAACCATCTTCCCCTCATCATCGACCACCGGGAGCTTTGACTTCCCGGATCTGAAGAGAACCCTTGCAGCATCGTCAAGACCCATAGATGGGTGTGCAACGAGGAGGCTTTTTGTCATCACCTCTCCAACAGAGTGGTTGGTATCATGCATGATGAGGTCGTGAGAGGAGATGTAACCCACGAGGTTTCCATTCTCAATCACAGGAAAACCATCATGATGTGTGGCCCTGATCAGCTTGATGACGTCGCTTATCGGTTGATCAGGATGTACCGCAATCACATCCGTGGTCATGTAATCCTTGACCTTCAGCTGGCTTCTATCATCCGACGTCATCCCACTTCCCCTTCTTCATACCTATAAATGACGGTGGATATATTAAGTTAGAGGGTATTAGATTTATGAGATGAAAATCGTTGTCATGGGTGCAGGTGCGATAGGAAGTCTCTTTGGGGGGCTTCTTGCGTTAAGAGGGGAGGATGTTCTGCTTGTCGGAAGGAGATCCCATGTAGATGCGATAAACTCAAGAGGATTGAAGATAAGTGGTATGACAGATGCCATCGTCCATGTAAGGGCATCTACTCACCCAGAAGAGGGAGATCTTATTCTTTTCACGGTAAAATCCTACGATACAGAGAAAGCAGCCTCAAGCTTGATTATAAATGACGATACGATAGTTTTAAGCCTCCAGAACGGTCTTGGGAATGAGGAGAAAATAGCAGAGGTTGTGGGGAGGGAGCATGTCATCGGGGGGGTCACATCATACGGTGCACTCTTTCTTGAGCCGGGCCATGTAAGCCACACAGGTATAGGTGAAACCGTAATCGGAGAGCTTGATGGTTCGATCACAGAGAGGGTTTCCCGGCTCTCAGACCTCCTGAATAAGGCAGGAATCATGACGAGTGTGACAGACTCAATAAAAAGGAAGATCTGGGAGAAGCTCGTTGTGAATGTGGGGATAAATGCCATAACTGCGATCACAGGAGTTAAGAATGGAAAACTTCTTGAAATACCACAGCTGAGGGAGCTTATGAGATATGCGAGCCTTGAAGCTGTTGAAGTTGGGAGAAAACAGGGGATTGACCTGGGTTATGATCTCATTGATAGAGTGGAGGAGGTTGCAAGAAGAACCGCTGAAAACCGTTCATCGATGCTCCAGGATATATCAAGAGGTAAGAAGACTGAGATAGATGCGATAAATGGGATGATTGTGAGATTAGGGGAAGAAGTGGGGGTTGATACACCTGTAAATCGTATTCTCACGCTTCTGGTGAGGGGGATTGAGAAGAGTGAAGCGTTTAGACGATAAGAATCTAAGGTTTATCTTATTTTACCTTCTTGTGATTGTGGGCTTCACCCTCTCATATGCAGCGATATTCGTTGAGTTGATGAAGATCATTGAGGGGAGGAGGGTCAGCTTCACAACAGCCATCTACTGGGTGATCCAGACGATGACGACCGTTGGGTATGGGGATATTGAGCTTACAACAGATTTTCTTCGAGCGTTCTCGATTATCGTCCAGCTCACGGGTATCTTAATGCTTTTCGGCATGTTCATCCCCTTCGTCATAGTCCCAATGGTAGAAGAGCGGCTAAAGAACCTCATCGAGGATTTTCCAAGGGTGGCCCCGGAGGAATTGAAGGATCATATCATAATCTGCGGTTATAACCCGATGGTGGCATCCCTGATAACCGAGCTTCAATCAGAAAAGCATCCGTTCATCGTGGTGGACCCCATCAGGGAGAGTATCGAGTATCTGGTAAGTCATAAGATACCGTGTATCTGGGGAGATCCAACCAAGCGCGAGGTTCTGATCGACGCACGGATTGTGCATGCGAGAAAGCTTCTCGCGAATATGGATGATGAGACGAACGCATCGATTGTACTCCTTGCATCATCCTTCCCAAATATTGAGATAATCGCGATCGTGGAGGATGTGAAGAACTCGAAGTATCTCGCATACGCAGGTGCTGATCGGGTGATATCACCAAAGCAGATCTACGGGACACAGATGGGGATGAGGGCAACAGGACCACTCGTGAATGAGGTCCTTGAGTCTGTTGAGTTCTTCAAGAACCTCAGGATCGTTGAGCTTCCGATATTCCCCGGGAGTATGCTGATCGGCAAGAGCCTGAGGGAGGCCGAGGTCAGGTTCAGGACCGGGGTGCATGTTGTCGGGATTTGGAATAGAGGGGAGCTCACACTTGGCCCGTCTGCAGATGAGATTATCCAGGAGAACTCGGTCCTCCTCTGTGTGGGTACGATGGAGCAGCTATCAAGGCTCAGAGCGCTCACAACAGGAGGGTTCAAGAAGTGATGAAGGATCATTATGTCGTGATCGGGTACGGTGATGTTGGTAGGGCGGTTGTGGAGGTTATAAGGGGTAAAACAGAGCTTGTAATCGTAGACAGGGACGAAGAAAAGCTCAAAAAGGCAAGATTACCTTATATCGTCGGAGATGGGGTTGAGGAGGAGACACTGGATCTTGCAGGGGTAAGGAATGCAAGAATGGTCATAATACTCCTGGAGAAGGATACGGATACCATCTTCGCAACGCTTCTTGTCCGAAGCATGAACCCACACGCCGTGATCTTAGCACGCGCAAACACGGTTGAGGGTATCGAGCAGATATACCGTGCAGGTGCAGACTTTGTTGCAGCACTCCCGATCGTGGCAGGGCAGATGCTTGCAAAGCTTGTGACAGGTGCAGATACACTGGAGGATGTTGTGAAGCTCTGTGAGGGGATTGAGATCCTGAAGCATACTGTCGGGGATGGCTCACCGATGGTTGGAAAGAGCCTTGTTGATCTTGACATCCGTTTCAAGACCGGTTGCACGGTCATCGGGATAAAGCGGGGGGAGGACGTGATTGTGGAGATAGAGCCATCCACAAGGATTGAAGCAGGGGATGTTCTCGCGGTAATAGGACATGAGGAACAGGTAGAGCGGTTTAAAGAGATGTTTGGGGACTTGAGGGGGTCCTGATAGTGGAGACAACCATATTTATCAGGGATATACTCATCATCTTCACGCTCTCAATTCTCATCCTCTTTCTGTTCCACAAGATACGTCTGCCACCGATCGTTGGCCTCCTGCTTACAGGCATTCTGGCAGGGCCACACGGATTGAGCTTGATTGAGATTGTGCAAGAGGTTGAGGTGATGGCAGAGCTTGGGGTGGTCCTGCTTCTCTTCACCATCGGTATCGAGTTCTCGCTGAAGAACCTCTCGCGGATCAGGCGAATGTTCTTGATCGGTGGATCACTCCAGGTCTTGCTGACCATAGGTTGTGTAACGCTCGTTGCAGAGGTGATGGGGTTATCCGCCGGTAAATCTGTCTTCATAGGGTTTGTCATATCACTCAGCAGCACAGCCATCGTGATGAAGCTCCTTCAGGAGAGAAGTGAGATCGATAGCCCGCACGGACAGGCATCAATGGGGATCCTCCTCTTCCAGGATCTTATCATCGTTCCGATGATGTTATTAACACCCCTGCTTGCCGGAAGTCCAGGTACGCTCAATCATTCGCTCCTCCCTCTCATCGCCAAAGGGATTGTGATAATATCCCTTGTTCTCTTCGCCGCAAGATGGCTCGTGCCCCACCTGCTCCATCAGGTTGCAAGGACACGGAGTAAAGAACTGTTCATTCTCAGCGTGGTTGTAATATGCCTTGCGATTGCACACCTTACATCCAGCATGGGCCTATCCCTTGCACTTGGTGCATTTTTGGCAGGTCTTATCATATCTGAGTCTGAATACAGTCAAGAGGCGCTCGATAAGATTACCCCCTTTAAAGATCTCTTCGCAAGCCTCTTCTTCATCTCTATCGGGATGCTTCTTGATACTGGCTTTCTTATAGATCACCTGGTGCTCATTCTGCTCGTAACTTTTGGGATTTTAGGGGTAAAATCCATGCTTGCCGGTTTTTCAACGGTTATACTGGGCCTTCCGATGAGATATGCAATCCTCACAGCCATCGCGCTCAGCCAGGTGGGAGAGTTCTCGTTCATCCTCTCTCACACCGGCGCTCAGTATGGTTTGCTCAGCCAGAACGAATACCAGGCTCTTCTCGCAGGCTCTATATTGACGATGGCGGTAACACCTTTCATGATGGAAATAGCACCATCTCTTACAATCCTTGCATCACATTTACCTATCCCGGAACGGCTGCTCACAGGCAGCTATCTCAGAGATGTGGATAAAGCAAAGGGCATGAGGGACCATCTCATCATCATCGGGTTCGGTCTCAATGGGAGAAATCTCGCAAGGGTTGCATCGGCTGTAAAGATCCCTTATGTCATAATAGAGGCAAATCCAGAGACCGTGAGACTTGAGAAAGAAAAGGGTGAACCGATCTTTTATGGAGATGCAACCAGAGTGGGAGTCCTCAAAGATGCAGGGATTGAGGAGGCAAGAGTCCTTGTTGTTGCAATCTCAGACCCGATTGCAACCCGTAGAATAACAGAGCTTGCAAGGAAGCTCAACTCGAATCTACATATAATCGTGAGAACCCGCTACCTTCAGGAGATGGAACATCTGCTCGAGCTTGGGGCAGATGAGGTCATCCCGGAGGAGTTTGAGACATCTGTGGAGATCTTTGTGAGGGTGTTATCAAGGTATCTCGTACCACGGGATGAGATTGAAAGGTATGTCACCGAGATCCGGCGAGGAAACTATGAAATGCTTCGAAGCATGCATAAAAAACCCATATCCCCCTCTGAGATTGAGATTCATCTCTCAGATCTTGAGATAGGTACGTTCAGGGTTAAGAAGGGCTCATCTGCAGTTGGAAAGACACTCTCAGAGATCAGGTTGAGGCAGAGGTATGGCATCACCGTACTTGCTATAATCAGGGGAGATGCAAGACTTCCAAATCCAGATGGGGGTGTGAAACTCCTTGAAGGGGATATGATCATCGCACTCGGGAGGCCTGATGAGATTCTTCTGCTCTCTGACCTCTTTCGAGAGGGAGATTTAAAGAATCCTTAAATACAGGGGAATCGGATTAAATTAATGATGGGAAAGAGGATAATAGTGGGTGGTGGAAGAATTGGGAGAGAGGTGGCGATGCAGTTTCCCGGCTCGATTATCATCGAGGCAGATCCATCTGCAGCCGAGAGATCCTCAAGAATTCATGACACCAGGGTAGTTATCGGGGACGGTGGAGATGAGAAACTCCTTCTGGATGTGGGGCTTGATGAGGCTGATGCTTTTATATCACTCACCGATGATGATGAGGTCAACTATCGATCCGCCTCCATCGCGAAGCGGTATGGAGTTCCAAAGATCGTGGTGAGGGTAGAGGATCCAGAGCACGAGGAGCGGTTTCGAAGGCTTGGTGTTGAGACTGTTACGTTTCCTGCAAAGATGATTGCAAACTACATCGGGGACCTGCTACGGTCTGATGGGCTGGATAGTAATTCCATACCTTTTGGAAAGATACTCGTCCCACTGATCGGTAAAGTCAGGGCTGAAAAGGCTTTTAAGGAAGCTTTACTCATCGCATCAGCCTCAAATGGGAAGACGGTAGTAGAGGTGATCTCTTCTGATATCATGGAGCTAAGAAAGAAGGAGGCCATGGCCAGAGAGGTAGGCGTACCGTTATTTAACCATCTACTTGAGGAGGGGAAGCTGATAGAGATGCTTAAAAGCCACCTCCACGAGGCGGATTGCATAATAATAGATGATGAAAAGATTGCACTCATCGATAGACTCCTCCATAGAAACGTCATCTTACAGCTGATGAGATCGGTTTCATGTCCGGTTCTTGTGGCAAGAACCTGCAATTATTACAGGCATATTCTCGTGCTTCTCGACTCATCAGAGGTATCTGAGCGAATTCTCATTATTGCACTTCAGATAGCTCACCTTTTCGGATCTGACCTTTCTGTACTGGTTTTAGAGGAGATGTCACCAGAATTCCGGGAGAGAATAAAGAAGCGTGGAGAGGTGGAGAATGTGGATATTATAAAGTTGAAAGTGGACGGTAACGCGATGATTGAGGCGGTGAAAGAGGTGAAGAGTCAAAAGTATGACCTTATAGTGATCCCATGGAGAGGTACAGGCATCATACGATCCAGTATGATAAGAAAGATCGTGAATGATGCCAGCTGCTCCGTTCTTACAGTTGCCTGATAGATGAGCACATATCTCCCTCTATTTATCATAGCAGTTCTTGCATTCCTCATCCCCATAATATCTGAAAGGATAGGTATCCCGGCGGTTGTTGGCGAGATAATCTGCGGGATAATCATTGGTGGAAGTGTTCTTGGGATTTTCTCAGGAGAAGAAGAGGGAATAGCATTTCTTTCAAGATTTGGTTTCGTTTTTCTGATGTTTTTAATCGGTCTGGAGATTGATTTCTCCCATGTGGAACTTCATGGCCTGAGATCTTTTATTCTGGGGACTCTTATGTTTTTACTCACCTTTGCAACCTCGATCATGATGGTACACCAGCTGGGATATGGGTATTATCTTGCAATAATCCTTTCATGCTCAGCGATCGGACTCATTGTTTCAACCTTACGAGAGGTCGGGATAACACGAAGTGAATACGGCCAGACAATCATGATTTTCGCATTCATCGCGGACTTCGCGGTTATAATGCTCGTAACAGCATATACGTTCTATCTTAAAAGTGGTGTAAGAGAGAAGGTTCCGTTCATCCCACTGTTATTTCTCCTGTTCTTTGGCGTCTATTATCTGGGACGATATCTGATATGGCGCTTTCCAGAAGGTCTTTCAAAGCTTTTTAGATCGGATCAACCATCAGAAATCGGTGTAAGGGCATCCTTTGCCCTCATGCTCATCTTTGTCGTCTTATCAGAGGCACTTGGGGCCGAAGCGATACTCGGCGCTTTTCTTGCGGGAGTGATGTTCTCTGTCTTATTTGGAGGGGGGACAGTCCTTGAGCAGAAGTTGTATGGGATAGGTTATGGCTTTCTCATCCCGATCTTCTTCATAAATGTCGGCATGAGCTTTAACCTTGATGGGCTGATATCAGGAGGGATCCATCTCGTCCCGGCACTCCTTTTAATCGCACTCATCGCGAAGATCATACCCTCTTTGATCCTTGCGGGAACATACACGCTAAAGGAGAGTCTACTGGCAGGGGTTCTGCTATCATCAAGGCTGTCCATGGTGATAGGGATGGCCGCAGTCGGTGTAGAGCTTGGATTGATCGATAGCAGGTTGGAATCAGCGATCATTCTCCTCGCGATGATAACAAGCATCATATGCCCCACTATCTTCAGGAGACTGTATGGAAAGTATTGAGATAACCGCGATCGTGGAGGTGCTGATCGGGGATATCACCAGAGCAGACCTGCGGGACGCAGATGGGGATGGGGGCAAGAGGACCACTCTTGAATGAGATCCTTGAGTCTCCTGGGTTCTTCAGGACCGGGTCTTTCCATAACTTTTTATATTTAGCCTGCGATAACTCTCCCATATAAGGCTGGTGAGAAGTATGGAAACGCGTGATATTGTGTTTTCCGTTGTGATGGTCATCTCTGCGTTTGCGCTGACATATCGCTGGCTCAATCGATGGGAGGTTGGAGACCCGGTCATCGTGCTCTCTGCGATGGTCTTAATAGGATCTTTGGCGTCGCTTCTTCTCTCAATCGATGCCCGTATCAGACGGATTGAGGAGAGGATCGATGCAAAAGAGCGTTCGCTCAGGGTGAGCATCCAGAGTGTGGAGGAAAGCCTTGATAAGAGGCTCCAGGCGGTTATATCCAGAATGTACGAAGTGATGGAGCAGCTCGGGAGGAGGGTCTACAGATAACCATCCCATCACCTTTTATCCCTCCTTGAACTAAATTATACGTGATGGATTACATGGAGTGGGAGCCCATTTACCGGGAGATTCTCGAGGACTTTGGGTTTGTCCGGGAAGAAAATGAGCGGGCCGCCAGAATACTCGCCGAAGTGATCAAAGGCAGGGAGATTGATCTCAAAGAGCTTGAGGGGATTATCAGGGGTAGAAATGTGCTCATCTGTGGTGATGCACCCACGCTTCAGGAGGAGCTGAGATCGATCACTGCATCTGATTTTAAGATTATCGCCGCTGATGGTGCAACTTCTACGATCCTGAGGGAGGGGATGATCCCTGATGTGATCGTGACAGATCTCGATGGCTCTCTCGGAGATATAATCTATGCAAACAGGATGGGATCGCTCGTTGTTGTGCTCGGGCATGGGGATAACATTGATGCTGTTAGAAAAGTTGTGCCAAACCTATCACGTGTGCTGGGAACGACCCACGGTCCGCCGTTTGGCTCCATTTATAACTTTGGGGGGTTCACAGACGGAGATCGAGCCGTATTTCTCGCGAAAGAGCTCGGAGCTTCACAGATAACCCTTGTAGGGTTTGACTTCGAGGATAAGACCGTTGATGAAAGGAAGCAAAGGAAGCTCCGGTGGGCAAAGAGGCTGATAGATCAGCTTTTAAGTGAGAGGAGGCGAGGTTAATGGGTAAAACGATGGTTAAAAGGGAAGAAAAGAAGAGTGATGTGGAGAAGAGTGAGGTCGTGAGTGAGATCCTCAGGATTGCCAAGCGGCTCGCACGGGATAAAAAAGGTGCGCTCTTTGTGATTATTGATGAAGATGTTGCCGAGGGGCTTTATGAGCCACTCTTTCCGCAGCTTCACACAGATGATCCGATCACAGAGCCGGGTATGGGGGCGGTAATCGAGCGGCTTGCAAGTCTTGATGGTGCGGTTCTCATCTCCCCGGAAGGAAAGCTCATCGCATATGGCTCAAGGATTACAAAATCCAGTACCTTACCTGGTTTTGGGACAAGACATGCTGCTGCAAAGGGAATATCCCAGATTAAAGAGGGTGCGACCTCTATACTCGTATCCGAGGAGTCGGGCTGGATAAAAGTCTTCCAGGAAGGGCGAATCATCCTCGAGACAGATGCAGTAGACGTGAGCCCGGGGATTTTGAAGAAGGTTGCAAAGTTCCTCTCAGATCGTGATACAGCGCTGCTCGTATCAGCCGGGATTGCAGGTGCCGCGGTGGGTGGGCTTCCAACGCTCGTTCTCGCAGGTGGGATGTACCTCATCGTAAGAACTGCTTTCACATCGATCACATCTACGCTCAAAGGATAGGAGATGGATACAGACCGAGTGATCGCAAAAGCCGTCCAGTCGCTGAACAGGCATCTACCCAGGGAGCGAAAGAGTCTCTACGAGCTTCTGAGGGAGGATCGGCCATCTATATCTTCAAAAGACGGTGACACTTACAGGATTAAGAGGGATGAGCTTGAGATGATAGCAGACCTAATTCCAGAGGATTACCACAGGAAACTCTATCTCCCGGTCCTGATCGAGATCTGTCCTGAATACGGACGGGGTGCAGCGAAAATCCGGGGTAAAGTTCAATGCTCACTCGTCATGGAGCTCCTCAAAAAAGAGTGGAGAGGCGAGGAGGAGATCATCATTTACCGCCCAGAGGTATCGAAGATTAGAAGAGTCCTCCCCACCGCGAGCCAGTATGCGTTCTTCATCTCGCTTGGGTTATAGAATCCTCGGTGCCCTGAAGTAACCGTTCTCTCTCAACTTTGCATTGAATAAAGCCTCGTTCTGTGAGAATGAGGGTCTCACCTCATCATCCCGGAAGACGTTGGATAGATCGAGGACATGATGGAGCGGCTGAAGATCCACGTCCACAGAATCCAGCACCTTAAAGTAGCCAAGTATCGTATCAAGCTCCTCGGCAAACTTCTCTGCCTCCTCCCCCGTAAGCTCTATCCTCGAAAGCCATCCGAGATGTTCGACATCCGCTCTTGAGATCATATGAGGAGGTTTATCCATTCGGTAAGCTTGATGCAGGTCTCAGGGGTGCATCTATCTTTACAATTGACGCATGGAGCGAGGGTGTCTTTCACGACGAGGAAGGAGTGGTTGCCCCTGAGCTTTGGAGCTTGCGTAACCCCGATCTCTCCAGGCTGATCTATCCTTTCTGCTTCTATCTCGCCGTTCCCGTTCTTCCCTACATACCAGATACGATAAGTCCTTGTGTTTCCCACCGTCTCCCACTCTCTTATGATCAGCCCCTTGTTCTCAAGCCTTGTTATAATCCGTGAGCATGTCCTGCTATCTATACCCATCTGCTTCCAGATATCACTCTGCCTTATTCCCTCTTTCTCCTCCGATGCAATCAACTTAAGGATGGTCTCTTCCAGCACGACCACCACCTCAGTTTACCGGGTTTATCATAACGATATTGTTTCCTCTCAGGATAACCGAACCCAGTACACGCTTGCGCTCCCCATCCACAATCTCGGTTGTAGAAGTGAGATAAAGGTTCAGGTAATCATCGGCACTCGTTAATATTCCCTCAAGAATGTTTTTATCGCCTTTCATCTCCACCCGAATTTTGTGCCCGATCAATGATTGGATTTTCTTATTCGGAAACAACCTCTCCTCTCCTCCTTTCCGTTCCGTGGTTATATATTTCTCTTAAGAGTATAAAAATTTATCCTGGGTATAGGAGATATGAGATCATGAAGCACATCGCGGTCATCGGTAACAGAGCGGTCACATCTCCTGATTTCAGCCTGAATGATCTTCCTGGATCTGCTGGAAGGATAGATATATTGTGCAGATGCGTGAACTCCGCATTCCTCCTCTCACACGGCATCAGAAAGGATGTCATACTTTATCTTATCCTTAGAGGTGCGGGTGACCCCCCAAAGATCATAACACTTGATGGAAGATACCTCAAACATCTCAACCCGGATGAACGGAGTACAGGAGCACTACTCAAGATTGCGTTGAAGAAAGGTCTCGGGCTTAAAGATGGAGAGATGCAGCGGAGTACTCCGGGAATTACGGTGAGAAGGGGAGATCTTCGTGATCTGATCAAAGATGGGAACTTTGACCCGGTAATCTACCTTCACGAGGCATCCGGAGATATAAGAAAGATGCGGGAAGCTATCAAGGAGTGGCTTGAGAAAACCCCACTATTTGTGCTCGGGGATCACATCGGGGTGAGCAGGGAGGATGAGGAGTTTCTGGATGAGCTTGATGCGATAAGAGTCTCCCTTGGTCCAAGGTCTCTCCACGCAGATCACTGCATTACCATCCTGCTCAATGAGATTGACAGGATTGAGCTTGATTATGCCTAAATCCTCCTCCACTCAAGCCCGATCTCATCAAGCATCCCGATCAACCGATCCCGTTCCATCTTCCTCAGGCCCTTCCAGTCGATGAGGGCAACCTCCACGTCCTCTACCGTCTTTCTGATCATTTCACAGATCGTATCCTTGTTTAAGTGCTGAAACTGATAGTTAGGGCAGATATGGGATATCGCACACGCCTTTTTGAGGACGTATCGTGTGAACTTCGGTGCATAATGCCCGCCGCCAAACCCAACTGCAATCTCAAGATCTCCCACCTTCTCAAGCCGTCTCATCCCATTTATGATCACATCTGCCACGAACTTTGCCGCATCAAGGTTCTCCCACTCCTGCTGGGAGCTTCCAAGCTCAACAAACACAGAAGGTGTCTCAAGCGTTGGCCCGTGGTGAGTGACCTCGAGCGATACATCAAACTCATCAAATCCGACCTTTCTTCCCTGAAACTCCGCCAGAAATACGCGGTTTGCAACCGCTGAAGCCATCCCGAGGGTTGAAGGTCTCCCTCCAAACTCAGCCAGGTGGAAGTTGCCAGGTGCATGCACCGTGAAGGAAGGCTTCCCGCTCTCTGAGCTGTGACGGGATGCAAATATGATGAGGTCTGTATCCGGGGCATCCTCAAGATATAGAAGGCTTTCGCTGACAGCAAACACTTCCTCCCCTCTTTCTTTCAGGAAGCGTGCGATATTTGAGCCTGCTGGGTCCTTCGATGAGTAGACTACCTGAATTCTAAGACCTCCATTTGAAGATGGTATGAGAGATATTTAATGTTCTATCCTCAGGTGATGTGAAAGCTCTTTCCATTTCCACCACTCAGTCAAAAAGTGCATTGAAAACCTCTGTTAGTTTCTGTTTTGCCCTTTCAAACTCCTCTCGCCCCTTATCCGTGATGTGGTAATACTTTCTGCTCGGTCCCTTCTCCACGACATGCCACGTAGCTTCAACAAAACCCTTCTCCTCAAGTTCATGGAGGATTGGATATATACTACCCTGACTTGGCTTCTTTTCTGTCTTTCTTTCTATCTCCCTTATTATCTCGTATCCATACATCGGCCTCTCATTCAAGAGCCTCAGGGTATGGAACTTGAAGAACCCGGATGGCATCCTCATGGTCGGTTTCTCCTTGATTACTTATCTCGCTATTTTGTTTTTCAAATTTATGCCAGCATCAACTTTATATCTTGTTCCGACATACCTCTTTTTTAGAGGTGGAGGGGTGATGGAAACGACAATCTGTTGCAGGGCTCGTATGTTGCGGTTCAGGCTTTGCTTTCGCGGGAAGATCCCTTGAGGAGGTGATAAAATGAAATGCTCAAGATGTGGGATCGGGATGGGTGAAGAGGATGCTTACGAACTGGAAGGGGAGAGGGTATGTGAGGATTGCTTTCTGGATGCGCAGATGCCCCAGCACCCATGTGATCCATTAGCACAATCTGTTGCCGATAGATTTGGGAGAATAAGCCCGGATGAGCTTCTTGAAGAGCAGCGAGAGGTGTATGAGTTTATAAAGGAGAGGGGAAAGGTCACACCCGCGGAAATACTGAATAGGTTCGGTATGAGGGAAGGGGATCTCAGACAGATATTTATCGTACTCAGGAGGCTCAAACTTGTAAAAGGGCAAAAGATAGATGGTGAGATCTGCTATGTTCCATATGAATATCAAGGTCAAGGGGGTGAATGAGATGGTGGAAGATGCGCTTAAGAGAAAGAAGGAGGCATGGCTTGAAGAGCTCAAAAAGAAGGGAAAACTGATAGATCCAAAGGAGGACCACCGAATTGCCTGGAGAACGATGCAGAACCGGACGAGGAGAGAGATTCTCGCGTTTGTGGTGGGTGGAAAAAGCATCGAGGAGATAAAAGAGCGTTTCAATCTCGGTGACGCAGAGGTGAAGCTTCACCTTGATATGCTTGAAAACGCACTTTACGTTGAGAGTGTGAAAAAGGGGGATGAGATTTATTATTATCCCACACCAAGAGGTGAGGAATACCTTGAAAACGTTGAAAAACGAGAGGAGAAGGGATCGTGATGGAAGAATATATAGCTAGAAGATTAAAAGGCCTTGAAGTAGGCGAAGAGGAAAGAGAATGGCTTGAAAGGGCCGTTGACTTTCATGGACATCTCTGTGGTGGGCTTATAATCGGTGTCAGGATGGGACTTCTCGGGTTAAAGGAGCTTGGTGTCAGGCGTGCAAAAGGAGAGGAGCTTCTTGCAATCGTTGAGAATGATACCTGTGCTGCAGATGGGATCCAGGTTGTAACAGGATGTACATTCGGGAAGGGCAACTTCATATTCAGAGACTGGGGGAAGATGGCAGCAACTTTCTATGATAGAAATAAGAAGAGGGGAGTAAGGATTTCAATCTCCCCCGAGGCCCTTGAGAAGATGCGCGAGTTCAGAGAGATGATCCATAAGCTCTTGAAGGAGAAGGGGAATCTCCCATTTGAGGAGGTATTTGAGGAGGTTAGAAGGGAACTATCAGGCTCCAATCTTGAGAAAAAGATGGAGAAGACGCTCCTTGAGATGGAAGATGATAAGCTCTTTGATGTAAGGGAGGTAGAGATCGAGGCGCCTGCTAAGGCTCGTATGTTCGCATCTGTCATATGCGAGGAATGTGGCGAGGCGGTTATGGAGCCAAGGGCAAGATTGAAGCTTGGGAAGATTGTGTGTATCCCGTGTCTGGAGGGTTGAAGATGGGATTGATAGAAGATATCGATAAGATTGTGGGCTCACTCGGGATAGAGAGGGAACCTGTGGGGGTTAAGTACACGGATGAGGATCCCCCTGCCGGGGTTGAGGAGAGGAAGCACACGGTTTGCGGTGGGATACTCGAGGCTTCGGATGGGGAGATCATCGAACTATCAGAAGATAAATGCGCCTGCTTTGGTGGAAAGAAGCATCTTGGTCTTACCGAGAAAGGTAAAACCCCGTGGAAGATGCTTGTTGAAGGGGAAAAGCTATGGTTTGATCTTAAAACAGCAATTAGATCCGGTACTGAGACTGAGAGGATAGCAAAGCCACCTGTTGGCCTATCAAAGAAGGTGTTCCTCTATCCTGTCAGAAAAGATCTATTCCAGCCTGATATAGTCCTATTTCTTATAAACGCAGAGCAGGCATCAAGGTTAATCACATTAAATCAGTTCTGGGATGGTAAGACTCCATCTTTTGAGATGAGAGGGGCGATGTGCTGGAGCACAATAACCTATCCCCTTGTATCAGGGAACTTCAACCTCTCTGTTGGAGATATAACTGCAAGGAGGATGGAGGGCTGGGATCCTGATATCATGATCGCATCGATCCCCTCAGAGCGTATAAAGGGAATAGCAGATGCGATCGATCTTTCCACCGCGGGGCTGGCGAAACCGTCTGAGGAGTTTGAGAGGCTCACTGAAAGGATGAGATCGAGAAGATGAATGAGATCAAGAAAGTATCTCTTAATTCTACTATATTTTTCGGTATTTCTCGGGCCTTTTGGTGGGAATACCGTACTTGCTCTGATCCCGTCACTTGAGAGGTTCTTCAATGTGGATATCTCCTTTATAGCAGCATCCATCACGCTTTACATGATTCCATTTGCATTCTTTCAGATATTCTCAGGTGCACTCTCGGATATCTATGGGAGAAGGCGTACAATCCTCTTCGGGTTATTTACATTCTCCATTGCATCGCTATTCTGTGCCTCTTCAGATCGTATCTGGTTCTTTCTCACAGCAAGGGCGCTGCAGGGGCTTGGAAGTGCGTTCATATCCCCGACTGTCATGGCCATGATCGGTGATATCTTTCCCTACAATGAGAGGGGAAGGATAATGGGGGGATATGGTGCATCGACAACAGCTGGTATCGCACTGGGTCCACTGGCTGGTGGATTTCTTGCTATGATCGACTGGAGGCTCGTTTTTGTGATGTTATTCATCTTCTCAGGACTTCTTGGATCCTCTTATCTCATATATCTCGATGAATCTGGTACCGATGGTGAGTTGAGGGATCTGACAGGGAGAATAAGAGCGGTGATAGGGAAAAGAGAGTTTCTTCTTCTCTCTGTGATCGGAACCCTCGTCTTCTTCGGGAATATCGCAACGATGACGTTCCTCTCTGATACGCTGAAGGTCTCTGTGAGTGAGGATAAGATAGGCATTCTCCTCTCCACGTTTGGATTTCTCGGGATTGTTACAGCGCCGGTCGCAGGTTATCTCACAGATTTTATCGGGAGAAAAAAGACGTTGCTCACTGGATTGATGATCATGCTCGCTTCATTTTTGATATTTCTGCCTGTAAACTCCTATACATCCTTCTTCATTCCTATTGCTCTCATGGGTGCTGGAAGCACAACGGTCTTCACATCTGTTAATACAATGATAATCGAGTCTGTCCCTGGGTCAAGAGGTGCTGCCTCCTCCATATACAACAGCTTCCGTTTTCTCGGATATGGAGTTTCTCCTGTGGCAACGCTACCGGTCTATCTCAGATTCGGGATTGATGGGATCTTTATTTGCTGTATATGGATTGTTTTGACGAATATCATGATTGCAAAGCGGATTTTTAGATACTATCCCTGAGTACTATCTACGCACCCCTTTAAGCGTTCCTGAAACCCTCAAGACCCTGATTCCAGCAGGCTCTCCCTTGATACTGCTCACCGTTGCGATGATCGCCCTTGCCTCATCAACCCTGTCACGATTGCACCGGATTATCCCGGTCATGGAAGACTCATCAAACTCGACCAGGTGAAGATTGATCAGGCTCATACCATGGTCTCCAAAGAGTGAGACTCCTGCAGAGAGTATTGCGTCTGCCATCTCACGGCGTGTGAGCTTTACAGGAGATATCACCTTGAACCTCAGATACCTCCTTTTGAGCCTCATCGAAGAGGGTAGCACCTTCAAGGATTCACCACCTCAGATTGCCTTCTGTCCTGGTCGCACCCATCAGGCAATATTCGCCCCTCAATCTCAGCCTTTATCTCCTCAAATACTTCCTCTATGCTTCTGTTACCGTCTATAAAGATGACGTTATCCTCCACCCCTGCTTTAACAGCCTTTCTGAAGTTCTCAGATATCCTTTTGAGCTTATCAACATCCTCAAAGAGCTCGTTCTCACTATTCCGCCTTTTTATCCGCTCAAGCGAAACCTCGGCAGGTGTCTCCAGGACGAATGTCAGATCGGGTGCTATCGAATGGGCGTTTATCGCGACAATCCAGTCCAGATCGAGGTTGAGGGACTGATATGCAAATGAAGATAACCTGTACCTATCAGAGATGACGATCTCCCCTTTTTCAGTCCACTCACGAATCTCTCGCGTATGTTCTGCCCTATCTGCTGCAAAGAGAAGTGCGAGGGTTTGGGGGGTTACCCTGACTTCCTTTCGTAAAATTTCCCGTATGAGCCTGCCAATAACGCCTGTTGTCGGCTCTTTTGTCAGGTGTACCCTGTATCCCTTCTCTCTCAACCACTCTGTGATGAGCCTGCTCTGGGTTGTGAGACCTGAGCCATCTGTGCCCTCAAAGACGATCAGCATAAACGCACCACGGTTCTTCTGCTAAGTAACTCCCATTTATCGCATAAGCCCGGGCCCTGCACCCACCGCAGATCGTCCTGTACCTGCATGAGCCACACCCTCCCTCAAGTAGATCTGGATTGCGAAGCTCGTTGAGGACCTTGGATTCCTTCCAGATTATCTCAAAGCTTGTATCCCGCACATTACCGACATTAACTGGCAGATAAGGACATGGGTTCACCTCACCATCTGGCTTGATCCTGCAGTAAGCTGTTGCTGCAAGACACCCTTTTGTGAACCGCTTGAGCTGCGGGTCATCCTTTCCCCCACGCTCCATAGCGATTCTCATAAACTGTGGCGCACAGACAGCCTTAAGCTCAATGGGAAAGCTCTGACTCCTTTCATACAGGAATACAAGCATATCTTCATACTGCTGTGGCGTTACATCCACAAGATCTTCTCCCCTGCCGGTGGGAACGAGAAAAAAGAGATGAAAGGCATCAGCCCCGAGATCAAGGACAAAATCCATCATATCAGGTATTTCCTGGTAGTTATCCCTTGTAATCGTTGTATGAATCTGGAAGCTCAGGCCACCACGCTTGCATGCCTTTGCACCTTCGATTGCCGCGTGATGCGCGCCCTCCACCCCCCTGAAGTGATCGTGAATTGATGGGGTCAGAGCATCAATACTGATTCCAACCCGCATTACGCCTGCATCTTTCAGTCTCTCAACGACCTCATCATCTATCAGCGTCCCATTTGTGCCCATGACGATTCTTAATCCTTTTGAGCTGCCATAGGACGCGATATCATAGATATCTTTTCTCAAAAGCGGTTCACCACCGCTTAATATAAGAATTGGCTTAGAAAAAGAGGCGATATCGTCTATCAACTTGAACGCTTCACCGGTTGAAAGCTCACCAGGAGGTGCATTACCGGGTAACACCGCATCGATGTAGCAATGCTCACACCGGAGGTTACACTCATAGGTTGTGTTCCACGAGATTAACCTTGGCAAAAACTCTCCGTCCTTCACAGATGCACCTGAAAGCTATAACCTGGCGATAACGCCCCTGTTAACCTCCTCTACAATCTCATGCCCCTTCATGACCTCAAGGAGCTTGAAGGCAAACTCCATCGCAGACCCTGCCGAACGGCTCGTGATGATCCGGCCATCAACAACGGTACGATCCTCACGGTATTCCCCACACACGATCTCGCCTTTAACCGATGGATGGCTTGTTGCAGCCCTACCCCTCAGGATTCCAAGGTCTGAAAGGACTGTTGGTGCACCGCATATCGCGGCTATGATCCTGCCTGCCTCGTTCATCCTCCTTACAACCTCAAGAAGACCTGAATTACGCCTGAGATTGGTATAACCCGGGTTTCCACCCGGGAGGATGATTGCATCAAACCCAAGCGGATCATCGATTTTGCTCAAAGATGTATCAGGAGCGAGCTTCACACCATGAGCAGCCTCAACCAGATCACTTCCATCAAGTGATGCCGTAACAACCTCAAGGCCACCACGTCTTAAGATGTCAACGAGGGTGATGGCCTCAATCTCCTCAAAGCCCTGAGCAAGTGGTACCAGGACCTTCATCTTATCACCTCATCTTCTTGATAAGGTCGTTAATTTTATCTCCATGATAACCGAGCTCTCCACCCTCTTTGAACGATCTCTTAATACCCCTATGCCCTTTCCTCGGTGGATGAAGCCTGAACACTGGCTTGAGTTTGGGTATATCCTTAATCCGCACCTTTCCCTCGTATATTGCCCTTGAAAGTGATTCGATCGAGTCAAACTCTGTGTTCTCTCTGAGATACTCATCCGTCAAGCGCTTTCCACCCTCAAGACGCCCCCGTCTTCTTAAGAGTAGCTCAACGCTCTCAAGGTTCACCTCCCCCCATGCCACATGGTTTGTAACCTTCTTGATCATCCCGAGATAGTGGGGGTCATCTGGGAGAAGAACGCAGTGATTCACCCGGTGGAGCCTCAGCATCTTCAGTGTATCCCGGATCTCCGGCCTGAGGCCAACATCACCCCTCAACCTTATGACAGCGTACATTAAAACCCCCTCAGACCTTCATCGTTACGGTGGATTTCAGAGCATTGAACGTTGCCATCGCAAAGTTCAGGGTTGTGCGCTGCTGTCCTTCTGACCTGGTCCAGACATCCTCAATCCCGGCAAGCCTCAGAACCTTCCGTGGTGTCTCGCCACAGACAAGCCCAAGCCCGCGTGGAGCAGGCTTCAAGACGATCTCGACACTGCCGGACTTCCCCCTCACCTCAAAAGGTACGGTATGCTCAAGCCCGCATCCGCACTCCCATGAGCCACATCCCCTTCTGATCTTGATCAGATTGAGCTTTGCAACCTTTGCAGCCTTCCCGATTGCAGGACCAACCTGAAGATCCTTCGTCTGCCCAACACCTACATATCCATCCTCATTCCCGACAACCACGCAGACACGGAACTTGACCCTGCGACCTGAGTCTGTCATCCGCTGGACCATGTTGATATCAAGCACCTCTTCCCTTAAATCTGGAAGAAGTGCATCGATGATCTCGGACTCCTTGATCGGAAGGCCTGACCGGAGTGCATCATCGATATTGTCGATCTTTCCACTGTGAACCATCTTCCCGAGCTTCGTCTTCGGAACCCAATCCGAGAGATCCACCTTGCTCAGACGATTTCCCTCAACTCGAGATCTTCCTCTTTTACCTTGCGCCATTCATGATCGCTCCTTTTACCTCCTCAACGTTACGCGGGAGGTCTGCGTACCTGTCAAGATAGCCTGCAATCACCTCCCCCTTTATTCTCGCATCATCAGGGAACATCTCTTCCTTGCATGGTACCTTGAGCCCTGCATCTATCGCCCCTTTCACAGCAGCATAAACCCTGGCACCCTTGGATGATGTGGCAAGACCGATATCAAGTATCGCCTCATCAAAACCAGCATCTATCGCCCTCTTACCGAATAACAGCCCGGTTAAGTATGCTGCAGGTGTATTACCCCCATATCCCTCGTAACCAAATTTCCTGAGGTCCAGTGACCTTGCCATCACATGCGTTAGATCTCCATCCTTTCCGGTTGTGACCAGCTGAATCGTGATGCCTTGGTTGCTGCATCTAACCACCATTCTCGGCTTCTTTGAAAGTAAAAGCTTAAGACGCTTGTGATAATTTGTCCTTCCCTCTCTTCGTCTCCTGAACGGTACCCTGTATCTCGGTCCTCTTGCCATTTTACGCCTCTCTAAGTATATGAGTCTCGATGAACATTTTCAGGTGGTTCAGATCCCTGAACTCTCCCCCTCCTGCCTTCCTGTAAAGCATCCTGTACGTGCTTCGATCAAGTGTCCCATCATCACGAAGCTCCCTCAAGAATTTTCGCTGTGCACGTATCTTTATTATCCATCTCCTTTTTCTTGATAACCTCGCATATTTAGCTCCTTTTCTTCTACCATGCCCCCTGCGATGGCCATAGCTTCGTTTTTTCGCTTTAATGCGTGCTCTACCCCTGCTCACACCCTTCACAGGCTTCTTCCGAATGATCCCTTCCTCTATCTTCTCCCTGATATCCGCGCGAGTGACAGCCTCCGAGATGCTCTCGGATGCGGTAGGGTCGAGCCATACCCTGCCGGTCCCAACCTTGAGGACTTCAGCCGCCAGTCTCTTCTGATGCTGTAGGTCTGTCATGAATACCCACTTCTCTCCCATGTCCAAAATCTATATAAGACTTTCTTCATGGATGGCCTTCATCCTTCTCTCAGCCCCTACTGGAGAGGAGTTTCAAAGGCTCACCATTCCTGATTCAAACCAAAAAGGTAATATATGGGTATCGGCTGAGGTATCCGTAACTAAAGATAGGTAAAGATATGAGAAAAGGAGGAGGTTTGTTTGGTTGCACGTGATGAAGAGGTCCTGAGTGCAAAGCTCAAGAAGTTCAGGGCTGCATCTTTCAGGCTTGAGGGTTTGGAGTTATCGATAGGTAAGGTCACGAAGCCTCCCGCAGAGGAGGAGTTTGCAGAACCGATGGGTCCAACCCCAAAGCCTGGTATTGAGGATCTGAGAGATTGGGATATGATCCTTCTGAAGCGATACCCGCCGATGTATGCCCCGATATGCGATGTTTGCTGTCTGTGTACGTACGGTAAATGTGATCTCACCGGAAACAAGAAGGGTGCATGTGGAATTGATATGAAGACCCAGCAGGGGAGATGGTCACTTCTCACCGCGTTTACGGGGATGAATACCCATCTCAGCCACGCGAAGGAGCTCGTGGAGAAGCTGATAGAGATGAAAGGCCCGGATGTTCCGATTGATATGGGGGAGAAGACCCCGGTTGAGGCACCGATCATCAGAGTTGTCACCGGAATAGCACCGAAAAAGCTGAGTGATCTATTAGAGGTTATTGATTACGTTGAGAGCCAGGTTCCTCCACTCGTGGCTTCGATCCACATGGGACAGGAAGGGAGCTACCTTGATTACGAATCGAAGGCATACCACGCCGGGATGCTCGATTCTGTATCGATGGAGGTTGCAGACATTGCCCAGATATGTGCACTTGATCTACCAAGAGGGGATCCCAATGCGCCGCTCGTTGAGATCGGTGCAGGGGTACTGGATCAATCAAAGCCTGTAATCCTTGTGATAGGTCACAACGTGCTCCCCGCGATCTCGATAGCAGATTACATGCGAGAACATGATCTCGAGGACAAAATTGAGATTGGAGGGATCTGCTGTACAGCGCACGATCTTACACGATATACGCAGAGTGCAAAGATCGTGGGTCCTCAGTCTATGCAGATCAAGTATGTCAGGTCAGGGTTTGCGGATGTTGTCATCGTGGATGAGCAGTGTATAAGGGTGGACATGCATGAGATCGCCCGGAGTGTGAACGCACCCTTCATAGCAACCAACATAAAGGCGATGCACGGTCTCCCTGATAGAACTCATGATGATCCGGATGAGATCGTGAAAGATCTGGTCTCAGGTAAGGAGACCGGAGTTCTGATCCTCGACGAGGAGAAAGTTGGAGAGGTTGCGGTGAGGGTTGCACTTGAGGTCGCGCCGAAGCGCCAGAAGTTCAAGATCACACCCTCGAAAGAGGAGGTCATTGCCTATGCAAAGACCTGCTGGCACTGTGGCGCATGTACGAAGACCTGTCCGAACTCACTTCCAATATCCGATGCGATGTATGCGGCAGCAGAGGGGGATCTCTCAAAGCTTGCTGCACTCGAGGAGTCATGCGTCGGTTGTGGGAGGTGTGAGCAAGAATGCAAGCGGAAGATCCCGGTCCTCAGCCTCATAGCTAAAGCGGCCGAGAAGAAGTTCAGGGAGCAGAAAGCAAAGGCAAGAGTTGGCAGGGGTCCGATCTCAGATTATGAGATCAGGATCATCGCCGAGCAGTGGGGGCTTGGTACAATCCCTGGATGCATAGCGATCATAGGATGCTGTAACTACCCGAATGAGCAGCGTGAGGTTTACGAGATGGCAAAAGAGTTCCTGATGCGGAACTTCATCGTTGCAGCATCCGGGTGTGGGGCGATGTCGATCGGGTTGTACACGGATGAAGAGGGTAAAACGCTTTACGAGAGGTTTCCTGGTGCTTTTGTCGCAAGGGGGCTCTGCAATGTAGGCTCATGCGTCTCGAACCCCCATATAACCGATGCCGGAATTCGTGTGGCGAATGTATTTGCAAGACGTATTCTGAGCGGTAATTTCAAGGAGATCGCGGACTATCTTCTGAACTATGTTGGAGCCTGTGGGCTCGTGTGGGGTGCATACTCACAGAAAGCCTTCTCGATCGGTATGTCCTGCCACAGGCTCGGGGTTCCGGCTGTGCTCGGACCTCACTCTGCAAAGTACAGACATCTCTATCTTGGGTTAAAAGAGAATCTTGAATCATACAATGTCCGTGACATAAAGGATGGGAGTGTTCACAATCTCGGCCCTGTTCCAGAGCACTTGATCTATGTCGCAGAGTCGATGGAGGAGGCGATGGTCATGTGCTGCAAGCTCTGCTTCCGCAACAACGACCTGCCAGAGGGACGGCAGCTCAAGATCACAAATTACATCGATATATACAAGAAGTACTATGGCAGAATGCCGGACGATCTGCACTACTACATCAGGGATGAATTCGATATACCATATGCGGCAAAGGATGAGATCATGGAGCTACTCAAGGCTGCAGGATGGGAACCGAAGAAACCGATCAAATCTCCGACACTCCTCGATCCCAAGGAGATATGGACATACGAGGCGATGAGACAGGGTAAGAAGTGGTATACCGTATAGGAGGTTGGAGAGATGGGTATAACATGGAAAACCGGAGATGTTCCGGGAGGGTACATATCAACGAAGGTTGATGGTGCGACCGCAGGCAGGATAATAAAGGGTGCCAAGAATCCGCTTCTCATCGTCGGAAAGCTTGCATGCAATATAGATTTTGGAGATAAGCGACTGATCGACTATGCGATAGAGATGACGAAGCGTGGCATTCCGACGGTTGCAACCGCCGGCTCCTCCCGGGAGTATCCGGAGGATATTGAGATAAAGATAATGGGTGCGGTTGAGATCGTAAACAGGCTTCAGAACCCGGAGTACGGGATAAACGGTAAGCCCCACGATCTTGTGATAACAATGGGCATCCAGTACTATCTCGCATCCCAGAGTCTTTCCACACTGAAGAACTTTGCACCGCACCTGAAGACACTTGCACTATGTGCGAGAAGCCATCCCAACGCAACATGGGCATTTCCATATATGCCTGATGATGCATGGAAGCGTGAGATGGATATATTAATGGAGCAGTTGTAATAGCTTAAAGGAGGTTTTAAGAATATGGCAGGAGTGTTTGATAAGGCTGCAAGAGAGAAGGAGGCTGCAGAAGAAGACTTCGGGATCCAGTTCAGTGATTACATCAAGGTCGAGCTGAAGACAGAGACCACCGGCTGGGATGACATCCCTGCAGAGATCGGACCCCAGTTTGAGGGTGAGCGTATCAGAGCTGCAGACACCGCGATTGAATTTGGCGGTCCAAAGGTCGACTACGCGTTTGAACGGATCATCATCCACCCACCTGGAACAGAGCTTGAGAACGAAAAGGTGACCGTGATTGGCCCAGAGCTTGATGAGCTTGGAGAGGGGAGTCACAGGTTCGGGATGATCGCAGAGGTGTGCTCTGATACAAAGGAGATACCCCCGGAGATGGAGGGGACATTCTCAACCCGGTTCCACTACTGGGGGAATTACATCGGCGGGCTAATGCACCTCAATGGTAGGGAGACGATCTGGATCAGGATCAGCAAGGAGCTTCGGGATAAGGGGTTCAAGCTTGAGCACTGGGGCAAGATCATCGCGAGGCTCTTTGTGATGGAGATCCCTGTGGTTGATCGATGCCAGATCACGATCATCACGGATCCAGATCTTGTGAAGGAGAAGTGTGAGGAGGCGATAGCTTACTGGAAGGAGCAGGATGCGAAGCTGGCGGCGATGACCGAGGAGGATACAAGCCCGTGGTATACCTGCACACTATGCCAGTCATTTGCGTCCTCACATGTATGCGTGATAACCCCCCAGCGACCTGCAAACTGTGGTGCGATATCCTGGGCAGATGCAAAGGCTGGGCACACGATGGACCCGGCAGGAGACTGGCAACCATTTGAGCCTGGTGAATGTCTTGACGCTGCGCGCGGAGAATGGTCGGGTGTGAATGAAGTTGTGACAAAGCTATCTGGAGGTATCAATACACGATACTACCTGCACTCGATGTTCGGATACACCCACACCTCATGTGGATGCTTCGAGATGATCTCCTTCTACATCCCGGAGGTTGATGGATTCGGACTTGTTGGAAGGGGGTACACCGCACCTACCGTGAACAAGCTTCCGTTCTCAACGATGGCTGCAAGAACCGGCGGTGGTCAGCAGACAGAAGGGCTACTCGGGCTATCCGTACGATACCTCTACTCACCAAAGTTCTGGCAGGCAGACGGCGGATGGAGAAGGGTCGTATGGATGAACTCAAGCCTCAAGGAGCGTCATGCCGATGCGATTCCCGATGAGATGAAGGATAAGATTGCGACCGAGAAGGATGTCTCCAACATCGCGGAACTCAAGGAGTTCCTCAAGCGCGTGGATCATCCTGTTGTGACCGGGGTCATAAGGCCGTTTGACGGAAAGAAGATCACAGATGGATGGAAGAGAGAGCTTACGGCAGACGAACTTCTTGCATACATAGAAGAACATGATGGAGAGCTCGATCCAGAAGAGGCTGCAGCGGAATTTGGTGTCGATGAGGAGGACATCATGGATCTCGTTGAGGAGATGATCGAAGACGGAATCCTGGAGGAGTAGATAAATGGCCAAGGTTAAGCTGAAGCTTAAGAAGAAGGAGGGGGAGGAAGCCGCTCCAGCGGCAACTCCTGCTCCCGCCGCCGCCCCAGCGGCGGTACCTTCTGGTATCCCACCAAAGATCACGATAAAGGGCGCAAAGGTACATATCGATGAGATCGTCCTGAAGAGGTAGAGGGGATCGGTATGGTTAAGGTAAAGCTGAAGAAGAAGGGAGAGGAGGAGGCGCAGGCTACCCCTTCCTCAGGAGAGGGTAAAGAGATACTCGATATGATCGCGGGCCTGAACAGGTTGATGAAGAAGGTTGAGAGTATAAGGGGTATTGATCTTGAGTTTGATGAGATCATACTCGAGGGCGTGATGCCCCCCTATGAGCTGCTCTCAAAGCTTCTCTCGGCAGCACCTCCGGCAGTCGGTGCGCCTGCTCCTGCCGCTGCTGCCGAGGTAGCAGAGGCGCCAAAGCCTGCGATCAAGCTTGAAGAGTTCAAGCTCACGCCCCCGATTGAGACCCATCCAGGTGCGTTTGCCGAGGTTGTTCTCGGTGCAACCAGGGATGAAGGCGGTACAAGGGCGTTCACACTCAAGATTGGTGGGAACAACACTCCCCCTTACTACAGGTTTGAGGGGGGACTGCCCCACAGACCTGTCATCGCACATATCGTCTTTGATGAGGATCCGGGGCTTTCAAAGCTCCTGAGGGAGCAGTATGGTGATGTGGTAGAGGATCCTGCTGCATGGGCAAAGAAGCTCGTTGATGTATATGGCGCAAAGGCAATAACGTTGGATCTTAACTCAACAGACCCGAAGGGCACAAACCGATCTGCAGAAGAAGCAGCACAGACCCTGAGGGAGGTTCTGGACGCTGTAGATGTGCCGGTTGGGATCGTTGTGAGATCAGGGAACATGGCAAAGGATGTTGAGGTCGTTGAGGCATGTGCAAAGGAGGCAAAAGGCGAGAATCTCTTCATCACATCAACAAGCCTCGTGCTCCCGACATGGGTTGGGGTTGAGCTTGACGATGAGGTGCTCCAGTACTATGATATCGCGAAGGAGTACGGGCATACGATCGTGAGCTACCAGCCGATGAACGCACAGGGGCTTGCATGGCTCAACAAGACCGCGATAAATAAAGAGATACCGACAAGCAAGATAATGACCGATCCCGGAATGGTCGGTGTGGGATATGGGACAGAACTCGTTGTGACGACGATGGACACAGTCGTGAACAAGGCTCTGATCGGGGATGAGAACTTCCAGCCACCGATAATCGCAGCACCGTGCAATGCATGGCTCAACCGTGAGGCATGGAATAAGTTTGAGGAGTGGGGGTCAGAGATTGAGCGTGGAACGTCCTTTGAGTGTGCAACCGCCGCAGCCGCACTTGCATCAGGCGCGCATATGCTCGTCATGCTCAACCAGAGGGCGATCGAGATGACAGAAGCACTGCTTGATAAGATCTACCTCACAAAGCTCACGGATACAAGATCTGTCATGAGACATCTCCCGAAGAATGACTGCAAGAAGTGTGGATACAATACGTGTCAGGAGATGGCAGAGGCACTTCTCAAGGGCGAGGCTGAGGTTGAGAAGTGTGAGCAGATGACACCTGCGGGAATCCGGACATTGAAGCGGTTGCTTAATCCAGAAGGGGTCAAACCAGACCCGGCAGAGATTGCAAACTGGGTTGTGGAGGTGTAGAGATGGCAGAGAAGGTAAAATCACCGGCAGAGGTGATGAAGCTACTTCCGCAGGAGGATTGCGGAGAGTGTGGTTGTGATTCATGCTTTGAGTTCGCACTTAAGCTTGTTGAGCGGACAACCACGGTGGATAAGTGCCCGAAGCTCAAGAAATCTGCATTGAAGAAGATAAAGAACATGCTCGCCCCACCGATGGCAGAGATCTCCTTCGGTTCGGGCGATAAGATGGTGACGACCGGCGGTGAGGAGGTGATGCACAGAGAGGAGCTTGCGTTCTTCGGAAAGACGATCATAGCCTATGATGTATGGGACACGATGAGCGAGGAGCGGCTTGTTGAGCGTGTGAATGATATTGCCAGCATGAGCTTTGTCAGGTTCAAGGTGCAGTACAATGTCGATGCGATTGCGATAAGATCTGTATCAGGTGATCCAACGAAGTTTAAGAACACGGTTAAGAAGGTTGCTGATACAACGGATCTGCCCATAATCCTCTGCTCGCTCGATCCAAAGGTCTTAAAAGCCGGTGCAAAGGTGCTTAAGGGGAAGAAACCACTTCTTTACGCTGCAACGAAGGATAACTGGGAGAAGGTCCTTGAGATTGCAAAGGAGTATGAAACGGCCGTTGCAATATTCTCACCACTCGATCTTGATATGCTCGGATCTATCGCTGCTACTTTCGCAAGAGAGGGTATCAACGACCTGATACTTGATCCAGGTACATTCTGTGAGCCAGACTCGATAACAGAGACGCTCAGTAATATATCGCTTCTGCGTCGTGCATGTGTCAAGGCAGGGGTTAAGGAGGTCTCCTACCCTGTGATGACTGTACCCGCGGTGGCATCGATGTCATTCAAGAACAAGAAGATGGCAGCTCACTACGAGAACTACCTTGCAAATCTCTTCGTGACAAAGGGTGTGAACCTCATGATACTCCACTTCCCGGAGATCTGGGAGTTCATGCCGGTCGTGTATCTCAGGGAGGGCATATTCAAGCATCCAAAGCTTGAATCCGCGATTGATCCGGATCTCTACGCGTTCAATGATCCGGATGAGATGTCCCCGCTGATGGTCACGTCGAACTACACACTCACATACGGTATCGTCTCAGGAGATCTTGATCGATACAGGGTCAAATGCTGGATGCTTGTGATAGATACAAATGCACTCTCAGTCGATACCGCGGTTGGATCAGGGGACTTCTGTGCGGATAACATCGTGGAGCATATGGAGGAGTTTGACGTCGAGAGTAAGATCAAGCACAGGATCCTTATAATCCCCAGGGTTGCAGCAGAGATACTCCCAGAGCTTAGGGAGGCGCTACCTGACTGGAAAGTGGTACTCGGTCCAAAGGATTCATCAGAGATTGCAACATTCCTCACAGAGGAGTGGGAGAAGCTTCTCGCAGAAGAAGGGGCTGCGTGAGCTTCTTTAATCCATCTTTTTTTCGTCCCTTTAAAGGTTTCAAGGATGTTTTAGGGTTCTTTACGATAATACCGGTAAGATCCGGGGATTTTGAGGGGGCTGCGGATCATGCATACTGGCTTCCAGCAGTTGGTGCCTTGATAGCGGGTATAGCCTCGGTATTTGCGGCTCTGAGCTTCTACCTGCTGCCCCCCTCACTGACCGGTATCATCGTTCTTCTTGTTTCACTCCTGATTACAGGGTTTAACAATATTGATGGGCTTGCAGACTTTGCAGATGGGATGATGGCGCATGGCAACCTTGAACGGAAGCGATCCGCGATGAAGGATACAGGAATCGGGATAAGCGGTCTTGTAAGCTGCATCTTTGTGATAGGCATTGCTGCTTCTGTCCTGATGGAGCTTTCGATTCTGGGATTTTCGTCACTTATTAAGGCGATCTTTGTATCAGAGATAGGTGCCAAGTACGCGATGCTCCTGATATCGTACGTCGGGAGGCCGGCATTTGAAGGGCTTGGTTCAGCCTTTCTTGAAAGAGTTAAAGGACCCCAGATTGTAATTGGGAGTATAATTGCGATCATACTTCTCCTGCCTGCAGGCCCAGTCTCACTCACCGCCCTTATTGTGATCCCCACAGTTTTCACCATCCTGGTCCTTGCAGATCGAAACTTCGGTGGGATATCAGGTGATGTGATCGGTGCATGCGGGGAACTCTCAAGGACTGCGATCCTGCTCGGAGTTATAGCGTTATTTTACGATCTTCAGCGTGTATGACGAGTATCGGATAGATCTTATCTACTCCACCATCTTTAAGGCCTCAACAAGTGAGATCTTGCCACGATAGAGCGCGCTTCCGAGTATCACACCGCTTGCACCGCTATGCTTTACAAGATCGATATCCTCAAGTGTCGTGATCCCACCTGCAACAAGAACAGGGATGTTAACCGCTGATAGAATCTCAACGATCGGATCAAGTATGATTCCCTGCATAAGTCCCTCAACATCGATGTTCGTGAAGAGTATCCACCCAGCACCAAGCGATTCAAAAAGCTGAGCAAGCTCTGGTGGAGATCTCCCGGACCCTCTCGTCCATCCCTCCACCTGGACCTCGCCTGACCTTGCATCAAGTGCAACCATCACCCGTTCCGGAGCAAACCTCTCAACGAGTATCCTGATAAAATCAGGGTTTCTCAGTGCAGCGGTTGCAACAATGATGCGATCTGCACCCCGTTCAAGTAGCCCTTTTGCATCTTTCAGGGTTCTTATCCCGCCGCCAACCTGTGTTTTTACGCCCTTCTGACCTGCAAGCCTGAGAATATCATAAACTATCCGCCTGTTCTCACTCCTCTCGCCAAACGCACCATCAAGATCGATTATGTGAAGCGTCTCTGCACCCTCATCAATCCACATTCCTGCAACCTCCAGCGGATCATCAAGCGAGAGAAGCACATCCTCCTTCACGCCCTGAACAAGCTGGACGCACTTCCCTCCCTTGAGATCAATCGCTGGTATCACCTCGAACCTCATCAGGGCCACTTGGAGGTGGATGTATAAATTTATATATTCTGACCGCCTCTCCTACGTGATGAAAGTGCTCATATATCCTCCAAACAGCTTGATTCTGGCAGATCTCGTTGAAAGGGCGGGGCATGAAGCGATTGTACTGATGAAAGAGGTTGCAAAGAAGGTCAGGGATCCTGAACTCGATTCTCCACCTGTGAACATAACCGAGGCCGATCTCAAACGGTCGTTGAAGTACCTCTCAGTTGAAGAGCCGTCTGGTGTGAGGGGGCGTGTAGGGATGATGATGCCGCTTCTCGATGAGGCTGAGGCTGCCATCATCGTGGATGACCCTGACCCAAGCTTTGGGTGTATGGCATGCGCGGTTGCAAACGACTATATCGAGTACATGATTCGCTCAAAAGGTATACCGACACTCATCGTGCCATATCCATACGACGAAGAGGCAGCAAAGGTCATGGTCAAGAACGTCTTCTCGTTCCTGAGATCACTTGGGTCAGAGTCCTGATTCATCCTTAAAATCAGGGCCGAGGTCGGGATTCGAACCCGAGTCAAAGGATCCACAGTCCTTTAGCATAACCACTAACCCACCCCGGCCATCCAGTTAGATTTATTTATCCATCTAAGATGTGAAGAGGTATTTAACTTTTGGGTCAGGCCCGGCTCAATACATTCCTGATAAATATTATAGGCGCAACCTGAAAAGGGGATATAGATGAGAAAACCGCGACAGATTGCATTCTATGGTAAAGGAGGCATAGGGAAGTCAACGATAGCTTCGAATCTTGCTGCTGCATGGGCTGAGGCTGGTTTAAAGGTGCTGATGATCGGATGCGACCCAAAAGCCGACTGTACCCGCAATCTGAGGGGGGACGTCGAGGTTGCAACGGTACTGGATCTCTTAAGGGAGAAAGAAGGTACAAAGATGGAACTTACAGAGACTGCAGGTGGGAAAACGATCCAGCTTGATGAGATCGTGTATCATGGATACCAGGGGGTTTTGTGTGTTGAGGCAGGGGGGCCTGAGCCTGCTGTTGGATGTGCGGGAAGGGGTATCATCGTTGCGGTCAATCTCCTGAAGCGTCTCGGGGTCTATGACGAGGAGCTTGACATCATCATATACGATGTGCTTGGGGACGTTGTATGCGGAGGATTTGGGCTGCCACTTCGCCAGGGGCTTGCAGACCTGGTCTTTATCGTGACCTCTGCAGATTACCTCGCGATATACGCCGCAAATAACATCTGCAGAGGGATCGAGCGGTATGCTGGAAGAGATGGAGCCATGCTTGGGGGGATCATCTACAATGTGAGGGGTGCGATCGATGATATAGGGCTTGTTCGTGAGTTTGCAAGAAACGTTGGCTCAGAGGTTGTGGGGGCGATCCCATCCGATCCACTGATAACAGAGGGCGAGCTTTATGGCAGAACGGTGATCGAGCATGGGCCAGATTCTCTCATAGCAGCTCGATTCAGGGATCTTGCAACCTCAATACTTGAAGATAGGGAGGGTGTGATACCACGCCCACTCTCGAAGGATGATCTGAGAGACCTTGCACGGCGTATAAGAAATAAGATAAGAGAGCAGGGGCGGTATTGAGGTGCGTTTACCTGTCCCCACAGCGGTGCATATCATATACCGGGTATCTCACATCATAACGGTCATAGGTGTACTCAATACGGTGAATTGTCCCTTCTATCGCCTCCTTTGCAGTTCCGATATCCTCCCTGCCCCTTGCAAAGGCGAGTGGGTACCTCTCAAGTTCCATCATCCCTGCTTTAAACTCAGATAAAGAGATCTTATCCTCGAACAATGAGAGAATCAGGCGATTTTTCCTGATATTCGCCTCTGCAACCTGCTTATCGTACTCCGTGGATGCCACACCCTTCAACTTCTCCGCATACTTCAAAGCACGCTTCAGGTAACGGACCACAAGGTCTATATCACCATAGATACTCTCAAACTCAGCCCATCCGTTATAGTATGTGATCATCAACCTGTAGAAACCCTGCCTTATCATGGAACACCCCCCATCTGAAGGAGTGTGTGTGCTGCCTCAAACGCCCATCTGTATGTCGGCGGGTAAAGCCCGAGGAGTAAAACACCAACCGTTGCGATCGCTACCGGGAGTACATATAAGAGCGGTTCATTCACACGCTCAAGAACCGGATCTTTCCAGTACATGTACATAACAACCCTCGCATAATAGTAGAGTGAGAGTGCACTGTTAAGAACACCAATTATAGCAAGCCAGAGAAGGTCTGCCTTGATCGCGGAGAGGAATATCACGGCCTTGCTGAAGAACCCAAATAGCGGTGGCACACCTCCGAGTGAGAGCATCAATATCGCCATCAGAAGAGCTGACACAGGCGCAACTTTCCCGAGACCCGCATAGTTCTCGAGGTTATCCTCCTCTCCGGGCTTCGCCCTTGCTATGACCCCGGCTGCAACTATGCTCGCCAGGATGAACGCACCTCCATTCATCAGGGCATGAGAGAATATGTGGAGGATCCCTCCTGCAAGTGCGATCTCTGCGTGCTCAAGTGACTTGGAGATGACAACAAACGCGATCGCTATGTATCCTGCGTGGGCAACACTTGAGTATGCAAGCATCCGCTTGACACTCTGCTGGATTGCAGCAACGACGTTGCCTACTGTCATCGTTATGACAGCAAGAAGTGCGATTCCTATGTACCAGTCAAACCGCAGCGCGATGAGCCCGACGATCAAGACCTTGAAACCGGCGATAAACGCCATCTTTTTCGAGGCCGATGATAGCAGTGCCGAGATGAGGTGGGGCGCACCATCATAAACATCGATCGCCCACATATGGAATGGAACAAGCGCCATCTTGAAGCCAAACCCTGCAACAACAAAGATGAGACCGAGGAGTGATGCAGGCTTCATGATGTTTGCTGAGAGTGTTTCTGCGATCTGGGGTATGTTTGTTGTCCCGGTCACACCATAGATGTATGAAAGTCCGAAGAGGAGGATCGCTGATGATAGCCCCCCGATCACGAAGTACTTTATCGACGCCTCGATCCCACGCCTCTCCCGTTCAAACGCTGCCATTGGGTATGTCGCGAGGCTTGCAAGCTCAAACCCAACAAATAGCGGGATCAGATCATTTGATATCGCAACGATCATCATCCCGAGTGTTGCAAATAAGAGGAGTGAGTAGAAGACCTCGGGATGAAACTTATCCTCGGTGTACGCAACCCCTGCAATTACCACAAGAAGCGCCACAACGAGGAAGATCATATTAAATATCTGGCTTACCGAGTCAACTACGATTGTATCATTGAAGTATGGGGTTGGATCAACCAGCCCATCTTTCAGAACGAGGATAAGGGATACCAAGATCGCTATTATGCTGACGTACCCTGCAAACCTCCCTCTGCTGTTCTTCACGAAGACGTCGAGAAGCACGATGAGCGCAGATGCCGCAATAATCAGCTCAGGTAATAGCAGTCCGTAGCTCATAGCAAACCTCCTTCTGGTAGAATAGACAGTATATGTGTTGCTGTTGGTTGCATCACCCCATGATAGAGGTGGTTGCAGACAGGGTTTGGTGTTCCAAGCACGATGATAAGCGCCACGAGTATCGCAAGCGGGATCAACTCATAGATTGCGATATCATGGATATCTCCGAGATACTCATTGTATGGACCAAAGAGCGCTCGCTGTATCGCCCATAGATGGTATGCTGCCACAAATACGATCCCAAACATTGCAAGCAGGACGAAGTGGGGAAGCTGTGGGAATGAACCTGTCAGGATCGAGAACTCTGCGACAAAGCCGCTCATACCAGGAAGACCCAGAGATGCAAGGAAACCTGCAAGCATGATGAATGCAAGCTTCGGCATGTGCTTCGTGAGCCCTCCAAGATCCTCGATAATCCTCGTGCCGGTCGCATGCTGTATCACCCCAACAGATCCGAAGAGGACTGCAGTGATAATCCCATGTGAGAACATCTGATACATCGCGCCTGTGTTTGCAAGTATTCTCGGAATATCCGACGTGCCGAACGCGACCGCACCCGCGACACCGAGGGAAACATACCCCATATGCCCAATGCTCGAGTATGCAACGAGCTTCTTGAGATCCTTCTGCGCAAGCGCGACAAATGTGCTGAATAAGATGCTAACAACGCCAAATACCGCGATCACAAGGACAAAGCGTGTGGATGCATCAGGGTTTGCCATAAGCGGGATTATCACCCTGAAAAGACCATAGCCCCCCATCTTAAGAAGTACTGCTGCAAGTAGGATGCTTCCTACAGTGGGCGCCTCAACATGTGCATCCGGCAACCAGGTATGGAACGGGACAGCAGGCATCTTGACGAGGAAACCGAAGAGCATCCCACCGATGATGAGATTGATCCAGTAGGGTGAGATCGGAACCATTCCCCGCGAATAAGCATCAAGCAGATAGATCATATCGAAGGTGTAGGTGCCGGTCATCTTTCCGTTGAAGTAGTACATCGCAAAGATTGCGAGCAACATTGCGAGACTCGCAACATGCGTATATATCAGGAACTTTATCGCGGAGTAGTCCTTCCTCGGCCCTCCCCAGACACCGATCAGGAAGAACATCGGTATCAGCGTGAGCTCCCAGAATATATAGAAGAGGAAGAAGTCAAGTGAGGCGAAGACCCCAACAAGTGCCATATCCATCAGCAGTACCAGTGCAAAGAACTGGTTTGCCCTGTGCTCTTCCCCCCATGCATATATCACACAGAGGAAAGAGATCAGTGTGGCAAGAATGACCATCGGGAGCCCCAGACCGTCAACACCCACATTATACCCGATACCAAGCGATGGGATCCACATCACCGACTCCCTGAACTGCATCCCTGCGCCACTCTCATATCCCAGATACATCAGGATGGAGATCAGGAGTGCAATCCCTGATGAGATGAGTGCAACGATCCTTGCCTGCTGCAGTGTACGCGTCAGGAATGTGATGATCGCCCCAACAAGAAGTACAAGCAATATCCAGGTGATTGGTCCGGCCATCAGAGGACACCTCCTATAAGCAGTATAAGTATCACAACACCTATCACAACCGCGGTCGCATACGTCTCAACAACACCTGTCTGGATCCTCTTCAAGCCTGATCCGATCGCGATGATCGCCCGGCTTATCCCATTGACGATCCCATCGATGATACACCTATCAAACGCCTCTGCAAGAAGGGCCACAAATCCAAAGAGCCGCTCTGCGATGAGATCCTTGAAGATATAGTCAAGGTAGTACTTGTTCCAGAGCAATCTATAGATCGGGTTGCTCTTTGAGATGTATCTTGATAGATCGACCCTGTTGTTGTACCAGATACCTGCCGCGATTGCGATCCCTCCTATCGCACAGATTGCAGGGAGGATCATGATTATCAGTGGAACCTCGCCACCATGATGCAGGTGATAACCTCCAAGATGGGCAAGCTCCCCAATCAGATGTGTATCAAAGTTTGCACCGACAAATTCATAGAATCTGGACTGGAGGATGCCAAAGCCAAGTGCAAAGGCAGCAAGGACGATCAGAGGTGCCGTCATGATCTTCGAACCCTCATGTGCATGCTCTGCCAGGTAGCTTCGAGGCTCTCCTGTGAATGCCATAAACCAGAGCCTGAATGTGTAGATCGCGGTGAGCAGGGCTGCAAGAAGTATGAATATCCACGGGAGATAGTCTCCTGTTGCAACCCCGTACTCGTATGCGGTCTCGATGATCCGGTCCTTGCTGAAGAAGCCTGCAGTAAGTGGGAACCCTGAAAGGCTGAGTGCACCAATCAGCATCGCAATTGCAGTGATAGGCATGCGGCTCAGGAGTCCCCCCATCTCTCGTAGATCCCTTGTATCCGCGAGCCCGTGAAGCACCACCCCTGAACAGAGGAAGAGGAGTGCCTTGAAGAATGCATGGGAGATCAGGTGGAAGAGGGAGTATCCAACCGCAAATGCACCAATTATCGATCCAACACCGAGCATGCACAGCATGTACCCGAGCTGGCTGATCGTCGAGTATGCAAGCACTCGCTTTATATCGTTCACAACAAGCCCGAGTGTTGCTGCAAATAGAGCTGTGAAGCCACCGAGCACCGCGACAATGACAAGCGCACCGGGCGATGCGATGAATATCGGATACGTCCTTGCAACAAGGTATATACCTGCTGTTACCATCGTTGCCGCGTGAATGAGAGCTGAAACGGTCGTTGGGCCCTCCATCGCATCCGGTATCCAGACATGAAGCGGGAACTGGGAACTCTTACCTACAGCACCTCCCAAAAAGAGGAGTGCGATCGCTGTGAGATGCGTGGGTGGAATCGCCTCAAGCACCTCGAGAGAGAAGATGTACTGGAAGGTGAGCGGCTCTGGAAGGTGTGAGACGTTATAGTAGAGGAGGATAATACCAAGAAGGAAGAGGACATCACCCACACGGGTTGTCAGGAATGCCTTCTTACCTGCTGCTGCAGCCTCAGGCTTGTACCACCAGAACCCGATGAGAAGATACGAGCATAGCCCCACAAGCTCCCAGAAGATAAAGAGCTGAAGTAAGTTGTTCGATAGAACAAGCCCGAGCATCCCGCAGGTGAAGAGTGAGGTCTCGGCGAAGTATAGTGATTTGTCTGGGTCCTCCTCCATGTAGCCCAACGCGTAGATGTGGATCATGAGGCTCACGAATGAAACCATACACAGCATCACGATCGCGAGCGGGTCGATCATGTAACCAACAACGATCCCCTGATAGAACCATGGGACAGATACATCGATCCTTGCACCACCCAGAACCTCTATCAGTGTTCCGATTGAGATGATGGTCGATCCGAGTATCGTGAGATTTGCGAATATCCCTCCCTGTTTCCACGTGTACTTACCGATGAACAGCTCAAGGACAAAACCGATCAGGGGCAAGAGTGCAATCCAGTATGCGTAATCGATCCATCCCATACTCTACCACCTCAGGAGATCAAACTTCTCAAGATCTATCGTATCCATATACCTGAAGAGCATTATCAGGAGTGCAAGACCGACCGCAACCTCTGCTGCAGCAATCGCAATCGAGAATAACGCAAACTCCTGACCCATGAGATTCTCTCTGGAGAAAGCCGCAAGGTTGATGTTTGCAGAATTTAAGAGAATCTCAAGGCACATCAAGACCTTCAGCCCATTTCGCTCAATCATAATACCGTATGCGCCGATCGAGAAGAGTATGGCTGAGAGGATGAGAAACCACTCAAGCGGAACCATTCTCCATTCCCCCATTCTCTCGCATTGCCAGAAATAGCGCACCTATCAGTGCTGCGGTAAGGAGGGCAGAGGTGACCTCAAACGCCACGAGAGCCTCCTGAAATAGTGTAACACCAAAGACCCCCGGCGATGCGTCGATTGAGATTACTCCTTCACCCCATGCTGTTGATTGAATCACCGTAACAATCCCGTATAACATCATGAGAACGATCAGTCCCTTTATAATATTGAGGATTAAGCTCATTTCTCCCACCTCATCATGAATATGGCGAATACGATGAGTATCACAACACCGCCTGCATAGACCAGTACCTGCACCGCCGCGAGAAACTCGGCCCTGAGCATCACATACACACCTGCAACACCTATGAGCATCGCGGCAAGGGAGAGGGCACTATGCATTGCCTCTTTGCATTTTACAACCATAACACTCGATATGATGAGAATCAGTGCAAGAACGAGAAAGACGAGGTTTTCAAGCATGTACTTCCTCCGCCAAAAGATTACGTTTAAGCTCATCCCGTTCACGTGCGTAGAGTTCAAACTCCTGCGTCATGATGAGTGCATCCTTCGGGCATGCATCAACACAGAGTCCGCACCAGATACAGACACCGATATCAAGCTCATACTTCGTCAGGACCTTCTTCCCCTTATCATCCTTCGTGAATGAGATCTTGATCGCATTAACAGGGCATGCCTTTGCACAGAGGTTGCATGCGATGCATTTCTCACTCACAATCCGGTGATGGCCCCTGAACCGCTCCTCGATCGTTGGCCTCTCATCAGGGTACTGTACAGTGATAGCTGGTTTGAATACGTACTTGAGCGTTACACGCATCCCTTTGGCTATCCCTTTCATAGCTCCTCCTTTTACCCGATTAAACCTCTCTTGGCCACGATGAGTTTTTATGCAAGATATATAAATCTTGCTATTTTTTGGTCTGTAAACCCATGAGGTCACAAGAGGGTGGGTGCGGGTTTAGCAGGTCAGGGAGATTATATCTGAGGAGGGAGAGAATACGGTAGAAGTATCAGGAAGTGAGTACAGGTGAAGCTTGCCTCGAAGAAAGAATGATCAGTGCCGCTTCACACCGAGAATGCTACTCTTTTTTCTCCTCATCCGCCTTCTCACGGCACCCTTTGAGTCATAGCGCTGGCAGGGCCCCGGTTTTTTATACTTCGACTCCCCTGCAGGTACAAGCCGCACCTTACCCTTCCGGTTCTTTATCTGGACCCACTCAACACTACCTGTCTTTCCCATCGATCACACTCCCACATCAGACTGCCATCCCACCGCCAGGACCTCCAAGAGCCTGTCTAACCTGCTCCTGAAGTTGCTGAAAGCGCTTCTGGACACGCTCTTCCTGCCTCTCGATTGTCTTCAATCTCAGGTCAAATGTCTCCTTTTTCTCGGTGAGATCCGACTTTACAGTGTCTTTATCAGACTTTATCAGAATCTCACCGAGATTACGGTAAACTACAGCATCATCCTCAACCTTATCCAGCTCCTCCAGCGCACCGTCAATCTCTCTTAACATCATCTCGATCTGAGATCTTTGCAGAGCAAGCGCCTGTGCCTGCTGCTGGAGCTGCTGTAATTGTGCAATCTGATTCTGAAGCTGGGGGGATATTTCCTGACTCATCTAAACCTCACACTCCAATAGATCTATCATCTCCTCTGCGATCCTGACGAGCCGGAGCCATGTATTTATCGCCGCTCTCAGGCTCACAAGATCTTCTGCATCGATTGTAAGCTTCAGGCACGAGCCTTCCCTGAGTATCCTCACACTCGAACGCTCTGAAGGGCTGCTAAGAGGCTCAGGGAGCAACGCCCGGTACACAATCTCAGCATCTGGATATCCAACCTCAAGGTCAATCTCTGCCCGCATGATTTTCGGGATACCGGTTGTTCATTCTGCCCTGACCTTCTTTACCATCGTGGGACGCTCTTTTATGAGGATCCGATACCCACAATAGTTACACCTGATTCCCTGGGTCTCATAGTCGATCTCAACGACGTGCTTGCACCTTGCACAGTAGTATCCCATGATCACACCCTGAAGCTCACCTACCTATTTGGTTCATCCCGCTTATAAGCCTTCCTCCCTAACCTTCGATACGTGAGATCAGGATGCAGATACTTTTTGTTTCCGCTTCACGTTCTCCCTGATGAAATCTGCTATCTTCTTTATTGGTGTCCCGGGTCCAAAGACCTCTGCTGCACCAAGCTCCTTCAACCGTTCATGGTCGAGGGTCGGTATCACGCCGCCAATTATAAGAAGTACGCTATCCTTGATGCCTTTCTCCTCCATCAACGATACAATTCGCTTGGTCCAGGGTATGTGCGCCTGAGAGTGTATGCTCAGGCCTATCACATCCACATCCTCCTCGATCGCGGTCTCAACGATCTGTTCGATTGACTGGAACCCACCGAATATCACCTCCATTCCTGCATCGCGAAGGCCACGGGAGACTGTGACAATCCCCCTCCAGTGACCATCAACACCTGGCTTTGACATCAGGACCCGGATCTTCCTCTCCTCTGCCATTCTCCCATCCTCATATCACGATAGGCGGGTTCCACGTGCCAAGCACCTCTCTGTAGACGTTGCATACCTCGCCGAGCGTTGCACCCGCGGCAGTAGCATCCATCACGGCTGGCATCACGTTCTCACCCTTATCACAAGCTCTTCGAAGCTTATCAAGCAGCTCTTCAACTTTGCGATTATCACGCCGCTCTTTGAGCCTTCTTAGCCGTTCCCTCTCGATCTCACCAGCTTTCTCATTTGTTCTGAAGACGATCGGTGGTTCCTCCTCCCTTGAGAGGTAGCAATTCACCCCTATTACGCGCTCCTCCCCCTCATCGACCGCGCGCTGCCGCTTGTGGAAGGCATCTGCCATCTCCTTATAGAGCCATCCATTCTCAAGCAGCTTCACAACATTCCCACCAGCCTCTGTCATCTTGTCAAGGTACTTCCATACCCGCTCCTCAATCTCATCCGTGAGCCACTCAACATAGTACGAGCCTCCAAGTGGATCGATCGTATCAGCAACACCCGTCTCCTCCTGAATGACCTGCTGGGTCCTCAGTGCAAGCCTCACGGCCTCCTCACTCGGGAGGCATATCGCCTCATCATAAGAGTTTGTGTGCATCGATTGACACCCACCAAGCACGGCCGCCAGCGCCTGGAATGCTGTTCTTATGATATTCACCATCGGCTGCTGTGCCGTAAGCGACGATCCCGCGGTCTGTATATGGAACCTGAACTCATAAGAGCGCGGATCCTTCGCTTCGTATTTATCCTTCATCAGCTTGTACCAGATCCTCCTCGCGGCCCTGTACTTTGCAATCTCCTCGAAAAAGTCCTTATGGGCTGACAGGTGGAATGCAAGCCTGTTTACAAAGTCATCAACCTTCCAGCCACGCTCGATGAGCTCATCTATGTGGGTTATCGCGTTTGCAAACCCGAACCCAAGCTCCTGTATAGCGTCGATCCCCCCTTCCCGGTAATTATAGGTTGTAAAGTTTATCGGGTGCCACTTCGGGACGTTTTTCTCTGGAACACACCATTCGATGAGGTCACACGCGAGCCTCAGCATCTGATCCGGCGGGACGGACTCAAATGGTACGAACCCACAGGTCATTGTGAGTATATCATTCTGGCAGGTTCCCATCAGCTTCCTGATATCAATGCCCCTTCCTTTCGCCATATTGAAGTACATCGCACATACCGGAGCTGATGAGAATGGCTCTACAACGAGTGCGACCGAGATCTTATCGATCGGTAACCCCTCTGTGAGTGCGTACATCGAGTCGATACAGTACAGCGGAACACCCTCTGTACCGACCTCAACATCGGCCCTTGGATCCTCTGGATCGATTCCGTTGAAGGTAAGAACGTCCACCGCTGCACTGAAACCTGTCTCACCCTCCTCATAGAGGAGCTTCCATCGTTTATTCGTATCTTCTGGTGTACCATACCCTGAGAAGAGACGTATCGTCCAGAACCTGCTGCGGTACATCGTGGGATAAACACCCCTGACAAATGGTGCATCTCCCGGGAATCCCACATCTTCAAGATAGTTATGATCCCTGATATCAGCAGGTGTATAGAGCTGCTTTATAGGTATCCCTGAATATGTCTCAAACCTGGCCTTTCGCTCTTTCACTCCCTCAATCCGCTTAAGCCACTCCTTCTCCCTCTCCTCGATCCGCTTGATCTCATCCTCCTTAAACATACAAAAACTTCAAATTTCAAGAATATAAGCTTTTTTTTGATTATTTATCATGAATTTTCTCTCAATCTGTAAAGGGGTGTTAGAATAAGAAGATTCATAAACTCATGATGTAAAATATTATTATGAATCGCTCGCTCCTGCTCCCATCGGTGATAGAGGTACTGAATAGGGCAGGGTTTGTCACATCAGAAAGATGTGATGTACGACCGAGAAGTTTTGATATAGTAGCGAGTAAGGATAATAAGACATTGCTTTTGAAAGTTCTCTCTAACATCGATGCTCTGAGCCAGGAGATGGCTGAGGAGCTGAAACGGATTACAAGGTACCTCCTTGCATCCCCTCTTGTGATTGGGGAGCGTATGAAAGGTAGATTCCTTGAGACAGGCGTTCTCTACAGGCGCTATGGTATCCCCTCAATGAACGTCCAGACACTTTATGACTACCTTGTGGAAGGGATCAAGATCTTTGTCTACTCAGAGCGCGGTGGTCTTTATGTTAAAATCGATGGTTCTGTCCTGAGGCGAGCGAGGTTGAGGATGAACCTCTCGATAGGGGACCTATCCAAGATGATAGGCGTTTCAAGACGGAGTATCAGTCGATATGAAGAGGATCTGATGGAGACAACGGTTGCAAATGCGATTGAGCTTCAGGAAATCCTTGGAGAAGATATTTTAACACCTCTTGATCCTCTCTCTACAGACGCCAGTGTTAAGAGCAGGGATGTATCTGATTCAGATCTTGAGGCGCTGCATCTTATGGCAAGAATCGGGTTCGAGGTACATCCAACACGGCAAGCCCCGTTTGATGCGATCTCTGAAGATGAGAGATCGAGAAAGATCCTGACAGCAGCGGGTAAGAGGGTATCCAGGGTCGTGAAGCGGGCAAAGATCATGAGCAGCATCTCGGATGTGACAGGGACGATGTCTGTCATAATACTCGAGGAGGGGTCGAAGGAGGAGAGCATTGAGAACACAGCAATCGTGGAGGAGAGGGAGGTTGAGAAGATCTCTGACACATCCGAGTTTCTCGATCTTCTCCGCAGCCGTACCGGAATAAGTAGATGAGCCAGGCGATCGTTGTTAAGATAGGGGGATCACTTCTAACCTCGGTTGAAAAGCTTCTCAAGGAGTTGAAGAAGCTATCCAGGAAGCGGGATTTAAGGATTGTGATCATCCCCGGCGGGGGGATCTTTGCAGATACGGTGAGAAGGTTCAGCTCATACCTCTCTGATGATGCTGCTCACACAATGGCCATTCTCGCGATGGATCAGTACGGCATCTATCTCTCAGACGTTGGTAGGATCAGGATGGTTGACCGTTTTGAGGATCTTGATGGTTCCAGGGGGGTTACTGTCCTGCTTCTGAGCCAGATTATGAGAGAACATGATCCACTTCCCCACACCTGGGACGTCACGTCTGATACGATAGGAGCATGGGTTGCAGCAGAGCTTGGTGCGATGTACATCAAGATGACCGATGTTGATGGTATTTTTCTCGATGGTAAACGCTTGGAGGTTGTACCAGCCCATAAGCTCAGGGAGCTCAGGAGATCCTGCACCGACCCGGCTCTACCGGACTTTCTGATTGCACGTGGGATGAACTGCATCGTACTTAACGGTAGATATCCTGAGCGTCTCTGGGATCTCATTGAGGAAAGACCATTTAAGGGGACGGTGATAAGAGGGGTAGGTAGAGATAGGAGCTGACGAGATGTTTCCGATAATGAGGATGCGGAGGTTGAGAGGTTCGCGCGTAATCCGGGGTATGGTGAGAGAGACTGTACTTGATCCCATGGATATGATCTATCCGGTCTTCGTTGATGAGACGATAAGCTCGAAGCAGGGGATTGAGTCGATGCCAGGGCAGTTCAGGCTACCTCTGAGTGATGTTGTGGATGAAGTGTGCGAGCTCATTGAGCTAAAGATTCCGGCAGTGTTACTCTTCGGGATACCGGCAGAGAAGGATGATTTGGGGAGTTCCGCGCTTGATGATGAGGGGATCATCCAGCGTGCCGTTAAGGCGATCAAGGATGCGGTTGGCGATAAGATCGTTGTTATAACAGATGTCTGTCTCTGTGAGTACACATCCCATGGTCACTGTGGTATCGTTGATGGCAAAAAGATACTGAATGACCCGACACTTGAACAGATAGCCAGAATGGCACTCTCCCATGCGAAGGCAGGGGCAGATATCGTTGCACCCTCTGGTATGATGGATGGGATGGTATCCGCGATAAGAAATCTTCTTGATGAGGAAGGGTATCAGGACACACTCATCATGTCATATGCAGCAAAGTATGCCTCATCCTTTTATGCACCTTTCAGGGAGGCTGCGGATTCGGGCTATGCCTTTGGCGATAGATCGTCCTACCAGATGGATCCTGGAAACTCAGATGAGGCGATACGCGAGGTTGAGCTTGATATCATGGAGGGGGCAGATATCCTGATGGTAAAACCTGCAATTGGATACCTTGATGTCCTGTACAGGGTCAAGACCACGTTCGGGATGCCGACCGCCGCATATAATGTCAGCGGGGAATACTCGATGGTGAAGGCGGCAGCGATGAACGGATGGATCGATGAGAAGAAGGTGATGTATGAGATGCTTCTTTCAATCAAGCGTGCAGGTGCTGATCTGATAATAACCTACTTTGCAAAGGATATTGCAAGATACCTGGAGGGTTTGGATGGATGAGATCTGCGATAACCTGTATCTCGTAAAACCCGGTAAGGTGATTTATGATGAGATTGCGGTTAGATATGCATCATCCGCGGTTGTTCTCATCGATGATGGGAGTCTGATCCTTGTTGATACAGCTCTTCCGGAGGATTGGGATCTGATAAAGGAGGGGATCGATGCGTGTGGGTATGATCCCGGAGATATAGATCTTATCATAAATACCCACCTTCACATCGATCACGTCGGGTGCAATGATCGGTTCAATGTGGTGAAGTACGCACATGCCAAGGAGATTGAGCGGGGAGAGTTCACAGATGGGGTTGAGCCCTACAGAAACCCGGTCACAGAAAGGGTCGAGATAATCGAGACACCCGGCCATACATGGGGGCACATATCGGTCGTGTATCATGGAGAGAAGACCGTCGTAATTGCAGGGGATGCAATTCCAACCAGAAACAACTACTACGAGCGTGTGATCCCGAGAATTCACGTGGATGCAGCGCTTGCGATGGAGAGCTTTCTTAAAGTGGAAAGAATCGCGGAGATCATCATCCCCGGACACGACGACCCGATCAGGGTTGAGCGATAGCAAGATGCGCCGACCGGGACTCGAACCCGGGCTGTGGGCTTGGAAGGCCCAAGTCATGCCTCTAGACCATCGGCGCATCACCGGTAGGGGGATTTTTACCCCAAGGGTTATTTAAGCTTTTGTTGGGGTCCTTGTGAATGGGGCCGCGGAGATTCGAACTCCAGTCCGAGGACCCCCAGTCCCCGAGGATGACCAGGCTACCCTACGGCCCCCTGGTGTTCTACCTCTTCACTCTAAAACAGCATGCCTTGCTTTTAAATCTTCTTCACTGGCACCTATCACTGCCATGAGCTCTGCAATGACTGCATCCAGCACCACGAGCGAGAGTATCTCAAATACAGTTCCAAGTGGTGTGAGGGAACGGTATTCACCTCTGAGCTGGCGTTCTGTATAATCCTCGCCACCCACATCCTTTCGATCTAACCGGCCCTTAATCTCCACAACGACATCTGCAAGCCTCCCCACCGATGATGCAGGATTACTTGTTACAGCCACAATCGCTGCACCTCTTGACTTTGCAACCTTTGTCATGTTCACGATGTTGAGCGTCTCACCAGATCCTGTGATTGTTATGACGAGATCCCCCCTCTCAACCGCTGGTGTCACCGTCTCACCCACGACATAGACGACAAAACCAAGGTGCATCAACCGCATCGCAAATGCCTTTGCAACAAGCCCGGATCTGCCCGCCCCCAGCAGGAATATCTTGTCTGCGTCCATGATAGCATCTATCATCGCCCTGATCGAGTCCTCATTGATCATACCGATCGTCTCTGAGATCTGTTCCTTTATCAGCTCAAGGCATCCCTTGAAGCTCGAACATGTGACTCCGTTCACCCTTGTTATACCGTTTCTCTGATCGTTCCCTGATCCTTTATCACATGTGGTGGGAGACATCTCCTCTACTTTCCCTTTTCCTGATATTTATACTCTTCCATATTCTCCATGAACTCAGTTTCTCGACAAGAAGTTTAATCTTCCCGTCATCAGCACCCCAGTGAATGGTTTTTACTGTATCACTCCTTTTAAGCTCTGAATCGATTGCATCCAGGAGACATTCAACCGCTTCCTCCTTTGCAAGTGGTGCCAGGAAAATAGCTCTGTACCCATCACCACTCCTGCGGTATGAGGTTAAGATCAGGCCTTTTCCCTCCATTCGCTCTATCTCAGAGAACTCGCCCATGAACTCGATCTCACATCCTAACCCAGGATCTATATCCGCGATATCAGCGATCAACCTCCTGATTTCGTCCCTCTTTGCCCGTCTACCAAGCCATATCTCGATCTTCCCATATGTGATCGTGATTGAGATGTTCTCATTGCCGACTGTGAGATACAGGAGGTCACGATCCAGGCCATCAAGAAGCTGGAGTGGAGAGTCATCGAAATCCGCCATTCTATCCATCCAGAGACTTAAGAGTAAGGTGATAATAAATGCTGTGCTTTCAGGCCAGGAGGTTATACAGAGTATCAACAAACCATCTTTAACCAATAAACTGAGAGAGAGTTTTTCGTTGTCAGAGGGTTGTACGGGGAGATAATTACCTCTCAAGCAGCGAAAGAAAGTGGAGCAAGAAAGTAATGGGCCAGGGAGTTGAAGGTAATTCTGAAGGAGAATACGGTAGACGATTTCATCCCAGGATTTCTAACCCTCTAACCCAACTTATACTATACAAACTTAAACCGGTATTTTGCGTATTTACGGTCATTCTTTTCCTGTATAGTCCCAAAAAATTTGACTTTAAATACCCTCACCCAACTGATGGGTTACGGCAGACTGACAGAGAAGAAGATAAAGTACATCGTGAGGTACAAACAGAAGGGAAAGAGCCTTAGATGATACATCAAGGAAGATCCTTGCAGCAGGAGAATTCAAGAATGCAAACACTGAAAACAGCATAGCTTTGGTAGATAAGCTCGTTGAGGATTACTGGGAGATCATGCCAATGAAAGAGTTAATCTCAGACAACGGAAGTGAGTTCGGAGTTCACAGAAAAGGTGACAGAAAAGAATGGGAGAGCGTGTTCAAAAGCCATCTTGATTCATTGGGAATAAAGCTGATAACATCCAGAATAAAAGCATCCACTCACGAATGGTAAGATAGAGAAGCTCTTTGACTGCTATAACAGGTATAGGGATGATTTTGAGAGCTTACGCCTTTTATAAAAGGCGTTGCCAAAATGTCCTGCCAAAGCTGGAAGACTCGCTCGAAAAGCGTAGTCCTACCGCAGGTAGGACATTGGGTGGATGAGGCGGATGCGCCTCATTATGTATCAAGATCGGATTGAGGGTTTTGAGATGAGTTCGTTGAAACCCAACTCCGGGAAAGGAAGTACGTGTTAAAGGAAGATCTGATACCAGGTTGCTCGACACTTTTTTATTGAGGGGGACGGGATATGGTGGTGGAGTAGAACAAATGAGAGATGAAGAATCGCATCTGAACGAATCGCTTCGGAAGATTGTAAAAGGTGCGGGGATAGGGTTTATCGGGACTTTTATCGGTCTGGGCTTGGGTTATCTCTCGAGGATGATAATCGGGAGGTTTCTCGGAGCCGGGGATTATGGCTTGATCTGTCTGGGTTTTGCAGCGATGAGTATAGGCATAACCCTTTCTCTCGTCGGATTACCATCGGGAGTCATCAGATATGTCTCTTTTTACAAAGGTAAAAGCGATGCAGGACGAATAAAAGGCACAATAATTGGTGCACTAAGGATTAGTATCCCACTGAGCCTGATCTTTGCAATTACCTTCTTTTTTGGCGCAAACTGGATCTGCTGTAACGTATTTCATGAGCCCGACCTGACACCAGTTTTAAAGATCTTCTCAATGGCAATACCATTTTACGTCTCGGCTCAAATCTTCCTCTCCGCACTAATAGGTTTTCAATATATACAATATCCAGTTTATACAGAGCACCTCTTCCAAAATATCATAAAGATAGTTGCAATCGTTCTCTTACTCGCTTTAGGATTCGGTGTTTTAGGAGCGGCATGGGGCTGGGTTCTTGCAATAGTTCTTATGCCATTTCTGGCCCTTTATTTCCTGAAGAAAAGAGTATTTTCTCTTTTAAGCACAAACGTAAAAATGGTCTCAGTGGATAAAGAGCTTTTTTTATTCTCTTTGCCCCTCGTACTTGCAGGTATTGCAGGAATGATCACCGCATGGACGGATACACTCATGCTGGGTTACTTTTCCACAGCCTCAGATGTGGGGGTATACAATGCCGCGTTGCCAACTGCACGATTGCTGATGGTTGTTGGGGGTTCCTTTGGTACCATCTTCATGCCTGTCCTAACTGAGTTGTATGGGAAGGAAAAACTGGGAGACTTAGGGTATATTTACAGCGCTGTAACAAAGTGGGTTCTCTCTCTTACATTCCCTGCCTTCCTCCTCATGTTCCTTTTTTCAAAGTTCGTCATCAAGATTATGTTTGGCGATGAGTTCACTACAGGAGCCACAGCATTGAGTATCCTGTCTTTTGCATTTCTGATCACTTCTGTTATGCGCCCCACTGATCGGATCCTTGAAGTGATTGGAAGAACGAAAATAATCATGCTTTGTGGTTTTTTCGTTGCAGCCTTGAACGTGATTTTAAATTTTTTCCTGATACCGGGTTATGGTATAAATGGGGCAGCACTTGCAACAGCCATCTCTCTCGTTTCTGGAGCTGTCCTCAGTTTCATGGTTGTTTACCATATAACGAGGGTGCAACCGTTTAAATTAAATCATTTAAAGCCGATATTCTCCTCGATTCTCGCCGTTTCGGTTGTTTATGCAATAGCAAAGTATATAGTAGGGGTCACACTCACTTCTATGGTGATAATGCTGCCCGTTTTCTTGACCTTATACTTTTTTGTACTCTTGGTTATGAAAGGATTTGAAGAGGAGGATCTGACGATCATGAGGGCAATAGATGAGCGATTGGGAACAAGGTCTGACATGGTGAGAGCGATAATCAGGAGGTTTTTATAGTTGTTGGACCCATATTTGAACTTTATCCTTTCTCTGTAAGCTCTTTTTCGGGTTGCTTTCACTCCTGAAGAACAATATGGCCATCCTTGCGATTTCCGTCAACTTCAACCCGTTTGTCTGTTAAGATACGCTTAAATCTTAACCGATCATGGGTGGATCTTAAAGCAGGAGAAAGTCTGGAGGAGCTGGAACAATGCGTAACTTTATCTATGATGAGAAACTCATCACTGTGGAGGGAGGCCCGTGGTATTGGTAAAGGTGAGACCACTTGATGTATTCAAGAAGATCATAGGAGAGGGTGAGATACTCCTTGAGCTTGAAGATGGGTCAAATATACTCGATCTCCTCCGAGTCCTGAAGGAAAGATATAATATATACGAACGATTGTATCTTATGATCATGAGGAATGGGAGGCATGTCAGGTTTCTTGAAGAGGGCGGAAGGACGATGCTTGAGGATGAGGATATTATAACAATTGCATCTCCATCCCCGGAGGTGTATAAAACATGAGATGGCTCTCTGTGGCACACCCGGGGCACATGGAAGCTCTGAAGGAGATCATCAGGGCAGGCAATGGGAACATCTATGAGGTCTACACCGGGGGTTCACCTGACTGCATTGGAACAGCTCGCAGCGGGCTTGGGAGAACAACAACAGAAGATATAAGGGAGCAGGTTGAGTACGCCCACTCGCACGGGATAAGGATGAACATTGTGCTCAATAGCTCATGCCTTGGAGGTCGACACCTCACCCAGGATGGCCACAATTTATACAGATGGTACCTCAATGTCCTGAACGATATCGGGGTTGACTCTGTCACCGTGGCAGAGCCATTTCTCGTTGAGATGATCGCGAAAGAGTTTCCTGATATTGATATCACGGTCTCATGCATCGCGTTTGTTAACTCACCCCAGAAGGCGATGTACTATGAGGAGCTTGGTGCAGAGACGATAGCACTTGATATAAACATCAATAAGAACTTCCCGGTTCTTCAGAACATCCGGGAAGCTGTTAGCTGCAAGCTCAAGGTGCTTGTGAATGAGGGGTGCATACTCGACTGCCCTTTCCGTTATGCCCATTTTAACCTCCTCTCCCATGCAAATGGACCTGAACCTCGCCCCCCGCTGAAGTATGAGTATTACCAGCAGCGGTGTGCAACGATGAGGGTCAAACACCCCGAGCTTCTGATAAGCTCTGGATGGATACGGCCCGAGGATGTGAAAGAGTATGAGGCGATTGGTATTGATCTTTTCAAGATAAGCGGTAGAATTCAGTCGGTAAACTGGATCACAAACTGTGTGAGGGCTTACTCAGCACGGGAGTATCATGGAAACCTCCTTGAGCTTCTTGATTCGACGAGGGAGCTGAGGCGTCTCTTTTATTTACCAAACGATGCACTCGAGGGTGCGATAGAAAAATGGAAGGTGTGTGATAAGAACTGTTACAAGTGTGGATACTGTAAGAGGCTTAGTAAAGAGATACTCGTCTATTCTGGGCGAAGAACTCCAAATGAGGAGTTAAAGCCTTTAAATGAGTATTTGGTGGTTGAATGATCGCTGAAAAGCTTCTTGAAGACCGAAAAAAATTGGAAGAACGTCTAAGAAGACTTACTGGGGGTGCCAATGTTTTTGTATCCGAGGCCGATCTATTTGCGATGTCATGCGGGTGTATCGGGATAATCTCGTATATCCAGGGGATGCAGTTTGAGGATGTTGAGATCTACCACGAGGAGCTTATGAATATTATAGAGGAGCTATCACTTGATCTCGGGATCTATCCTTCAGTCTCCTATGCCCAGATGAAACCGGGTACGTTCGACCTTGAGCGACTTCAGGCCCATGATCTTTGTGATAACTGCCAGAAGGAGTATGCAGGCGTAGGGGGTAAACCCTGGCCTGACATTCTGATATTTAAGATGGATAATGGTGGCAAAAGTAATTTTACCTCGATTCTTGAGTATAGATCAAGCATAGAGGAACTTTTAAGAGAGATCTCAAGGAGGCCTGCCTACGTGATGCAGTTTAACATCTTTGCAAGAGCATGCGGTTGTTGTGGTACCACGGCAGTCGTGAGAGGGATTTTTGGGGATGAGATCAACGCAAAGAAGGATATGATCGTATCTCACATTTTAGAACTATCAAAAGAGCTTGGGATCGTGCCCACCATGATCTACAGCATGATGGTCCATGGAACAGATGCCGTGGCAGGAATCTCAGCCCAACAGGCATGTGAGGGGTGTAGAACGACCTATGAGGAGTACGAAATCATACCGAGGCCTGATCTTGAGATGCTTTACTTAGAGAAGGGGTGAGATGCGAACTCTCGGTCTTGTACTTCTGATCCTCCTCATACTCAGCACAATGGTGGGGTGCATTGACCGGCCTGAGAAAGAGGGGACAATAGATTTAACGCAGAACTGTACCGGGGGCCGGATACTGATTATAATCGCACCACAAGATTTCAGGGATGAAGAGGTGCTTGTGCCAGAGGAGATCTTTGAGGAGTATGGGTTTACGGTCGATGTTGCAAGCACAACGAAGAAAGTGGCAGAAGGGATGCGCGGCACAAAGATAAAGCCGGATCTTGCGTTCTCTGATGTGAACGTGGGAGACTATGATGCGATCGTGATTGCAGGCGGGATCGGATCCAGGGAGTACCTCTGGGGGGATGATCTGCTCAGGTCTCTGGTTATCGAGGCTTACAATAGGGAAAAGATCGTTGCTGCGATCTGTCTATCGCCTGTAATCCTTGCACGGGCTGGTATTCTTGATGGAAAGAATGCAACCGTCTTTCCAGATGATGAGGCAATTAAGGAGCTCGTGGAGAATGGCGCGATCTATCAGGATGAAGAGGTTGTCGTATCAGACAGAATCATAACAGGAAGAGATCCTCACGCCGCGCGGGTATTTGCACTCAGGATCATTGAGAGAGAAAGATATTTAGGAAATGGTAAGAATGGATAGATAAGAGGTAGTTATGACGGACGAGTTTGAGGAAGAAGAGATTGAAGAGGACGATCTTCTCGGGGGTCTCGAGTTTGAGACCACGGCAGAGATAGAGGTTCCAGGGCGGCTCATCGACCAGGTCATCGGTCAGGAGCATGCTGTGGAGATCATTAAAAAAGCGGCGGTTCAGCGGCGTCATGTGATGATGATCGGGACACCTGGGACTGGAAAATCGATGTTAGCCCGTGCCATGTCTGAGCTTCTGCCAAAGGAGGAGCTTCAGGATATACTCGTCTATCACAACCCTGAGGATCCAAACAATCCCAGGATCAGGGTTTTGCCCGCAGGAAAGGGCAAAGAGATCGTAACAATCCAGAAAGAGGAGGCAAGACGGAGAGCACAGGCAAGAAATACGTTCCTGCTTTTGATCATCTTCTCCATCGTGATCTATGCAACACTGGTCGGTCAGTTCATATGGGGGATTATCGCAGCGGCGATGATTTTCATGGCCCTCAAGTATGTCATGCCGAAGGAGGATATACTCGTCCCGAAGCTTCTCGTATCAAATGAGGGCAAGGAGACTGCGCCGTTCAACGATGCTACAGGTGCACACGCGGGCGCGCTTCTCGGGGATGTCAGGCATGATCCATTCCAGTCGGGTGGGCTTGAGACCCCTGCACATGAGCGTGTAGAGGCGGGTGCAATTCACAAATCGCACAAGGGAGTTCTGTTCATTGATGAGATAAACACGTTAAAGATTGAATCCCAGCAGCAGCTTTTAACAGCCCTTCAGGAGAAGAAATACGCGATAACAGGTCAGTCTGAACGAAGCTCCGGTGCGATGGTAAAGACCGATCCGGTTCCATGTGACTTCATCATGGTTGCCGCCGGCAACCTCGATGCGATTGCGGGGATGCACCCTGCACTGAGGTCCAGGATCAAGGGATACGGGTATGAGATCTACATGCGGGATACGATGGATGACACGATGGAAAACCGCCGGAAGCTTGTGAGGTTCGTCGCACAGGAGGTCAGAAAGGATGGAAAGATCCCACACTTTGATCGCGGGGCTGTGGCAGAGATCATCCGTGAGGCGCAGCGCAGAACGGGGCGCAAGAACAAGCTATCACTGGTACTCAGGGATCTTGGAGGGCTTGTCAGGGTTGCGGGAGATATCGCAACATCTGAAGGGGCAAAAGTTACAACGGCAGATCATGTACTTCGTGCGAAGTCGATGGCAAAGTCGGTTGAGCAGCAGCTTGCAGATCAGTACCTCGAGCATCGCAGAGATTATGAGTTCTTCAAGAAAGAAGGAGAAGAGGTTGGGAGGGTAAATGGTCTTGCTGTGATCGGGGATTCTGGTATTGTCCTTCCGATACTCGCAGAGGTGACGCCGGCCCAGTCGAAGTCGGAAGGGAAGGTGATCGCAACCGGAAGACTGCAGGATATCGCGAAGGAGGCGGTTCAGAACGTTTCTGCAATCATCAAGAAGTTCACAGGAGAGGATATCTCAAACAAGGATGTTCACATCCAGTTCATCGGTACATATGAGGGTGTTGAGGGAGATAGTGCCTCGATATCGATCGCAACCGCGGTCGTATCAGCACTCGAGGAGATACCGGTGAATCAGGGTGTTGCTATGACAGGTTCGCTCTCGGTGAGAGGGGACGTCTTGCCTGTTGGTGGCATCACGCACAAGGTTGAGGCAGCGGCGAAGGCTGGAATTCCGACCGTGATCATCCCGAAGGCGAACATGGAGGATGTTCTCATCGAGGAGAGATATAAAAATATGATCAAGATCGTTCCGGTCTCAACAATAGAAGAGGTCCTTGAGCATAGCTTAATCGGCGGGAAGAAGGAACGATTCCTCGATAAGATAAAGAATTTTGCCCCGGTCAGTATCGGGATCCTCGAGGGTATGGATAAACCGAGTGTCTCATGAGATGTATCTTGAGAGGGATGAGGAACGTATTTTAAGTGGTGAATGTGGTGTCGATCTCCAGAAAGCCATGGAGATCCTTGTGACACTTGGGAAGATCTATGATGCCAGGAGGCTCATCCCGGTTAAAAGCGCGCAGATTGCAGGAGTCTCATACAAAACGATAGGGGATGCTGGACTTGAGTGGGTGAAGAGCATTGATGCAGAGGTCGCTGTTCCATCAATCTTGAACCCAATGGGGATGGATCGTGAAGAATGGGAGCAGATGGGAATATCGAGGGATTTTTACAGGAAACAGATGGAGATACTCGATGCCTACAGGCGCATGGGAATCAGGCTCGAGTGTACATGCACCCCTTACTATTTACCGGGTGGTGCACCATCCTTTGGGGATCATCTTGCATGGTCTGAGTCATCAGCAGTCTCATTTGCAAACTCGGTCCTTGGAGCAAGGACAAACCGTGAGAGTGGGATCTCTGCCCTCGCAGCAGCCCTGATCGGTAAGACCCCCTGCTATGGCTACCATCTCGATGAGAACCGGATCCCTTCGATTGCCATCAGGGTGCCATTCTCCCTATCTGGCTCTGACTTTGGTGCGCTTGGGTACGTCGTGGGAGATGTCATCGGAGATCGTGTCGCTATTTTTGAGCTTGAAAAATCTCCTGCGCCCTCAGATGATGAGCTCAAGGCACTTGGTGCTGCACTTGCTGCGACCGGGGCTGTTGCTCTGTACCACGTAAAGGGTAGAACCCCGGAAGCCGATCTCTTTGAGATACCGGAGGATGCCATCATCTTAGAGGAGAAGGAGCTCCATCGTGTCTATGAACACGCTGGTATACCGGATCTTATCGCCCTTGGATGCCCCCACCTCTCGATGAAAGAGCTTGAGATTGCAGCAGAACTTCTTCGCGGTAAGAGAGTCAAACGAGAGCTATGGTTGTGTATATCAAGGCATATCAGAGATGCCAGGAAGGATCTTGTCAGAATAATAGAGGCTTCTGGGGCAAAAGTCATCTCAGATACCTGCATGGTAGTATCTCCCGCATGTGATCGGTTTGATTGCATCATGACCGATTCTGGAAAGGCTTTGAAGTATATTCCAAGCATGTGCGGGGCGAAAGCAGTTTTTGGAAAGTTTAGAAGGTGTATCGAGGTGGCACTCGGTGAAGCAGACGAGGCTACATAACTTCACATCTCTCCGCCCCTTTTCACCCCTGATTACCCGCCAGACTATCAAGTACATCCAGTATCAGCTTGCGTGCATCCTCAATCCCCTCACCCGTTGATGATGAGACCGAGAGGTCCGCCCCTTCAAATTTAGCCCCGAGGTCCACCTTGTTTGAGATGACGATAAGGGGAAGATCGAAGCTCTCTCTGATCTCATCAAGAAGCCGTACCTGCTCCTCGATCGAGTATCCACAGGTTTCTGAGGGATCTACTATGAAAACGATCATGTCTGCAAGGTTCCTTAGTGCCAGGATCGCCTGCATCTCGATCTCATTTCGTTCATGGAGTGGGCGATCGAGAAGGCCTGGTGTGTCGATTATCTGGTATATCCTGCCCCCTGACCTCACCTCACCGAGTGATATCGCACGGGTTGTAAATGGATAGGCTGCAACCTGGGGCTTTGCACTGCTTATCGATCTGACAAAGCTTGACTTACCGACGTTTGCAAAGCCTGCAACAGCTGCAGTTGGACAGTTGCGGAAGGATGGCATTCCCTTAAAAAGCTCCCTTGTCTCTCTCAGAAGCTCTATATCATCCGAGATCTCCCTCATTATAGATCCCATTCTCCCAAATACCCTCCTTCTAACAGCCCCTGGATCCTCTCTTCGCATCTCACGGAGGGCAGCGCGTGAGATTGCGCTTATCTTGTTGGAGGCCCAGTTAATAGAGGCAAGCGAAAACTTGAGCCGATTGACCCCTACGAGAAGATCGGTCAGCTCAAGATAGAAGGGAGGTAACCTCTCTAAGGAGGGGAAGCGATGGATAACACGCTTGAGGTTATCACTCAGTATATTTGAGGCGGTCATAACCATCGCGCGCTCAGCAGCCCGCACATCTCGTTTGCCCCGCCTCGCTCTTACTGCACGTCGCATCGCCTTATCCATCAGCTCATCAGCGGTCAGGATTGTCGGCAGCCTGGTGTAAGGATTCTCAGATCTCTCCTGCCCCATGAGCTCACGGCGCCAGGCGGTCCTTGAGGTCTCTGACAAGTTCCTCCTGTATCACGGCGTTTCGATCTCCCCCGCAGACCACCCCTCGCACACCGAGGATATCAGGATCTATCCGCTTAACTGCCTCGATATCTCCAAACCCGATCGATCCTGCAAGTGCAACAAGAAGCCCAAGGTTCTGTGCCTCCTGCACAAACCCTTTGAGCTCATCTTCTGATAGAAACTCGAACGTACTCTTACCATCCTTTATACCGGTATCAAGCATCACAACATCCACGCCAACCTTCTTACCGATCGCTGGAAGCTCAAAGGGTGGGAGAATTCCGAGCCTCTTATAATCAGAGTATGAAGATGCAACAACCTTCTTTTCTGGATCAAAGCCTTTTACTGCCTTATTAACACATTCTAAAATCTCAGTTGCTTCATCAACGGTCCTGATCCCGAAGAGGCCGATCTTGACAAAATCAGCCCCCGCGTGTGCCGCACCCAGTGCCGCAAGTGAGGCGGTCCCGGGCTTGAACTCAAAGTCACCGATCGTTGCAGAGAGGGGTAGATCTCCTACCACACTTCTGACCTCATGGATCACCCATGGAAAGTTTGCACCAAGCGATCCTTCCTTCGGGTTCTTGACGTCGATGATGTCGGCCCCACCCCTCACAGCTGCTTTTGCCTCCTCGAGATTCATGGGGCTTACAAGTAGCTTCATACTACCACCTTGAGGATTTCATCTATTAAGAGTTTGCGGTATCGTTCTTTCTTCAGGCCTTCCGATAAATGTTATTGATTTTTGGATTTAAACTCTTCTATTGATGACATCCAGTCTGGAGTAGGTTGCCTGTGGAAGTTGGAACTGGTCTGACAGCTAAGCTACTGGAGGTGGAGAATGGGCAGGGTTATAAGGTCAAAATCCCTAGGACTACACAGACAGTACACAGACAGGACCGTCTATCACAAATTTTAAATATCTACGTCACAAAAAAATAAATGGGGGTTCTTATGCAGGACGTACACATGCACAGGTATAAGCTACTTGTTTTTCTCGTATCACTTGCGATTATCGCTGGAGTGTTGACGTACAGCTCGTTAAGTGCCCCATGGTGGGTCAACCTCGGCATCCTTCTCGCCATTATCATTGTCACCGCCTTTATAAGGCGGATTGATGATGATCTTCTGAGGATTATCTCATATATCATGATGGGGTTCTCTGCGTATTCACTCGTGGGTGGAGCTTATGTCGCTTCATACAGCCCCGGGGATCCCGGTATGATGTTCACACAGCTTGCTCCAATTCTCCTCTTTTCACTGGTGAATGGAATTGCTGTGCTCATCACAACCGAGGATAAGGACATACATGGTTACACGTTCGGGGGATGTGGGATCGCGATAATGGTCGTTATGATCGTAAACGACCTGTACAGGTTGAACGTCCAGACTGCACTCCTTCTCATGGCAGCACTGTGGATCATGATCCCGCTTCTGTGGTGCTATCTCTTCTCAGAGTTATACAGACCGGACGTAAAGGTCACGGAGCGGTTGGCAAGGGCGATTGGTGGGGCGGTTATCACATCACCACTTTACCTGCTCATCGTGGGAGTGACGTTCATAGCGGCCTCTGGGGCCACACCCGATCTTCAAGCAATCATCCGGGCAGCGAAGAGCAACATGGTAGGACCTGGATCGATCATCCTCAACTACATCCTTTCCCACGTTGTAATCGTGACCGGATGCTACATGCTGCTGGGGCTTGTCATGTATGCACTCGGATACGAGAAGAAAATTGTGGCTGTGAAGAGGAGGAAGGAAATTATCTACACAAGAGAGAAAGATGAGCGAGAGAAGGGAAGTGCCGGGGGAAAAGAGGAGCCAGATCCTTACGATCAGCTTCTCACCGAGATGAAACGATCGAGAACCGAGCTGAGGGGACAGGACAGGATAAGAGCACACCAGCTTCTCCAGAGGTTCACAAATGAGTACCACATACTCCATGCAAGATATGGAGATACAAGATTGAGCAAGGAGGTAAAGAATCTCCTGAGATCCCTTGAAGAGGAGATTTCATCGAGGTAAATCACATGCTGATTGAGGAAGAAAAGTATCTAAGGATAATTGAGACGAGCAGGATAAAGGGGCAGGAGGATGTCTACCTCAAAGCTATGAGATACATCAACCTGGGATATCCTATACTCTTCTTCGGTCCTCCTGGCTGTGGAAAGACATCGATAGCCCGCCACATCTTAAACAGCCTCGAGAGAGATTACCTCGCTATAGAGGCACATGAGGGGATGACCGAGTACCACGTCATCGGTGGATTTCATCCACTCTCGATGTCAGCATCAAGGGAGGTTGCAGAGGAATTCATGTACAAGGACGGGGTTGTTGTGAGGGCGCTGATGCACGGTAAAAATCTACTGATCGATGAGCTCACCCGTGCCCCAAGCTCAGCCTTTTCCTCGATATTTCTCCTCCTCTCACACGGTGTACTTACGCTTGAACACCGCGAGATCGTTCTGAAAAAGCCCGATGATTGGGTACTGATTGCAACTGCAAACTTCGGTGACGTAGGTTCTTTCAAACTGAGTGGTGCCCTGAAACGGAGATTTATACCGATATATGTCTCCTATCCCAAGCGGTTTGTTGAGGAGGAGCTGATACGTACCTATGCCCCGAGCCTGAGTGATGAGATCACGCATGCAATCCTCGACTTCGCAGAGGAGACGAGGCGTATGTGGAGAGAGGAGGGTGCACTACCCCAGGGGCTCTCAACGGATGGCCTGATTAAGATGGCGAGATACTGTGAGCTTCTGATAAGGGAAGGAATAGACGAGAAAACTGCCTTCTCAGATGCAGCCTTCCATCAGGGAGTGGTCATTGCTGATGAAACTGATCAGGTATCCATCCAGCTTGTAAGCGAGCTTGCCCTCAACCTGGCAAGGGACCTTTGAAGGAATAGTATGATAGAGGGTAGATCTCTCGAGCTTGAAGAGCTTTGCACCTATTGCACAGGAAACCCGGACGATCCCGTATCTCTTCAGCGGCTTCAGAACGAGTGTAGAAGGATCGGGACGCGTATGATCTCTGCATCATCATATATCCTCCCGAAGGATGTGCGAATGGTCTATGAGACATTTCGTGGGCGGGGAACTATCGCATTTAACAGGACTATTGTGGAGTTTGCGACCCATGGCAGGAGCATGGAACATGTGATCGGTAGATCAAGGGTAACAATCACAAAGAGCTTCTGTGCAATGGTGATTCTCGATGTATCAAACTCAATGACCGGGTGGTGGAGGAATAAACGGTTTGGGATGGATCTTCGCGAAGAGCTGAGCCCACAGACCGCTGCAAAGATTGCAACACTCGCCTTCCTCCAGGGTTTCGATCGCAGGCTCGATGTTGAGGTGATGCTCTTTGCCCATAGACCTCTCGGTCCATTTGAGCGTCGTGAGCGCGTCTACAGAGATATCGTTGCATCCAACGGTATGGGTGGAAGCAGGCTGGATCTGGCACTGGAAAATCTTATAAAGCGTCGCTGGACGAAACGGGAAGGGATCAGGCTTCTTGTTATAATAACAGATGGGGTTATCGAGAGCGGGCTCAAGGCACCCGGTCTTCCATATCTATCCGAGACTGAGATTCCAGGAGGGGCTGACAGGGATGAACAGATGAAGCTCGACTCACTCATTCAGGAGCGTACCCTGAAGTACCTGAGACAGATCGTGAGGGATGGCGTCAGCACACTCTATGTCCCGATATTCGTGGATGAGAACCTGATATCATGGCGTAGTGGGATGTACTCTGTGAGAGAGCTTCTCAGGGAGGTTGAGGCGCTGGGTATTGAGGTGGCACCTGTTTACAGGGTTGAAAACATGGTCGAGGTCCTGTTTGGAGGTTTAAACAGGCTTGCAAGAAGGAGTGGATATCAGACAACAAGAAGAGCCATCCGCAGGGATTAAGCGGCTCTTCGGTCCCTCTGTCTTACAGGAGCTTCAACTTGCCGGTGACCCTGTCAAGCAGCTCAGCCCTTTCAGGACCAAGCCCGAGTGCTGTAACAGTCCCGGGTGGAACCTCTGTCAAACCAGCATCCACAACGACTGCACATGGTATTCCAAGCTTTTCGGCCATTTCTTTCAATGAAAAAAGCTCTTCAAGGCTTTTAACACCAAGCACAACCTTTTTCTGACCGCTTTTCATCCATCTCGATCTGATGAATCTGGGGGACCTGTCGTATGCAAGTATAGCAGCATGTGATGCCTGGACCGCTATCTTCCCCTTCGAGAGGTTCAAATCAGAACGTATAACGATACACTGCTTATACTCCGCAAGATCCTGATGTTTTTTCCGCAATCTTAAAAATGTCAGGTCATTCACCCCGAAGAATACTCAAAATGCAGCTATGGATCTTCTTCTCCCCTGCTCCAACAAAAGAGAGCCCTCTGACATCCACCGGGCCCTGTATTGGATTGCCATCTATATCTGTGAGTATACCCCCTGCCTCCCTCAGGATGAGCGCTGATGCCATGATGTCATACCCGTTTATGATATCCCTCATCTCAACAATTCCATCGAGTGCCCCCTCTGCAAGAAGGCACATCTCTATCGCGATGCTGCCGAGGATACGTATGATGTTCTGCCTCCCGAACTCGATCACCTCCGGTGGAATCTGCGGTATCCCGTAGCTATAGAGGCAGAAAACACGCTTAACTCTCTTATCTCTATCAACCTTTCTGGTATCAAGCTTTTTACCATTCAAAAACGCGCCTTTTCCCTTGACAGCATGATATCTGGTACCGTATGCGGTCTTCACAACACCGATTGTGATATCCTCGAACCTGACATCATGAATCTTCGGAGCATAGGCGATTGAGGTGCAGAAGAATGGTATCCCACGAGATGCATTTGTGGACCCATCAACAGGGTCAAATACGAGGGTAAATACAGGATCTCCCCCTTCCGGGATGACCCGATCACCAAGCTCCTCAGAGATGACCCTTGCAGAGAGGTTCCTATCAAGAAGGAACGACTCCAGTGTCTCCTCTGCGACCATATCAAGCCGTCTTGTAACGTCCCTCTCACGCACCAGAACAACCTCATCATAGTCTTCAGAGTGAAGGATACACCCCTTCACACTGGATATCACCGCATCTGCGAGCTCGAAGAGAAGAGCCCTCGTCTCATCTTCTCCCATCATCATCAGATCTCCTTTATCATAAAGGCCCCTGCCTGTTCATAACCTTTACTTCGGTAGTACCCCCGAACTCCAATCCCGCTCATCACCGCAATCTTTGAGTACCCCTCATCCAGAGAGATCCTCTCTGCCTCAGCAAGCAGCCATTCTCCATAGCCCTTATGCTGCCATCCATCCTCCACCTCCTCGTCGAATGGAACAAGTGGACCATAGACGTGAAGCTCTCTGATGAGAGATGCACCCTCAAGCTCACTCAAAAACGGATCTGATGGGAATCTCAGCCTCAGGAATGCCACGAGGGTATCCTCCCCTCCCAGAATGGAGAGGAAGTTCTCAGATCCTCCACAGCAGTAATACCGCTCGATGCTCAGTCTGAGATTAGATATCTCAAGCTCTGGCTCTTCGAGCATCCGATGTCCGACCTCCCTGCACCGGATGCATCTACACCTTTCTCTCCGATCCTCCATCATTTTCCTTGCAATTTGCCTTAAGTTGCTCTTCTTAACCCCTGCAAGGATCTTTCCTGCTGGGATATCACGTTGAACCCTTTGAAGCCTTGTCCAGGGAGGGATCATCGGCTTGATCCTTGATATAAGCTCTGCTGCAGCCTCATTCGTGAGCGGCTCATACTCTCCCCTCCTCCACAGCTTCTCGAGCTGTGAACCTTCAACGACAAGTGTGGGATAGATCTTCAGGTAATCAGGCAAAAAGTCCGGATTGTTGAATATCTCCTCAAAGGCTGCAAGATCCATCTCCAGGTCTGACCCGGGAAGCCCTGGCATCATGTGAAACCCAACCTTGAGCGATGAATCCCTGAGGAGCCTGTTCGCCCGGATGACATCTTCCCGAGTGTGACCACGGTTGATGAGCCGGAGTATCTCATTATCTGTGTGCTGGACGCCAAGCTCCACTTTGGTTACCCCGAGCGAGAGCATACGCTTGATATCCTGTTTCTTGCAGCAGTCAGGTCTCGTCTCAAATGTGATCCCTGTATTCCTGACTTTTGCCGTCTCGTTGATTTTCTGGACGGTTAACCAGCTTTTTTCACCGGTGCTACGCTGATTCTGGCTGTAAAAATCGTTCATAGCCTCTATCGATCGCTTTACAAACCATCGCTGATAGAAAAGAGGGCGTGATGTAATCGTCCCACCCATCACAATGAGCTCCACCTTGTCAATCTCATGACCGATCTCACTCAGCTGCTTTAACCTTGCTTTAACCTGCTTGTACGGGTCAAAATCATGCTGAAAACCTCTTAAAGCTGCGGGTTCAAGTCCTGTGTAGCTTTGCGGGGATTTGAAGGGGGAATCTGGACCACCAGGACATACAACACATTTTCCATGTGGACAGGGGTAGGGCGAGGTCATGGCTGCAACAACCGCGACACCGGAGATGGTCCTGATCCTTTTTCGCCTGAGAAGATCGATAATACCCCGGTTGGGATGGGATGCCTCGGTCTCAGTCAGAATCTTTATTATATCGGAGTTTCTCGGGATGGTCTTTAACCTGTATCTCGATCCAACCTCCTTTTTAATCCTGTTGAGATCTATATAATCCGTTTTTCCACATTCAAACCTCTCTGCTACGATCCTTGCAACCTCTTCACAGGCCTTTTCATATGAACTCATACCGATTAACCGTTATATTTTTATAGTATAAATGAGTTGAGGAGGTGAGGTGAGTGGAGAATGACAAACTTCCCTGCAACCGTGCTTGGGATTCTGGCTGTAATTGCTGTACTTCTTTTAGATCTTGGTAGCACAACAGCGGAGCTTACAACACTCGTTGTAGGACTGGGCCTGATCATATTTGGGACGATGATATCTTTCCAGTGAGGATATCCCCAGCTCTATTCTATTTATTTTTTATTTTGTTAGACTGAATAAAAAAGAGGGGTTGAGTGCTCATCGCGCACTCATACGAATTGCGCCATCAAGCCTGATTGTGTATCCATTGAGCACCACGTTCTCGATTATATGCTTGCAGAGTGCTGCAAACTCAGGGGGCTTCCCGAGTCTTGGTGGGAATGGAACCTGCTTTCCGAGTGACTCCTTCACCTTATCAGGTAATGCCTGAAGCATCGGAGTATCAAAAATGCCTGGTGCGATCGTCATGACACGGATGCCATTTGGAGCAAACTCCCTTGCAAGCTGGATTGTCATCGCGACAACACCTCCCTTTGATGCCGAGTAGGCAACCTGTCCTATCTGCCCCTCAAATGCCGCGATCGATGCCACGTTTATGATCACACCACGCTCGCCGTCCTCTCCAACCGGGTCGTTCGCCATCATATGGGGTGCAGCAAGCCTGATGACGTTGAACGTCCCTGTGAGGTTTGTATCGACAACCTCCTTGAAGAAGTCAAGGCTCACAGGGGTACCATCCTTGCCCACGACCTTCTTCGCGGTTCCAACCCCGGCACAGTTCACAACGATATAGAGCTTACCGAGCTTTAACGCCTCGTCAACCGCCTTCTGGGCCGCCTCTTCATCAACCACATCTCCTTTCACAAATACAACCTTATCTCCAAGCTCGGATGCAACCTTTTCCCCTGTTCCATGGATGTCTTTATCGAGGATCACAACCCCTGCTGCTCCCTCATCAAGAAGCATCCGAACAGTCGCTTCACCAAGACCTGATGCTCCACCTGTCACAATAGCACTCTTTCCCTTTATCTCCATATCCACATCACCTGGTTTGTTCAGTAAAATACAGATTAATAATGACAATTCACCTATTTAAAAGTTGTGAAATCCTCTTTTACTCCAGCACGGATCTCCTTGAGAACACCCAGAATTTTCCTTCGAAGTTCAACACAGGGGGCAGATGTGCGATCCCTGGGGCGTGGTATCGTATTATCAAAGGTTGCCCTCACCCGGGTGGGCCTTCGATCAAGTACGATGATGCGATCCCCGAGATACACCGCTTCATCGATTGAATGGGTCACAAAGAGTATCGTGTTACCGGTCCGATGCCAGAGATCTATCAGCTCCTCCTGGAGGATGTTTCTGGTCTGTGCATCGACCGCTGCAAATGGTTCGTCCATCAGGAGTATCTCAGGGTCATTGACAAGCACCCTTGCAAGTGCAGCTCTTTGCTTCATCCCCCCTGAAAGCTCGTGAGGGTAGCAGTTCTCAAATCCCTCAAGCCCCACCATCCTGATCGCATCCATGCTGATCTCTCTTCTTCTCTTTTTATCAACTCCCTTAACCTCAAGGCCAAACTCAACATTCCCGAGGACAGTCCGCCACATGAAGAGGGCATGCTCCTGGAACACAAGCCCGATCTTGGGGTTATGTCCTGTTAGAGGCTCGTCATCGATCATGACTTCCCCTTCATAATCTGTATCAAGCCCGACAAGAATCCTCAAGATTGTGCTCTTGCCACATCCCGATGGACCAACCATGCAGAGAAGTTCTCTCTCCTTCACATCAAAACTCAGGTCTTTGATGACCAGAAGATCCCCAAAGCGCTTTGTAAGATCCCTGACCACGATCTTGCTCATGCAACAACACCCTTTCTCCATCGAAGTACCTTTGACTCGTACCTTCTGAACCCGATGTCAGATGAGAGCCCGATCACACCAAGGATCAGCATGTACGCAAAGATCCTTGCCATGTCCATGTAGTTTCTTGAGAGAGTGAGCTCAAGCCCCATCCCCCCGCCTGCACCGAACATCTCCCCGGCAACAAGGCACATCCATGCAGCCGCATTGCTTACCCTAACCCCGGTGAATATGTTCGGGAGTGAAGCGGGCAGAACGATCTTTCTTATCATCGTGAGCTCATCTCTCACACCGAGTGTTATCGCGGCCTCTATATCGGTCCGACTCACCCCCCGTACCCCATCATACGTGTTTATCAGCGTGGGGAAGAACGCACCGATGAATATGATAAAGCCCGCGGCCCATGGTGTGTACCCGAACCATATTATCGCAACAGGAATCCATGCAATCGGAGGAATGGGCCGTACCATCTCCTCTACCGGATACAGGAGGCTCTCAATCACCCTGAACCTCCCCATAGCCACTCCAAGCGGTATTGCAAGCAAAAGTGCACCTCCAAAGCCGATGGCATAATGTAGTAGACTTTCAAGGAGTGCTGCCTGAAGCGTCCCCTTCCCGATCTCGGTCGGTATCTTCATGATCGCATCTGAGAATGGGGGGAGATAGTCGGGATTGACAAGCCCCACCATCGGGATGAGCTGCCATAAAAGAAAGAAGAGAAGGAGGCCGATGATGTTAAGTGTCTTTCGTCTCACATCCCCCGCTCCCGCATGATCTCGTCGTAGAAGCTATAGTCAAATATATCTGACTCACTCAACGGTCTGTCAATGTATCCACGCTCATAATGCACCTGGACAAGCTCCATCGTTGTCTCGGTGATGTTGTGTGGATTTGTGTCATAACCGATTGGTATCGGTCCTTCTCCCTTAAGCCCCCGCAATATCGCCTCCTTTGGGTATCCATGCTCCTCCCAGTCGAGAAAGTCACTCACGATCTCAGCAGTCTCCTCAGGATGGCTCATCGCATACTCTGTCGCGTTGATATGTATCTCAACAAGCTTCTTCACGATGTCCGGATGGTTCTCGATGAGATCATCGGATACGAGAAGGACACAGCATGGATGGTTTGGCCGGGTCACACGGGATGTCAGGTTTGTATACGCGCCATATCCCGCGAGCACAGGTATCTCTGTAAGCTCCTCTGAGAGGTATATCGCATCAAGCTTCTTTGTCGCAAGCCCGGTCATCATATCGCCGACGCCCATATACTTGATCGTGACCTTGCTCTTATCAAGCCTCCCCTCTGCCTCCATACGGTTCATCCAGCTATCAAGAACGACGTCCTGAATTGATCCAGCAGTCAGCGTCCCGATCGTCTTCCCCTCAAGGTCTGATGGCTTTGTGTAGACCCAATCCGGGGTGCCATTTGTCGCAGCAACAACAAGTACCTGTGCCTCCTTCTGTGCAGCGGCAACGACCTTTGCATCAAGACCGTGACCTATCGCATTTATTACAGGCGAGATCCCGACATATGCCACATTCATCTCCCCTGCCCGCATCGCTTCCATCTCAGGTGATCCGCCTCCCCAGTAGATCCCGGCAACGGTTGCATTTATCTCTGCATCCCTGAACCACCCTTTCTCAAGTGCTATCATCCCGGCGGCATGATGGGCTGATGGCTGAAAACCGATTCTGAGTGTGGTTGTCTCTCTCTCTTCGACGCAACCTGTAGAAGAGAGAATAAGAGCGACCAGGACCAGAACTATACAAAGCAATAATTTTTTATACATAATTGCATCTTCGCCCCAAACCCTTATTTAAATTTTGCTATTATCTGAAATGAATTACCCAAAAGTATTAATACACCCGTGAAAGTAAAGTATCTCATGGGAGTTGCGGATGAACTGATATCAGAAGTCTTTGGCTCAAATAAAGAGTTCTCCTCTCTTCTCAGAAGAACGATAAAGCAGAGACTCGGTATGACAGTTGGAGAATTCAGTGAACGATCAGGCATACCTGTAAGCACACTCTACAAGATCCTGTCCGGAGAGAGGGACCCGAACCTCAGGACGCTCAGAAGAATAATAAACACGATAAAGGAGATAGAGGGTGTAAAAAAAGGGAGATTTATTGCCGTGATCGCATCGAGAGGTATTCTGGACAATATAGAGATGCGAGAGGTTTCATTTGGTGATAAAAGCCTGGATATACGGGAGTACGCAGTCACAACAATGGAGGATGCGATAATAGCAGCGGTTCAGGCAGAAAGAGATGGAGCAGCAGCACTTGTTTGTGCTCCAATATGCAGTCCGACGGTTGAGAAGATAATAAAGATACCTGTTGCGACTATAAAGCCAAAAGGGAGCGTGATAGAGGCGATTAAACTTGCGGTGAGAAAGGCCGACTGAAGGTAGATGGAAAGGGTTATATCCCGCCCCTGAGAGAAGCTACATGGTGTGATGTTATGCTCAGCGTGAATGAACATGGGCTTGAGGTCTTTGAGGATATGCTTGACTTTGCAGATGAGCTCAACTGCGAGGTCGTGGAGCTTGATAATGGCGCAACGATCATTGACGCAGGGGTCAACGCAAAGGGTGGATTTGAGGCTGGGATTTACCTCGCAAGGCTCTGCATGGCAAACCTTGCAGATGTCAGGTTCTCAACGTTCGAGGTTGGGGATCTCACGTTCCCTGCTGTTGAGGTCACAACAGACAGTGCCGTTATCGCATGTATGGCATCCCAGTATGCAGGATGGCGGATAAAGATCGGTGATTACTTCGCGATGGGATCAGGACCCGCAAGGGCGCTTTCAAAGAACCCCAAGAAATTGTATGAGGAGATTGGATATGAGGATCTCGCAGATGTGGCGGTACTGGCGCTTGAGGCGTCTGCTTTCCCTGACGAGAAGGTGACAGAGGAGATTGCAAAGGCGTGCGATCTCGAACCGAAGGATTTATGTATTGTGATTGCACCAACAGCCTCGATCGCAGGTTCGGTCCAGGTATCAGCCAGGGTTGTTGAGACTGGGATTCACAAGATGGAATCTGTTGGGTTTGATATAAATGCGATCCGGTCAGGATATGGGATCGCCCCGATCGCACCTGTGGTGGGTGATGATACCCGGTGCATGGGATCATCGAATGACTGTATCATCTACTGCGGAAGGACGTTCTACACGGTGAACTATCCTGATACAGAGGAGCTTGCAGATTATCTCAGAAAGGTCCCTTCAAACACGTCACCGGACTACGGCAAGCCGTTTTACGTGACATTCAAAGAGGCAGGCTTTGACTTCTTCAAGGTTGACGCAGGGATGTTTGCTCCGGCAGAGGTTACAATAAACGAGCTTACAACCGGCATGACACTGACAGGTGGAAAGATCAATCCGGAGATCCTACTTGAGTCCTTCAACATTAAAAGAGTCTAATTAATGCAGGGAGGGGCATGAGGGGATGGTTATTGCCCCCTCCCCTCCACCGGTCAAAAATAAGTGGCACTGAGACTGGATTCCCCCTCCATAACCCTTGTTTTTTCCTTTCTAATCCGTAAGGTGAATATCATCTATCGGAAATATCCAGCCTTCGGCTGGAAGTCCAGCTGGAGCGTAGCGGAATGCTGGACATTTGAGGATGAACTTTGTGAAAGTTCATACCGTGTGGGCTTTTGGAAAAGCCTACGATGAAACGGGCAACCCGCGGGCATCCCCTGGATATCAGGGATGAGCTTAGAAACAGGCGGATAAATAAGAAGAGAGCCCGGATCGAGCGGGCTTTTGCCGTGATGAAGACAGTCTTCAGTGCAGGTCATCTCAGGGTCACAACCAGAGCAAGGGTTGCGGTAAAGATGATATTCACCGCGTTTGCCTTTGATCTATATCATCTTCATACGATCAGCCACCGGGAGGCGACTTAGCGTAAGCTATCGTCAGATTCCGGATCAGTAAGGGGAAAACAGGAATGATTCTCTACCGGAACATCAAAATATATCTCATCACCCCATTTCTTCACTTCTGATTCTATGGGTAGGGATCCCACGATCTTTTCCACAGTTTTTGGCGAGAACTCCTTTGTAAGTGCTATCTTGAACGCTTCACCCCCTATTTCTACCTTTATTTCCATCTCATTCTCCTCGTACACGTCTTAAGATATCCTCCTCATCACACTCAACGCCGATCTTCTTGAAGTATCTGCAGATGTTCTGGATGTCCCGTCTCAGAAACTCCTCGGCATTTACGTGATCGAGTGTCACACCCTGCCCGATATCTATAAAGACAGGTCTTGCATTCTCCTCTACCCCTCCTTCAACGAGGATATTGAACTCAGAGAGGTCAGCATGGACAAGAGAGGCTTTCTGGTAGAGCTTTGAGGTGTATTCAACCACGATCTCAAAGAAAGATCCTGGATCCTCGAGATACTCCCCCACGTCCTTCAATCTCGGGGCAGAAACCTCATCTTCCCCGATAAATTCCATGATAAGGATGTTTCGCTCCGCCACGATCGGCTCCGGCACTCTCACACCCACCTCATACGCCCTCATCAGATTCTTGAACTCCTTTTTGGTCCATTCAAAGACGATAGACTTCTTAGTATGCCTGATATTCTGAAATCTCGGATCGCCAAGGAGATAATCAGACATCGCCTTGAAGTTCGAGGTTGTGATACGATAGATCTTTATAGCAACCTTTCGATCGTTCTCACCCAGGGCATAGAAGACATTCGCCTCCTTCCCTGTGCTGATCGCACCATCCATCGCGGTGATCAACCCTTTATTAGCGAGTCTGTAGAGTGCCTCCAGCGTTGGCTTATCAAAGACATCCTCCTCGACCTTGAGGTCCTCCACACCTCGCTCTTTCATGTGGAGCCTTGCAAGCTCCTCCTCAATCTTTCTGAATATCTTATCCGTCATTTCAGATAATCTCAGTAACCTTCAAGGTATCCTTTTCGCTTGAGCCACTCAACCTGGGGCTGAGTATATCTCCAGACAACATCCGCCTTCTCGTCCTGAAACTCCCATGGGACAACGATCACAACATCCCCTTCGCGCACCCATACCCTCTTTTTCATCTTTCCAATTATCCGCCCCATCCTGGTCTTCCCATCAAGACACCTGACCCTCACCCTGCTTGAGCCGAGCATACTCTCCACAATCCCGAGTATCTCACGCTTATCCTTTCTTGGTGTCCTGACCCGGATAACCTCTTCCGTCTCTTCTCCCAGCTTATCACCTCATTTTCATTTGAATGAACGCAAAGATTTAAACCTTTTTGGCTCTCCATCGAAGAAGTACCCCATCACCGATCCTCCTTACGTCGATGAGATCAAAAATGGGAAAGCCCTCGTTCTTCGAGAAGCCATCACCATCAACGAGCGTTGGGGCATTTCTACCGCCTATCACAACACCCCCGATGTATGTGTGGATCTCATCCACGAGCCCCTCCTTGATGAGTGACCAGTTGAGCGTCCCCCCTCCTTCAACCATCACCCGGTCTATACCCTGCCGTTTGAGCTCTCTGAGCCCGGCTCTGAGGTCAACCCGTGTGGATCCTGCGATGATGATCTCAGCGTACTCTGAGAGGGCGTTTATCCGTTCAAGTGGTGCGTTTTCTGATACGAGGATTACCCGCTTCCCCTCTCCTTTATGGAGGATCTGAGCATCAAGTGGTGTTCTTGCACGGCTGTCAGCAACAACCCGCACCGGGTTCTTACACCTGCCTGACTTCACCGTGAGGGAGGGATCATCTGCAAGAATCGTCCCAACTCCGACCATGATCGCATCGACATTACACTTGAGCTCATCCACACGCCTGAAATCCTCATCTCCACTTATTCTAACCTGAACCCGCTCGTAGGTAGATATCTTACCATCAACGCTCATTGCGGCATTGATAAAGACAAAAGGAAGGGAATTCTCGTTAGAAATCTGTCATCACCCTGTACTGGTCTATCTCCTCCTTCTTCAACCCTCTCAGGAACCTGCGACACGCAGCCTCCACATCCTTGCTCTTTGTGATCGCACGCCCGACGATGAGTATATCGGCACCGCTCTTAAGGGCAATCTCCAGGGTGTCCTCCCTTATCCCCCCTGCAACACCGACAAGAATATCTCCGAGCGACTTTATCGCCCCTATATCTCCCCATGCATAGTTTGACCCCTCACCATAGAGCTCAACGTCGATTGCACGATGAAGCTCAACGACCTCGGGGAGCGTCTTAAGCCTCTTCAGGACTTCAACCGGATCCTCAACATTGAGCATATCGATCACGGCATAGATCCCTGTCTTCTTTGCCTCCTCAATTGCCTTGTCTATCGTTTCAATTGGGGCGAGCCCTGATATCACGACGGCGTCAGCTGTGAGGTCTGCTGCCATCCTCGCCTCGAGGTTTCCGGTATCAAGCGTCTTGAGATCTGCAACGATGAACGCATCAGGTTTTATCTCCCGGATTCTGGTGATCACATCAAGACCGTATCGTTTTATCAGTGGCGTCCCGGCCTCAAGAATGAGGTGGTCATTCTTCGGGATCTGGGCAAGCACACGGGAAGTCAGATCCCAGTCCGGTACATCAAGTGCAACCTGAAGATACGGTGGATCCCAGAGCTTTGTCACTTTGAAGCCCATGACAGGGTGTGTTGAACGATCCTTCTCATAAAGTACCTTATCTGCATCAGGGAATCCACTCAGTGCCCGTTTAAGCGCAAGCTTCGTCGCACCGTAGTTGTAACGGTAGATCTTGTTGTAGTCCTTCGCATCAGGGTGGATGAATACACTGACAATGATCACCTGATCCTCTGCTTCATCCTTCTGGATGATTCCCTCCTCCATCGCGTCAGCAATAGCCTTTGCAACACCAGTTTGAGCAGGTCCAAAGACCTTTGAGGCCTGATCAAGGTTCTTGATCGTGACCTTGGGGACGATCAGCGTGGATGGCTTCACCGGAAGGTTCGGTCTTATCACAGCAAAGAGTGGCGTGTGCCCTGCAGAAAGCTGTGCCATGCTGTTTGCAAATGCAATCCCTACCGGGCTGGACTTACTTCCAATCACGAGGTCTACATGTGCAAGCTCTGCACCCTCGCCCACCAATGCCTCGCCTACTTTGAACAAGGTTAATACACCCCTTCTCTTTCTCTACCTTCATAATAGGGATATTTATATTTATGCGTTGGTGATATTGACCTGTGAGAAGATGAAGCGAGATGTGCCCCCTGTTGGGATGTTTATTGGTGGGTGGGGAATGCGCCTCTCTTCGATCACAAAAGCAGCTCTCACAAAGGTATTTCTTCCCATGCCCATTCAGCTTGGAGGAAGGGCCAAGATTGCAGAGGAGCTACAGAGGGCTGTTTATGAGACCCTTGTTGAGATCGTAGAGGAAAAGGATTTAAGCGTATTGGAAGGGCTTGATAGCTTTGGAATACTTGAGACAATTCCCCATACCTGTGAAGCTGTGATGAAAATCATTGAAACCGGAGAATATGAGAATATAGAACGTGAGGTGGAGCTTCTGATTAAACAAAGAATAGAGGAGTTTCAACGTAGGTACTCAAACCATCTGGTTGCAGAACTTGAGCATAAAGCTATTGAAGGTGTTTTTTCCACAGATGCATACCCGGCACTGAGGAGGCAGCTTGCCGGTGGGGTTGATGAGATTGCGCCAAGATTCTGGAGTATCTGGAGGGAGACGTCGCTTCTTGCAGAACCCCTGAGCATGTTGAGGGCATCCGGGATAAAGGAGGTCCATGCTATAGTCGCAGATGATCTTTCCGGATGGTTCAATGCGATATACAGTGGATACGATGATACACCCAGGATCGTTGGAGTGTTTGAGAGGAAACGCAGGGACACGGGAGGGGCACTTGCAAACGCCTTCAAAGCATTCAGCAAGCTCGGTCTCGATGAGGATGACACGGTAGTCCTGATGAGCGGGGATATCTGGTTCAACTTCTTTCTCAGGCCTGCCGTTGAGATACATAGAAGAATGCAGAAAAGGGTTAGTGAACCCATCTGCACGGTCATACTTTATCCAATTCTTGAGAAGGAAGCATACAGGTTTGGGGTGATTGATGCAAGCTCCAGGATGGTAGATGATGGACTCTACCAGATCAAACGGTTCATCGAGAAACCCAAACCGGCCATGCCTCAGTGGGACGAGAAGCTTGTTATCAGAGGGAGGGCGCTTATTAACACTGGAATTACGATCTACTCCTACGGGATCCATGAGGAGATTGAGGCAATTGATAGATCGTATGGGGATCATAAGTGGCGAGAGGCGGATGTCGTGCTGACACGACTCGCAGATGAGGGGAGGTTGTTCGGGTACAATACAGGGATACAGGAGGATGAGATCAGAAGGTTTGGCACATCTCTCTATTGGGCTGACATAGGGACGATTGACGCATACATCAGGGAGATTACAAACTGGGGGGTTAACATCATTCCGCTCTATCAGATAATCGAGAAGGACAGGGGGATGGAGGAGTATGCAAGAGAGAAAGGGCTTATATGGTAGGTCTCATACGAGATCGGTGGACAGACGCTCTCCAAGGAAGATGCCAAAGCCCTTTTTTGAAAGATTGACCCCGCTGGAGCGGTCATAGACGACTTCCCCCCTTACAAGTGTTATCTGCGGGAATATACCTTTCATACCCTCAAATGGTGTCCAGCCACACTTGCTATGGAGTTCATCACCTCTTATCACCTGTTCATCTCTCATATCAATCACGATAAGATCTGCATCAGCGCCAATGCTTATTCCACGTTTCCCGCGCTCATAAAGTCCAAATATATCTGCAGGCCTCTCTGATACAAGCTCAACGAGCCGGTTGAGCCCGATCCTCCCCATCTTCACATGGTACAGCATGAGAGGAAGCATCGTCTCAACCCCGGGAACCCCGGGAGGTGGGCTATCACCGAGTTTCTCATCCCGGGTATGGGGTGCATGATCAGAGGCGATGATATCTATCCTGTCAAGCCGCCCCCATAGCCCCTCTCTATCCCTATCTGACCTCAAAGGTGGGTTCATCAGGCCAAACCCACCAAGCCTATCGATATCATTTCGTGAGAGAAGAAGATGGTGTGGGGTAACCTCAAGCGTTATACTTCCCTTTGATCTTATGAGATCAACCCCTTCTGGCGTGCTTATGTGGCAGAAATGCAACTTTTCAGCTACAATATCAGAAATAACCTCTTTTATTCCCTCAATCTCACAAACAGGTGGCCGATCCGGGTTTTTGCCAACGCAATGCTTGCTCTCAGCATGTATCGTTGCAATACCCCCAAGCCCCCAGATTTTATCAAGAATCTGTCTCAGGAGAGGGGGTTCAAGCTTATACAGAAATATCTCACCAAAGATCCTGACCCCTCCCTCATAAAGCTCCTCTATGTTATCATACCTTTCAACGCCCCCATTTATGAGAAAATCAACGAGTGATGATCTGGAAGCTATCTCTATCCGATCAGAGAGGTTTGCACGGGATGTTACCGGCGGATCTGTATTTGGCTGGTCGATAACGGTTGTAACTCCGCCTGCTGCAGCTGCGGATGTACCGGTGAGCCAGTCCTCCTTGTGGGATTCGTTACCATCTCGCATATGGACGTGGGCATCTATGGCCCCTGGCAGGAGGATTTTACCCTTGATGTCGAGTATGGATTCAAAATTCCCTCTTATCTCCCTTCTTATCTCAGAGATCACACCATCCTCGATCCTTAGATCGATATCGATAAGCTCCCCGTTGATCCATCCCTTCGCGTTTTTTATGAGAAGATCGGTCATTATTTATAGAAGATCATCTGAAATCTTAAAAGGTTGGTCCTATGGGATGTACAATAATCGTGGGCGGATTCTTCGGGGATGAAGGAAAGGGTAAGATCGTTGCACATATCGCTGAGCAGGATAAACCCTCGATAATCGCACGTGGAGGCGTCGGTCCAAATGCTGGCCACACCGTGGTCACCGGGGATGAGTCGTACGGTATCAGGATGGTACCTTCTGGTTTCGTCTATGAACCTGCGAGGCTGATGATCGGTGCAGGAGTGCTTGTGAACCCGGATGTCCTTCTCCGGGAGATAGATGAGGTGGGACACAGGGTGCGAGAGCGGATAAAAGTTGATAAACGGTGTGCAATCATTGAAAAAAAGCATATAGAGCAGGATAAGAGCGATAAGAGGTTGAGAGAAGGTATAGGTACAACAGGAACGGGGTGTGGTCCCGCGAATGTCGAGCGGGTGATGCGCACAGCCCGGCAGGCGAAGGATGTTCCAGAACTCCGGGAGTTTCTTGCAGATGTGCCGCTTGAGGTGAATGAGGCGATCGATCGTGGTGAGTTTGTGATCCTTGAGGGCACCCAGGGCTTTGGCATCTCACTCTTCTACGGGACCTATCCCTATGTTACAAGCAAGGATACGACTGCCTCCCAGATCGCAGCAGATGTCGGGGTTGGACCGACCAAGGTCGACGATGTGATCGTCGTATTCAAGGCTTACCCAACAAGAGTTGGTGAAGGACCATTTGAGACCGAGATGAGCCAGGAAGAGTCAGAAAAGCTTGGTATAGTTGAATATGGGACTGTTACAAGGAGAAGAAGGCGTATCGGATACTGGGATGGTAAGTTTGCGAAGTACTCTGCGATGATAAACGGTGCGACCATGGCCGCATTGACAGGGCTTGATAGGGTTGATCCTGATTGCAGGGGTGTTAGAGACTATGATAAGCTCTCAGAGAAGGTAAAAGAGTTTGTAAGAAGGGCAGAGGAGGATGTGGGAGTTCCTTTCAGGCTCCTCTCAACAGGTCCCGGGATTGATGAGATCGTTGATTTGAGGTGAAGACAACGATCGGGCCCCGGTAGGGTAGTGGATATCCTGAAAGCCTGCGGAGCTTTCGACTCGGGTTCGAGTCCCGGCCGGGGCATGTATGTGGTAAAGGAGAGTTATAAAAATGGGTTATGTGATCGCTGTATCCGGGAAGGGTGGGACCGGTAAGACGCTCATTTCGGCCCTCCTGATACGTCACTTCTCCAGGAAATGCCCTGTTCTTGCGATCGACGCTGATCCAGACTCAAACCTTCCGGATGTCCTCGGTGTTGAGGTTGAGCGCACGATCGGGGATGTGAGGGAGAGCCTCACCGGGGAGGAGGTACGTGAGTTTGAGGGGAGAATTCATGAGATACTTGTAGAGGAGCGTGACTTTGACCTTCTTGTTATGGGAAGACCTGAGCAGGAAGGTTGCTACTGCGTTGTCAACAATATACTGCGGGTTGCAATCGACTCACTCGCAAAGAACTATGATATTACGATCATCGACTGTGAGGCAGGGCTTGAGCACCTTAGCCGCAGAACAACGCGGAACGTTGACATCATGCTCGTTGTGACAGATGCCACCAAGAAAGGCATTCTGACCGCAAAGAGGATAAAAGAGATTGCAAATAACCTTCATATAAAGTTCAAGAGGATATTTGTCGTTGTGAATCGCATCACACCTGAACTACAGGAGCAGATGGAGGTCTCGCTCAGGGAGGAGGGGCTTGATGTGATCGGCTTCATACCGTTTGATCAGATCGTGGCAGAGTATGATCTCATGGGCAGGACGGTCTTTGAGTTCCCGGATGATACACCCGTCGTGCGTGCATTTGATGGGGTTGTGAAAAGAATCGAGGAGGAGCTTTCAGGGTTATGACCCGCTGCAGGGCAGTCGCGATTGACCTTGATGGGACGATCGCATTCAAGGACAGTAGAGTTGATCCCGTCTGCATTGAGCCGCTCAGATCACTTGTCAGAGAGGTTCCTGTTATTATTGCAACCGGGAACACGGTCTGCTATGCGATGACAGCAGCAATCCTCATTGGGGTAGATCGAACGGTTATAGCAGAGAATGGAGGGGTGATAAAGGTCGGTCGTGATGGGGTGGAGATCGTAAACGGTAATGGAGAGGAGTGCAGACGGGCATATGAGATCCTGAAGGATGAGATGAAGTTAGAGGCGCTTGACTGGGACCTCAGAAAGAGTGATGTTGCACTGAGGCGAAACGTCTCGATTGATCAGCTTTCAAGGAGATTGGCCGAGATCAATCCGCTTCTTGAGGTTGTGGACTCAGGACTTGCGCTTCATATAAAAGATCGGAGAATAAATAAGGGGGAGGCTTTAAAGGTTGTATCTGATATTATAGAGGTTGATCTTACAGACTTTGCCGCGATTGGTGATTCTGATAATGATATAGAGATGCTTGAGGAGGTTGGGATTGGGATTGCGGTTGGAAACGCATCAGATAGGCTGAAAGCGGTTGCAGATGTTGTTGTTGAGGGGGAGTACGGGAAAGGGGTTGTTGAGGCGATAGAGATATTAAGGGGATGAAAAGGTGTCAGAGGAGCGTATCGGGATTGTGGGTCCACATTTGTTCTGGGTGAAAATGATGGGGAAAGGTTTATATCTACCATATGTGCGTAGTCTTATTATTGGAATGGACGGTACACAAAGGGGGTTTTCCCATCCTTGCAGATAAGGTAAACGTCCTGGAACCCCTTCAGAAGATAAAGGACACAGGTACCCAGACTTACCTCATTCTTGGATGTGGGAGCATCGGGCTTGCCACGGCAAAGGGGCTCAAGGAGCATGAGTACAACGTCCTGATCGTTGACATAAATGAGAAGGTCGTTGAGAGCCTCAGAGAGCAGAATATGGATGCTTTTCTGGGAGATATAGGCGATCCTACATTTTTGAGTGATATTCTTAGAAGCACACAGTTCAACGCAGTCTTGGTCCTTGGAGATGATCCGGTATCGAACCAGCGAGCACTTGGAACGATCAAGGAGGTTTCACCGGAGACATACGTGATTGTAAGGGCGGTTGATCCGATAGAGCAGGAAACCCTCAAGGAGAAAGGTGCAGATACTGTTATACTGCCTGCAGAGGTTGTTGCAAAGACGATCATCAGGATGGTTGAGGGGGTTACGCTATCCAAACGTACAGACAAGCTTCTGAAGCTGCTTGGTGAGATGAGGAACGGCAAGCTCGGGATCATTCTCCATGATAGCCCTGATCCTGATGCGATCGCAAGCGGTCTTGCGCTCAAGTACATAGCAGATAGTGTGGGGACAAAGGCAGATATCCTTTATCAGGGGCAGGTGGGACACCAGGTGAACCGGGCTTTCGTTAACCTCCTTGATATTGAGATGAAGCGGATCGAAGAGGTCAATCTGGATGAATACACAGGGTTTGCCCTCATTGATACAGCTCCGGGTGGAAATAACGCGCTACCGGAGGGGATTGAGCCTGATATCATCATCGATCACCACCCTCCGGTAAGAACCGATCTTTCATCATACTACATTGACATACGTCCAGGTACCGGGGCGTGCTCCACGATTCTCACCAAGTACATACAGCAGCTGGGCCTCCCGATTGAGAAGGAGCTTGCAACGGCACTTCTTCATGGAATAAGAACCGATACACAGGGGTTTAAACGAAACACAAGTCCGGCAGATCTCACGGCTGCGGCCTTCCTCTATCCGCTCGTTGATCACACCCTCCTGAGCCAGATCGAGACTCCTCCGATGTCCACAGAGACACTGGATGTGCTCGGAGAGGCGATAAGAAACCGTATGATAAAGGGCAGTTATCTAATCTCCAATGTAGGTTTTATCAGGGACAGAGATGCACTGGTTCAGGCAGCAGATTATCTCCTCAACCTCGAAGGGATATCCACGGTCATCGTCTTCGGGCTCGATGAGAAGAAGATCCACATAGTCGGGAGGAATAAGGATGTAAGGGTCAATATCGGGGCGGTCCTGCAGGAGGCATTTGGAGATATCGGTACTGCAGGGGGGCACTCAACCGCTGGAGCTGCACAGGTGCCGCTTGGTGTGTTCAGTGGGATGAAGGATAAGGAGAGCCTTCTGAAGCTCGTTGGTGATGCCGTTTCAACCCGTTTCTTCTCAAAGATCGGGATAGAGAACGACGAAAAGATCACGTAAGCTTTTTAAAAAAAGCAGGATTTTGGTTCTTCTCAGATCTTGTTTTCAGTGATGCGCACCCATTTCGCCGAACCATACAGGTTTAAGGGTTAAATACAAACGCAGGTTGATTTGAACTCTGGCGAATATGAACCCTTTCACATATGGAATATAGAGGTGGTATAGAGGTAGGAGGCTCCTGTATGGCTATTTGCGTGGGTACGCATCCCTGACGAGTAGAATCTGCCCGATACCCGCGAAGACCAGTGCCACTGGTATCGTGAGGAACTCTGCCACACTCTCTCCATACTCGTTTATCGTGATGACTGCTGCCTTCTCTTCTGCAAAGAAGATCATCAGGAAGGTTATGTAGAGGATGATTGCCATCGCAAAGGGGTATGCCATCCCCCATAGCTTCAGGATGGTTCTTATCTCCTCCCTCGTTTATATACCTCCACATCACTTCTTTGCAGGCAACAATCACCTTTTAACTAACTCTATCTCATCATAGTATATATATTTTTCCTTTGTGGTTATTTACATACCTTTTTGTGACATATTATACTTCCAAAGTCTCAATGATGACAATTACCTCTGAAGTGCTGAACCATCACCATCACCCCAACTCTTACACCACCACTCAATCCTCCTTAAAACAAATAGTATATTAAGTTTTCCATCCAACTTATGTTAAATGGGCTCTGCAATCTCGATAAAAAACTTATGCAAGCAGTTCGGTAATGTTAAGGCACTCGACTCGGTCAGTATCGAGATCCCAAGGGGACTTTCATTCGCACTTCTCGGACCAAATGGGGCAGGTAAGACCACACTTGTCAAGATCATCGCGACAATCATGCGACCGACATCAGGGGATGTAACTGTGGATGGCCATGATATAATGAGAGAGAAGGAGAAAGTAAAGGCAAAGATAGGTCTGATATCCCACCAGACCTTTCTATATGAGGATCTAAGCGCAGAAGAAAACCTGATCTTCTTCAAGAACCTCTACCACCTGGATGACGGGGAGAAACGGGTCGAAAAGGCTCTGAAAATCGTTAAGCTATTTCCCAGGCGATATGATGAGGTCAGAACATTCTCAAGAGGTATGAAGCAGCGTCTATCGATTGCAAGAGCGCTCCTTCATGACCCCCCGATTTTAATCCTTGACGAGCCAACATCAGGGCTTGATCTCCCGGGTAGAAGAGACTTCTATGAGATGATAAGAAGATTTAAAGATGAGGGGAGAACCGTCATAATCACCACTCATGATGTGAATGAGGTCAGGCTCATTGCAGATGCAATCGGGGTTCTCAGCAGTGGAAAACTCCTGTTCAGTGGCAGGATCGAATCCATCGAGCATGATCTCGAGGATCTCCTGATCGATCTTATGGGTGAGCAAAATTGAAGGTAAGGGATATCCTGACAATCACGAAGAAGGATCTGCTTCTTGAGTTCAGAAGCAGGGAGACATTGAACTCTATGCTTCTCTTCGCGCTTTTGGCACTTATGCTGATGAGTTTCGGAACAGGCGCATCGGATGCGGTCGTGAGGGCGGTTGGGGCCACTTTCCTCTGGATGGTTATTATATTTGTCGGGATGATCGGTGTCTTTCGTGCTTTCACGTCAGAGGAGGAGCGTGGCACACTCGATGGCCTGAGGCTTGCCCCGATAAGTGCTGAATCAATCCTTCTGGGGAAGATTGTCTATAACTTCCTCCTCCTTTTCATGGTTGAGCTGATCATATTCCCGCTCTTCATCGTGATGCTTGACTATCCACTTGAAGGGAGCTTTTTGATGGGGCTTCTCGTTTTGACACTCGGTGTTGCAGGATTTGCCGTTGTAAGTACCGCAATCTCGGCCTTGATCTTGAATGCAAGGGCAAGAGAGCTTCTGTTCCCTGTGATTCTCCTTCCAATTATATTTCCTCTCCTTTCTTCTGCAATTCATGGGCTAAAGACGGTTCTGAATGGTGGGGGACTTCTGGACGTTCAAAAGGAGTGTGTGGTAATTACAGTCTATATCATCCTCTTTCTCACAATCTCGCTTCTGACATTTGAGTATGTGATCGAGGCTTCATGAAAGGCCAAGAGATATCACCCTGTAGATCCAAGATCTACATCATGCAAGATGGTACACGCGTACTGTCCAGGTCAAGGTTGAGGGAACTTGTCAAGGAGATGATCGATCCAGATCTTCAGATTCAGCCAAACGGGGTTGACCTCACGCTGAGGGCAGTTGAACAGATCATCGATTCAGGAGCCATTGGTTTTGAGAACAAGGACCGGAAGATCTCCCGCTCCGTGAGGCTTGAGTTTGATGAGGATGGCTGGATCAAGCTTGAGCAGGGGATCTACAAGGTCATCTTCAATGAGGTTGTTCAGATACCCCATGATTGTATGGCGATTGGGCTCCCGAGATCGAGCCTGCTTCGGTGTGGGGTCACGATAGAGACCGCTGTGTGGGATGCGGGTTATATGGGAAGGAGCGAGGCGTTGCTTCTGGTGATGAACCCTGCAGGTTTCAGGATGAAAAAGAATGCACGCATCCTCCAGCTCGTCTTCCTGAGGCTCGAGGAACGGATTGAGGAGGATGATGGATACAAAGGCACCTATCAGCTTGAGAACCTCTGATTTCCGAGGCCCCATGGGACCAAGAAACAATTTATAGATCTTCGTTGTAAAAGTAAATAACTGCTTGTGAAAGGGGGTATTGGCATAAAGGCAGTTAGGGAACCTACCGGTATCAAGGGATTTGATGAGATCATCGGAGGGGGGCTATTGAGGGGGCGGGTTTACGTCATTTCTGGCCCACCGGGAAGTGGAAAAACCACATTTTCTGTCCAGTTTTTATCACATGGGGCAATGATCGGTTCATTCGGCGCATACATAACACTGAACGAGAGTATTGATAATATCATCACCGATATGTCGAACTATCCTTTCAACATCTCCGGTTTGATGGAGCTTGATAAGCTACACTTCGTTGATCTTGGTCCTTCTGCTGCATACGGTACACAGGATCAGTTTAACTATATGGTGCAGGATTATGGGGCAGGTGGTGATGACATTCCCTCTCCGAGGTATATCTTTGAGAAGATCCAGGCGTATGTGAATGAGCATAACATCAAGAGGGTGGTGATAGACTCAATATCCGCCATCAGGTTCCTGCATGATGACTATGCAACAGAAGAAAAATCAATCAGTCGTTTTATGAGAAATCTAAAGAACCTTGGCTGTACAACAATCCTTCTGTCTGAGATGACAGATCCTTCATCATACTCGATCGAGCACTTTGCAGCTGACGGTGTGATATTTATGCATAACTTCTTCGACCCCCGGAAGAACACGATGAGGAGGGCGATCCAGGTGATAAAGATGCGTGGGACAAAGCATGATTGCGACATGAGAAAAATTGAGTTCACAAGCAAAGGGATTGTTGTAGGAGATAAAGTAGAGTGAGAGAGATGCTCATGTCGTTCTTCCTGAAAAAACGTAAGAAAAAGGGCAGTAAAGATCTGAACAAAGCTGAATCGAGGTTGATTAAATCAGCTTACAACCTCGGGTATGAGGTCGGCTACAACCATCACTCCGAGATCGGCTGGGTTGAGGATGAGCTTGCAAAGATACTTGAGATGGCACAGGAGTGTGGACTGGAGGAGGAGGTCAGGTCAGTTTATGAGCGTGCGAAGAAGAATGGTGCAAGAGATAGGGATCATGCAATCGCGTCGGCCCTTTCAAGAAAAGCCCCGCACGATGAAGGGGAGGAAAGAAGGAGGCACACTCACAGGAAACCTGGGACAGAAGAAGAGATAACTCAAGATATAGAAGAGACAGATGAGTGGGAACCCGATCTTTTTGAGATCTCCAGAGATGATGTAGCCCGCCCAACAAACCGACCCGAGGCCATTGATCGAACTCCCGTAATCAATCTCCCCTCATTTCTCAACTCCCTCAATTTCCTGAGAAGACGGTGAGAGGGTTACCTGCTGAAATGGTGTTTGAGTTCAGCAGGAGGTGTTCTTCTGCGGGATGGAACTATTCAGGATAGCACACCATGAAAAAGGTGATCAATCGAGAAAAAGCGGCTTATCAGAATGAGGTATTACTCCCGCCTCCTCTCCCATCTTTAAAAGCTGTTCAACCGCCTTTATTCCATCTTTCCCAATATCAAGCGTATAATCGTTTACATAAAGCCCTATGTGCTCTGAAATAACGCTATCATCCATCTCCTGGGCGAAATGTTTGATGTAATCCCTCGGCTCATCTTTCCTCTCAAGCGCATACTGAATGCTCGCTCTGAGCCATCGATCAAACCTGTGAATGAGATCTTTACCCAATCTCCGATCGATGATAATCCCTCCAAGCGGTATCAAGAGCCCGGTCTCCTCTTCCCACCACCTTCCAAGATCGATCACCTCCCTCAGGCCATATAGCCGGTATGTGAACCTCCCCTCATGGATTACAACCCCACAGTCAACCTCCCCTGCTGCAACGGCAGGAATGATCCGATCAAACGGCATCATGACGATCTCTTTGATCTCTGGTTCAAAGAGTCTCAGGAGCAGGTTTGCGGTGGTGTATGTGCCTGGAACTGCGATGCGTTTATTCTTGATCATATCTGGATCAAGCTTCTCCCTTGAGACAATGATAGGACCACATCCCCTTCCAAGCGCAGCACCTGCATGAAGAAGCGCATAGTGATCCCGCAAAAACCCAAATGCATGGAATGAGACCTTTGTAACATCAAGGGCACGATTTAGGGCCATCCTGTTCAGGCTCTCGACATCCTCGACCACCGCCCGTAAGGAAACCTCCCCTGTTTCAATCCGTCCATGCATCAGGGCATAGAAGATGAACGTATCATTTGGGCAGGGAGAATAACCAACGGTGAGATTCACATCCTTCCATCTTCAGGAGAGGTATTAATATTTTGGTCCTGTAACATCATTGGTGTAAATTCACCTCCCACCTGATATTTACCTTTTTCATAATCTTTTCAGGAAACCTCTCATAATAACTTCTTTCACATATCCTCTTCATTACAAGACCTGCGAGATTCTCAGCTCCCTTAACACCCCAGCTCATCCACTTGTTCTTCATACGCTTGCTTATTTCTCTCATCCTCCTCTCCATCCTGTTGTTATGCCTGGCATATCCACGCCTTTGAGTTTCCTGTAAGCAAAAGAGAATATTCCCTGTGTAATTTCTGAAAAACTTTGATACCTTCCAGAATCTTTGTTCTGCATTTCATCAGCAAATTCCATGATGGCCTGCTCAGCTCGCTTTATTCCCTCTTCAAGATCTTCTTCAAGGGAGTTCTTTAAGCTTAGCAGGATTTTCTTCACCTCATTAACATATTCCTTCCCTGTATCGAGATCAACCCCATGTTCCCAGAGCTTGTAGTTCACTTCTCTGAATACGTGTATCAGATCGATCTATCTCTCATCAAAGCACTTAAGAGAACTTTGAAAAAAAACCCACCCACTCCCAGAGCCCATCAAATTAACAGGCAAATCAAAAATCCTCCTGGATGAGGCGCATCCGCCTCATCCACCCAATGTCCTACCTGCGGTAGGACTACGCTCTTCGAGCGAGAACCCAGCCGAAGGCTGGAAGTCCGGCTGGAGCGTAGCGGAATGCTGGACATTTGAGGATGAACTTTGTAAAAGTTCAGTGGGCTTTTGGAAAAGCCTGCGATCAAACGGGCAACCCGCGGGCATCCTCTGGATATCAGGGATGAGCTTAGAAACAGGCGGATAAATAAGAAGAGAGCCCGGATCGAGCGGGCTTTTGCCGTGATGAAGACAGTCTTCAGTGCAGGTCATCTCAGGGTCACAACCCCCCGCAAGGGTTGCGGTGAAGATGATATTCACCGCGTTTGCCTTTGATCTATATCATCTTCGTACGATCAGCCACCGGGAGGCGGCTTAGCGTAAGCTATCGTCAGATTACTGATCAGGAAGGGAAAAACAGGTATGATGGAGGGGGATTGAGGAGGGGATCCGGTCTCAGTGGCACCTGTTATTCATGAGATGGTCTGGTTCAGGTTTTGACCGGTGAGGGGGGGTAAATCAAAGTTCTCTGAGGAATAAATCCACAATCACTTCCCTCAAGATCTCCATAAAAGCCTGAGGGCCAGAACTCACCTAAACAATCCCCTTCTCCCTCAACGCCTGCTTTATCTCGGCCATATCACGCCTCAGCTCTTCATACTTGATCCTCAGATCATCGAGTGAGGAGAGGCTGGTGCGGATAGCTGATGTGTCATCCTTGATCGAGTCCATCTTCTCAGCAAGCATCGAAAATCCCTGTTTGTTCTCTTCCCTTCCTGCATCTATCTTCTCGGCGAGATTCCTGTTCATCTCGCGCATATACCTGGCAGCGGCATCCATTCGTTCATAGACTGCCTCAGTCAGGTCCTCCTCCCTTATGATCTCAAAGTCCCTGAATTCACCGGTTGCATCTGAATAATCCACCTCTATACCCTCAACCGAAATCGGATACTGTCTTATCCTGATCTTATCGATAAACCGCTCTATTTTCTCTCGCTCTCCCTCACAGATAACCTCAACCGATCTATCTGGAAGGTTCTTCACATACCCTTTAAGATCGAGATCAAAAGCCACCTCATCGATATAATCTCGATAACCTGCCTTCTGCACTCTTCCTCTGATGATCAGGTGCGCTCTCACCGTGGAGCTCATTGTTCATTACTTTCACCTGAGCTCAGATAAAGGTTGTGATGGTGATCGTGGTATGGCAGAAAGTAAGATCTAAAAGGCTGTGGGAAATAAAAAGGGAAAATAAGACGGAAAGGATCCGTCTAAAGCTTAACATCCATGAAGACCTGTGTCTGACCATCTGCTGTTCCAGTCACAACAATGTGATCACCCTGACCTGCACCACTGACAAAGAAGGAGTTTCCTACGTTCATGTTAGTATAGGTTCCTTTAACATCAGTCCCTAAGGTCTTCGATGCACCGTTGACCGTCACACTGGTGATATCTATATCACTCGCCCCCCCATTATCATGCAGCGTCAAGGTAGCCCCCGTTGAGTTTATACTCGTTGAGAATGCCACATTGTACTTCTGCTCAGGTGGTCCCATCCCGAACACAAACGCCGCTATCACCGCTGCAAGTATGACCGTGATTGCAACCATCAGGATGACACCGATGACCGGCGATACCGCCTCCTCATCCCTTGCAATCTCTTTAACCTTCACTTTCATCCTTTCTCACCTCCCTTTTCAGCTTTTGAATCTATGGTCCACTCACGAACCTTAACGATCGATCACCCCTCACAAGCCGGACGATCGTTACCATGAACCGAGCCAGAAGAAATATCCTCTTTCTTCTGGCCCCGGCCTTTACAACCTTACCTATCTGGGTGCTACTATATAAATCAATCGGCTATTAGAACTTTATTTTTGATTTGGACTATTTTTCTTCATTCTTTAAAGATTTAGATCTTTCTGGCTCTTTTTAGCTGATGTTTGATCGCAGGTTAAAAATTTTGCATGAAAAGGGTGTTTTTGCGAAATATTTTTATGGTGAAAGATGCAGAGGGATCGAGATATGTGAAATATATAGCTTAATATTGTGATATTTTAATTCCACAAATTTACAAATTAATTAACCTATATGTTCAATATTTATTTCATATGCTTTGAGAATTAAGCCGGGTATGCCCGAAAAGTGTTCGCTGTCCACATAGCTATCTGGGAAATGGCAACACGGGATGATAGAAAGGACGATATCCTTCATTCTTTGCTGAGGGGAGTGTACAGGCTAATGTATCTATTTGAGCCTGATCAGGTTTCTCCTGCCTTTCATTATCTTCTCTATCCTTCCCTTTTTCTTCAGTGAGTTCAGTAAAGTGCTCGTTTTCGATTTGGAAAAGCCAGTCTTCTCAATTATCTCTGACTGATAGAGCATACCACCAGCAGCCCTCAATATCTCGATGATTCTCTCCTCATCACTTTTTGTCTCCTCCACAATCTTTTTTGGTGTTCTATTTTTATAGAAAAAGCTCAATATCAAAACAGCAGCGAAAACTGCACCAGGTACTATCCATATAAACGAATACGGTATGATCTTTTCTTGAATCACTATTCCCGGTTCACCAGGACCAAAGTCTCTCAAGCCATACCAGATCAATTCGTTCTTTCGTGAAATATCTGGTTCTGGCGTTACACTCGCAATCTTATATCCACCCGGAAATCTGATGATCAGTGCATTTCCCTCGGGCAGATAAAGTCCAGCCGCAAAGGCATCTCCCACCAGAATTTTTTTATCTTCTACTGGAGCAAAACCTATCCACTCGAAACGATAGGTTACCACACCGTATTTTCTGGTTAACGTATCCTCCACACCAAACGAGATGTTAAAATTTTTAGCCGCCATACCCCGCCCGGTTGAATTCTCGGCTTCAGCGATGATCTCATTCACCTTACCCGAGAAGTATTCCAGTACACTCTCGTTAGATTGGAGCATCATCATGTATTCCTCGAATGATCTCTCCTCAGCAGCCGTCCTTAACTCAACTCGATCCTCCACAGTCCAGATCGCAGATCCATCATCCCGGATTTCTATGGCATATGTGGTTTTATATCCACTACCCTGAGCAAAAAGAGGTGGAATAACCGAGTGGAAAGCGATAGATACAAGAGCAGCTGCCACTAATGTGCTGAAGATAAGTCTTCGAACTCTTCGAAGCATTAATTAAATAAATGTAAAGAAAAAATAAATAGCTTATGGTAATCTATCTCATCCTATCTCTTTGATCCGTTACTCAGCGATCCCCTTTGCCCCCTCCTTCAGAGACTTTTCCCGCCGGCACTTCTTCAGGTCTCCCTTTAGCTGGCACTTCTTCAGATCTACCTTCAGCCGGTGCTTCGGTGGGCCTTTCCTCCGATACATTCTCATGCATTTCCGTAGGTCTCTCTTTGGCTGGTGACACCTCTGGCCTCTCTTCAGCCGGTGGTGACTCTGGCCTCATCATTTTTTCCTCTGCTCTTTCTATGGCATTCTCTGCTATCTTACTATTATTCAACGCTCTCTGTAATGCCGGTTTTGCCTCCTCTGGCATCTTGGGATCCTCTATAAGGGCCTGCAGGACTGTTTTGTGCCTGGTGATCATCTCCTGTGCATGCTGAAGCCCCTTTTCACTCAGAGATACCCTCTCTATCGTCTCATTTATCTCCCTCATCTTCGCCATATACATCTCCATCGCCTCTTCAACAGCCTCTGAATCACCTGCCTCCACCATCCTCTTTATCTCAGCAAGCTCATCTTCTGCGTGCATCATCTGGCTCTTCAGCACCCTCTCTGAGAGCACCATCTCTGCCACCCTGCTCCTGTTCAATGCCATCTCTAACGCGGGCTTTGCCTCCTCTGGCATCTTGGGATCCTCTATAAGGGCCTGTAACGTGATCCGATGCCTGTACATGCGCTGTTGTACATTTTGAAGGGAGGTTTCGCTGCAATTATCCTCACACACCGTTCTGTTAATGGCTGCTACCTTTATCATATACCTCTCCAGTGCTTTCTGGGCTGCTTCTGGTTTGCCCTTTTCCATCATTGCTTCTGCCTCAGCCAGCCGCTTTTCTGCGTTTATTGCCTGTTTGGCGAGTTTTGCATCGACACTGAACGAGACTGCCTCATAAATGTTTTCGAATGCTATTTTTAGCCCATACAACGCACTGTCTGGCCCCACCCATCCATCGTACTGAATGCTCTCCTCTTCTGCTGCGGCAGGAATCACCGGAGCGAAGAAAGCTATGGCAAAGACCACCATCACCCCAAGCACTATAGCCTCTTTCTTCATCTGTTTCACCTCCGTTTTTATTTTTCTGGTTGTTTTTCCACTAAATAAAGCTTCTTAAAGTTTTATTTTTCAATCTCAGTTCAAAACAATCCCAATTGGTTCAAAAATGTTTAGATGAGTTCCATTTAGTTCAAGAAGGACTATCCCAGGCTTACCACCCCTTTCTCAGCCGGCAGGCTACACTCTGTTTACCCGCTTCAAAGCCAGCTATAAAGTTCCAGGGTACAGGAGTGTGAAGAATATGAGAATCATCCAAAAGAAGATATAAGACCTCCACCAACTCAAGGGGTGATAATCATGGTGATAACCGTCGAGGAGCTTAAAGGATTGGAGCAGGATGAGGTCGAACGCCTCTTCAATCGTGGGGTAGAGTACCTTGGCTTCATGGATGATGCGATGAAGATTGTTGAGACAGTCCGAAGCGATGGGGATGATGCACTTTTTAAGTTTACGAAGGAGTTTGATCGTGTTGACCTTGATCAGATTGAGGTTGGAGAAGATGAGATTGAATCGGCGATGCGCGACGTCGATGAGAATCTTCTCAGAAATCTCAAGCTTGCTCACAGTAACATCCTCGAGTTTCACAGGAGACAGAGGGGAAGAGATCTCTGGATGGATGAGATCACAGAGGGGATTACCCTTGGGCAAAAGTGCGTTCCCATTGAATCTGTAGGTGTTTATGTCCCATCCTCCTACCCATCAAGCGCGCTTATGACGGTAACCCCGGCAAAGGTTGCAGGCGTTGACAAGATCCTCCTCACAACTCCTCCAAGAAGGGATGGATCGATCGATCCGTCTGTTATTGCTGCGGCAAAGATCGCAGGCGCAGATCGGATATTCAAGGTTGGGGGTGCACATGCGATAGGTGCACTGGCCACCGGTACAGAGACAATCCCCAGGGTTTCAAAGATTGTAGGACCCGGGAATGTGTATGTCACCGCCGCAAAGATCTACGTGCGATCTATGGGATACTGCGAGATTGATTTTCCAGCAGGACCCTCTGAGATTGTTATCATTGCAGATTCGAGTGCGGATGCAAGGTGGGTTGCTGCAGATATGAAGGCACAGGAGGAACATGACAGCATGGCAATCTCAATACTACTCACAACATCAAGAGAACTTGCGGAGGAGGTCTCAAGGATGATGAATGGCTCACAGAGCAGGATATTTCTGATTGATACGCTTGAGGAGGGTATCTGGTTTATAAACCGGTTTGCACCCGAGCATCTTGAGATTATAACAGAGAATCCCTTCTCGGTCCTTGAAGGGGTGAGGAATGCTGGTTCGATCTTTCTTGGAGGATATTCCCCGGTTGCAGCCGGGGATTATGCGACAGGTACAAACCACGTCCTTCCGACTGCAGGTTACAGCAGGATATTCTCAGGGCTCTCTCTTGAGTCATTTATGAAGACGATGAGCGTCCAGATGCTGACAGAGCGTGGACTTGAAAGAATCAAGGACGCAGCAGTCGCACTTGCCAGGCAGGAGAACTTTGATCGGCACGCTGAATCTATTATCATCCGGTTTGAGGGGGATAAATGAGGATAGCAATGGAGATTGAGCTTAAAGATATTCCAGGTCAGTTACTCGGTGCACTTGGTCCCATAGCAGATCTTGGAGGAAATATAATCAGTATAGCACATCAGAGAGATCGTAGAACCCCCCGGGGAACGATTCCAATAAAGATCACGATAGAGCTACCCGAAAAGCACCTCGATGAGCTGATCGCACGCTGGCATGAGCGGGGAATCACGGTGATGCAGAAAGGGGAAGAGCGGTTGAAGGAGAGTGTCTTTCTCATACTGATCGGACATATCGTCCATACAGATCTTAAGAGCACGATAGATGCGGTGGACTCAACAGGCTTCGCGGAGGTGGTGGATCTGACACTTATGATGCCTGGAATCGATGAGGAGTCCTCTGCAGGTATCACGATAAAGGCAACAGGAAAGAAGGAGATGGAGCGTGCGATTGAAATTCTGGAGCAAGAGGCAAAGAAAAAGGGCCTTCTTATGATAAAACCGTTGGAGGGGTTTTGATGGAGCAGGTCAAGATCATCATCGTTGGTTTTGGGACGGTGGGGCGTGGACTCGCAGAGGTCATAAAGAGGAAGAAAGATCATGTGAAAGAGGAGCTTGGCCTTGATATAAGGCTTGTAGGTGTGGCAGACCTGCGGGGGGCGATGGTGGATGCAGACGGGCTTGACATTGACGATGCACTTGAGTGGAAGTGTGAGATAAGAGATATTGATAGCCTCCAGCTTATAAGAGAGGGGGAGTATGATCTCATGGTTGAGACGACCCCCTCAAATGTTGAGACCGGTGAGCCTGCATTCACCCACATAAAGGAGGCACTCATGCGTGGCAAGCATGTTGTAACCTCAAATAAAGGCCCACTTGCCCTGTACTACCGTGAACTTACCGATCTTGCTGCAAGATCAGGGTGCAGTCTTAAGTTTGAGGCAACAGTCGGGGGTGCCATGCCGATAATAAACCTCATCAGGAATAACCTTGCGGGTAACCGGATACTGAGTATAAAAGGAATCTTCAACGGGACCTGCAACTACATCCTGACAAGGATGACGGAGGAGGGGTTGCCCTACTCTTACGTCCTCTCAGAGGCTCAATCACTTGGAATTGCAGAGGCTGACCCATCCTATGATGTTGATGGGATCGATACCGCAGAGAAGCTTACGATACTTGCGAATGCGGTGCTCGGGATGGATGTCGCATACAATAGCGTCGCTGTTGAGGGGATCAGGAGAATCACTCCAGATGCGCTGAGGCTCGCACTTGATAAGGGTTATGTGATAAAGCTGATAGGTGAAGCGAGAGAGGGGAAGATCGAGGTTGCACCGAGGCTCATCCCGAAAGATCACCCCTTTGCCCTGATGCGAGGTACACTCAACATCGCAGAGATTGAGGCTGACCTTGCAGGTCCCATCACCGTTATGGGCAGGGGGGCTGGTGCAATCGAGGCTGCAAGTGCAATATTCAGTGATATCATAAGCATATATCGATGATGGAATGAAGAGAAGATCAAAGGTACTCGAAAGAAGGAGAATATGCCTTGAGCTTGCATCATCCCTCTCTGAGGAGAAGGGATACTTCACGATCAAAGAGATCGCCGATCGTGCCAGGATGCCAAGAAGCACGGTACAGGACTGGATAAATCGCCTGATAGATGAAGGCTCTGTGAAGCTCATCAAGACACGTGATGGATCCCATCCGGCGCGGTATGTGAGCATAACCCAGACATTACCTGCATCCTCCTGCAGGCGAATCTTCACGACCGTCGATGGCGACCTTGTCGAGATATTCCATGAGTGCAGGAGTGAAGGTTGCCTTGAGTTCTGTGAGTGGGAACATGGAGGATCCGGTGGCGTTCTGCTCGATGTGAAGAAAGAAGGGATGTTGCTTCGAGAGATCGCCAGGGTCGGGAGGGGGGAGGTTGATCTTGAGCGGTTCGCGGTCGGGGTCAGAGAGGTCTCACTCGAGGAGGGGGTCGTCTGTCAGCATATTGTATCCCGGGGTGGACCGGCATACTCACTCAGTGAGATGATACAGTTTGCAGAGGGTGTGCTCGAGGTAAGGGTGAAAGAGCATCCAGGCTACACAGAGGGTACAGTACTCACAGATGCACTCCTGCATCTCACGATCGGTGTTGATGATACAGATACAAAGGATCGAGGTGCGACGTTTGCCCTCACACTATCACTCCTTAATGTCCTGTCCTCACTCCCCGGTGTGACTGCGATTGCACACAAGGTCGCATTCCTCAAGCCGGATATCCCCTATCGCACGGTCGGAAATGCCGTGAGCTTCATCGAGCTTGCGATAAAGCCAGGGGTTCTTGATATCGTGATCGATGAGGCTGTTAGGTACCTCCAGTCTGAGACGCTTTCGGATGAAACAGCGATGGCATACCGGACCGGGTTCAGGGAAAATCAGCATCTACGGGTATTTGCTGCAAGAGCACGATCTGAGGAGGTGGTTGTGGAGGATGCAAAGGAGGCAGCCGAGCTATCCGGTGTGAAAATCCTTGAGATCACCGGCTCAAGGGGGATTATCGGTGCTGTTGCTGCGGTTGGGCTTTCGGGGCTTCCAAAGGAGATACTGCTTAATCCAGAGGCGGATTTTCTATGAAAGAGGAAGTTTCTGATCGTATAGGGTGGGATGATTACTGGATGAGGATCACGCGGGATATATCTCTCCGTTCAACGTGCATCAGGCGAAAGATCGGGTGTGTCATCGTTAAGGATAACATTATCGTCTCAACAGGATATAACGGTGCACCCAGAGGGTTTCCTCACTGTATAGAGCGTGGGTGCATCAGAGATAAGCTTGGAATCCAGTCAGGGACACGCCATGAGATCTGTTTCGGTGTTCATGCTGAACAGAACGCGCTTCTTCAGGCAGGGAGGGATGCAGCTGGTGCAACACTTTATGTCAACGCATATCCATGCAAGATATGTGCAAAGATGATCCTGAACGCCTCGATCAGGCGAGTTGTGATATCCGGGACGTACTCAGATACAGAGGGGATTGAACTTCTCAGAGCCGGTGGGGTGGATGTCAAGATTTTGGATGATAAAGGCAAAAAATTTAAACTACGATGAGTTTACGATCATCATGGAAGTGGTAGAAGGTATAAAAGTCCCGACCTTCATGGAATTTGGCTTTGCCGATCTTGAGTCAAAGGTGATAGGGAGGGGTAAATGTTGCTTTTGTGGAGCGTGTATCGCGTTTTGTCCGAGAATTGAGGCGATTGATGACATCCCACAGCTTGTAGAGTATGATGCACTCTGTGGGATGTGTTATACCCACTGTCCACGATCTTTCCTTGATATTCCAGCTATAGAAGAGGAGATCTTCGGTAAAAATAGAGTAGATGAGCTTATAGGTGTGCACAACGGGATTTTTGCTGCGCGTTCTAAAGATCCAAAGCTTCGAGAGCGTGCACAGGATGGTGGTGTTGTTACAGCGCTGATCAGCTATGCGCTTGACAGCGGGATGCTTGATGCCGTGGTTGCAACAGGATTGAGCGATGAGGTACCATGGAAACCTGTGCCCGTGATCATCACCGATTCCTCCGAGGTTAGTAGGGTTTCTGGATCGAAATATGCACTCTCGCCCACTATCGTTGGTGTAAAAGAGGCAATAGACAGTGACTTTGAACGTATAGGATTTGTCGGGCTTCCATGCAGCATCCAGGCGCTGAGAAACATCCAGGTATCAAAAGAGCCGTATCAGATCGGAATCGATAGGGTAAAGCTCTTGATCGGGCTCTTCTGTATGGAGAACTTCAGATATGATGACCTGATGAGCGGCTTTGTCAGGAAAGTGCTGAAGGTGAACCTCGAGGACGTGGTGAAGTTTGAGATGCGGGAGGGGAGTTTCTGGGTGAAGACGAAGGATACGACATACTCAGTCCTGATCAAGGATCTTGATAAGTACGTGGCAGAGGGGTGCAGATACTGCAGAGACTTCACAGCAGAGCTTTCTGACATCTCTGTCGGGTCTGTCGGGTCTGATCATGGCTGGTCAACTGTAATCAGAAGAAGTGAGCTGGGTCAAAAGCTGTTTGAGGATGCAATTGCAGAGGACTACATAGAGATGGGTTCTATTACGGGTACTGACCTGATCAAAGGTCTTTCAAGGCGCAAAAAAGAGGGGGCGATATGAAGGAGCTCAGAATCCATGGACGAGGGGGACAGGGATCTGTGACTGCTGCAGAGATCCTTGCAGTCGCTGCGTTCAGGGACGGGAAGTTCTCTCAGGCATTTCCTGCATTTGGTGCTGAGCGAAGAGGCGCACCGGTAATGGCCTTTTTAAGGATCGGTGATGAACCGATTAAGATCAGATCGCAGGTATATGAGCCCGACTATGTGATGGTCCAGGATGCGACCCTGATCGGGATTGTTGATTTCATGAAGGGGCTCAAAGAGGATGGCATTCTCATCATAAACACCCCAAAGTCACCTGATGAGCTTGGACTGGATGGCAATTTCAGGGTGAGGACGATAAATGCAACGGTAATCGCAAAGGAGATAATCGGAAGGCCGATCGTTAACACGACGATGATGGGGGCGTTTGCTGCTGTGACCGGTGAAGTGAGCCTTAACTCGGTGATAGATGTGGTGAAAGAGCGGTTTTCTGGAGAGGTGGGCGAGAAGAACGCGAGGGCGATCAGGCGGGCGTACGATCTTATGGCTAAAGGGGAGTCCTCATGAAGCTCAGAATTGGTGCGATAGCAGATCCGGGCACAAGTATCGTGAACAGGACCGGTGGATGGCGGAGTGAGAAGCCGCTGATAGATCATAGCCTCTGCATCCGGTGCTTCAACTGCATCCTCTACTGCCCGGACTCGGCGGTTAAATATAGCGAGAAAGAAGGGATTTACTTCGATTATGACTTCTGCAAGGGTTGTGGAATCTGCGCGAATGAGTGCTCAGGCCGTGCGATATACATGGTGATGGAGGAGAAGTGAATGGAGGTTGTTGAAGGATCCTACGCGGTGGCACATGCTGTAAAGTGCTGCAGGCCCCACGTCATTTCTGCCTATCCGATAACCCCTCAGACACACATCGTTGAGAATCTCGCACAGTTTGTCGCAGACGGAGAGCTTGAGTGTGAGTTTGTTCCGGTGGATTCTGAACACTCTGCAATGTCTGTTGCGCTTGGGGCGTCTGCTGTGGGTGCAAGGGCATACTCTGCCTCAACCTCCCAGGGGCTCGCCCTGATGTGGGAGGTGCTCTACAACGTCTCAGGGATGAGACTCCCGGTTGTGATGACAGCGGTTAACCGTGCACTCTCTGCCCCACTGAGCATCTGGAATGACCAGCAGGATACAGTCGGTGCGAGAGACTCAGGCTGGATCCAGATCTATGTCGAGGACATCCAGGAAGCACATGACGCACTGATCCAGGCATACAGGATCGCAGAGAGCAGAGAAGTGATGCTTCCAGCCATGATCTGTATGGATGGATTCATCCTCACCCATACCTACGAGCCGGTCGTGCTTGCAGAGCAGGAGGAGACTGATGACTTCCTTCCGCCCTATGACCCTGAGTACTACCTTACTGTGGAGAGACCACTGAGCTTTGGGTGCTTTGCAGAACCTGATAAGTTTATGGAGTTCAGGTACATGCAGCATGAGGCGATGGAGCGGGCAAGGTTTAAGATCAAAGAGGTCGCTGATGAGTTTGAAAGGGCATTTGGGCGATATTACGGCGATCTCATCCAGGGATACAACCTCGATGGGGCGCAGATCGTGCTTGTTACATTTGGCTCCATCATCGGGACGATGAAAGAGATTGTGAAGCACGAGAAGGATGTTGGCATCCTCAAGATCAGGAGCTACAGACCCTTCCCGGTGAAGGAGGTGAGGGAGGCCTTGAAGGATGCAAGGGTCGTTGCAGTCGTTGAGAAGGACTTCTCAGCCGGGTTTGAAGGAGCGCTATTCTCGGATGTTAAGGCAGCACTCTATAACCATGTGAGCGATCTAAAGCTTCTTGGGTTTGTGCTTGGGCTCGGCGGGAGGGATATTCCCCCTGAAGATATCAGCAAGATCATCGAGCGCTCGAGAGTGGTAATGGACCAGGGTTTGAAGGAGGAATGGGAGTTTATAGGTTTGAGGGGGGAGATACTGTGAAGAACCTCTTTGTAAGTGGGCATCGTGCATGTGCCGGGTGCGGGATGGCAATCGCCGTCAAGCTCATCTTGGAGGCTGCAGGTGAGGATGTGATCGTGGTATCACCGACAGGGTGCCTGGAGATCGTTTCAAGCCCCTATCCCGAGACGAGCTGGCGGGTTCCATGGATCCACTCACTCTTTGAGAATGCCGCCTCTGTTGCATCAGGCATTGAGGCAGGGCTTAAGGCACTCGGTAGAAAGCATGAGGCAAAGGTGCTTGCAATCGCTGGTGATGGTGCGACAGCTGATATCGGGATGGGTCCGCTATCCGGTATGTTTGAACGTGGGCACGACATCACCTACATCTGCTATGACAATGAGGCTTACATGAATACAGGGGTTCAACGAAGTAGTATGACACCTCCCGGGGCATCAGCAACGACATCCCCAGCAGGGAAGGTATCATTCGGGGAGATTCATCCTAAAAAGGATCTTGCATCGATTGCTGTGGCCCATGGTGTCGGGTATGTTGCAACAGCTTCGGTTGGATATGGGCTTGATCTGATGAGAAAGGTGAGGCGTGCAATCGATCACGATGGCCCCTCCTTTATTCATCTTCACACAAGCTGCTGTACAGGTTGGAGGCATCCAAGTTCAAAGACGATTGAGATCTCAAGGCTTGCAGTCTTAACAGGCCTCTGGCCACTGTATGAGGTTGTTGATGGAGAGATTACAGATGTTAAGCGATTACCGAAGCGTCTCCCTGTTGAGGACTACCTGAAGACTCAGGGCAGGTTCTCGCATCTGTTCAGGATGGAGGGGGGTGAAGAGATAATAAGGAGGATTCAGGCGATAGCAGATGCAAATGCTGAACGCTTTGGCCTTGATTTAGAGGGATGACCCCCCAGAAACTCATATGCTTCGATCTGGAGGGGCCTTTATCCCCCCAGGATAATGCATACGAGGTTGTGGCATTGATCCCGGGAGGTAGAGAGATCTTCGAGATGATAAGCCGGTATGATGATATCCTGGCGCTTGAGGGGCGTGAAGGTTATGAACCTGGTGACACACTTGCACTGATCGTCCCGTTTTTGATCTACCATGGGATCACCAAGGAGGATATTCGCAGGGTCTCATCCCGTGCAGAAATCGTTAAAGGTGCAGGTGAGCTTGTAATGCATCTCAAAGAGGATGGATGGGATGTTAAGATCATCTCGACCTCCTACAGGGAGCATGCCTACAGTATCGGATCAAGGATCGGGATATCCGGGGAGGATATCGCATGCACCGAGCTCAATCTCGAGGATATCGCTGCCGGGATGAGAGAGGAGACACTCTCACTCATCGGTGATGCTGTCTCAGAACTCCTTGGGCACAGGGGAGACGAGGATGATATGGTGAAGTTTCTCGATCGATTCTTCTTCAAGCTTCTCCCGGATACAGGATATGGCAATCCACTGGAGCGTGTGCGGGTCATTGGCGGCAAGAGGAAGGTAGATGCTGCAAGGATGTTTGCAGAGGGGAAGGGGCTCAAGCTCGGAGATATCATGGTTGTTGGCGACAGCATCACAGACTGCAGGATGCTTGATTGTGTGAAGCGGGAAGGGGGGATTGCTGTGGCCTTCAACGCAAATCGATATGCACTCCCTCACGCAAACTTCGCATTAGCAACGCTTGATATGAGATTCCTCGATCTCTTATGCGAACATTTCCCGGACAAAGAGCATATGATAGAAACTGTACAAAAATGGCAGCAGACAAGGGGTATTTTTGAGCACGATCCAGGAAAGATCCCCACAGATCTCAGAACCCGGCTTATCGATGACCTCATTGATGATCTGACCGATGCCGGGGGGTTTATAGCACCCTACTTCCACTACTTAGAGGAGGCGGATAAGGGGCTCATGGAGAAGGTTGAATCAGTTCACGCCAGGTTCCGTGAAAAGGTCCGGGGGATAGCATCGATTCTGGGGTGATAATTGAATGAAGAAGGCTTATATTGTTCTCCTTGTTCTTGCACTCATCGCAGGTTCGAGTTTGATTTATCTCAGGATCTCAAATGAGATCCGCTTTCCTGGTGAGCGCGTTGAGGTGATATACGTTAACGGAATCCTTGTGACAGAGGATGTACCCTCAGGGTTTGGGTATACCTCGTCTGAGAGTATATGCTCCAGACTCAGGGCAGCAGACAGGGATGCAAGTGTGAAGGCGGTTGTGATGAGGATAAATAGCCCGGGTGGGACCCCGGCAGCAGCTGAGGAGATCGTATCTGAGATGAAGCGAGTTAATAAGCCGATTGTGGTCTCGATGGGAGATATTGCAGCATCTGGTGCGTACTACATTGCGGCGCCTGCTGATGTGATCGTCGCAAATCCTGATACAGTGACAGGTGGCATCGGAGTTATCTGGGTATTTGAAAACCGTGAGGAGGAGTACAGAGAGGCAGGGATCAATTACACCGTGGTGAAGTCCGGCGAGATGAAGGACATGGGTGCACCATGGCGAAACCTCACTGAGGAGGAGAGAGCATATGCGAATGAGGTGGTGATGGAAGCATTCGAGCGGTTTGTCAAGGAGGTTGCATCCGGGCGCAACATGACGGTGGAAGCGGTCCGAAACCTCTCAGATGGGAGAATTTATCTTGGAGCAAAAGCAAAGGAGCTTGGGCTTGTTGACGAGCTTGGAAATCTCTATGATGCTATCAGGATTGCTGGAAAGCTCGGTGGGATTCAGGGTGAGCCGGAAGTTGAGTATACAAACAGGAGAGATCTTTTTGATCTCCTGATTCAGGAGGGGGGAGAGTGAGAAGGGATGTTGTGTATGCTGATCGGATAAGCCAGTTACCACCATACCTGTTTGCGCGAATCGATGAATTGAAGGCAGAGGCCAGAAAAAGGGGAGTTGACCTTATAGATCTCAGCATAGGAGATCCTGATATCCCAACACCCCGCTCGATCATCGATGCACTCTATGAGGCTGCAAAGAACCCGAGTACGCATCGCTATCCGACATATGATGGTATGTTGCCATTCAGGGAGGCTGTTGCAGGGTGGTACGCTCGTAGTAAGGGCGTTAAACTCAATCCAGAGGATGAGGTCATCGCGCTTATCGGGTCAAAGGAGGGGATTGCACACATACCGTTTGCATTCGTAAATCCAGGCGATTATGTTCTGGTCCCGGATCCAGCCTATCCGGTGTACTTTAACGCAACGATACTTGCAGGTGGGATCCCCCGGACCCTCCCGCTTCTGGATGAGAACGAGTTCAGACCGGATCTCACCGCGATCGAGCCTGAGATCCTGAAAAGATCCAAGATCTTATTCTTGAACTATCCGAACAACCCGACAACAGCAACAGCAGATGGTGACTTCTTCAGAGAGGTCGTCGATCTTGCCAGGGAGTACGATATAGTTGTATGCCATGATAACCCGTACAGTGAGATAGTATTCGATGATACCCGTGCCATGAGCTTCTTAGAGGTTGATGGTGCGATAGAGATCGGTCTTGAGTTTAACTCGCTCTCCAAGACGTGTAACATGACAGGGTGGCGGATAGGTTTCGCGGTTGGAGCAAGCGATCTCTTAGCAGGGCTTCTCAAGGTCAAGACGAACATCGATTCTGGCATCTTTGAAGCGGTCCAGTGGGCCGGGATCAGGGCGCTTGAGATCGCGGATGAGGTTGCACGCGCGAACACACAGATCTACAAAGAGAGGCGGGATGTGTTATGTCGTGGTCTTGAGGGTGCAGGATTTGAGTTCAAACCCCCGGCTGCGACATTTTACGTCTGGGTCCGTGTACCCGGGGGATATGACTCAATCTCATTCGCAGAGGCGCTTCTTTCAAGATGTGGGATCGTTGTAACACCCGGGGTTGGGTTTGGGCAGCATGGAGAGGGATTTGTAAGGTTTGCACTGACCGAGCCAGTTGAGAGGATAGAGGAGGCCGTGGAGAGGATAGAGGAGGCGTTTGGGGAGGCTGAGAAAGCCAAAGATCTCTGATGCATGATGCGATAATCCAGATACGGGCAAATCGAGAGATTACAGAGGATGAGATGAGATCACTCCATAACATCATCGAGAGATACAGAGGTGGGAGTGATTATGAGATCTTTGATGCCAAAAATGGCTTTGATGTCTATGTTTCATCTGTAAATGCCGCAAGGCATATCGCATCAAAGATCTTGAAGGTGCTTGGTGGATCGAAGAAGGAGAGCGCAAGGTATCTGAGGGTGGAGAACGGAAGGGCTGTTTACAGGTTCACGCTTCGGATAAAGCTGCCAGAAACACCATCAAAGGCAAGGTATGGGTTTTAAGAGAAGACCAAACCATTTTATACCATATACAGATTATTTCTCAGCATGGTGACTCTATCGTTGCAGTCTGTGACCGGAGAAGGGGAGGGGTGAGATTATGAGCCACTGGCTATGCATCCTTAACCGGGAGAACTTTGAGGTTGTCAGGGGCAAGAGGATATGGGTAGACACACCATAATATGCCCACACGGTATGAACTTTTACAAAGTTCATCCTCAAATGTCCAGCATTCCGCTACGCTCCAGCTGAACTTCCAGCCTTCGGCTGGGGTTCTCGCTCGAAAAGCGTAGTCCTACCGCAGGAGGACATTGGGTGGATGAGGCGCATCCGCCTCATTACGCAGGGGTAGAGGGGATGCAATCCCCCTTATGAGGCGGATGCGCCTCATCCAGGAGGATTTTTGATCTGCCTGTTAATTTGATGGGGTCTGGGAGTGGGTGGGTTTTTCAAAGTTCTCTGTGGACGTAATACCTATCTGAATGTAAAACTGTTTGAGGGAGAAACAGATAGATTGAGGTCTTTCTCAGCCTTCCATCAGATCATAACGAACCTAATCCTTTTCTTTCAACCAGAAATGAACATCATATTTTCGCCCGTTTGCTTCAAGCACGAGTTTTACCTCTACCGGGAAAGTCACATTCACTGGCAGGACTATCATTTCAGTCTCCTCACGAGTTTCACCACTTTTCAGCCAGAACTCCTTCTCCTTCTTGAGTTCGTTGCCCAGGTATATCCTGAGATTGTACTTCGTCTCTTTTGTCTCAAATGACCTCACACCATAGACGAAAGAGACAGTATCCCCGGGTCTGACGTAATTTGAGTAGGAATCCGGGTAGATGTATAAAGCGGAATAGGACTCCTGGAAGGATACCCAGATGAGAAAAGCAGCAACAATGGCCCCGATTATGCACGCCAAGATGACTGTTACCCTTATGAGCCGGTCCATCTCCTGACTGACAGCAATCACCTCTTAAAACATATTCCTTCTTACTATTTTTAGTTTTTCTCCCCTGAAGCTTAACCGGGGCAAGCTATGAATGTGAACCATCGCCTGGTTATACCTTTTCCATTTTTATTTCCCGGTCACTGTTTCTCATGCAGGCATCAATAACGGAGATTATCAGGCTTATCTGATAAGATTACTTGCCAAACCTGAAACTTATCTGGCAATGCCATGAAAGTAAAAATTTCGAAAATACTGTTACAGGTAACCATAAGTTATTTATAATGGTAATGCAAGAGAACGTGGGATAAGGTAGATACAGCGCCGAGGAGGGGCGCTATATAAATACCCAAAAAAACTGGAGGTGGAGGCTATAAGATCAAAGTTCGCGGTAACTCTGATACTGGGTGTAACAGTGCTTGTGGGGATGATGGCAGCGCCTGCGGCTGGTGATGGTGGGCCGACGTACACTATAGACGGTGACCCAACTGACTGGGGTATACACATTTTGACCGGTAACTGGAGTCTGAATGAGACCTGGGTGCCAAAGGATGGGGTTGAGTTCATCGTTGAGGATAACAGGGACCCAAGATGGGGTGGCATAACAGGCGTTCACATTAAAGGCGTTGGCAGCAGCTACACGCGCTACTATGAGGATAAGGTGCGGCATAGGGATGGCTACTTGGTGGCAGAACCTTATTCAGATGAACCATGGGACCTGGAAGCGAAGTATCTCGATGAGGATGACGAGTTTATCTACGTTCTGATTGTAACGTCGCTGGATCCGGATGCTACAGGCGATTATGCACCGGGCGACCTTGCACTGGATCTTGATGGAAACAGCTCAACCGGGAAATACGGGTATGAATACGGCGTCAAGCTTGGTACAAATACAGGGCTATCTCAGGGGGATATATACTACTTACCGGACTGGGAAGAGCCTACATACATTCCAGAGAACCGTCCTTCGGTATTCAATGGGTATCTTTCAGGCGGATATAAGAATGGAACGGCAACAGTGGTGTACAAGCAAATCTCGGTAGATGATAACGGACATCACAACTACGTGATCGAGATGGCAATTCCAAAACTCAACGTAAGTATGGCAGGCAAGAGTTTGAAAGATCCCCCAACCAAGACGATACATATATGCGATGGATGCGGGAATGAGCACATAGACAACTCGATTCCGGAGTTCCTCTCGATAGCGATACCGGCGGCTGCGGTCGTTGGCTTATTCTACTACAAGAGAAGAGAGCAGAAAGGTAGAGGAGAATAAAGTTTTTATCCTGTTCTTCTCTTTATTTTTTATGGAAAAAGAGATTAGAGGGGTTAAGGGCATACTGAATAAGCCGGAGCTAATTCTGGTTTTACTGATAATCTCGCTGATAGCATCTTTTATAGAGTTCAGCTATGGATCTGCCTATATAGGCATGGTCTTTCTCGGTATCTGTTTGATCCTCCTGCTTGGGATCAGTGACAGGAGATCGAGAGGGGAAGCAAGACCCAGATCGATCCTTCTTCTTTTTACAGGAGTGGTTCTGATAACAGGAGACCTCCTGTATAATTTTTTTTCACAATCCCGGATTCAGACGTTTGATACGATGATACTGCTTCTCGGTGCATCATTGATACTCTGGAACCTGAACAACAGGAGGTTGAGTGAGCTTGGTATCTTCAGCACACATATGTCGCTCTTCTTTCTCATCTTCTTCTCGCTTCTTTACGTCATACCATCAAAGCTTGATATCGGTATACCGTTCTATTACGGGCATTACCTCGTTGCACTGCCTGTATGTGCGCTTTTGAAGGTGTTCGGACTGGATCTGGCAGTACCGGAGATGAACATAATCGTGGTTAGAGGGGTGGAGCTTACCCGGCTGAAGATGGACCTTGCATGCTTTGGCTGGTATTCCATGATACTTATAGTAAGCACACTATTGGCATACAGTATCACGATAGAGCATTACAGGAGAGGGAAACTGCTTAAGATCATCCTGGTTCTCGTGGGGGCTTCGTATCTTGCAAACTTTCTCAGGGTCTCCATACTGGTTGTACTTGCATATTACTACGGGGTTAAGACGATGATGGTGTTTCATTCACACTTAGGATGGGTTCTTTTTGCAGTAATCCTGATACCTTTGATGTATATTCTTATGAATGGGGGAAGTGAAACGGAAGGAAATGAGAAGGAGGGGGAGAAGATAAAGTGAAAATCAAAAATAATATATATCCCCGGGAGTGAGGAGAATGAAGATGAGAAAGGTATGTACGGCCCCGATGGTGGTGATGTTATTCCTGATATCGCTTGCTCTTCTCGCCCCTCCAGCCGCTGCTGATTGGCACGGCGGGAGGGCGCTGGTACTGTATAGTGAGCGCTCGTATTGGCCGCCAAGCGATGGCTGGGTGCAACATAATTACAAGGACTATAAGATTTGGAACAATTTCAGTGCAGAATTTGCAGACCAGGGGTGGAGCGTTGATTTTGCGAAGCATGTAGATGCTGCGAATTTAAGCAATTATGATGCTCTTTTCGTGTTGACGCCCAACGAAGACATTCCTGATGATGAAGCGCAAGCGATTATAAACTGGGTGCTGGATGGTGGACAGCTTGTCATAACCCAGGACTGGAAGGGGAAATATGCAAACGAGATTACGGAACCCTTTGGGATAAAGTTTATTAGAGGCATTAAAGGATGTACTTTCTCGTACATCAACGAGTTTGGAGATCATCCTGTGACGGCAGGGTTAACAGAAGTGAACGGAACAGTAGACGGGATAACAGCCCGTAAAATAAATGTTTCCGGCTCATCGAAAGAGATAGGCTGGTTTTCTAATTGTATAGGTAAACACTGCCTCTTAGCGGTCAACGACACCGCCGGAGAGGGCGTAGTGGTAGCGATAGGAGATGAATGGATGTGGAGCTGCTGGAGGCGTTGCTGCAGATTTAATCAGGCGGACAACGAGAAGCTTCTTGATAACATCCTTGCATATTTCAGACAGACCTGTTCAGTCCCGGAGTTTACACCGCTGCGGTTAACAATACCGGTCCTTGGTCTGCTTGGAATGGTGTTACTGCTTTTACGAAGAGCGTAGCTTCACCCCCATCTTTTTTATCCACTCTCCGGATGCTATAATACAGAACCATTTTTATACTTGGACTTTCTTTTTGTGGTGAGGATAAAATGAGAAAACCGAGTGAATTTCAGGTATTTGTGAGTATAACATGTGCGTATGCGGCATTTCTTTTCTATCTTTCCTCTTTATCATCCCCACCAGGGCTACCTGACCTCAGATTTCTGTATGAGTTCGGGTATTCGCTCAGGGATCTGGGGCTTGGCTTCCTTGTGTACCCTTTTTACCTTGCGTACAGGCATCCAGATAAGTTCGCACACTTTGCTTTATACACTGTTCTGGGAATGTTGCTGCATCCAACGTTGAGTAGCTCAAAAAATGTAGCTGTGAATAAATATGCAGCACCTTTCTCGATACTTATCGGGACACTTTACGGCATCACGGATGAGTTTCATCAGACTTTCGTGCCGCACAGGAGTGCGAGCCTGATGGATCTATGCGCAGATTTTTTGGGTCTGCTTTTTGCGCAGTTTCTGATACTTCTTTATTTCGGCATCAAAAGGTTGATAAGGTCGAAAGAAGTGAGGGGGTGAGAGATGATAATCTCAGGGGTTTTAGAGGCTTTAAGAATTGTTTTCGGCCTCATATTTCTATTATTTGTACCAGGTTATACGTTAATCCTTGCGTTATTCCCGAAAAAGGAAGAATTGAGCTTTATGGAACGAATAGGATTTGCAGGTGTGCTGAGTATCGTCGCAGACCTTTTGACAACGCTTTTCATAGATCTGGTCCTGCACATTCCCACCACCGCGGTAAACATCTTTGTGGCACTTCTCTCACTGAGTGCGTTAGCATTAATTATATGGAGGATTGAGATACTATTAATTAAGATGCTTGAGAAGAGAGAGCAGTCTAAAGAGGGGGTTGAAGCAAAGAATGAAGAAGACTGAGTTTCTTTCGATACTTACATCTCGAAACGATTTAAAAGAAGGACAGATCGAGAATTTAGAGAGGTTAAAAAAGATCGCGGAGAAGTTTCACCGGGACCTATCATGAGATAAAGCATCTTCTTGATAGGGAGATAACAGAGAAAACACCTATCCTGGAATCAGGGCACCAACCCAACTTCTTACCTTATGCCGGGGTCTGGAGGAAGGTGTTTCTGTTGGATTTCTTCGATAAAGAGCTTTCCGTGTTTGATATTAACAGGAAAGCCATCCCTTTATTTGGATTTGCAGATTATAATCTCTGCACTGCAAAATGGCTATATCAGAACAGGATCCCAGCGATGACAAAAGATGGTTATGAAACGGTAGGCTTCAAGATTTCTGGCAAGGACAGATGGAAAAGGTTTGACAGTATAGAAAAACCCCCGGAAGAGGTATGGACGAAGGAGCTTGAGAGGATAAGGACGTTTTACAGGAAAGCCATAAAGAAAAATAAGGAAGAGGCAAAAGGGAGTCTCGAAAGGTTGATGGAGGAAATGTGGAAGAGTTATGAGCTTGGTAAGAGCTTTTCGGATGTAAATGCCATATTGTTTTCACGAGTGTGTAATCTTCTTTTGGGTTTAAATGTGCTCTTCTTCAGATATTCAGACGTCCAGCGAGCGGGAATTTTCATGGAAGAATGGGAGAAAATAATTTCAGAGCTCAAACGGTACAACAGGTTGCATAATGAAACTATAAAGAGAAGAGGACTGGACGAGATAGGCTATTCTGATGAGAATTCAGTTCCTTTCTGGTATCACTGTGAGTGTGGTGGTAAAGTTCCACTTTCCGTCGTTGATACAGGCTCTCCTGTATGCGAAGGGAGATGCCCTGCATGTGGATGTGGGCATAAGTTAAGACTTGAAGAGTTGAAAAACCTCTTTGAGAGGATGAGTCCGAACGCGGTCACAAGAAACCTCGTATTCTCTGAAGGCTTGGGCACTGATCTTTTCATCTCAGGCGCGGGGGCAGTTTGAGATATGGGATCATTTCCAATGAGGTGTCGAGGGAATTGGGTTTCAACCTGCCTATGACATTGGTATGGACTGGTAGGGATTATTATTCAGGAATAGTCCATGAGATAATCTTAAACGAGCTGAAGAAGGCTTTTGATCTTGGTATCCGGGATATCTTCACATTAAGTGAGAAGGAGGTTGTTTTAAGGATGAAAGAGAAGAGGAAGGAGATTGCAGAGATTCTGAGAAATTTAGGGCCAGAAAAAGAGAACAAGAAGCTCATCCAGAAATACAGAGGATACTATATCAACACGGGTACACAGGCAAGGATTGCAGGTAATATTTTCTCACTCACCCCATCGATACTTGATATTTTTGTTTCAGTTGGCTTTGATGGTGTTTCAGAAAGTTGGAGGCATACACTTGGAAGTTTAGAGATAGAGGAGGGTGAGTTTTATAAGATAGAGAGAGATGTCATCTATGGCGATGGGAGAGTGACTCAGATTTACAGGAATGTGAAAGCCCTCTCGGAGCACAACGATGAAATAGACCCTCTGGGAATACTTAAGAAAAGGGATAGAAAAGATGTTTGAGCGCATCCTGGTATTGAGTCCGCACACAGACGACGGAGAGCTTGGCTGCGGGGGGAGTATCGCGAGGTTTGTTGAAGAGGGGAAGGAAGTGTTTTACGTTGCATTATCAAGCTGCGAGAAGTCAGTTCCAGAGGGGTATCCGGAGGATATTCTGAGAACAGAGGTTAAGAAGGCAACAGAAGTTTTAGGTATAAAAGGGAGCAATCTGTTACTTTATGAGTATGAGGTGAGGGAGTTTCCGAGGTTAAGGCAGGAGATTCTGGACACATTGATAGAGGTGAGGGGAGAAGTGCAACCGGATGTTATCTTCACACCGTCATCCTATGATACACATCAGGACCATAAGGTAACCAGAGAAGAGACGCTGCGTGCTTTTAAGGAGTGTACAATACTGGGATATGAGCAGCCCTGGAACAACATCACTTTTGATACCACAGCCTTCGTGCTACTTGAGGAGAGGCATTTGAGGAAGAAAATCGCGGCATTGAACTGTTATGAATCGCAGAGGTGCAGGGCTTATCTTGATGATGATTTTATACACAGCCTTGCGAGAACGAGGGGGGTGCAGATAAATGCAGGATATGCAGAGGTGTTTGAGGTGATAAGGTGGGTGATTCGATGAAACGGAAATCAAACACGATCAAAATAGATTGGAGTAAGAGGGGTTTGCGAATACAAACCTTTTTCTGAGGAGAGAAGAATCTATAAACGATATCCTATTATTCAGCAGAAAATTATTTTATGGAGATATTTGAAGGACTTCCAGGCACTTATACCAATAATGGCGGTGAACATGCTTGGTGCAAAGCTGATGCTTTACCTCTTCATCGGGGCGGTTTCAGGTTCATTTCTTATAATTCCCCGGGCCACTTCAACTTCATTGCCTGCTGAAGGTTCTCACCATTCGGAGACAGCTTGCTGTTAATATTCATAGGCTCTCTTTCATCTGAATCCATAATAAAATTAGATAGGCGCTAAAACATCTCCATATTTTTATCTCTAAATTCCAGCAAAGTGTAATTCAAAAATAACAAGGAAAACGACTCAAATCAAGAAAATAAGTGTTAAAAATAGAAAAATTTAAAAACAGACTTATCTAATCAGTTTTCATGATTCCGAGAAGCGTGGCGGAGAAGATCAGCAGTGGAGAGATGAAAGAAGACGAATTCTGGTTTGTAGCTTTAGAATTTGCTAAAGTTGTTGTGGAGAAAGCAAGAGGGATGTTCAAGACGAAAAGTATGACGACTACATCATGGAATATTATAGAGAACTTTGATTTACACCCTCCCCACACCGGTCAAAACCTGAACCAGACCCTCTCATAAATAATAAATGCCACTGAGACGGGATCCCCTCCTCAATCCCCCCTCTGTTACCAAGACGTTTGACCTTCTCATACTCTTTATTCAATGAATAATCGATTAAGACTCCATACCTGTTTTATGATGAAAATGGGTCAACAAAACTTTCTGTTTTGCTCAATAGAATTTTTGATTTGCCTGTTAATTTGAGGTCTCTGGGAGTGGGTGGGTTTTTCAAAGTTCTCTGAAGTTGCTTCTGGTTCATCTACCTCCTTACTCTCCCGCCTGAATCCAATTGAGCAGATCTGGAAAGCTTAAAGAGTGTCGTTCCTCCCCTCATCAAAACCTTGAATGAGCTTAAAGAGGTCATCTCGAGCAGTTTCTACCAGCTAACACAGAGAATAAGCTTCGCAGAGAAGTGGATAGAAAGGTCCTTGAATTTTGGTTAACTGGGTTATATCAGGTACCATGAATACTCTCAAATGAGTATATACGGAACCGTTTGCATACACTTCCCTCTGGACAATTACCTTTTCGTTTTTCTGAGGAGATTTCATCCCTTTTAAGGGGTGAAAGAAAAGAAAGTTGCCACCACCTTCAGGCGATGGCTCGTAACCCCTCTATTCTTCCAAAATCTTCTACGCCTCTTCTCTGTAAGCCTCCATCACGTAGGGAATCCCCGAGATCTTCGTAGCAGACGAAGATCTCTTCCACGCTATCTCCATGCTCATGATGTCAATATCTCCTCAAACAGCTCAGCCTCTATTTCATGCATCATTGGTATCCCGGTGACCTCAGAAGCAAGCCTGCTAAGTGCCGCAATATCGCTACGGTCTATCAAATCCAGCTTGAACTTGCGAGTGCCGGCGAGCAACTGCTTTAACCCGAGTCCTAACCTCTCGCTGAGATACGTGTAAACACCAACTGCAGACCATGGGATTTCCTTACCTACCTTACTCCCATATTCCTCTTTCAGCTCATCAGCAGCGATAAAGAACTTCTCCGGGTTGTTGCCATATTTATTCGCGAAATCCCTCGGTAACCTGTTCTTTTCTGCGAGTTCATAGAAATAAAGAGCTTTCATCGCTGCCGTCAGCGGTGACCTTGCCATCGTGATAGATTTCACGAAGGGTCCTCTGCCATTGTTCCCGTCGAAATTGCTGAGTGCTATCGCCTTGAATATCTGTGTCTCGTTGACGAACCCGCCAGCCATGCTTATATCAGGCACGTATTTTCCCGCCCGCTCCAGTATCCTCGCACACTTCAATACCTGCGCTTCCAAATACACGGTGGGTGTGCTCATCTCATTCATCATCGGCACTGGACTCATCCCTGTCCCTCCACCTGCTCCATCGAACGTTATATAGTCCACTTTTGCTTCAGATGCCACCTTCATCGTCCATGCAACGTCCACAGGGCGATAAGCACCGGTCTTTATCGTTACATGCTTTGCCCCTATGCTACGAAGCCATTCGACATCCTCCACGAAATCGCGCTCCTCCGGGAATCCCACACGACTGTGCCGCTCAAATGTCTTGAACAAGCCATCTTTGAACGCTTCTTGAACTACAGGCTCTTCCGGGTCTGGCAGCACGATATATCCCCTCTTCTTCAGTTCCAATGCCCTATCAAGCGAGGATACACGTATTTCACCACCTATCGCCTTTGCGCCCTGCCCCCATTTCCTCTCTATTATGTTCACATCCAGTTTTGACAATACATACTCGTCCACGCCGAACCTCTGATCTTCTACATTCGTTTGCACGGCTACATCTCCGTATTTGCCGTCCCAGTATTCCTTGAAAAGTCTCACCCTTCGCTCCATCTCCGGAGATTTCGTCACTTTTCCATCCGTGAATACCGACTCTTTGTCAACACCGCAAACGTTCTCCCCGATAATTATTATTATTCCTGAGAGCGCAGCACCGATAGCAAGTGCATCCCAGTTGTTTTTCCCCACATCCGTGGACCCGAAGGCGCCCGCTGCCAGGGGTATTTTTAACGGAACCCCACCTATCTTCGATTCTATATCCGCGTTATGGAACAAAGCGATATCCGGCTCTGGTTCGATCCCTTCTGCGCCTCGCAACCGCGAAAGGATATTGAAGTCAGACCAGTCGAGTCCATAATCCTTGTTCGAGGCTGCAGTACTCCATCCGAATTGCTCTGGCTCCGGATACAATACCTCTCGTCCTCTGAACGCACTCTTACCAACTTCGCATAGCACCGTGCACTCCTTAACGCATATCGGACACATTCCACTCAGTGTATTCACATCTCTCCTTCTCACGGACGTTCCCGTGGTAGACCTCGCATTTGCATATACATCTGTCATTTCAATCACCCCTTATTGCTTGCAATGTAAAAGAATACGGATTGGTTAAACACGCGGAACAAATCCCCATCTGGTCCATTATCATACCGTAATTCCTCATCTTCTTATTAAAAGCGAGCCTTTCTATCTTTTTTATACCCGCATCATCCAGCTTCTTCGTTTCTATTGCTTTTTTTGAAACACTTACGAGCTCCTCTCCCGCTTTTGTCCGTATTATTAATGACGTGTATCCATCCGGTGAACCAGACGAGCCTGCGGAGACATCCGCAAGCTGTGATGTGAAATCTTCACATATCCTGCATGTATCCCGTGCGCAAGGGTCCAGTTCTTTAGTTGGAATACTGTACTCTTTGTCCTCTGTAACCACCATAAATTTTCCTTTTGTGACATAAAACCGCTCTACCTCTTTGATATCTATTCCCCGTTCAGCAAGGAACATGACCAGATCATGGTGCCAGAAAGCCTCGGTGCAAAAAAGCCCGATCAATACTTTCACCCGGTCAAGCTCCAGAGCAGGGTCATGCAGCGCCTGAAGTCTTCTCACCGCCTCTATATTACAGCCAGTGCCGACCATTGCGATATTTTCATAGCCGCGGTCTATCGCCTCCCAGACGCCCAGGACAGAAGGGCAGGCTGTGTATTTAGGACCTATGCCACGCAAAACTTCTTCCGGTGTGGTGGCAACAAAAGGTTCGGCTTTCCAGTCTTCTGTCCGAATAGCGACAACAGCGGCATCTATAAATCCACTTCTTAACGCTTCACATAGCATTGCTGTTATAAGACTGCCATCCTGTCCCACCTCTCTTACGCCCTCCTCCGTTGCCCTTGCACTTATTATTTCTTTATAGTGTCCCAGAATTCGTCCCTCGGGGCTGGAAGCACAGGGACTGAAATCACATACGCCATAATCCTTCCTCGGACACGCTTCCTCACATAAACGGCAAGCTGCGAATGAGCGAGGGCAGAAGCTGAAACAGAAGCCTTTTGACACCGTCCCTCCGCAGCCTTTGTCAAACACCACTTCCTCCTCTTTATACTTCTCGAAATCTATGAACGCTGCACACGCACCACAGTAGCAGCATACCGGGAAGCTTCTTTCGTTTGCCATTGACCTCTTTCCTCCTTTTTATCGGCAACTCTCCTGACCTGTGCCTCCTCTTTTATAAGCTTCTTTAATTGCTGCATCTTCAGGATCAGGTAAAACAATATATCCTCTCCTCTTAAGCTCAATCGCTCTCTCTATCGCCTTTACCTTTATCTCTCCGCTTGTACTCTTTGCCCCATACCCCCATTTTTTGAGCTCAATTCTCTCAAGGTTATGCTTGCTTGCAATACATTCAGGAACGCCAAGCCTTGTATCCTCAACGTTTGCCTGAACGAGTACCTCTCCGTATCCCTCATGAAACCTCCTGTACATCTCTATCCTGCGATCCATCTCAGGCGACTTCTTTACCTTTCCCGCTGCGTCAAACTCAAGCTCGGGGTCCACACAACATACATTTTCGCCACACACGATCGTAATGCCCGAGATAGCAGCGTCTGCCGCAAAACGCTCCAAGTTTGAGCGGGCTATCTCGGTTGTATCGTTAGTAGCATTCGGTCTTCTCAGATTTCCCATCTTATCACCTCCTTGACTCTTTTCATGAACTGGTTTTAAGTATTTCGTTAAGGGGTCACAAAATGCATCCCGGAGGTGCAGGGAAATGAAATCGCATACCTACCTAAGAGAACTTTGAAAACCCACTTACTTCCAGACCCCATCAGATTAACAGACAAATCAAAAATCCTATTGACCCATTTTCATCATAAAACAGATATGAAGTCTCTAATTGACTATTCATTGAATGAAGAGTATGAGAAGGTCAAACGTCTTGGTGACAGACTTGCAGAGGTAGATTCATTGATTGACTGGGGAGCTTTTAGGATGAGGCGTAAAGCACGCCTCATACACCCATGTCCTGCCTTCGGCAGGACGAGTCCGATCGAAGATCGGACGCAGGGGTAGAGGGGATGCAATCCCCCTTATGAGGCGGATGCGCCTCATACACTCAATGTCCTACCTGCGGTAGGACGAGTCCTGCCGAAGGCAGGACATGTGCGTGAAGGCTTTAGAAAGCCTGCGTAGAGGGGATGCAATCCCCCTTATGATCCCCCATCTCCCTTTGCAGGGGTTATCTCATTACGGCTATCTTCACACCAGAAACTTCCAGAATATCGACCCGCTCTCCCCTTGATTCAAAACCCATCTCAATCTCAAAGCTGGAGCTATCAAGGCTTATCAACTTTCCATCAACCTCGATCTCAACCTTTCCACCATCTGATATAACCCGCTCAACCTCCTCCGGATCAAGCCTTTCGATGGCATCTGCAACCTTGCGAGCCTCCTTCCGGTAGGTTGGCCCTATCACGTCCATTCTCGGCTTTATCCCAACCGCCTTCATCTCCAGGGTGGTATCTGGGTTAACAAGTTCAACCTCACTCTTAAGCGCACCCTTTATATCCTCAAGATCAAGATCAACGGATGTGTAGATCTCAACCCTCCTTAATGGGGCGTTGAGCGGGATTTTGTTCTCTGACTTATACCTCCTCACAGCTTCAACGATCCTCCTGACAAGCTCACCCTTCTCGATTGACTCCTCATCAAGGAGATCTCTATCAACCCTGGGCCACTCTCTCGCATGGACGCTCCCCTCATTGAGGTATGAATGCATCTCCTCTGCAAAGAATGGCATAAAGGGTGCGATAAGCCTTGAAAGTGTATCCATTGTTGTGTAAAGCGTATATAGTGCAGATTCACGCCCATTCGAATCCTCTGCGTAGAGTCTTGACTTTACAAGCTCTATGTAGTCGTCTGCGAGGGTATTCCAGGCGAAAGATCGTATCTCTTTCATCGCCTCATCGAAGCTGTAGGACTGCATATCCGCTGTCACAGATTCGATAAGCTCGTTGAGCCTTGCAAGGAGCCATTTATCAACTGTTGAAAGTTTTTGTGGCCTCTCATACGGGGCCTTATCCTTATCAAGGTGTATCAATGAGAAACGGAGAATACTCCATAGCTTCTGGAGAAACCGGGAGGCTGCAACGATATCTTTCCACCTGAACATGATATCAGACCCTGTTGAACCACCGATTGCGGCCCACTGTCTGAATGCATCAGCCCCATACTTACCCATCACCTCCTCCGGTGCTGTGATGTTGTTACGGGATTTGCTCATCTTGTGCCCGTCCTCGCCGAGGACCATCCCGTTTATGACGATCTCCTCCCATGGGATCATTCCTGTGAGTGCGATAGACCTTAAGATCGTGTAAAACGCCCATGTCCGGATGATATCATGCCCCTGCGGTCTGAGCTGTGTTGGATATATAAACACATCCTCTAACCATCCTCCAACAGCAAGGGCAGAGATTGAGCTATCCATCCACGTATCAAGCACATCCTCCTCACCTTCAAACTCGAGGGACCCACATGAACACGCCCTCTTTGGTGCATCGACTGTTGGATCGAGTGGAAGCTCATCCTCGGTTGCAACAAGCACCTCTCCACATCTCTTACAGTACCAGACAGGGATCGGGGTTCCGAATAAGCGCTGTCTTGATATGCACCAGTCCCACTCCATCGACTCAACCCAGTTCTTGAGCCTTACCATCATGTAGTCAGGATGCCACCTGATCTTCGCTGCTGCATCAAGCACCTTTTCATGCTCGATCCTGACGAACCACTGCTTCTCAGAGAGTATCTCAATCGGCGTTTTGCACCGCCAGCATACCCCAACGTTCTGCTCGATCCGCTCCTCCTTATAGATCAAGCCCTCCTCCTTGAGGTCCTTGATGATTGCATCCCGCACCCTCTCTATCTCCATACCGGCATACTTACCCGCGATCCCGGTCATCAAACCATCCCGATCTATTGCTCTGCGAAGTGGTAACCCGTGTTCCTTCCACCACCTGACATCCTGCTTATCACCGAACGTGCAGATCATGACGATACCTGTACCAAAGCATGGGTCGACCTCATCATCTGCAATCACCGGCACTCTGTAGTTGAAAAGTGGAACTCCCACCTCAAGACCGATAAGATCCCTGAACCTCTCATCCTCCGGGTTTACAGCAACAGCAACACATGCAGGGATCAGTTCAGGCCTTGTAGTTGCGATATCAACTCCTTCAAAATGTATGTAATTGAGGGATGTCTCCCTCGTCTCATATTCAACCTCTGCAAATGCTATTGCGGTTTTACATCTGGGACACCAGTTTACCGGGTGATTATCACGATAAATAAGTCCGTTCTCATACATGCGGACGAATGATACCTGTGTCTTCCGGTAATAACTCGGATCCATCGTGATGTACTCGTTTGACCAGTCAATCGAGAGCCCAAGCCTTTTCATCGTCTCCCGCATCTTCTTGATGTTCTCTGACGTTAGCTTGCGACATAGCTCTCTGAAAACCTCTCTATCAACCTCGTTTTTCGTGATTCCATGCAGCTCTTCTACTTTGACCTCTGTTGGAAGCCCGTGACAGTCCCATCCCTGGGGAAACATCACATTATACCCCTGCATCCGCTTGAACCTCGCGATGAAGTCGATGTAACACCAGTTGAGCGCGTTTCCTATGTGAAAACTTCCCGTTGGGTAAGGAGGGGGCGTATCGATGATATAAGGAGGTTTATCAGACTTCCAGTCGAAATAATAAAGGCTATCATCCCATCTTTCGATCCATTTTGTCTCTACCAGCCTGTGATCATACTCTTTTGCGATCTCCTGCACGGAATCACTCCTTTTTATCCTTGCCCAAGAGGAGATTAATCCCGGAATATTAAAGAATTTCGCATCAGGTCGAGAAACGATTTCAGAAACAAAAAAGAAGGGGGTGAGGGGGATGAGAACCCCTCTTCACTCGTGTATCTTATCCTGCTTCTATCTTCTGCCCTGAAACTCTTAACTATTGATCAGTAACTCCCGGTCCAGTTGTTCATGTAACTGGAGTTTGTCGTGTTACTACCGGTGGCCTGGAAGTTTGTAATCGTCCATGATCCGGTCTCATTCTCTGTAGCATCGAAGTCAAGCACCGTGTTCTTTGTCCATGTGATGTTGACACCGATCCCTGTGTGACACCCGATGCAGGCCTCGTTTGCATCCTCCATCCTTGAGTTGGCGATAGCATCATGGACAAACTTCTTGTGCGCAGCGCGGCTTCCTGTATCAGCTGGATCGGTTGTTAAATTGAAGCCACCTGCCGGTGGTATGGATATGGTAGGTCCTGTACCATGACACTTGATGCACTCCCCTGGATCATCATCAGATTTGCCTGTGTAGAATCTGTCTCCATGATAGTAGTATGAATCGCCACCATCGTCAGGCCCATGACAGCTGCAGTACTTATTGGTAAAACCAGATCCGTGTGAGTAATTTGAGTGCCCACTGTGGCAGTACATACACGCAACGGCCGAGGCTGCATGTGCTTCTTTGCCAGGCTCTGCTTCTGTGCCGTCCCCGGATGCATAATTATATAAATACTGCGTTTCCAGGCTCAGATTGATATCAGGGTAGTAATCTCTGGAATCTGAAGAATCTGTGTCACCTTGCTCGACCTTGAAAGTTCTGTGACAATAATCACACTCAAACCTTCCATATCCGGTCTCACCTGAGTGAGCCGATACGAGTGAGTTCATCTCTGCTGCGATATCCCCATGGCATTTCTCACAGGGAATATCATTACCACCTGTACTCAGGTTATACCATGAGTGCTGACCTGAGAAGAGCGCTGCTGTGCTTGGCAGTGCGAATATACCGATTGCAATTACAGCAAGCATCAGGAGTTCAATCTGGCTCAATCTCATGGCCAACACCTCAATCTTAATGAATTTATCTTTCCCAATAAATAATAAATTAAAAGGGGTGTTAACCCCTATTTCAGTAGCTGTTCGTCCAGTTGTTCATGTAAGAGGAGTTTGTCGTGTTGTCACCGGTAGCCTGGAAGTCTGTAACTGTCCAGCCTCCAGTCTCATTCTCTGTAGCATCGAAGTCAAGCACCGTGTTCTTTGTCCACGAGATGTTGACACCGACCCTTGTGTGGCATGCGATACAGGCCTCGTTTGAATCCTCCATCAGGTCATCCTTGATTGCCTGGTTGATGAAGGCGTTGTGTGCAGCATGCTCACCACCGGTGCCATTGCCCCAGGAATAGTTGTACTGGGTCGTTGCACCTGTTCCCTGGTAGACCGCTGTTGTGCTGAATCCACCTGCAAATGGATATGTCCCGCCTGTCCGTGTGTTATTTTCATGGCAGAGCATGCATGCGATCGTCTCTGCAGCATGGGATGTTGTACCCGCGGTTGCGCCCGTGCCATCACCTGATGCAACTCCGGTCCCTGTGACCCTGTGGCAGAGGCATGTGTCTGTACCCGCTGACCCATTCAGACCCCTGTGCACACCATTATTATCATCGATCATCTCTGCATTGATGTCACCGTGGCACTTATCGCAGGGTACCTGGCTCCCGGAGTCACTCAGGTTATACCATGAGTGCTGACCTGAGAAGAGCGCTGCTGTGCTTGGCAGTGCGAATATACCGATTGAAACGATTGCAACCATTAACAGCCCAAGTGTGTTCCTTCTCATCTTATCTCACCCCCTTTATCTTATTTCCCATCTAATTTTCATTTTTTAGTCCCGAAGGATGAATGAGATAAATCTCATTTCATCTTTCTTCACGTATAACTTCCTTTGTGCATCTTATAAACCTAATGACCACAAAAAGAGAGACAAAAGAATTTTGAATGATAAATCCTGTATTATATTACCCTTTCTTCAGATGAGATAGAAATATATATCAGAAACTCAGACCACCCCGGGATCACTCAAAACTCCGCTTATGGGTATAGATCAAAGCACCTGAAGCTTGACCTCTCGTCCGCACCCACCGCATAAAGCATAACCGACAAGAGGTATCCCGCAGGATGTGCATCTTGCCCCAAGAAGCGGCCTCATAGCGGTAAGCCCTCGCTTTATGGTTCCACCACACTTGGGACACACGATCTTTTCAGATCCACAATAAGGGCATTTAAGGGATTTAAAACGCTCCATTCTCCTTCACCTCACTCCAAGCACCTCTGCTCCACACTCACCACATATTGCATACCCACGTACAGCCATCCCACAGTCCTTACACCTGAACCCAACACACCCCATCGCTGTTGTTCCAGAAACAAGCATTCCACCACACTTGGGACAAACAATCTTCTCAGATCCACAGTTTGGACACTTCATCTTTAAACCCACCTCAGGCTTATCACATCTTTACCGCATCCCTCACACCTTGCAAACCCACACGCCATCCCACACTCCTTACACCTGAACCCAACAGAACCAGCTGCCTTGGTTCCAGGTAAAAGCTCACCTCCACAACTCGGACACACAATCTTTTCAGATCCACAGTTTGGACACTTCATCCCAGGCCCCTCCTACAGCTCATCAAGCCTGTATGTTACCTCTCTTTCGATTATATTTATAGATTCTGGAAGCCTCTCTAACCGTGCATCGAGTATCAGCCCTCCGATCTCACGGTCTATCACCTGGTTTATGCCGATAATCGAGGTTGTTGGACGGGGGTTAACGTCAACGATGTATGGCCTATCAGCGAGGACTATATCAACACCGAAATACCCGGAACATCCAAGAATCTCACCCGCTCTCATGCCTGCGTTGACAATCTCATCCGCCCTTGGGGTGAAGTATGGCGTGACTCCACCCCTGTATTTGATTCTTCTCGGGGTTATCTCGACGATCTGCTTGTTTATAGTGATCGGGAGCGTGATACCACCGGGTGATCTGAGGAGGCTCACACTGATATGCTCTCCCTCGATCAATCTCGTTCTTATAAAGCCCTCAGGCAAGATAGAGGGATCATCCGTTACGATGATCCCCTCTGACCCACATCCCCATCGTGGTTTAAGCACATACCGCGTTGAAGGGGCATCATCAGCAACTGCTATTCCAGACTCGCTGAGAATTTCTGTTGTTCTGAGTTTGTCAGCACAAAGTTTTACCGAATCAGGAGAAGATCCAAGATTTACCGTATTATCTTCTATTATACTCGTATAATAAGCAAGATGCTCATCCGGTGCTATGACAAGCCCATAGTCTGAGTCTGCAGCCAGCCGTTCAAGGTCCTGCTCAAATCTGCCTGGCCTTGGGGTCACAACCTCACACCCAGCTTTCCTGAAGCTCACTGCGAGTGTCTCAAGCATCGCCTTACCCTCTCTGAGAAGCCCCCCTTCAAGGGAGGTGCCTACCGCGTACTCAGCAAGAAGAACCCTCATTCACTCTCCTGTATCCCGTTCAGAAAGATCCTGGATCCTTCTAATTCCATCACACGCTCTTATGATCTCAACGATAGCCTCTGGGACAAGATGCTCCCACCTCTCACCGGCAAGTATCCTGCGTCGAATCTCTGTACCTGAGTAGAGATCGCGCCTGTACAGCGGTGTACCGCGTACCTCAAAGCCTGCCTCGGTAAAGAGCCGCCTGACAAGGGGGTTATTCGAGTAGACAACCTCAAAAGGTGGTGTGAGGGATACAAGATGGGAAACCCAGATCGCGTTCCGTTCAATGTCCATGATTGGAATGACGTATGATTTTACTGGAAGCTCTCTGATCGCCGATGTTACCATGAGAACCCGTTCACCGGCTGTGAAAGGATTCTTCAGGTCATGACTCATCTGAGCACTTCCGATGCAGACTATAAGCTCCTCTGTCTCCTCTGCAATCGTCTGCAGTATCCTGTGGTGTCCGAGGTGATAAGGCTGGAATCTGCCGATGTATAATGCCCGTATCTTCTTTACCATGCGTTATCTATATAGCAACCCTGTGACTAAAAAAGTATGTCCACAAAGGGTGTCCCCATTGAGTACCATCAGGATAAGGGATTTTATTGTAACGCAGGATGGGTGGATCTTCTCTGTTATAAGCTACAGTATGCCCTCTGATAGGAGGATCAATGCACTTCTTCGCTACGTTCCAGATGAAAAAGGGGAGCGAATGAGATCTGATGGGCTCCGGTTTCATAAAATGGAATTTGAGGAGTCGTTTAAGTTTTTGAGGGAGAATAAGCCTGAATATATCCTTGGAGGGTCTCACAGTATCCCGATCGCTGATGTAGTGGAGATCCTGAGGCCAGATGTCAGGATTCACGCTCTCCTTTCACATCCTGTAATTAAGGTGATCGCTGATACGTTCAGAGAGGGGGGCATACCAGCTTCCAAGATGGGTGTGACAGGGTCATGGCTCTGCGATCTTGCGACGCCCACATCTGACATCGACTTTGTCGTCTATGGTAAGAGCTTCTTCGATGCGATCGAGATCTTAAAGCGGGCTAAGGCAGAAGGCAAGATTTCGGAGCTCGATGAGAGTTTATGGAGGAAGATATATGAGAAAAGATCTCCTGAGATATCTTTTGATGAATTTCTGATTCATGAGGTGCGGAAAGGAAACCGGGGGATGGTTGAGGGGAGGTACTTTGATCTTCTGTATGTGAATGATGGAAAGAAGCCACCACGCTACGCGCGCGGGAAGGTTCTGGGGCGATGCAGGATTGAAGCGGTTGTGACAGACGCATCTCATGCCTTTGACAGCCCTGCGGTCTTCAAGGTTGATCATAAGGAAGTTGAGGAGGTTCTCTCTTTTACCCATACATACGCAGGGCAGGTTATGGAAGGGGAGGTGATGGAGGCAAAGGGGGTGCTTGAAGAGATCGAGGGGAAAAAGCGGCTCATCGTTGGGACGACGAGAGAGGCCAAGGGTGAGTGGATCAGATCGCTCACGCTGATAGGGGAGGGGTGATATGGAGGAGGTGGATGAGCCGATAGAGATCCTTGTGGATCTTGCAGCAAGAGGCGAGATTGATCCATGGGAGATTGATGTTGTAAATGTTGCAGATAAGTTTTTAGAACGTCTTGAGCGAATGAAAAAGCTCGATCTCCGTCTATCTGCGCGCACACTTCTTTATGCATCGATCTTGCTCAGGATGAAGTCAGAGGCCCTGTTTATGGATGTGGAGGAGAATAATGAGGGGAAGGGTCCTGAAGAGGGGATAGATCATCCTGAGGAGGATCACGGAGATCTTGCTGAAGATGAATACTCAGATGCTCCGGAGACGGTTAAGATCTATCCAAAGCTTAGAAGGTGGAGGAGACGCCCCATAACACTCAATGATCTTATCACAGAGCTAAGGAAGGCAGAGAAGGTCGAGATTAACCGGAGACGCCGGGTGGAAAGGAAGGTTAAGGAGAATGATGCAATGAAGAAGATCATCCTCGATCTACCGCACGAAGAGGAGATCGAGGAGAAGATATCAAGACTCAGAAATAGACTCAAGGAGATGTCTAAAAACGGTCTAATTCTCTTTTCTGATCTTACAGCAGGTATGAGTGTGAGAGAGGTGGTTGACACCTACATACCACTCCTTTTTCTGGCGGCAAAGAGAGAGGTCTGGCTGAGACAGGATGATCTCTTCGGCGAGCTTTACATCACGCTGAGGGAGGGGATTGATGAAAGAGGGAGAGGTTAGGGCCAGACAGATAATCGAGGCTGCACTCTTCATATCTGGCTCCCCGTTAAGCTCTTCGAGGCTTGCAAGACTTGCAGGGCTTGAGGAGGATGAGGTTGAGCCGATCCTCGAGGAGCTCAGATCAGCGTATGAATCGCGAAGTTCAGCAATAGTGATCGAGCGATCAGATGATGGTTGGGTAATGGAGGTAAGAAAAGAGCTTGGAAGAGAGCTCAGTGAGATTGTACCGAGGGAGCTTGATACCCCTACACTACGAACGCTTGCGGTTATTGCATATCGTCAACCGATCACCCAGTCTGATCTCGTAAAAGTACGGGGTAAGGTTGCATACAGGCACGTGAAAGAGCTTGAAACACGAGGTTTTGTTGAGTCAAAGCCCCATGGACATACAAAGATGCTCAGAACAACAAAGAAGTTCAGGGAGTATTTCGAGGTTGAGGGAATTGATGACCTCTTCAGAAGAGAATGAGGTTATGCGGGGGACGAGATTCGAACTCGCGAACTCCTCCGAGACAGGGCCCTCAACCCTGCGCCTTTGACCTGGCTTGGCAACCCCCGCAGATCACCTGTATCTATTCACTGACGCAATATATAAAACTTGTAGGTTCAGAAGGGGTATTCCTGCTTAACGAAAATCCTTAAGTCAGATCCTTACCATTGCTCATCATGTTCAAGCTCGGAGAGTATGATGACGATGAGGCACGTGATATCGTTGAGCGCCTCAAGAAGGCCGGAATAAAGGTTGAGATGAGGCCATCTATCTGTGCCGCAGTGGAAGAGATCCCCTTTATGGAAGGAAGACTCAGTGAACTCAGGGAGGAAAAGGTGGAGGATATTGAAGCGTATGATCGATACGTTGATGCGATGAGAAAAGTGCTTTCTGAGGGTGTTTCGGATGAGGGGGAGTTTGAGGAGCGGTTTCTTTCAATGGTTGATCCATCATGGAGGGAGAGGAGGGATCGGCTGGTAAAGTTCCTTGAGGAGTGGCGAAGTTTAACAGAGGAGGAGAAAGATGAGCGCGATGAGAAGGAGATGGATGAACTGAAGGAGGAGATGGATGCTGCCCTTGAGAGGTTTTTTGCAGTGGGTTTTGCGTTCAGCACGCTTTCACTCAATGAGATAAAACTCGGGGAGGGAGTAGGGGATCGGCTTGACGACCCACTTATTCGTGTACCGGTGAGCCACGACGCGTTTAATCCTGATAGCAAGTTTGCAAGAATGGTGACAGAGATCCAGTTTGATAGGTGTGTTGATCTCTATGTGGATGAACTCACCGCACCATTGATTGATGAGGTCGATGAGCAGTTCTGGGATGAGTACTTTGATGAGCATCTGCGCCTGAGCGCACTTGGGATGCTCATAACCGAGCTACTTGATCTGCCAGCTGGTGCGAAGAAGAAGATTACACTTGATGAGTTCAGAGAAGCATGCTCATTTGAGGTTGATATGGACGAATCAATACTTGCTATCGAGGGAAGTAGGGTTGCGGAAGATATAGCGAAGGTGCTTGAGAAGAAGGGTATCATAAAGATCAGGGGTGATAGGATCACCTGGCGTAAGGGATAAGAGAGCCAAGTGGTACGTATGGGAAGAACGATCACAGAGAAGGTACTGAGGGCCCACCTGGGTGATGGAAAGTACGAGGCCGGAGAGGAGATCGGGATTATAATTGACCAGTGTCTCACCCAGGATAGCACCGGGACGATGGCATGGCTTGAGTTTGAGGCACTCGGCCTTGATGAGGTAAAGACAGAGCTCGCGGTCTCATACTGTGATCACACATCTCTCAGCTTCAAGGGCGAGTCGACCGATGACCATTACTTCCTCCAGACGATTGCGTCACACTTTGGCGCGATATACTCAAAGCCGGGAAACGGGGTGTGCCACCAGGTTCACTATGAGCGGTTTGGCATACCGGGTAAGACGCTTCTTGGTGCAGACTCACATACCCCTACCTGTGGGTGTCTGGGCATGATCGCGATCGGTGCAGGTGGGATGGATGTTGCTGTTGCGATGGGAGGTGGCTACTTCTACCTTACCGTGCCAGAGGTTCTGGGTGTGAAGCTCACAGGAAGGCTCAACTGGGGATCATCTGCCAAGGACGTGATACTCACGATCCTGAAGCAGATATCTGTGAAAGGAGGTCTTGGCAAGGTTCTTGAGTACCATGGAGACGGGGTCAGGGGATTATCTGTACCTGAACGGGCAACAATCGCAAACATGGGGGCTGAGACCGGGGCAACGACCTCGATATTCCCATCAGATGAGGTCACACGGGAGTTTTTGAGGGGGCAGAGGCGTGAATCAGACTGGCGGGAGCTTAGAGCAGATGAGGATGCTGAGTATGATGATATACTTGAGATCAGCCTTGATGATATCACACCTCAGGTTGCAATGCCGGGGATGCCTGATAACGTCTATCCGGTTGAGGAGGTTGCTGGAACACCGATCGATCAGGTCTTCATAGGATCGTGCACAAACGGTGGCTACGCTGATATAAGGAAGGCTGCACTGATCCTTGAGGGCAGGCGGGTCGACCCATCGATCGAACTCATCGTATCACCTGGATCACGCCAGGTTCTGCAGATGCTCATCCGTGATGGGAGTGTTGAGAGGCTGATAAAGGCCGGGGCAAGGGTTATTGACCCGGGATGCAACGCCTGTATCGGGATTGGATTCGTACCAGGGCATGGTCATTTATCACTCAGGACTGTTAACCGCAACTGGCCAGGACGTGGAGGGAGCAAGTTTGCGAAGATCGCACTTTCAGGGGTTGAGCTTGCAGCAGCATCTGCCATCAGGGGTGAGATCGCAGATCCAAGGGAGCTTGATGAGGTTAAGGTTGGTCATATCGATTACATTGTGGATGATCTCCTTCTCCTGAGACCTGAGGGTAAGAAGGTTACAATCAGAAGATCGCCGAACATAGCACCGCTCAAACGTCAAACTCCACTTCCAGATAAGCTCGAGGGGGAGGTTCTGATAAAGCTCGGTGACGGGATCTCAACCGACGACATACTCCCGGCAGGGCCATCCACTCAACATCTTCGAAGTAACCTACCAGAGATTGCGAAGTTTGTCTTTGCCTACATCGATGATGGGTTCTATGCCCGTGCACGTGAGAAAGGCGGTGGTTTCATTGCCGGGGGAGAGAACTACGGCCAGGGGTCATCGAGAGAGCACGCGGCCCTTGCTCCGTTTGAGCTCGGGATAAAGGCCGTTTTTGCGAAGTCATTTGCAAGAATCCACCATGATAACCTCGTAAATGTCGGTATAATTCCCTTTGTCTGTGATACAGATGAGATAAACCAGGGTGATCACCTCTCAATTGATGTGAGCGATCTTAAGGGCGATCTCAGAGTCAATATCAATGGGAAAAAGGAGGTTCCGGTCACACACAACCTCTCAGACCGGGATATCGCGATCGTGAAAGCAGGCGGGCTTCTGGCATATACCAGGGAGAGGAGTGGAGGATAGATATTATTTAAGCTCACGTATGAGGCGCATCCGCCTCATAAGGGGGATTGCATCCCCTCTACCCCTGCGTCCGATCTTCGATCGGACTCGTCCTGCCGAAGGCAGGACATGGGTGTATGAGGCGTGCTTTACGCCTCATCCTAAAAGCTCCCCAGTCAATCAATGAATCTACCTCTGCAAGTCTGTCACCAAGACGTTTGACCTTCTCATACTCTTCATTCAATGAATAATCTATTAAGACCCCATACCTGTTTTATGATGAAAATGGGTCAATAGGATTTTTGATTTGCCTGTTAATTTGATGGGCTCTGGGAGTGAGTGGGTTTTTCAAAGTTCTCTTCGGGCTATAGCAGACCTCGGGCAGTTCCATTACGAGCAGTGGTGCGATGGATAAACCTCCACCCCTCAGCATCTTTACGCTAATCGCCTGTCTCTATCACGGGTTCAATCCTTCCATCTACCTTAACCTCAACTATGGTAAGGTCCACATCCCCGTGGATGTCAAGCCTGACGCTTCCCGAGGAGCTTACATCATATTCACTCTCGTTGAACCCGGCACGTCTCACACCATCGAGCATAAACTCCTCCCACGCGGGCGTGTGGTCAGATGTGACGGTGATACTCACATCGGTCACGGCGTCTGAAAAGCGTGTGGTTGAAGATCTATATGTAAAAGAGATCTCTTCGATCCCGGAGCTTGCGACAGACTCGTTGTCAAGGCTCATGTTGATGATCTCAATAGTAATAACCTTTGTTCCGTTGTTAAACTTCTTAAAACTGATAGGAGGGGATAGACGCATTACTGAACGGTTTATCTCCTTCAGGATAAGTCCTCCATTCTCATAGACATAGGTGCGATCGATTTCGTAGAGGTTATCCGACTCAAGCTCGATAGATCCAAGATCTGTGAAGGCAAAGGCTGTTGTGCAGTTATCTGCGGTTATGTAAAGATCTGGAAGCAGAGGGTTTGTCCTGAGCATGCAACCGGACTTTTCAGGCGAGATTACAGGTATGCTTCCACCACCCATCCCGATTGGCTGTGAGATTGTACACTCACTTGCGGGAGATACTGCAGCGATCAGATCGATCTTTGATTTAAGATCTGCAAAGTCCTCGAAGATATCATCCATGTGGTCTGCCTCAGCAGATCTTCTCCACTCCGGGACATATGTAACATGAACAATCGCAGAAACTGCAACAAGAAGCCCGAGCAGAAGCACGACCGAGACAACAACCGATACCCCCTCATCGCTCCCCATCTAATACACCTCCTCATCCCCTATCGTGTATGAGGGTTCAGGTGAGTGATACTTGCAGAGTACAATCCAGTCAACATAATAAGGCCTCCCGCCCCTTATCACAACCCTGTCAAATGGACCCTGGTGGACTGAATCACTCCCTGTTTGCGAGCCTATATAACCTCTGTCATCCCCATCAAAGAACGATGCATTGAAATTTGACCCATCTCGTCTTAATTCTATGATGTACCAGTTGTTATAGGGCTGACTGAGACCTTTGTACCATCTGCCCGTCGAAGACCCCCCTGTTCTTCGTTCAAACCCAAAACTCCCGGATCCAGATGTGTAAGCCCTCCTGTAGATGTTATAGCCGTTGTAACTTGAATCTTCGATCCCGTAACGATCCATACCACAATCAGACCCCTCCTTGTCTCTGCGCTCTCTTGTCACCAGGCGATAGTCTGTAATCTGTATCCCGAGACTCTTCCATCCTCCACTTGGATCGCAGCTTCCGTTCTTCTTAAGCACGTACTCAGAGCCATAAGACGTCCATTCAACCGTCCCGGAGCCATAGTTGCTCCATCCACTCCAGGCATCAAAATCATCAAAGAACTCAAAAGTCGCAGATCCACTCGATCCATCTGTTGCGGTTGCATTGCCATAGTACATGTATATCGTGGTGTTTCCATCAGCGATTCTCGGGACCTTGACCCACACGCTGGCCCACTTACGATTGGATTTAAGCTCGATCCAGTGAGGTATCGGAGAATCATCCTGGGTTGTAAACCGCAGATCGTCAAAGTCATCCTGCATGTCACTGTCCCAGTTAACCTCAAGCCTTATCTGATAATCAGAAAGCTCATCCTCTGAGCTTATCGTAATGGGTCGCCTGTAGCTCCATCCTGTATCCCACCATGGCTTGTAGGTCTTTGCTGTGTGGTTGACCCACGTTGAGTTCACGTTCCCGCACCCATCAACCGTTCTTATCCCGATCGCATGGGTTGTCCCCGGGTCAAAGCCGGTTGCATTGTACCAGCTTGCAGAGGTTGTCCCCTTGTACTCATCATCTATGTATATCCGGGCATGCGAGTAGTCCTCATCCGGAGGTTGATCCCACGCCCAGATGATATAAGTCGGCTCGAAGGTCGTGTTTCTCAGGTTTGTAATGGATGAAGGAGGTGATGTATCTTTGGAGCAGTCAGGTACTCTGTATCCAAGCTCACCCGATGCTATAACCCTACCTGTGGGAATGTGAACCAGAAGAAACTCAATCTCCTCTCCTCTTTCAAGATCAAGCCCATACTCACCGGATGTGTTGATCTCAATCACATCCCCGAGCCTCCACCGGGATGTGCAATTGTACTGATACATCGTGCCGTTTATCCTGAGGATGACCTTAAGCTCACCGGCCCCCACCCACTCACCCCCACTGTGCTTGAGATAGATCGTATCATGCTCATCGTCCGCAATCCCGGTCACATCGACTTTTGGAGGGATATCTGGTCCTGACAGGTATGCATAGAGGAAAGTGGATATTGCCCCGAACGCGATAACAACAACCCCTATCATCAGGATCTCACCCATAATCTCAGATACTGCCATCTCATCCCGTATAAAGCCCATTTTTACCCCCATATCACGAGTTCAAACACGAGAAAGGCCGCTATCATCATGACAACAGCGTGCTTGATTCCGCTGTACGGATTCCCGGAGCTCATCTGCCCACCAACAATCCCTGAGAAGAAGCCCTGAAGGAGTGATCCATGGAAGAGCACTCTCTCGTATGCTTTAAGGTTATAATCAGACGACAGAAACCTCTCCGCGCCTTTGATCGGAATCTCAGGCATTGTTCCGAGAAACTTCGTTGTTAGGATATATATCGTAACGAGGAATACTGCAAAGGTGATGTACACGATTAGAAGGTATATCGACATTGCGGCTCTTCTTCGCTCCATGAGCCTCTGTGCAATCTCGGCATTTGATGCTGCAACAGCAAGAACATCCCTCAGGTTTCCTGTTGCACGGTCTGCATCGACAAGCAGCGTGATTGCTCTTGATAATGCCCCGGTCTTGACCCTCACCTCAAGCTTCTGGAACGCATCCTCAAGTGTGCTTCCCCACTCTATCGATCTTGCAACCCTTAAAAGCTCACTTGTGAGAACACCCAGATTTGAGCGGATTATCACCCTTATACACTCAACCAGGTTAAGCCCGGTCTCATTCAGAGTCTTGAGCCTCCTTAAAAACTCGGGCACCACCCCATCAATCTCTCTTATACGCTTTGCTCTAATCTCAAAAAGGATTGAATAAGGGATGAGCAGAATAAGGGCCGTGTAAAAGAGGTTACGGTCAAAACCATCGGGAATCTCCCATGCAGGTTGCAGGATGCTCAGAAGATAGGCTGAAGCAAGAGGGAGGGTAACATAGAAGCATCGTGAGGGTTTCTCAATAAAGAAGCGAAATGGTGAGCGGAGAAAGAACTTTATACGCTCGATTTGCTCATACCTTTTAAGTGCCGGTATGATCCCCTCACTCTCCCGCTCAACAAGCCTCACGTTATCAAAGACATTCAGCCGTTTTATCCTCACAAAAGAGGGTGCCTCCTCATCCGTACGGGTTGTTATCGTATCCAGTAGAAGTATGAACAGGGATGTCCCGAGTGGAATGATAATGTAGACGACAGCAGAGAGTATGAGAAGCGTTCCTGATTTGAGCATCCCGAGGACGATGATGATCGTAATCAGAAACAGTGGTGCTGCAACAAACAGTGTCACGTACGTCTCTGCAAGCACGCTCAGCACCTCAAGAAATGTGCTGTTCTCCCCCTCCGCAAGGTCCTGGTACTGCCTTGACTTAAGGGAGAAGTAGTCCTCAAGAGACCCTCCGGTGTTCATGACTGATATCAGCCCCTCAAGGAAGTCTCTCATCTTCTCAGAAGGTGTGTTCTTTGACCCTCTCATCAGCGCGCTCCTTAGATCAAGCCCGAAGTACTCAACGTCCCTGGCTATGTATCCTATCTCCTTTGCAGACTCACCATAGACCGCCTCATGCTTTTTTAACGAGTTGAAAGCGTCAATAAGGCTCATTCCTCCCTTACTCATCGCATAGAGGTAGTTTATCGCATGAAGCAGCCCCTTGTCGATGAGTATTCGCCTCGTATTTGCCCTGAATACCGGATATGCCATGAACGCCCTCACTGTAAGAAGGTAGAAGAGGGTCGCTGTTACCGACCCTGATAAAACTGTAAGAAGGATGAGGAAGATATCCCCTGATGCTGGGATCAGTGTATAGATGAGAAGAACACCGAGAATGGCCCCAAAAAGTGCGAATAGAGCTCCAGCAAGCCTTGAAAGTGAGAGGTAGAGATCCGCCGGGATGTTGATCCTTGCCCTTTTGAGGCTCAACGAGAGCCCTGAAAGATCGTTTCTGTTCACACCTCTTCCAAATATCCTGTAGGAGATGCTACACAACCTGTAGAAGCTCTCCATCCCTCCCCTCCTCGATCGCCTCGATCGTACCATCAGGATCGAAGTGATATGCCTGAAGGATCTCTGCAACCTTCCTGTAGTCCATAATATCCTTATCGATCATCCACTGCAGAACCTGCCTCCGCTGATCAAGCTCCTCGTTAAGCCTCTCCCTGCTCCATCCTCTCTGTTTCATGATAGCTCTGAGCTTATGGGACTCCCCCAGCTGGATGAACGAGTCTGATCCAGGATCCCACCTGAACAGCTCGTTTATTCTGATGTTTCTCGTCTGAGGATCTATTTCTATGATCTCAACAAGCTCCTTTGCCCGTCTTATCCTCTTCCCCCCAATATTCGCCTGGACCTGGACAGAGATGATGTCAAGTGCCTGAAGCATGACAGGTGGTACGTTTATCGGCTCATTCTCAAGCCTGTTTACAACACTCTGAGGGTCCTCTGCATGAATCGTCGAGTAGGTCGTATGTCCGGTGTTCATCGCCTGAAAGAGTGTCAACCCCTCCTCCCCCCTCACCTCACCGAGTATGATACACTCAGGGCGCTGCCTCAGTGCAGCCCGCAGAAGATCGAACATCGTAACCTCTCCCTCTCCACCCTTTGTAACAGCACTTCTTGTCACTCCCGGGATCCAGTTCTCATGGTAGAGTGTGATCTCTCTCGTATCCTCGATAGAGATGATCTTTGCCATCGGTGGAATGAAGAAGGAGACCGCGTTGAGCGAGGATGTCTTGCCTGAGGCGGTTCCCCCGGCAAAGATCAGGTTTTTGTTGTTCTCGATGCACATCCAGAGGTATGCCATCATCTCGAGGGAAAATGTCCTGCACTTTATGAGTTCAGGAGGTGTGAATGGATCCTCTCTGAACTTTCTTATCGTAAATGTCGAGCCACGGGATGTAACCTCCCTTCCAAATGTTGCCTGGAGCCTTGACCCATCGGGAAGGGTCGCATCAAGAAGTGGCTCTCCAATTGATATGTGCCTCCTCCCTTTCTGGGAGAGTTTGATGATAAAGGCATCTAAAACCTCCTCATCGGGGAATGAGACGTTCGTTCTTATGTTCTGATGCTTTCTGTGGTAGAGGTAAATCGGAAGGTTCACCCCATCACATGAGATATCCTCGATCCAAGGATCATCCATCAGAGCATCGATCCGCTCATATCCAAGAAAGTTTCGCTCAAGGTAGTAGAGGATCCTCTCATAGGAGGAGGGGCTGAGGTTGATACCATAACTTTTGAGGAGGTTCTTGAGATCCCTCTCAAGAATATCCTTCCGCTCAACTGCCCCCTTCTCATCACCATTCGTATCTTCAAGTGAGAGCACGTCCTGAAGTGTATCATAGAGGTCTTCAAGAAGAAGTTTCTCCTCATAACTTAAGGCTGGTTCAACGAGGTGATAGCTTCTGACCTTCGTCTTTTCGTCCAAGAGAATCACAGCCATGGCTCTTCCGCCTTTTAGCATGTATCGCTCAAGCTCCAGTACCCCCTCAGATGGTGTGTACTCTACCATCTCATGGAACTCTTCTGAAACCCCCGGATCCTCTCGAACTCTCCTTCTAAAGATTTGTATCATACTTATTTAACTATTTAACCTATTATGATATAAAAAAGTACTCTTAGGTATAATAAAATATATTTAAATACTTTAACTTACAAATAAAAACTTGGGAAGGTATGGACATCGTTGCGCTATTTGATGGTGAATTGAGAGAGATCACATCGAACAAGATCTATGAGTCGTTATCCACCGAAGAACTCCTTGAGAAGATAGGAGATCTTGAGTGCTTTGACAGTCCAACCAGCTTTGAGATGACGATAGAGGATCGAGATGGGAGCAAGATACCCTATCTAATCTCACTCATACCGCTGAAAATCAACCTCAATGGGGGGAAGGAGCCGCTTCTTCTCGTGTATGGGCACGATCTCACACGGATAAAAGAGATGGAGGAGGATCTCAGGGGGAGCAAGAAGGCCCTGGAAGAGATGACGATCGAGTATTACCTCCAACAGGAGGACCTTCTTGCAATTTCTGCCCAGCTTGAAGCGACAAACAGTCATCTTGAGGCTGTGCTTGAGACCGTTCCGTCCGGGGTTGTTGTGACGGATGCTGATGGTAAGATCACGATCTGGAACCGTGAGGCAGAGGAGATAACCGGATATTCCTCGCTTGAGGCACTCGGAAAGGACCTGGGAGAGGTCTTCTTCCTGAAAGAGGTCGGATCAAGTGGTGAGTACACAATTGAGCGGAAGGATCATGAGAGGATTGTGATACTCGCCAATCAGCGTATCATGGAGGATGAAAATGGGATGGTTAAGGGAGAGGTGATAAGCTTTGTTGATATCACGGAGAAGAGGCTGCTTGAGGAGGAGATAAAGAAAAGGAATGAATATCTGGAGAAAGTACTCGATAAGACCCCGGTTGCAACGATAACTGTGGATGAAGCCGGGAGGATAAGCATGATAAACCCCGCCGCAAGGGGGTTGCTCGGGATTGAAGAGTACGAAGCGGGAAAAATCACAGTATCTGAGATCTTCAATGTGCCTGTTAAGATAAGCGATGGGGAGAGCTTCAAGGTGAACATCGAGAGGAAAGACGGCACGGTTATCCCGGTCCTTGTCACGGTTTCAACCTTCGAAGGAGAGGGAGGGAGTTGTGGTGCCGTGATGACGCTCACAGATATCTCAGATCTTGAGGGCATCCTTGTCTTGCCTTCAAAAGAGGTCGTTGAGGTCGGAGAACCTCACTACAGGATTGAAGAAGGGGTGATATACCTCTTTGAGGAGGAGAAGCCATCACTCATCTTCAGGGTATTTCTTGATGGGGTAAAGCATGGGAGGGAGGGGCTGTGTATCACAAGAATGAACCCGAAGAGGATAAGGGAGACGTATGGGCTCGGGAACACACCGATCATCTGGCTTGTCAAGAATAAGATTCCGTCTGAGACCTGTCTCTCCCCGAATGAACTTTCACTCTGCTATGAGATGATAGATAACTTCATAAAGCAGGCTGAGCGTGGGTTGATAATTATCGAGGGTGTAGAGTACCTCATGACACAGAACAGCTTCTCTTCAATTCACAAGTTCTTTCAGCTCATAAACGATTCTGTGATGCCATCCACATCATCGGTTCTTGTCACACTTGACCCTGCTACACTTACAACCCAGGAGTATCACCTCATAAAGCGGGAGATGGAGAAGATCGAGGTGGAGGAGGTGAAAGATGGAGAAGATTACATCAGGCATACCCTCCCTTGACCTGCTGATTGATGGGGGGATGTCCAGAGGGTCACTCATTCTCCTTCTGGGCGAGGTTGGAAGTGGCCATTATGAGTTTGCATATACCTCAGCGGCCATGATCGCAGAGAAAAAGAAGAAAAGCCGGGATACCCTCCTCCCTTCAGAAGTCTACTATATCTCAATCACACGAACCTCCAAGGACATCCTTAATGAGATTGGAGCCTCCTTCAGGGGCTTTGATCCTGTAGATATCAGGATCCTGGACCTCTCAGAGACGTACTTCAGAAGCTCAAGGATTCCCCTCTCATGGATCGCAGATACCGGGAGCCATAATCTGAGCATGCTGAAAGGTATAAGCAGGGATCAGGAGGTTCTGAGCGAGATTGTGACGCGCCTTGATGAGCACGGCCCGGATAACCTCATCATCATTGACTCACTCACAGCCCTCATTCGAGTATACTCAAACACCGATGACAGGTGGAGTGAGTTTATAAGGTTCCTTCAGGGGCTTCAACGTGTATCAAAACGATGGGGAGGGATTATTTACATGATTCTAACAGCTAATGTCTTTGAAAGGGCAAAGGAAGAGGAGATAGCTGATGTTGCAGATGGGGCCTTCTTCTTCAGATGGGAGGAGTGGGGTACCGGTGTAAATCGACGCTCCATGATCATAACCAAGCTCAAAGGAGATCTCCCAAGGCTTGAGGATGGGGGCATTGTGAAGTTTGAGGTTAACATATCATCCTATGAGGGGCTCACGCTCGTTCCGATTCGTCAGATCCTTGGGAGGGGATAAATGGAGCGACTCAGTGCTGGAGTCACTGGAATTGACAGGATGCTGAATGGGGGGTTCCCGAGAGGCTATCTGATCCTTCTGATCGGGGAGTATGGGACGGGTAAGACGATCTTCTCACTCCAGTACCTGTGGAAGGGGCTTGAGCTCGGTGAACCGGGGGTCTACATCACCCTGGATCAGGATGAGGAGGAGATCATCGCGACGGCAGGAGACTTCGGCTGGGAGCTTGAACCATACATCAATGAAGAGATGCTTGCTGTGATAAGGCTTAACCCGGCTGATATAAAGGTCTCAATTGAAAGGGTTGAGAGTGAGCTTCCGGATTTAATCCGGAGGTTCAAGACAAAGCGACTCGTTTTTGACTCCATAACACTCTTTGAGACGCTTTTCTCTGATGAGGCTGAGCGAAGGGAGCGGATTTACACACTTGCAGGGCTTTTCAAGGGGTCAGGTCTTACAACGGTCATGACTTCAGAAGGTCTCGGGGGTATGTCGCTCCAATCACGATACGGGTTTGCTGAGTATCTCGCAGATGGTGTGATCTCGTTGCGATACATACGCCAGTGTGAGATGCGAGAGGTATCATTGGCCCTTGAGATTGTGAAGATGAGACGAACAGCACATTCAAGAAAGATAATGCCATATTCAATCACTGATAAAGGAATCGTTGTTCATACGGGCGCAGAACTCTTTTGAACAGGGGCAAAAAAGAGACGAGAGGGGGAAAAGGGGGAAAACCCCTCTCGTTTTTTGAGTATGAAGAGTTAGACGCCGATAATCTCCTTCAGCATCATGACCTTCTGAATTAAATCCTTCACCTCTTCACGCTCTTCCGGGGGTTTCGGTACTTCGGCCCCCTCTACAAGCTCTATCATCTCTCTGTAGATGCGCTTCATCCGGGTGTTTTCTTCCTGAATTAAGGTCAACATCTCCTCATACAGCTTTATCAGCTTCTTTGTAGCCCTTAACTCTATCTCATTCATCGTTTTACCTCTACCTCACCACACCTTCCACCACATATTGGGTAATGTGCCTGTATATAAATCTGATCACCATAACAGACGAGAATACGGCCATACATACTATCGCATTCGCGTCCTGATCCATGATATTGCCTTTCCCCGGAACTCTTCAGGCCGCGCATACCCCTTATCATGCATCATCTGCTCAAGCCCCCTCAGAATATCACTGAAGATCTCAATATCCCCATAAAGAATTGAACTTCCAATTGCAACCCCATCAGCACCGAGAAGGATGAACCTGAAGACGTCCTCTGCCCTTCTCACTCCACCAACCCCGATAAGTGGCACACGCTCGATTTTGCCATCCTCCATCGCGAGTGCAACCTCTGCGAGTTTTCGTTGAGCAATGCACCTGATGGAGGGTCCGGACTGCCCGCCAAAGATGTTTCCAAGCACCGGTATCTCAACCCAGGGATCAACCTCAAGTGCCTCGATCGTGTTTATGAGCGAGATTGCATCAGCCCCGGCATCAATCGCTGAAGCTGCAACCTCAACGATGTCCGTGACATTGGGGCTGAGCTTCACGATCAACCTAAGTGATGTGACCTCTTTAACCGTCTTCACGATGGCGCGGGTGCGCTCAGGATCCTGAGCGATCGTATTTCCGGTTGAGAGAGGGAGGGAGTGGGGACATGAGATGTTGAGCTCAACCATCCTGAACCCTGCATCCTCAAATCTTGAAGCAACCGTTGCAAACTCATCCTCACTGTTCCCTGCAACACTCGGGATTATCGGAGTTCTCACTCCTTTCAGCGCATCAAGCTCCCTGATAAATGCGTCAACACCTGGATTTGCAAGCCCTATCGCATTTAATATGACCCCTTCAGATACCTCGATGACGGTTGGGTTCTCATGACCTTCCCTTGGGTCCTGAGTGATCGACTTTGTGATGAGTGCCCCAGCCCCTGCTTCTGCAACCCTCTTCAGTATCCCGGCACTCGAGCCAAGTATCCCGGATGCCAGAATCAGTGGGTTCTTCAGTGGGATGCCGATGTCCACTGAGAGGTCAACCATCGGGATCTAAATGATCCTCAACCTCTTAAACTCTTCGATATCCCTGGCAAGCTGCTCAAGCTCATCCCCTCTTATCTCAACCTTTGCCTTCAACTCCCTGAGCTCCTCGGTGAGCTGCTGAATGCGTACGTGCATCACGTACATCATGAAGAGGGCGACCGCTAATGCTATCGCGAGAAAGATCGTGAAAGCAAACATCACTTCCTACCCCCGAATAGAGATCTTGCAAGCTTCTCAACAAAGCTCTCCTTCTTTCCGTTGTTCTCGATATCTTCTTTGAACTCGGTACCCGCAAGGTTGGCTGCAATCTTCTTGAACGCGACTGCAGCAGGCGATCTTGGTGCATTTATCACAAGAGGGGTCTTGAAAGCCGCAGCCCTTCGCACGTTTGGATCCTCCGGTACAACACCGATTATCCGGGTGTTAAGAAGTTCTGCAACCTTCTGCTTTGGTATATCCACCTTCTCCATCCCTGCACGGTTGACGATCGCACCCTTCACCCTTCCGCCGACCATCTCAGTCAGGATCTTCGTCTTGAGCCCATCTGCCATCGAGGATAGCTCAGGGTTCACCACGAGGATCACCTCATCTGCGATTGCCATCGGGATAACCGCATCTTTACTGATCCCCGCCGGTGCATCGATGAGCATGATCTCGAACTGATCAACGAGCCTTCCCATCACATCCTTGAGCCGCTCAGGGTTTGAGCTCTGGAAACCCTTCAGCGATATACCACATGGTGCAACCATCACCCCTGCTGGACCCTCATATATCGCATCCTCTATCCTTGCTGTGCCACTCAAGACCTCATGAAGGGTGACAGGACGCTTCTCAAGACCCATTACCAGCCCGAGGTTTGCCATCCCGATGTCTGCATCAAGGATTACCACCCGTTTTCCAAGTGCTGCCAGTGCCGTTCCGATGTTTGCTGTTGCTGTTGTTTTCCCGGTCCCCCCTTTTCCTGATGCGATCGTGTACACCACCGCGGTCATTTCACTCCCCCCATGCCATCAAAGGACTTTGTCATGTTCCACTCCTCTCTGAACCTTTTTATCTCTTCTATCGTCATAACAAGCTCTTTATTTGTATCAAGTCTCACCCCTTCTGGCTCCTTCAGATCTGACAGGACTGACCTGAGATTGTTCCTTCTCATATCATCAAGGAACCCCCCTCCCTCTGATAATAGATGGGCGATCTTCTGGTATGTGCTGTAGATGAGCGCGAGTGAGGCTGCCTGGTCTGCAAATATGGCCACTGTGGATCCTTCTCTCACCTTTTGAGCATATATCTGGTCTCTGTCTGTCCTTATCAGGATTGAGTTGATGGAGGTATGTATCACAAGCACCTGCCAGAGCAGGATCAATAGATCTAAATCAAGGCTAATATCCCTCTCTCCTTCCACATAAACCTCTCCACCATCGATGATGCAGAACGACCGGATGAACCTGTGAAGCTTCATGATCCGACCCCCACAAACCGCTCTATCACCGTGGAAAGATCCCCCTTAAGATCCTCCCTGTCAGGGTTTATTGGCCTATCAGCACGCATGATACAGATGATATTCGTGCCGTCCATCTCCATTGAAATGGCAGAAATGCCGTTTCCAAGTGCAAGTGATCCTGCGTGATCATCTCCCACAAGCTTCATCTCCTGGAGGATGAAGGAATAGATCGCCGCCTCATCCTCTCTACACTCCCCGGAGGACTCAATGAGGAAACCATCTTCTGATGCAAGGGATACCGCATCGATAGAATACTTCTTAGCGATCAGACGTAGCCCCTCCCTCAGATCACCCGCCTCTCTGACATCGATGAGAGATGGTGCAACATCATAGAAAAACTCTGAACTCTCAAACCCGAGCCGCCGAGAAAGGGACTCAAGCTTTGTGCCGCCGGGTTCGATGGCTTCAAATAAAGGGTCTTTCTTTTCGCCACCTATCTCCTGAAATCTATCTTTCTCCCTCCTCACCTCTCCCTCCACCCTCTCCAGTCTTTCCTTCATGTTCTCCATCCACTTTACATAGTGCGTGAGCCGGCATTCAGTGATAAAACCAAGGAACAAGGCTATGAGAAGGAGCACAAAAAGGACTATCTCCTTTATCTCAAACGGAACTGTATTCACAAACCTGAACACCTGCTCAAATGCCATCTGATACACCTATGACGCCGTGAATATCGTCTCTATCAGCCTTTCTGTCTCATTCTTTATCCTCAATGCAACCCTCTCCCTGATCCCGGCCTCAGATCTCATCACACAGAGCGTCTCATCCATACCCCCTACCTGCATGGGTGCAACCCATGCCACCCCAGACTCGCTTGCTATGGGGACAACCCCCTCTTTTATTCCCTTCTCCTCAACCACACACGTGTAGAGTGATGAGAAACTGGCAGCATCAGCCTCCGGACTTGGGCTTGATGAGAGCACCACAAAACCATCTTTTGTTGCAATCGTGAGTGATTCAAGATTATACCGCCTTACGAGCTTCTCAAGCTGTTCTTTCCAGGAAATTGAGGTCTCTGCATCGGGTTGAACCTGCGACGTTCTCTTATTCTTCTGGTTTGCCCTGTAGAGGAGGAGAAAGAGGAGGAGGCTGAGCAGAACTATCAAGATGTTAATACCTTTTAGTGATATTAAATCACTTAGACGGTCATATAATATCATTATATCACCTTACAGACTAATTGGATTTGATCTAATATAAGTATAACGATAACAAATAACGAATTGAGAAAGATTAAAATAGTATGGTATACAAAAACATTTTAAACATCTAAATATATCTATTAGTCATTTAATATACCAAAAGGTAATATATATGTTGGAGGGGCTTTGTGGGTGCGGAAACAGATCTCGAGGAGCTTGGATCTGCCGGGGATCTGAAGAAGGAGGATCTCAAGCTCGATATGGGTGCCCTCCTTGATGACAGGAGGGATGAACTCCTGGAGTTCTTTGATGATACGGTTCTTGAGAACTTTGACAGGACGCTCCGTGAGATTGAGTATAAGGAGCTTGTTTACGAATCATCCAAGGTTGAAAAAGAGGTAAAAGGTTTAAAGAGGCTTAAAAACCTCTTCAAGAAACGGCTTGAGATTGAAGCATACGATCCAGAGCTTCATGGACCTCTGTGCGTCTTTGAGGGGATTCCCGGGTATGAAGAGGTTGAGCGCTACTGGCTAAAGGAGCCATTCTCCTTTGTTGTGATACTCTACAACAGGGAGAATGACGACTATCTCTACTACGTCGTTGAGCCACACCTCCGGGACTTTGAGGCGGTCCTGCTTAGAGACATCAAGACCCGGCTCCATGATGTCCTCCTGAATGTGAAGCTCGAGGAGACGGTTGATAAGGAGCTTGTACTCAAGGAGAAGGTGAACGAGATAATACTCGACTATGGGCTGAAGGTTGATCCGATAACCTACCACAAGATCCTGTACTATGTGATACGGGACTATCTTGAGCTTGATAAGCTCACACCACTCATGCTGGACCCGCTCATCGAGGATATCTCATGTAACGGATGGAACCAGCCGGTCTTTCTCTTTCACAAGAACTACCTCAATATACAGACAAACATCTACTTCAACGAGCATGAGCTGAACTCTTTCGTGGTGAGGCTTGCCCAGAAGAGCGGCAAGCACATCTCTATCGCAGAGCCGATGGTCGACTCGACGATGCCTGATGGTAGCAGGATACAGATGACGCTCGGAAATGAGGTCACGACTCATGGTAGCACCTTCACGATCCGGAAGTTCAAGGATGTCCCGATCACCCCGGTGGATCTCATCGCATGGAACACATTCTCCTCAGAGTCGATGGCATACCTCTGGATGTGCATCGAGAACAACAAAAGCCTCCTGTTTGCAGGAGGAACTGCATCAGGAAAGACATCCTCGCTCAACGCGGTCTCACTCTTCATTCCACACAAGGCAAAGATCATCACCCTCGAGGATACAAGGGAGCTCCAGCTACCCCATCCAAACTGGATACCGGATGTCACCCGGGAGACTGTGACGAAGGATGGGAAGGGAAATATTGATATGTACGAGCTTTTAAGGGCTGCACTGAGACAGCGACCTGAGTATCTGCTCGTTGGCGAGGTCAGGGGGAGGGAGGCTTTGACGCTGTTTCAGGCGATGTCAACAGGGCACACAACCTTCTCAACGATGCATGCTGACTCGGTAGACACGGTCATCCACCGGCTTGAGAATCCACCGATCTCTGTCCCAAGAACGATGATAGAGGCGCTTGATATCGTATCCATCCAGGCACAGACGTTCTGCGGGGGGAAGCGTGTCAGAAGAAACCTTGAACTTGTTGAGATAAGTGAGATAGATCCTGCAACACGGAACATAAAGACGATAGACGTCTTCAAGTGGGACCCCTCCCGGGATGTCTTTGAGCGGGTGGGAGAATCGAAGGTCCTGAACGATATAATGAAATTCAGGGCATGGAGCCGGAAAGAGATGGATTACGAGCTTAAGAAGCGGCAGGCGGTTCTTGAATATATGGTTGAGAACAACATAAGGGACTTTGATGCGATTGCAACAATAATCCACGCCTTCCAGACAAACCAGGAAAAAGTGCTGAATAAGCTCAAGATAAAGGTGTGATGCATGCTTGAGAACGTGAACTCCTTCACAAGATTTGCGTTTTCCATCTTTGGCGAGAGGATAAGGCGAAATAAAGATGACTACTCACAGATTCAGCGAGATATCAGGAAAGCACGGATGTCAATTTCCTATGACATGTATATGGCGGCTGCTAAAGGATATGCATTGATTGCAGCTATCATAGGCGGTCTGATCGGTCTTGCGCTCGCATACATCATCATAAACTTCGTCGGCATACCTGATAACTTCACGAACCTCCACCTCCCTCCAAACCTCTACTGGATCAGGGGGTACACGGAGACGATCCTGACGATCTTTCTCTTCTTCATGGTGGCGATGATACTTGGAGGGGGAGTGTATGTCTTCTTCTACATCTACCCATCGATGGTTGCAGGGGATAGAAAGTCAAAGATCGATAAGATGCTCCCCCATGCAGTGCGGTTCATGTACGCGCTCTCAAAGGGTGGCGCGAACATCATCGATATACTCAAGGCACTTGCAAGGAATGAGGTGACCTACGGGGAGGTCTCAAAAGAAGCTGAGATGATCGTGAGATACATGGAGTTCTTCGGATACGATCTCAGGACCGCGCTTCTCAGGGTGAGCGAAGAGACACCATCAGATAACTTCACAGAGCTTATAGATGGTCTTCTGACGATAATAGATAGTGGGGGGGATATGACCCGCTTCCTGGCTGATAAGACGATGGAGTACATGCAGATCGCTAAGATCGAGCAGAAGGGATTTCTTGAGACGCTCGGACTCCTGGCTGAGTCATATGTCACGGCATTTGTTGCAGGGCCGCTTTTCATCATCATCATTGAGGTTGTGATGACACTGATGGGATCAGGCCAGATGATGGCGCTGTATGCGATCATATACATGGTGATCCCGGTCGGATCGCTCATGTTTGTCATGATGATCTATCTCATCTCACCGAGCGATATCACAAAGGCCCCTACCCTCAAGACCGAGTTCTCTTACGATGCCTCCGATGATGAGGTCGTTAAGGTCGATCCAGAAGATGCTGAGGCGTATGAACGGTACAGGAAGTCAAAGCGAATGCTTGCCTTAAAGCAGATGCTGAAAGATCCCCTTAAGCCGTTCCGGGAGGATCCGATCAAGACGCTCTACGTAAGTGGGCCCCTTGCCCTGCTGGCAGTGATCCTGGAGGTAGTGACGAATATGAGCAGGTTCAGGGCAGATCCATCTGGAGTGATCGATGATTATCTCGTCTTTGCCGCGTTTATCGCACTAACCCCACTTGTTATCTTCTATGAAAGAAAGAGGAGGCAGCACAAGAAGATCAAGGCTCAGGTTCCAGATTTCCTGAAGGGTGTCGCGAGCACAAATGCGAGTGGCATGACCCTTGTCCAGTCGATTGAGGTGATAGCAAAGTCCATGAGTGGCGCGCTCTCGAGAGAGATCAAGCGTATGTGGCGGGATCTTGAGTGGGGTGTCAGCATAAGTGATGCCTTCATAAGGTTTGCGAACCGGGTCAAGATGGCCTCACTCTCAAGGACAGTCACCCTCCTCACAGAGACGATGAGAACCAGCGGTGATGTTGCTGATACGCTTTATCTCTCTGCAAAGGACACCGAGATGACAGAAGAGCTTGACAGAGAACGGTTCACGAATATGCTGATCTATGTCATCATCATCTACATCGCCTTCCTCGTCTTCATCGGGATCATATTCATCATCTCATCCTCCTTCCTCCCTGTGATGGCAGAGGCCGGGGCCGGGGTTGAGAGTTCAGCAATGGCAGGACAGCAGGGTTTTCTCGGATCGTTTGAGATTGAGACGTTCAGGCGGATATTCCTTCACGCCTCATTACTTCAGGGATTCTGTTCTGGGCTTATCGCAGGACAGATGGGAGAAGGAGAGTTTCTTGCAGGGTTCAAGCACTCACTGATCATGCTTGCAATCGCATACATCGCGTTCACGGTCTTTATCTGAACATCCAAACTTTGATAAAGTGAGAGAGCCACATACCCACCTGGGATAGCTCACATTTTTGATCGCTCGATGAGCTGGGCGAGGTCGATGACATTCCCTCCCCCATCACTGAGGTTTATGATGCATAAAGGACATGTTGTAACGATTAAATCCGCATCAGGGGGCACATCCTCAAGCCTTCTCACTGTAATTGCGCGTGATAGGTTATGGTAACCGGATCTGACACCTCCACCCCCACCACAGCATCCTGAAAGCTCTCGATTCCTTTTCATCTCACGCAACTTGCATATTCGCTCAATCACCGCTCTCGGCTCTTCAATTACGCCCTCCCCCCTTGCAAGATGGCAGGGATCGTGATAGGTGACGGTAATCCCGAGTCTGCCGGGGTCAATCTCGTCAAGATGCTCGGAGAAGAACTCTGCCGTGTGCATAACACTGCAATCAAGGTTATAATCATTTTTAAGCGTCATGTAGCACCCGGGACAGCTCGTCAGGATGAGCTCTGCCCCGCTCTCTTCAATCTGTCTGATGTTATCCTCCATCGTGGGAGGATTCTCCACCCCGAGCCTCAGAAGTGGTGAACCACAGCAGCGCTCATCCTCAAGAAGTGCCACCCCAAAATCGGCAAGTATCTTGAGGGTTGATACTGCAACCTCCCGGGATCTGTAAGATAGGAGACACCCGGCAAAGTATATAATATCAGACCTTCTTCGCAGTGTTATCCCATTAACCCCCTCCAGCCACCACCACCTGGAACGGGTGTCACCCATCGGGTTTCCATATATCCTTATCGCCTCATACATCTCCTCGATACGCCCATCTTTATGGCTTTTCAGGTACTCACGCCGCAGGTACTCAACAATCGAGTCGACATCAACCCCTGATGGACAGATAAACGAGCATGCTCCGCAGGTTGTGCAGGTGTAGAGGCTATCTGAGACGCCCTCGATCCAACCCGCGCCCTCAAGATAACCCAGACAGAGCATGATCCTGCCCCTCGGCCCCATCGACTCCCATCCCAGGGATTCAAGCGTTGGACAGACGGCACGACACCTGCCGCACCTCAGGCAGCTTAAGAGATCGATCATCTCAGGCATCACGACCCTCAAGTGGTGTTGTAAGGATATTGACCGGGTCCCCCTCAAACCTCCGGCTCCTGTAGGCCTCAACAACAGAGAGGGTCCAGTTTAGCGGGCACCTTCCCCGATAGGCACCGATCATAAAGTTATCAAAGCCGATATCAATGTACTTTTCAATATCCTCCGGCTTGATCCAGCCTGAGTCATGAATGAGTATCGGGTTATTCCGCTTCTTCGAGATGCACCACGTGCTGTAGTAGTCAGACTCAATCTTCGGCACAGGCTTTGCACCCTCGAGATGCGATATGAGGTTGTTATGAGCATTTTTAAATGGGCAACCCTTTATACATCCCTCATTTACAAGCAAAATCAGATCACAGCTCACGGTCTCTTTTATACGACAGAGAAGCTCGAGATCGTGGTTTATATCAGGATCCAGGATGATCCTATCGACACCGAGCCCCTCGAGATACCTCGCCTTTGCGATCGTTGTAACCGAGAGGATGTTTGATGCCACAACATCCATGGTAAACTCGTTCTTCACCATATCGATCAGGTACGCCTCTGTGAGCGTCACCGCCCCGACCCCCATCATCTCAAGTCGCTCAAGGTAGCCGTGGTATGTCTCATACCCACCTGGTATCAGGTGGCTTGCACCGAAGCATGAACTATCCATGAGCACGTTCAGGGGTACACCGATCTCGTCTGTGATTGAGGCCGCCTCTCTGATCACACCAAGCCCGCGGGTCGCATCGATCATGATCTCATGTACTCCAAGATCCACGATCCTTCTGATACTATCCACATCGATCGTGTCTCGGTAGACAACCGATAACCTCATTAGGGATGACTTGTTGTAAAAAGAGATAAATATTAGCATGTGGGAGTATAATTACTATGTATATCCTTGCATTTATAACCCCAATGGGCAACACCTATTTTGGTATGCCGGATAGATGCCTGAAGAAGCTTCTTAGTTACCAGTGGGAGGATAAATCACGGTATAAAGAGCTGTTTGACTGGGCGGTTAAGGAGTTCTCACCGATGAGTCCATGTGATATGCCAACTGCTGACATCACCGTTGCAATAAGAAAAGGGATGATTGAGATAAGGAAACTTGATATGCTGAGGATGGGGGACATCCTCGATAGGCTCAATGTCATGATAGGGGGTGGGTGCGAAAAAGAGGAGGTCGAGGGGTACTTCGGATGGGAGGTCGAATCAATACTCCTCAGGGAGGATGGAGATGATGGATGCTTCGTCCAGATAATCTTCACAAATCGGATCATAATTGAGGCATACCGGGAGGAGATGGAGGGGGAAGAACCCCCGTTCTGCATATTCAGGATAAAGAAGCTGACAGATCTAAAAGGGAATCTTGATTATGATATAAACTCGATAGGGCTGTGGATTGATCTTGAAGAGGTTGAAATTGAAGCACTATTTGGAACAAATGGGCATTTCATCCCGATTGTGCGGGATAAATGTACTCCAATCCTCTCTAAGTTCGCAGGGTTCTTTGAACGGGATTACTTCGGGATTGAATCGAGAAATGGATCTGTTTACATATACTACTCGCTCGTAGGACCAGAGAGTGATGAAGAAGAGGCAAAGTTCACCGATGTCCTCTTCAGATTCCGCGAGATCGAGGAGGATCTTGTCAGCGGGAGCTGGAAGGTGCTTGATGAGATAGAGGGGTGGATTCCAGTTTAGGATAGTGGTGTGCAACCCATCGTTTGGTATTTTGATTTAGTTCTACATCCCCCTTCATTGCCCCTGTTTTTTCTTTTCTGTGCAATGAATCTATCTCTGCAGGTTAGTCTTTTCGTATGCTTAGGTCAGAAATATCTTACTCCTCTTGCTAATCTGATGGGGTCTGGAGATGGGGTTTTCAAAGTTCTCTCTACTGGGTGACCTGGACATCCTCAAATAGTATGGAAGGTGATACGACCGCACCGTACTGCCTGGTATCAGATCCGATGAGACTGACATTCCTCAATAGATCCACGGTCGATCCTGAGATCATCACCTGCCTGATAGGATCGGTCATCTCTCCACTCTCTATCCTGAAACCGTTGTGAACAAGGAGTGAAAACTCACCAGATGTCCTGGAGGCTGTGTGTGCCCCTATAAGATCTGTGACAAGGATACCATCCTGCACCTCGGTGATGAGATCCTCCCCTGACGCCGTGCCAGGTTCTATGATGAAGTTTGTTGGACCGACAGCAGGTGTGGTATCAAATGTCCTCGTTGCGTTACCTGTGCTTTCAACGCCGTCTTTTCTGGCCGTGTATGTATCGTACAGGAAACCCTTGAGTACACCCTCTTCAACAAGAACGGTCCGCTGTGTCGGGACCCCTTCTCCATCAAATATGCCACTTCCAACCCCATTGTTGAGTCTTCCATCATCGGTTATCGATAACAGGGGCGACATTACCTCTTCTCCCACCTTGTCCCTGTACGGGGATCGCATCTCCTGGACACTCTCGGCAAGAAGGTGGTTTATTGTTGTATAAGAGAGAAGGCTTGAGATTGCAGCTGGCATCAGGATCACAGGTCTTATACCGGTCTCAATCTTCACCGGGTTCTGGGAGCGAACAGCAAGCAAAGCCGCCTCTCTTCCGATCCGTTCACAATCGATCATGGCAAGAAGCCTCGCCTCCTGCTCCTGCCATGCTGCAACCTCTCCAAGTGCTACACTTACCGAGGCTCCAACCGAGGTTGAGTTCTCGCATACCTCAACACCGTTTGAGTTTACAATCCATGATGAGGCTGAAGACACGCTGAATTCCCCGCCTGTCACATCGATACGTCCATCAACCTCCTTTGCTGCATCTATCAGCATCGTGGCATACTCAACTCCCCTATCAGGATCAAATTCCAGAATATCCGGGTCAAATATCCCATCAACAGATGGGTAATCACTCGATCTATCTGGAAAGCCTCTGAAATCAGATCCTGCCACCTTTGCAAGCTTAATCGCCTCCTTTACACAGCCTTCAATCCTTTGAGGATCTGTTGTGTATGAGAAGCCAACCTTCCCAGAGATTGCACACCTGATACCGATACCGAGGACCTCCCCGCCATCAAGGCCACTTATCCTCCCATCCTCGATCCTGATCGATGTGAACCTTGTTCTCATCCCGAATGCCTCACCCTCATACCCCTCTCTCATCAGGGCCGCAAGACCCCTCTCCATCACATCAAGCATTGATACCACCTACCAGCATCTCAGAGACCCTTGCATCAGGACCTGACTCTGATACAGGAACATGCTGTCCGTTTTTCCCACAGAAGCCGATCGATCCTGTCACCTCCTTACCGAGTCCATCGATCTTACGGAGTACCTCAAGGGTACTCCCTGCAAGTGAGAGGTTTCTTATCGATTCCCTGAGCTCACCATCCAGGATCAGGAACGCCTCCTCTGCTGTAAACTGGAAGTTTCCACCGACCGTATCTACCTGACCCCCGCGCATCCCTTTTGCATATATACCCATTTTTATATCCTCGATGAGCTCCTCGAACCCAAAATCACCCTGCTCAATTAGGATATTACTCATTCTTGCGATTGGAACCTGGGAGTAATCCTCTGCCCTTGCATTCGCCGTCGGACTCATTCCAAGCTCTGCAGCACTCGATCTGGTCTGGAGGTATGATTTCAGGATGCCGTCCTCGATGATCGCCGTCCTCCTCGATCTCACCCCCTCATCATCGAACGGGTAGTATCCATGCGTGTGGGGTATTGAGGGGTCGTCATAGATCCTGAGGACCTCTGATCCTATCTTCTCACCGATCCTGCCAGAGAGGATTGACTCCCCCGCGATGACAAGATCAGCCTCTGCTGCATGGCCGAGTGCCTCATGAACAAAGACCCCGAGAAGCTTACCATCCATCACGATTGGGAGTTTTCCGGCAGGAGGGGTCCTTGCATCAAGTAACCTCAAGGCACGTCTTGTAACCGCTCCTGCAACCTCTTCAAGATCCCTATCTCTTATAAGCTCAAAGCCCGTGAATGCACCGAGTCTTTCCTGCGCCTCCTGGAGATCTCCTCCCTCTGATGCAACGGCACGAAGCCCCATAGAGATATAACAGAGGTGCATCCGTATATCCGAGCCATCAGAGCTTAAAAATTCCCTCTCTATTACACTATCTCTGTAATGGACCGAGGCATTCTTAATCCGCTCATCTTCCATCTTAAGCGCCTTATGGGCGCCTTCAATCAGTGATATCTTCTCATCGATCCCGACATCTTCGACCGGCTCCCTTACCCTGAGGACGAACTCCTCACGTAGAGGCTCGGAAGGGAGAATTTTCACCTTTTTTTCATTCTTGTGTGCCTTTGCAAGCTTAAAGGCCTTTAAAACTCCATCCTTAAGCTTTGAAATGTCGTTTGTCGTGTAAAACCCCCATGAACCATCGAAGAGCACCCGTATGCCCGCGCCGAGGTCCAGCCCCACCGTTGCATCCCGGAGAACACCATCTTTCATCTCAATCACTGTACTTCTTTCCCGTTCAATCCGTACATCCACATATTCTGCACCCATCTCAATTACCGTCTTTATCGCTCTTTCAGCTTCCATCATAACCCCAACCTGTACCTTACAGCCTCTATAAGACCCACAGGGCCTGCCATCATCATGTCACCAGCGGGTGCGACATGAAGCCCCACTCCTTCCATCAGATACCTCTTTGGACCGGTTATTGTCGTAACTTCCGGCTCAACCGGCTCAAAGAGGAGTGCCCCATGCCCTCCATCCTCAAATACCTCCTCAAAGGTTATACTACCATCTATCAGGTGGTCAATGAAGCGGCGGAGCTTATCCCGGTCTATCATCCGCGTGTGGTGTTCGAAGAACCCACAAATCTCACGATTTTTGATTGTTACAGCTAAGGTGTGACCGTTTCCAATGTTAACAGCAATAGATCGGCTAACTCCTTTCATTCGACCATCTACCAGGCTCCCAAGTGCTGCTGCAATACCTGTATCCATCAGGAGAATATCACCATCAAAGCGTGATTTAATGCGATTAAGAATAGATTTCATCCTGCTGAAGTTTCCTTTCACCTCGTTGAAGTGTGAAACCTCTTCAATTCTTCTTGTTGACTCAAGAAGCTCCTTGAAGATGGTGAACCTGTGCTCACGATCGCTGACACCAGGTGGTGCAACACCATGGTCCTGGACGGCGACAGCAACAACATCAAAGGATGTATCAATCCCAAATGCCGCAAGCTGGGGTTCTAACCTCTCAAGGTCAATATCTGAGATCTTAATCCGCTTGCATCTGAGATTGTCAATCTCCTTCTCAGGTATGATCGTGACCCCGAGTTTCTCAACGCGGGAGAGATCGTCTCTTATCGTTCTTGCAGCATCCGGTGTCATGTAGACCCTGTATCGCCTGAGATGATCGATGATTGCCCGCGCAATAGGACCTCCACCCATCGTATCACCATATATGAGAATATCGTCCCTGACAGACCTGATCATTTCTGCAAAGTAGCGAGTAGGGGATGGAAGCACGAGCTTGTAAGACCCTTCAAGCGGTGAGGCGGCATCATCCACGACCATGATATCCTGGGTTCCCATCCCGATATCAACGGCAAGGATGCGCATGATAAACCTTTTAGGCCTCATCCTTTAAGTTCTAAGCGGTGTGATCTGTGAAGATACTTGAGGAGCGGTTGAAACGAGGGGAGGGAGAGATAAAGCTTCTGGCTGAGTCACTCGATGATCTCTGGCATCTCAAGTACATCGTTGAGCCAGGAGATCTCGTCCACGCGTTGACATACAGAAGGATGGAGGAGATCTCTGATAAGATCCGGTCTGAGAAGCGGGAGAAGAAACCGGTGTATCTCGGGGTCCGGGTTGAGGGTGTTGAGCTTCACAGGTTTTCAAACCGTCTGAGGATACATGGTGTAATCGAGGAGGGGGGAGAGTCCGGCTCCTACCACACGCTCAACATCGAGCCTGGTGATAACCTGAAGATAACCAAATTATGGAGAAAGGATCAGCTTGAGCGGATAAAAGAAGCTGTCGAGAGCTCTTCAAGGTCAAACATCCTCATCCTTACGATAGAGGAAGGTTACGCATCATGCGGGAAGTTATGTGAGTTTGGGGTGGAGGAGCTATTCACATGCACAGGGTCAAGGAGGAAGAGGAGAGATGACAGTAGAGGTAAGGACTTCTTCGATGAGGTCATGGGCCATCTGAGGCAGATACCGGCTGAGTTTGATCTTCTTGTTGTTGCGGGACCTGGGTTTGTGAAGGATGAGTTTGTGGCCCGCCTTAGGGCTCAGGATCAAGAGCTTTCATCAAAGCTCACCGTGCTTGATACGCAGTCTGTGGGCCCATCAGGGTACCAGGAGGTGCTTCGGAAAGGAAAAAGTGGGGTTCTTGAGATCGCATCTTCCTTCAGGGTCGCAGAAGAGGCTGAACTCATCGAGGAGTTCTTGAGAGAGGTTGCACTTGAGGGCAAGGCAGCTTATGGCTTTGATGAGGTGCGGAGCAAGGCTGAGATTGGGGCTGTTAAGACCCTTCTAATCCTTGATGAGATTCTCAGAGAGAGCAGGATCGAGGGGGGCGAAGATCTTGATGATTTAATCAAGCTGGTTGAGAATACCGGGGGGAGGGTTGTCATCTTCAGCAGTGAGTTTGAGCCAGGTAAGCGGTTGAAGGGGCTTGGGGGGATTGGGGCGGTGTTGAGGTATTGAGAGGGTTATGAGATCTTCAAATGAAATCTGCTAAACTCACTTTTTATTCATTTTCGAGATTACATTTTTCGATGATTTCTTTAGGATGTTGGATTGGTATATCATTATAATCTTGATTCTTTTGGACTTTTAGAAAATTCTCGTCTGTGGTTATTATCCTATTAACGTTCTCCCATTTAGCATAGCAATAATGAATGGCATCTTTTAGCGACATATTGTATCGTATGGAATAACTCGCCATTTGAGTAAATAGAAGCATCTCAAAGAAAGGAGCTTTATATTCGATCTTATCTATTTTTGTAAAAACTGGATGTAAGTCTAAGTCTGGCAAGCCACCAAACTGTGATACACACTCGTCTCCAGATAGCGTTATAATTTTTCTTAAGCTTTGTTTGCCTAACTCTTTTCCATCTTGGCTTTTAGCGTCTCCTTCAAGATATATCTCTGCGAATATCCACTCATCAAAAGTTAGCGGATCAAATAATTCATCCTTTTTTGAGTCGTATTTAAAGTGGATTAAACCGCACTTTTTTGAGATTTCAGATCTATAGATGTTCATCATTTCCTCTAAACTTTTCCCAAACTTCCTATTTCTTCCTATTCCTATAAATTCTCCAAGAACATAACCCAAAATTTTATTATCCCAAGCAAAACTATTTATACTAAAACAAAACAATAAAATACATGGGAAGAAAGCGAGTTTACGAAGTTGTAAAGCATCTACCGGCAGAAGAACTCGATAAAATGATCAAGGGGCTTGAAAAGGATACAAGAGTCCTCAAAAGATTATACTTCATAAGATACCTCTACAGAGGAATGAGTGTTGAGAAAGCTGCCGACCTGGTTGGGGTCACTAAAGCTACAGGCTACACATGGCTTAAGAGATGGAACTCCAATAGCTAAGAGAAATGCTCAAGGAGAAGGATTCCTGGACGACGAAGGAAGTTCAGGAACTCATTGAAGCAGAATTTGGAGTTAGTTATTCTTCGTGGCAGGTCAAAAGAATCCTGAAATCGTTTGGAATGAGGTACGCCCTGTCAGAAGGATTACAGGAAGCCGGATAATGCAGAAGACACTTTAAAAAAACTTAGATGAGGCTGGAATTAGCGATGATGTAATAGGATTCGTCGATGAGATGGCAGTCGAAGCGAATGCAAACACAGCAAGATTATGGAGCTTCGATAAGCCTCTCAAGAGGGTTGCCACCTACGTTAAAGCCAAAGCCACAGGGTTCTATTGTATAAATGGGGATAGCTTAATAGAATTTCCTGAGAAAAATAAAGCCGAAGACTTTACAGCGTTTCTAAGAAGGATAAGGGAGGCAAATCCTGAGAAAAGAATTGTAGTCGTTCTGGATAATTTCAGAACACATCATGCCAAGAAGGTGAAGAAAGAGGCTGAGAAGCTGAACATTTCGCTGGTTTATCTACCTCCTTACTCTCCTGATCTGAATCCGATTGAGAACGTCTGGAAGAGTGTTAAAAGAGCAGTTTCAGAGAGATCTCCACTGAATGTGAAAGAGCTGAAGGAAGCGATTGCTGAAGCTTTCAAAAAACTTACAGAATCAATATCTTTTGCAAAAAGCTGGATTGAGAAGTTCCTGGGTGATAAGTTTATGATGTTATGCACTTAACTATAAAAGTGAACTTACCTGAATTATCCCACAGGATTTTAGAGAATTTAATATTCTCTTTCTTCTTTGTATTATCAGCGGTTTTGGGACAAAATCCCTCAATCCCTGACAACAATCACATATGCTCTCCACCCCAGATACCTCTTTGGCACATCAACCTTCGCTGAATTACCGAAAGGAGTAACTTTCTTCTCGAAAACAACTTCAACTTCTTCCCTCAACACAAAATCACCTTTCTTCACTTCAATCCTTCTCATATTTTAGTATATCCATAGAAATACTTAAATACTTTTTGGTTAAAATCTGAATATGAACCTGGAATAGAGTAACAAAGAAGTCGTTAATGAGTTGTTGGTTGTTTTAGACGAACTGGTCAAGAGATAAGGAGAGAAGAGAAAGAGAAGTACCCCTATGCTGAATGGGAAAGAAAGAGAGAAATTGTTAAGAAAAGACTGAGAAAGCTTCCAGAATATGTTAGGGAAGCTCTTGCGATGATCAGAATTCAGAAAAAAGCTGGAAGACCAAAGGCAAGGACTTCAGATATGTTTTCAGGATAATAGACATTGATACTGGAATGTACGTTGGATTTGGTTACTCAAACAGATCAGAGAAGGATGCATTCAACAAAGCTATGAAGATACTCAAAGAGATGGGAGTGAAGATGAATTCTATCTCTCTGGATAGGTATTACAGCACAAGAAAGACTTTAAAGGTGTTTGGTAAGGAAACTGCGGTCTATGTGATTCCAGAGAAGAATCTATCCAGAATAAGGATTTGACTGGTTGAGGGTTATAGAAAGGATTATTGAGGCTCCCTATAAGTTTTTGAAGAGGTACTTCAAGAGGAATTTGAGCGAGTCGGGTTTTTCAGCAAATAAGAGAAGGTTTGGTTGGTTGATCAGGCAGAAGAGAGAAGATAGAAGAGAGATGGCTTTATTTGCTATCGGGCTGTGGCACAATATCTTTGCAATCAGGGTGAGGTAATTATGTCCCAAAACCCCTTAAAGGGAAAGAGTTATATCTGGTTCGTAATATGGGTAATATGACAGCTATAAGAGGGTCTGCTGGTGACCAAGCGCGATTATTACGAGGTTCTCGGCGTTTCAAGGAATGCAACACAGGATGAGATAAAGCGAGCATACAGGAGGCTTGCAAAGCGGTATCACCCGGATCTTAATAAGGATAACCCGGAAGAGGCAGAAGAGAGGTTCAAAGAACTTGCAGAGGCGTATGAGGTCCTGTCTGATCCTGAAAAAAGGGCGCGATATGATCGGTTCGGGCATGAAGGGGTGGGATTCGGAGAGCGTGGGTTCACATGGTCTGATTTTACACACTTCTCAGACCTCGATGACCTTTTCGGTGATTTCTTCAGCCAGTTCTTCGGTGGCTTCCGGGAATCGAGAAAAAAGAGAGCTACACCAAGGCGTGGGAGGGATCTCAGGTATGACCTTGAGATAACCTTGAAAGAGGCAGCTTTTGGGGCTGAAAAGGAGATCAGATTTAGAAAGCGGGAGATCTGTGAGGATTGTCATGGATCTGGTGCAAGAAGCCCATCAGATATCGCGACCTGCCCCACGTGCGGTGGGACCGGTGAGCTCAGAAGGGTCTCGAGCATAGGGTTCGGGCAGTTTGTCTCGGTTGCAACGTGCAGTACATGTGACGGTAAAGGGAAGATCATAACAGCACTATGTCCCACATGCGACGGGAAGGGAAAGGTGAGTGTTGAGAGGGTGCTGAGTGTCACGATACCTCCCGGGGTTGAGGAGGGTGTCCAGCTCAGGGTGAGAGGTGGGGGGGAAGTAGGGGAAGGTGGCCCGGGGGACCTGTATGTCGTCATTCACATCGCACAGGATGAGTTATTTGAGCGATCAGGTAGAGACATAATTTTTGAAGCTCCGATAAGCTTTGTCCAGGCAACACTTGGTGGAGAAATCGAAGTTCCGACACTCGATGGCCGTGAGAAGTTACACATTCCCCCTGGAACACAACACGGTACCATCCTCCGCCTTAAAGGCAAAGGTATGCCTGATATGAGATCGAAGCAGAGAGGGGATGAGCTTGTTCGTGTCAAGATCGTTATACCTGAGAAGCTCACACCCCGCCAGAGAGAGCTTCTGAGAGAGTTTGAAGAGGAGGAGAGGAAAAAGAAGGGGTCAAGACGAGGGATCATCGGTAAGGTGATCGATGAGGTTAAGGAGATCATCTGAAGGGGGAGCATAGCTGATTGAGGTTCTTATATTCACGATCTATCTTCTTGGCGGGTTTGCGATACTCTTAAAGGGTGCGGACACCGTGATTGAGCACGCAGCCCTTGTCGCTGTAAAGCGGAATATCTCACACCATACAATCGGGATGACATTCGTTGCACTCATAACTTCTCTACCTGAGTTTGCGGTATCGATCTCAAGCTCATTTCTTGGTGAGCCGGATATCGCAATAGCAAATGTCGTTGGATCAAATATAACAAATATCACACTTGTTCTTGGTCTATCCCTCCTTTTGAATCCGTCTTATCAGAAAAAGGGAGCATTTGATGCGTTTTTCATGCTTGCAGTAACACTGCTGTGTGGTTTTCTCATACTGGATGGAAAGGTATCACGGATAGATGGTCTTATCCTCTTTCTCGTGATATTCGCGTTTATTCACCTCATGAAACAGAAAAGAGAAGAGATAGTCATGGAAAAGGATAATCTGCGTTCTGATGAGAGGTCAATCATGAGGCACATCCTCATATCGCTTCTTGGGATGGCAGGGGTCTGGATCGGGGGATGGGCAGTCATAAAAGGGGTTATCGGCTTCTCAACATACCTTGGTATAACCCCTCTTGCGATCACCCTAACCGTTGTCGCACTCGGGACCTCACTCCCGGAGCTTGCAACATCCCTGATCGCGGTGAGAAAAGAGATGGGGGAGATCGCAGTCGGGACACTTATCGGGAGTAACATCCTGAACATCGCATTTGTTCTCGGTACAGCTGCGATGGTAAGGCCGATCGCGGTGGCAGGGTCAATAATAAGCTACCACCTACCTTTGATGATACTCTCTGCCCTCATTCTCACGATACTTATGAGAAAAGGATGGATGGGCAGGTTTGCAGGGTTTCTCATCCTCCTGATATATCTCATATTCCTCGGTCTGATCGCGGGAGGTCTTTGATGAAGGCAATCCCCCGGGATAAACCGGTATATGTGGGAACTGGTACTGATATCATCGATTTTGAGCCGATAAAAGCGGTCACAATCATCCTCAGGACTACAGGTTGCCACTGGAGGCGGTGTAAGATGTGTAACTACTACCTTGAGCAGGCACCGCCTCCCCTCTCAGAGGAGGATCTCATCTCCCAGATCGATCATGCGATCTCAAAGTTCCCTGAAGGCGATCTTATCGTGAAGATTTTCACATCCGGTAGCTTCTTCGATGAGCGGGAGATCCCACGAGGGGTCCAGGAGAGTATCCTGAGGCGGCTTCCGCGAGATCAGATCAGAAAGCTCATAATTGAGACAAGACCTGAGTTTGTGACCCGCTCTGCCATCAGTACCGCCGTCGAGATCTTCGACAGCTTCGAGGTCGCAATCGGGCTTGAGACAACGAACGATGAGATACGGTCCAGGTGTATCGAGAAGGGATTCAGCTTCGAGGACTTTAAACGTGCGGTTGAGGTTGCAAGAGCGTGTGGGGCAGGTGTGAGAACCTACCTCCTCCTGAAGCCCCCATATCTGACAGAACGCGAGGCGATCGATGATATGTTAAGATCCGCCCGCGATCTAATACCATACACAAGAACGATCTCGCTCAACCTCACAACCGTGAGAAAAAATACACCACTCCACAGCCTGTGGAAAGAGGGGTACTACAGACCCCCCTGGCTCTGGAGCGCTGTTGAGGTGATGAGGAGGATCAGAGAGGATCCCCGGTTTGATGATATCGCGATAATCTCAGACCCCATCGGGGCAGGTAAGCCCTGGGGACCGCACAACTGTAAGCGATGTGATAACCGCGTGAAGGATGCGATAAGGCGATTCTCGATCACGCAGGACGTGAGAGATCTTACAGCGATTGAGTGTAGATGCAAGAAGCTCTGGGAGGTGGTCCTTCAACTTGAGAGGTTCACCTTCGGCGTGCCGCTTCCCTGAGACTTCTCAAAAACTCTCTGAGACGTCTGATCCCCTTTTCATCCTCCACCCCTTCTGATATGCGGTCTATTATTGCACTCCCCACTATCGCACCATCAGCACCTGCACGTATAACCTCTTCAACATGCTGAGGTGTTGAGATTCCAAATCCCACCGCAACCGGAACCCTCCCACCCGCAATGGCTTTAACCCGTCTTATAAACTCGATCGTGCCGGGGTCAAGATGGTCTCTTGCACCGGTCACACCGAGGCGGGATACAACATACAGAAACCCCCGTGTATGCTCTATTATCCTGTTCATGCGGTTCTCATCTGTCGTAGGAGCAACAAGGAATATAAGATCCACTCCATACTCCTTAGAGGACCTTAAAAGATCCTGTGACTCTTCTATCGGTATATCAGGCACAATCAAACCTGAAACACCTGCATCCACAGAATCTGAGAAGAACCTGTCCAGCCCTCGCTGGAGCACGATATTATAGTAGGTCATGAACACCTTTGGAGGGCCCTCAACCTCTGCTGCGATCCTGAAGCAGTCATCCACACGGATTCCGGATCTGAGAGCCCTGTCAGATGCAGCCTGAATCGTTGCACCATCTGCTATCGGGTCAGAAAATGGTATACCAAGCTCGAGTATGTCAACCTCCTCTGCTGCCTCCTTTATTATCCTCAGGCTCGTCTCCAGGTCAGGATCGCCACAGGTAAGATATCCAATTAAAGCCCCCCTCCCTCTACACCCCTCAAAGACCTCCCTGATTGACATGAGATATACCTCAACGCCGCCAGGAGGACTCGAACCTCCGACTATCTGGTTAACAGCCAGACACTCTACCAACTGAGTTATAGCGGCACATAACTAAGAGTAACAGTATCATCATCAGATTTAAAGTTAACCTTCCCCCGGTGGGGCGATCAGGGAGGGGTGAAGAAAAGCATAAATAGCGTGGATGCAAACCTTTTGCGAGGATGTCTGCCTATATCCTGGGTATAAACGGCTCACCAAGAAAGGGGAACACGTATGCGATGCTGAAGGCCGTGCTTTCAGAGGCATCAGCGCGTGGAGCAGTGACAGAGCTTGTAAACCTCGGGGATTATGAGATCAGGTACTGCATGGGGCACCCTAAGGAAGTCTGTGAGAAGGGCTGTCCCTTGGATGACGGGTTTGGGGAGATTGCCGGGAAACTCATAGATGCTGACTGTATCATCATCGGCTCTTCAACCTTCATGGGAGATGTCTCCGGGATTCTCAAGAGCTTCATCGACCGGACGGTGCACCTGAGAAGGATCGGGTTTAAGCTGAGGGATAAGGTAGGGGCGGGTCTTGTGGTGGGTGCACATACGGGAGGAGGGCAGGACCTTGCACTGAGAACGATACATACCTTCTTTTTAAAGCACAACATGCTCGTTGTGAGTGAAGGGGAGCCCAGCTCCCAGTCAGGGGTGATCGCAGTTGCAAGAGAGGTTGGAGAGGTTGAGAAGGATGACACGGTGATGAAAGAGTGCAGGAGGCTGGGTGAGCGGGTTATTGAAGTTTTGAGGATGCTTGGTAGATAGGATCATCTCCCCCTTATACCCTCCAGAACCACCGCACGATTCTGGCCCAATGGATACGTACTTAACGGGATAAGCCCTTGAAGGGGTTGGGAGATAGAGCACATGACTCAAACAATATCTGGTAGTCGCGTAAAGCTGATCAACCTCCAGGCAATCTACACACTCTGGCTGAGAGAGATGCTCAGGTTTGTCAGGATGAAAAGCCGTCTCATTGGGTCGCTTGGTATGCCCTTCTTCTTTCTTGCGTTTCTGAGCATGGGGTTTCGCGATGCACGCTTTGGTGTAATTGATGCAGATTACACCAATTTTTTAACACCCGGGATTATAGGCATGACACTCCTCTTCTCCTCGACATTCACGGGCATCTCCGTCCTTTGGGACAAGGAGTTCGGGTTCTTAAAAGAGATTATGGTCACACCTGTCAGCAGATCATCCATCCTGCTTGGGCGCATCGCCGGAGGTGCAACCACCACGATCCTGGAGGCCCTCATCATCCTCATTCTTGCTGTACCACTCGGGTTTGATCTTCGTGGAATATACGGGGACTCAAGCCATAGAGGTCTGGTGCTTGGGATGATTCTCGCACTTATCTTTATGATCCTCATAGCGGCGACTTTCATCGCGATGGGCGTCTCGTTTGCATCTGTAATGGAGGATATGACAGGTTACACGCTCATCATGAACTTCATAATCTTCCCGCTCTTCTTCCTGTCCGGAGCACTTTTTCCGGTTGATAATCTTCCACCGGCTGTCAGGGTACTGGCATTCCTTGATCCACTCACATACGGAGTTGATGGGCTTAGATTGTGCTTCATAGGAGAATCAGAGATCCCACTCGCTCTTGATCTGCTTGTACTCCTCATAAGCTCACTCATCATGCTGATGGTCGGTTCGTACCTCTTTAAGCATACCGAAGTGGACTGAGCAGGGCGATCCCGGGACCCTACCAGGCGTCACGTTTTTATATGTGAGGTGAGTGTATCTACCCATAGAGGTTGAGGTGGTAGAGAGGTGGTTGAATGGCAAGAGCTATTTATATCCTTTCATGGAGTGTTACGATATTTGCAATTCTTTCGGTGGTCTCACACGCATTTGGAGCACCCTGGGGTCTTGACGCGATACATGGTAGCTCGATGGAGCCGTTAATAACCGAGGAGGATGTGGTTATCGTGGTACCATACATACCCCATCTCATGAGAGATCCATCGATCGGGGACATCATCGTATTCAGGAATGATAAAGCCGGGTGTATGGTGATGCACCGTATCCATGAGGTTCTGAGTGATGAAAGAGGGTTCATCACAAAGGGTGACAACGTGCCAGTGCCTGATCAGGAGCTTGGAATGGATCTCGTGAGACCTGATGATATCGAGGGCTTTGTACCTCAGATCCTGGGATGGCCGCTCATGATCCCGAAGATCGGTATCCTGACACATACCTTCGCGAAACTTGCCCCGAATCTGAGGAATTACCTCAGCGGATTCATCCTCATCTTCCTCGTGATCTCGCTTGTCTTGGATTCGAGGCGGATCATGGGCTTTAGAGATGGAAAATGACCTTTTCAGCTGCTATCTTCAAGAACTTTCTCAATCTTTGCCTTAAGAATCTCGTTGACCCGTCTGCCATCGACCCGTCCCCTTAAACGCTCCATCACAGGGCCCATGAGTGGGCCCACCGCCCGTTCACCCCGCTTGAGGATGAAATCCATACGAGAGCGGATGATCTCATCGATTATCTCCTCTATCTCATCCTCACCGAGCGCACCAAGACCGAGCCTCTCTATGATTGATGTGAGATCTGAAGATGGATCTGATGCAGCTTCTTTCAGTATCAACCCGATAGCCTCTTTTGCGAATTTTCCGGCATCAAGAAGCTTGAATAGCTCAAGTAAGGTATCATCCTGGAGATTATCTGTATCAACCCCTTCCCTTCGGATCTCAACGAGTGTTGAGGTCAGCGTTCCTGCAATCACACTCGCAGGGAGATCTGTGACCCTTAGAGCCTTCTCAAATACGGATACATATTTCGATCTTGCAATCTCCTCCGCAACCTGGGGATTTAACCCGTATTCCGCCACATATCTGTCCCGCTTATCACTTATAAGCTCGGGTATCTCTATACTCCTGAGAAGCTCATCGGTTATCTCAACAGCCGGAATATCGGTCTCAGGATACATGCGGGCGGCCCCTGGAAGCGGCCTCATGTATGCGGTCGTACCATCAGGCAGTGCACGTCTTGTCTCCTCCGGGACTCCCCTGAGTGCCTCCTTCGCCCGGAAAATCACAGCTTCAAGCGCCTTTCCAACAATTTCTCTCTCTCCCGCGGCAAAGACGATTGCATCCTCCTCTGATGCACCAACAGACTCCTTGAGCCTTCTGGTCTCATCCTCACTGATACCATACCCTGGCATCTCGTCTGTGTGGAATATCCCCCCAAGACCGAAGCGCTTTGCACGATCTGAGAACTCACTACCGAGCCTCCTCCCTGGCTGGATCTCACGTCCAACAAGCCCACCAAAGCCCCTGAGAAGCACTGCAAGAACAGCCCCATCCCGTGCTCTCAACCCCCTCTCTATAACCTTTGATCCGGTACCTTCAAAGACCTCTGTAACGTCAAAGATCTCATCCACCACGGATGCACCCCGGCTTTCAAGCTCATCCCTCAGTTTCAGGAGGTTTACCTGTCTTATAACTTCATTTCGCACGATCTCCTCGATCAGCTTGAGCTCCTGCACCCCTTTGATCTCAACTCTCGCTCCCTTCTCGATCGAGATATTGATGTCCTGCCTGATCGTCCCGATCCCCCGCTTCACCATCCCGGTGGATCTCAGGATCATCCCTATCCGCTCTGCTACCTTCCGTGCATGCTCCGGGCTTCTTATATCCGGGTACGTCCCGATCTCAACGAGAGGGATGCCGAGTCTATCGAGCGAGTAGATCGTGGATCTTCCATCCTCAGCGATCTTCTGGCATGCCTCCTCCTCGAGGCATAACACACTCACACCGACGTCCCCTCCATCAACCTCAACCTTTCCATCAAGCCCTATAAGCGCGGTGCGCTGGAATCCGGCCGTGTTCGATCCGTCTATGACGATCTTTCGCATCGTATGGACCTCATCCACGAAATCAACCTTGAGCATCTTGCCAATTGTAATAGCGATCCTCAGAGCATCCCTGTTCAGCTCTCGAGGGGGCTCTTCATCATTTTCAACGAGACACGTTGTATCATATGCTTTATACACAAACCTTCGATTGTAGGTGGCTTCCTCCCTTGCTGCACGATCAACTGTCCCGATCTCACTTTCTGACGGCCTCAAGAACCTGAAAAACTCGAAATGAGACTCTTCAGTATCTCTTAATCTCGTCGGGCAGTGACAGAAGAGCTTACGATCTGTGTCAAGCTGCTGATGTATCTCCAGTCCTGCCTTCAACCCCAACTCTTCGTAATCAAGCTCCATCCCGGGCATCAGCTCATGCAAACATCACACTGGAGTCTTTGGGCTGGAGTGAGGGTCTCGAGGAGGCGTTCATCACCTTATCAATCGCACGCTCAAAGTCTCTCCACTCAACCTTATCGCGGCCATACTTGACCGCAAACATCCCTGCCTCCATCACGATCGCCTTCAGGTCTGCACCTGTTGCATCGGGCGTGAGAGCTGCAAGCCGCTCCAGGCTGACATCCTCCGCGATTTGCATCTTTCTCGTGTGGATGCGGAGAATATCAACCCTTGCATCAAATGTGGGGACGGGAACTGTGATGATACGATCGAACCGTCCAGGCCTGAGCAGGGCCGGATCGAGTATGTCATGCCTGTTTGTTGCAGCCAGCAGCTTCACATCACCCCTTGGATCGAATCCATCCATCTCGGCAAGAAGCTGCATAAGCGTTCTTTGGACTTCTCTATCGCCGGAGGTCCCTGTATCTATTCTCTTTGCACCGATGGCATCGATCTCATCGATGAATATAATACTCGGAGCTTTTTCCTTTGCAAGCAGGAAGATCTCACGGACGAGTCGAGCACCCTCTCCAATGTACTTCTGGACGAGCTCAGAGCCAACAATCCTGATGAACGTCGCGTTCGTCTCCCTTGCAACGGCCTTTGCAAGCAGGGTCTTCCCACACCCGGGTGGACCGATGAGAAGCACTCCCTTTGGCGGTTCAATACCGATCCTCTCAAACCGCTCTGGAGCAACAAGAGGGAGTTCAACTGTCTCCCTGAGCTCCTCTATCTGTGTTTCCAGCCCTCCAATATCTTCATAACCAACCGTTGGTGTCTCAATTATCTCCATCCCGTGCACAAGTGGATCCTTTGGTGATGGAAGAACATTTACAACAGCTAATGACTGCTGATTTAGAGCAACCTGTGCTCCAGGATAGATCTCTCCTTTCTTGATGAACGTGCTCACATTCACGACAAAATGAGGCCCTGCACTGCTCTTAATCAGGACCTTATCACCCTCAAGTGTTTCAATTACCGTTCCTACCAGCAGAGGTGGAGCTTTCATCCGCTCGATCTCGCTCCTTAGCCTCCTCACCTCCCGTTCGTACTTTACCTTCTGACTCTCTGCAAACTTCTTCTCAGATTCAATCTTCCGGGTCTCCTCCTTCAATCTGGTATTGTACTCCTCAAGCTGGCGCATCCGGTCTAAGAGATACTTTGAAAACTCATCACACTCTTTATCCTTTTTTTTCAGATCAATCTCATTTGTATCCCCTCGATCTGATTTCGAGAATGCTCCTGACGTCCCCATGAGAATACCTTTATCAGAGGCTTATAAAAGCTTTTTCATTTAGATGATGGTTGATATGAACGAGAGTTATCAACTCTTCTCATGATTTTAAGAAGATCTCATCCTCATCCTTAAATCGAAGCTATTCTGGCCTGAGAAGGTGTATCCCTTTCGGAAGATGAGCACTCACATTTTTTAATAGTATGGGAGGTATGAACGTGATACGATGCCGCGAGATGAGGGATTCAAAGAGGTTAGGCGAGGTCTCAGGATACTCAGAAAGCGCGCAGATGCAGGACAGAGGGAGTTTGCTGATCGGATGCTGGCGATATGCGAGTTGATGCGGGAGTTCAGACCAGTTGATCTGGGAACGATAGAGAACGGCGCATGGGAGATTATATCCCGTGAGCTTGTACCTGCACTTGCTGATATCGAGGCAGGCTCCAGGATCAAGAATATAAAAGGAATAGATGACCGGATCTGGGTGGAGTCCCTGAAAAACAGGCTTCAGAACCTCATCCTAAAGGGGGACGTTCTCACAGGCCAGCTTGAAGAAAATAGTCGGGAATATCACATCGTAAGACGAGAGATAGCAGAGATCAAGCGTGCCACAGCAATCCTTGATGAGATGAGCGGGGAAGCTATCCTCGAAAGACTTGAGGGCTATCTGAAAGATGGGTGTATCCCTGTAAACGATCCTGAGAAGGAGTTTAAGGAGGTTCTTGATGTGAACCCGATGGACTATACAGCCCTTATCAATCTCCTCTCGTTCTTTGAGCAGAGGGAGAGGGATGAAGAGCTCATTGAGATCGGAACACAGATCGCTTCGTACTACCCGGAGGATCTTGTGGCTCGTGCAAAACTCATTGATGCCCTGATAAGGGTTTCAGACTATGATAAGGCCCTTGAACTTGCAAAGGATGGGATAAAACTATCCATGGATCATGATCCATCCGATAGACGCGCATGGAACCGATACGTGAGCCGTGAAGATTTTGATAACTTCATCTGGCGTGTGAACAGGCTCAGGGAGCTTGAATCATCCCATGGGGAAGATCTCGATCCAGAGGTCTATGAACTCCTGAAAACGACTCTGCGAGGATCTCCAGCGATTGAGGATGTACCTGAGGCGCTATCAACGATCGAAGATGATCTTGCCAAAAGGGCGATGATATACGGGATGAGACACGTTGACCCAAGGATTGTGGGTCTTTTTGCCGGAAAAATCGTAGAGTGCGGGGAGAAAATGGTTCCATACCTGAAAGATGAGATTATCACCGATGGATCTTTGAATAAGCGGAACAGAGTAATTGCGTTTGATTGTTTATCAAAGATGAAGGGTGTTGAGGCCGCATATAATCTGCTCCTTGAGCTTCTCGAGTCGGACGATGAGGATCTTGCCAGTACTGCAGGGCTTGGGCTCGGGTTTTTCGGAGATAAGAGGGCCAAAGAGAGGCTACTTGAGAAAAGAGAGCAGATGAGTGGGGAATATAGACTGAGGCTCGACCTTGCTGTGAGCCTGCTTGAGGAGGGGTCTGGTACTTAATTATCATTAAAAACCCTGATTATATATTATAATTTTCATCTTCTTCAGAAAATTATTTAAGAGTATCAGAAAAATGCTGATCAGGATGGTGATTTAGGGATGGACTTCGAACTTACAGAGGAGCAGAGGGATATTAAAAGAGCAGCGCGCGAGTTTGCAGAAGGAGAGTTTGTGGATATTGCAAGAGAATGCGATATCAAGGAGATATATCCGAGAGAAGTCGTCAAAAAGGCGGCAGAGCTTGGTTTTGTCGGGGTTTATGTCCCGGAGGAATACGGTGGTGCGGGATTGGGATTTCTCGAGGATGTCCTCGTCTGTGAGGAGTTCTCAAGGGTCGATCCAGGAATTGCAATCTCGATCTTCTCGACAACATTTGGGGTGACGACGATACTCGCGGTTGGGTCAGAAGAGCAGAAGCAGAAGTACATTCCACCTCTCTGCAGGGGGGAAAAGATCATGGGGATTGCCGTCACAGACCCTGATGCAGGAAGTGATGTTGCTGGGGCTGTGAACACAAAGGCGGTCCTGGAAGGGGACGAATGGGTGATAAACGGAGCTAAAACATTCATCACGAATGGGTCTGTGGCAGACTATCTGCTCGTGCTGGCTGTGACAGATCCTGATGCAGAGAGCAGGCATAAACGCCACAGCACATTCATCGTTGAGACAGACAGACCCGGGTTTGAGGCAACACGGTGTGAGGGTAAGATGGGCATGCGGGCATCAGATACCGCAGATCTGACATTCACCGATGTGAGGGTGCCAAAAGAGAACCTGGTCGGTCAACGGGGGGAGGGGTTCAAGAATGTCATGTACTTCTTCGATCGCAGCCGTCTTGAGATCGCAGCCCAAGGGTTGGGGCTCGCCCAGGGCGCGTTCGAGAAGACGATAGACTACATCAAGAAACGCGAGATATTTGGAAAGCCTGTGGCCGCGTTCCAGGTAAACCAGTTCAAGGTTGCAGAGATGGCAACCAGGATTGAGTCTGCAAGAACGCTGCTCTACAGGGCTGCATGGTCCATTGACCGGGGGATTGTCGATCCAAAGCTTGTCGCAATGGCAAAGTGGAACGCCGCACGGGTGGGCGTGGAGGTCGTCGATGAGGCTGTTCAGATGCACGGTGGTTATGGCTACATTAATGAGTATGATGTTGAGCGGTTCTACCGTGCTGCAAAGGTCATCGAGATATACGAGGGAACGAAGGAGGTTGAGAAGGTAATAATAAGCAGAGCGATCTTAGGAGATGTATGTCGCTGATAAAGCCGATCGATATACATGCCCATCCACCTACCGAAGATTACCTCATAAGAAGCGGTGGTAAGTACATAAAGCATGCAGCAGAGTACTTCCGGATCTCGATCAAACCGCGATCGATCGAGGAGATGCTCGAGGCGTACGATCGGGCAGGTGTTGATCGTATCGTCATCGTTGCATGGGACGCTGAGACCACGACAGGACTTCCAAAGACCTCGAATGAGTACATCGCAGAGATAGTTGACCGCTATCCTGATAGGTTCATCGGTTTCGCATCTGTGGATCCATGGAAGGGCGAGATTGCGATAAGGGATCTTGAGGTCGCAATAAGAGATCTTGGGCTCTCGGGTGTTAAGTTCCAGCAGGCGATACAGGCGTTCTTCCCGAACGACAGGCGGTTCTATCCGATTTACGAGAAATGTGTCGAGCTTAAGATCCCTGTTCAGTTTCATCTCGGAATGACCGGAGCAGGGGCGGGTGTGAGGGGTGGAGATGGTATCAGGCTCAAGTACACAAGGCCAATATACCTCGATGAGGTTGCAGCGGACTTCCCTGAGCTCACGATAATCGGGCTCCATCCCTCATGGCCATGGCAGGAGGAGTCGATCGCGATAGCGATGCACAAGGCAAACTTCTACCTCGATCTCTCAGGCTGGCTCCCGACGTACTTTCCAGAGACGCTCGTAAGGTATGCAAGGACGCTCCTGAAGGACAAATGCCTCTTTGGGACAGATTATCCTTTCATCGACCCGGAGAGGTGGCTTTATAGCTTCAATAAGCTGGGATTTGAGGATGAAGTAAAGGAGTTAATCCTTGAAAAGAATGCAAGACGGGTTTTGGGGATCTAATGGGTGAAAAGAACGTTCTTTACGAGGATGAAGGGTGCTATCACCGCGTACGAGCTTGCGGGGACCTCAATTCGCTCTTTTGAGAGCATTTCAACCTTTGTGATGAGGTCATAGATGTTCATAAGAATGAGAGCGTTCTGGAGTGGATAGCTCACCTCTCCCCGCTCTATTCTGAAGGAGTTAACTGGCATTGCGGTCATAACACCGGATACTGGATCAAATCTACTGCCAATCAGATCAGAGATGAGTATACCATCCTGGACCTCTCTGTAAAGCTCATCTCTTGAGAGGTTACCCCCCTCCACCAGGAGGTTATGCGGGCTTACCGATATATCCGATCTGTATGATGATCTCATCCCGTTTCCCGTCGAGAATCGCTTATTGATCTGTGCGGAGAGGTTATCGTAGAGTGGGTTCCTGAAAACCCCCTGCTCTATTATCGCATTTGGCTGAGTTGGCCACCCCTCATCATCGAAGGGGAGTGAATAGGCGAGCCCATCGATCGTACCATCATCGTAGATCGAGAGGCTGGTTGATCCAATCCTTGGGTTTAGCCCAACCATCTTCATGAGCGGGAGGGATCCTCCCCTGTCTGCAGATATTAATGGGAGAAGTTTTGAGATGATCAACCCAACCGCTCCTGGATGAAGAACCACGTCATATCTCCCCTCCTCAACCCTCTGCTTATTTCGTGCGTTTATCGCCATCTCTGCTGCTTTTATCGCTGCCTGCTGGGTATCTAACAGTTTACAGGACCTTAAAACGATGATCTCCCTACCCTGCCCTTCACCCGAGGAGCAGGTGATCGAAAAGTGATACCTCGTCTCTCTCCTGATCTTATCTATCCCAAATGTATTTGATACCTCAATCTCTCTCAAAGAGCTTGTAAGCTGGCATGTTACGCGTTCAATTCGGCCATCATGGTTCTTAGCAGCTTTAATGGCGTTCTGAACAATCTCAACCCCTTTCTCCACCTCAACAAGTCCCTCAGGGTCACACAGCCCACTCACAGACGTCGTCTCATCACTGAAGGTGAACGGAGGTTCTTTTACAGGTGTCCCGAGAGAGAAACGTTCTATCTTATCTAAAACCCGCTTTTCATCGAATCCTTCCTCAAATGAGAATGAGAAACTCCCAAGATTGTTATTCTTCACCACTCTCAGGCCTATTCCGCATATTTCGCCTCTTTCCTCCCTTATTCTACCAGTATCAGCAATAAACGAACTTATCTCAGTTTTCTCACTGTACACCTCGGTATGGACACCCAGCCTCCTCGACCTCTGAATTATCCTCTCAACGATCTCCACCTTATTCCACCCACACGTCCAGAATTCTTATCGAAGGCCCGCCCCGTGAGACCGGAACAACCTGCCCTCTTTTATCATCAAACCCGGCGTTTACGATCGAGAAATCCTTTCCAACCGCATCTATCTTCATCAAAGCCTCATCCACCCTTCCCCTGATGGATATCCCCATTAAAGGCTGTTTGAACTCCCCATTTTCGATGATATATGCCTCCTGTGCGTTTATCTCAAATCTTTGATCCAGCATTGAGAGATAACCCCCTGCCGCACCATCGGCATAAATCCCGTATGGCACCTCAAGAAGCTCATCCATCTCAAAATCCCCACGCTCCATGTAGATCGTACTCAGTCTTGGGGCCTGAAGCTTCCCCATCTCTCCTCTCCCACCTCCATTCGGCTCATCACCAAGCAACGCGGCAGACTCCCTGCTGTGGATGTAACCGGTGAGAACCCCTTCCTTCACGATCTCCTTTCTCCGCGCAGGAACTCCCTCATCATCAAAGAACATGAGGCCAAAGCTCCCTTCCACAGGAGCATCAAGAACCGTAACAGAATCAGGGGCGATTTGTTCACCTATAACCCCTTTGAGATGTGATTTCCCCTCCGCGATAAAGTCTCCTTCAGCAGGATGTCCCACCACCTCCTCGATGAACAGCCCTGTGAGCGAGGGGGCGAGAATTACATCGTATCTTCCGGGTTTGACCATCCTTCCCCTGAGCTGGCTGATGGTGGCAGTATGCATCTTTTCCATCCCTTCCTTTAATACCGCTCCGTTGACCTCACCCGAAAAACCAAAGCTTCCGCTGTAAGAGGATCTTTTTGTGCTTATTGTGGATCTGAAGAGTGAAAAAGGTATTTTCTCCGTAAGATCTCCCCCTTCAGATGTAATTATCCGTCTGAACACTGTCACTTCAGAATATAAAATCGTGGATGACCAGATGAGAAAATCCTCCATGATGGATGATTGCAGATCCTCAAGAAACTCAATTTTCTCTTCAAGTGAGACGTCACGCCCTTTTATCTCCTTTTTCATCATACAGGGCTCTGAACCTGCCACTCTGGCATCACCCTCCGGAAGCCCCTCCATCGATCTCAGGATGATAGAAGGCAGATCCCTCAGCACCCCCTCTCTCAGGTCAGATCTGTGTAATATCATCCAGCTACCGTTCTTGAGTGCCCTCACGGCAATATCCCCCACCTGAAAGTTATGAATCCCCTCCACCCGGCCATTGGTGTATCTGATCCGTTCGCCTGAGCTCTTCTGAAGCCTGACCTCAAGATAATCTGCACTTACCGTCTCAATGATCCGGTGCAGATACTCAGTTTCATCCCCTACCATCATCTACAATCCTCATCCAGAGAGGAGAAGTACCTTTCGATCGGTGAAGAGGCAGAAACGCCGATGCGATCCGAAAGCTTTAAGGGGAGAAATGTCACAGATATTCCTTATGGATAAGGGAGAGAGGGTTACAATTTTCAATGACCGGGGAGAGCCTCTTGCAGAGCGTGTCCCCTTAGAGAGTTTAAGTCCGTACAGAAACCGTGCGATGAGGGAGATCCTTCATACATTGAAGCGGACCGCTGTTATAGATATAAACAAGCTTGAGAACTCGCTCAAGAAGGGTAGTGTCGGGAATACGATGGCAATCGGGGCAGAATGCAGGATCCTGGGGAGGGAGGTTGATCTACCAATCATGGAACACATAAACTCGATCGCAGATCGGGTACATGAGATGCTCAGGGTCTCTGATGATGATGACACAAGGGTTGAGATCCTCGATTCATTGCTCATCGTCCAGATACCCTCCATCGTGGTTGCAACCGGGACCGGATACACCCAGGCCCATCTTCTACCAGCAACAGCCCTGGCATATGCGATCATCGAGGAGTTCGATCTCGGGATATTTGATGGGGTTGATATGATCAAGGCGGCACTTCTTGGAAGATACCCCCAGACCATTGACCCTTCAGGTGGGGCGGTATCAACGCTCATCTCCTTCCCCACGAAGGTTGAGGGTGCAGCGGTTGGGTACAGGACACTCTCTGTCAACACAATCGTCGCACTTACCGGTAGACGGACGTTTGACGCGGTTGCCCTGAGTTCGATCCTTGAACATGCGGCGGCATTTGAGTCCGGCGCAGCCATGGGGCCATACAGACGGTTTCACCTCTTAGGCATGGCTTATCAGGGTTTTAACGCTGAAAACATGGTATATGAGCTTGTGAGGGATCACGGTAAGGGAACGGTCATTGACATCATCGAGGATGTCGTCCACCGTGCACTTAATGATGGTGTGATAAAGGTTGAGAGGAGGCTTCCATCAGGCTATGAGATCTACACACCGGTCGATGCCTCACTGTGGAACGCATACGCATCAGCAGGCCTTCTTGCTGCAACGATCCAGAACGCGGGTGCTTCAAGAAGTGCTCAGGGAGCGCCATCCGCGATGCAGTTCTACAGCGACCTTCTTGCAATGGCAACATCACTGCCAGGGGTTGACTTCGGGAGGGCACTTGGAACCGCGACACTCTTTGAGTGGCTCACGCACAACTCATACGGTGGTGGTGAGGTTGGGATCTTCTCCGGGGAGCATGTTGTAACGAAGGGCTCTAAGGGATTTGTGATCCCGTGTGCTGCTGCTGCGATGTGTCTTGATGCCGGAACCCAGATGTACATGCCAGAGGTCACCTCAAAGAATATGTTCAAGCTCAGGGAGGTTCTTCCGGTCTTTAAAGATCCGCTTTCAAGGATCGCAGAGGCTGCAAATGAGTATGGGGGGTAATTTATGGAGAAGAAGTCGATCGATATCATAAAGGAGATTTTCGGGGAGGAAGATGCCGAATCAAAGCACACGTCCTTCTATGAGTTTGGGGGCTGGCGGCAGTCACGGCGCAAGCGAGAATACGTGGAGATTGCGAGGGATCTTGTGAAAAAGAGGGGGGTCACCGGTTATCAGGGGGATCGGGATGACATGGGAGTTCCTCTCGGGCAGCGATTCATCGAACCATATTATATATCAGGGACCGACATCCTCTGCGATGCTGAGGATCTTCACCAGATCAACAACGCCGCGATACAGCAGATGGGGGATGATATAAAGCGGACCGCAATATCTGGCCTTGACATGGCGCACAGGATGCTTGAGGTGAGAATCGGTGCGACCGTCACCCCTGAGACGATAAACAGGTATCTTGAGGTTGCAAATCACACGATCGTGGGCGGGGCGGTCGCACAGGAGCACATGGCAGAGATCAACCCTGCAATGACCAGGGATGGTTACGTCAAGATCACAACAGGCAATGAAGATCTCACAGATCACATCGATAAGCAGTACTTAATCGATATAAACATGGAATATCCAGAGGATCAGGCAGACGCGCTGAAAGAGGGGGTTGGTTCATCACTTTACCAGGTTGTGAGGGTCCCAACAATCGCTGTTAGAAATGCAGATGGTGGGATAACGCACCGGTGGGCTGCAAATCAGTGCACACTCGCTTTTATAACCGCCTACGCGCTTGGGGGTGGATCTGTACTTGCAGACTTCTCACTCACCTCAAAGCACATGCAGTATGTGACACTCGGAACCCCGACGTATCCACGAAGAGGACCAAGGGGGAGAGGTGAGCCTGGCGGGATCCCGTATGCATACGTCGGTGACTTCTGCCAGGCAGATGCTGCAACAGGTGATCCTCTGAGATACTTCCTCGAGTCGATGGCGCTCTCAAACTTCCTGTACCTCAACCTCTGGGTAAATGGATATGTGATCGGGGGGATTGGTGGAGTTAACGCCGGGGCCGTTATATTCACGAACAACGTCCTGGATGAGTTTGCGAAGCACGTTGCAGACTGGATCATTGAAAGATATGGGGGATTTGCCCGCGCAAAGCCATCTTTTGATGTGATCAGGGATGTCTGCCATGAAGCATGCTTCCACGTGCTTGAGGAGTATAACCGGTACCCGCTTCTTCTCGAGCACCACTGGGGAGGTGCGATCCGGATGTTCGTCCTCTCGATACTCGGGGGGATGGGGCCATCATTTGCAACAGGACACTCGCTTGCAGGTATGATCGGGTATCACTATGTAGGTGGCTACCTCATGAAAGAGGCATGGGGCAGGGGGTCATTCGGATCACAGGATTCTGTTGATCACCTCAACCTCGCATACGCAGCCTCGATGGTACCTGATGAGGGGCTTTTACCAGAGCTCAGGGGGCCGAACATCTCAAGTGATTCGACGAATGCGATTGTTATGACCACAAGCGCCTCTTACTCTGTTGCCGCACATGCAGCCCGCAAGGATGCGTGGTGTCTCAGCCCTGTCGTCAAGGTTGCATTCTCAGACTCAAAGCTTCCGTTTGACTTCAAGCACGTCCGTGCCGAGATTGCACGCGGCACGCAGCACGAGTTTATGCCGGAGGGAGATCGTGATCCGATAAAGCCAGGGAGGTGAGATGGATGGCAGAGAAACTCAATATTTATCCAGGTGCTGACAGGGTTGCAGAGCGAAGGCGCACGATCCTGGATAAAAATACAAAGTTCAGAGAGCTTCGAGAGATACCGGATGAGGATCTCATCCTGCTTCTTGGACACAGAAACCCGGGGGAGCGGTACACCTCGGTGCACCCGCCACTCGATGAACTCAAAGAGCCGGCAGATCCAATAAGAGAGCTAATTGAGCCAACCCCCGGGGCCAGGGGAGGTGACAGAATACGCTATGTCCAGTTTACAGACTCGGTATACCATTCACCCGTAACCCCGGTATTCAGGGGAAGGATGTATCACATACGCTACCGTGGTGTCGATACGATATCATACTCCGGAAGAGAGCTCATGGAGGTGAGAGAGCGGGATCTTGAGCTATATACAAAGGAGCTTATTGAGACAGAGCTATTTGACCCTGCAAGAACGGCGATCAGGGGCATCACAGTTCACGGCTCTGCGATGCGGCTCGATGAGGACGGGTTGATGTTTGATGCAAGGCGCAGGTACATGTACGATCGTGAGAAGGGGCTTGTCATCTATACAAAGAACCAGATGGCGATCCCGATCGATAAGTCAATTCCGGTGGGATCTCCCAGGAGTGATGAGGAGCTGAAAAGTGACTCGATCATATACGGGCTTGATACAGTTAGATGCAGAGATGCAGAGGAGGTCTGGGAGGTTACAGGGAAGCTCATGGAGGCGAATGTGAAGGGAGGTTTCAACCCAGGACTGGTTGAGAGATAAGTTTATCTATGAAAGGTGTGATCTTGAGGGTGGGGTGATCTTATGGTAAAGATGCCGAAAGAGGTCAAGGATATGATTGGTGATCCAGGGGCCTCAAGGACGCTGGCAACGGTCGATGCGGATGGGATGGTGAACTGCGTACCTATCGGGACGTTCTCAGCGATAGACGATGAGACGATCGTCTTTGCAGATGTTTTTCTTGGAAAGACGAAAGAGAACCTTGAGGCAACGAAGAAAGCATCTGTGACAGCCTGGAAAGGGATGAATGGCTACCAGGTGAAGGGGGAGTTCCAGGGTTTTCAGACCTCCGGAGATCTCTTTGAGAAGGTTGCAAAGCAGGTGAAAGATGCACTCAAGCTGGATATCAAGGCAGTTGGCACGATAAAGGCGAAGGAAATCTACGATATCTCCGTTGGACCTGATGCTGGTAAGAAAATTGCATGAGGTGGATAATTCCACCTAAAATTTTTATATAATAAATCTCCTGATCTCCTCTGCCGGAAGATTGTTCTCCTTGCATACTGCTATTGCACGCAGGTTCTTTACTTCTGATTCTTTCAGCTCGAAAAACCCTAAGATAGTCCCGATCTGGAAGGGATAACCCATCATCAGGCTTCTTGCCTCATCCAGGATCTCACGCTCCAGCGCCATCTCGAAGACCGAAAGACGCCCTGTTTCATCATACTCTGCCACCGCGCCTGTAAGAAGGGGACCGTAGGGGGTTGCAGATAGCACCTGCAGGGTGGACTTCACATCATCTGCCATCATCGCATCCCTCATAAGATCAGGGTTTATCCTCCCGTAGGGCAGGATATACTCCCTAAGCTGGCTCAGATCGATCCTGTCCACTTTGCCCCTCAGCACCGTCATTATATTCAGCATGTCGAACTTTGCGCCAAGCATCTTCATCGCGATAACGCCATCATTCCCTCCAAGCTTCTTTGCCCGCATCCATATGCTCCTGAAAAGCTCTGCATCAAGGGCTGACTCGAGGATGAATAGCTTCCCGGTATCTCTGAAGGCCGGGAGGTTTGCCTCAAGGATCTCTTTATAGACCGTTCCCTCAAGAAGCGGGATCATCTCTTCGATACTCGCAAGATCGATCAGCCTGCTGAGCCTGCGCTTGAAGAGCGACTCAACAGGAAACAGGACAAGCTCCTCTTCACTCATTCCTGCAAGCTTTGCCCGGAGGACGTTCTTGAGGTTGAGGACTTCAAACCTCCGTAGAAGCTCCATACATAACATCCGCCCTGCTTCTGTCCCGAGAGAGATCGTGATGCTCATAAACGTCCTCACCATGTTCTCAAGCATCGCCCGCTCGATCTCCACTATCGTCGCATCAGGGGGTAAGCCAGAGAGCTCCTCTCTATATGTCGTATCCATCAGGAGAGATACCATCTCTCTTGTTGTAGATGCTTCCATCAGCGAGCGTATCCGCTTCAAATCGAGGAGTTCCCCCTTCTTCACACGAACCTTTGCGTTGATGTAGGCATACTCTGAAACAGACATCTATCACACCCCATAGATTCTTGATATGATCTGAAGGCTTCCCAGGATTCCAGCTACCAGCCCGGCAGTCGTAAAGACCGCCGAGAGTATGATCCTTCCAACCTCTCCCAGGGGGGTTCCGATTATGTATCCAAGAATCATGGCGCCGAAGACAGAAAAAGAGATGAGAAGGGCAAAAGGTGATGCTTTCACACAGACCTCTGCCCAGGTAGGGTTTCTGATCTCCACACTAAGGCACCTTTGTATAGAGCAGGAATGCTATCAGCAGTCCATATATGGCAACCGCCTCTGCAAGTGCAACGAATATGATTGCCTTACCAAACATCTCAGGCTTCTCAGCAGATGCACCGACCGCTGCAGCGCCACTCGTTCCAACTCCAATGCCTGACCCGAGCCCTGCAATACCGATGGCAAGTCCTGCACCGAGCGCGGCCATGCCACCAACCGATGCTGTCGGCGATGCGCCCTCCTGAGCTGCAGCAACTCCAGTCAAAGCTGCTCCAAGCGATGCAAATAGCAAGATTGCCATAATTAACCTTCTTCCATGCTTCATGATCAATCCTCCATTTCCCTGATTGGGTATTGAGTAAGTGGGATTAGATAAAGGTGATATATATAGCTATCGAAATAAATAGGGGCGGGATCTGGGGATAGTCTCGAATCGGAGGTTTTATATAGTATATGGTAACTCATCTTTTCTAATCAACGTTCAGGAGGTATCTGATGGTAAAGTGTGAAGTCTGTATGTATACACCCGATGGTAAGGAGATTGAAGGTGCGATGGATATCCCGTGGGAGCCGTACGTGACCGAAGCGGATGACGGGCCCCATTACTTCTGCTCACACGCGTGCCAGCGGTACTTTGAGATGAGAGAAGGGATCGCTGAGGTCTGCTGGGAGCCGTGCAGTGAGGAGGAGGTTGAGAGAAGGAAGAAGATCATCGATAGTAACTACGAGGCTGGAAACGGTCTTGGCTCAGATTATGGGCCCTGGGACGAGGAGGAGGAGTAGAGTAAAGTCCCATCTCTTTTTATTTCCCATTTTTTAGCTTCTTTTCATCCCCATGCCAAGAGGGTATTTGCGCCTTAGAGAGATGCTTGAAGGTATTCTGTCAAGAGAGGAGCTCGATGCTCTGCCGAGAAGATGGCAGGTTATCGGTGATGTGCTCCTTGTCAGGATCGATAATGTGCTTGAAGAACACTGGAGCGAGATAGGGGATGCTTTTCTTACCCTCTATCCCTGGGTGAAGGGAGTTGCAATCGATTGTGGTGTTCATGGAAGGTTAAGAGAGCCTGATATCAGGGTGATTGCAGGGGAGGTGGGGGAGACTTTTCACCGTGAAAACGGGTGTATTTTCAAGCTCGACCCATCAAAAGTTATATTTTCACCAGGAAACCTCACAGAACGAGTCAGAATCTCAAAGCTTGGTGGTGACGAGGACGTTCTCGACATGTTTGCTGGCATAGGTTACTTTTCGATTCCGATGGCAAAACATGCGAGGCCCAGAAGGATTCTTGCAATCGAGCTCAACCCGATCTCTTTCGGATATCTGGTTGAAAACATCCGTCTTAACCACGTTGAGGATATAATCCAGCCACTTCTTGGGGATTGTGCCAGGCTGTCACCTGAAGGCGCGTTTGATAGGGTCATAATGGGATATCTTGATGCCTATCAATACCTTGAGCAGGGGATAAGGGCCCTGAAGGAAGAGGGAGGGATCCTCCACTATCATGAGAGTGTTCCAGCCAGGCTTTACCCGGAGAGACCTGTTATGAGGATTATGGATCTCTGCAAATCTTTGGGAAGGGTATGTGAGATCAAGCAGGTGAGGAAGGTGAAGAAGTACGCGCCGGGGGTTCTCCACGCCGTTGTTGACGCTGAAATCTATGAGAATGCTTAAACCGGCCCGGGAAGATGAGCAGCGAGTGTTGATACGAGAGTTAAGGCGGAAATCTATTCATATACTCCTCGGAGTTCTCATCGCTTATCTTGTTCTGGTTCTTTCCCGGGACCTTCTGATCATCTTATCTTCTATCTCGCTTATCTCAGCACTTTTGTTCTCACTCCTCGCTAAAAGGGGCATCAGGGTCCCACTCATTTATACGATACTTGAAGCATGTGAACGGGAGAGTGCAATGGCAACAATCCCCGGTAGGGGAGCTATTCTCTTTCTTTCAGGTATCCTCATCCTCCTCCTTCTTATCAGGGATTCTCTTCTCATCGCATCCGCGATCCTTGTTCTCGCATTGGGAGATGGTTTTGCAACCCTCGCTGGTTTTAAGTGGGGGCGGCATCGTTTTCTTGGGAAAAAGAGCCTTGAAGGATCTCTTGCATTCCTTTTTGCCTCATTTATCGGGCTTCTCATTCTCCTTGAACCTGTATACGCGCTAATCGGCGCACTTACAGGTATGCTGATTGAGGCGGTTTCAAATGACGTTGTTGATGATAACCTTACGATCCCGCTCGGTGTCAGCATCGTTCTAATGATGTTAAGAGGAGGACATTAATGATAGACGTTGAAGGGTCTGAGCTCTTGGAGAGATTGCCGTTTCTGCAGAAGCTCATGCTTCTGACAGACGGCTCAATGACGCTCCTTCTTGAGATATACACAGGCCATCCGGTCGTGGTTGAGACACTTACCCAGAAGATCATCATGGCAAATGAAGATATCGCCCTGAGGCTCGGGGTTGCTCTGGGAGATTCTGTCAACTACAGAGAGGTTATACTCAAGGATGGAACAACCGATCGTCCGCTTCTTTATGCCATCTCACTTGCACCACTATCCCGCCTGACAGATGAGTTCAGGGAGGATCTTCTCAGAGCCGATATCCCGATAGGAAAGATCATGAAGATACATGGACTTGAGTTTCGGAGAGAGCTTGTTGCAATTGGAAAGGAAAGAGCTACGGGGAGGGTTATTCAGATATTCGGACTTGATGAAGGGGAATATATCCTGAAGAGGGTGTACAACATCATCCACCGAAAAGAAATATTAATATCTATCATGGAGGCTTTTCCTGCCTCAGCGTATCTTGAGGTCATATAACAAAAATCTGGGCATGTGGCACGCCACCTATCCATATGATACCCTCCTCACGCAGGATGCCGGCATCGATTGCACATCTCACAGCCTTCTCGCCGACAAGATTTATATTTGTCGCATCCATCAGTGCAGATCTAACCTCCTCCTCTGTCGCGATCTCCCCTTTGTAAAACTGCTCTGATACGTGAAGTATATACTCCCCCTCCTCAAATGACTTTCCGATAAGCCACTTATCGCAGACAGCAAGGAGCTTCTCACCGCCGATCTCATACATCTTAAGATACATCATTCTTCAATTCAACCTCCTCCCCGGGGGTTAAATACATATCGATTTAAAGGGAGAAGGGGAGTTTGTAGTATGGAAGCGTCTCATAGAAAAGCATTGGTACGGGCGTTTTACTCAGAAAGGGCTGGCAGTTATGATAATGAGATCAAAAAACATCCCATCCTTTCATCAATTCGAGAAGAGATAGTAAGAGAGTGTTCTCTTATAAGAGAAGGATCGATTCTGGATCTTGGGTGTGGAAGTGGCCTTACAGCATTTGCGATAAGATCAAAATCTCCAGGGGTTAAGATCGTCGGGATTGATATCTCCGATGAGATGGTGAGGGTTGCAAAAAAACGCGCGGTGCTACATGGAAACTCGCGTCTTATCTTTTTAGTCGGAGATATGGAGAGGATCCCATTTAAAGACTCGACGTTCGATCTTGTGGTATGTATCAACGTGATAAGATACCTGGATGGGTTAGAAGATGCCTTTTCTGATATCCACAGGGTATTAAAAGACAAAGGATGGCTTATTCTCGTGGATGGAGATAGGAATAGCAGAGAAATCAATGATCAGGTAGTAAGAGAAGAGATATTGAAGAAACACCCATTGGAACGGGAGTTTGTGAGATGCGATGGATGGAGCATGCTATTTGGGCAGAATGAAATCGAGGATGGGCTTGCATATACAGGATTCAGGAAGGTCAGGGTTGAATCAAGAAGGATGTACCTCATTGCACGGGCCATGAAGGGATGAATATGGGCCCGATGCGATTTGAACGCATGACCGCCCGGTTATGAGCCGGGCGCTCTAACCAGACTAAGCTACGGGCCCACCCCACACCTCAATCTATCACCCCAGATATTAAAGTTTTTGATCGATGAAGATCAGGAGTTCCCGGGTCATGGATAGACTGGATAAATGGAAAATAATGGCGGACGAAAAACCAGAGCATGAAGGCTCGCTGTAAAAAAAAATGGAAAAAATATGGAAGTGAAGTTCTACTTCGAGTCTATCTTTGCAAGCCGTTCCATCCGCGCGGCCGTTCGAGCTATCCCTGAAAACTCATCGCTGGCAACCAACGATGCAATCTCATTGCTCAGGGTAAAAATAGCGCGCTTATGGTCGGCTTTGCTTCGATGTATCTGTAGAGGGCTTATATTAAGCTCTTTATACTTATTGAAAGAGTCGGTCATACCTTGCTTCTCGAAGTAGTCCTTAAGCTGCACCAGAAACATATGGAGTTGTATCAGCTCTTCTTTGTGCATCTCAACCGCTCCCTCAAGTGATGGCCCGCACGGACATTTTTCTTAGGGGTGGATAAATATTTTGTGCAGGAAAGATTTTGCCTACTTTATACTATATAAAGTTTGCTAAATAACCAGCATGAACTAACATGATCTTCAGAGAAAAGGGGAAGATTTATCTTTATCATTCACGGAGGATCGGTAGCTGGAGGTGGATTTGTGGCAGATGATCGTGCAAAGATTATTGAAGAGCAGATGAAAGCTGTTAAGGAACGGATGAAAGATATAAAGCATAAAATCGTGGTTATGAGTGGAAAAGGCGGTGTTGGTAAGACTACTGTTACAGTGAACCTTGCGATGGCACTTGCAAAACGAGGAAAAGAAGTAGGGATACTCGATGCAGATATCCATGGACCTAACATCCCGAAGATGCTCGGTGCCGAGGATATGATGCCTGAGATAGGAGATGGGAAGATAAGACCTGTGAGTGTGCCCCCCAGGATAAAGCTGATGTCAATGGCTTTTCTGCTATCCTCAAAAGATGCTGCCGTGATCTGGAGAGGGCCCGTGAAGATGGGTGCGATAAGGCAGTTTCTCGCTGATGTTGAATGGGGAAAGCTTGACTATCTCATCGTGGACCTCCCCCCGGGAACCGGAGATGAGCCCCTGAGTATCGCGCAACTGATACAGGAGATAGACGGGGCGATAATCGTAACAACACCTCAGGATGTGGCTCTTCTTGATTCAAGAAAGGCTGTCACATTTGCAAACACACTTCAGATGCCAGTTATTGGTATAATTGAGAATATGAGCGGTTTTATCTGTCCAAAATGCCGGGAGAGGACTGATATCTTCAAGGTTGGGGGTGGAAAGAGAGCTGCGCTTGATATGGGGGTACCATTCCTGGGCTCAATCCCGATCGAGAAAGGTGTGGTTGAATCCTCTGATAATGGGGTTCCAGTCGTGCTTGATGAGCAATCTGAGGCGGGAAGGGTATTTGAGGAGATTGCAGCCAAGGTCGAGGAGGCGGTTGGCATTAAATAGATTGAGATCCAATCTCTGACGGTGGTCAGGTTGGATGAAAGTGATAATATCCATGTGATAGAGCTCGCGGGTAAGACGAGGGTTGTCATAAAGAACGGAAAGGTCATCGAGGTCGGAGAACCGATTGTTAAATCCTGTCCTCTCTGGAGGGATTATTTCGGACTTGAGGAGTTCACGAAAGAATTTATTCATGACCGTGTCCAGCGCATTATGATCGATAAAAGAGGGCTTTTCACCGAGCGAAGATCTTTTGAGCTGCTCCCTGAGGTTGACTTCGGCGTATCCGAGATTATGATGAATGGATGTGAGGATGGCCTCCTCGATGTTGCGGTCGAGGTCTCTGACTGTGCTGGAACGGTTATCGTTCCTGACCCTGAGCTCATAGAAGGGATTGCAGGTCAGATCCCGGGGGTTATCAGAGCTTCACCGATAAAGAAGGTCATTGATGAGCTTGAGGCACGGGGTGCTCTTGTACTTGATCCTGCGACAGCAAAAATAGATCAGGTTGAAGGTGTGAGACGTGCGATTGAGCTTGGCTACAGGAAGATCGGGGTCTCTGTGATTGATGCCGGGGATGCAAAGCGGATACGAGAAATTGAGAGGGATACCGGAGTACACGTTGTGATATTCGCGGTTCATACAACCGGTTTGAATAGAGAGGAGGTTGAGGAGATGGTGGCGCACGTGGATGTGATAACCGCATGTGCATCAGAGACCATTCGTGAGTTTGCAGGAAAACACGCGCTCGTTCAGATCGGTGTTAAGATCCCGCTCTTCGCGTTGACTTTTCGAGGAAAAGAGCTCGTCCTGAATCGTGCAAAGCATGTATCAAAGAAACTCATCATACAGGGATCTGATCTCCCGGTAAGATCGCATGAGGAGCCTCATCCCCTATCTGAGTGAATTGGAGAGTTAAGGGAACCTCTCAATGATCTTCTGAGTCAGCTTCACCTCGCTATAGTACTTCGAGGTCTTCTTTATGAACTCAGCAGCGATCGCACCCTTCTCAGTGAGTACGTACTCTCCCCTCCCAATCCGCTTGACAAGTCCCTGTAGCTGGAAGACCGTCTTCATCTTGCTGCCGATGTTACCCTTATCTGTGACCCGGTCCGTATACTCCCGGATCTCTGAGAACCGGGTCAGACGACCGACACCGTTTTTTGCAAGAACAAGTGCAATCAGACGATACTGGACGTCACCCGGTCCCTGGGTGATCCCGAGTGACCTGTAAAACTCCGCGACTTCAAGTTCCCACTCAGGATCAATCCCATCCGTCATATATCATCATCCCATTTCCCGAAGTCCACAGGCTCAACGAGAGTGTCAGGACCCCTGAGCCACTCAACAATCCCATCAGGTGGGAAATAACCGAGATACGCAATAAGCGCACCGATGAGAATCATCACGTCAAAGAGCAACCGCTCAAAATCCCCGATATTCATCACTCCAAGCAATGTAAAGTCATAAGCGAGCGATAGTGAGATAAGGGACATCGTGATCTTATACTTTCTCAGGTTCGATATTGTCTTGAGGGCAACAAACGGAATCAGTGCCATTATCATCGCGATCGCAGGGATGTAGCTGCCATATATGAATATCAGGAGGAGGAGGGTGTGCATCTTGAAATCTACAGACCAGGAACCAATATCGGCCACATCAACCCCATACCTGAATAGCAGAAAGATGAAGATCAATCCAACCATCATAAAAGAACAGGAGGCAGCGAGGCTGACCCTTTTATCTCCGATCAGTATCTGTATTATGAAGAATGCAAGGGGTGCAGTTATGAGTGCGAGTGAAGAGAAGCCCCAGTACAGGAGTGTTGATGAGATCTGGCTTGTGCCATGGTAAGCTGCAATTATGAGGTAAAGACCTATGCATAGATATGATAGCCCGAGAAGAAACCAGAAGAGCCCGAAGCTGATTGATATAAGATACCGCTCATCGGTATGATTGTACTTTGTGAACATCTTCATTGCAAGCAAATGTGATACAAGCACAACCTCGAGACATACGAGCGCGTGAACGAGTATCCCTTCAATCATTTGTTGCCCCTCATCCCATTTTTATACCCGGACGTATTTATGCCTTCTGTTTACTGTTTGATAATTCCAACCATAAGCTTTATATACGTTAATATACACATTATTAAAGTGAACTTGAACATTATATTCAAAGGGGGTGAAATTATTATGCAGTACATACGAAAGATAACTTTCATAAAAGACGAGAGGGCACAGGCCGGTATCGGGACGCTCATCATCTTCATCGCGATGGTACTTGTTGCAGCAGTTGCAGCAGCGGTGCTCATCCAGACATCAGGCGTCCTGCAGCAGAAAGCACAGGAGACCGGGCAGCAGACGATACAGGAAGTCTCATCGAACATCGAGATCGTCGGGATCGTCGGACACAGGGTATCCGCTACCGCGAATGACTTTGAGACGATCAATATCACAGTGAAACCGATGGCAGGATCAGGTCCAATCGACCTATACCAGATGGTGATCGCAATCCAGAATGAGACAAAACGGATCGAGAGCATTAAGTACATCCCGGATACCCAGGCAGCGTCGCAGACATCAACTCAGTTCTATGTTGTTGAGCTGAGGGATGACGATGATTCACTGAATGCAAGTACCACCACAACAACGGTGATAAACGCAGGAGATCTCATAAATATCGTGCTGAAACCCGGCACGGAGATGGACTTCCCGACCAGAGAGCCGGTCCGTATCGAGATCAAGCCAGAGCATGGTGCTGCTGTGATAAAGGATCTTATCACACCGCCATCCTACTCGGTTGAGAGAAATGTTGTGCTCTTCCCATAAGCTCAGTAATACCAAACAAGGAAAATAAGGGGGTGATAAATATGATGAGGGGATGTAAGAGAAGATCGCTTCTAAAGGATGAGGTGGCACAGGCCGGTATCGGGACGCTCATCATCTTCATCGCGATGGTACTTGTTGCAGCAGTTGCAGCAGCGGTGCTCATCCAGACATCAGGCGTCCTGCAGCAGAAGTCACAGGAGACCGGGCAGCAGACGATACAGGAAGTCTCATCGAACATCGAGATCGTCGGGATCGTCGGACACAGGTCAAGTGCTACTGAGAATGACTTTGACTTTGTCAATGTCACGATAAAGCCAATGGCAGGATCGGGTTCGATCGATCTATCCCAGATGGTGGTTGCGATGCAGAATGAGACAACAAGGGTCGACAAGATCACGTACCATAAGAGCGGTGATGGCATGGATGCGTCACACTACATTGTGACCGAGCTGAGAGATGATGACAACTCGCTTGATCCATCAACCGATACAACGACGGTCATAAACGCAGGGGATCTTGTGATACTCTGCTTCAACACGACTGCACTTGGACTCGACTTCCCGACCAGAGAGCCAGTTCGTATCGAGATCAAGCCAGAGCACGGTGCTGCTGTGATAAAGGATCTTATCACACCGCCATCCTACAGCGTAGAGCGATACGTAACACTCTTCCCATAAAATGGATGCTTTAATTTCAGCATCCTATTTTTTACTCTGGAAAAGGGGAGTGGGTCCTGATCCTTTTTTGCCAGTAACCGGAGTAGAGTGCACCAAGCGGGTTGTGTGCAAGGACACGATCCTTCACAACAAGGGTTGTGACAGGAGCCTTGGAGTACTTCGTGAATATCACATCGTGCCCGAGGCATAATCCGAAGATAATGTTAAGCTCCGTCTCCTTCTCATTAAGAAGTAACGCCTGCCCCACAGGGTTGCACATCGCCTCATACCACCCCTCCTTCATCTTAGCAAGCCCAAAATCGCTCTTTTCAATCCCGCAGACCTTGCAGCAGACTGATTCAACCTCAAACTCACCTGATAGAACCTCATGCAAAGCCTTCATCTCATCGGAGAGCCCGATACAGAACGCAACCCCAAGCCTCCTGAATCCCATTCTTTTACCGAACTCAATCAGCTCTTCAAGGCGTGTGAGCCTCATATAACCATTTCTCTCAACTTCTGCCGAAACCTGGAGGATCCTCTCATCAAACTGGTCTATTACCTCTTTTATCTGCGAAATACCGAGCTTCGTACAGTTCTTCCCCTCATAACACCTCTTATCCGGGCATATCCCACACTTCATATCTCAATCACACTTCCGGCCCCATTGGAGATGAAATTACCCCTGTATCTCTCCCTGAGATATGCGGTTGCGACATCTCCGGTGCAGTGGCATGGTGCAACTTTCACGACCCCAAGCTCCCAGAACTCACGCGATACATCCCGGTTGCCAAGATGGAAGCCCCCAAGAACGAGGTAGATCCTCTCATCGAACTCCCGCCTCACATATTTGAGAATGTTGACAATTCCAGGGTGAGCACAACCTGTTATCACAACAATACCCTCTTTACTCATCCCGAGAAGTGCCTGTTCTTTTATCCCTTCTCCGAGCTCACCCGTCGTATAAAGTCCTTCACCTATCTTACAGCCCTCTCTCACCTCCACGATCTTCGCTCCTCTCGATCTTACACCCGCTTTAAAGCTCTCAGGAAAAGATGCAGGGATAAAAAGCCTTATTCCACTCCTTAAAACGGCAGAAATACCCCCTGTATGATCATGGTGGGCATGAGAAAGGATGACGAGATCGATACACTCAGGATCAATCCCGAGTATCCTCATATTGTGAAGGAGTGTCGGGGCATCACCACCTGTATCAAAGAGTATTCGCTCTCCTCCATGCTCAAGAAAGCATGAAAAGCCCCACCCACTCCTGAGACGCAGATCAGAAAGGTTATTGTCGTAAATCGTTATAAGCTTCACATGTATCTCCTCAGAGTCTGCTCGATGATCTCTCTCGGGACAGCCCCCACGATCTGATCCACAAGCCTTCCATCCTTGAAGATTAAAAGTGTAGGTATGGACATTATCCGGTATCTTCTCGATATAATCGGGTTCTCATCGACATTAAGCTTCCCGAAAACGATCCTGCCTGCATAATCTTTTGCCATCGCATCGATCGTGGGCGCGATCATTCTGCAGGGAGCGCACCATGTAGCCCAGCAGTCTATCACAACAAGTGGGTACTTTGCAATCACCCCATCAAAACTTGAATCTGTGAGTGTAATCGGTGAAGATATAACCTCCTCCCTCTCTGTAAGCTCTTCCATCATCCGCTCAAGCTTCCTCCTCTTTATCTCTTCAAGCTCATCATCCACCTTCTCACCTCCTCTTCATCCTGCATTGTTTTGGCTGATCACAGGCAAGCTCATCCATATAGCAGTCCTCACATAGTCTCAGACCCCGAAGCTCATAAACCAGCGATACCGCCTTACCACATTTATCACAGATAGATTCCTTTACAGGCTCATCTGACATATGCCCACACTCATCAGCCTGAATTCAGCAAGTTTCATCTTGGCATACAGACGATCTCCTTCACCTCAAGCTCAAAGAAGTTCTTCATCCCTGCAGACCTGACGACCATAACTGTATCAGCCCCGGTCCGTGTACCCCCGATCGTTAGAACCTCTTCGCCAATGGGAATGAGACCTGCATCAGCTGCCATCACTACAATCTCAATCCCGACCTTGATACCCTGGGAGAACAGTCTCAGAGTGTCTGCAATCAGAAGATGTGGATAGACCCCACCATACTTATCTGCCACAGATCGTTCAATCCCGCTCAGAGCATGTGTTGCACGAAGTGCCTTTCCACCACGCTCCTCAAGAAGCTTTGCGTTCTTCTTCCAGATCTCATCAAGCTTTCTCCCCTCATCACCGCTCCTGAACCCATAATGGGCCCCCACCATCACGATATCTGCATCTTTTATCGCATCCTGGACCTTCAAACCGGTATTTCCTGTAAAAGATGCAACAACGACATGCTTTATTCCCAGCTCTTCACACCGCCTCTTTGCAAGCTCGATCGCCTTATCTGTGTTTCCTTCACCCGGGGTAAGGAAGTAACATATCTCCTTTGTTGTGTACTCCATAACCATACCTCATTCTCATAATCTCCTCCACACATTTAGCATTTGCGAAAAATAAATGATACAAAATGGGAGATAAATAAAAGCCATTACTCCCATCAACTTCAGTAGCTGTTCGTCCAGTTGTTCATGTAACTGGAGCTGGTCGTGTTGTTACCGGTGGCATGGAAGTCTGTAACTGTCCAGCCTCCAGTCTCATCCTCTGTAGCATTGAACTCAAGCACCGTGTTCTTTGTCCACGAGATGTTGACACCGACCCTTGTGTGGCATCCGATACAGGCCTCGTTTGAATCCTCCATCAGGTCATCCTTGATTGCCTGCTGGATGAAGGCGTTGTGTGCAGCATGCTCACCACCGGTGCCATCGCCCCAGGAATAGTTGTACTGGGTCGTTGCACCTGTTCCCTGGTAGACCGCTGTTGTGCTGAATCCACCTGCAAATGGATATGTCCCGCCTGTCCGTGTGTTATTTTCATGGCAGAGCATGCATGCGATCGTCTCTGCAGCATGGGATGTTGTACCCGCGGTTGCGCCCGTGCCATCACCTGATGCAACTCCGGTCCCTGTGACCCTGTGGCAGAGGCATGTGTCTGTACCCGCTGACCCATTCAGACCCCTGTGCACACCATTATTATCATCGATCATCTCTGCATTGATGTCACCGTGGCACTTATCGCAGGGTACCTGGCTCCCGGAGTCACTCAGGTTATACCATGAGTGCTGACCTGAGAAGAGCGCTGCTGTGCTTGGCAGTGCGAATATACCGATTGAAACGATTGCAACCATTAACAACCCAAGTGTGTTCCTTCTCATCTCATCTCACCTCCTTCCTCATTTTTGTAAAGATTATCCCTTTTATTCCCGGCAATATGGACAGTATGAGGTTTGGGTACCTCCACCCTCCATCTCCACATATGGTTATCTTTGCTCAGCTTATAAGGGTTATGATTGAATTTGGACGGAAAATTACCTTTTCTATTGATCTTTCATGTGGGTTGAAGGATTGAGAATATATATCTGCGTGCACAATTCACCTTTGATATGGGCAGAGGCTTATCGCCCTCAGCCTTACAGCGGGAGGATATCAGATGGGAAGTGTGAAAGATCTGATTATCTTGAGAGAAGCTACAGAAGATGGAAGCGGGCGAGCACGCTTTCTATTCTCTGACAGGTACTCAGTATTTGACTGGGGAGAGATGCCAGATCAGATAAAGAGTAAAGGAGCATCAACATGCATCGCCACCGCCTATTTTTTCGAGAGGCTTGAGGAGCTTGGTGTGAGAACACATTACTTAGGGGTGGTAGAAGATGAAAAAGCGGTGAAAATGGGTGAGCTTGAAGGCCCTTCCGATACGATTGAGTTCAGATTACTCAGGGTGATAAGGCCCAGGATCAGGGGTGGAAGGTATGATTACTCCGTCTACGAGAGGGCTAAAGGAAACTTTCTCATACCACTTGAGATAATATATCGGAACGCACTCCCTGAAGGGTCATCTGTATTCAGGAGGCTGAAGGAGGGGAGATTGAAGCTGGATGATATCGGGCTTGAAGAGATGCCGGAACCTGGAGAGGCTCTGGAGAAGCCGATTATTGAAGTATCGACAAAGCTTGAGGCTCATGACAGATATTTAAGCTGGGATGAGGCGATGAAGATGTGTTGCCTGAGTGAGGATGAGGCAGATGAGATGAAGAGGATAACCTCCCTCATCAATGATATTATAACGCAGGATACGGGTAAGATCGGTCTTTTCAATGAAGATGGTAAGATTGAATTTGGGTTCGATGAGGAGAGAAATATCATGGTTGTAGACGCACTTGGAACCCTCGACGAGTCAAGGTTTACCTTCAGGGGGATCCCTGTGAGCAAGGAGATTGCAAGGACCTTCTACCGCAGGACCACATGGTTTGAGGAGGTTTCTGATGCCAAAAAGAGTGGAAAGATCGAATGGAGGGAGGTGGTAAGATCCAGCCCCCCTCCTCTCCCAGAGGACCTGATAAACTCAATCTCACTCGTCTACAGAGCATATGCAAACGAACTGACAGGGAGAAAGTGGTTTGATGTTCCACCTCTGGCTGAGGTCTTAAATAAGCTTGAAGAGGTTCTGATGGAATGAGGGTTCTTAAGTACAGCAGCGAGGCCATAAAAGAGGCGGCTTCTATCATAAAAGAAGGAGGACTTGTCGCCTTCCCAACAGAGACTGTGTACGGACTTGGGGCCTCTGCCCTCAATCCGGAGGCGATTGCAAGGGTGTTTGAGGTGAAGAGAAGGCCCCACTTCGAGCCACTGATAGTGCATATAGCAGATATGATGGAACTTGAGCGTTTATGCCTGAGAGTCGATGATAGAGCGAAAAAACTCATAAAAGAGTTCTGGCCCGGCCCTCTCACTCTCGTTCTCCCAAAATCCGATATTTTACCAGATATCGTGACAGCAGGACTTAGGACCGTTGCAATAAGGATGCCTTCTCATCCTGTTGCGCTGGAGCTTATCAGGGAGGCGGGGGTTCCAGTTGCAGCACCAAGTGCAAATCCGTCCGGATACCTCAGCCCTACTGAAGCCTCCCATGTGATGGAACAGATAGGACCCGAGATTGATCTGATAATAGACGGAGGAAAGTGCCCGCTTGGTCTGGAGTCAACCGTGCTCGATATCTCTGAAGAGCCGACCCTGTTGAGAGCCGGCGCAGTCCCTATCGAGAGAATCAAAGAGGTGATAGGAGAGGTGAAGATATCTTCACCCCTGAAAGAAAAACGCCGTTATTCCCTGAGAAAGCCACTTAAGATCTTGAAAAACGGAGAGGCTGGATCACCACCTGAAGGTATGAAGGTGGGGCTTCTTGCATTTAAGCCTCCAGCAGATAGCACACCCTTTGAGATGGTAGAGGTACTCTCTCTATCAGGGGATCTGCGTGAGGCTGCTGCAAACCTTTTTTCATCACTCCACAGACTCGATAAGGCCGAGATTGATCTGATCTATGCGGAGCCGATACCAGAGACTGGACTCGGAAGGGCGATCATGGAGAGATTGCGCAGGGCAGAAGATAAAAAATAATCAGGAGAAGAAGCCCTGAACTCCTCCTCTCCAGCTACAAAGGTTCTGCTGCAACAACCTTCCACTGATCGCCCTGAAGCTCCCAGGTAGTCTTAAGCTTCAGATCGCCTTCTGAACCGATGTAACGGTACTTAAAGATGTACCGATCCCCCTCCTTCACCTCTTCCATAATCTCAAAGGATGTCGGCTTTATCTTGGCCAAAGCCTCTGCAACAGGGCCGATATTCTCTGCAATCTCCGGAGTCAGGTCCTTAAGCACCGTATCCATATCACCCTCGATGGCGGCCTTTGCATGCCGCTCAAGCGTCTCTCTTGCAGAAAGCCCCATCTTGATCCCTCCTTCTTAACCTCTCATTTTGGCTATATATACTTTCTCATACACATCGCCCGGGTCTTTCCTTAAAAGATAGATCCATCTGATCATGCTGCGATGTATGCGCAGGGAATAGCGATCGATCAGAAGGAGTCCAGCCTCTGTTATCACCTCTTCCACGGGTCTATCCGCAAGTATAACCGCAAAACGACCGTATTTCAGGATACGATTTATCTCACAGAGTGCGCTTCTGTAAAGCATCTCGATAGATCCTCCTTTAATCTTTGAGGATCTCCCATAAGGTGGATCCGTCACAACACCATCGACTGAAGCATCCTTGAACGGGAGTGTTCGTGCATCACCCAGGATGAGGCTCGCATGCTCAAGCTCTCTGAGGTTCTCTGATGCACCACGTACCATCTTCTCCTGTATATCAAGCCCCATGACCACCATCCCCATGAGGCCGGCCTCAAGAAGTATCCCCCCTGTGCCAGCAAATGGATCAAGGAGCCGTTCAGATGGCTTTAATCTTGAGAGGTTGACAAGTGCCCTTGCTAACTTCGGCTTTAATACACCCGGTGCAAAGAAGGGGCGGTGATGCGGGAGACGGTCCCTGAACCCACGTCTATCTCTTGTATGAATCACCTTCCCTATCACAGCTTTATCCTCGATGATGTAGAGCTTCACGAGAGTACCTGGCTCTTTTAGGTCCACCCAGACCCCCCCATGATACAGCCATGACCCGACCAATCGCTCAAGCTCGAGTGTGCTGAAATTCCTGTTGTTCCAGATCTTCACATCAACCGCGTAGCTGCCACGGATTCTTTCCCGCATCTCCAGGGCCGCACTCTCAATCTCCTCCAGAGTGGCATCTGTGAGAGCAAAGACCTCGAGCACGAGGTGTGAGAGTGCAATACGGGAGATGAGCTCATGAAACTCCGGTGATCCCCCCTCCCCTCTCACCTCAAGAAGCAAAAGGCGGTTGAGACGGCTTATCCTTTCAATCTCAATTCCGTATGTCTCAAAGAGCGCAATTATCTCAGCCTCTGGAAGCCTCTCATCCTCTCCTGATAGCTCAAACCCATATATCACACAGGGTCTTCCAGCCTTTTCTTCTTTGATCATAGCCCATCCGATCCGTGATGATCAGATCTATATACGTCCACATAAATCTGTGCTGCGTAGGAGGCGTGGGATATCTATGAACGCGGGTTCTATAGAGGATAGGAGGTACCTCCTCTCATAAATTATTTGAATCCCAGAAGCTGGTGGTCGCCACTGTTTTATACACTCGAAGAGAAGTATATGTGATGTCAATATCAGGGACTGCAATCGCCCTTCTTATCCTCCTGGTCTGGTGGCTCCTGATCCTGTACCTCGATAAGCAGAAGGTGCTTGAGCGGCATAATCTCCAGGCGTTTGGTCCAATCCTTATGATAAGAACGAAGAGAGGGCTCACGCTCCTGGATCGTGCCTCCACTCCCTCTCAATTCTGGAGGTTTTTTGGCGACCTGGGACTGCTCTTTATGATCTTCGGGATGGTTACCATCTTCACACTTGTCTTATTCTCAGATATCTTCATGCTCATAAACATGCCTGAACCAAGCCGGGTCAACGAGCCGAGAAACTGGCTCCTGATACCTGGTGTCAATGAGTTTATACCTGCCTGGGGCTGGTTAGGGCTTATTGTAACACTCATTGTCCACGAGTTCGCACATGGGATACTTGCGAGGGTGGAAGGAGTGAGGGTGAAGTCTATGGGACTTCTTCTTGCCGTGATACCCATCGGTGCGTTTGCTGAGCCAGATGAGGAGGAGATGTTCGGGTCCAAGGATGGACAGAAACCGAGCAAAATATCCACAAGGAGCAGAAACCGTATTCTTGCAGCAGGTGTTATGAGTAACTTTCTCGTTGCAGTAATTGCATTTTCCCTCTTTTTTGGACCTGTTCTCTCCATGCTCGAGCCTGCAGGATCTGACCTTGTGATCACAGAGGTCGCTGATGGGTTCAGGGATACAGGACTGCACAAAGACATGATTGTAAGGTCTGTAAATGGGATCAGGGTTAACTCAGTAGATGAGATTTCAGCAATGGGTGGAGATGAGAATGGGATGATGCGGATTGAGGTGCTTGATCGGGGCACTCAAAAATTCTTCACCCTCCATGTTGAAAAAGGTGTTAGAGTCTGGGAGGTTATAGCCGGGGAACCCGCGGATACTGCTGGAATTAGGCCAGGTCAGAGGATAATCGAGATGAATGGAGTCCCGATCGATACTGCAGGTGATTTCTATGAGTTTATGCAAGCTACGAGACCCCATGATCTTGTAACAGTAAAGGTGGCAAATGATAAGGGGGAAGAAGGAATATTTCAGCTTGAACTTGGTGAGTTTCCAGATCCGGATGAGAAAAAAGGCTTTCTTGGGGTTGTTGTTTACAACACACCGTTTGGGATGGTCGGCGAGTTTCAATCAGATACATATCTCACAAGGCTGAAACACCTGCCAACCTCTTTCTTCGGATGGCTCACTTTGATGGCGCTTCCTGTCATTCCAGTGGCGCAAGGGGGCTTCGGAGGGTTTGGTGAATGGCTTATGCAGTTCTACACGCCCACCTGGGGAGGGAAATGGACGTTCTATCTGGCCAATGCCCTCTTCTGGATTGGATGGATAAACTTCTATGCAGGCCTCTTCAACTGCCTGCCAGCTATACCCCTTGATGGAGGATATATCTTCAAGGGAATTGTGGAGAGGTTCTCGAAACTTCTGGTATCAGATCCAGGAAGGCAGAAGAAGATGGTGGACAGGATGACTCTTGCCCTTGCACTCTTCATCCTGGCATCAATTCTCTTTATGCTCGTTGGACCATACATAATTCCTTAAAATTTTAATAAATTGATACATATTATAACTTTATTTTTCCCATAATTGAAGTTTTTTAAGTTTATCTGTGAAAAAAATATATATATAGATCCTCAACGGAAATTATTACTATGAAGGTATTGCGATCGATACTCGGAAAATCAGTCCATTTACAGATTATTCTCCTGTATTACAATGATCGAAACTTTTTTACCAATATCACAGGATTGACCGAGAAGACAGGTAAAAGTCATGTCACTGTCAGAAAAGTTGTGGCAGACCTGCTCAAGGTGAATATCTTAAAGGAGACAGATATCGGAACATCCAGGGTTATAAGACTCGACGAAGATGGTCCATATACAAAAGCTCTGATCGAGTTTCTGGATAAAATCAAGAATATCGAGAATGATATGAGATTCAAGACACTGATAAAAGATCGCAGGCTCAAATGAAGAGGCGGACCCAGGGGGATTTGAACCCCCGACCCCCGGCTTAGAAGGCCGGTGCTCTATCCAGGCTGAGCCATGGGCCCTCAAAAGTCCATCTCTATAAACCTGCGAGATTATAAATAGGTTTTCATCATCTCAATGGTTCCCTGCGAAAGCCTGGTTCTCTTTTATCTCTTCATGGATAGGGTATTCATCCATGACCCTTAGGAATATCTCCTCAAGCGTGGATGTAAGCGGGGTGATCCTGGTAACCTCTCCTCCATCTTCTATTATAAGACGTGTAACCTCACCAAGCTCATCTGAGCCGTTACATCTCACCCTGTAATACCCATTCTCTTTCCATAGACTACTCAGGGGTGGATCATTCTCTGACCTGAACTCCAGAATGTAGCCCTCCTTTCCCCATCTATCCCTTATCTCACCGATCGTCCCGCTGGCAACCACCCTGCCATTCTTCATGATCATAACCCGGTCACATATTCTCTCAACCTGGTGAAGATTGTGGGCGCTGAAGATCACCGTCTTCTTCTCCTCCTTCAATTGCAGAACGAACTCTATGATCTGCTGTGATGTCATTGGATCAAGACCTGACGTTGGTTCATCGTAGATCAGGAGGTCCGGGTCGTTGATGAGTGACCTTATGATCGCAACCTTCCGGCGCATCCCTTTTGAAAGGTCTCCAATCCGCTTTCCATCTGCAGAGAGGCTGAGCATATCAAGGAGCTCTTCTATCTTCACAAGAGCCTCACCGGTATCCAATCCATAAAGCTCTGCGAAGAAAATCAGATAATCCTTGACCGTCATCTGCTCATAGAGCGGAGATTCTTCAGGAAGAAAGCCAATCCGTCTCTTAACCTCGATCTCCTCCCTCATGGGGTCAAGCCCTGCAATGGATATCCTCCCTGCCGTGGGCTTTATGAGGGTTGCAATCATCTTGAGCGTCGTTGTCTTTCCGGCCCCATTGGGACCCACAATCCCAAGTATCTCCCCCTCACCGAGACTGAAGCTCAGATCTGCGACAGCCACAAATCCATCATACTCCTTCCTGAGACCCCTCACATCGATCATTCATGTAAATTATTCCTCCCGGTCTATTAAAGTCTTTGGAGAATCTGGACGCTACACGCCATCAACTCACACCATCCACTAAAGAAAGGAGAGCGATGTCTGAAAAGGAACTTTCAAAATCACATGAAGTTCTTCCGGGGGGTTTATGATTTCGATCCGCCTTTATACGCTCTCACTTACAATTTCTGTCCCTATTTTCTCCCCTTTTATCGCTTTAAGGATGTTTAATGGATTTCGACCATCAAGAACAATCGTTCTTATCCCAGACCGCTCAATCACCTTTGCACCAACCGGGTCTATGACAGACGTTGAACCTGCATCAAGCCTTGTACCGATAACGATCTCAACAAGCTCTTTGGCAGTTATCCTCTCGTATCTTCTCGATGCCGGATCAAGCTTCGGATCGCTGCTGTACACCCCATCCACAGATGTCGCGTTAATGAGAAGATCTGCTCCGATATACTCCGCAAGTATCGCAGAGACTGCGTCGGTCGTATAACCCGGGCTGACGCCCCCCATCACAACGATCCCGGATCCTCCAGCGAGCGGTGCATCCTGATAGTTTCTCACAACCTCAGGATACGCAGCATCTCCGAGTGCAAGGATCAGAAGGTATGCGTTGAGCCTCGTTATATCAATACCGATGCGGTCGCAGATCGCTTCGTTTGCACCGAGCGCTCTTCCCACGTTGATATATCTTCTCGCAGTCTCTCCACCCCCCACCACGACAAAAATCTCGTTAGAAACCGCAGCTTCCCGTAAAACAGATGCATATGACTTTATTCTATCAGGGTTCATCTCCTCTATCAGCACAGATCCTCCGATCGATACAACGACCCTCATCCACACCCTCTGCCTATCGTCGTTAGGGTTATATATTAGTCTGTGATACTATAAACCACCTGCGCCGATAGTGTAGCGGTTATCACCGAGGCTTGCCAAGCCTCAAACCCGGGTTCGAATCCCGGTCGGCGCATAGCAATCAGCATATGTAACTCAGATCGTCCCTCTTTGCTGCCTCCTCCTCCTCAATCTGATCCTTTATCATCATCGCCCGTCGGTGAATCTCACCCTCAATCACCTCAATCTCCTTCTCAAGCTCGGATGTGTCAACCTCTATACCAATGATACTGCATAACACATCCAGAACTGCCTTTGCAGCCTTTGGATCCGGAAACTCCCCGAACGTCTCCCCGAGGAGGCATATTCCCTCAAATCCTCGCTCCTTCCCAAGCCCAAGCAGAAGCCCCGAGATCCCGGTCACGGGCCCTCCTGTCCCGGGCTCAACGATCGCCCCATGCTTCTTTATCATCTCCACAAGCTCCGGGCTTGTTGCAACCCCATGAACGGATGGGCTCTCATGGTACTGGCCGGTGCCGTAACCACCAAGTGTGAATATCCGTTTTACACCAAACTCCTCACAGAAATCCAGCAACCTGTCTGCGAGCCTGAAGTAAGAGTTTGGCGTACTACCCTGGTAAAAACCAAGAATTATGAGGAGATTTCGCTCGGTATCATAGTATATCTCATCCTTTGGTAGCTCTGCTACCCCATCAGTGTACATTATACCGGGTATGAACATACCAGGTCTGAGGAAGTATGGAGAATAAACATCCGCGAGCTTCTCTGCACCGATGCTTCTTATCAGATGGCTTGCTGCAATCAGTCCAACATTCCCAAGCCCACTCAATCCCTCGATGAAGATCGGATCTTCCATCACAGGCTTCTCGACCCGATAGGTGATGGCAATCCTTGTGTGCCTCAAAAATTCATCTTTGAACATTGAGGTTTATTCTACCTCATCACTTAAATATCACTCGATCTTGACTCGCTTTCCCGTGACCATGTATACAACCCTGCCTGCAATGTTACAGGCATGATCCCCGATCCGCTCAAGGTACCGTGCCACAAACGAAAGGTGGGAGGCGTTTGCAATCTTTCTCGGATCCTCTATCATAAAGGTGATGAGCTCCCTGCGGATCTGGTCATAGAGCGCATCTACCACGTCATCACGTTTACCCATCTCCATCGCAAGCTCAGTATCCTTGTTCTTGAATGCAGTCAGGCTATCATCGAGCATCGACTCAACGATCTCGGCCATCCGGGGGATATCGATGAGGGGTTTAACAAACGGTTCGTTCGATGTCTTGATCGCGATATCTGCGATATCTGCAGATAGATCTGAGACCCTATCAAGGTCTGTTATGATCTTCATGCATGTGCCGATCATACGAAGATCCTTCGCCATGGGCTGCTGGAGGGCGAGGAGCTTCATACACTTGTTCTCGATCATAAGCTCCATCCCATTGATCTTATCCTCCATCTCAAAGATCTGCTTGGCGAGACTGGGATCCTGGTTTATGAGTGCCTTCACGCTGAGCTTGATCGTATCCTTCGAGAGCCTGCCCATATTAAGGACGTCATCCTCAAGCTCTTCCAGTTGCTTTATAAATTCTTTCGACATAACCGCACCCGTGAAGATGAGCTAAAACGTTTCTTCCTCTCTATAAATAACTTTTTGGGTCAATGATCTCCCATCCATCCTCCCAAATCCTTAAAAGATATAATGAGAGATATACCCCCAATGAGCACGTTCAATAAGTTCTTCGGGACAGAGAAATATATCGCCTCAGAATCACTCAGGAACGCGGTCAACGTTGCGATAGCGCTTGGAAGACCGCTGCTTGTAAAAGGTGAGCCCGGTACCGGAAAGACGCTCCTTGCCCATAGCATAGCAAAAGCGCTTGGCAAGCGGCTCATCGTCTGGAATATAAAATCAACGACGAAAGCAAAGGACGGGCTCTATGTCTATGATACCGTCCAGCGGCTCAATGACAGCAGGTTTGGTGACCGGGATATCTCTGATATCAAGCAGTACATCAGGCTTGGGAAACTCGGGGAGGCGTTTGTATCTGATGAGCAGGTTGTCCTTCTCATCGATGAGATAGACAAAGCAGACCTTGAGTTCCCCAACGACCTTCTAAATGAGCTTGATGAGATGTCATTCTACATTCACGAGACAGGTGAGACGATCAAAGCAAAGCATCGACCGATCGTGATTATCACGAGCAACTCAGAGAAGGAGCTTCCAGATGCATTCCTGAGACGGTGTATCTTCCACTATATCGAGTTTCCAGATAGAGAGATGATGGAAGAGATAGTCCGTGTCCACTTCCCGGGAATTGAGGAGAACCTGCTTAAGGAGGCCTTGAAGAAGTTCTACAGGCTGAGAAAGATTGAGTCACTGAAGAAGAAGCCATCCACGAGCGAGCTTCTTGACTGGATACAGGTGCTTCTGGCAAGTGGAGTGAGCCACCACAGGCTCAAATCAGAGCTTGTCTTCCCAGGTGTCTTACTGAAGAATGAGGCAGATCTGGCTCAACTGCGCGGGAGCGAGGTGCTGTGAGGAGATGTTCACAGATTTCTTTTATATCCTGCGAGAAAAAGGGGTTCCGGTATCAATAACAGAGTGGATGACGCTGATGGAGGCATTAGATAAGGGACTTGCTGATTCAAGCCTCGAACGGTTTTATTATCTTGCAAGATCGATTCTCGTCAAGAGTGAATCTTACTACGACCACTACGACCTCGCGTTTGAGGAGTACTTCAGGAAAGTGGGGGATCTCTCTCAGCTCAGAGAGGAGTTGCCTGGATCAAAGCTGGTTCTTGAGATCAGAGAGGAGCTTTTAAGATGGTTGAATGATCCGATAAACGGGATAAACTTGAGCGAGGAGGAGATTGAGAAGCTACCCAGAATGGAGTTGTATGAGCTTCTTGATCTCTTCAGGCGCAGACTGGCTGAGCAGACCGGGAGACATGACGGCGGAAACAAGTGGATCGGGACAGGTGGAACATCTCCATTCGGCAATGCCGGGCAGAACCCCGCGGGCATCAGGGTTGGTGGGGTATCGCGGGGTAGATCTGCCATCAGGATGGCGCACCAGCGGCGATATCAGAACCTGAGAAGTGATCTCACACTGGATGTGAGGCAGATAAAGGTTGCACTGAAACGGTTGAGGCTTCTTGCAAGAAGTGGACCTGAGGATGAGCTTGATCTTGAGGAGACGATCGATGCAACCTGCAAGAACGCCGGAGAGATCGAGCTTGTCTTTACAAAGAGCAGGAAGAACATCATCAAGCTACTGCTATTGATCGATGTTGGGGGGTCGATGACCCCATACGCACAGCTCTGCAGCAGGCTATTCTCTGCAGCAAACAGCCTGAGCCATTTCAAGGACTTCAGGTACTTCTACTTCCACAACTGCATCTACGATCACCTCTATACAGATATGGCAAGGCGCAAGAAGTTCGGGATCAGGGAGTTCTTCAGGACGTTCGACCGGGAGTACCGTGTGATCATCGTCGGTGATGCATGGATGGCCCCATCTGAGCTCACAAACAGGTATGGCGCGATCGATTATGAGGATGTCTCTGAGACGCCCGGGATCGTGCGCCTCAGAGAGATCAGGGAGCACTTCGATCATGTCGTATGGCTGAACCCGGAGAAGCGAGATATATGGGAGAGGAAGTCGATTGCAATGATACGTGAGATCTTCCCGATGTTTGAGCTGACGCTTGATGGGCTTGATGAGGCTGTCAGGGAGCTTGTTGGAAGAAGGTGAGCGATCTATTTAAGGCAGGTCCGGGCTGAAACTCTGTATATCTTCAATCCAGCTTATCTTCTCAATAGCATGAAAGGATCGCACCCCAATCGGATCATACTCCATATCGATATGGATAGCTTCTTTGCTGCTGTAGAGGTGCGAGATAACCCATCTCTAAGAGGTTTGCCTGTTGTTGTGGGTGCAGATCCGAAGAAAGGAGAGGGAAGGGGCGTTGTAAGTACATGTTCCTATGAGGCAAGGGCATACGGTGTGCATTCTGGTATGCCGATCTCAAAGGCGTTTCGATTACTATCAGGAAAGGATGCTGTGTTCCTGCCGGTGAACATGGCACGCTACAAGGAGATCTCTGATGAGATTATGGAGATACTCAAGGGCTACGCTGATAGGTTCCAGCAGGTGAGTATCGATGAAGCGTTTCTTGATGTTACAGACCGTGTGAGCTGGGAGAATGCAGAGGAGTTTGTAATGAGGATAAAGCAGGACATTCTTGAGCGAACAGGGCTTACCTGCTCCATCGGGTGTGCACCGAGCAAATCGGTCGCAAAGATTGCGTCAGGCATCAATAAACCCGATGGACTTCTCGTCGTAAGACCAGAGGATGTGGTCGGGTTTCTATCACCACTTCCCGTATCCCGGATCTCCGGTATCGGGAGAAAGATCGAAGAGCGGCTGAACACCCTTGGGATCTACACGATCGGGCAGCTTGCAGATGCTGATGCGAAGCTCCTCGGGTCTGAGCTTGGTAAGGTCGGCCTTAAGATCCAGCTTCTTGCAAAGGGCATCGATGATGAGCAGGTGAAAGAGTGGAGAGAACCAAAGTCAATCGGTTATGAGGAGACCTTTGATGTGGACACGGATGATATGGCCTTTATCGAGAGGATAATCAGCCATATAGCTGAAAAGATCCATAACCGACTCTTGAAAGAGAGATACCTCTTCAGGACGATCACGGTGAAGGTCAGGTTCGAGGACTTTGAGACTCATACACGATCAAAGACGATTCGTTTGCATTCCAATGATAAAGAGAAGATTGAATCGATCTCAAGAGAGCTGATAAATCCATTAACAGGCTATGAAAAGAAGATAAGGCTGATCGGGGTGCGGGTATCGAATCTTGAGCAAACCAAGCTGAAGCAGAGGCTTCTTGATGATTATTTTTGAGTGGATATGATAGGAAGGTCTACTCAGCGTAATATCTGGGATATACTCGGGATGTATGATGAAAGAAGCGCTCCTCTATGAGCAGGCTGGTAACCGCCTGAGATGCACAACCTGCGAACGAAGGTGTATGATAAAAGAGGGAGATCTTGGATTCTGTAAGACCAGGAAAAACGTAGGAGGCAGGCTGTATACACTTATCTACGGCAGTATATCCTCCTTAAGTGCAAATCCGATCGAGAAGAAGCCCTTTTACCACTTCTACCCAGGTACAAAGGCCCTCACTCTCGGAAGCTTCTCATGCAACTTCACATGCGAGTGGTGTCAGAACTTTGAGATCAGCAGATCTGCCCCACAGGAGGTTGAGTTCCTGAGTCCAGAACGGTTTATCGAGCTGCTTGAAGACTACAGATGCCGGGGCACAAGCATCTCCTTCAACGAGCCAACACTCCTGCTTGAGTACGCCCTGGACGTCTTCGATCTTGCCAGAAGGCAGGGGTACTACAATACCTTTGTCACAAACGGTTATATGACCCGGGATGCACTGAACCTCCTGATATCGCATGGACTTGATGGGATGAACATCGATATCAAGGGCGATAGCGAGGTTATGAAAAGATACTGCTATGCAGACTCTGAGAAGATATGGCGTAACGCAAAACACGCTATGCTCAGGGGGGTTCATGTAGAGATAACAACCCTCATAATCCCGGGCGTTAATGACAGCCCGGATTGTATCAGTTATATAGCCGAACGGATCGCGGAGGAGCTGGGTGAGGAGACGCCGTGGCATCTCACACGATACTTCCCTGCCTACAGGTTCAAAGCTCCTCCAACCCGGATTGAGCTTCTGGAAGCTGCGAGGGAGATCGGTCTCAGGGCCGGACTCAAATATGTCTATCTCGGGAACGTCCCACACCACCCTTATGAGAACACCTACTGCCCCTCATGCCATGAGCTTCTCATTGAACGAAGTGGATTTGATATACTCCAGTACAGGCTCATCGAGAAGCGATGTCCCGCGTGTGGAGAGAAAGTGCCGATTGTAGGGGAGTTGGGTGGGCTTGGATGAAAAATATAGTACGGATCACCATCGCTTACCCTGATGCAACGCTTCTGTTGATCATCCTCTATGCACTGCAGTGGTATTATCTCCTGTATTACTCCTGGGGATACAGGTTAGCTCACAATTACGAGGATGATAAGCTCTCTTTCATCTGAATCCATAATAAAATTAGATAAGCACTAAAACATCTCCATATTTTTATCTCTAAATTCCAGCAAAGTGTAATTCAAAAATAACAAAGGAAACGACTCAAATCAAGAAAATAAGTGTTAAAATTTAAAAACAGACTTATCTAATCAGTTTTCATGATTTCGAGAATCGTGGTGGAGAAGATCAACAGTGGAGAGATGAAAGAAGACGAATTCTGGTTTGTAGCTTTAGAATTTGCTAAAGTTGTTGTGGAGAAAGCAAGAGGGATGTTCAAGACGAAAAGTATGACGACTACAGCATAGAATATTATATTGTTGAGATTATGAGGTTCTTCTTTGGATCCTCTCCGATTCTTTTTTACCCATTTCTGAGAGACCACAAGGAGTTGAGAGACATTTTAAACCTTAAAGTGCTTATAGTTAAGTGCATAACATCATAAACTTATCACCCAGGAACTTCTCAATCCAGCTTTTTGCAAAAGATATTGATTCTGTAAGTTTTTTGAAAGCTTCAGCAATCGCTTCCTTCAGCTCTTTCACATTCAGTGGAGATCTCTCTGAAACTGCTCTTTTAACACTCTTCCAGACGTTCTCAATCGGATTCAGATCAGGAGAGTAAGGAGGTAGATAAACCAGCGAAATGTTCAGCTTCTCAGCCTCTTTCTTCACCTTCTTGGCATGATGTGTTCTGAAATTATCCAGAACGACTACAATTCTTTTCTCAGGATTTGCCTCCCTTATCCTTCTTAGAAACGCTGTAAAGTCTTCGGCTTTATTTTTCTCAGGAAATTCTATTAAGCTATCCCCATTTATACAATAGAACCCTGTGGCTTTGGCTTTAACGTAGGTGGCAACCCTCTTGAGAGGCTTATCGAAGCTCCATAATCTTGCTGTGTTTGCATTCGCTTCGACTGCCATCTCATCGACGAATCCTATTACATCATCGCTAATTCCAGCCTCATCTAAGTTTTTTTAAAGTGTCTTCTGCATTATCCGGCTTCCTGTAATCCTTCTGACAGGGCGTACCTCATTCCAAACGATTTCAGGATTCTTTTGACCTGCCACGAAGAATAACTAACTCCAAATTCTGCTTCAATGAGTTCCTGAACTTCCTTCGTCGTCCAGGAATCCTT
>LYOR01000002.1:60488-265648 GCA_001766825.1 Candidatus Syntropharchaeum butanivorans | reverse complement strand
CCTACATGCTCACGGTAAGAAACACCGGGACCGTGCCTGATAACTACACGCTTGAAATCACCCGTAATGATACAGCAGCATCACTGAACCGCACAAGGGTAGAGAACCTCCAGCCAGGGTCAGATGTCGCCGTCCTTCTCAGCGTATCAGGTATCAGTCCCGGGGTCTTCACCGTGAACGTGACAGCCACATCAGAGACAGACTCGAATGTGACCGATACAGTCTCAACGATAACAAGGGTGACACCGATAAACATCACAGGATTCACCGCTGACTCAACCGCAGAACGTGGTCATACATTGAATGCAAGCGTTACGATAAAAAATGAAGGCGGTTCTGCGATAAATCTAACTGTGGTGGTGAGCGGTCTTCAAAACGAGACAGGCTATCCGGTAGTGGGAACTGGAGTGCTTGTAAACCTCGGTGCAGGTCAGGAGATGACGCTTCCAGTGCGTGTTTATGTGCCTCCAACGGCAGACACAGGTGACTATACACTCTTCGCTGATGTATGGCTATACGAAGATTATCCAGATGTGATGAAAGCTGTTAAAAGTGGACCGGAAGTGACTTCGGTCACTCCCTGATTTAATTATTTTCAGGAGGTAATGACAATGAGCAAAAAGATCACAGCACTCCTGACGGTTCTTCTGTTTCCGGCGCTGGCCATGTTTACAGTCTCTGCAGCCACACCAAGCATAAGCACACCTGATTGCGGGATGAGAGGGATGACACTGCCAGTCACGATTTTATCAGATGGAGGACCGGTTCAGGGTGCGGATGTGTACTTTGTACTGAACAGCGGAACACCTGTCCATGGTCAGACAGATACAGATGGGAAGGTGAATTACAAACCGCTTCTAACAGGTAGACTGAATATCACTGCAATATACGGTGGTATAAGCACAAGTAAGGAAATACCGATCTATGAGCCAGCGTATGGGATCGATCTCACGGTTATTGGCAAGAGTACAAAGACGGTGGCACCAGGTGAAGATGCAACCTACCTTCTTAGGGTCACAAATACCGGTAATGTGACCGATACGATCAATCTTACCATAGACGGACCTGGATCGCTTAACACGACCTCGACCTCGCTTCGGCTTGAGCCAGGGGCAGGGGCAGGCAGGTATCTCTTGCTGACCGTATCAGGCCTCACCACGGCCGGTACCTACACCACAGCAATCACCGCAACCTCAACAAGCAGTATATCAGAGAGTGTGAGGGTCACAACCGTGGTCTCTGCCGGCGGTGGAGGTGGCTACCACGGTGGAGGTGGAGGGGGTCCATCTCCATCAACAAACATCCCGGTTGACACAGAAACCGGGAATGTGACCTCAACAACGACACTCTCCACAGATGGTGCAAAACTGATAATCCCGGCAGGAACCATCGTTAAGGATGCGGCAGGAAACCCGCTCTCATCCTCGATCACGATCATACCTCTTCCATCAACCGCAGCCAGCTTTGGTGCGATCGCAGCATTTGAGCTTGCTCCAGACGGCACCACGTTCAGCCCACCGATCGATCTTCTCATCTCCTACGATCCGGCAGATATACCGGAGGGCCTCAGTGAGTCAGACCTTGTGATCAGGGTCTGGGATGGTACAGGATGGAGCACACTTGAGACGTCTGTAGATACAACCACACACACGGCAACCGCAAAGATCTCCCACTTCTCAATCTTTGCGCTTTTCGCAAAAGCTCAAGCGGCATCATCACCTCCTGCTACAGTGACCCCAACAGAACCCACACCTTCCCCGGCCGGGACCCCCGCATCAGAGCCAGAAAGGATACCATGGGCATTGATCATCGGCGTGATCATCATCCTGATCATCGCCGGTGGAGTGTATTACATCTACATGAGGAGGAGATAAGCCAGCTTCAGAGGTGAGGGTCGGGGGTTTATCATTTTTCCCCTTTCATTTGATCGGGAGGCTCTGTTATATCAATCAGAAATGGTTTTTAGAGGCTCTGCTGAAGTTTATACAGGTTTTTAAACGTGGTGAAGCAGGGACCAGAGATTGAGAGAGGTGATATTGAGCCTCTCAGCACAGAATTCGGAAAAGTTTATTGCCTGCCTCCAAGAAGTTGATGGCAATGGTCAGGATAACAGACACAACATTCAGGGATGCGCATCAGTCCCTGATCGCAACCCGTATGCGGACCCGGGATATGCTACCCATCGCAGAGGAGATGGATGAGGTCGGCTTCTTCTCGATGGAAGTCTGGGGTGGTGCAACCTTTGACGTCTGTATAAGATACCTGAATGAGGATCCCTGGGAACGGTTGAGGGCTTTGAGGAGCAGAATAAAGAAGACGCCACTCCAGATGCTTCTTCGGGGGCAGAATCTCGTTGGATACAGGCACTACCCGGATGATATCGTTCGTAAGTTTGTTGAGAAGGCGTTTGATAATGGGATTGAGATCTTCAGGATCTTTGATGCGCTGAACGATATCAGAAACATGGAGGTCTCGATAAAGACCGCAAAGCGCCTCGGCGCACATGTCCAGGGGACGATATGTTACACGATAAGCCCTGTTCATACGATCGAGTCATTCATTGAGATGGCAAAAGAACTCGTTGACCTCGGGTCAGACTCGATATGTATAAAGGATATGGCAGGTTTAATCTCCCCAGCTGAGGCATCTAAGCTTATAAAATCCCTTAAAAAGGAGGTTAACGTACCGGTAGATCTCCACTCACACTGCACCTCTGGAATGGCCCCATTAAGCTACTACAGTGCGTGTGAGGCCGGGGTTGATATACTTGATACCGCATTCTCCCCGTTTGCATACGGCACATCACAGCCACCGCTTGAGCCATTCGTTGCAGCACTTGCGGGGACGCCGTATGATACCGGGCTTGACCTTGAGCTCTGTACAAACCTGAAGGAGTACTTCCTCGGGTTGAGGGAGAAGTATGAGGGGCTCATCAACCCGGTCTCAGAGCGGATCGATACAAACGTCATCCTCTATCAGATCCCGGGTGGGATGCTATCAAACCTTGTCTCACAGCTCAAGGAGCAGAACAGGCTTGACAGGTATAAGGATGTCCTGAAGGAGGTTCCGAGGGTACGGGCTGAGCTTGGATATCCACCGCTTGTGACGCCAACAAGCCAGATCGTGGGGATTCAGGCGGTTCTCAACGTCTTGAATGGGAGGTATAAGACGGTCACAAAGGAGGTTCGGGAGTACGTGAACGGGTTCTACGGGAGACCTCCAGGCAAGATCGATGAAAAGGTGAGAGAGATCGTATCAGACGAGGATCCGATTACATGCAGGCCTGCAGATCTCTTAGAGCCGCAGTATGAGGTTGCACGAGAGGAGCTTGAGCGTATGCATCTTCTGAGAAAAGAGGAGGACATCCTGACCTATGCCCTGTATCCTGCTGTCGCGATAAAGTTCCTAAGCGGTGAGATCGAGGAAGAACCTATCCCGAGAAAGCATACGACCGAGACATTTGAGGCTGAGTTCGGGGTGGAGGTGGATGGTGAGATCTATCAGGTAAGAATCCTCCCTGCAGGGATGGATATCAGGAAGGAGGGTAAGCAAGCGAAGACCGAGATCGAAGGGGGCATCCCTGCACCGATGCAGGGGATGATCGTGAAGCTCACGGTAAGTGTGGGATCAGAGGTTGATGAAGGAGATGTGATATGTGTCCTTGAGGCGATGAAGATGCAGAACGATGTTCATGCAACAAGAAAAGGGACTGTGAAGGAGATACTTGTTAAGGAAGGCGATACCGTGATGCAGGGGGACATCCTCATGATAATTGAATAGCTCAACGCCTCACAACATGGACCGCTGTCGCCTTGAAGGATGCATATACCTTCTCATCCAGATCCAGACCGAGTTCTTCTGCTGATTGGCGTGTCGTAACCGCAACAAGCCCCACGTCAAGCTCAATCCTCACAACCGGGCCAAGATTCATGACTCTTCTGATCGTGGCCTTGATGTTGTTTCTTGCACTCGTCTCAAGTGGCACCTTTGATAGAGTGATCTCCTCAGGCCTTATGAACGCGTTGACCCTCTCTCCCGCTCTGATTCCGGATACAGCGGATATATTAATATCTCCAAGGTCTATGATTGAAAGTTCACCCACTTTCTCCTTTATAACCCCCTCAAGCACATTCTCAACACCGAGAAACGCTGCGACCTCCTCATCCCGGGGTTTTGTGAATACCTCGCGAACCTTCCCGACCTGCACGATCTCCCCCCTCATCATCACTCCCACTCGATCTCCAAGGACCATCGCCTCTGTCTGATCATGGGTCACATGAATGACCGTCATCCCAAACTTCCTGCTTATCTGTTTTAGCTCATCCCGCAACCTATCTCTCATTCTTGCATCAAGGGCGCTCAGCGGCTCATCTAAAAGCAAGATCTCCGGCTCTATAACTATTGCCCTGGCTATCGCAACCCTCTGCTGTTCTCCACCCGAGAGCGTATCTGGATACCTGCGGGATAGATGCAGAATCCCAAGTAAATCCATTATCTCCTCAGTTCTTTCCTTTATATCCTTCCTCGATAAGTTCTTCAGTCTCAGCCCGAAAGATACGTTCTCTTCGACCGTCATGTGGGGGAAAAGCCAGTAATCCTGATAAACAAACCCAATCTTCCGCTTCTCCGGTGGAAGACGGGTTATTTCATTCCCATCTATCCAGATCTCGCCTTTATCAGGTGGATAAAATCCGGCTATAAGCTCTAAGAGAAGCGTCTTCCCGGCCCCGGTTGGACCGAGTACAACGAAGTATTCACCTTTTTCAACCTCCAGATTTATATCTTTCAGTGAGAACTCTCTCCAGTCCTTGTGCAGGTCTTTAATCTCGATCATCTCTTCCTCGCAAGTATCCTCAGTATAACAAATATCACCAGACAGAAGATGATAAGCAGTACCGAGACAGGTCTTGAGGCAGATAAACCGGCAGATATGTACCGTTCATATATCAGGGTGGGTGCAATCATTGGATGGTATGCTATAACGACAACAGCTCCGAACTCGCTCACCGCACGTGCCCAGCACATTATCGCACCGGTTAAAAGGTGTCGAGATGCGAGTGGAAACGTTATCCTACAAAATGTCCTCCATCCAGACGCACCGAGTGATCTTGCAACGTTTTCAAGCCTTGGATCAACACTCTCAAAGCCTTCTCTTGCTGAGTTGATCAGGAAAGGTGCAGATACAAATAGCATCGCAACCACGATTCCAGGTACCGCATCAACGAATCTGAGAAGAGAAAACTGCCCGATCAGTCCATGCCTTCCAAAAACGGTTAAGAGTGCGATGCCAGCCACTGTGTGGGGAATAACGATCGGAAGATCTATCACTCCCTCGATAAGCCCCTTCCCGATAAAGTTCTCCCTTGCAAGCACGTATGCAAGCGGCACACCAGATACAAATGCGATCGCGGTCGCAAGAAACGCCGTGTATGCACTCAGGAATATAGCATCCCAGACAGATGGATCTCTCGTGGTTTTTATGAACCCATCAAGATCTAAAAGCACCTGTGTAAGGATTGTATTTGCCAGCGTAAGTATGATGAACGCTAAGATGAAGAATCCGATCAGCGAAAAGAGGATAAGCACGCGTTCGTGCTTTATTAAACTTATTCTGTCTTTAATATCCGGCTCAGGCATAGTATCTAAGGAGGTATCTCATCCTTCTCTCACAAGATCCACAAGCTCCTCCGGGAAATTACCATTTCCTGTAGCTGGAGTGATCGGGGGCTGCCCGAGATCCTCAAGTACGCGCTGCCCCTTTTCACCTATCACAAACCTCACGAACTCAATTCCAAGATCCCTGTGGGGGGCATTCTTTGGCACCGTAATCCCGTATACAATCGGCTTTCCGGTGGATATCTCTCCAGTTACCCTCTTAACCCTTATCTTCCTGTACATGTCCTTGTATTCTACGCTACCAAGGTTAATCTGTGGGGGCAGTTCCACAAACTTCTCTCCATGCTGTTTTGCAACGCTCCGGTAGATGAAGTAGTAGTCGATATCTCCGTTCTCAAGCGCTGATATCAGCTCCATTTCCATGCTTCTTATCATCACCCTGTCTGTATTCGGGTTTATATCTTCTGATCCTGGCATCACGAGCAGGTATGTCCCATTCTCGAACGTCATCCTCATTGCAGTGTTTTTCTCTATGAGATCATCATAAATCGCAGGGTCGTTGTAGTAAAGCTCTGCAAGCTGGATGACCATCTGGGAGCGATATCCACACGGATCATCGTTTGGGTTCGAGAATCCGAACTTTACATCAGGTCTTCTCAGAATCTCATACCAGTTATCCGAATTGATCTCATCTGCGTACCTGCTCTTATCTGTGTACGCAAGCACAATCTCATTTTTAGCAAACTCGATGTACCAGTCGGCATATTCCGGGATCATCATCGATGGTATTAGTGAACAGTCTGCCACACCCACGACATCTGCCACCTTTCCAAGCTCGGTTATCTTTCTGACTGTCAGAACACTTCCTGCTGCTTCCCGCTGGATATCAACCCCGGGATGTGCTTTTTCAAACTGATTTTCAATCTCTTCAAAGGGTTTACTCAGGCTTCCGGCATGAAAAACCTTTAAAACGACCTTCTCGGATGGCGTTTTTTCACCGATGCAACCGGATATCGGTGAAGTGATGACTGAACACACCAGCAACAGAAGGACTATCTTTTTCATGAGATCACCTTCGGTAAGTATTATAATATACTATAAAAAGATTTATGTAAACATATTCATTAACATATACCATGCAGAAGAGATCCTTCCTCACAAAACAGCAGATTGAAGTATTGAGGCTCAGGGAGCTGGGATTGACCCAGAGGGAGATAGCAAATAGGCTTGGAACAACAAGAGAGAATGTGAGCATCATCGAAAAAAGAGGAAGGGAAAATATCAGGCGATGTATCGAGACATTGAAGGAGTGGGAGAGGATTAAAGCCCCGATATCCCTTAAAATACAGAAAGGTACGGATGTGCTTGAGATTCCAGGGCTCATATTCAGGGAGGGAGATAAGAATGGAATAAAGATAAGATCGAACCTTCTTGGGATAATCGCAAGATTGGTCGATGAGAAGGGGGAGATTATAAGAAACAGACACCTTATAAGGGATCTTGAGGTTATGATCATGAAGAACGGGGAGATAAAGCTCTGCTGAAGCTTCTCTCTCAAGAATTGTTTCAGGAGTAGTAGTCAAGATATCCTTCAATATACCTTCTGACCTCGTCTTTACCACGAAAGACCCCAAAGTGCCCCTCGCAGAGTATATCAGCCCCGAGCCCAAGGAGCTTCTCCATCGATTCCCGCCAGATAGTGATATCAGATCCCCACTCGGGGGCAAAAGGGCCATGGATATCCTGACCGAATAGGACACGTTGCTTTTCAACTTCGACCAGGACAGATATGCTCCCGGGAGTGTGCCCGGGTGTGTGAATGCAGTCAATCTCAAGATCCCCAAGCTCTATTCGCTCTGTTTCACCTTCAATCACCCTGTCCACCTTGACAGGATCATACCTCACTCCGTAAAGCCCGGCCCCTGTGCGAGCCCCACCATGCTCAATCACCTGGAGGTCAAGCTCATGTGCAACAACCTCGCAGTTGGTGAGATCCTTTATCCTCTTTGCACCGCCTATGTGGTCGATGTGAGAATGGGTCAGTATGAGCATCCTTATGGAGGGTGGATCAAAGCCAAGGGATCTTATAACCTCCATCATCCGTTCAACGCCCATTCCAAGCCCTGAATCGATCAGAAGAAGTCCATCCCCACAATCAACAAGGTAGATGCAACAGTCACCACTGCCTGTAATTCCCTCTCCACCAACGGCATACACCCTTTCACAGATCCTGTATCCTCCTTTCACTCCACATCACCCTGACTGCGGCTCCTTTCAGAGATCATACCTGTAAACTCGAGCGCATTTTTCTCCATCTGGATGTTGTTAAAGAGCACGTAGACCTTTTCTGCACCGTACATCTCTATCTTATCAAGAAGAAGGGATAGATCCTCTCTCGTATAGTCATAGTCGTACCTCTTTCTCCCCTTCCCATGGAGTCTGAGGTATCCAGTACCACTCAGGGTTGCAGGATCGCCCACAAATGGATCTGTGCAGTGTAGAAGCCCAAGCTCCTCACATAGATCTGCTACCGTCTTCATGCTCCATTCCCCTCTTGGCTCCCAAACAAAGATAAAGTTTCGATCGATTGAGCTGAAAAACCCCTTGATATTCTCGATATTCTCTTTCTCTTCTTTAAAACTTGCTGGGCACTGGAATAGAATAATCTTTGATCCTAAAGCCTCTGCCATCTCCTTTGTTCTCTCCCATGCATCAAATACTTCCCTGGTATTTCTGAAGAATCCATACCGCTCTTCTCTTCCTTTTTCAACCTTTATCCCGGCTTTTCTATAGGTGGGACTCTTTGGATCATGGGTTATAAGCTGCCATGCTTTGAGGGTGAACTCAAACTTCTCCGGGGCCTGAGCACGCCATCTCCTGGCGGTTTCTATTCTTGGAGGGTTATAGAAGGTCTTCTGAACCTCAACAAGCCTGAACTTATCAAAGTATCTCTTCATACCGGATGGAAAACCGCAGCATCCCACTTTGATCATCAGAGATACCCTTTAGTCTCACCTGATAGGATAGTACGTCTTCTCATCAATCGGAAGCTCCACCTCATTTATCTCATGAAGTGTACTGAGATCGTTCATCTTGATACACCTTTCCGAGATCGTATAGAGGACATCATCCATGTAGAGTGACCTTCTAACAGCAGCCGGTGAGTGCCAGTACCACTTATCCTCCCCCTCAAAGTGCGTTATCTTTCCCCTGAGGGTAAAACCATCCTCTATTGTGAGGTTGAAGACATAAGCCCCCTGCCATACCTCCCATGGCCCATAGACTCGATCATCCACAACCTCACGGACAGGTATCACAAGGAGGTTTCTCTTCCTATCAAATAGAAACGCCTTATGATCTACAAGCGCCTCAGAGTCTGTCCCTCGCTCTCCGATTACAACCTTATCAACCTCCTTCGGATGTTCGGGATCGCTCACATCAAAGAGTGCAAGCTTGAGGCCATCGATTGAGACCCCTCCCCAGCTTGACTCCTCTGTCTCCTTCCCGATACCGATGATGTGCCTCTCATCATACGGATGGAGATAGTCAGAAAAACCTGGGATCTTGAGCTTACCAAGGACCACCGGGTTCTCAGGATCTGATAGATCTATCACAAAGAGTGGGTCAGTCCGCTTAAATGTCACCATGTACAGTCTATCTCCCATAAACCTGGTCGAATAGATCCGCTCATTCTCTGCAATCCGCTTAAGCTCACCGACAACCTCCATCTTCTCATCAAGGACATATAGGTTGTTATACTCGACATATCCCCGGTCTCTATTCCAGAAGCTCGTCGTTGTTGCAATCCTGAAGTACCCCTGGTACTCATCCATCGAGAACTGGTTGAGTGGATACCCCTCAACCTCCCCCCTTCCCTCATACTCGATATTACCGCCATCGATCCTGATCTTATGGATCACGGTCTTTCTCATCTCAGCCTCAATCTTATTCTCCCACTCCCTGACCGCTTCCTCAATCTCATCGATCAGTCTCCTCTTCTCATCCTCATCCATCCCGTTGTACATCCTTTCAAGGACCTCGCTTATCCTCTCCCATTGTTCATAGGAGCTCAGTGACTCATCCTTCTGGATATCTCTTATCTTATCCTGCACATCCTCCGGTAGATGCGGGAGAATCACCTCATTGAACCGCTCCTTCTGGAGAACCTCAGAATACCTGTAGGGGAGGTGCTTCTGGTATGTGATATAGATACTGTTCGCTGAGACATATAGAGTGTTTGAGTATCCCATAAGGAACGTTCTGGCATTCAGTTCGTCAGGATCTTTGATATCAACAGATGCGACCATTGTAAAAGTGTAGCTGTCCTCAGGGTTACCGAAATAATAGATATCAGGATTTAAGGCATTGCCCACCAGCGGTTTTATAACAGGAAGCTCAACGAAATCACCATAGTAGAGCGGGGTCTCCCTTGTCACAAAGTAGATGTAATCTCCGATCATCCTTGACTGATAGTAGCACCCTGAGGTGGCAAGATCCTCTATCTGCTCGGGTTTCTCCCTATCTGAGATATCGTAGATGTGAAGATGGGTCATCTCCCGTCTTTGGGGTCTTGGCATGTAGTCATAAGGTGGTATCGCCTCGATCTCATCATACTCCCTTGAGAAAAGTGCAAGTCTGTCCCCATTCACATACATATCAACAGGCGTCCCCTCAATCTCCACATCAGATACGATCGTTGCATTCTCTGGAGGGTAGGCATCGATGATTACGAGCCTCTTCTGGGAGATGATGTAGATGTACTTCCCGTCATTCTTCACAAAATCAGCCTCATCAACCCCCTCAACCTGAATATTCGTTCTTGAGTAGTCTGTTGCATAAGTCTCTCCTGTGGAGGCTTTTTCAACGAAAGAAGGTGTTGCCACAGGGACAGGGGCCTCCGGGATGGATGTGATCTCTTCTATAACCCCACCAGATCCCCTGTAGTAGTATGGATAGCCCGTTCTTCCTGCTTCCTTCAAGAACTCGATCAGCTCATCTGTGCTGTTAAACTTCTTAAGGTCTCCACCTGAGTCAAGTGCCGTTTGAATTACTCCTCCGATCCCATCTTTCCCCCCATCATGTATACATCCTGCTGTAAGCGCTGTAAGTAACCCGATGATAAGAACTGCCACAATGATCCTGAGATTCATCTTTCTCACCAGGTTGTTCTCTCAATCTTTCTGGATTTATAACTTTCCTAAGCTACGAGATGGTTTGAACCTATTATGGAGAATTTTGATTTACCCCCTCCCCCACCGGTCAAAAAGTGCCACTGAGACCAGTCCCTCTTCAATCCCCATCCATCACCCCTGTTTTTCCTTTCTGGTCCATACAGTGAATCTACCTCTGCAGGTTTGTCACCAAGACGTTTGGCCTTCTCATACTCTTCATTCAATGAATAGTCAATTAGAGACTTCATATCTGTTTTATGCTGAAAATGGGTTAATAAAGCTTTCTGTTCTGGTCAACAGGATTTTTGATTTGCCTGTTAATTTGATGGGGTCTGGGAGTGGGTGGGTTTTTCAAAGTTCTCTAAAGTTGCGGGGAGATGAATTTCGGGACAGGATAAATTTGTGATAGACAAAAAGATATTTAAATGCCTGAGGGGAGATGAGAGCGAAATCGCGTTGGTACAGGAGGGTTTAAAGATCGATATAAGGATCTCAAAGATCTATGAAGCACTGTTTACACTTGAGGAGATGAGAGAGGTTTTCAGGCATGCGCTTCCTGCAGGTCTTGATGATTCAGAGGAAGAGAGGATCGATGAGGGGCTCAAACGGCTTGAGAGGATACTCGATGAGATCAGGCAGCAGAAGGGCAACAGGTTGAGGTACGTATCTGATAAGATCGAACTCAGGACGAGGGAGGAGGAGTTCATAAATATTGATCCAATTCAGGCAGGGGGGAGGCTCACGCTTGATGCAAGAAAGGCGCTCATCGCGTATGGAGATGGTTACTCTGTTTGTGACAACTGTCTCAAGCCGTTCAGGCTGGATAAGATCAAAAAACCCCCGATTGACAGGTTTCATGATGAACTTGCCGCGTTTCTCGGGATGGATGAGGCAAGGGTTGTACCAGGTGCGAGAAGGGGATTTCAGGCGGTTGTCTCATCCCTCGTTGAACGCGGTGACCCGGTTCTTTTGACATCCCTCTCACACTATACCGAGTTTCTCGCAGTCGAGGAGAGTGGAGGGGTGGTGAGGGAGGTAATGGCAGATGAGAATAATATCATAACCGCTGATCGAATCGCAGAACGTATCGAGGAAATTGAACGGAAAGATGGGAAAAAGCCGGTGCTTATGATCCTGGATCACTTTGATTACCAGTTTGGAAATGAGCACGACGTGTATGGGGCCGGGAGGATTGCAAAGGAGTATGACATCCCCTTCCTCTACAATGGCGCTTATACCGTTGGTATCATGCCGGTCGATGGAAAGAAAATTGGTGCAGATTTTGTCGTGGGATCCGGACATAAGTCGATGGCATCCTCTGCACCTTCAGGGGTTCTTGCAGTAAGGGAGGAGTGGGTTGATAAGATATTCAGGACGACAGATATCAGAGGGGACTTAACAGGGCGGAAGTTCGGAGTCAAGGAGGTTGAGATGCTTGGATGCACGTTGATGGGTGCACCCCTCCTCACGATGATGGCATCCTTTCCACATGTAAAGGAGCGGGTAAAAAGGTGGGATGAGGAGGTGAGGCGATCAAACAGGTTCATTGAGACGTTTTTGAAGATAAAGGGTAACAGGGTCCTGAGCGAGATGCCAAGAAAGCACACACTCACCCGGGTTGATACATCTGCAAGCTTCGATGAGGTTGCAAAGACACACAAAAAACGCGGGTATTTCCTGACAAGTGAGCTTAAAAAGCGTGGAATTACGGGTGTTTTTGAGGGGGCAACACGGGAGTGGAAGTTCAACACATACGGCCTGACCGATCGAGAGGTCGAGTATCTCGGTAGTGCCTTTATTGATATCGCAAAAAAGTATGGAATTGAGGTTGAGGCTTAGCCCCCAACCCAAATAAATTAAACGATCATGAAGAGGTCTGTACCCTCTTCGGAGAAGACCTTCCCCATCTGGCCATGCTCTGAGAGTGTATCAAATATATCCTCATCACAATCGATGAGCCACATTCGCTGGCTTCCCTCTGCCTTGGTGGTAAGGTTGTACACCCACCAGAGCTTCTGTCCAGGTCTTAAAGCACTCGGATCAAGTTTGATATTTCGCAAATCCATCACAAGGATGAGGTTCTTCTTTAGCTGATCCGAGATGTCTCCAAGGATCGTAAGTGCATTTGTAGCCTTTTCAGCGGTGGTCTCACCCTCTATATCCTCCCCAAGCTTGTCCTTCAAAAATTCCAGCGTGGCATATCTGGCCTTTTTCTCCTCCTCTGTCCAGTAACGCCCACCCTCAAAATCATAAGCCTCGCCCCTCATAAATTTGAGAATGCCCTCAACGATCCGCTCCTGGTAATCTTCAGAGGTGGAACACCCCCTAAAATCAAGATACATCATCTCAACACCCGGCATACCCCGTATCTTGAGGGATAAGACATCAAAAAAGTCATTGAATCGCTCTTCATCACAGACCATTATCCCGATCCGCTCTTCAGGCATTACCTTTGCGCCTCCAACCGCCGCACCTGCAGTAGTCTGGGTAGTTTCCCTCCCGCCACTATGAAAGTCGGTATCAGCAAGGTCATACCAATCAACCTCGACCATCATTAACCCTCCTCTCTTCAGATAGGTTCTACACTAAAGTTATATATAGTTATCTCTTTCTTTCAATGAGGTAATTGATACTCACCAGAAAGGGCTTCACATGATAAATGGATTAAAAACTCATATGGTAGATAAGAGGGCAGCACAGATAGCGAGGTGAAGGTTTGATGTTCAGGACAGAAGAGGAGGAGAAGAAGTGGCTTGCCAATGTTCAGTTTCATGGCGCGTTCAAGGACTTCTTTGGGACGGATTTTATCGTATTCAGGGATGGGAAAGAGTTTGAGTCTGAGTTTAAAAGGTTTGCCAGCTGGTTCATAGAGCAGTGCTTCCCTGAGGAGGACATAGATGAGGAGGAGCTGCTTGAGATACTCAGGATTTCAGAGGAGATCTTTGAAGAAAAACGGGAGATTGGGGTTGAAGTGGATGAGTTTGAGGGAATGTTCATAGGGATTGAGTATGGAAAGTTCAGGAAGGTCTTCTATACCGGCGTGGTTGATGATGAGGTGAAGCAGCTTGTGAAGAGGTATCTTGCAGACCCACTTGTACCAGACTACATCATCTACAAGAGCATAATGCAGAACCCTGAGATCGCCGAGAAGATTCTTCGTGAGATTCTCAGGGAGGATCCCATGGATCTCAACGCGCACCACTTTCTCGTTGATCTGATGAAATATGACGGGAGGTTTGATGAGGTTGAAAAGGAGTATCAGCGCTTGCTCGAACATCTCCCAGATGATCCTCTCGTACTCCACAACTACGCGGTCTTTCTGGCAGATCTGCAGCGATTTGAAGAGGCTGAAAACCTCTTTAAAAAGGCGATAAAACTTGATCCAGAGGATATTATTCTTAGATACAGCTATGGAGACTTTTTGAAGTATTTAAATAGGGATAAAGAGGCAGAAAGAGAGTATGAGACTGCAAGATGGCTTAAGGGGGAGGAACTTTGATCTTATGGGAGCTGTTTCTAATCTTCGTGCTGATACTGATTGTTATTGTCATCTACTACATTTTCAAGGCGATTAAACACCTGGTTGTGAACTCAATCCTTGGTTTGCTCGTTATTTTTGCTGCAAACTTCCTTTTCGGGTTGAATATAGCATACACCTGGTTTGTTATCCTGATATGTGCGATAGGAGGTTTGGTTGGAGCTATTATCGTGATTCTCCTCCATTTACTCTTTGGGTTTTTCTGAGGGTTAATGTTGTCAGATTTTTTTGTTACTGACAGGAAGGACCCGGTCGGTTGGAGATCACCCGGTAGCTTACTGTATGAATAAACGGTACATGCGGCTCTTTTCTATACATTTATAAACATAAAGCGGAATGTTTATATACAAATTAAAAGAAAGTTAGAGAGTTACCTGTGAGGTGTGTGATATGAAGGTTGTTGTTATTGGATGTGCTGGTACAGGCGGACCCTGTTCGATGATGCTGAAAAAGCTTGATCCATCGGTCGATCTAACTTTAATCAGAGAGGAAGAGAACTTCTTAACAAGATGTGCGGTCCCGTATATAGCAGTCGGTGATGCTACCGTCGAGGCATCGGTGAAAGGCGATGAGATGTTTCACAAAGCTGGAACGAAGCTCATTGACAGTAAAGCGGTTAAGATAGATCGCGAGAAGAAGACCGTTACAACCGAGGATGGCAGGACTTTTTCCTATGACAAGCTTGTTCTTGCAACAGGTGGTATTCCCATCAAGCCTCCAATACCAGGGGTTGATCTGGAAGGGGTTTTTACCGTCAGAACAAGCAGGGATGCGGTCAATATACTGAACAGGCTGAAAGAGAAGGGGGATCGTGGTGTTGTTGTCATCGGGGCAGGTGCGATAGGGCTTGAGATGGCAAGCCTCATCGCACGGGATGGTGTAAAGGTAACGGTGGTTGAGGCGCTTGATCGCATACTTGCTGTAAGTCTTGATGCAGATATGAGCAAAGAGGTTGAGGGGTATCTTTCATCAAAGGGGATTGATTTCCGGCTTAATCAGATGGCAAAAAGGATTTTAGGAGAAAAAGAGGTTGAAGGGGTTGAACTATCAGATGGAACAAGAATAGAGGCAGGGACTGTGATACTATCCGTGGGTGTCAGGGCAAATACCGAGCTTGCCTCAGATTGCGGGCTTGAGATCGGAAAGTTCGGTGTTAAGGTAAATAAGTATCTTCAGACCTCTGATCCTGATATTTATGCAGGCGGGGACCTCATCGAGTATGAGAGCTTCATTACAGGTGAGAAAATACCAGGGCAGATCAGGCCAAATGCAGTTATCGGAGGTCGGATAATCGCAAAGAATATCCTTGGATATAAGATCGAGTTCCCACCACTTCTCAATAACTTCGCGACAAAGCTCCTTGATAAATCAGTCGCGGGCGTTGGATTGACCGAGGAGGCTGCAAAGAGGGCTGGTATTGATGTAGCTGTTGGGAAGTTTACAACCGGAAGCAAGCACGTGATGATAGCCGGGAGAAAACCCTTCACGATCAAGCTAATCTTTGATAGAGCGACAAAACGTCTCATAGGAGGACAGATAGTGAGTGATTCTGAGTGCATGGTAAAGGTGATCGATACGGTTGCACTTGCTATAAGATGCAGGCTCACGGCCCTTGATCTCACAACGTTCAGGGCAGCGGGTCAACCAGAGCTATCACCCGAGCCGAGTGCAGAACCAATCACGATGGCTGCTGAGGCGGTATTCTTGGATCTTTATCCCCGCGAGACAAAATGAGATGGTAGAGTTTTTATAAAAAGATTGCAAAGTAAAGGTATGGCCCTGAGCCGGGAGGATATCCTGATCGAGGCACTGCCCTACATCCAGGAGTTTCATGGATCAGTGATGGTCTTCAAGGTCGGAGGCGAGGTGCTTGTGGATGAGGGACTCATGGATAAGCTCGTTCAGGATATCGTCCTCCTCAGGTACGTGGGGATCAAGCCTGTTCTCGTTCATGGTGGTGGTAAGGAGATAACCGAGAAGATGGAGCGGTTCGGTAAAAAGCCTACATTTGTGAAGGGGCTCCGGGTGACAGACGACGAGACACTTGAGATTACCCGTATGGTACTTGTCGGGAACGTGAATCACAGAATCGTCTCGCTGATCGGAAAGCACGGGGCAAAAGGTATCGGTCTCTCTGGGAAGGATGGCAGGCTGATTGAGGGTGAGAAGAGGAGTGATGAGCTTGGCTGGGTGGGAGATGTGACCTCGATAAATCCTGAGATCCTTGAGATCACATCGAAAGCGGGTTACATTCCGGTTGTCTCACCTATAGGTGTTGATAAGGATGGAAATAGCCTTAACATCAATGCAGATATTGTTGCAGGTGAGATCGCACGCGCTCTTTCTGCAAAGCGGCTTCTCATCCTGACGGACGTTGATGGAATCCTGAGGGATCTCAGAGATCCAAATAGCCTCATCACCAGCCTGAAGCCAGAAGAGGCACTGTCTTTGATTGAAGAAGGTACAATCGATGGTGGGATGATCCCAAAGGTTCATGCAGCCCTTCGCGCCATTGAAGCAGGTGTTAAATGCCATATAATAAATGGGAAGCGGGATCACTCGATCCTTCTTGAGCTTTTCACAGATGAGGGGGTCGGGACGATGATTGAAGAGGAGGGTTGAGATATGAAGCTTGACGAGCTCGATCGGAAGATTCTGATGGTTCTTCAAAGTGATGGGAGGCTCTCGTTCAGAAAGATTGCAGAACGAATCGGAACAACAACTGCAACGGTCAGTGAGCGTGTGAAACGGCTTGAAAGAAGTGGCGTTATAAGGAACTACACTGTAATTCTCGATCCAACCCTGCTCGGTCTCAACACAATGATAAGCCTCGTTGAGGTCAGATCTACCCATGATCTCAGTGAGGTTGCATCGAAGATCGCAGAGATCGAGGAGGTTTGCTGTATATATCAGGTCACCGGTGACTTTGATCTTGTTGTCAAGTCAAGGTGCTTCGGGCAGAGGGAAGAGTGCGCCATGCATCTTGGCAAGCTCAAGAGTATCGAGGGTGTTGAGCGCATCAAGAGCCACATGGTGCTCAGGGCACTTAAGGAGGATACAGCGATCGATCTCGCCCATATGAGGGATGAATAGCTTCGGTAGCTTCATATATCCCCGTGACAATATGGTGTTGAGGTGCCTCGGTGGCTCAGCCGGCAGAGCGCGTGCTTGGTAAGCACGAGGCCGCGGGTTCAAATCCCGCCCGAGGCTTGTTTTAGCCACATCATAAGCCTCTGCCATATATATCCGATGGAGGCAGAGGATGGATTGATATGGTTAAAGCAGATGTGCACAACCAGGATAAGCTGTTTAGAGAGAGGTTTGAGGAGATTCTCGAGGGCATACATCCTGATGACAGGGAGGATGTGAGGCGGTTCTGTGAGAGCGCGATAGATTGATGGGATCGGGTCATCCAGGCTGCTGAATCTGGTGAGCTTGAGAAGGAGCTTCAGCAGGAGATTGGGAACAAGACAAGTCCGGGTAGAAACGGTAAATCGCAGATTGATCGGCTTGTTGCACTCTCACTTTCTCCTCTAAAAGGAATCGGAATCGATCAATACGAGGAACCTCGTGCAATTATCGAGAACTGGGGCGGTACACGGGCTGTGAGAATAAGATCACGAGAATTTAAAGAGTGGCTCGCAAGAACATGGTGGAGAGCCGAGCAAAAAAAACGCTAAATAATGTGGCATTATTGACGGCTGCAATCACACTATCAGATATTGCGAGCTTTGAGGGGGAATCAGTTCCATCTATGGAATCGGATCGGCGAGTTTAACGGCAGGATCTATTACGACCTTGCAAACAAGGCGGGTGAAGTCGTTGAGATTGATGAGTGTGGCTGGGGGATTATAACCAATCCCCCTATTCTTTTCAGAAGAGAGCAGCACCAGAGAGCACAGGTGAGACCTGAGCGTGGTGCGAGGATTGAAAGACTGTGGGATTTTTCACGGTTGAGTATGAGCGGGATAAACACCTTCTTCTTACAGGGAGATAATATAGAGAACTTTGAAAAACCCACCCACTCCCAGACCCCATCAAATTAACAGGCAAATCAAAAATCCTCCTGACCAAAACAGAAAGCTTTATTAACCCATTTTCAGCATAAAACAGATATGAAGTCTCTAATTGACTATTCATTGAATGAAGAGTATGAGAAGGTCAAACGTCTTGGTGACAGACTTGCAGAGGTAGATTCATTGATTGACTGGGGGGCATTCAGGCCAATAGTAGCTGGAATGTACAGAAACAAGACAGAAAAAGGGGGAAGACCGAACATTGATGAGGTTGTGATGGTAAAAATCCTGGTTTTGCAGCAGTGGTACGGCCTCTCAGATCCCGAACTTGAGAGACAGGTAGCAGACAGGATCTCTTTCCGTAAATTCCTCGGGTTTCCCGAGAACATCCCTGATTACTCAACCGTGTGGCGATTCAGGATGAGGCGCATCCGCCTCATCCACCCAATGTCCTACCTGCGGTAGGACTCATCCTGCCGAAGGCAGGACATTTTGCCGTGTGGGCTTTTGGAAAAGCCTACGATGCTACCTTCATCACCGCAGATCCAGGACATGCAAAGGCAGATAAACCGAGAGGTGGTGAAGCAAAGACGAGAAGGAGTAAAGATGGAACATGGGCAAAGAAGAACGGGAAATCCTACTTTGGATACAAGCTCCACTCGAAGATGGATACAGAGCATGGACTGATCAGGGATATCGAGACAACCACCGCATCTGTCCATGATTCACAGGTGGATCTATCCAACCCGGGAGAAGTTGTATACAGGGATAAGGGATACTTCGGGGTCAAGCCAGAAGGATATGATGCCACGATGAAACGGGCAACCCGCGGGCATCCCCTGGATATCAGGGATGAGCTTAGAAACAGGCGGATAAATAAGAAGAGAGCCCGGATCGAGCGGGCTTTTGCCGTGATGAAGACAGTCTTCAGTGCAGGTCATCTCAGGGTCACAACCAGAGCAAGGGTTGCGGTAAAGATGATATTCACCGCGTTTGCCTTTGATCTATATCATCTTCGTACGATCAGGCACCGGGAGGCGGCTTAGCGTAAGCTATCGTCAGATTACTGATCAGAAAGGAAAAAACAGGTGTGATGGAAGGGGATTGATGAGGGGATCCCGTCTCAGTGGCACCTGTTATTCATGAGATGGTCTGGTTTAGGTTTTGACCGGTGGGTGGGGGGTAAATCAAAGTTCTCTAAAGATAATAACCCCACCCTTACCCGACTCTTATACAAACCCAAACCGGTATTTTGCATATTTACACTCATTCTTCTCTCAAATTCTGAAAGTACACCATAAAAACCTATAAAATTCAATTCCAGGCAAAATAAAGCCGAAAAATTTATAGAAGCTTATATAACAGTTTTATGGTGGAAAAAATGAATATGCCATTAATAACAGATGAGAAAGACCCAAATGAGTATTATTAGGAAAAATACTCAGGATTGTCGGTTCACGGAGAGTCAAGCAGGAGATGTCAAAGCAGGGTATATCACCGGTTAACCTGGCCGGGGCGATGTTTAAAATCGTCCTGATAGCCATCTTCTTTCCCGTGGATATTTCCTATGGGGATCAGCGTCTACCGATTCTTGAGCATAATCGTGGATTCAGTCAAAAAATTCATCTTTTTGCATCTACTTCTGGTAGGGATGGTAGTTTCGCCGGGTTAGCTCAAAGGAGAACACCCAACCGCCTCTCTGGCTGGTTCTGATCTCCCTAAAACTTCCTGTGGCCGGTACTTCACTTCAGAAGCTTTAAGATTCTGACTGCAAGATATCCTGCATTCTTGCCGTTATCGATACCAACAACCCCAACTGGTACTCCTTTTGGCATCTGAACCATCGACAGGAGTGCGTCAAGTCCCATCAAACTTGCTGAGACCGGAACACCTATCACGGGAAGATCGGTCCTGGAGGCAATAACGCCTGGTAATGCCGCAGAAAGTCCTGCAATTGCGATTATAACTCCGATATCACTCTCATCCCGGTTTACCTCTTCGAGGTATCTCTCAAGCTCCTCCGGGTTTCTGTGTGCAGATATTGTGCGCAGATCGAACCCGATCCCATTCTCATCCAGCACCTTGCATACGTCAATCGCGATCTCCATATCTGACTCAGAACCGGTGATGATCGCGACCCTGTCCCTCATACACTCACCTCTCCCATCCTCGATGCATTTATCTCAAAGCCAACGATCGGATGCTCAAGCTCGAATGCACGGATTACATCCGGATGGATCTCCCCAAAGAACCCGACAATATCATCCTGCATGAGGATATCTGCCCTTCTGCCCGGGATGAACGCCTCATTATCCGACGGTGCGATCTTAACCGGACTATCGCTCCAGATCTCAGAAATTACCGCATCAACAAGTGATCGAACCTCAGAAAAATCGGCAAAAGCGTGTATTGAAACCGCTGCAAGGTGAAGTTCGTTCTTCTCATCGACAACGACGTCTCCCACCTCAAATATACGCTGGGGGAGTTCCCGGTGCCTGTTCAGCATGAGTATCTCAAGCAGATTTGGGAGGATATTCCTCCTGAGGATCGTCTGTTCTTCGCTTATCGGATGCATAAGCGTGATGTGTGAGCCGGATTCCTCCCATCCCATCCACTCAAACTGCATCCTGGGGGATGTCAGGGTGAAGGTCATAACCTCAAAGTAACCGAGTCCGATCATCGCATCTCTTATTATCGATTTCAAGGTTTCAAGCGGGTGAATCCTCCCGATACCTGGTGTATCAGGCATTTCAGGTGTTATACGGTCGTATCCATACCCTATTGCAACATCCTCGACAAGATCGTATTGGTGGAGTATATCTGCACGATAAGGGGGGATTAAAACGCTTAAAATACCGCCATCAACCCCTTCTATCCCGAATCCCATCCGCTCAAGTGAATTTATGCAATCCTCAACCCCAAGATCAAGCCCTATAAGGCGTGAAGCCTCTGAGATGGGGAGAGCCATACGAGCTGGCGTGAGATCAGGTGTGATCATGCTCTTTTCCCCCTCAAGATCGATGATCCTGACGGATTCGATAAAACCTCCGCGCTCAACCAGGGCAGTAACAATGATGTTAAGAGCGTAGTTCACCGCCTCACCTGTCCCTGTAACATCGATGAATAGATCTCTCGTCTCTTCTGTGACCCGCGTAAGTTCTCCGTTTATAATCGGAGGGAAGGATAAAACATCCCCATTTGCATCAATAATAAGTGGAAAACGATCCATTCCGCTAAGAATACCTGCAAACCTGATACCTTTGGGGTGCACCCGCAGTATCTCCTCCATCGAGATCTCACGATCAAAATCAAGCGGCACAAATGCAAAATCAGGAGACTCACCAAGGTATCTGAAGGGGGGCTTCACTTTGGAGATGTCATGGATGCCGATCGAAACCTGCTTCCGGTCACGCCCAAGTACCCAGTGAATGTGCTCCTGGAGCCCCATCAGAGCCTCAATAAATGAAGGGATTGTAAAATCAAGATCTCTTACAACTGCACAGGCAATGAAAGGTCGAATGGGTTTGACAGAAGGTTCTACCTGGAGAACAACCCCTGACTCGCCAACCTGATACGCTTTTAGCCCGGGTTCAAGACCGAGAAATGCTCTCATCGCCCTTGCAACGCCCTCGACACTGAAAAGATCGGGTCGGTTGGGAAAGAACTCAACATCGATATGATCCTCCTCGATCCGTTCTATATCTGCACCGATCATGGGGATCTTATCGATGATCTGATCCCTGTCAAGACCTGTGAGCTCCTCCAGATCTCTGCAATCTAACCGGATGACTGGCATATGGGTCTATCATGGAGCTGGTTCTATAAAATGGTGTCGGATGTGATGGGATTCTTTTCTCTTGCACTGAAGAATCTTGAGGTAAAGTTATATAATCGCCCCATGAGATTACTCACGTGGGTGCAAAGATGGATCTTGGTGAGGATGAGGCGTTCTACTCAAAGCTTCTCAACGACATGGTCACTTTTGTCGGGGTTCTCTCCCCGGATGGAACGGTGATCTTTGTCAACAACGCCCCGCTTGAGCTTGCAGGGATAACACTTGAGGACGTGAAGGGCAAGAAGTTCTACGATACCTACTGGTGGGCATACTCAGAAGATGCACGGGAGAGGATAAAGGCTGACATAGCAACGTGTGCCGGTGGGAAGCGTCTTATACACGAAATTCAGGTGCAGACGGCAGATGGGTCGTTGATATGGATCGAGTTCAGCATGCATCCGGTCTTTGATGAAGCGGGAAATCTCAGGTATCTCGTTGCAGAAGGACGAGATGTCAGTGAGAAGAAACAGGCGCTGGAAGATGCTCAGCAGAAGGTCGCATACCTTGATAACATGCCGACGTATATGGCGGTGACAGACCTCGAGGGGAGACTTCAGTTCACGAGTGCTGTCACGATCGAGAAGTTCGGGATCAAGCTTGAGGATGTTCTCGGGACGAGGTTTGACCAGATGCCATGGTGGGAGTACTCAGAGGAAATCCAGCAAAAGATGAAAGACGTCTATGAGAGGGCAGCAAAAGGAGAAAAGTTTGAGTTTGAGGTCGACGTCAAGATGGGCGAGGATCTTTATCCGATCAAGTACACCTGTGAACCGCTGAGGGATGAAAATGGCAATATCTATGCACTCCTTCATACTGGGACCAGAATAGATGAGTTGAGGGCTGCTCTGGACGATGCAAAAGAGAAAGTTATGTATTTAGAGAACGCACCGATCCCTATCATTGCAGTGGACAAAGATATTACCATCAAATTTATAAACAGGGCTGGAGCCGAGGCGATGGGGATGAGACCGGAGGATGCGATCGGTAAAAAGTGTTATGAGGTATTTGATACACCAGAATGTGGCACAGATAGATGCTGTATCATCCAGATAATGGACCAGGGCCGTGCCATACGTGGGGAGACTCACCTGAGGGGTGTGAAGGAGATGGATATACAGTTCACCTGTGCACCACTTGTAGATGATGATGGAAATATCATCGGAGGTTTGAAGTACATCGCGGATATCACAGATCTGAAGCGGTTGATGAAGGAAAGAGAGAGGTTGAGCGAGGAGATCATGAGGGTCTCAACCCCTGTTATCGAGGTGTGGGAAAAAGTACTCTTACTCCCGCTAATCGGCACACTCGAAACTGGACGAGCAGAGCAAATCATGGAAAGGTTACTCGGAGCAATCGTTAAGCAGGGGGCAGAGGCCGTGATACTCGATGTAAGTGGTATACCCAAAATCGATGCAGATGTGGCTCAACATCTTGTTAAGACGGTGAGGGCGGCGCAGATCCTTGGGAGCAGGGTTATACTCACCGGTATAAGGCCGGATATGGCAGACACAATAACAAGCATCGGTATTGACCTTACAGATGTTGATACACGGAGAACACTCCGTGAAGGACTCATGGATGCGATTCCTCTGGTGGAAAAGTGAAGAGAGTGCATGAGATATACCTTGATGACAGTTACAGGCGGGAAAATGTGGCACGAGTTGTAACCGTGAAGGATGGAAAGTATGTTGTACTTGACTCCACGATATTTCATCCAAGCTCCGGGGGACAGCCACACGATACCGGAGAGATGATCCTGATAGAGGAAGAGGAGGAGGTTGCACGTTACCGTGTTGTTTATGTGGGCAGGTTCGGTGGTCTTGTCTCCCATGAGATCGAACGGATTGAAGCTGATAAGAGAGAACCTGTGGAAGGAGATCTTGTAAGGTGTCTCCTTGATTGGGACAGGCGATATAAGCTGATGAGATCGCATACAGCGGCACATCTTCTGAGTGCGATCATTAACAGGGAGACCGGAGCGCTTATTACAGGCAACCAGCTTGATATCGAGAAGGTAAGAATTGACTTCTCGCTTGAGAGGTTCGATCGAGCTCAAATGGAGGGGTTCATCGAGGAGGCGAATGAGATGATAAAGCAAGATCTCGCTGTGCGCCACTATTATCTGCCGAGAGAGGAGGCAGAGGGGATCACGCTCCTTGCAAAGGGGCTCCCTAAGGATCTGACCGAGCTCAGAATTGTTGAGATTGAGGGTATCGACAGACAGGCTGATGGTGGTACCCACGTCAAAAGACTTGGTGAGATAGGGAGGATTGAGCTTCTCAAGCTCGAGAATAAGGGAAAGAAGAACCGAAGGATCTACTTTAAAGTGGTGTGAGGAGGATGGCCAAAGAGGGGAAGATTCACTGGGCAGACGTGATCGCGGAGGATCTTATAAGGACGGGACGTCCTCAGGTTGTTGCAACCGGCATCTCACCCTCAGGCCCGATTCACATCGGAAATCTCAGGGAGGTCATAACAGCGGATGCCATCTACAGGGCGCTGCGTGATAAGGGGGCGGATGATGCACGCCTGATATACATCTCAGATACGTTCGACCCGCTCAGACGGGTCTACCCATTCCTGCCTGATTCATACAGCGAGTATGTGGGACGCCCCCTCTCAGAGATCCCTGATCCAGAAGGGTGCTGCAGGAACTATGCAGAGCATTTCTTGCGCCCATTTCTGGAGTCTCTCAGTGAGTTAGAGGTGGAGGTTGAGGTATATCGGGCAGATGAGATGTACAAAAAGGGATACTACAGAGATGCGATCATAACGGCACTTAAAATGCGTGATAAGATCGTCTCAATCATTGATGCTGTCACAGGTAAGACCACAAAATCGGGATGGAGCCCTTTCAACCCGATATGCAGGAGTTGTGGGAGACTCACAACGACAACGGTTACAGGCTTTGATCCTGAAAGGGGATACGTGGAGTACAGATGCCGGTGTGGGGATGAGGGGGAGGTCTCGGTTATCGGCGGGGGTAAGCTCACATGGCGGGTTGATTGGCCTGCAAGATGGAAGATCCTTGGAGTTACAGCAGAACCTTTCGGGAAGGATCACGCATCTTCTGGGAGCTCATACGACTCTGGGACGAGGATATCAAAGGAGATCTATAATTATGAGCCTCCATATCCAATTCCATTTGAACATGTATTGCTTAAGGGAAAAGGCTCGATGTCATCATCGAAGGGGGTTGCAATAACAATCCAGGAGATGTTGTCCTGTGTGCCCCCTGAGATACTCAGATACGTCATCATCAGAACAAGGCCCGAGAAGCACATCGAGCTTGACCCCGGGTTCGGGCTTCTTCACATCATAGATGAGTATGAGCGGTCGGATATATCATCGGACCGGTCAAAAGCGCTCTCGAGAACGAGCAAGAGTCCCATGATAGATGTCCCGTTCAGACATATCATCAACATCGTACAGATTGCGAGATTTGACCCTGTAAAGATGCTTGAAATCATAAAACGAAGTGGATACAGGATAGAGGATATTGATCTCCTCAAACAATACAGCAAATACGCAAAAGAGTGGCTTGAGCGGTTTGCACCACCATCTGTGAGGTTTGAGGTGAGAGAGGAGGTACCCCCGGAGGCACATGAGATTGCTCAACCCGTGAGAGAAGCCCTCTCCGAACTATCAAAATTCCTCATGGAAAAAGAGCTTGATGCCGAGATGGTACATCAGCAGGTGTATGCCATCGCAGAAAAGGTTGGCGTCGAGCCAAAGGAGATATTCGAGGCGATATACCTCCTCTTCCTTGGGAGGAGATCTGGACCCCGGGCAGGGTGGTTCCTGGTCTCACTTGATCGTGGATTTGTCATCAAGCGACTCACCTCCCTGTAGATATAATTCCCATCAGAGGTTGGACGAAAAGCTTTTGATACCGGGGTGTATAATAGAGATATGAAGAGATAAGGGTGGTTTGATGAAACAGGCAGGGGAGGCTAACCCACTTCTTGACAAATCCGAGAAGGAAATCCACAGGATCATTCAGGATTCCAATATTACCGTTGCAAAGAGCTTTGCGGATCTTGTGAGGTCTTCATTGGGTCCGCTTGGTGCTCACAAGATTATCATCGATGAGGATGGCTTTATAATTGTCACAAGAGATGGGAGGACGATATTCGAGAATATCTGTGTCGATCATCCGATCGAGGGTATGATGCTTGAACTCGCAAAGGTGCAGGATGAGATTGCCGGGGATGGGACAACATCCGTAGTAATTCTTGCCGGAGAGCTTCTTTCAAGGGCAAAGGAGCTTTTGATGACCGGTCTGCACCCCTCAAATATCGTGAAAGGGTATACGATGGCGATGCAGGAGGCGATACTCATCCTGAATGAGCTTGCAATGCCACTCAGCTCACAGGACAAGCGCTCACTCCTGCCGGTTGCACGAACTTCACTGAACAGTAAGATCCTTGCAGGCTACCGGGATATCTTCGCGGATATGGTGGTTGATGCTGTTTTAAGGTCAAAAGATGCGAAAAACATCTACTTCCAGAGCTCAACAGGCGGAAGTATCCGGGATATCTTCCTCTTCAATGGGATGATTATTGAGAACCGGACGCTCGTACCTCACATGCAGAATACCGTAGAGAATCCCAAGATTCTCCTTTTAAACGCAAAACTCAAGTTATACGATGTCAAGCGGAAGCTCGGTGGTGCGGTAGACCTCATCCTTGAGGCCGGACAGATCACAAAGATGCACATGGCAGAGTTTGCGATCTTCAGTGAGATCGCTGAGATGATTAACAGGCTTGGCGTGAATGCAGTCCTGAACTCACGAAAGATGGATCCTGTCGCGATGGATTTCTTCCGGAAGGCAGGGATATTCGCGGTCAGAAACCTCCCGTCAGAAAACCTGATGAGGATCTCGGAGCTCACAGGGGGGAGGATCGTATCAGATATTGATGAGGTCAGGGAGGAGGATCTCGGGCATGCAAAATCGATAAGGGAGGAGCAGATTGGGGATCACAGGTTCATCCTGATAGAAAAGGAGGATTCACCTGTTGTGACGGTGATGATCCGTGGTGGAACAAAACAGATGGTCGATGAAGTTAGACGAACACTGAACGATGCTATTCAGACTACGATCCATACACTCGAGGATCGTTCAATCCTGCCAGGTGGGGGAGCGGTTGAGGTTGAGGTTGCAGCAAGACTCAGGCACTTTGCATATACGATAAGATCAAAGGAGCAGTTGGCGGTCCTTGCATTCGCAGATGCACTTGAATCGATACCCCGTATCCTTGCGATAAATAGTGGCATGGATATGGTCTCTACCATCATCTCCCTGAAGCATGAGCACAGTGCAGGGAGGATATCGGCCGGAATCAATGCAGAAGAAGGGAAGATCGTTGATACACTTGAGCAGGGCATCATAGAGCCACTTGGAATGAAGCGTCAGGTGATTCAAGGTGCTACAATGACCGCTATAATGATACTGAGGGTCGATGACTTCATACCGCGCAAGGACCTCAAGAAGAGGGGGGAGGATCTGACAAAGGAGGATATAAAAGTCGCACTCAAGGCAGAGAAAGATGTGGAAGAGGCTTACAGAGAGGCTGTGAGGCTCTTCGGGAGGAAGAATGTTCGGGATATGATCAAGGTCTATGGGTGGGAGAGTGTACCCCGCGTCCTGAACAGGTGGTATGGGAGGGAGGTCTACAAGCCACTCTCACCCTCATCATGATCCATCACTTCACCTGTAAAGGTACGGAGAGTGGTATGAAAATTGTCGGATAGAGTGATTCTCGGGGTCGATCTCGCCAGACGATCGAAGTGTGGCAGGTCATACGCTGTCGTTGTTCTCAATGAAACCAGAGGGACGGTTGAGCGGTTCCCATCTATCAGCAGGTTCAGGCTGATACGTATGATAAAACGCCTGAAACCTGAGATCGTCGCGACAGACAACATATACGAGCTTGGGAATGATAAAGGAAGAGGAGATGGATCGCTTGCCGAGTTTCTCAGGGAGCTGCCTTCAAGGACGAAGCTGGTTCAGGTCACGGGAGGGGTTAGAAGACAGCCCCTGAACAGGCTTGCAAAACGGTTAAGAATTACATTCAACCGGTTCAACCCCCTTGATGAGGCAAACGCCTGTGCATTGCTTGCAAGAGATGGGGTGGGAGATGAAGTCCTGTTTTTCAGGGATAAAACTCAGATAAAAGTTAGCAGAGCAAGAAGCCTTGGGAAGGGAGGTTGGAGCCAGAAAAGATATGGAAGAAGGGTTCATGCCGCCGTAAAAGAGAGGACAGAGGAGATAAAAGATATACTCAGAGAATCTGGCCTGAAGTATGAACTCAGCGTTAAGAAGGGTTTTGGGGGATACGTCAGCGCAATCTTCCTCGTTGATGCAAAGAGAGATGATATCCATATCTCTTCGGGGAGAAGTGGAGACGTACAGGTTAAGGTATCCCCACTTGAACGGGAGAGGATTGAGTTTGTCCAGCAGAGAAACCCTCCACGGAGAAGATACATCATCGTTGGAATCGACCCGGGTACAACGACAGGCGTTGCTATACTTGATTTAAACGGAAATCTCATTGAACTTTCAAGCTCAAGAACCAGAACACCTGCTGAGTTGATCGAGACGATTGCAGAGGCGGGAAGACCTCTCATTGTGGCATCAGACGTAAAACCCGTGCCTTCAGGGGTGGATAAGATTAAGAGGGCATTCAATGCGATCCTTCACGAGCCACAGGAGTCGCTTGCGGTTGATATAAAGATTGCCCTCACGAAATCGTTTGAGTACAGAAACGATCACGAGCGGGATGCACTTGCTGCTGCACTTGACGCGTATAATAGCCATAAGGCAAAGTTTAAACAGATCGAGAAGAAGACCCCTCCGGGGGTTGATGTGGATGAGGTCAAGGCACGGGTTCTACGGGGATCAAAGATCGATGCAGCAATATCGAGCTTGCTAACGGATAAAAGGGTTGATAAGCCTGTTTCAGATAGAGTTGAGGAGGAGAAAGTTGACGAAAAGGTTGTTGAGCTTAGATCAGACCTTAAATCAGCTTATGAGCGGATAGATCTTCTTAAAAAGTACATTGAGGAGCTTGAACTTAAAATTAGAGATAAAGAGATGGAAATTGAAGATTTAAGAGCTGAAATCAGGATGATACTCTCTCACGAGCGGCAAATGGCGCTCAGGAGTAAGGAGCTTAAGAGGAGGGATAGCGAGATAAAACGGCTCAAGCGCGTTATATGGGAGCTTAAAGAGGAGAACAAGATGCTTCTATCGAGGATTGAGCACCTGAAAAGTGTGAGAAAGCAGGAAATGAGGGGAGAGAGGCTCCCACTCAAGGTGATCGATTCGTTCAATAGGAATGCGATCATGAGATCTATGGAGGAGTATGGGATAAGAAAAGGGGATATCCTGTTATTTAAGGATGCAAGCGGGGGTGGTGAAAGCACGGTAAGAATGCTTGGTGAGATCGGGATAAAAGCCGTGGTTTATCTTGGTGAGATGTCACACATGGCAGCTGATGCCTTTATTGAGCTCGGTATTCCTGCATTTCGGGCAGATGAACTCTCCATCAAGATGAGTGATGAGATTGCGGTCGTTGACGCGAAGCTCTTCGAGATGAAGATGGAAGAGTGGAGGAAGGAGTACGGATTGCTGATGAAAAAGCAGAGAGAGAGGTGGGTTGAGGAGCTTGTTGACCAGTACCGCATGGAAAGAGAGAGGGAAAACCGATAAAAAGGATAGGAGTGTAGTTTAACCGATGAGAGAGCGAATAAAGATGAGGATGCCGACACTTTTCGACTTCTGCAGGCCTGAGGAGGATAAAGATTGGCCAAACCAGAGGTTTGGTATACCCGTACTCACGGTAGAGGAGGTCACATCACTCATTAAAAGACTCATAGATGGGGATCCAACACTCCAGAGGGTCTGGGTTAGAGGGGAGATATCCAATCTCAGGTATCACTCCTCGGGACATATATACTTCACATTGAAGGATGAAAAAAGCAGCATAAGATGCGTGCTCTTCCGTGGTAACGCATCCCGTCTGAAGTTCCGTATGGAGGAGGGGATGGGGGTTCTTGCGCTTGGTAGAGTTGGGGTCTATGAGATAAATGGGTCTTATCAGCTTTATGTAGAAGAAGTGGAGCCAGATGGGATTGGAGCATTGTATCTCTCCTTTCAACAGCTTAAAGAAAAACTGAAAAGGGAAGGGTTGTTTGATGACCGGTTCAAGAAGCCTCTGCCGGCATTCCCATCGAAGATCGGGATTATAACCTCCCCCTCAGGTGCCGCGATAAGGGACATGATAAAGATTCTCTCGCGCAGGTGGAGGGGGCTTGAGATACTCGTTGCACCTGTGAGGGTCCAGGGGGATGGAGCTGCAGAGGAGATTGCTGATGCAATCCGGATGATGAACGAGGATGGGAACCTTGATATCATCATTCTCGGGAGAGGAGGAGGATCAATCGAGGATCTTTGGGCGTTTAACGAGGAGATCGTGGCGAGAGCGATTTTTGAGTCTAAAATACCTGTAATCTCCGCGGTTGGACATGAGACAGACTTCACAATAGCAGATTTTGTCGCAGACAAGCGGGCTGCAACCCCATCTGCCGCAGCAGAGATTGCGGTGCCTGATCGGATGGAGGTAATCCAGACGATCGAGTCACTGGAGATGCGGATCAGATCAAGAATAATACAGATCGTGAAAGAACAGCGCAGGCGTCTTGAACATGCAAGAAGTATGGTTGTATCAAGAAGCCCGATGGATCAGATAAACCAGCGGCGTCAGCGTATAGATGATCTCATTCGGACGATTACACGTTCGCTCGAACACCGGATAAAGATTAATAAAAAGATCTTAATAGGACTTATGGAGAAGATAGATGCCTTAAGCCCACTTTCAGTCCTGAGCAGGGGTTATACGCTGACCTATAGCCTTCCTGATCGTAATATCCTCAAGCGGTGTGCCGAGGTCTCACCTGAGGAGGAGGTCGAGGTAAGATTTGCAGATGGGAGGCTCATCTGTGAGGTCAAGGAGAGAAAGAAGGACGAGATACCCGGCAGCTTTCTCAGGGATACAAGGAGATTGTCGGAGGTAAATGATCGATAGAGAACTTTGAAAAACCCACCCACTCCCAGACCTCACCAAATTAACAGGCAAATCAAAAATCCTCCTGCATGAGGCGCATCCGCCTCATAAGGGGGATTGCATCCCCTCTACCCCTGCGTCCTACCTGCGGTAGGACTAGTCCTGCCGAAGGCAGGACATTTTGCCGTGTGGGCTTTTGGAAAAGCCTACGATGAAACGGGGAACCCGCGGGCACCCTCCGGGTTCAGGTGAGCTTAGAAACAGGCGGATAAATAAGAAGAGAGCCCGGATCGAGCGGGCTTTTGCCGTGATGAAGACCGTCTTCAGTGCAGGTCATCTCAGGGTCACAACCCCCCTGCAAGGGTTGGCGTGAAGATGATATTCACCGCGTTTGCGTTTGCCTTTGATCTATATCATCTTCGTACGATCAGGCACCGGGAGACTACTTAGCGTAAGCTATCGTCAGATTCCGGATCAGAAAGGAAAAAACAGGGTGAGAGAGGGGGATTGAGGAGGGGATCCCGTCTCAGTGGCACTTATTATTCATGATGGGGTCTGGTTTAGGTTTTGACCGGTGTGAGGAGGGGGTAAATCAAAGTTCACTGTATTCCATCGTCAGTGTCATTGCTGGAATGTGTATTTTTGGTGAAAATCTTCTCCTGAAACCCTGATTTTGCGAAAGATTTTTATATATAATCTGTAAAAAATAACTAAGAGAACGAGGGGTTTATGCAGGACTCAATGATGGGGGGAGATTGCTCTGGCACTCCTGATAGATGATACCGCAAGAATGATCCTTGAGAGACTTGCAGTCAATGCAAGGGTCAGCATGAGCGAGCTTGCAAAGGAACTTAACTGCTCGGTCTCAACGATCCACAAGCGTATGAACCAGCTTGAGAGATGCGGTATCATCGAACAGTTCACGATTATAACAAACACCGAGCTTACAGGAGGCATTACAGCGTTCATTGGACTTGCAATCGAGGACAGAGATCCTGAAGAGGTGGTAGCTGAGCTGAAGGAGAGACAGGATGTGCTTGAGATCTATGAGACGCTCGAGCCCTATGATCTCTTCCTCAAAGTCAGAACCACCGATATTCATACACTTAAGAACGAGATCATAAACCCGATCTCACAGATCGATGGTGTGGTTGAGGTGAGAAGTATACTCACGACCCGTCGCCACAAAGAGAGGACGACCAACTTCAATCTGATAAGAGAACATGGAGGGTGATCAGAATGCTTGATATGCTTGAGCAGATGAACGGACTTTTAACAGCGGCGATTTTTCTCATAGGCGGGGCACTCGTGATCTTTATCTATGATGCTTACAAGCAGACAGAGGATAAGAACCTCTTAATCCTTGCACTGGGGCTTTTCATCCTGATAATCGCTGGCAATATCCCATCACTTGCGTATCTACTTGCATCGGGGGAGATAGAGATGATCAAGGCCATAACGATCTCACAGTATACGCAGGTATTCGGGATCCTTGTGATACTCTACTCTGCACTGAGGGCGTAGCTCTTTTGAGACACATGGAGAGATAATAGATGGAGAGATCCAGGCGATTTGCACGGGAATGGAGGTCTATTGGGCTTGCCAAACGGATGAAGTGGAGGCAAGAGAAGGGGGATGGGATGGTCTCATTGATAACAGCAAAGATAGTCGAAGCCTTTGGAGAAAATGGGCTTGATGTATTATCTGCTGCTTATGAGGAGAAGGGAGAGGAGGATGGTTCAAAGATTGCAGAGAGCCTCAATATAGAGAGAGCGGATCTTCACTCTGCAGTATCGGTTATAGAAGCGCTTTGTATCATCTTCGGGATTGACTCAAACTTTAAAGAGGAGGGGGGGCGTATGACACTAAAACTTGACGCTTGCCCTTTTGAGTATATACTCACGCTCTACAGGGAGTCGCTCTGCATATACTACGTGCAGGGGCTTGTCCACGCGATAAACCCCTGTGTCAAGGTAAAGATTGTGAAAAAAATCTGTGAGGGTGGAGATCACTGCCTCTTCCAGTTTACACTTTCTTCAGATGAGAACGCCAGTGATCGCGTCTGAGAGTTCATCAAACCTTGTAATAATCCGGTCCACCGCATCTTTTATGGCGTCGTAAGGGTTACGCCCCTCCCTCGTCCTTATATAGAGTATCGGGTTGCTTATCGTCGGGAACTTGATATCATATGTCGCAACAAGGACATCTGGATCATCGAGCAGGGAGGACTTGAGCAGGTTCATCATTGTGTGTCCCTCCCCGATAACCTCAATCTCAAGCTCGTTCTCACGCTCTTCAAGCACTTTCAGCTCTATGTTCTTCATAAAAGACCCTTTCCATACTCGGTAGATATCTTGCGGCTCTCAATCCGCTTACACTGCGGGCATTCAAGCACCCTGTTCTTACGGCGCATTCCCACCTTGCACTTTGGACAGAACGCCTTGATAACACCGTGCCTCGGGTCTGTTGTATCAAGCCTCAGTGTCACAGGGTCGATCACACGTCCTTTCACGATATCGTAGTATCCAAACTCGTTCTTCAACTCCGAGACGTATGATTTCTTCACGTTTGATATGTGAATCGCAGCCTGGGTTTCACCTGGGATCCCCCGCTTCTCCTGCCCTTCGATGAATGCAAGATCAACAAGCACGATAGAGTTCTTCACCGCAGAGACGGTCCCGTATACTACATCACCTCTCTTAATTACCGTTGGGGCAGTACCAAGTGGTTTTACGCCAATCACCCGCCTTTTACGATCCTCGACAACTGTTCCAACCACTGTCGCATAGATATTCCCTTTCTCATCATAGGCCCCTTCCCCGGTGGTGTATTCCTCTGATATGCCTATAAGATCCCCGGGTAAGACGGTCCTGGTCCCACGTCTTTGATTATCCTCTTTATCCCCTTCAAATTCACTCTCCTCTGCCATTCCTACAACACCTACACTCACATCTTCCTCCCCCAATTTAAATAAAGGTTTCCTCTACAGTACCCGCCCTATCACCTCGACGTCCTCCTCTATCCCACGCACAACACGGTCTACCTCCTCTTCAGAAACCATCGCAAGAAGCACGCTCGAGGGTCCACACGACCTCCTAACATCGACCTTAAGCCCTTCTCTCACCTCAACCCTCAGGCCATATAGCCTCTCAAGTTCTCCAATAGCCCCTCTGATGCCACCGCTTCCAACAGGCAGAAGTTCGTGGACACTCTCATACCTTGATAGTCTCAGTGCTGTCTCAAGCCCAATGATCCCCTTCTCAAGAACCTCCCGTCCAACATGGGGTTTTCCAACCGCAAGTACAATGTCACCCGGTCTGATCCTCCCTATCTTGAGACGATCCTCCTCAACGATCCCAACGACAACAATCCCAAGCCCGGTCTCTCTCGTCTTGAAGTTCTCCTCGGTATGTCCCTCAAGGATCTCAATCACTCCGATCTTACGGGCCTCATCTCTGATCCCACCAAAGATTTCAATCCCACTCGGGTCAAACTCGACGCTGAGGTTACATACAAGTGCTATCGGGGTTGCACCCACGACGATGACCTTTATTAGTGCAGTTCTTGCCATTATCCTCCCAAGTGTTCTTCCATCTATCTTAAGAACATCCCCCGGTTTTTCGCCTATTCCACCGCAGGATGTAGCTCCAAGCGCGATCACCTGTCGATTTTTAAGATGTAAGAGAAGAAGACCCTTTCTGCGGGTTGCACCGATCTCAGCAGGCTTTATTTTAAGTCCTCTGATTCCTGAGAAATCCCCGACGTTCTCAAGGAGTGATAGGTAGATAGTTAAGGCCTGTCTAAGAACTTCCGACCTGGTAAGTCCGTTCTTGCTCGCAATATCATCAACACGCTCGATCACTTTCCGGGGAAGTCTCACATTGATTGGCTCCATAGGCTCAAGTAAAGTTGAAATACTTATATATCTGCTGGATAAAGGGATAGGATGGGTTAACGTGATTTCTCATGGAGGAAGATGTTTGGGAGATCTTCGAAGAAGAGGGAGCTTGAGGAGAGGATTGAAGAGCTTAAAAGAAGGATAGAAACACTTGAATCAGAGCGTGAAGCACTCAAGAGAGAGCTTGCAAAGGAGAGAGAACGTGGAAGAAAGGCAAAAAGTGAACTTCAGGAGGTTGAGGTATTACTTAAAAATGCAGAGAAAAGAGTTCTGACACTTGAGAATGAGCTTAAAAGACTTAAAGAAAAGCAATCAGAGCATGCCTCATTTAAAGATGTGGTAACGCTAAGAGATACCACCTCACTCGAGCTCTTATCAAAGATCGGATCGGTAAGGTCTAAAAGGCGGGATCTTTTAACGATCTACCTGGGATCCGGGGAGAGGGTTGCAGATCTTGAAAGATCAGGTGAGATGCCGGTACTTGGCGAGGACCTTGAGCATCTACTATCAAGGATTGAATCAGATACCGGGATTGTGGTATTCCATGATGTAGGTCGTATTTTTATGAATACACTGGTTGCAGTGCCACCCTTCCCACTCGATACCTCGGGATGGCGTGTTGATACCACGTTTGATACCGATCCGCTTGAGAGGTTGATCCTGAAAGACAGAACCATCTGTATTCTCCTCTCCCATGCAGGTGAGACCTTCATCGGCGTATCAAACAGGGATGGCTTTCTCGAGGATACGATTGTAAGAAGCAGTGTCAAGGAGAAGCATACAAAGGGTGGGTGGAGCCAGAAGCGCTTTTCACGTCTGAGGGAAGAGGATATTAGAAATCACATATCCAAAGTCGCTGAGACGCTTGCTGAGATCATCGAACGATGGAGGGACAGTACAGAGATAATAATTGCAGGCGGTGAGTACAACCTGATTAGAGATGTTCTGGAAGCGTATCACGATCTACCGCAGCTTGTGCGTGGGATAGATGCAAGAATAGGAAAGGATAAAGGTACCATAGATGAGATAAGGGCCAAGGTGTGGTCACTGAGATGGTATGTCCTTGGGTGATTGGATGGAAGATAAGGATGAGCTTATGAGATACCCTAAGGAGGATCTTGTGGCTTTTGTGAGGCTTGCATCGAGGCTATTCATGGCGATGGATGGGTTCTGGTTCATTGCAGCCAAGGAAAAGCTTGGATATGAAGTTGCGCTTGAACTCGATAGACGAGCATGGGAGATGTACTTTCCCTATGAAGCGAAAAAGCTCAAAAGTGTATTTGGGATTGAAGACGGAATTTATGGTGCGGTTCGAGGATTTAAACACTCAATGCGGCTTCTGTGTCTTGATTGCAGGCTTACAGAGATAGATAATGATAGAGCTGTTCTCACGATTCATAACTGCCATATTAGAAGGGCAATGGAGCGAGATGGCACGCCGCTGACGTGTCAGCATGTTGGTAATGTTGTTCTCACACTGTTCTCACGGATATTTGATGATGAGCTGGAAGGTGAGATTCTCGTTGATGATACAGAAGAGGATGTCTCATGCAGGTGGGTGATCAGGAGAAGGGCTAAAAAATGATGGATCCTTTGATCAACCTGCATTCCAGGAACCCTGGACCCAGGATCTCAAAGACGATGTGAAACCATGTATCTTATTTATCCATGAAATAGTCCACGCCAGCTTAAGCAAGTTTTCTAATGTGTTCACTCAACAGTAACGCTTTTTGCAAGGTTCTTCGGCCTGTCGATCTCACATCCACGTTCTTTCGCTGTGTAGTAGGCAAGAAGCTGAAGCGCAACAGTATGGGTGAGGGGTGTGAAGATACTCTCAACCTCCGGGGTTTTTATCACAAAATCAACATACTTCTCAACCTCTTCATCCCCCTCATCTGCTATAGCAATAACAGGTGAACCCCTTGCCCTGACCTCTTTTATGTTGTTGAGCATGATATCATAGGTCTCATCCCTGACAACAGATGCAACAACCGGTGTTCTCTCACCAAGAAGGGCAAACGGGCCATGCTTGAGCTCTCCGGCAGGATAACCCTCTGCATGGATGTATGAGATCTCCTTCATCTTTAGTGCTCCCTCAAGTGCAGTTGGATACCCGATCTTCCTCCCTATGTACATCATATTCTCATATCCTGCAAGGATCTTGCTTATTGCCTGTATCTTGTCTGCATTATCAAGCACGCGCTGTATCTTCTCTGGTATGAGTCTCAGCTCAAGGAGAAACCGCTCCATCTCAGTCCTTGAGAACCTCGAAAGCTTGGCGGCTATGAGGTAAATCACGATAAGCTGGGCTGTAAATGTCTTTGTTGCAGCAACACCTATCTCAGGTCCTGCTCTCGTATAGATGACCTCATCGGCAAGGCGTGTGACACTGCTCCCAAGAACATTTGTTATCGCAAGAGCCCTTGCTCCAAAGCTCTTTGCCTTTCTCAGCGCCTGAAGTGTATCTGCGGTCTCCCCAGACTGAGTTATCGCGATGACAAGTGTCCTGTTGAGTGGGCTCTTACGGTAGTTAAACTCTGATGCGCACTCAACCCTCACCGGGAGATCTGCAACCTCTTCGATTATGTATCTGCCGAGAAGTGCGGCATGGAAAGAGGTCCCACATGCAAGAAAAACGATCTCAGATGTCCCTACTGCAAGACTCAGGTCAAGATCCACCGTCTCTGAGATATGCCCGAGAAGGGTATCCTCTATGACGCGCGGAGTCTCGTGAATCTCCTTGAGCATGAAGTGGTCGTACCCCTCCTTTTCGGCATCAGCAGGATCCCAGGGGATAAGCTCAACCTCTCGCTCTACATTCCTGCCCTGGTTCTTGATCCTGTAACCTTCATCCGTTACTACGACAAAATCCCCATCTTCCAGGTAGACTGCCCTGTTTGTATACTCAAGAATCGCCGTGGCATCAGATGCGAGAAAGTACTCACCATCTCCCACACCGAGAATGAGCGGGCTTTTGTACCTTGCTCCAACCAGTTTCCTCTCCCCCGCACCCATCACAACGATCGCATAAGATCCCTTCAGCTCTTTGAGTGATGCGGCAAGCGCATCCTCAAGATCCCCTCCGTTCTTCTCCATTAGATGTGCGATCACCTCGGTATCGGTCTCAGATACAAACCTGTGCCCCTCATCCCGCAGCTGTTCCCTCAAAGAGAGGAAGTTCTCGATTATTCCGTTATGAACAACGGCCCACTGACGGTTACAGTCAAGGTGGGGGTGGGCATTTATCTCGGATGGGGCACCATGTGTCGCCCACCTTGTATGCCCTATACCAAGTGAGCTATCACCGAGATCAAAAGCTTCAACCTCACTTATACTCCCAACCTGCTTGTACACACCAATCCCATCGCTTCCTGCCGTGGCAATACCCCATGAATCATATCCCCTGTACTCAAGCCGCCTGAGGGATGAGATCAGGACCTGATCAGCCTTTCTGTAACCGAGGTATCCCACAATGCCGCACATGTTACAACACCTTTGAACCATCCGGGATTACACCACTGAGCAACGTGAGTGGTGCGACCTTTGAACCATTACCAAGAAGTGTCCCGGGTTTTGCGACAACGTTTGCACCTATCGTACAGTCTTCACCGATAAAAACGCCTGTCTCAGTGGTATGGAACTCACCTGCCACCTTGATATCAGCCATACCTCTTCCTGCTGTGAACCCATGGCCGATGATGCAGCCCCTCTCTATTACAGAACTCTCTATGAAGCAACCTGCAGAGATCATGACACCCTCATTTATCACGCTATCTGCGATGTATGAGAGTGATTCGATCTTGACATTATCACCGATCGAGGTTGAGGGCATTATCACAGCATTTGGCCCTATCTCACATCCGCTTCCGATTATAACAGGACCCCTGATGTATGTGTTGCCCCTTATGATGGTATTCTCCCCGATCTTGATCTTTCCGATGAGCGTTGTATTTTCCTCAACCTTACCGGCGACTGACTTCCCAGAAAAGAGCATTGCACGCTCATTTACCCGGATGATATCCCAAGGATAGACGATATCCATCCAGATGCCAGTGGTCTCCACCCCCCGGATCTCAACATCCCCTGCGATCGAGTTTATTACAGCGACAAGACTCGTTTCATCCCCGATCATCTCAAATATCTCATCTGTGAGGGCATAAATACCGGTATTTGCAAGATGGCTCACATCCTCGCCAGGTTTCTCATTTATCGATTTAACCCTTCCATCCTCAAGCAGAACCGCTCCATACTTTGATACCTCTCCAAGACGCTTGTAAACGAGACACCACGGTCTTGATGCACAGCTCACACTCCTTTTATCGATGATGTTATCCCCTGGCAGAAGAAGAAATTCCCCTTCAACGAGGTTCCTTGCCTGCTTCAAGGCATGTGCCGTCCCGAGCTGCGGGCTCTGTGTAACATAGCGTATCTTAAGACCGAAACTTGAGCCATCACCGAAGTAATCGATTATCCGCTCTTTCCTGTACCCGGCAACGATGATTATATCGAGGATTCCAGCCTCTCGCAGTGCATCGATAACATACTCGAGGATCGGTCTGTTTGAAACCCGTATCATCACCTTTGGTTTCCTTGCTGTGAACGGACGAAGCCTCTGCCCCTCTCCTGCTGCAAGTATAACAGCCTGCTGGATCATCTAAAACACCCTTGTGTAAGGCTCGATGCTACCTTCGGCCTTTGTATGGGGGGCGATAAGGGCGTCGTTCCCTATCAATGTTCCGATGTTTATCGTCACGTTTATCCCTGTCTTGACATTATCCCCTATCACGGCCCCAAACTTCCTTCTTCCGGTTGCAACCTTCTTTCCATTCACATTAAGATAAACCTCATCCCCATCAAGCCTCAGGTTTGCTATCTTCGTCCCTGCCCCGAGATTGCATCCCTCCCCAATCACAGAATCTCCGACGTAGTTAAGGTGGGGTAGCTTTGTCCCGGACATTACGATCGAGTTCTTAACCTCAACCGCAGCACCAATATGACACCGGTCACCTATTGACGTGGCAGGACGTATGAAGCAGTTTGGACCTATTGTGCACTCTCTGCCGATTATAACAGGACCTATAATATAGGAGCCAGACCTTATGACACTCCCCTCGCCCACGATGACATCACCCTTTATCACTGCCCCATCCTCAACCTCCCCTTCTATTTTTCCACCATCGATCTGATTGAGTATTCTCTCGTTTGCTTTGAGCAGATCCCAGGGGTATCCCATATCTATCCATCCTGATATATCCACGGCCTTAAACTCAACCCCCTGATCGAGTGCCATCTGGATAGAATCTGTTATCTCATACTCTCCTCGCCTTGATAACGGCGTGGCCTCAACGAACTCGAGAATCTCCCTGGTTAAAGAGTATATCCCCGCGTTTATCAGGTTCGTCGGTGGAGCCTCAGGCTTTTCAAGGATCTCTCTTACCCTCCCATCTGTGATCCTCACAACCCCAAAGTCCTCCGGATTCTCAACCTCCTTGACACCAATGGCCATCCCATCTTCCTGTAATATCCTCATGAGTTCTTCTCTTCCAACGATTGCATCGCCATTTAAGAGCAGGAATCTATCCTCAAGAAGATGTGAGGCAGATCTAAGTGCATCGGCCGTTCCAAGCTGTCTTCTCTGTGTCACATACCTTATCCTGAGACCCAACCCCTCCCCCTCCCCAAAGTACGCCCTTATCACATCATCCCGGTAACCGACAACAAGCACAACATCATACACCCCGGCAGCTTCAAGCTCAAGGAGAAGGTGCTCAAGTATTGGTCTGTTTGCGACAGGTAGCATGACCTTCGGCCTTGTCCTGGTCAGCGGGCGCATCCTCTTTCCCTCTCCTGCTGCAAGTATGATCGCCTGCATTCTGGACCTCCATCACTACTTTATGGTCACCTCGAGCCTGAACGGATCGAATACAACATCTGCATCCCCTGGCTCTATCTGGTCTAACCCCAGTTTTTCTATCTCTTCCCTGCTGAAAAGTTCATCAGAAACGTAAACTTTCAAGCCCTTTTCCCTTAAGAGCCTGGCTAAGGCCAGATTTCTGCTGTGATAAAGCTCCTTTACACCATCTCTGAATGTTATACCCCTGATACAGATTTTTATCTCATCAATTGGTTTATCTATTTTCATACAGGCGAGAACGATCTTATCCAACCAATAATTTATCATTTGATCGTTTATTTCTCTTGAAACCCTCAGGATAGTCGAGTAATCATATTTTTCCCTTCTTTCCATCTCTTTAATGAGGAACCACGGATAAACCGGTATGCAATGCCCTCCCACCCCCGTTGATGGCATGTGAATGTAACAATACTCATGATTTGCGTACTTTCTCGCCTCGTAAAAGTCAATCTCAAGCTCATCAGCAATCTTAAAAAGCTCGTTGGCCAGTGCTATATTGACATCCCTGTAGCATCCCTCTATCACCTTTATAAACTCTGCAACCCTGGCCGAGGATACCATACGCAGGTTTGGTATAAACTTTTTATAGATATCAAACGCCTTAACCCCGCTCTCAGGGTTTACACCACCTATAACCTTTGGAAACTCCCTCAGCCTCGATATGCTGAAGCCCGTCATTATCCTCTCGGGTGAGTGTGCCAGGAAGAACTCACCTGATTCAAGCGTCAACCCACTCTCTTCCTCAAGCCACCTCTTTGCAAGCTTTTCAGTGGTCATCGGTGGGACAGTCGTCTCAAGCACAACAAGATCCCCGCTCTCCATTATCCTGCCAACTCCCCTGAACGCCGCCTCCAAAATCCCAAAGTCTGGATTCTTGGCCCCATCTATAAATAGTGGGACAATGATGATGTAGGCCTCACATCCCCCTGCATCCTCATAGCTTGAGACTGCAGTTAGCCCCTTCCCGCCGTGTTTCTCAATCAGCTCATCAAGCCCCCTCTCTTCTGGAACTGGATTTCTTCCACTGTTGATATCCTCACACCTCTTCTCATCTATATCCACGCCGATAACATCAAGGCCACTATCTGCTATCACACCTGCAAGCGGGAGACCTGCCTTTCCCAGACCGATCACTGCGATCTTCATACCTCTATCCTTACCTCCTTGCCACATTCACACCTGTAAATCACACCCTCTCCCTCATCCTGGCTGATAATATCTACAAGCTTTCTCCCACAATAGCACACATAACCCTTAAACTCTGCTGGATTCCCGTACACAAGGGAGAAAGATGGGATATCACGGGTCACCACGGAACCTGCCCCGATCATAGCATACTCTCCAATGGTGACTCCACAGATAATCGTCGAGTTGGCACCGATCGATGCACCCCTTTTCACCAAGGTGGGGGTTATCTTATCCTCCCCCCAGACTTCCGCCCTTGGATAAAGATCGTTTGTGAAAGTTACTGAGGGGCCAATGAAGACGTCATCCTCTATTCTCACCCCTTTATAGACAGAAACAAAGTTCTGGATCTTTACACGATCTCCTATCTCAACATCCAGATCGATATACACGCTCTTTCCCACGATACAATCCCTTCCTATCTTTGCCCCTTCTCTCACATGGACGAAGTGCCATATCTTCGTCCCATCCCCTATATCTTCACTCTCCACAACCGCGGTGGGATGCTTAAAGAATGCCATTCAATCTCTTTATCTCCTCGCATATTTTTAAGTTGTTAAGCCCCTGGATGGGTGTGATCGTAAACGCTCTGCCGTCTCTTACACATCTGATAAAGGTCCTGAGCTCCTCTTTCAGTGGCTCTATCTTATTCACCAGGACCTTCTCTATGATGTTCTCCTGAGTGTATCTGCCACCATTCTCCATGCCATACTTTTCAGGCTTCCTGTAGACATACACCTCCTGATTCATGAAGTCACCTTCTACCGTAAAATCCTCTTCCTCGATATATATCGACCTGATCTTCTTTGAAGCTTTTCTGCTTACAGAAAGCGATACAATTGAGGGATCGAACTTAATGAGTGCGGTGCACAGGTCGCCATTTCCCGCACTTGTAATCTTGTAATGGCCCTCAAAGAGGACATTGAATACGATATCGATGTCATGGATCATCAGATCCTCGACGATCGTGCTATCTGTTATCCTTGCAGATGTCGGGTTGTGTCGCTTTATCTCGACATAAAGTGGTCTCTTGATCATATTCTTGATCACTTTCACGATCGGGTTAAACCTCTCGATATGTCCAACCCCGACGATCAAACCACTGCTCTCATCAATCAATTTCACCAGTTCTTCCCCTTCCCTGGTGGTCAATGCGATCGGCTTCTCTATCAAACAGGAGATACCGCTCTTAATCACTCTTTCAGCAACCTCATAGTGATACCGGGTTGGAACGCATATGCTCACAGCATCGACCAGACCTAAAAGCTCCTCCATGGAATTACATACGTTTATACCGTTCTTTTCAACTCCTTTTACCCTTTCCCGGTCAACATCAAAAGCAAATACCTCTTCAACCTCCTTAAGCTCTGAATATACCCTGAGATGGTTTTTTCCCATTACACCTGTCCCTATAACACCAACTCTCATCCTACTCACCCCAAACAGTTTCTTATACCTCCAATATACCCCGGATCCTCCTGTAATACTGGATGAAGAGGTAATTTGGAGTTTTTAGTTATACTCAGCTTTTAGTTCTACCAACACACCCCCTGTTATGTTCAAATATATAAATCTAATGAGCCATAATTTTATGGAGTCCGGATGGATACCACCTCGTATCGGGGGTCTGAAAGCTCCTTATGAAGGCTCTTGATTGAAAGAGTATTTTGAGCGATTGTAAAGTCACCACCTTGCTCTGCTTCGATCACCGCGCAGAATCCATCGGTTTCTGCCTGAATAGCGGTATTATCATGGTGAAATATAAGAAAAATCCAGAGTAAGCATCCTATATCTCCAGACAGATCCTGGCCTTGACGTTACGTTTATATCAAACCACCTATAACAGGAGCTTATGGACCCCCTCTCCACGTTCCTCCTCACAGCTTTCACATCCATCTTTGTTATCGTCAATCCAATTGGGAATGTCATGGTTTTCCTCTCTTTGACCGAGGATGTAGAACCTGCTGAAAGGCGGCGAATGGCAAAGAGGACAGCTATCTTTGGGTCTTTCGTCCTTTTGATCTTCGCGATATTTGGGGATTTCATCCTCTCTTTCTTCCACATCACTGTGGATTCGCTCCGGGTTATTGGAGGAATACTGATCCTCTCGGTTGCAATGGATATGATGCACGGGAGAATGTCGAGAGAGGGGCATACGCCAGAGGAGGTGGAAGAGTCCAGTGAGAGGGAGGATATATCCTTTTTTCCGATGGCGGTTCCGATGCTTGCAGGTCCCGGTGCGATAACGACTGCAATCGTACTGATGAAGAGCGTGACATCGATAAAGTTAAAGATGATCGTCCTGATCTCGATCATCCTCGTATTTTTCATAACATGGATCTTGTTCAGTCTGTCTGAAGAGATTCATCGCGTGCTTGGGGTGACCGGAAGTATGGTAACAACGAGGATGATGGGGCTTATACTTGGGGCAATAGCGGTTCAATTCATCACAACAGGACTCTGGGATATTTATCTGGCACTTTCTCAGGGCGCTGGGTGATTGCATGTGGTTTACAAAGATTTATCTACAAATATGCAGATTGATATATGCCCAGAGGGCAGGAGGTGCAAGTGGTGAATGATGAAAATGAACGTGGGATGGGGAGGCTTGGTGAGAAGATTGATACGGGCCTTAACATTCTAAAAGGGATTGCAGAGAAGGTTGAACTTCCAAAGCTTGATAAGGAGAAGTTTGAAGAGGCAATCGGTCTGATCAGGGAGGCAAAAGACGCGCTTGAGATCCCAGGAATAAAGGACATCCTTGAGTTGGCTGAGGGGAGACGAATTGAAGCTCGTTTGAGCTTCGATAAGCTCACACTCGATGGTTCAATCAGGGTTGATCTCACACCACTTAAAGAGGAGGAGAAGTAACGAGCCTGTCCTTCCCTCTTAATCTATTGAGGCTCATTGAGAGCGGGTCTGCTCGGTTTAGCATCGAGGTAGATGGATCTGAGGAGATCTCGCTGAGTATTTTGAGGGGAGAGATAAGGGTTTATCTCTGGGATCTTCAGTTTACAAGGCTTCTTCTAAAGCTTGGAATCCTGTTAAGGCCTGGTATCATCCGGTCTGAGCGAGATACCAGAGACATCGGACTTCTTGAAGGGCTCAAGATGCTCAAATCCATTGCAAAAGAGCTTGCCGCATCAAACCAGACAGTAACCGTGATTTACAGGGATAAAGAAATTTTGAAAGTGGGTAAATGTGCAAAACCTCTGATAATGGGCCTCATTCTAAAACATGTAGAGGTCATTGATAAGATGAAAACCATGAAACTTCTGGCCACCCTGTTCTTCCGGGATGATTGAGGTGAGGTATGGTGATGAAAGGGGGATGGCAGAGATGAAAACTTGCTCCGGGTACAATGGACACCAGAGAATTTTGCAGCACCCATACCCTCTTTGGCTCACGCGGAATCTTGTTTCCAGAAGCACTATGAAGTGTGAATTTCATAAAGATTTATAAAGCTGGTATGAGAATAAGTTCCTGGTCAAGATGAGTGAGGTGAAGAAGCTCAAGCTAAAGATCAAATCTGAAGGAAAGCGAGCCAAAAGTGAAGAAGAGTTGACAGCGGGTGCACGTAAGGTGATAGAGCAGTTGTATTCTGATCCAACCCCGGAACGTGAGGATGGGCTTGACAGGATATACTCCAAAGAGGAGCTTGAGGGTTATGATGAGTTCATGAAACGGTTCGGGATCGATGATCCACTTGTTGGTATCAGAGAGTTTCATAGGCGATATGGGGATATTATTAACAATCCTCAAAGGAGAGAGATCCTTAAAACGCTTGTAGATGCCGAGAGAACATTTGATGATATCTGTGCGATGACAGGGATTGATAGAGTTGAGCTGGAGCGACAGCTTCTGATGCTTGATTTCTGTGTGGATAAGTTCACGAAGGATGGCAAGACTTATTACAAGCTTACAAAGATCGGGAGCATCATAAAGAAGTTTTGAGGCTAAAGATGGCGGATGTGTCTGGTGTTCAGGATGAGAGGATGTAGATTTTCCACTTATTCCAGTTATGAAGGTGGTATGTAAATGAATGATATTCTTCCAGATGAGGTGCTTGAGATTTACAAAGGATTAGAAGATAGGTTGAGCCTTGAAGAGTTTAGAATGATGCTGGAAGAGAAGATAGCCATGATGGGCGGGCTATGCGACATCCGTTCCGCTTCCCTTCTGATAGCGCAGGAATTCGGTGTTACAACATTTACAACAATTGAAAAGATAATAGAGGGTTGGTGTGATGAGAAAAATGGATCTATAGTCTCAATAGAAGGTCATGTGATCAGAATTGATCCAATACGGGAATTTGTAAAGTGGGATGGATCACCCGGGAGGGTTGCAAATATCGTTCTCTCTGATAAGACGGGATCTATAAGGGTTGTACTCTGGGATAAATGGACGGATCTCATACAAGATGGTGAGCTGCGGCTGGGAAGTCTTCTCAGTGTGAGCGGCCGGATAAAAGAGGGACAGAGAGGCCTCGAGATAACGGCGAATAAGCTGAGGCTAATCAGGCATGATACAGGTTTTGAAGTGAAGGATTGTCCCATTGGAGATATCCGGGATGGGATGGATGCAATCTCTCTCAAAGGCAAGATCCTTGAGATAGGGACGATCAGGACGTTTTCAAGAAAGAATGGGACAACCGGAAAGGTTGCAACGATCATGATAGGGGACAGATCAGGAAAAATCCGTGTGACACTCTGGGATGAGCGTGCACTTGATGTTGAGATGCTTTCCATCGGTGATTCGGTTCGTATTACAAATGGATACGCGAAGAAAAGATACAATGTCGTGGAACTCTATGTCGGCTCACATGGACAGGTTGAGTTAATTGATGAGGATGTGCCGTATGAGGAGAAGATCACGCCGATTGCTGAGATCGAGCCTGAAAGGTTTTACAATGTGGTTGGGGATCTCATCGGGTTTGGACCGATTCACGAGTTTATGAGGAAGGACGGGTCTCAGGGCAGGGTCGTAAAGATCACGATTATGGATAAGACCGGGAAGATAAACCTCTCGCTATGGAATGAACAGGTAGATTTCATCCAGAACGTAGATCTCGGCTCAACGATAAAGGTCACAGATGCATACGCAAAGGTAGGCCTCAATGGTGAGATTGATCTGAGCGTTGGTTGGAGAAGTAAGCTTGAGCTCCTCAAAAAATGAGATGATCCGGGGAGATCTCATCGGAAGCTCTGTTCTTCTTCCCTATGAAGTGGACATATCGCGTCTTGCTGGATGTGGTTTAAAGCAAGAAGGGGGTAACGTCGAGTTATCACTTGAGGAAGCGGCATATCTCCTTGAGAGGAAGCGTATTTCTGTTTTTGATCGTGAAGAGAGGCTTGATTTGAGAGAGTTCATAAATCGAGCCTCATCTCTTCGTCCAGGATTTGAGCTGAAGTTTCTTGTATACAAGGATATTCGTGAGAGGGGATATCACCTTAGAGCGGGTCCACTTGATTTCAGGGTCTATCCACGGGGTGTTAGATCCGGTGAGGGAGAGTCAAGATACATCGTTCATGTTTTATCTGAACGAGAACCAATAAAGACAGATATGCTGTTAAAAGATCTAAATTTATCAGAAAATATTAAAAGAAGGCTACTTTATGCTGTTGTAGATGAAGAGGGTGATATTACCTATTATGAGATTAAAAAAGGAAATTTAAAGGGAAAAACCTCACCTTTTGACCTGTCTGGACCTATAATGGGAGATATCCTCGATGAAAGAGTCATAATATGGGATGAGACCATTTCGAGAGGTTTGAATGAAAAGTGGTGGTTTGGGAAGGTTATTAATGACACATCCAGATTACAGCTATCTTTTGTTGAATCAGCATATCTCATTGAAAAAGGATCTCTCACGATTACAGGTACTGATGGAAGAATTTTAAGCTTAAATGGATTTATTGAGATGGCATCTGCTGTAGAAAAGGACTTTTTCAATAAATATATTGTATACAGGGATCTTCGTGATAGAGGGATGGTTGTAAAGACTGGTTTTAAGTTTGGAAGTCACTTCAGGGTTTATGATAGGGTCCCGGATAGAGAGACGTATCATTCACGATACTTAGTGCATCTTCTTTCCAACAAAGGTGAGGTATGGCCCCCTGAGATCTCAAGAGCGGTGAGACTTGCACATGGTGTTAAGAAGCAGATGGTATTTGCGGTTTTGTTAGAAAAAAGGGTTGAATATGTTGAGATCATGTGGGTAAGGTTGTGAAAGATTAGAGAGAACTTTGATTTACCACTCCCCCACCGGTCAAGACCTAGCCCAGATCCTCTTCTCAACTCCCCTCCATCATCCCTGTTTTTCAATTTCTGATCCGTTGTCGAACCGAAAAGAGGACTCCACAAGATATTCTCTCAATGAGGGGATCATTTATATTTACCTACATCTTATGCAGTCACCATGAGGGTTATCGTTATCGGGGCAGGACCTGCCGGCAGGTTTAGCGCAACCGCGCTGAAGGCAATGGGTGGAGAGCCTGTAGTCATAGAGAAGGACTTTCTCGGTGGTGAATGCGCGAATAAGCGGTGCATCGTTGAGGTATCGCTTGCAGAGTATGCTGTCACACTCGATGTTACAGAGAAGATGGGGCTTGAGCCGAACGCTGCTTCGTTCCGGGAGGTAATGGGTGAGCTGAGAAGCTTCAGAGACATGATGCGGGCGTTCTTCGATATGCAGGCAAAAGAAAGTGGGATGGAGGAGATCAGAGGAGAGGCCAAGCTGATCGATCCAAAGACCGTTGAGGTGAATGGTGAGATGGTGAAAGGTGATGCGATTATTATTGCAACCGGTTCCCGTCCGCTTGTACCAGATATCCCTGGTATGGATCTTGATGGTGTGATCACGTATCATGATATAATCGAGATGACGGAGCTTCCAGAAGAGCTTGTCGTCGTGGGTGGTGGTGCGGTCGGTGCCGCCTATGCCTGTATACTCGGTCAACTTGGCTCGAAAGTAACAGTGCTTGAGAGATTCAAAGTTTTGGGGGGATTTGATCACGATCTGAGGGATTATGCAATCGAGCAGCTTAAAAGTAGAGGCATCAGTATCTTTGAAGGCGCACTGGTGAAGGAGATCAAAGGTGGATCAAGGGTTGAATCTCTTCTCGCAGAGGTTGACGGTGAAGAGCGAGAGTTCTCCGCCGATTGTGTTCTTTTTGCAACAGGGCTCATCCCGAACTCTGAGATTGCAAAGGATATCGGGGTTAAGATCGGGGAGCGGAATGAGATTATTGTGAATGAGAGGATGCAGACGAACGTAGATGGGGTCTATGCCGCAGGGGATGTCATCGGCCCACCGTTTTTAACCCCTGTTGCAAGAAGAGAGGGGTGGGTCGCGGCCTCAAACATCATGGGAAAAGATGTCAGGATGGACTACAGCCTCATCCCACATTTTGTACCCCTCTTCATGGAGTTTTCATCGGTCGGGCTCACAGAGGAGGAGGCAGTAGCAGAGTACGGCAGGGAAAACATTGCGGTACTCATGATGCCACCCGCGGTACCCTATCCATCTGGATGCCGTAGCATCTGGCTTGCAAGACTCGACCCCAGGCTTACAGGGATGATGAAGCTCGTTCTTGAGCGAAAGAGCCGGAAGATTCTTGGAGCGCACATGGCAAGCTACACCGGTAAGAATGCGATGCATTACCTTGCGGCCCTGATGAAGAGGGGCTTTACGATCGATGAGCTTGCTGAGATCATCGAGGTGTACCCTGACAATGATCTCTTCCCTGTGATGGCAAAGATGATGCTTGGGATGGTCTGAATTCACAGATCCTCTTCCATCTCCCACTTTTTCGCCTTTTCAGAAAGTATCGCTGAGTTTCCAAGCCTATCCTCGATAATGAGCGTGACTGGAAGCTTCCCTTTCTTAACCTCCTCAATCATCCCGGAAACCCTGTCAATCTCAGCCAGCCTCTCATCATCCCCCTCTTTAACCGCCCAGTCCCGTGTCATCCTGAGAACTTCCTGGATACGAGAAAGCACCCCTTCCACATTGGATATAAAGGACTCTGCAGCAGGACCAGGTTTTATCTCTATACCGAGTTCCGGTATCTCGATCCTGCCTGTTGTGGACCTTATCACCCGAATGGAGAGATCCTCACATGATGAGATCTCAAGCTCAAACTTAGAGGCTTTCGAGTCAGAGACGATCATCACGTCACTGTGACGGTATCCACATTCGCATGTGGATCTTACCGAGATCGCATCACCGAAATAGGGGATTGTGATTGGTGTGAACGTCACCTCCATCTCGCTACCGCAGATGGGACAGGGTTGTCTCAGTGAAAGGGGGGATTCCCCGGGATCAATATTTTCTGACAAGTTTTCTGCGGTCGATCTTGACATTTGCAGGCGTTACAATTATCTGATCGTGCTCTGCCATCGCAATATCTCCCCTCACATCTGCCACAACCTGCTTGAGCTCTTTTACCGTCCGGTCCATCACAATTTTGTCGTTCTTCACCAGGGAAACATCAATGATCACGATGTTACCATTGTAGAGCTCCTTCTTGATCTCTGGCAGGTCATTCACACCGGTGTACTCTGCCGTCCTGACATACAGCGCCGCGGGCTCCTCATCGAGGATCTCTTCATACTCGCCAAGGTCAAGATCGATGTACTCCTCCTCCTCGATCTGTGTCTGTGGATTCAACAACCTCTCCAGGAATCCTTTTGCCATCGAACATCCCTCGCATACTCTAATTATCTTATAATATAAATATTTATCAGCCAAGCCACCGCTTGAGAATCGATACAACCCGCTTCTCATGTCGCTTAACCATGATGACCGTGCAGTGAGCCTCCCGCGCAACAGCCTCCGGGAGCGCACCAAATATCAAACGTTTGAAGAGTGGTTCCTCTGTCGCCCCTATTACGATGAGATCAGCATCCTCTGAGAGCTCGATGATCTTCTTTCTGACAGAGGGTGCATGAATGAGGTCAATCTTCAGTCCATCCTCGATCGTGAACTCCTCGAGCTTCTCCCCTTCCTTAACGATCCGTAAGGCCCTGATCCTCCCACCAAGCCTCTCGAAGATCTTTGCAATCTCAAGTGCAAAACCCGCATGAACCCCTCCGATTGTGGGAAGAAGGATCCTTCTTATCTTTTCTGGATCAAATGCCCTGAACTTAGCGACGATAAGGTCACAGGGTGCATGTACTGCGACAGGATCGATCGTGCTACCGAGTATCCTGTCTTTACGCCATGTCCACCCCCTCCATCCGAGTATTATGAGATTGCATCCCCTCGACCTTGCAGTATCGGTGATCCCCTGTGGGATACTGTGCCCCACGCGAATCAGTGTGCTTATCGGGATGTCAGGAGGGCATACCTCAACCGCCCGCGTGATTATCGGTTTCTTCTCATCAAGAAAGATCTTACCGCTTGAGACCGGAAGCTGCTCCGGGACTTTTATCACACTCATCGCAAGTATCTCCCCATCTTTCTCCCGCGCGATGATCGATGCAAGCCTTATCAGATCATTGACCGTTTCGGGGTTTGCCAGTGGGACAAGGATACGATATGGCCTTCTCTCAATCTCCTTCTCCTCATAGACTACCTTTGCCTCAATCTCCTCTCGCTCTTTCTTCGCAGGATAGAGATAGAATACAAATACACCCAGGCCCACCCAGATAAATGCGGTGTACCATGCAACCCTGCTGTAGCTGAACATATGAGTTGCGATGAACAGCTGGGATATAATTGCAATAATCGGTATTATCGGGAACAACGGTGTTATAAACCCACGATCAAGATCTGGCATCCTCTTTCGTATACGTATCAGGGCGATATTCACCCCGATAAATAGCAGGAGGAAGAATATCCCTGCTGCAGATGCCACATCCTCGATTGGTAAAAGTAGTGCCATTAATACAATGATCGTTGCGGATATGAAGATTGCGATGTGAGGTGTCCTTGTCTTTTTGTGGACTCCGCCAAATATCCCTGGAAGGTCACGGTCCCGACCCATCGCAAATGAAACACGGGAAGATGAGTAAATTGTCGCATTAAGAGCTGAGATTGTCGACATAATCCCCCCTATCAGGAGAATTACCGCACCGGCCGGCATGAAGATCTTTGCAGCCTCGACCATCGCGGTCTCACCACTCTCGCCAAGATAGACGTAGGTTTCAACACCTTCGATATGAATTGCTCCGATTGATACAAAACCAACAAGGAGATATATCGGGATTACAACAAGAAGCGATATGAATATCGCCCTCGGTATGTTTTTCTTTGGATTTACGACCTCCTCTCCCGCCTGTGCGATTATCTCGTAGCCTTCAAACGCGATGTAAGTGAGACCCATCGCGGTGAAGACTGCACCGAATCCGTTCGGGAAAAATGGTGTAAAGTTTGAGTAATCGCCACTTCTCACGATCGCAAGGATCCCAAAGATAATAAAAACCGCAAGTATCAGAATCTTCGCCATCGTGACGATGCTTTCGGACCTTCCGGTCTGTGCTGCACCCTTAAAATTGATATATGCAAAAAAGATGCAGATTAAAACTGCAAAAATCTTTACTAGGATCTCCTGATCCACTCCCTCTAAGCTTAACCCGGCCATCTGCAGGAGGAGGAGAAAGTAAGCACCAAACCCAAGCGAGTACAGGCTACATGCGATGCAATGAGCAAACCAGTCCATCCACCCACTCAAAAAACCAAACAGATGAGGTAATGATCTTTTGATCCATACATAACCCCCACCAGCCTCTGCCATACATGAACCAAGCTCTGCATAAGCCATCGCAGTGAGAGTGGCGATGATTCCATTAAAGAGAAAGGCGAGGATGAAGCCGGGACCAGCAATACCAGCTGCAATTCCAGTTAGAACGAAAATTCCGGCCCCGATCATCGCACCAATGCCGATCGTTGTGATATGGAACAACCCCATATCACGGCTCAGCTCAACCTCTTCCCTCTTATGATAGGCCTCCATCATCCCCCGCTGATCGGACATTCTCTACTCCTATTTTCCCGCTCGAAGATATAGTTTCCGATATTCTGAGAACTACGGGTATAGAGGGATAATGTCCCCTGCATTATTCAGGAAGAACCGATCACCAAAGGCAGATGCGAGTCTCATCGATGCCCTGAACCCTGTGCAGTGTGATACCCCGATCCTTCCTATATTCAACATTTTAAGATGTTTCACGGTCTCATCAACCTGTCTCTCGCTGGCGAATGCAAGATGCGTCCCTCCAATGACGGTGTGTACCTGACTTTCTCCTGAAAGCTCGATCAGCTGCTCTATCGTGTTGATCATCCCTGCATGCGCGCATCCAAGGATGATAAAAAGTCCGTGAGGTGTCTTAACCCCAACCGCCTGATCGTCAAGGACCGGATCCGGCTCAAGCACCCCCTCATGGGTATCGATGTAAAGTGCAGGATCAACCGATTCGAATGGCGTCTTTCGCTTTATCTCACCTGAAATAAGAAGATTTCCCAGCTTTTGTGGACTGCGAGTTAATTTAAATCTTGCGCCAAGCCCCTCAAGCTCCTGCTTTTCAAACGGGATGCCAATGTACTTTTTTTTATTCTCTCGCACCGCATACTTCTTCTGGAAAATGTCAGGGTGTGCATAGATATCAATTTCGCCGGTACGATTCAGGACCTCTTTCAACCCTCCGGTATGATCATAGTGTCCATGGCTCAGGATGATCATCTCCAGATCATCGAGACTTACACCGAGCGCATCTGCATTATTGACAGCTGAAACAGACTGTCCTGTATCAAAGAGTATCTTCCTATCATCAAGCTCAAGGAGTACAGAAAGTCCATATTCTCCGATAATCTCTGCCTTTCCCGCCGTATTCTCACTCAGGGTTACAATTCTCATCTTCATCACACCCTTTTTATCCTCAGGCTACATATCAGTATCCATGATCGCGCACATCCGGGGTAGGATCGAAGATCTCAACGAGGACTCGGTTGTGATCGATGTGGGAGGTGTTGGCTACCGTGTGCTTGTCCCAGGCAGGATCATCGACTCCATAGGAGAGATTGGAGATGAGGTCAAACTCCTGACTCATCTTCAGGTAAAAGAGGATGAGATGGTCCTTTATGGGTTTTTGAACCATGATGAACTTGAGATCTTTCAGGCGCTGATCGCCATCTCAGGGGTTGGGGCAAGGATTGCGCTCAGTGTGCTCTCGACACTCAGGCCAGATGAGCTTCGTTCAGCCATTTTTGAGGGGGATCTTGAGAAACTCACATCGGTAAAAGGCCTCGGAAAGAAGACTGCCTCAAGGATCGTTCTTGAGCTTGGTGAAAAGCTTGTCAGACGTGTAACACTTCCAGAAGGTTTTAATGACGCGATTGAAGGGCTTGTCGCACTTGGATACAGTAGAAACGACGCAGAAAAGGCGGTCAAGAGGGTTCTGGATGAGAGAGGGACGAATGTTGGGGTGGAGGATATCATAAAGGATGGGTTGAAACATCTGACATCTAAAACCCGTTGAAGTAGCAGATAAGTGGTAGAAGGAGTACCCCCATCGTGTGGCTTCTTCTGATATGGGCGAAACTTGGTATCATCCCGATCACAGTTGCTGTGAGAAAGAGGATGATCCCAAATATGCCTGATGAGAGGAGGACAAGAAGTGATAGCATGATCAGGATCAGGAGCGAGAGATGTGTGTAGTTGATCCTCTGAATTAACCCTGGAACCACCCTCCCGAGCTGTATCGTTGTGAGGTAAGCGAGGAATGATACAAGGACTATTATGAGTAAAAGCAGGTTTATTGTGTCTCTGGTCCACGAACTGGTGTCTATTATACCTTCTATTGCAACCATCGCCCCACTTCTCGGGCGGTGTATCGTGTAAAGTGCTATCAGTGCGAATAGTGCGTTCGCAGTGTTAACCCCTGAGATCGATAGTATGAACTCCTCATCCGACCCGGGTCTGTGTTCTTCCCTTATCAGGAGTCGTGCAAGAAGTGTTGCGATCGCGGAGGAAACCCCCGGCAGGAAAGCAACAATTCCACCCGCGAGCGTACCGCTCACCGCACCCCTGAGTATTCGCCATCCTGGAAGGGTAAATCCCCCTCGCTTCTGAGGAGGTATTCTTGTATGTGTCAGGATGCTTATTACAAGCATCGATGCCCCGAAAAGCCCTGAAAAGAGTGGAAACAAAACAGAGGTCTTCATCCACCCGAGTACAGGATCTATAAGTGCCTCACGATCGAATGCCATAACTCCCAAAAATCCTGCGAGGAGGAAGACTGTAACAGCATACATCCTGTACTTCCATACAGCAAGCGAGCCTCTCCCCTCCACGACCTCACCCTGCTCTGTGAGTATCATGATGATCACGATTGCAATGAGGATTAAGCCCATCTCTCGCTGTATGAGGATGTAGAAGTGCTTGAAGAGGAGAAATAGTGGTATGAGAAAGATGAGTGAGAGGATTATCGATGATCCACTCCCAAGGGCAGATAACCTTATCACCTCCTCACCTCTGCCCTCAAGCATGAGGCGATGACCTGGCAGTAGAGCAAGAGCTGTATCAGGCTCGGGGGCACCCAGAAAAACGGAGGGGATGATATCCAGGAAGGTATGTGTTATAGAGTTTGCAAGGATGATGACAACGATGTAAATGGGTCTGACCCCAATTGACTCAAGTAATGGGGCAGATGCTACAAGCACAAGTGCAAAGTTGTTTGTGTGAATCCCGGGGGCTAACCCTGAGACCACACCGAGAAGATAGCCCGCAGCTATCGATGATATCAGAAGAAGAGGTGAAATTTCCAGCACGGTATAAGCGTACGTAGGCCTGGATATACCATTCCATCAAGAGCATGTGATGTTACGCCATTCCCGTGTGACGATTTCAGGTTTGCCCTCTTCTGATCGAAGAATGAATGGTGAAAGGGGGTATAGTTCACCACTCAGTAGCTCTTCGTCCAGTTGTTCATGTAACTGGACTCTGTCGTGTTATCACCGGTGGCCTGGAAGTCTGTAATCGTCCATGATCCAGTCTCATTCTCTGATGCTGTGAAGTCAAGCACCGTGTTCTTCGTCCATGAGATGTTGACACCGACCTCTGTGTGACACCCAATACAGGCCTCGTTTGCATCCTCCATCCTTGAATCGGCGATGGCATCAAGGACAAACTTCTTGTGTGCAGCGCGGCTTCCTGTGTCTGTTGCATTTGCTGTTAAGTTGAAGCCTCCTGCTGGTGGGACATAAAGTACATAGTTTCCAATCAGTTGATGACACTTCATGCATTCTCCTTGATCATCGTTAGATTTACCCGTGTAGAATCTGTCTCCGTGATAGTAATAATCGCTACCACCATCACTAGGACCATGACAGCTGCAGTACAGGGTATTACTATCATGCATATGATAACCCCCTACATCTTCCCCGCTGTGGCAGTACATGCAGGGAACGGTGGATGCTGCATGAGCCTCTTTTCCAGGTGTTGAGCCCGTACCATCGCCCGATGCATATGTGTAATAGTATCTAGAAAAAATGCTCTGGTTAATATTTTGGCTAGGCGCTGCACCATAATCATTTAGATCAAAGGTTCTGTGACAATAATCGCACTCAAACCTTCCATATCCGGTCTCACCTGAGTGAGCCGAGACGAGTGAGTTCATCTCTGCTGCGATATCCCCATGGCATTTCTCGCATGGTAGATCGTTACCACCTGTACCCAGGTTATACCATGAATGCTGCCCGGAGAAAAGCGCTGCTGTCTGTGGAAGCGCGAATATTCCAAGTGCAATGATAGCGGTAAACACCAGATAGAAACTTCTCCTATTCATCCCTTAGCCTCTCCCATCTTTGTTGTGGAGTCTTTCTTCTTTCCTGCTAAATAAATATTTCGATACTGTTTCACCAGGTTTAGACAAAACATTTTAACTAACGGTACAATTACAATTTACCTGCATGGAAAAAAAAACCAAGTGGCTGACCCCGGAAGAGCTTGATGAGGGGGTTCGAGGTCAAAAAGTATGCGCAGAAATCCTGAGAAAGCTTTCCTTCATCAAAGCCGGGCAGTGAAAGAAGCTGGAGTGAGCAAAGTTATAAACCGAATTATGGTGGAGGAAAAAAAGAGGTAGAAGAAGATCACAAAGACGAGAACCAACACTTTCGGTTTCTATGCGATAAATGGCAAGAGTGTTGTGGACTTTAAAGGAGATTCGAAGAAGAATCTGTATGTGAGTTTCTGGAGAAGAATAAGAGGGAAGAATCCAGGGAGGGTAGAAAAGTCTTTGAATTAGTTAAATGAGTGATGCTGGATATTATGAGATTAGCAACTACCTGAGGACTCATGCGATAATCTCTAAGCCGATAAAAACCTCGGCGAAATTTAGCGCGGATTCAATATACAGCTTACTTTTTCCCATCGAAATATACTTCCTGATAAATAAGAAGCAATACTTAATCCCTGCTTTACTTTCCACATATCCTTCTCAGGTATTTTTGGAATTACTAATACTTCAGGTATGCTCAGCGACTTTTATGTACATTACCTCATAGACTTTCTTATATGGTATATTTTCCTCCCAATCCCATATAGCCTCTCATGCCGCACCCTGTAATCCAGCGCCCCCTCTCTGCACGCTTCAATACAGACCATACACCCGGTACATTCTTTCTCATTTATGTTAATCCTGCCATCACCCCCTATCTCGATATTTCCTATCGGACAACTTGAAACGCAAGCTTCACATCCGGTACACCGGTCTTCAAACCTGAGATAGGGTATCTTCTTGAAAAACCTCTCCATCGCATAAGAGAGCAGGTATGACCTGAATGAGGGGAGTGCAGGAGGCATCTCAAATCTCCTCTTAACACCCTCAATTGATCCCCCTACAACCTCCAGACCGTCCATATCACCGAGTCCAAACCTGCTCGCGAGTGCGATATGCTCAATCCTCTGTGGACTATAACTCATAATCTTAACAGATGCAGCATCAACTGCAACAGGATCACTTCCTGCAAGTACCAGATCCATCTTCACCGGATTCCCCTGCGCGGGACCGAGTCTTCCTTCCAGTGCGTATATACCGTCTACAATTGATAAGAATCTTTTATTCTTGATGAGATATGAGAAAACATCGATTATGGTCTTTTCGATATCTATTATATGCCCCACTCTTCTTTCGCTCTTTGGAATGCATCCTATAAGGTTTTTAAGGCTCAGGCTCACGCCCGTATCACTGTGGGTCTTCATCTTGGCAGCGCTTATGATAAGATCAGAATCCAAAAGGGTCTTTGGTAGATGAAAATGCTTTAGAGCCAGTTTCAATGGTGATTCGACCTTCACCCATTTATCCTCTTCGAAGTTTACCACTTTTGCTCCAAATTTTTCAAGCTGATAAACTCCTAACGCATTAAACACCTTTTCTGTATCCTCAAAGGAGGCTTCTCCTACAACTATCTCTTTAATTCCTTTCTCTCTCAATATTACTATTAAACTCTCAATGATTCTGAGGTCGGTGGTAACACCGGTGTGAGCTGGTGAGCTGTTTAACAGGTTTGGCTTTATGAGGATCTTTCGTACTTCTTTGAGTAAATCCTCCGTGACAGCCTCGTTAAAACAAAACTCTATAGCACCACATACATCTTCATTTTGAACCCTGGTGAGACAGACTCTTGACATATGCCTTTAACCCCATTTCTTACTGGATGAATCTAAATAATTCTTCTTTCTTCCAGAATAAAGCAATTTGTTAACCTTCTCCCGGATTAGAGTATACAAACCTGAATCCTGATATCCATCCTCTTTTCCATAGATATCACCTGGGTCTGAGGTACAAAGTCACTTCCCTGATCCCGATAAGATCAACAGCGATTGTGTTTGCCCTTACAAGCAAAGAAAACGCGAAACCCATAGCTGGATCAATCCCAAAGAGGTATAGGACCCCGATCATACCACTCTCCATCACACCGAGACCTGCAGGTGTGATCGGGACAAAAGCAAGAATTGATAAAAGCGGGTGGAGCAGGAAGTAGATAGGGAATGAGAGGTTAAATCCAAGGGATTTTCCGATGAACATCCACTGGAGTGCAACAAGCACCCAACATATCATGTAAAGCAAGAGTATGAATGGAACCTCAGATCTGATCTTGATACTCTCCTCCTTCAGGCGTGCAAACTCATCAACAAATCTTTTCATTACTGGAATCTTTGATAGGATCTTGAGCGATGACTCTTCCCCGCTCCACAGGATGAGAAGGGTGAGACCACCAAGCACGAGGAAGATCGCACCTGCAAAGAGCAACGGTGTTGTTATCACATTCTTGAGTGTTGTTATCAGGAGAAATGCTCCTAACAGGCTTCCTGCAACCTTCAGTATGAATTCAATCCCCTGTGGCGCAAGGATTGCAGCCATACCCTCGATGAGTGTGAGATTTTCATCCTTCCGCCTGAGAAAGACCGGTGTTAAAAAATAACCGCTCCTGGCAGGGGTTACATCAGATGCGATCATACCACCAATGTGTGCAGAGAAGATCTCCTGGAATGGTATATCATGGTTACTTATCACTTTGAGCAGGTATGAGAGGCGTACAGCCATGAGAATGTCGTAGGTAAGGTAAGCAGCTGCTGCAATGATGAAATAAGAGAGATCAATCCGCGTGAACACCTCATACACCGCATATGGACCGAGTCTATGGAGAATGAGCGCAATGATCGCAATCCCGATAATGACCTGAAGCAGCCTTTTCTTCATACCTACCTCAAAAGGATGGAAGAATTTAATATGGTTGGTGTTATCGTTTTTGGCTTCTCGCAGAGTCCAGGCATAAGTACGTCAGGCATAGAAGAACTCCTCTATCAGCTCCTCCCAATCATCAGATACGATCACTCTCCACTCTGGTGGGAGGCAATTGAGATACTTACGCATCCCAAACCGATCATCCATCAGAACTATCACCCCACGATCCTCCTCGCTCCTGATACATCTTCCAGCGGCCTGAAGAACCCGATTCATAGCGGGATAGATATACCCATAGAGATACCCCCGCCTGAACTTCTTCTCGTAGTACTCGATCAGGGATTTTACCTCAAGGGACGGTGGACTCAGGGGTACTCCAACAATAACCACCCCATCAAGCGCGTTGGCAGGGTAATCAACCCCCTCAGCAAGTGAACCCCCCATCACCCCTGCGAGTATCCCCCCTCCGCGCTCCTTCAGGTTCATCAAAACCTCATATATCCCATCTTTCTCATCTTTTGTCATACTACGCCCCTCCTTAACGATCCGCTTCCCGGATCTCACATATGGCAGAACCGCATCCATGATCGTGTAGGAGGGGAAGAAGACGGCCAAGTTACCGGGGATACGTGCTGCTACCGCGCTTATCCGATCGCCGATCTTTTCAAACATCACCTCATCCCTCTTTGAGTAGAGGGTTGTTATACCTCCAACTGCGAGTATGAGGCGGTTCTTTCCGGGAAAAGGAGACTGATAGGTCCTCAGCATTGATCGTTCCTCCTCAATTCCAAGTAGATCTCTTGTCATCTCAGGAAAGAGCGTCCCACTCATGAGGATCGAACCATGAACCTGAGCAAAGATCTCCCTTGAGAAGACCGACGGATCAAGGAGTCGGTATGATATCCTTGGTGGGTCTCTGTTCTCAAATATTCGCACTGATACATCATCGTTCTGAGACCATACCTCGAGAAAGCTTGCAAGCTGGGATAGCGCCGAACGATAAGCACCATCCTTTATCACCTCCCGCCCTGAATCCGCAAGCATCTCGATAAACTCATCAAGACTCAATGGATCAAGCCGTTCTTTGAGTATCCGCCCAATGCGCTCAAGAAGATCGTCCTTTGAGATCAGGGTCTCACCCCCCTGAGGCGCCCTCTTCGCAAATGCATCAAAGATCTGGAGCATGCTTCTGAGATGACGTGAGAGGCGTGGGCTGATCTCTCCTTTAAGTCCTTTTATCTCCTTTATCGCGTCTTTCAGGTCGAAAGGTGTTATACTCAGGCTTAAATGATCCCTGATCCTATCAGGAAGATTGTGCGCCTCATCAACGATCACAAGAAGCTCATCGGAACTTCTGCCAAGTCGACTCAATATCGTATCCTCTGCAGGAGAGAAGAGGTAGTTATAGTCACACACGATAACATCCGCAAGCGCTCCAAGTTCGAGTGCAGCCTTGTACGGGCAGACATCATACGCTGTGGCCATACGAATGAGCGAACCGACATCGCAGATCTCAGTTCTCAGCGCCTCCATAAGATCTTCGCTCTCGTTAAAGGCATATCTACACCTGTGTGTACGCTGCTGGATCCTGCAGAACTCGTGAAACTCCCCTGGAAAAAAATGGGTCACATCTTCTCTGGGACACATTGACTGCTTCGCGATGATGTCTACAACAACAATATCCCTCCCGCTTCGCTTCTTCATGAGACGCAACGTCTGGATGGCTATCTTGTGATGGGACTGGCGAGAAGTGAGAAAGAGTGTCAGCATCCCCCTCTCCATCCCATACTCAAGCGCGGCAGTGAGTGCGGCAGATGTCTTCCCAACTCCGGTGGGGGCGTGTGCGAGAAGATGCATACCGGTCGATATCGCCTCCCTTGCATCATCCAGGAACTCCTTCTGGCCACTTCTTACCGTGGGAAAGGGGAACAACTCCATCAACTCTAAGGAAGGTATAACCTTATATAAGATCTATTTGTAGGTGAAACAGATGACACTGAGACGAGAGGGTAAGAAACTCGTGGGTGAATGCACGAGCAAATGGCAGGGGGGCGTGAGGTCACAGACGACCTTTGGTGAGGGTGTGCCGCTCCTGATGGATGAGCCCAGGGAGTTTCTGGGGAGCGGAGAGGGGCCAACCCCGATGGAGGTGATGCTCGCATCGATCTCAGGTTGTGCGGTTGCAACCTTTGCCTACATCGCAGAGAAGAAAGGAGTTAAACTCGAGGGGCTGAATGCGATTGCAAGAGGGGAGGCGATCCGTACTGGGGAGGATGGCTGGCGAATAAAGGATGTTGATATGGTGATGGATGTAAAGGCTGCACCAGATGTGCCTTCTGAGCAGGTTGAAGAGTGTTTCGACCAGTATCAACGCCTTTGCCCTATCAAGACCTCGATCGAAGCAGGCATTCCAGTAAGGGTAAGTTTAAATCTGAGAGAGGAGAAGAGGTAGTTGTATGGGAATATTCGTCGAGTGTGAAGATGAAATTGGAGCACTTGCGTTTGAGATGCTCACACACGATCTTATCGAGGACCTCCATGCAGGAAGGCTCATAGAAGAGGTGCGGGAGTTCATCGACCTTGAAAAACCCTTCTTTTTCATATCGATCAGACCAAACAAGAGGGTTGAGAAGATCCACATGCAGGATGTTGTTTCTGTCCTCGATGAAGCGCCGGATAAGATCAGGATATCGATAGACGATGAGACGTACGCGCCATACCTTCTACCGCTCCTGTGGGAGAAGTTCGGTGATAGAGTCCGTCAGATTGAGCGTAATAAGCTTGAGATCGATTATCTGACAGAGGATGAGCTTATGGCAATCCCGATCGAGGATATAAAGATAAAGGAGATCGATGACATCATCAACCACATCGTCTTTCACATCACACCGATCGGGTTCAGGATTGTTAAGAACATCTCGAAGGGAGATGAGATCAGGTACATCGCATCAGAGAACCCGATTACGGATGAAATGATCGAAGAAGTCGAACAGATTATGTCAAGACCTCCAAAGAAGCTAACATTAAAGAGGGAGGACATTCTGAAGCCTTCAGAGCGGAAGTTTATCGCAACCTACAGAGAGAGCTACATTTAGAGGTGTGACAATTACAGAAGCTCAGGAAGATGGAAAGGATGAGGGGTATGGGAGGGGGGGTATACTCCCGCTCATAGTGATGGGATCCTTCATTCTCATCGTCCAACTGGTTGCCCTGATTCTCGCCGGGCCGTTTGAGTCCGCAGGCATTAAGGCATTCGAGGACCCGGACTCGGTGGTAAATCCGATCATTTACATCGCCTTTATACTCCTCTTCACACTCTTTATCCTCCTCGCGATGAGGCGAAAGAGGCGGTGGCTTGTGAACCTCATAATGTATGGCGCAATCTTCGGGACGCTCTGCTATGTCTTTATCCTGCCACTTCCACCCTGGGGTGCGCTCCCGCTCTCTCTTATCCTCACGGCTCTCATATACGTCTACCCTGAGTGGTACATAATCGACGCAGTGGGGCTTGTGATAGCCGCAGGCGCGACATCGATCTTCGGGATCTCACTCGCTGTTATTCCTGCCATCGTGCTTCTGGCAGTTCTTGCAGTCTATGATGCAATCTCTGTTTACAGAACACGTCACATGGTCGCACTCGCCGAGGGGGTGCTTGATCTGAGAATACCGATCCTTTTCATCCTTCCAAGGCGTAAAGGATTCTCCTTCCTCAGGAAAACAGATCTAAAGCAGGGTGATGCCTTCATCATGGGCCTGGGGGATGCGATAATACCATCGATCCTCGTGATCTCTGCAAACGTCTATATCAAAGACGTGCCCGTAATATGGATACTTAACCTGCCGGCGCTGGGTGCGATGATCGGTACGCTATTGGGATACATCACACTATCAAGGATCGTCGGGAAGGGGAAGCCACATGCAGGATTGCCCCTTCTCAATACAGGAGCAATCCTTGGATTCCTCGTGGGGTTCTTCTTATCCTTCAGCTAAAATACCTCGGCCTCAAACTCCTCGATTTTACAGCGCTCGGCTTCCTCCTCCCTGCCGTACTCCTTCAGCGTCTCCCGGGTGAGAAGCCAGTAAATCGTTGCAAGAGCTTTTCTACCCTTGTTGTTCGTGGGGATGACCAGCTCGATATTGGCGATCATGTTGTTCGTATCGCACATCGCGATGACGGGAATCCCGACATTCACCGCCTCTTTTATCACCTGGGAGTCCCCCATCGGGTCTGTGACAACGACGATATCAGGTTCCATATAGTTCTGGTGGATAGGGTTTGTGAGTGTTCCGGGTATGTATCTTCCTGTGATTGCGTGTGCCCCGATCTTCTCTGCAAAAACCGTTGCTGGCTTATGGCCATACTGCCTCGCAGCGACGGCGAGTATCCCTTCGGGATCGTACCTTGCCAGAAACTTTGCAGCGATCCTGATCCGCTCATCTGTTGCCTTGATGTCGAGTATGTAAAGCCCATCATTCCTCACACGATATATATACTTCATCATATGGGCGGTCTTGTACTGCGTCCCGATGTGGATCCCTGCGGCAAGATAGGAGTCGGCAGGGATGAGTAGTCCCTCGTCCTCAACCACGTCATCTACCAGTTCCTTTTTCACTTCCACATCCATTCTCTTGCCTCTTTCAACTGTAAGATACATGGACTAATATAAAAGTATTGGGGAGGGTTTTGAATTGGAGGGTTACTCAAGCTTCTCCTCACCCTTAGAGGCAGGATATGAACCAAAAATCACAAGATCTGCGACGTTATTCCTCACCTCGTCCAGCGCATCCCTGACGATCTCATCCTGAACATGCCCCTCGAAATCGATGTAGAAGATATAGTCACCGATCGCACGCTTCGAGGGGCGTGATTCAATTCGCGTGAGATTTATACCCCGGGCTGCAAATATCCCGAGCAGCTCATAGAGTGCACCCGGCTTATCATGGAGTTCCACCAGGATCGAAGTCTTATCGTTCCCGGTGGGAGATGTTCTGACCTCTCTCCCCTTTGCAAGTACGACAAACCTCGTGACACTCCGATGATCCTGAACGTCCTCAAAGAGGGGTTTCAGGTTGTACTTTATCCCGCTGATGGCTGATGCAAGTGCAGCGACCCCGTCAAACTCTTCTGCAAGCTTTGCGGCATGAGCCGTGCTCCCGACGGTTCTCGTCTCAACACCCTTAAAGTGCTCCCGCAGAAACCTGCGGCACTGCCCGAGCGCGTGGGGGTGGGACACGATCATCCTTATATTTCCAGGATTTGTCTTCTCCCTCACAAGGAGGTTGAACCTGACAAGCACGAGGACCTCTCCGACGATTGTAAGGTCGCACTCTCTCAGAAGGTCGAGGGTCACCCCTACGGATCCTTCAAGTGAGTTTTCAATCGGTATGACCGCTTCTGTTATCTCCCCTTGAAGAAGGGCATCCACGACATCCTGTATCTCCGGATAGTACCGGATCTCAACGTCTTTCTTCCATCGTGATGCTGCAACACCTGTGAATGTTCCGTCAGGTCCAAGTGCACCGATGGTCATTCAGATACCTCTCAAATACCTTCAGTCTTTTATGTGATCTTCTCACGGCAGGCCTATCATCCCATGCTTGGGGCTGAAGAATGTACCATCCCTGAGAAGCTCTTCTATCATCTCCTCTGCCTTCTCTCTCTCGATGCCTTCTGCCTCTGCAAGCTCATAAACCTCCTCAAGTGGGCATGCATTGCCGCCATGCTCTTTTATCAGCCTTCTAACAATCTCCCTGAGGATCTTGGCCCGGTCACGTCTTGTCTTGGTCGTACCAACAGCAATCCAGTCTGCATCGAGCCTTCCAGTCTCAGGATCAACCCCCACCTGTGAGAGACTCTCCTTGACTATCTTTATGATCCGCCTGGCATCCTCCACGGTCACCTCCTCACTCAATCTCATGCGCGCACTTGCCTCACCGAGCCTAACAAGCGCCTCAAGCTGCCTTGCTGTGACAGGAACAGGTGCATCAGGACCGATCCCCTCTGCCCTGAGGCCCACATAGAACCGCTTGAACTCCTCCTGTGCTTCTTTCGTCATGACAGGAAAGATGTTCCTCCGGGAGTATGCTATGTACTTTCTGAGAAGGTCCGGCGGTATCGCGGGCATGTTCACCCGTAGGGCGTCATCCTCTCCATCCTCTCCTCTCGCCCTTATCTCCCCGGCGTAGTGAGATCTGAGGATGTGTTCAGCAATCTGTGAATCCCGTGCTTCATCAGGTTCATCTGTAAGCGTGAATATTAGATCAAACCTTGAAAGGAGCGTGGGAGACATATCTATCTGGACTGAGATGGGTTCATATCGATCAAATCTCCCATACTTTGGATTTGCAGCCCCGAGGAGGGCACATCTTGATTTCAGCGTCGCCATAATCCCTGCTTTTGCAACAGAAACCGTTTGTTGTTCCATTGCCTCATGTAATGCCGATTGGTCTTTCTTTTCCATTTTATCAATCTCATCAACCGCTGCAAGTCCTTTATCAGCCAGAACAAGCGCACCAGCCTCGAGTGTCCACTTACCATCCCCGAACTCATCTCTCACAGCGGTTGCAGTGAGTCCTGCCGTAGTTGTGCTCTTCCCTGAGGTGTATATCCCACGCGGTGCGAGCTTTGCTGCATAACGCAGAAGCTGAGACTTTGCAATCCCTGGATCTCCCACAACAAGCGTATGTATATCCCCCCTGATCCTACCCCCATCGGGAAGCTCCTTCGGGACGCCTGAGAAGAGTTGAAGTGCCATGGCCTCCTTTATGTTTTCGTATCCAAATATAGAGGGCGCAATTGAGTTTATTATCTTTTCATAGATTTGTGGGTCGTTTTTGAGCTCCATTATCTTCTCCTCATCCTCTTTCGTGATCTTGAGCTCCTCAAACTCCTGCTCCTCCAGCTCGATGGATATCCCCTCGAGGTATATATCAAATATGGGTGATCGCCTTCCAGACTCACTCCGTCGCTGATATGACCTGAGAATTCCGTTTATGACGATCCGGTCGCCTGGCATAGTTATCCCGGCAATGTCATCCTCAACCTCGATATCAAGCGTCTGTGGCTGTTCTCCACCCCTCAGATTCTCTGGATATTCCTGTATCCTGATCTTCTGTGAGTCAATGTAGGTGGAGGCATCCTTTAGAAACCTGAATATCTTTCCGCTGCTCTTACACCCCTCATCCTCTGCCCCCTCTCCACATACACTCGGCTCTTTGAAGACCATCCCTTTCTGTATTACTCTGTTTATCGTATGGCACTTCACACACTCAAATAACGCCACCCTGACCTTTGGTCGCACCTCTGCAACCTTCCTTACAAGTCCATCGACCGCGATCAACCGGTTGATGTGATGACCTCTTATCGCACGGATCGGGACCCTCTTCGGGAGTTTTATCACTCTCAGGTGCGCCTCTGGCATCTCACCTCTCGCTGACAGGTCACTCCTTCTGAGTGCGATCTCTGCCTCACGGAGAAGCTCTGATGGATTTTCGAGGAGCTCGGATGCAAGCGCGGGGTCAAATCGCTCTATATCCTCAAATTCGACGTACAGACTCTTTTCATCCGGGTACCTGACAGATAGCTCTCTCACCTCGTCCGGGTAGTACCTCCTCAGAAAATCCATCCACCGCTCAACACCTGCATCCTCCATCGCTGATCATCTTTCCTGCTCCTATTTAGCATTTTACTTCAGAAGGTTTAAGTAGAACGAGAGGGTAGTTTCATTGATATGGCAGTCTCAGAGCGGGTTGTACCTGTTAGCATCGAGGAGGAGATGAAGAACTCCTACATAGACTATGCAATGAGTGTGATCGTTGGGCGGGCGCTACCTGATGTGAGAGATGGTCTGAAGCCGGTCCATCGTAGAATCCTTTATGCGATGTATGACATGGGCCTGACAGCAGATAAACCATACAGAAAGACCGCAAGGATTGTGGGGGATGTGCTGGGGAAGTACCACCCGCATGGTGATGCCTCTATCTACGATGCGCTCGTCCGGATGGTGCAGGATTTCTCGCTTCGCTACCCGCTCATAGAGGGGCAGGGAAACTTCGGGTCGGTTGACGGGGATGCACCTGCCGCGATGCGATACACCGAGGCAAGGCTTGCAAGGATTGCAGACTCGATGCTTGAGGATATAAAGAAGGATACGGTAAATTTCGTACCTAACTTTGACGGTACACTCCAGGAGCCGGAAATACTGCCTGCAAAGCTCCCAAACCTCCTGGTTAACGGGTCTTCAGGGATCGCTGTTGGAATGGCAACGAATATGCCACCTCACAACCTCTCAGAGGTCATTGATGGGATTCTTCTGGTCCTCGATGATCCAGATGCCACGACATCCGAGATCATGAGAAAGATCCCTGCACCTGATTTTCCAACGGGTGGTATCATCATCGGGCTTGAGGGTGTGAGGAGGGCGTATGAAACCGGCAGAGGGACTATCAGGATCCGTGCACGGGCAGAAATCGAGGAGGTGGGAAAACGCTCGAGGATCATCATTTCAGAGATACCATACCAGGTCAACAAGTCGAGGTTGATCGAGCGTATCGCTGAACTCATGCGGGACAGGACAATCGATGGGATCGGAGATCTGAGAGATGAGTCTGATAAGCAGGGTCTGCGAATAGTTATCGAGCTTAAAAGTGGTGTAGATCCGAATATCATCCTGAACCAGCTTTACAAGCACACAGATATGGAAGTTGGGTATGGTATCATCAATTTAGCGCTCGTTGATGGTGTACCAGAAATTCTCGGAATGAAAAGTCTCATATTGCAATATATAGCACATAGAAAGGAGATTGTAAGAAGAAGAACTGAATTTGATCTTAAAAAAGCAAAAGAAAGGTTTCATATCATCGAGGGGCTTCTAATCGCACTGTCTGACATAGATCGTGTGATCAAGATCATAAAGTCCGCTGAGAACGTTGACCAGGCGAGAACAACACTCCAGGATGCGCTCAAGCTCTCAGAGGTTCAGGCAAAGGAGATTCTCAACATGAGACTCCAGCGGCTCACAGCCCTTGAACGAAAGAAGCTTGAGGCGGAGCATAAGGATCTTGAGGAACGTATTGGGTGGCTTGAGAGTGTGCTCGCAGACGAGCGGAAGATAACAGGTATAATAAGAGAAGAACTGCTCGAGCTCAAAGCGAAGTACGGAGATGAGCGACGGACCGAGATCGTCCACGAGGTCAGTGAGATCGAGGTTGAGGATCTCATCCCTGATGAACCGATGGTCATTGCAATCACCCATAGCGGGTATATCAAGCGGATCCCGCAGACCACATTCAAGAGGCAGAAACGGGGAGGGAAAGGGGTTATCGGAATGACGACAAAGGAGGAGGACTTTGTCGAGGACATATTTGTTGCCTCGATGCATGACTCACTCCTCTGCTTCACGAATAAAGGAAGGGTCTTCAGGCTTAAGGTGTATGATCTCCCGACAGGTGGGCGTCAAACAAGGGGCAAACCGATCATAAACCTCCTGAATATCCAACCAGGCGAAAGGATTGTTGCAATCTCTCGTGTCACAGACTTTGACGATGAGCACTACCTCTTCTTTGCAACTAAGGGAGGTCTGGTCAAAAAGACCGTTACATCTGCGTTTAAACATGTTACGAAGTCTGGAAAGATTGCTATTGGACTCAAAGATGAAGACGAGGTCGTTTGTGTGCGATTAACCGATGGCAATCGTGAGATAATACTTGGATCGCGGTTCGGGAAGGCCCTGCGGTTTCCGGAATCCGAGGTCAGGGCAACGGGAAGATCTGCACGGGGTGTGAGGGGAATCAGACTCGCGAAAGGGGATGAGATCATATCGATGGAGATCGTAAGTGAGGATGAGACGCTGCTCTCACTGACAGAGAATGGATATGGAAAGCGAACGAGGTTTGACCAGTATCTGACTCACAGAAGAGGTGGAAGAGGGGTTATAGACATCATAACCACCGGGCGTAACGGGATGGTGGCAGGTATGATATCTGTGAAGGACGGGGATGAGATCATGATAACAACCCAGAATGGTATTGTAATACGCCAGTCTGTGAGTGAAATACCTGTAATCGGGAGAAATACAAAGGGTGTACGGGTAATGCGGATGGAAGAGGGGGATCGGGTTGTGGGGGTTGCAAAGATCGTGGACTAAAGTTATTAATACCCTCCTCCAATCTATTTGCGCCGATGATGAGCAGCTTCTCTGATCGATGATGAACCCTATGAGTACTGAGGCGGTTTGTGTGCTGAAGCCGAGAAAGATCAGGGGGATTGCGAGGGAGACGCTCGATTTCATCCTGAATGCGTCAAGATCCTCGCATCCCGATGAGTTTGCGGGACTGCTTGAGGAGGAGGATGGAGTCATCGCAAATGTCATCCTCCTCCCGGGTACAACTTCATCAAGCATGGGTGCAAGGATTCACCTGGATATGATGCCGCTTCATATTCACGCCGTCGGGTCTGTCCATAGCCATCCCACTCCGGATAACCTGCCATCCAGGGCGGATCTTGCTTTCTTCTCGAAGAAAGGGGATTATCATATCATCGTTGGGTACCCTTATGATGAGAACAGCTGGGCGTGCTACAACGCGAGAGGTGAAAAGCAGAATCTTCCGGTGCTTGATGTGGAACTCGGAGGCGATGAGAGATGGTGAGAGTGCTTGCAACGGGCACGTTCGATATCCTTCATCCAGGACACCTTCTCTATCTCACTGAGGCCAAGAAACTCGGTGATGAGCTTTATGTAATTGTAGCAAGGGATGCAAATGTGGTACACAAACCAAAGCCGATACTTCCCGAGAAGCAACGAGTTGAGATGGTTGGATCACTCAAGGTCGTTGATAAGGCGATACTTGGAGATCCGAAGGATAAGTTCAGGCTTGTTGAAGAGATAAAACCTGATATTATCGCACTTGGATATGACCAGCATTTCCGGGTCAGAGAGCTTGAGGAGGAGCTAAGAGCGCGCGGGATTGATGCAAAGGTTGTGAGGATTGAGGCCTCAAATCCCTGCCCACTGTGCAGCAGCAGAGCAATCATAGAGCGGATTTTGAAGGTTAAAGGAGGAGAGAGATGAGATACCTGATACTCATCGGCGATGGGATGGCAGATCTCCCGCTTGATGAGCTCCACGGAAGAACCATCCTGCAGGCAGCGGATACGCCGAACATGGACCTGCTTGCAAAGGAGGGGTTGACAGGCCTCTTCAGATCGATACCAGAGGGTATGCCAGCCGGGAGTGATATCGCAACCCTCTCGATACTCGGGTATGATCCAGAGATCTACCACCCTGGCAGAGGGGCGCTTGAAGCTGTGGCCATCGGGATAAACCTCAAAGAAGGGGATGTCGCCTTCAGATGTAACCTCATAACGGTAGAAGATGGGAAAATCGCCGACTATGCCGCAGGGCATATCAGAAGCGAGGAGGCAGAGGTATTGATCGAGGCATTGAGAGACGGATTGTCGTGTGATGTTTATCCGGGGGTTGGATACAGGCATATTCTCGTCCTGAATGGGGATTTTGAAGGAGCGGGTGGTAACCCTCCACATGATATCATGGGAAGAAAAGTGATGGATGAGCTTCCCAAAAATCCTGTTACAAGAGATCTGATCCTGAGATCAAGAAAGATCCTGGAGGAACATCCGATAAACATCAGACGCCGCAGGGAGGGGAAGAACCCTGCAAACATGATATGGCTCTGGGGAGAGGGAAGAAAGCCCATCATGCCACGATTCTTCGATAGGTTCAGGGTGAGGGGGGCTGTGATTTCTGCTGTTGATATAGTGAGGGGGATTGGACGATGCATCGGGTTTGATCTGATCGATGTGCCCGGTGCAACCGGCTACTTTGACACCAACTACAGGGGGAAGGCTGAATACGCGATCGAGGCACTTCGCGGTGATAGCTGTGATCTCGTCTTCCTGCATGTCGAGGCACCCGATGAGGCGGGGCATGCTGGCAGTCTTGAGGAGAAACTCAAGGCGGTGGAGGCATTTGATCATGAGGTGCTTGGCACGGTCTTGGATGAGGCTCAGGAGATAGAGCAGCTTCGTATCCTTCTTATGCCGGATCATCCCACCCCGCTCAAGGTGCGAACCCATACGCGAGATCCTGTCCCGTTCTGCATCTGGTCGAAGGAACGTGATTTTGAAAAAACGGATGACGTTGTTTCTTTTGACGAACACGCTGTCAAAAATGGTTTTTTTGGATTGGTTGAAGGAGACCGATTGATACGAAGTTTCATCGAGTTATAGGTTTTGATTGCCGATATCAAGGAGCGAAAAAAGCCAGAACCAGCGAAAACTATATATATGATTTGTTTTCTAATAAACCGTAGAAATGGCCTCTATTGGGGCTATACTTCCGATACAGCAATGAGTTTTGGTCAGGGGATGATGATCGGATTTGACATGGTGAATGAAAAGTCATCCGATCATCGATAGATGGAGGCTCATTGCTGTGTCAATAAAGAATGAAGGAGGTGAGTGAAGATGGGAATCCTCCCAATTGCACCTGTAGATAGGCTTGTGAGGGAAGCTGGAGCAGAGAGGGTTAGTGAAGGTGCCCGTGAAGCTCTCGCAAAGATCCTTGAGGAGGAAGGGATGAAGATCGCCAAGGAGGCGATCAAACTCGCGGAGCATGCAGGCCGAAAGACGGTGAAGGTTGAGGATATCGAGCTGGCAGCAGCGAGGATGTGATCCTCAACCTGCCAGCTTTTATTTTTTCATACTGGAGGGGAATACACTCATAACACCGGAGAGAGGGTTATGCCCTGTGGATATGTTAGATAGATGAGCCTCAAAGATATGAATAAGAGCTGATACAGATATATGAAGCCTGAAAAGATTGTCATTGTGCTGGTAATCCTTGCCACAGTCGGGATTGTATATGTCAATCTTGATAACCCCCAGTTTCAGTCATCCATTCAGGAAGGTTTATACTACGTCAAGCTCCTTGTGGATGGTTTCGCAGATCTCGCATCCCCGCTCATCTCAAGACCTGTTATGATGGGGAAGTACGTTGAGACGGGAGATCTCCAGATGACCATCTCTGAGTGTGAGCTTCTTGAGAGTAGCTTTGCAGAGGAGGGAGCGGCATATCTCCTCGTGCATGTTAAGGTGAGGAACATCGGGAAGGTGCCAGCCACCCCTCCACTTCTCATAGATATGCGACTCCACTACCTCGATGAAGTGATTCGCCCGAAGAAGAGCTGGCGTGTTCCGGATGGAAGGAGACACTACGATCCCCTTACAACAGATAAGATATACCCGGATGTGACGAAAGAAGGATGGGTATGCTTTGAGGTTCCGAAGAAGATCGATCTCTCTGAGGTTGTTATATCTGCAAGGTGTGAAGGTAGAAGGGTTAAGTGGGCGCTGAACTCATCCTGAGTCTTCCTTTCCAGCGATCTCAGCAAGGGGTTTTGATCCATAGGATACGATCTTCGTGTTTATCTGGCTTATTTCCTCTGATATGACCCGCCCCCTTATCATCTTCCTGACCCGTTTACCCCGCTCCTTTGGCCTGTAACCGACACCACCTGCAAGGAGGATCCTCTTCTTACCGGTTCCCGGGAGGTCCCTTCGCTGGGGGAAACCATCCCTGTCCGTTCCTCCTGTTATGAGAAGGCGGTATCCATCAAGCCCTATAATCGACCCATCGAAGGTGTCACCTATACCCAGCCCAAAGAGCTTTCTTGAGGTTTTATCATCAAGCTCAAGCTGATATGCTTTTCCATCCTTTGGATCTGAGACAACGACCCTGAAGTTAACCATCAATATCTCCTCAATGACATTATGATCCTGCAAAATAGCCCGGCACGGATTCGAACCGCGGTCGTAAGGTCCAGAGCCTTACATGATTGACCACTACACCACCGGGCTATCTCTGATCAAATTACATCCGATCCTACTTAAGTCTTACTTCCACAGATAAGCTATACTCGCACCACATCCTCACTCCCGCACATCGGGCATCGGACGACTATCATTGGATCCTCCTGGAAGACATACTCGCAGGTTATGCACTTGAAGTAGACCTTGTTCTGGTCTATTTCACACATATCCTACTCCCTCAGCCGCTTAACCATCTTCACAGCAGATTCAACCGCCCTCTTCGCATAGTCAACCCGCGCGTGTGCCTCCATCCTTGTCATACCGGGGCCAGAGATACCAAGCGCCACGGGTTTTCCGACCTCAAGCGAGATATCGATGATCTTACGTGCTGCATGCTGCAGAACGATCTCATCATGCTCTGTCGCACCCTCGATCACACACCCGATCGTGACAACCCCGTCGATATCCGCCTTCTCAGCCAGTCGCTTCACTGCAAGCGGCATGTCATAGACTCCCGGGACGTAAATCGTTTCCACGACCTCCGCGCCCAGGAAGCTTGCATGCTCCCTCCCCAGGAGTTCCATCTGATAGGTTATATCCCTGTTGAACTCAGATACAACAAATCCAAGTCGTATACTCATAAACTTCCTCCATCTTCATTTTGGTCTTGTTTTTGAAGCATAAATATCTATTGGATCACCCAAAAACTCTAAATGCAATGTGCACGAGTATATAGTGATGAGACCCAAACTTCAGGTTGCCCTCGATCTCTTAGAGCTTGATCGAGCTGTTCAGATAGCAAAGGAGTCATTAGAGGGGGGTGCTGACTGGATAGAGGTCGGAACACCACTCATCAAGAGTGAAGGGATGGATGCCATCCGTACGATGCGTGAGAAGTTCCCTGAGCAGAAAATCGTTGCAGACATGAAGACGATGGACACAGGCGCGATTGAGGTTGAGATGGCGGCAAAGGCGGGTGCGAATATCGTTTCAATCCTTGCCGTTGCAGATAACTCAACGATCGAGGATGCACTGAGATCCGCAAGAGAGTATGGTGTTGAGCTGATGGTGGATATCATGAATGTCCCTGATCCTGTCGCAAAGTCAAAGGAGCTTGAGGAGATCGGGGTTGATTATATCTGTGTTCATGTCGGGATAGATCAACAGATGGTGGGTGTCGATACAATAGATCTTCTTGAGACGATTGTGAAGGATGTTAAAACTCCACTTGCCGTTGGAGGGGGTCTTGACGCTGAAAGCGCAGCCCGTGCAGTTGCATCAGGTGCTGATATCGTAATCGTGGGGGGAAACATCATACGATCGGCAGACGTGACCGGATCGACGAGACTGATCCGTGAAGCGATAGATAAGGCAGAAGTAAAGGAAAGAAAGCGTGAAACACTCGAAGAAGAGACGATACGCCTTCTTATGCAGGTTTCAACGCCAAATATCTCAGATGCAATGCACAGGGAGCCTGGAATGCGTGGAATACGCCCGTTATTCGAGGGGATCAAGGTTGTGGGTAGAGCGGTGACGGTACAGACCTTCGGGGGAGACTGGGCAAAGACCGTTGAGGCGATCGATGTTGCAAATCCAGGTGATATACTCGTTATATTCAACGGCAGTGATTACATAACACCATGGGGCGAGCTTGCATCCCACAGTGCCCAGAATCGAGGGATAAAGGCGCTTGTGATCGATGGTCCTGTGAGAGACATTGATGAGATCAGAAAGATAGGATTTCCGGTCTTTGCAAGCGGAATTGTGCCAAACGCAGGAGATCCGAAGGGATTTGGTGAGATAAATGCAGAGATCACATGTGGCGGGGTGAAGGTGAGGCCAGGTGATTACATTGTTGGCGATGATAATGGGGTGATGGTGATACCGAAGGAGCGGGCCTACGAGATTGCAAGACGTGCGATGGAGGTTAAGAAGAACGAGGATCGGGTGCGCGAAGAGATAAGGCGTGGTAAGACACTATCTCAGGTGATTGAGCTGTATAAATGGGAGAAGAAGCAGAAATAGCGATGAAAAAGCGGAAAGGCTTTATTGTGGGGTTTAACCTCAATTTAGATGCGATAGTCCATGTGAACAACGAGCTTCTGGATGAGCTCAAGGGCAGTGAGATCTATGAGGATCTTTGCCGCTCAATCAATGAGGGGGTGGGGCATGAGATCTCCGCATCAGAAGCGACGATCTTCCTGCTATCGCGCGTATTCGAGGCGTATAACGCGAGATTCAGGCTTGGTGGAAACGGGGGTATCATTGCAAACACGATCGCCACACTTGGCGAGTCCCCTGTCATCCTCAACGCCCCCCATCTATCTGCTCGGGTGGTGGAGCAGCTTAACAGCGATGGGATAATGATACCCCTGCGGTCTTCCCATGGGATAGAGCTTCTTGATCCTGTGAGTGCACTTTCAACGCGCGGAGGCTCTGATGAGCTTATCCATTTTGTATTTGAGTTTGAGACAGAAAAAGGTGGAAGAGAGCGGTTCATCGTAAATGGAGGGCTTGAGCGTGAGGTTGAGATAGATCCCGCATTTGCTGAGATCTCAACCAGAGAGGCAAAGAGGATGAAGGGTGCTGTCATATCAGGCTTTCACCTCCTGCCTGATGAGATATGTGAGGATAAGATCAGTGAGGTTGCGAGGCTTCTTGAAGCATGGAAAAGGGAGAATCCTGATCTCTTCACACACTGTGAGCTTGGTGCATTCAGGAACTTCAGGCTGGCTCATAGGCTTCTGGAAGAGTTTAGGGGGATGCTTGAGAGTGTGGGAATGAACGGAGAGGAGCTTTTAGGGCTTTCAGGAATGCACAGCCCTGATGTTAACCCAGATACGATCTTTGAAAAAGCACAGGAGCTTCTTGGACTCTATGAGCCGGGGCTTGTTGTGGTTCATACAGAGCGATTCATGGCTGGAGTGATGAGGGATGAGGGGTATGATCCAGACGCGTTTGCCGATTCGCTTGACTTTGGCGCGAGGGTTGCAGCAGCATACATCATGAAGGGGAAATTTCCAGATATAAGAGAGATTTCAGCGGTTCTTGGCGGTTGTAGACCCACCTCTGAAAGGGTAATCGAGAAGAGAGATGGCTTTGTGTGTGTTACCACCGGGGTCTACCCTTTACCCTCGCTTGTTCAGGCTGTTGGGAGGGGAGACGTCTTCACAGGCGGATATGTGCTTCGGGCATCTGAGATCCTGGGAGGTGATTGAGGATGCGAGAGGTCTTTGAGCTCAAGGATAAGGATGTGATGGGTAGAATTGGAAGGCTTAAGACCGCACATGGGGTGATTGAGACCCCGGCGATCTTACCGGTCGTGCGACCCGGGGCGGATGCCTCAAGGCTCAGGAAGTTTGGTGCCCAGATCATCATAACAAACGCCTATCTCATATATAGATCCCCTGAACTCAGAAATCAGGCAAGAGATCTTGGGGTTCACAGGTTACTCGGCTGGGATGGGGCACTTATGACAGACTCTGGTTCATATCAGCTCTATGAGTATCGGGCTATCGAGGTTGAAAACAGTGAGATTGTGCGCTTTCAGCAGGAGATAGGGAGTGACATAGGTGTTCCACTTGATATACCCTCATCGATCTACATCAGTCATTCCCGTGCCAGGGCTGAGCTTGATAGAACTCTCAATCGACTCAGGGAGGCTCGAGAGCTTATAGATGATGAACGGGACGGGATGATACTTGCTGGAACGATACAGGGATCAATTTACCCTGATCTGAGGGAATACGCAGCACGTGAGGCTTCCAGAATTGGGTTTGATCTGTATCCTATCGGCGGTGTCGTGCCGCTCATGGAGCAATACAGGTACGGAGATCTTGTCCGGGTAATCCTCCACTCCAAGATCAATCTTGAGCCTTCAGCACCGATCCACCTCTTTGGTGCCGGGCATCCGATGGTCTTCGCACTTGCAGTTGCACTTGGATGTGACCTCTTTGATTCTGCGGCATACGCACTTTACGCAAGCGATGGTCGCTACCTCTCACCCAGCGGGACATATTTCATCGAGAAGATGGAATACCTCCCATGCTCATGCCCTGTCTGTTCAGAGAGATCCCCTGAGGATCTGAGATCAGATAAGGATCTTCTCGCAGATCACAACCTGTACACGAGTTTTGAGGAGATCAGGCGGATAAAAGAGGCAATAAGGGAGAAACGATTATGGGAACTTGTCCAGATGCGTGTGCGATCGCATCCAAGCCTTCTTGAGGGGCTCAAATCTGCCGTGAGTTTTGCGGATCTCATTGAGAGGTTCGACCCGATCTCAAAGACCTCATTCTTTTACAGTGGACCTGAATCATCCAGAAGGCCCGAGGTTATAAGGTACTCAAACCGGCTCGATCGGTTTGAGCTTGGGGGAACCGTCCTCATAACCACAGAGAGGGTGCTAAAGCAGCTTAATATCGAGCATGATCATCTATTTCTCCTGAAACCACCTTTTGGTCCTTATCCGGTCGAGTTATCCGAGACATATCCGGTGGGGCCCTCGGAGATCCCAAAAACCCCTGATCACGAGGCGATGGTTGTTGCAGGATCCAATGTTCGCCGTCTTATTGAGCTAAACCCGGATGTTCGGTTTATAATCGCATGTGAGCAGGAGTGGAAGGGTTATATTGGTGATATTGAGAAAGGGCAGGTTGAGGTTGTCTGGGTTTGAATCGAGCAAAGTGTTAAATATACCATCGCAATGGATATGAACGGAGAGTTACCATGAAATGGCAGGGTAGATCACGACGAAAGCCAACAGGTGGGAGATACAAGCGTAGCTCAGGTAAGAAGAAGTATGAGATTGGAAGGCCCAGTACCACGACCCATATTGGGGAGGAGAGGAGGAAAGTTCTGAGGGTTCGTGGTGGAAACAAGAAGATCAAGCTTTTCAGGACTCTCTTTGCGAATGTGACAGACCGTGAGAGTGGTAAAACACAGAAGGTCAAGATCGAGACGGTTCTTGAGAACAGGGCAAACCAGCACTACGTGCGGCGTAACATCATAACAAAGGGTGCAGTGATCAAGACGGAGATCGGTGAGGCTCTTGTAACCGCCAGACCAGGGCAGCACGGAGTTATAAACGCGGTTCTGTTAAAGAACCGATGAAGTAGCGCTCCATCCCTCCCTCAAGTAGTTCATCGCCCCTTCCCTCAAAGGCAACCTGCCCATTTACAAGGACATATGCCTCATCACTTATCTGAAGTGCTCCTTTCACGTTCTGTTCAACGAGGGCGATCGTCAGACCATACCTATCATTTAGCTCGAGTATTCGGTTGAATATAACCTCTGAAAGCTTTGGTGAGAGATGTGCGGTTGGTTCATCGAGTAAAAGCATCTTAGCTTCTCTTATAAGGGCTGATCCAATCGCAAGAAACTGTCTCTCGCCTCCACTCAAGCTCCCCGCCTTTCTTTTCATGAACCTTCCAAGCTCAGGGAAGATATCAAGTACCGCATCTATGCGCTCCTTTATCTTGTCCTCTCCCAGCGTATAACCCGCGATCCTGAGGTTCTCTGCCACCGTGAGATTGGAGAAAAGGTTATCCGTCTGGGGTAAATAGGCGATTCCGAGCCTTGCACGCCTGTGGGATGGCATTCTTGTGATATCCCTCCCATCATAGCGTATTTCTCCCCTGTATACCGTTGCAAGTCCTGATATCGCCTTTAAAAACGTGCTTTTACCACTTCCATTGGGTCCAAGAACCGCTGTGATCTTTCCTGCTTTAATCGCTGCGTTAATATCAAATATGACCTGAAGTTCACCGTATCCACCGTTAAGCGACCTCGTTCTAAGCACCTAAGTACACCTCCGCAACATCCGGATTTTTGAGTACATCACCTGCACTCCCCTCTGCGATTACCTTCCCATCAGCGAGCACATAGACCCTATCCACATAGCTTACAACAAGATCGAGCCTGTGTTCAATGAGAAGAATCGTGAGGCCAAGTCTCTTAAGCTCTCTTAGCCGATCAAGCAGCCTACCTGAAAGCCCTGGCGCAACCCCTGCAAAGGGTTCATCCATTATTAAAAGTTCTACACCGCTCATAAGTGCCCTTCCAACCTCAAGAAGCTTAAGCTGTCCTCCACTGAGATCCGAAGCAGGATGGTCCCATAAATGCTCCAGGTTTAGAAACTCGAGAAGCTTGAATGCCCTCTCTGCAATTTCACCCTCCTTTTCAAACCACCCTCCCATAAAACCCCTCAGGATACCCTCACCAGGTGTGGCCCTGGCTATCATGAGGTTCTCAAGGAGTGTGAGCCTCTTCAATGGCCTTGGTATCTGGAATGTCCTTGCAATCCCGAGACCATATATAGCATGAGGGGGTAGAGCGGTTATATCCTCCCCTCTAAAGAGTACTCTCCCGCTATCTGCCCTGTGAAACCCGGTTATCACCCCGATAAGCGTGCTCTTACCACTCCCATTGGGTCCGATGAGAAGGGTGATATCACCCCTCTTAAGCGAGAGTGTCACCTCATCAAGGGCTCTGACCCCCTCAAACTGTTTTGAGACTTTATCAACCTTCAGAAGCTCATTTCCAGCGTATCTCGCCGGTCTCATACCTCCAGATACCCACCTCCTTCCAGGTACAGTTCTCGACCTTGAAGATTGCATAATCACCGGACGCTCTGTCATTGTACTCATCGAGAGTGATATAACCGCTCACGGTCTCTTGGCCATATTCTCCTTTGCTGTACTTCTCTGTAACATCCTTTATGGTTCTGCTCATCTCAGAGGCCGAGTACTCCCTGCCGCTCTCAGAAAGCTCTGCATATGCAAGTGCAAGAACCCACGTTGCATCGTAGGCATTCAGACCGTACTGGTATGGTGTCTTCCCGTATCTTTCATAGAACGTCTCATTCAGGTTATCATATGCCTCGCCCTTTGACTCAAATACCGTACTGTAGAAGCCAACAGCATCTGCCTTATCACATACATCCATCACCTTATCGCTCTTTGCGGTTCCATCACACCCGATCCACCTCACATCAAGCAGGATTGAGTCGTCCTTAACCTGTGAGAGCATGGTGTATGCCTCCTCATAGCTGAAGACAACAACACCGATCTCGCTCAGTTCATAGCTCTCTGTAAGGTCGCTGATATCGTTCTCAAGTGTTGCTATGTACGGTGTGAAGTCTGCAGGCGCGGGATCTGGATATTCGATCGTGTCCTTGACCTCTATTCCATAGCCCTCAAGCTCGGGGATAATATAATCCTTAAGCCCCTTTCCCCATCCGTTTCCGATGTTAACGATGCAAACCGCCTTTATCCCAAGCTCATCAAGCTCCTTTGCAATTGCCTTTGTCTGGAATGTATCGAGCGCGACGAACCTGAATATGTACCTCTTCTCCTCAGGTTTTGTGATGCCGAGAAGCTCAGGTGCTGCGGTCGACGAAGGAGAGACGATGATGATATCGTTCGCTATGACATACTCTGCGATCTGCTTAACCTCACCGCTCCCCATGGGACCTACTATGAGCTTGATACCTTTTCCATGGAGGGTCATAACCTTGTCAAGTGCGATCTTTGGATCGACCTTCGTATCCTCGACATACACCTTCACCCGGTATGGTCTGCCGTTCTCCTCGAAGTAGCTGTTTATGTCCTCTGATGCGATCGTAACAGCATTCTTTATGTCCTCACCATATGTCATAAGCGGTCCAGAGAGGTCTACAAGAAGCCCGATCGGGATCTCCTTGGCCCCATTCTCGCCCATTTTTTCTTCACCGACACACCCAGAAAGGGCGGATATCACCACCAAACATACCAGTATAATCCCAGCTTTTTGCATGTTATTTCGATATAATGCCAAGCTTTAAAAAGATTTTCAGGTTATATCCAGAGGTATGATGACAGTGGTCGAAGGCGCCCTCGTCTACTCAAACCTCCTCGTCCTTCTTGCACTCGGCCTTACACTTACTTATATAACAACAGGTGTCCCAAACTTTGCCCAGGGCACATTTGCGGTCTTTGGTTCATACATCTCTCTCACCCTTCTGAGACTCACTGGGCTTCATCCTTATTACTCAATCCCCCTCACCTTCATGGCAGGGTCTCTTCTTGGAGTTGGGACGTATGCGGTTATTCTGAGACCTCTCATAAGAAGGGGTGCAACCACCGTCATCCTCATGATCGCAACCCTTGCCCTTGATCTTGTACTTCTCGGGCTAATTGGGGCATACTCAGGGATTCTTGGAAGTATAAGCGGAAGAGGTGCATCAAAGTTCATCTTCACACCACTTGATCGTGATGTACTCGGGATTTCCGGGATATTTGCAACCTCTACCCTTGTTATCCTCCTTTTGATATCATCACTCCTTATTCTTCTCTACAGGACAAAATTTGGGATCGCACTCAGGGCTTCTATGGAGAATCCCTCACTTGCCGAGATAATGGGAATCAACCTCGAGTACACGAGGGCCTTCTCATGGGCACTCTCAGGATCGCTTGCTGCCATTGCTGGGTCACTTCTTCCATTCAGACAGGAGATCGTCCCTGCAACAGGGGCCATAATCATTGTATCGATCTTTGCAGCAAGCATCGTCGGAGGCCTATCGAGCATCTTCGGTGCCATCATTGGTGGATATGTTATCGGGCTTTCAGAATCGCTCATAACATACGGGCTTTCAACGATCTTTGGATCTGGAATACTCCTCTATGGAAAGGTTGTATCACTTCTGATCCTTACAATAATGCTTCTTATAGCTCCAGAAGGTCTTGTGGGGGTCAAATGGAGGAGGGCAAGGGGAGTAAAGGAGGGAGGTGGGTAGCATCTCGCTTGAGCATATCGCCTTAAGCATCCTCATCTGGTTCGCCCTTTATCTTATCGTATCCCTGAGCCTCAATATCGAGTATGGGTTTGGGGGTATACCCAACTTTGGAAGGGCACTTGCAGTTCTGGTAGGGGCAATTGCAGTTGGTGCATTTGTAAACAGGGTGATTATGCTGGTGCTCGGAATAAACGGGGATATAATTTATGCAAGTGGGGAGGTTAAGAGCCTCATGAATGAGCTTATATCAAAAGACCCCCTCATCGGAGTTGCCCTTTTTCTTCTTGTCATCCTTCTTGCAGCAGCCCTCGGCGCTCTCACCGGTGCACTCTTCATCCTTCCAAGCGCAAGGCTCTCTGAAGACTATCTTGCAATAACACTGCTTGCGATAAGTGAAGTTCTTTTCATGGTCTCATACTGCAATCCTCGTATAATCGGGGGGTACTACGGGGTTTCGGTCCCCGATATATTTGCATGGGCACCGGGAGAATGGAGAGAGCCTCTTTTTGCTCTTCTTCTCATCTTTACAGCTACTGTAATCTATTTTATCACAGATCGAATCCTGAGTTCCCCTTACGGCAGGCTCCTTAAAGCCATGAGAGAGGATGAAGAGGTTGTAAGGGCATGTGGGAGGGACGTAATGTGGATCAGGATAAGAACTGTTGCACTCGGTTCATCGATTGCGGCGGTCGCAGGAGCTTTATATTCGCTGTATACCCTGAATGTTATCGCAACTGGATTTGGCAGGGTTGAGTGGACCTTCTATCCTTTTCTCATGGTTCTTCTTGGCGGGGCTGGAAACAAGAAAGGAGTTGTGGCCGGAACAATCTCCTTCGTCCTCATCAAGATACTTCTTATGACATACAAGTACGAGATAAAGGATCTCTTCAATCTACCATTTGAGACCGTATGGCTCGAATATATCATATTCGGGATCCTCATGCTTCTCATACTCCTCTTCAGACCCCAAGGGTTGATTGAAGAGGAGCCGATCATGACAGAGCCCATGAAGGAAGCATGGGAGAGGTACAGTAAGGAGAAAACCTGAGCGGGTAATGAGATGATACTCTATCTGCTAACAGCAAGATATATAAGGTGGGGTGAGGTTGATAGGAGTAACTGGGCCGGTAGCTTAGTTAGGCAGAGCGACGGGCTCTTAACCCGTAGGTCAGGGGTTCAAATCCCTTCCGGCCCGTTGTGATCTTTATGGCTGAGATGGACGAGCATAAGAGGGCGGTGCTTGTAATCTGTGATGGACTCTCAGATCGGGGAAAATTAACACCACTTTCAGCGGCCGAAACACCGAATATGGATTATCTGGCCAGAAATGGGATATGTGGGCTGATGGATGCGATATCCCCTGGTGTGGTCCCCGGGAGTGATACAGCCCACCTTGCAATTCTTGGGGGGGATCCATATAATGATTACCCTGGTAGAGGGCCATTCGAGGCTCTTGGAGGAGGCATCGAGCTTGAGGAGGGGGATATTGCATTCAGAGCGAACTTTGCAACTGTGGACAGGGACTGGACCATCCTTGATAGAAGAGCTCGCAGGTCTGGTTCACGAGAGCTTGCAGAGGCACTTGGGATGGAGATCGATGGTGTGAGGTTCATCGTGAAGCATACAACAGAGCATCGCTGCGCGCTCGTCATGCGTGGTAGAGGACTATCAAGTGCGATATCTGATGTTGATCCCCATGGACCAGGTCGTGTTCTTGAGTCAAAACCACTTGATGAATCAGAGGAGGCGAGGAGGACTGCAGATTTACTCAATAAGTTTGTGAAGAGATCTTATGAGATATTGAGCGAGTACCAGACTCCTGCAAATATCCTTCTCACACGGGGTGCGGGCATGTTCAGAAGAGTTCCATCCCTGAAAGAGAGGTATGGCTTCAGATCATTCTGTGTGGCGGGGTCCGCGCTCTATAAGGGTGTTGCAAAGTTTTTGGGGATGGATGTGATCGAGGTTGAGGGTGCGACAGGCAGCGTGGATACAGACCTCGGAGCAAAGGCAGATGCTTTACTCTCAAGAATCGAAGGATACGATCTTGGATTCGTGCATGTAAAAGCAGCTGACAGCAGGGGACACGATGGTGACTGGGAGGGCAAGAAAGTATTCATCGAGCGGATCGATGAGGAGCTCATCGGAAAGCTTATCGGTCTTGACGGTTATATTATCCTGACCGCAGACCACTCAACCCCGGTCTCAATCAGGCGCCACAGCAGCGATCCTGTACCGGTCTTAATCCATGGTGAAGGGGTGAGGGTGGATCGTGTTGAACGCTTCGATGAGGTCTCCTGTGGTGAAGGGGGGCTTGGTAGGATACGAGGTGTTGATCTGATGCCAATCATTGCAGACTACATAGGATACTACAGGATGTATGGTGTTTAGAATAACCTACTTCAAACAGGGGCCTTCTTTATGATACAAAAAGCTTAAATATACCACGGCGAGAAGGTAGGATCATGATCGAGATAAATAGGGTGATCACAAAAAAGATCCTTGAGGGGGGCAAGATCACAATACCAAAGGATATTATCAAGAGGTTTGATATACGCCAGAATGACAAGTTAAAGTGCGCGATAAAGAATCACACCTTCATCAAACCCGTGATCGCAAATAATAGAATCACTATCCCGATCGAGATTAGAGAGATTCTCAAGCTCAAGAAAGGAGATATGGTAGATATCACAATAGAAAGCAAAATTGAAGATTTTGATGTGGACCTTGCGGTCCTGATGCGCTCGAATAAGAAAAGTAAATAAACGTTGATTACATCTACTTTTTAGAAGAATAACAGGTGGGTTGGATGAAGGGCAATATCGATGAGCTTGACAGACAGGTTCTTCAGAAGATGCTTGAGGGAAAGGGTGTGGGGGCACGGCTTACCCAGCTTGCGAATGAGCTTGGGATTCCGAGGAGCACAGCCAACCTGAGGGTTACCAAACTGGAGGAGAGGGGCGTTATATCGAGGTATGTACCGAGAATAGACTGGAAAAAGCTCGGATATGAGTTTTTTGGATTCATAGGGATAGCATGCCCGACCAATGCTCTCAACACCCTGATCACGAGGCTTAAAGATGAAGAGATTGTATCTGATATCTGGGATGTAACCACAGGAACGTTTCGCATCCTCCTCCAGTGCAGGTTCAGAAGCTACGAGGACCTGAGACGTCTTTATGATCTGATCATGGAGGTCCCGGGGATCAGGGACGTGGAGGTATGGTTACTGGGTAAATCTTACAAGGATGAGAGCTAACACAATTTTTTCTCGATTTTAATTTGATGTTATTTGAAGTGTTTTAATGTTATTTTTTGTTGTCTAAAGGTTTTTAACTACTTGCAAAAGGCTTTTATAGATAAATTTAGTAATAAATATACACCAACCAAGAACCGGAAGGGGGGGGTTGAAATGGCTTTAGAGCGAATACTGAATGATGTGCTGAAGAATGTAGATGGCTCAATAGGAATCGCTGTTGCAGGGTTTGACGGTATGCCGGTTGCAACAGCTCAGACCGACCCGAACTTCCCGATGGAGGAGTCGGTTGCCTCAGCGGCAATGGGTCTCACCTATGCCAAGAAGATGATGGAGGATGCCGGTGCCGGGAAGGTTAAAGAGTCGATGACGATGGCAGATGCCGCGATCTTCTTCATGAGGCCTCTTGATGAGGAGTACTGGATAGGGATTGCACTTGCTGCGAACGGTAACCTGGGGAAGGCCCGACTTGAGATGAAGAAAGCACTACCACTTGTGCAGAAGGAGCTTCACTAAAAAGATGGGAGGGGGTGGGATAGTACCCATCTCTCTTACTTTAAGCTGAGAGAGGTGATCAAATATCATCAAGAGGCTCGAGGACCTGATAAAGATTGATGGGGTTCTCGCCTGCGGGCTCTTTCTGCATGGAATCCCTATCGATACACTCACGTCAACGAGTCTGGATGAAGAGGAGCTGTATGCCTACGCTCAGGATCTCATAAACTATTCACAGAAGGTATCAGATGGGCTCAATTCAAAATGTGAGTTTGTCATGCTTGAGATGGACAACAGGAAGATGATAGCCCTTCCACTGGAGGAAGGGGGTGTGGCTGTGCTGACAGATAAAGATGTGAATCTTGGAATGGTCAGGATGGCTGTGAAAGGTGCAATACCTGAGCTTAGATCCTATCTTATGGGGGGCTGAGCGTTGGACCTTTTAACTGGTGAATTCATAAAGAAAAATGCAAGAATAGAGGATTACGACCTTGGAAAAATCATTTATGACCTGATAATGGATGATTTCACCGGTTACGTGAGGATATCCACCGCAGATGATGGTTTTGTGGATAAGTACCTCCTCATAGAGAACGGAAAAATCATTGGATCATCAGAGGAATCCAGTGATTCGACGATAAATGGCTGGGATGCATGCAAGAACTTCCTCAGGTGTAAGAAGGGATGGTTTGATATATGCGCACTCCAGCCACATGAGATGTCACTCGTGAAGAAGTGGAACAAGGACTCACTCTTCACCCTAATGGAAGATATGATCAGTATCATAACCGAGCTTGAGGAGGGGAAAGGTACAATCATCGATACGTGGGGGGACGGTGTACTTGCCATAGACTCAAAAGGCAGGCCATATCTTCTCCTTGACTGGGATCGCGATGACAGGGCCGCCTCTGATGATACCCCCCAAGATGATGAGGTCCAGCAGGAAGAGACCCCGGAGGAGGAGTTCAGGATAAAGATAGATATCGGAGAGTCCAGGTGCTTTGTTGGAGATGTTATTTCATTTCTCATCCAGGTAGAGTGCGAGGATGATGGTGAGATATTCGACCTTGACATAAAAATCTCAATCGATGGTGAAGAGCAGAAATCATTTATACGCATGATTGAGGTTGGAAAGTTCCAGGAAATTGAGTTTGTACCTGAAAAGCCTGGAGAAGGAGAGATTTTAGTAATTGCATCCCCAATAGGATCTGAGAACAAGCACGAGTACCGGGAGAGGTTCAAAATAGAGGAAATGAGGGAGGATGAATCCCCTGAGATCGTTGACGTCTTCCAGGATCTGAAGCTGGATCTTGATATCGACTCGCTCAAAGATGTGATTGAGAGTGAAGGTTTAGGCCACATGCTGATGGATAAGCCGGATTCTGATGCCCCCGGCGTTGAGGAGGGGACCTCAAGATCTCAGGATAACACAGAAGAGGATGATCATGAGAGGCTCGGTGGACTTATAAGCCGGGAGATACAGGTCTTTGGAAAAAAGAACCGGATCAAGATCCTGAGCACATCTGTTGTGATAAATGAGGCGATAAATGTCTATGTCTGGTATGAATTTGGACTTCTCTCAAAGCTCAAGCATCTGAACGATGCTGAGCTTGCAGCCCTGCTTGAAAGGGAGATCACAGAAGAATTAGATTCTAATGGCATCAAGATCACACTCCCATTGAATGTCGTTATGAATATGGGGGTAAAGGGAAAGAAGAAGAGATTTGAGGATAAGCTCGCGGATGCATTTGATTTCTGAACTAATTAAAAGGAGGTGATCAGGATCGGGAAACAGATTGTTCCGGCCATGGTGCTTTTAGGGTTGCTCCTGCTTGCAGGGGTAGCATCTGCTGCAGAGGATGAAGCATCGATGTGGGAGCTGTGGTCGAGTGCGCTTGAGCTTGCAATCTGCATTGTCGTTGTCGGTGCAAGTTTTCTCGCGTATGATAAGACCAGGCACATCACGCTCCTCTACTTAGGGCTGACGTTCATCTGTCTATCTGTCGCGATCGACGCCCAGATACTCGGGACAATGGGTGGAGGTGAGACAACGCGGATCATACACCATGTCGGCATGCTCGGTGCGATGGTAATGATGGCAAAGATCGTTATAACCCCCCTTCTCGTAAAGTGAGGGTATCTCTCGCTCCCCTCCCTGAACCATCTCTTTTTTATCCATCCGCCTTCATATACTATTCCCATGAAGATCGCGATAACCGGAAAAGGGGGAGTGGGTAAGACAACCCTGGCAGGAACGCTTGCAAGGCTCCTTGCACAGGAAGGAGAAGATGTTGTTGCGATCGATGCAGATCCTGACATGAATCTCGCATCAGCTCTTGGCCTTAAGGAGAATCCAACGCCAATCTCAAAGCTTGAAGATCTCATAGCAGAGCGTGCAGGCGAGCCCGGGGGGATATTCAAGCTAAACCCCAAGGTGAATGACATCCTCGACAAGTATGGGGTTAAGAACGAGGATGGGGTCAGGCTTCTCACGATGGGAACGATCGAACTTGGTGGGAGTGGGTGTGTCTGTCCTGCATCCGCGTTTCTACGGGCGCTTCTTCGACACATCATCTTCAAGGAGCGGGTTGTGATACTCGATATGGAGGCAGGAATTGAGCATCTCGGGAGAGGTACAACCAGGAACGTGGATCTGATGATCGTTGTTGTTGAACCGGGGATGCGATCCGTTGAGACACTATCACGGATCAGGAAGCTTGCGGCTGATATCGGGGTTGTGAACGTCGCCGTGGTGATCAACAAGGACATTGGAGGGGATGATATGGTGAGGGAGAAGATAGAAGAGATGGGAGTCCCAATCCTTGGGTCGATACCCTATGATGTGAGCTTTGTAAGGGCAGACCTCGAGGGCAAGTCTCCGCTTGATGCAGGAGGAGAGGCGATAGATGCAATCAAGGGTATCAAGGATAAACTTCTTGAGATGTTTGGTTAGGTCTGCACCCATCGCGTTCACCCCCATTCAGTAATTCTTCATTACAAGACCTACAAGATTTCAGCCCCCTTAACATCCCAGCTCATCCACCTGTTCTTCATACGCCTGCCTGCTTATTCCTCCCATTTCTTCATCCCATAACATATTCCCCTCTTGTGTTCCCAGAGCTTGTAGCTCACTTTTCTGAAGACGTGTATCTCATCTTTGCAAGTTGAGTCAACCGATATTGCTTTGATATCTCATAGATAATTGCAACAATGGCACAAAGAGGGATCTTTTTGCTGTATTCCATCGTCGGTATTTAGCTTCACAGAGGGTGGGGCTGTATCCCTGCCCCTAAAAGTTTCCACCACAACTGTTACGGGATCAATTTCTTACATCCCTGCACTCACCATCCTGTGACAGTCGTGTTCTGATAGTCTAAAAAAAGATAAAAAGATATAAAAGTTGAGATAAAAGGAGGGAATGGAGGTAAGATCGATGATCGATGAATGTCTTGAGGAAATGGAGCATAAAGGGGGCGGTGCAGATGGTGCTGCTGCTGTAATCAGGTGCTTAAAGCGGCACAAGGAGAATATATACTGGGACAGTGATCTTGGCAGGCTGAAGGTTGCAGCTGAGGTCTGGCAGGCTGGTTGGGAGGACATAATGCGAGATCTCACTGAGAAGCTTGGTATCAGTGATCGTGAGAGTTATATCAGGGTGAAGAATCGGTACAATTTGACGATGTATTAAAGAGGTTTAACCCCATTACACCTCCTTTTCTTATTTGCAGAACTGGATCAGTGAGACCATCCCCCAAAAACTGTGTCAGCCTCAGGATCTGTTCAAAGGGAGGAAGTCCTACGAAACCTATTTAAGCAACCCCCAAAGATTTGGATTGATGAAGAAAGAAACCCGGATTGCTATCGGGGTCGGTATTATCCTTGTCTGTCTGCTCGTGCTGGGACTGACATTGAAGGGCTCTGTTGTACCGTATATCACGGTCAGTGAGCTAAAATCAGGTGATTATATGGGAAAGTACATCCAGGTCAACGGAACCGTGGTTGAAGGATCTGTTGAATGGCATCCGAAGGATGTACTTTTGATATTCAGGCTTACAGATGGAAAAGAGACGGTAAATGTCTCGTATAATGGCAGCATACCTAACAACTTCCAGGAAGGTAAGATGGTCGTTGTGGGGGGGACGTACGAGGATGGTTTGTTTAAAGCTGATGAGATTCTTGTCAAGTGCCCCTCAAAGTATGCAGGGGAGGTTGAATGAACGACTCTCTGATACTTCAGGCAGCCCTTCTAACCGGGATAGCTTCCGTCTTTCTCAATGTAGCTGGAGCAGAGCTTAAGAAACAGGGGTTTATCGACTGGGGGAAACTCTCAACTCATCTTACCCTCGTATTCATCACGCTCGCATCACTGCGGCTATTTTATCTCCTGATCACGCATGATTTCCAGAACGTCTATGTTGCAAGCTACACAAGCCGAGATCTCCCTTTGTTTTATCGCATATCAGCGTTCTGGGCGGGTCAGGAAGGTTCCCTACTTCTGTGGGTCTGGCTCATCTCGATCCTTTCTTCGGTGGTGATTCTTGGAGAAAAGCCAGGGAACGATGGGCAGTTCATGGCTTATGCATCAGGTATGCTCGGTGCGATAACAGTTGGATTTCTATACATCATTGTAACATCCTCAAACCCGTTCAAGCGGCTTGATTTCATCCCACTTGATGGCAACGGGCTCAATCCACTATTACAAGATCCCGGGATGATTCTACACCCTCCTGTACTGTTCCTGGGATACGCTGGGATGGCTGTTCCCTTTGCGTTTGCGATTGCAGGAGTCATAATGAGGCGGGAGTGGATCAGAGATGCAAGGAGATGGCTCATCTTTGCATGGGCAGCGCTTTCGATGGGAAACATCATCGGTGCATGGTGGGCGTTTCATGTGCTTGGATGGGGTGGCTACTGGGGGTGGGATCCGGTTGAGAACTCATCACTGCTTCCATGGCTCACAGCATCTGCACTCCTGCACTCGGTGATGGTTGAGGAGAGGGAGGGGCGTATGCGGGCATGGAACTTCATCCTCATCACAGTGACATTTCTGCTCGTTCTCTACGGGACGTTTCTAACAAGAAGTGGCATTCTCCAGTCTGTTCACGCATTTGCAAATTCCGGGCTTGGCGGTATCCTCATTTCTTTCCTGATTCTCATCATGGCAGCATCACTCAGGTTGTTTATCAGGCGGTGGGATTATCTCAGAGGTGATCCTGTCAGGATCGAGCTATCAAGACCCGGGTTGATCCTTCTCACAGCGATTCTCCTTCTTGTGTCTGGGGGAACGATCATCATTGGGAGTTTTTACCCACTCCTTTTAGAGCTTATACACGGATACCAGCAGATGGTTCAACCTGGGTACTACAACACGCTGAATGTGCCTGTTGCACTCGCACTCCTCCTGCTTCTTGGTCTCTGTCCCTATATACGGTGGCGGAGGTACACCTTTGATGAGCTCAAGGGAAAGATCATGATACCTGCGCTTGCCTCGATTACGGCGGTTATTCTTGGGTTTCTTACAGGCGTCAGAGACCCGATCGGGGTATCCTCCATTCTCGTCTGTACACTTGCATTCACAACCCACCTGAGGGAGTTCTACGAGGCCTCAGGATCCGGAGATGGTAAATCCCTCTCGAACCTCTGGCACGCTATAGAGCGTGATCATCGTAGATTCGGCGGTTACATCGTGCATATAGCGCTGATCGTGATGGTTATTGGTGTTGCAGGCTCCTCACTCTATGAGAAGCGGGATACTTTCACGATACAGCCTGGATCCGCCCATGAGATCGAGGATTACACGATCAAATATCTTGGCACAGAGCCGATCCAGCGAGAAAATGGGATTTATTATTGTGCTATCGTTGATATCTACAAGAATGGGAGGTTTATCGATCGAGGGGTACCAAACCTCTTCTACTCGTTCAGATTCGACGAGACCTACCAGCATGTATACATACATTCAACGCTGCCCGAGGATCTATACATTATTTACCAGGGTTTTGAGAAGGGGTATGCGCTCTTTGAGGTGAGGGTCATACCGCTTGTGAGCCTCATCTGGTGGGGTGGTATACTGCTTCTGATTGGTGCGATCGTCGCGATGATACCTGATAAGCGGAGGGATGATAATGCGAGTTAGATGTATTCTCCTGATCCTGATGCTTTTACCCACTCTTGCTACACCATCTCTGGGTGCGAGTGAGCTCCTTCTCCCGATGCATCATATATTCATCACCCCAGCAGAAGACCACATCCAGGTGGATGAGCTTCTCATACTGAAGAATACCGGTAATACCACCTTCAATGGGACGATAGATCCATCGCCCTTTGAGGGATGGTACGAGCTCAAACCTCAGAATCTCACAGCTGTGATACCTCCAGATGAAAGCTACCAGGTTATGCTTTCATACAATCTGAACAGGCCCCCTTCTGGAGTCCTGAACCTGACAAGAGCCGTTGCTTATGATACAGGAACGATGAACATGCTTGTACCGTTGAGAGGGGGCATCAAACTTCTTGATAAGGGGGACTTTGAGTCTGCAGGTCTCACAACGCTGAGCGATGGGGACTACTACCTCCTTGAGTCCTATAATGTCACCAAGGGATCCGTTATTCGGGTGGTCTTCAGTCTACCTCAGAGAGAAGAGAGAGCTGACAGCCGTGGCGGTAAGGATCTTGAAAAGGTCATCTTAGTCCTTGCACTCATCCTGATAGCTCTTTTTCCGAACTTAAGGGACTACTTGAGGAGGTAAGGTTTGAAGCTGTGGTCGAGGAGGGTTGGAGCTGGGGTAACTCGATACCAAGCGCCTCGACGATATCCTTGTAGCGGTTTCTTATCGTAACCTCTGTGACGCCTGTCGCTGCCGCAACCTCCTTCTGCGTCCTTGTATCCCCACAGAGTCTTGCTGCAATGTATATCGCAGCCGCTGCAATTGAGATCGGCCCCTTCCCAACGGTGAGCTCCTGCTGCTCTGCCTGATTCACGATCTCAATCGCCTTTGCACGGACATCTTCCTTCAGGTTGAGCCGTGAGCAGAACCTCGAGACAAACTCGCTCGGGGAGGAGGGCTGTAGCCTGAAGTCGAGCTCTCTTGAGAGGAAGCGGTACGTCCTCCCGATCTCCTTCTGCTTGACCCTCGATACACTTCCAACCTCTTCAAGGGTCCTTGGGATACCTTTTTGCCTGCAAACTGCATAAAGAATTGCAGTTGCAAGCCCCTCGACACTCCTTCCCCTGATCAGATCCTTCTCCATCGCCTTGCGGTACATGAGAGCTGCAGCTTCTCTGACATCCTTTGAGAGCCCGAGTGCAGAGCCCATTCGATCGATCTCTGAGATGGCAAATATGAGACTCCTCTCACTGGAGCTACTCACCCTGACCCGGTTCTGCCACTTTCTCAGCCGCTGGATGTTGGATGCGCTCTTGCCCTGGACGTTTGCATCCCGCCAGTCGATGAACGTACTGAGGCCTTTGTCATGGATCATGTACGTCATGGGTGCACCTGTCCTTGCCCGCTTGACCATCTGCTCGTAATCAAACGCCCTCCACTCGGCACCCTGATCCATCAGGTTCTCCTCAATGACCAGTCCACATGAGTCACATACGATCTCCCCCCTTTCATAGTCCTGCCTTATCAGTGGAGAGTCACACTCAGGGCACTTGGTCGTAGCCCTGTATACCTTCTTTTCCTCCTCTCCATTCTTATCCGCTTCAATCATGCACATCCCCCCCTTCATCGTCTATGGACATGCGGTTCATGGTATGGAGTGAAAGCTGATCTCTTGGTATATTCAGTATCGATTCGATACTCTTCAGGAAGTAAATACGATCAGTCAGTGGCATGTTTGATATGAACATCCTGATATCGTCCTTTATTCGCTCCATCAGTACCTTCTTGCATTCATCCTTTATCGTATAGATCTTTTTGTACCTTCCTTCCTCGACACTATCCTCGGGCACCTTGCCACAGACAAGCCCAAACTCCTCCATCTTCTTCAGGTGCTGGCTTATCGCAGAGATCGAGATGGAGAGTCCGCTACACTTCTCAAGACTATAGGCTGTGTGTCCTTTCCCATCCTGAAGAAGGATGGAAAGGATTACTTTTCTATTCGGATTACTTAATATATCATCAATCCCGTTATTCATAACTTCCCCTATATGGTTAGATTTACTCACTATACTTAATTCTCTCACCGCCTGTATTTAAGGGTTGTGGAATGCCTGATGAAAAAGGTGATAAAAGCACCCCGATTATAATGATATGAGGGTTGGTGCGGGCATTATAACAGGAGGTGTGAGCCAGATCTCATCTCCACTCCATATAGCATATCTTCTTAAAAACACCACCTTCACCTGATCCGCGATAAACATCCATATCAAAGCGTAAGCCCAGATCATCCCGGCCAATTTCCAGCCAACTGGGGTGACAAAAACCCCAAATACAACAACAAGCGTGGCAAGAACCTTTGTCATCACGGCAGACCAGAACAGTACCCTGCCCGGATAGGGTCTTCTCCAAAGATTATCCGGCACCCTCGTTACAAAAATAGTAAGATGGCCTGCAACAGCGAGTTTCAGGAAAATAAATGACTGTAATTCTCCGGTAGGAAGTGATAAAACAACATCCCCGATATAGAATATAACAAATGAACTGATAACCCCGACAAAACCGAGCAGGAGTGATAGCACCATGACTCTTTCAAGGTTCCATTTTGCAGGTTCTTTCATCTCTCTAACATTGTCATAGGCAATTGCAAGAATGGGCGCATCGTTTAGCAGAGCGAGAAGGACAATCATGACCGCAGTTATGGGATAGAAGTTGAAGATGAGAATTGATAGTACAATGAAGAACAGTACCCTGATCGTCTCAGCAATCCTGTAAATCACATAGCTCTCCATTCTCTGGAAGATCCTTCTTGCTTCTTTTATAGCATCGGCGATGACCGAGAGGCCGGGTTGGAGTAAAAACACATCGGCAGCAGCTCTCGCAGCATCTGTGGAGGATGACACTGCTATACCACAATTTGCTTTTTTAATGCCGGGGCATCGTTCACACCATCACCCGTCATTGCAACCAGATGCCCCCTCTTCTACAGGTGTTCAACTATTCTGTACTTATGTTCGGGAAGAACCTCAGAGAATACGTCACTCTCTTCTATGATCTTTCCGACCTCCTCCCCACCAAGCCTTAAAACTTCCTTCATTGGGAAGATTTTATTACCGAGCCCCAGAATACGGGCAATATGCTTGGCGATGGCTGTGTTATCTCCTGTTACCATCTTAATCCTGACTTTAAGCCGGTTTATTGTCTCAACAGCTTTTACCGCATCATCTCTTGGCGGATCAAAAAGGGGAATAAGACCGACAAACTCCCACTCATCGTTCCTTGTCCTCGCAACTCCCAAAGTTCTGTATCCTTTCTCAGCAAGATCTTCAACTGCCCGCTCTACCTCGGTGTTCTCATTGCAAAGACTCAGGATAACCTGGGGTGCACCTTTGGTAACCTTAAAAGTTTCATTATTTGATACTTCAGCCTCAGTCTCTTTTTATCACAGGGTCAAATGGGGTGAATTCGAGAATTTTGTATTCATCTAACCTATCAGCAACCTCTTTCAGTGCACTGAAAATCGCGTTATCAATTGAATCCCCATCTCTTTCAGAGGCAAGAGCGGCATAAAATATAACTTCCTCCTTTTCATGGTTGTTGAAAGGTAGCGGCTCTCCTACCGTCAGCTCGTTTTTTGTTAAAGTGCCTGTCTTGTCTGAACAGAGTACATCCACCCCTGCAAGCTCTTCAATTGCAACGAGCTTTGTAACAACTGCCTCTTTTTTAGCGAGATTCAACGCCCCAATTGCCATTGTTATTGCGAGAACTGCCGGCATGGCTACGGGTATTGCAGCAACAATTAGTACCAGAGCAAACCTGAGCATCTCAAGAATGCTCTCCTCCCTATAAATTGCCACCAGAAAAGTCAGTGAAACTAAAGCCAAAGCCATTAAAATCAGGTAATCTCCTACTCTTATCACCATTTTCTGGAATGAACTTGTCGTTTTAGCCTCTTCTACAAGCTGAACCGTTTTACCGAAAAACGTATTCATTCCAGTTGCGGTAACAACACCTACCATCTCTCCTTTCACAGCAATTGACCCAGAATAAGCGATATCCCCCGGTTTTTTATCAACTGGCATTGATTCTCCGGTCAGAGTAGATTCATCGGCAGAAAGGTACTCTCCATCGATGAACTTCACATCTGCTGGGACTATATCTCCAATTCTCAATTTGATAATATCCCCGGGCACAACTTCTCTTGATGGTATGGTTCTCCACGCTCCATTCCTCAGAACTCTTGCATTTATCGCAAGTTTCTGCTTTAAAAGAGCGATTACATTCTGTGCTTTATTTTCCTGCCAGAAGGCAACAACTCCGTTCAACAGAAGAAGCACCATGATAATGCCAAAATCTGCCCAGTGCCTTATAAAGGCTGAAATTACTGCTGCTGCTTCAATCATCCATGGGATTGGGCCCCAGAAGTAAGTGAGAAATCTTACTACAGGGTTTACTCTCTCTTCTGGAATCTCATTGTATCCAAACTCTGCCATTCTCTTCTGTGCTTCATCCTCAGTTAATCCTTTTTTTTGAGGTTTTTAAGATTTTAAGAGCTTCATCCATCGATAATTTACTGAAATCAACCTGAACAGAACCTGCAATGCCATCGTCCTTTAGCTTTTCAGCCTCAAGCGCCCATACCACATCTATAACCTCAAAATCAGAATTGAGTCATTGGTGATAAAACTATCGAGCATTTTGATTTACCCTTCCCACAGCTGCCAAACCAAACCCCCTCCCTCAATCCCCATCCATTATTCCTGTTTTTCCTTCTCTGGTCCGTACAGTGAATCCACCTCTGCAAGTCTCTCACTAAGTCAACCATTTTACATTCCTCTTTCAACAAAATAGCTGTTTTATGCTGAAAATAGGTCAATAAAGCTCTCTGTTTTGGTCAATAGGATTTTTGATTTGCCTGTTAATTTGATGGGATCTGAGAGTGGGTGGGTTTTTCAACCAATGATGTTACGCGACCAGCATTTCAACAGAACCTTATCAGATGATCCTTACGACCGCCTCCCCCTCAAGCACAACCTCATCATCCTGATTCTTGCAGACAGTACTGAGAAGGATCTCATTCTTCCGATCCCTCTTCTCTATGACCTCAGATATCGCTGTGATTGTGTCACCGATTCTAACCGGTAGTCTGAAGTGAAGTGTCTGGGAGATGTAGAGAACAATGCCCGGCAGGTTTGAGAGTGTCGCAGATATAAATCCTGCTGTGAGCATACCATGTGCGATTCTACCCTTAAATTGCGTCTTTCCTGCAGAAACCTCGTCAATATGGAGGGGGTTGAAATCTCCAGTTATTCCGGCAAACGCCACGATATCAGCCTCTGTAACTGTCTTTGAAAAGCTATAGCGATCTCCAACCTTTATACGCAGATACGCATCCTTTGCTTCAGCCATAGGATATCCTCCACAGGCATTTATTTAGAAATTTTTATATACTAAAAAATGCTGGTCTGAGTGAGGTGTAATCGATGACCGGCTATATGGAGATATGCCTTATCACGATCGTGGGGATCCTCTTTCCTGTGGTTGCGTTCATAGCCTCATGGCTCTTCAGGCCAAAGATCCCGGAAGAGGAGAAGTTCACGATCTATGAGTGTGGTGAGATCGCAGAGGGCGATGCAAGGAGGAATATCGGGATTCAGTTCTACTTTTACGCATTAATCTTTGTCATATTCGATGTTGAGGCGATATTTCTCTATCCATGGGCGGTATCATTTGGGAGCTTAGGTGCATTTGGTTTCATAGAGATGATGCTATTCATCGGTATTCTTGTCGCAGGCTATGCCTATGCATGGAAGATAGGCGCGCTTGAATGGGTGGGTGGTAGTTGATGGATCGTGATTACATCGTGAGCAGGATGAGAAGGGCGATAGGAAGGCGCATCCTCACTGATGAGGAGGTTTCAACCTGGTGGATTCTGGGCAGCATCCTCACCCTTGGACTTCTATTTCTTCTTCTCTATCTGAAGCTGATTCACAGGAGAAATGAGCACTTCAAGCGGGTTAAGGATCTTGAAGAGCGGATCATAGATCTTGTGGGTGAGGATCTTCAGGATAGAGAGAAGCTTGCCGATCTCAAGCGAATACACAGGGAAGGGTATGAATCTGGGGAGTTTAAGGAGCTGTCATTCTGGAGAATTGTCCTGGGAATTCTCACGCTCGGTATATATATTGAGTGGCGGCTTACGACCGATCTTGAGAGACATGCAGAGCGGGAACGGCGCTTCTTCTCATGCTACCTCGGCAGGGAGATTGAGAGAACAGTTCCTGAACGACCGACAAAGACTTATGTGCTGCTTGGAATCGTGACACTTGGGCTGTTCGGGATTTACTGGACGTACCTTCTGATAAAAGACTCAAACGAACACTTTAGAGGGCAGTGGAAGATTGAGGATTCATTGCCTGAGGCAGGGATTGAGATCGATGAGGAGGTGGATCCAGACTTCTATCAGAACATCATCCTTACGACGATCGATAAGCTCTTTAACTGGGGCAGGAGGTGCTCGCTCTGGCCCATGGCGTTCGGTACCGCGTGCTGTGCGACTGAGATGATGGCAACATTTGCATCACGCAATGATATGGACCGATATGGTATGATATTCCGTAACTCACCCAGACAGGCCGATGTGATGATCGTTTCCGGGACGATCACGCATAAGATGGCTCCGAGGCTCCGAAGATTATATGATCAGATGCCAGAGCCAAAATATGTCATCGCGATGGGTGCGTGTGCGATGACCGGGGGACCTTTTGTTGAATCATACAGCGTTGTCAAAGGTGTGGACAAGATCGTTCCTGTTGACATCTATGTGCCTGGCTGTCCTCCGAGACCTGAGGCGCTCCTCCATGCTTTCCTCCAGCTTCAGGAGCGGGTGAAGGAGGAGCGGACTGCAACCAAGAAGTTTGAAAGGTGGGTCTTAAAGCGCAAGGAGGCTGTGGCATGATAGAGAAGCTTACTGAGAAGTTCCCGGATGCAGTGACTGAGGAAGATGGTCTCATAGTTGTTGAACCTGAACGTATCGTGGACGTCTGCTCATATCTTCGCAATAATGGGTTTGATTTCCTTGAGGCGATCTCCGGGGTTGACTACGAGGATCGGATGGAGGTGATATACAACATCGCGTCATACACAAGCTCTGAGAGGTTGATGCTTACCGTGCGAATCCCGAAGGAGAATCCGGTGCTACCATCGGTCACAGGTGTCTGGAAAGGCGCAAACTGGCATGAGCGAGAGGCTTATGATATGTTTGGCATAAAGTTCAGGGGACATCCTAAGCTCTCACGGATCCTGTTGCCAGATTCCTGGGAGGGACACCCCCTGCTGAAGAGTTATCCGTTGAACAAGGAGCAGGAGGTTAAGCTTGAGGATGAGACAGGGGAGTTGATATGTCAGATATAAGGAAGGTTGTGGAGATACCGATCAACATGGGTCCTGCTCATCCTGCGACCCATGGTGTCCTCAGGCTAAAGCTCAAGCTTGATGGGGAGATCGTGAAGGAGATCACCCCTGTGATAGGGTATCTCCACCGTGGGATTGAGAAGATCGCAGAGACAAAGACGTACCCCCAGTTCATCCCTTACACAGATCGGCTTGACTATGTGGGGAGCATGATCTACAACCATGGGTATGTGAAGGGAGTCGAGGAGCTTCTCGGGATTGAGGTTCCAGAGCGCGCGGAGTATCTGAGGGTGATGATGGCAGAGCTCTCAAGGATTGCATCACATCTCATCTGGCTCTCTGCATGGGGGCTTGATCTCGGCGCGATGGCGCCATTCTTCTACTGCTTCAGGGAACGAGAGGAAATCCTGAACCTCTTTGAGATGATATGCGGTGCGAGGATAACATTCTCATATATGCGAATCGGAGGGGTCTCGAAGGATATGCCTGAGGGGTTTGCGGAAAGGCTCCAGAGGTTCCTTGACATCTTTCCGGAGAAGATCGATGAGTATGAGGCGCTTCTTACGGAGAATGAAATCTTTCTTGCAAGAACCGTCGGAATTGGCAGATTGAGCAGGGAGGAAGCGATAGATTATGGCGTTACAGGTCCTGTTGCAAGAGCATCAGGGCTTAACTATGATATCAGAAAGATTGAGCCGTATTCAGTCTATGATAGGTTCGACTTCAGGATACCTGTGGAGAATGGGTGTGATGTCTACTCACGTTACCTTGTAAGGATGGAGGAGATGAGACAGAGTACAAGGATCGTTCAGCAGGCACTCGATGGGATCCCGGAAGGGGATATCATGGCAAAGGTTCCCAAGAAGATAAAGCCACCCGCAGGGGTTGTCTACTCCAGGGTTGAGGGGTCAAAGGGGGAGGTTGGATATCTCATTATAAGTGACGGCTCAGATAAGCCATACAGGATCAAGATTCGCTCTCCTGCTTACTCTAACCTTTCTGCCCTCCCTGCGATGTGTAAAGATGCAAAGATTGCAGATCTTGTTGCAACGGTTGGTAGCATAGATATATGTCTGGGGGAGATGGATAGATGACGAGGACAATGTACGACTCACTCGTTGGGATACTGGAGCATCTCGGGGTATATCAGACATTTCAGGTGCTCATACCAGAGCCCCTCCTCAGGATACTCCTGATATTCCTGATCGCGGGGCTTGTTGCAACCGCAGGCTCACTGATACTCGCATACCTCACATGGCTTGAGCGGAAGGTCCTGAGTGACATCCAGCAGCGATGTGGTCCGATGCGAACAGGTTATCATGGGCTTCTTCAACCGATTGCGGATGGTATCAAGCTCCTTGTGAAGGAGGATATCCATCCAAAGGCGATCGATAGGTGGGTCTTCCTCCTCGCGCCGATCGTGATGTTTGTACCTGTTGTTGTGATCCTTGCGCTGGTACCCTTCGGCAGGACGCTTGTTATGACCGATCTCAAGGTAGGGCTTGTCTTCCTGCTTGCTGTATCCTCACTCCCAACGCTGGGCATCATGATGGCTTCATGGGCACAGAATAACAAGTATGCAGTTCTTGCAGGCTTGAGAAGGGCTGCAGAGATTATAAGTTATGAGGTCTCGATGGTACTTGCTGCCGTCGGTGTGGTTCTCATTGCAGGAACATTCAGCCTTCCCGGGATCGTTGAGGCACAGAGAGGGCTGCCTTACATCATCCTCCAGCCCTTAGGGTTTGTGATATTCTTCATAGGGATTCTGGCAGATCTCGGGAGGATCCCGTTTGACTTCCCGGAGTCAGAGTCAGAGCTCGTTGCAGGGTACAACCTTGAGTACTCAGGGATGAAGTTCTCGTTCTTCTTCCTTGCAGAGTACCTCGAGTTATTCGTTGCAGCAGGTATAATCACAACGCTGTATCTTGGGGGGTGGAATGGGCCTCTGCTTCCATCATGGCTGTGGTTTGGGATAAAGACCTTTGCAGTGATATGGGTGATTATGTGGATCCGTGCGACCCTGCCAAGGTTCAGGATCGATCAGCTGCTTGATATCGGCTGGAAGTGGCTTCTACCGCTTGCACTCCTTAATATCGCGATAACAGGTGGGGTGCTTGCTGTCATTTAAGTGGGCTAAGTAAGAGGTTAAACTTCATGGCAGATCTTCTTCGTGAAGTAGCAGAACGCGTGTATGCAAGGGAGTTCAACGATAGTACGTGTGTATTCAGGGAGGGGGAAGGAGAGAGGGCCCCGAGGTTCCTCCTGACTCCCACAGCAGCGAGGTGTAACAGGCTCTTTGTGGTCGGGACATTGACAGAGAAGGAGGACATAGGGACCGACTTTGAGTTCTGGAGAGGCAGGGTCGTTGATCCCACAGGGGGCTTTACGATCTTTGCAGGGCAGTACCAGGAAAGAGCAATGGAGCGTCTTGCATCGATTGAGGTGCCAAAATGGGTTGCTGTGATCGGAAAACCGAGTGTGAGGGAGAGGGAGGTCAATGGCATCACCACCATATATACTTCTCTCAGACCAGAGTATCTTGAGCCGGTGGATGCAACCACCCGGGACCTCTGGGTGATAGATACCGCCAGGGCAACTCTCGAACGGATAAAGCGGATGAAATACCCGGGAGATCTTGATGAGAAGACTTTGAGGGATATAGAACGGGCAAAGGATCACTACCAGTTCATTGACCTTGAGTACTACAGGGAGATGGTGCTTGAAGCCCTGAGGTCACTGAGGCCTCGTGGTCCTGGTGTCGATACGATCGATCTATCCCGGATCTGACCATGCGCGGGATCACGAGGAACATCATCATACTCGGGATTGTGAGCCTCTTCACAGACCTCTCAAGTCAGATGGTCTTCCCGCTCATCCCTCTTTTTTTAACGAGTGTCATCGGTGCAGGTGCAGCTGCTGTCGGGCTTGTTGAGGGTGCAGCAGAGGCGACCGCATCACTTCTCAAGGTTGTATCCGGGTACTGGTCTGATAAAGTAAAGCGGCGCAAGCCGTTCATACTATTTGGATACTCTCTATCCACGATTACAAAGCCGTTATTCGCATTTGCAGGTGGATGGATCTCTGTTCTTCTCATCAGGGTGATTGAAAGGGTTGGAAAAGGACTCAGAACGTCACCAAGGGATGCGCTCGTTGCTGAGTCAACAGATGAAGTTTCAAGAGGGATCGCCTACGGATTTCACCGGACAATGGACGGTGCGGGTTCGATCATGGGGGCAGCTCTTGCTTTTCTCCTCCTTGCGAAAGGCATTCATTACCGGGAGATATTCCTCCTCGCGCTCCTACCGGGCGCAGTCTCGGTATCTGTTATCTTTCTCATCAGGGAGCAGAGAGCATCCTCAAAACCCGAGCATAATCTCTCGATGAAGAGAAGCTTCAGGGAGTTATCATGGAACCTGAGGCTTTACATCATCGCGGCCTCGATCTTTGCACTCGGACATTTCGGGTATGCATTTCTTCTCCTTCGCGCAAAGGATATCGGGCTTTCTGATGGGACCGCAATCTTTCTGTATCTCATCTTTTACATCGTCTACACCATCTTCTCAACCCCATCCGGCGCGCTATCAGACAGGGTGGGAAGAGGGCCCCTGGTCGCCGGGGGATACCTCTTATTCGGACTGGTATCACTGGGTCTGATCCTCATCTCAAACTTTTCGGGGTTACTTCTTATATTCATCCTGTATGGGGTCTGCTATGCGATGATCGATGGTATGCAGCGTGCATTTGTCGTAGATCTTGCACCAGAGGAGCTCAAAGCAACCGCACTCGGTGCGTTCCATACATCGATCGGTCTCTCCGCCCTTCCCGGCGGTCTGATCGCGGGGCTGCTCTGGGATAGGATAAGCCCTGAGGCGACATTCGTGTATGGGATTGCGCTGACCACTGTTTCGCTTCTCATGCTCGGGCATTTGAAGAGGCGTATTGAGCAGATTTAAATACAATACATTTGAAGAAGAATTGGGTTATGGAAAGGCGTGTAAGCTCGATCGTGTTTATGGTTGTTTTATCCCTTCTGCTGGTATCAGGATGTCTCCGGGCAGTCTCACCCGGGGATGTTCATGCCCCTGGCGGTAGTGATACAGGAGATGGCAGGGTGGTTGCATCTCTTCCAATAGCAGCGGAAGGGAATAACACCCCATATCTCATGTTACCCCCCTCTTTCAACCTCACAACCGATACCCTCTCCACCCTTGATGGAGAGATCTACATATCAGAGCCGGGTAAGGTTGTATCCTACCTGTGGGATCTTGGAGATGGCAGGACCCTCAATGGAAGCAGGATTGAGCTTGGATACCCGTACCCCGGCAGGTACAACCTCACGCTTACCGTTGTAGGCGATGGTTTTACGCTCACATCCTCCTCTGCTGTCACTGTATCAGCGGGTGAGCGTTACCTGCGGCTTAAAGCCGCGCTTGATGCGATACCTGCATACGAGCAATGGAATGAGATTGGATCACCTGACCGGGTTGAGCGTGAGGTGTCTGATATTGTAACCTATCATTCTTCATCCAGTGAGGCTGAGATCTCTGCCTATCTTGAGTGGTGGCTTGAGTCACACGGTATACATGCATGGTTCATCGAGGATGGAGGATTGCTGCTTGGGGCTGAGGTGGGTGGAGAGTCGGTTGTGATAGATCCTTCAGGGCACTTTCTCCATGGAGTGGTACCCGGTGGGCAGAGCTTTGAGGATCTCGGTGAGCTTCTCAGATACCACTATGAGGCAGGCGATGGGGTTTTGGTGGATGATTATGACTGGTGGAACTCTTTTTCACCAGATACTCCAGAGATCTCAGCTCCTGCATTTGAACCAGCACCTGTACCCGTGATTGATATCGTAATTCTGGATATTGAGTATGATCCGCCAGGGAATGACCGTGAGAACCTCAACGGCGAGTGGGTTGAGATATTTAATAGCGGTGAGAAGGATGTTTATATGGGCGGATGGACCCTGATGGATGGGAAGAACCACACGTACACATTCCCGGAAGGTTTCCTCCTCTCACCAGGTCACAGGGTCAGGGTCCATACCGGGGAGGGTGCTGATACATCAGCTGATCTTTACATGCGGGCCAGAACCCCGATCTGGAACAACGAGGGGGATACAGCATTGCTTCTGGATGATGAGGGGGTTATCATCGACCAGTATAGTTACACCCCTGAGCTAACACCTGTACCCACGCCCCACCCAACCCCTGTACCAGCTCAAACAACCCCCACCACCGGTGTTGTGATAACTGAGATCAGCTTCGATCCAGAGGGCAATGACCGTGAGAACCTCAATGGCGAGTGGGTTGAGATCCTGAACAATGGTACATCCGGGGTAGATATGGGTGGATGGGTACTCATGGATGCGAAGAATCACACATACGTCTTCCCCGACGGTTTCAGGCTCCAGGCGGGTCACAGGGTCAGGGTGCATGTTGGAGGTGGTGCTGATACGTCGACCGATCTTTATATGAACGAGAGGGTTCCGATATGGAATAACGATGGGGATATCGCAACCCTTCTTGATGGAGAAGGCGAGGTTGTGGATCGGTATAGCTATGGAGATGTTTGAGGAAATACTATGTACATCACAGATGAGATTCTCAGAGAGGTTGAGAGAAAGTATGGCGTCCCAAAGGTCATCAAACTTAAGTTTGAGATGGATAAGGATGAGTTCAACCTCATGCGGGAGAGTATGCACCATAACAGGGCGCATGATGTGACATTTATCATCGAGAAAGGAGACAAGATTGCCGTGATCAGGAAGCCGATGCATCCACCCGGGGTATATCGTATACCGAGTGGTGGGGTTGAACCCGGGGAGGAGATTGAGGCGGGTATCATCAGGGAGGCGTATGAGGAGACCGGTCTGAGGATTGAGATTGTGAGATACCTCCTCAGGGTCGAGGCGTGTTTCACATCAAATGATGATCATCAGCGCTGGATATCCCATGTTTTTCAAACGCGGTGGGTATCAGGGGAGCTTGATCCCAAGGATAGAAGGGAGATCGAGGATGCAAGATGGGTCACACTCGATGAGCTATGTGGGGAGATCCGGGAGAGGATGCTTGAAAGTAGCTCTGGTGGCCTTCACTATCGGGTAGCACTGACAGATGCCGCGATCAAAGAGCTTTTAAGCCCGGATTCTTCCTCTTCCCATGATCAGTAGGAAGAAGAGGATGGCAGAGGGCACAAATGCGTATCTGAATCCCGCAAGTTCCACGATAAATCCTGTTACAACCGGTCCCAGGATACACCCCAGGATCTTTGTCCCCTCAAATACGCCCGAATACTCACCATAACTCTCCTTTGGGATAATATCGGTTATCCTGGCATTTATGAGCGGTTCTATCATGGCAGATCCGGATGAAATGATGAGAATGGCCAGTATGAGACCATTAAGGCTTGATATAAACCCAAGCGGTGCTATAAAGATCGAAGAGATGATAATTCCACCCATTATTACCCGATCCTTCCCGATTCGATCACCGAGTATCCCTGCGGGTATCTGCAAGATGATAAGCGGGAGAAGTGATGCACCGAGCCAGATCCCAACGATGCTGAGGTCATATCCGAGATGAAGCAGGTAAAGAGGGGCATATATCCACTTTGTCGCATACCAGAAGTAGAGCACGATTGCACTCAATGAGAGATAGCATATCTCCTCACCCAGTGAGAAAAAACGCCTGACCGGACCCAGGAGTGATACCCTGTCTCTCATCGACGCTTTATTCCCATGGCTTCTATCATCCCGCAGGCCTGATAGAAGAAGCAGTGAGAGGAGCATGAAAGCTGCTGATAAAAGGAACGGTATCCTGATAGAGTATGTATTTCCGATCCATCCCCCAATCACGGGACCAATCAGGTATCCTGCCGTAACCCATGTTCCGAAGAAGGATCTAATCTCTCCCCTCTTTTCAGGAGGAGAGATATCTCGTATAAAAGCTTCTGAGCTGACAAAGACTGTGACCATCAGGAGACCAACTAAAAGCTGCAGCAGGATCAGAGCGATAAGGTGATGGTTGATAAAGTAAAGGACTTCAACGCCAGCAAATGCGCTTAAACTCACGATCAAAAGCTTTTTTCTCCCGGTTGTATCAGAGAGCGCGCCTACCGGTCCACTCACCGGCAGCTGGATGATGTACACAAGTGCTGCAAGAAGGCCTACAAGGTGCGCTTTCAGGACGAACGACTTCAGGTAGGATGGATAAACAGCAGACACAGCCCCCTGTGCGAGGCAGAAGAGAAATATCGCGATTGAAAAGAGGAGGACGGTAAAAAATAGCCCCTCATTCTCGCGCGCTCTCATCACCCACCCCTTCATCTAATCTTTTCTAAGGCAAGTTTGAGGGCCTTCTCCTCATCCTCTGATAGCAGATCCCAGATTTCACGATCCCTGAGAACACGCCAGAGGATACTCTCCCTTTCCCGCTGATCAGGGATGCTTTTCTTGAGTATCCCCCGAAGTCTCTGCTGAAGTCTGACCATCTTAGCGTCAAGCTCTGTGATCTCATTCTCGAGCCGCTCCCGAAGTAGCTTGCTCATTGCAGGGCTTATCCCTCCTGTTGAGATTGAAACCGTGATATCCCCCCTTTTTATGATGGATGGGACGATAACGTCCCCTGGAATATCATCCGTACGGTTCACAAGCACTCCGGATCTTTCTGCAACCTCGATGATCCTTGAGTTTATCGTTTCATTATCGGTTGCAGGGATTACGATGAAAGCATCGCGCATCAGTCGATGAAGATCGATTGTATCATCGGCAAGGTCGGCCCGTCTGAGTCTGATCTCACCCCGATCTGCCATCTCTTCAAGATAAGGTGTGAATCCCCTGCTTACAACTTCAACATCCCCGTATCTTGAGAATAGTCTTGCCTTACGCTCCCCCACCCTTCCACCACCGAATATCAGAACCTTTCTGCCTGAGAGGTCAAACAGAAGTGGAATCATCAGAACCATTTATCAAGCCTCATCTGGCCCTGGTCAGCGCTTTTAAGCCTTGAAATTGCCTTTTTTATCCGATCCTCTGAGAAGTCATGGAGATCACACAGGAAGTGAAGCAGCGCCTCTTCGTCCATCTCACGCCACCCAATCGTGTAGTCATCTCTCACCTCAGGCCTCATGAATATCGATTTAACAGCCTCAAGACCCTCTATCTCAAGGTTCAGTGACTCTAAAACCTTTTCAATTCTCCCTTCCCTCTTTATCAGCTTCAGAGCGGTCTTTGCTCCGATCCCCTTCACACCCTCATTGAAGTCCGTCCCAACGAGTATCGCGATATCAATCAGCTGCTCATGTGTAATCCCCAGTCTCTCAAGATTCCTCTCAAGATCAATTATCTCCGGTGAGACATCGAGATAAATCTTCTTCCCTGGCACCTTCCGTTTTCCAGTGATCGCAAGGTTTCTAACAAGTCGATCTGCTCCAAATAGGAGTGAATCAAAGTCCTGGGATCCGACAAGGTCTGCATCACCATTTTTGATCAGAAAAGCAGCCTGAGCCTCACCCTCTGATGGGGCATCGATGTAAGGGATACCCATTATATCAAGCAGTCTCTTCGAGTCTGCGATGATCTCTGGCGTGATCCTTGCAGATGCCTTTGCATATTTCATCGCTGCCTCCTTATCACCCCTGAGCTTTGCATCCTCCCACTTCTCCTCTGCAACCTCTCGAATCTCTCTCCGCTTCTCGATCGTTCTTGCTTTGAGAGCGGGAGGTTTTCCATCAAATACAAATATCGGCCTGATCCCGATCTCGATGAGATTGGTCAGCCTGTAGATCAGGCCTGTAAGGTGGGAGGTGATCTTTCCGTTACGATCCATGAGCGGTGTCCCATCAGCCTGCCTTATATTGGAGAGAAACTGGTAGATCATGTTGTTTCCGTCAATTGCGATCCTCATCCCACGAAGCTCACTCAGTGCAACCTCCTCACGCTGAAATAGCGCTCCAATATCAGACCCCATATATCTCCCCCACCATCTCCTTGGTCTTCTCATCAACGATAACCGCAACCACCCCCTCATCAGGCTGCCCATATAGAACGATAGAGGATATGGGTGCATACTTTATAACAGGAAGCGTGGCAAGGTCCTCTTCACCATTGACCCAAAGCCTGACCGGGGGCTCTCCATCTATCGCCTCCTTTATCGCCTCATCAAGCTCCTCGGTTATAACCCCGGCCGGGTTTTCAACCTCAACCTCCCTGAAGTCTCCCTTACCTGTCGTAATCTCGGGGGAGAGCCTCCCCCTCTTTGTCCTGTCATCAACGATGATAAGATGTGGTTGCACCCCGAACTCCAGTACGTAATGTGTCACAACATCCCCAACTGTGATCAGAAACGAGGACTCAAGGTCAAGATCCCGGGCTATATTCTCGATGCACTCAAGCCCCTCCCCCCTGTACAGCATCCCGAACGGTTCTTTGAGCCTGGATCGAAGCTCCTCAGGGAGTGTATAGATCACCCTCATCCGCCCCTAATATCACACCAACCTTCATAAAGATACCCAATGGAAGGCAAGCCTCATATATCTTCAGGGGTTATATCAATTGTTCATGGCGCGGATCATCTCGGCATCTCGTAGAACTGATATCCCTGCCTTTTACGGAGATTGGTTCATGAAGAGGCTGGAGGAGGGGTTTGCAGGTTATATCAATCCATTTGGTGGGCAGAGGTACATCGTATCCCTGAGACCGGATGACGTTACATGCTTTGTATTCTGGTCAAAGAACTTCCGGCCATTCATCGAGAAGCTTGAGGATATGGAGAGGATGGGCTACAGGTTCTACTTCAACTTTACCATAACAGGCCTTCCACGCGTCTTTGAGCCAAGGGTTATCAGCAAGGATGCTGCGATCGATACGCTGAAAGAGCTGAGTACGATCTGGTCACCGGAGCATATAAACTGGAGGTACGACCCGATCATCATCTCTGAGATCACAGATTATGATTTTCACATCGAAAACTTCGAGGATATAGCCTCCCGGCTTGAAGGGTACGTGAGGCGATGCTACTTCAGCTATGCTGTATGGTATGGGAAGGTGAGAAGGCGCTTTGAGAAGCTTGAAGAGGATTGTGGCATAAGCGTCTTTGATCCGGATAAGAGGCTAAAGATAAAGCTTGCAGATGAGCTTGCAAGGATTGCAGATTGTTATGGGATCGATCTTTTTACATGCTGTGGGGATTATCTTGTGAGCTCGAGGATCAGGAAGGCGCATTGTATCGACGGTGAGATTATAAAAGAGCTCTTCTACAGGGAAGGGGGATTTGTGTACCGGATAAAGCCGACAAGAGATGGATGCGGGTGTGCTGAGAGCACGGATATAGGTGCCTATGATACATGCCCCCATGGCTGCATCTACTGCTATGCAAATGCAAATAAAAGCCTGGCCCTGACCAGATTTAAATACCATGACAGCGAGGCTGCATTTCTCGGGACCATGAGGGGGTCATAAACCATTTTTCGCCTCCCTGATCCTGCGAACAACCCAATCCTTCTTCCTTCTTACTTCTCCTGCCACCCGATCAACACTCCGTTTCATCTCTTCAAAGTCACGAGATGCCCTTTCCCCAACGACCTTCTTGATGGGTGTGTAGGCAGATTCCCTGAATTTTGGGGAAAAATCCCGCTCCTCACCGTCTATAACGATTCTTGATCCCTTGCCCTCGATAACCTCTCCGACAATGTCCATTCTAACACCTGCAGCCCGCACAGTCCCAAGCACGCGATCTGCAACATCCTCAGGGCATATCACAAGAAGTGCATCAAGAGATACCCCAAGATAGTCTATCTCGTACTTTTCAAGAAGTTTGAGAACGCGTGGGTTTACGAGCGATCTGATTTTATCCTCATAGAAGCGGAGCTTAACCCCTGCAACCTTTGCGATCTCAGCAGCATCCCCTCTTATTCCGCCATTTGTAACATCGGTCATCGAATGAATCTCACTGAGAAGCCCATGATCGATGAGCGTTCTGCATGCATCGATAAACTTCACATTCATCGTCTCCCAGACAACCTCCTCCTCCCCATGGTAGAGAGCCGCTGTGGAAATCGTCCCCCCACCCGCACCCTCACTCATCAGGATCAGATCCCCGATTCTGGCCTCTTTTCTCGGTGTAATCACATCTGCAATACCGACTGCTGTAACCGCACCTGTCATCCGATCTCCTATGACCATATCACCACCGATTCTGAGCGTACTCCCTGTTATGAGCGGGACCCCCGTAAGCTCTGATACCGCCGCGATACCCCCTATATGATCGAGTACCTTTCCGATATCACCATCATCTGCGAGATGTATATCTGATGCAAGAGCGACCGGCACCCCTCCCATAGCATAGATGTCTCTGAGCGCTGCACGGGCCACGTGAAAGCCTGCGATAAATGGAAAATCGCTGAGCCGTGAGTGTATTCCATCAACGGTGAGAACAATCAGCTCACCTCGGGCTTTAACAACACCTGAATCATCAAGCATGCTCGAATCGATAAGTGCCCCTCCCTCCCCCAGAAGCTCTCCTATCTTCTCATGGAAGTAAAAATCTCCACTGCCTCTTGACCCAACCCCAAGCTCCCCCATCGTAACGCCTGAGACCGGGAATTTCAGCAGGTCATCTCCGGGTTCAAGTGTCAGGGATGCCTCCCTGATCACGGCCTCAACAAGATTTATCGCCTCTTCTTCACCTATACGATCTCTTTTTACCTCAATAACCCGCTGAAAAAGCTTTTCTTTGATAACCTCCCGGTCAATACCCTCTCTGAGCATCCTTTTAGCATACCCTTCAAGATCCATGGACCAGCTCTCCCCATCTTCTTACTGCATGGTAGCCTAAGAAGTTTACTGGCTTCACCCTGAAACACGCTTCTGAAGAGACCCGGGACAAGCTTTAATGCTATTATGGATATAAATTCATATATGCCGAGACCGAGGCGATGCAGACGGGTGGGCTTTCATCCTGATTTCAGGTACTTCAGGCCAGGGGGGAGGGCAAAGGGGGAGATCGTGCTTAAGATAGAGGAGCTTGAGAGTCTGAGGCTCAAGGACCTTCTCCAACTCGATCAGATCGAGGCAGCTAAGCTGATGGATATCTCCCAGCCGACGTTTCACAGGATCCTGAAAGAGGCCCGAAGAAAGGTAGCAGAGGCCCTTGTTGATGGAAAGGCTATACGGGTGAGTGGAGGGGACTACAGATTCAGAAACCTCTGTTATGACTGCAGAAGTGAGTGGGGAGCTCCTCTTGAGAGGTGTCCCATATGTGGTGGTATAAGCGTATCCTCCGTGGCCCGGGAGGGGGGAAGAGGCCCACCCCACCGAAAGGTTTAAGTGATTATGAATGTATATTCACTTGAGGTGATGTGGGTGGTCTGGGTAAGAGGTCCTTGCAGGTGTGGGTTTGGCCCTCATGCATGGCTCTGGATACCAGAACCCTATGAGGTGATGCCATATCCATATGGCTGGCCAAGCCCGTCGGATGAGAGAGAGGCTCTTGAGAGAGAGCTTAAGGTCCTTGAAGAGCGGGTTGGAGAGATAAAAAAGCGGCTGGAGGAGCTTAAAGGATGAAGATATGTGTGACCGCGGTGGCCGGCGATCTTGACGCAGAGGTTGACCCGAGGTTTGGAAGATGCGGGTACTTTGTGATCGTTGATCCGGATACCATGGCGTTTGAGGCAGTTCCCAATGAGAGTGTGGGGGCTGCAAGTGGTGCAGGGATTCAGGCAGCGCAGACAATCGTCAATAAAGGTGTGGACGTGCTCATCTCTGGGAACATCGGACCAAATGCGTTCCAGACACTATCTGCTGCGGGTGTGAAGGTTGTAACAGGTGCCTACGGTACGGTCAGGGATGCAATCGACATGTATAAGCGTGGGGAGCTTCTTGAGACCGGTGGTGCAACAGTCCCGGGGCACTTCGGGATGGGGACCTCTCCTGGAACGCGCGGGATGGGTAGAAGGGTTAACATCGAGCAGCAGGCATCTATGGCAAGCAGAGATGTGGATGATCTGCTTGAACGGGTAAAGAGGCTTGAAGATGAGCTTGAGGATATAAAAAAGAGGATCAGGAGGTGATGAGAAGATGGCAGGATACAGATGGAGAAATATGTATTACCTTACAGGATTGCCTGGATGGGTGAGGTTTGGTTATTCTCCAGGCTGGGGAGGGTTACCTCCAGCGGCTCAGTATCTGAGCCAGACCGGGCAGATTCCCGGGTTTATGGCGTGGATGCAGCAGCAGGCTCCAGGGTGGGCTCCACCAGCGGTACCAATGGCGCCTGCAGGGGTGACAAAGGAGCAGGAGATCCAGATGCTCGAGGCAGAGGCGAGGATGATAGAGCAACGGCTTGCAGAGATAAAAAAGCGGCTGGAGGAGCTTAAAGGATGAGAATCTCTCCGGCGGTGGCCGGCGATCCTGAGAGGTTGACACGAGGTTTGGTATTGGTAGATTGAGGAGGTGATAAAAGTGTTTGGAAGAGGATTCTGGTGGCCTGCAAGAGGGTGGAGGGGCAACCCCTATCCATTCTGCAGGGTATTCCCCTGGCTTCCCAGGTGGTGGTGGAGAGGTTATGGGTTCGGCACCACCTGGTATGGTATGCCCCTGCCATACTGGCACCTGTACTGGTACAGGTGGTGGTACTGAATGGCAGGAATGGGTAGAGGAGGACGGGGGAGAATGGGTGGAAGAGGGCTTGGACCCGGGGGTGAGTGTAAGTGTCCAAGCTGTGGAACCACCGTTCCACACAAGCGTGGTGTACCGTGCTATGAAGAGATCTGTCCGAAGTGTGGATCAAGGATGGTAAGACCGTAAAGAAAAAGGAGGTGATGAGAAGATGGCAGGATACAGATGGAGAAATATGTACTACATGACAGGGCTCCCAGGCTGGATGAGATTTGGTTACTCTCCCGGCTGGGGAGGGGTATCTCCAGGAGTACAGGTACCTCCTGCCACACACGGTGCCTGTGCATACTTTGTCCCACCCAACAGATGCTCTCTCAAGGATAAAGAGGTAGATCCCATGAGTGAGGCATGCAGGGACTTTAGACCTCGTTTTGGTGCTTTCTCTGCGCCGTTCTTTGGCCCGGGTACTTTCACAGAGGGGCAGGAGATCCAGATGCTCGAAGCAGAGGCGAGGATGATAGAGCAACGGCTTGCAGAGATAAAAAAGCGGCTGGAGGAGCTTGGAAAGTAGGGAGTTGAAGCTTTCACGTGGTGTTGCGATGGCCGAGAAAGTCTCAACTCTCGATGAGCTTGTGGATGATATTCAGCAGGCAATAATCCGAGATGCGCTGGAGATTTTCAGTGAACGGGTGGTTGAGGAGGCTTTGAACCCGAAGAATGTGGGGATGATCGAAGATCCGGATGGGGCTTCGCGGATAACAGGTCCATGCGGTGATACGATGGAGATATACCTCAAGATTGAGGATGAGAGGATCATCGAGGCCAGGTTTCTCACAGATGGGTGTGGACCCACGATTGCATGTGGCTCTGTGCTGACTGAGCTCATCAGGGGTAAGACGGTCGAGGAGGCATCCCGGCTCAACGATGAGGAGATACTCTCGGTTCTTGGTGATCTCCCAGAAGAACATCTCCACTGCCCTGTGCTTGCGGTAAACACACTCAAAGAGGCGATAGCAGATTACAGGAGGAGAAAGGGTGGAGGTTGAACCGATCGGGACAATCCACACCCCTTATAAGACAGTTCTTGAGTGTCCACGTCAGGGTGCAGGCACAGATACGGTAGGTGAGGTTGAGGTCTTCAGGGAGTTTGAGGAAGGGTTAACCGATGTTGAGGGATTCTCGCATCTGATCCTTCTCTGTTGGCTGGATAGATCGGATGGGTATAAACTTATGGTGAGAACGCCATGGGACGCAAGGCCGCATGGGGTCTTTGCGACAAGATCCCCACATCGACCAAACCCCATAGGCCTCTCCATCGTGAGGCTTCTTGAGAGGATGGATAATGTACTTAAGGTTAGAGGGTTAGATCTCGTTGATGGAACACCACTCATTGATATAAAGCCGTTTGTGCCTGCGTTTGATGGTGTGGATGATGTCAAGATCGGATGGTTAGAAGGAAGGATTGGGAGGTGAGCTTGATGAAGGTGTGTGTGCCTACCTATGGGGATGCCGGACTGGATGATATAGTATGTGAGCACTTTGGACGTGCGCCGACGTTCACGATTCTTGATCTTGAGAGCGGAGAGGTTAAGGTGGTATCAAATACAAGCGAGCACTTCGGAGGTGTCGGATATCCCCCAGAGATGCTCTCGAAAGAGGGGGTTGAAGTTATGCTCTGTTCAGGGCTTGGTCCAAGGGCGATAGGTATGTTTGAGAGGTTTGGGATTGAGGTCTATATCGGCGCGTCTGGAAGAGTGAGAGATGCGATAAGATCATGGCAGGAAGGGCGGCTCATGCCGGCAAGCTATGAGTACGCCTGCAGGGAACACAGGCACGGTATGATATGAAAGAACTTATCATAAAGCCAGAACGAGGCCTGTGTGTCGAGACTGTTGCCAGAAGGCGGTACTGGAAGGCTGTTGATAGGTATATGGTATCAGGGTGTGAAGATAGGGAGTCAGAAGAGGAGATAGAGATTCTTCTTAGATTTCTTGAGGATGAGAACCTTCCTGCATACCGAAGTATGATAGAAGACGAGATTGGGAGAGGGAGGAGCGCATACCTCATTCTCAGCTTCAGTGAGGATGGTGGATACAGGGTCAGGATGGGGATTGATGACAGGCAGACTTGAAGATGCATTAAGGGGATTTACAGCGTCCTTCAGGGAGATTTCTGCACTTCTTCACTCGATAGAGGACGGAATCACCCATGAGGAGATAGAGCAGATCTTTGGGGAGGAGACAGATGAGGTTATACTCGAGGCAGAGGGTTTAAGGCTCATCGTGGCTGATGGTGAAAGCCTCTCGTGGAAGAGTGGTGAACGCTCATTTGGGGGTAGATACAGCATCCCCAATGTTGTGAGGATTGCTCTGATGAGGGCAGTAGAGACAGGTGTGTGGGATAGGGAGTATGCGATAAGGGAGTACTTCAGAATGATAGAAGATCCTCTGTCCGGGATAATGCCCGCTCTTTTCGATAGGATCAGAAGATCTGCTGACTCGGGAAAGATATCTGCAAGCAGGATCGCTGATATCGCGTCTGGTTTTGGGATCAGGGATGCAGGCGCGCTTATCGCAGAGCTCAAGGGTGCAGGGCTCATAAGCCCCTGGATAAGGCCGGGTATGGATGATGCATATTACGAGATTCATCCACTATTTTAGACCATGATAATCTCTGTTGCATCCGGGAAAGGGGGAACCGGGAAGACGACGGTTGCAGTCAACCTTGCACTCTCAATCGAAGATGCCCAGCTTCTTGACTGTGATGTTGAGGAGCCGGATGCTCATATCTTCCTCAAACCAGATATAAAAGAGATAAAGAGCGTCTCATCGATGATACCTCTGATTGAGAAGGGCAGATGCAGCTTCTGTAGAAAATGTGCCGAGTTCTGTGCGTACAATGCACTTTTTGTGATAGGCCCCCATCCAGAGAAGGGGCTTAAGGGTGATACGATCCTGTTTCCCAATCTCTGTCATGGATGCGGTGGATGTGTGCTTGTATGTCCTGAGGGTGCAATCAGGGAGGGTGAGAAGGAGATAGGGAGGATTATAAAGGGGCGGTGTGGTGAGATTGATCTGGTCTATGGGGAGCTTGCAATCGGTGAGCCAATGCCAAGTCTTCTGATAAAGGCTGTTAAGAGAGAGTTAAATGGTGATAAAACGGTCATAATCGACGCTCCGCCTGGTGTTTCATGTCCTGTAATCCATTCTGTGTATGGTAGCAATTACTGCATCCTTGTCACAGAGCCAACACCTTTTGGGTTGTACGATCTTAAGCTTGCTGTTGGGGTGATGAGGGAGCTTGGAATCCCCTTTGGGGTTGTTGTGAACCGGTCCGGTATGGGTGACAGAGGGGTTTATGATTACTGCAAAGATGAGGGGATTGAGATCCTTCTTGAGATCCCGTACATGAAGGAGATTGCCATAAGTTACTCCCGGGGTGTTCCATTTGTCAAAGTAATTGATGAATGGCGCGAGCAGTTTCTGGCAGTCTTTGATGGGATAAGATCGGGTTTGGGGGTATAATGGGGGTATTTTGAGTTAACCCCCTCCTTAACCAGACTTATACTATACAAACCTGAACTGGCATTTTGCGTATTTCGCTCATTCTTCTCTCAAATTTTAAAAGTACACCATAAAAAATCTATAAAATTCAATTCCAGCCGAAATGAGAAAGACCCAAAATGGGTGCTGTTAGGGAAAAATACTCAGTATTGTCAGTTCACGGAGAGTCAAGCAGGAAATGTCAGAGCAGCGTATATCACTCAGGGAGGTGAGCGAATTGCAAAAGAGAGAAGAACTGAAGAGGTCTGCAAAACTGGTAGAAATTCCAGAAGCGAAGGATATCTACCGATTCTTGAGCATAATCGTGGATTCAGTCAAAAAATTCGTCTGTCTGCATTTACTTCTGGCAGGGATGGTTGTTTCGCCGGGTTAACTCAAAGGAGGGGCTACAGAGGATTGGTGAATGGTAAGTGAGGGGGGTTATAAAGGATGAATCAGGTTTATCAATATGATTGTGGCCTTTATCTCAAAGCCCTTGAAAGATTTGCATTCTTCATTTGATTCCATCAGTCAAGTTAAAGTTACACAATCATCCAATTTTCTCTCTGTCTTCTTCAGTAAGAGATCGATCCTATCCTGGACAACCTTTATCATCTCCCTGGATCTGGATGGTGGGATCCTCACCGTCTCAATCGGCTTTAAAAGCTCAACAACACTTCTTGTGGATATTTCTCTCCGATTTACAAGACGTACTGCAGTAAGATATCGCTCCGGATCGTATGTCGAGATGTGGCCGGGTTCAACCACAAGAACTAAATCGAGATCCTTGATACCCTTCCACGGCAGTGCAATATCGCTATAGCTCTCATATACGATCACATCCGATACATTTGAGATAGTCTCGTGCGCTGCATGTGTTGCACGGTCATAAAGCTGTGATATTATCTGATTAAACTCGCCCATCTGTGAGACGTATATTTTCTTATCCACCCTTCTTAGCAGGTCTTCAGCTCCATGGGCAAATGGTAGTGTCGCGTTCACTATGAAAACATCCTCCCCCTCTGGTGTTCGCACTCTATCACAGATGAACGGGGGAAGCTGTAAATGATCAATGAAAGATGGTGGCTCTGCCCAGAGTCGATGTACCGGGTTTATTATCTCCTCCTGTAAATCAACTCCGGAGTGCAACCTTAACAACCGGGCATCCTTCCCGTAGCACCGCCTCTCACTGAAAGCCTCATAAATAATCTCAAAATCATACCAGATACTGTTTCCAGCCCTTGGTTTAAATCCACATGCTCCAATCCCTATCTCTTTGAGATACGATAGCAACCCACATGCAATTGTTGTCTTACCGGCATCTTTCTCCCGTGTGCCTGCAATCAAAATCTTCTTCATACTTCTCCGGAAACATAAGGCTTTTAACCATACGAATCCCGGCTTTTGTTTCATATTATTGTGCCTTATCTTTCTTATGATCTGTTGATATTTTGGATACTACTATCTCCAAAACGCTCTAAAAATTTATCATAAACCTCAATTTCAAACTCACTGAACGTGGGTTCTCTGCTCCTTTCTTTCATAATTTCAGCAAGATCTATCTCGATAGTCTTAATCTCTTCGTTATCGTTACATTCATATATGATATCTCCTGAAGGCGACACAACCATGCTCCTTCCAATATATGTCTCATTCCCAACCTTTCCACATCGATTTACACCCACCACAAAAAGCTGGTTATCTATCGCTCTTGCTTTCAGTCTCACCTCCCATAAATAATCCGCCTCTTCTGGTGTGCTTGCTGGTACAAATATGATTGAGGCACCTTTAAGTGCAATGATCCGTGTAAGTTCTGGAAAGGCAATCTCAAAACATATAAGTAGACCAAACGTGACATCGTCGATCTCAAATACTGGAAAATCCTTTCCAGATTGGATGAATGCCCTTTCCATGGGGTGCACAACCACTCTTCGGTATGAACCTATCAGGTCCTTGTCATGGATTATATAAGTGGTGTTATAAAACCTGTTTCGCATCACAGGATGCCTCTCAATCAATGGGAGTATAACTGTTTTCCCTGTCTTTTTGATCTCTTCTATAATAGTTTTAGATTCATGACTGATCTTATTTAGATACTGGAGTGTTTCAATGCCGCTCCTACCGAGTGCAAAACACTCCGGAAAACAGGTTATGCCATCCAATCCGCTCAATACACCTTTGAGCTTCTCGATATCTATCGGATCATACTCAATCTGTGCAATATTTATCTTCATCTATCATCCTCCAGATTCTTCTATATCGTCTGAAAGACTCGGTATCATCTCTTCCTCATCAGACCTCTGAGAATCTCATATCCTCTGTTTCAGTGGTGGATAGCCACTTAAATTCCTCTATTTGTATCAACTCTATCACTTTACTTAATCAAGGCTCTTGGCAACCTCTTCGATATATGCCAACGCGGCTGGTGTTCCATAATCTTCATCCAGATAACGATACAATGAGCCTTTGTCATCCAGTTCAACCTCTTCAACCTTTTTTCCTTCAAAGTAATCCTCTGCTATCTCCTCTATCATCTCATGGATGCCACATCCAGACTGTGCCGGATCCTTATCACGATAGGCGATGTAATCAGGTAGTCCAATGATACTGGCAACCCGTCTATGAACCCACTTTCTCATCGAATCATTCTTATTTTTGATCTTCAAGTGTGGGGAGATCCTCATTGCTACTCTTACTACATCCCTATCAAGATATGGAACCCTCATCTCAACAGAATGTGTCATCGTAACCTTATCTTCTCTCTCAAGCGTATCATCATACAAAAGGTTGAGATCCTCCCATAACTTATCATAAAGCTTTAGATAGCCTTCTTTACCGACCACATCATTGTACCACCAGTAACCTCCAAAAAGCTCATCTGCACCCTGACCTGTGAAGATTACTCTGACCCCGTCTTCTTTTGCACTCCTGGCAGCAAGATACATTGGAACGGCTACTTCTATCTGAAGGAGTCCTTCCATCTCGATCGTATCTATAATCTCAGGTAAGAGATCTCTTACGGTTTTCTTATCGATTTCCGTGACCTTCAATTTGAGATTCAGATCACGAGCCACTCTTAAAGCACTCTCGACATCTTTCGAGTCCTTGTGCCCAACGCAGTAACATAAAGGATCAAAGCCGATGTCCTGTAGTATCTTTGCAATTAAAACAGAATCAACCCCACCGGAAAATATCACACCTACCTGACTCTCTCTCAAACCCCTGACTCTCCTTTTAACAGACTTTATCAAAGCATCCTTGTAAAGATTTACAGCCTCATCAAAGCTCATAACATCGATCGGGGGCCGCTCTATGCTAATACCAGTATAGATCTTGAATTCATCACGAGCAATCTTCAGAATTCTGCCCGGCAGCAGCGTTCTACCTCTCCTATATGAGATATGGCTCTTTTCTCCGATGAAAAATAATTTGTTTCACCATCACTTACATAGTAGACCGGCTTTATGCCAAATGGATCCCTTGCGATAAAGATCTCTTTGCCATCGGTGACCGCAAAGACGTACATCCCATTTATCACATTTAGAGCTGATTGCACGGCCTTGAGAAGATCTCCTTCATATCCCTCATGCAACTCCTCTATGAGATGAAGAACTATCTCGCTATCATTCGTTTCATCCTCGATATCATGGTGTATAGTCCTGAAATTTTTGACCTTATAAACCCTACCTCTCATTCCCAACCACCTCATCAAAAAGCTTGAATGCAACACCTAACCTTGCTTCTACAGGCAACCTGCTCCAGAATGAGGCGCATCCGCCTCATAAGGGGGATTGCATCCCCTCTACCCCTGCGTCCTACCTGCAGTAGGACTACACTTTTCGAGCGAGTCTTCCAGCTTTGGCAGGACATTTTGGCAACGCCTTTTATAAAAGGCGTAAGCTCTCAAAATCATCTCTATACCTGTTGTAGCAGTCAAAGAGCTTCTCTATCTTACCATTCGTCTAGGGGATGCTTTATCCTGGATGTTATCAGCTTTATACCCAGGGATCCAATGTGACGCTTGAATCTGCTGTCCCATTCCTTTTTACCATTCTTTCTGTGAGCTCCGAACTCACTTCCGTTGTCTGAGATCAGCTCTTCTAAAGGCATGATGCCCCAGTAATCCTCAACAAGCTTATCTACCAAAGCTATGCTGTTTTCAGTGTTGGCATTCTTGAATTCTCCTGCTGCAAGGATCTTCCTTGAAGCATCATCCAGAATGGCACAGAACTTTATCCCATCCTTATCGAACCAGTCAATATGCCCTGCTGAGATCGAACACTCCCTTTCATACCTTATGTATGGCTTCCTTCTTCTCTTCTTCCTTGGTTCTTCCTTTGCCAATCCTTCTTCAAGCAAGTATTTGTGAATGCGATTGTGAGGGATGTGGATGCCGTAAACCTGTTCTATCACCTTTTCAAGCCTTCTCGCTCCCAGCCTGTACCTGGCTTTGGCCTCCCTGATTATTTCCTTCTCCTTTTCGCTTAGCTCTTTCCCTTCTGCTTGTGCCTCACGATGTACCTTATCTTCTTCTCTGTCAGTCTGCCGTAACCCATCAGTTGGTTGAGGGTATTTAAGGTCAAATTTTTTGGGACTATACACAGGTTGCAACTCGTTACGATATAATCTGGATCCTCGTTATAACCCAGGCAACCTCCAGCATTCCAGTACACCTCAATGGCACGCCAGCAGTCCCATGTATCTTTTTCATCCTTGAAGAAAGTGTGATATGCTCTATACAGCAATTGTGGATCAAGACCATGATACAGGAGCAGTAAAACCATCTTTTTGTCTTGTCTGAGCTTTTCTCCGTAATATCTGGCTGTTTTATCCCAGTAATCTCCTGTGTTAACCCCAACCAGATTATGAATCTTTTCTCTTACCCCTGACCTTCTCCATCCTCTCCCTCCACTCCTTAACATCCTCCATCGTAAAGATATCGATCGATCCACCCTGAACCCCCTCAATTCCCTCCATCCGTTCCTCCATCCATCCCTCAATCTCAAGATAGTGCTTCTTGAGTTCATCAAGGACCTCAGGATCAGGATCCCACAATCCTCTCTCACAGGCTTCAAGCAACCTTCTTCCCATCTCCTCAAGTGCCCATGGGTTGTTATCCTCAAAGAACTCCCTCATATCATCATCAAGGATATATGTCTTGGCTATATCATCGAATATCCAGTCATCAACCTCCCGGGTTGTTGCCTGCCAACCGTACACCCTCGTAACTCGCTTTGAGATCTCAGATGCCCCTCTGTATCCATGTTCCTTCATCCCCTCGATCCACTTTGGATTCAATAGCTTGGTCCTCACGACCCTTCTTATCTCATCTTTAAGATCCGTAACTCGCACATCCTCCGGATCTCTCGTATCCCCGTGGTAAGCCCTGACATCTCTTCCTGAAAGCGCGCGTGCAGCAGCGGTCATCCCGCCATGGTATGCAAAGTAGCAACAGCATCCAAAGAGATCGTGCTCATCCGTTGGATTGGATCTGAAGGATAGATCAAGAGTCTTAAGTTGATTCAGAAGTTCTTCATGTGATTCCTTTCCTTTAATCCCTTTTCCATATGCATAACCGCTCCAATAAACGAATACATCTGAGAGATCGTGCTCATCCTTCCACGCCGATGCATAGACTGCAAGGTTAACCCCGGCACCGTATGTCCCAGGCTTTGACCCAAATATCCGGGTTGCAGCACTTGCCCAGTCCGATCCCTCACTGACCTGCTCCAAGGCATGCTTTCTTATGAAGTTCATCTCAGGTGGTTCATCAAGCTGAGCTACTGCCCTTATCGCATCATCCAGAAGCTCGATTATCTCCATAAATGAATCTCTCATTATTCCACTAATTCGCACTGTAATGTCAATTCTTGGTCTTTTAAGCTCATGAAGCGGTATTATCCTGAATCCATTAACCCTTCCGGCCTCATCCCAGCGAGGTTCAACCCCTATCAGGTAAAGCATCTGTGAAAGCTCTTCTCCATCTGCCCATGTTATATCGGTTGAGAAGAGTATCATCCCGCAGTTTTCAGGAATTCTACCAGTTTCACGTTCGTATTTTTCTATAAGATCTGTTGCAAGCTTTCTGCCAACTCTCCATGCAGCACGGGTCGGGATTCTTGTTGGATCAAGTGTATAGAAGTTTCTACCTGTGGGAAGCACATCCCATCGACCCCGGGTTGGAAGCCCGGATGGACCTGGCTCGATGTATCCACCATCAAATCCATGAAGAAGGCTCTCAATTTCATTCTTGCAGAGATCTATCCTTTCTGAGAGATCCTTAACCTTGAGAGTGATCTCATCATTTTCACACCTGCCCTCGAGAACGTCTCTAACATAAGCCTTGAGGCGATCCCAGTCTCCAGAAAAAGCCCTCTTTACATCCTCATCGAAGCGTATCATCGAGGTTATGAGCTCAACCCTTTTATCTCCTTCAGGGACCTCTCCGAGTATATGAAGCCCTTTATTTATAAGAGACCCCTTCATCCTCGAGATCACGTCATGCACCCTCTTCACAACCTCGTCAAACGTCATATCTTCTGTGAGTCCAATGTCTTTCCCAAGATTCGCCTCATCGATCGCCTCGAGAATAAGATGCTCCAGTGCATGTGCTCTTGCGTGATCTGCTACCTTTGCAAGATCATACTCTCCAAGAAGTCGTTCAAGCTCGTTTAGCCTTCCATAGGTACCGCTTGCAGTCATTACAGGTAACATGTGATCCACAAGAGCTGCATACGACCTTCTCTTTGCAACGATACCTTCAGATGGGTTGTCAACTGAGTAGATGTAGAGATTCGGTAGGGTTCCAAGTGCTATATCTGGATAGCAAGCTTCAGACAACCCAACAGACTTTCCTGGCAGAAACTCAAGGTTTCCATGGGTTCCCACATGCACAATCGCATCTGCCTTCCATATTCTCTCAAAAAACCTGTATGATGCGATATACTGATGCGTTGGGGGTATATCTGGATCATGGAGGATCTTACAGACCGATCCATCACACCTTGCCCCAGCGCACCCTCGCTTTGGCTGGACAGATACAATCACATTCCCCAGATCGATCCCTGTCACAACGATCCTGCCCTGGTGCACCATCGCATCTCCGGGAGGATCTCCCCAGCTCTCTATCATTCTCTCCCTTACATCATCTGGAAGCTCATCAAACCATGACCTGTACTCTTTTTCATCAACAAGGCAAATTGCACCGCCTTTTCTCACAATCTCATCAACAGATGTCCATCTGAAGTCAGATATCGCTTTTTTATCCATTATCCGGTCTATAAGGTCTTTTCCATCAGATGGTAGATCTTCTATCGAGTAGCCTTCCTCTCTCATCCGCTTGAGAACCCTTGCAAGGCTTTCAAGCGTATCAAGGTTCGATCCTGCACCAACATTCGCCTCAACCCCGGCACATGGGTTGTTGTGGAGTATAAAGACGATTTTACGCTTATTTTTCGGTTTTTTCCTGAGATTCACCCATTTTAGAACTCTATCTGCAAGATGAGAGATTCTTTCAGGGATTGGAGAGAAACGCTCAGATGTAGCACCTTCTATTCTCTCCCTGACCCTCGCACCTGCAACAAGTGGCTCTATTATCCCCTCAAACTCAGGCATGACAACAGACCATACAAGCTCCCCACCAAGCCCATGCTCATCTTCTCGCCATTCATCCTCTGATCTGTGGTATGCTATCACTCCCTTTATGATCGGAACGTCCATCCTGCTGAGAATGCTCCTATCACCTGTATGTATGAGAAAAGATGACTGAAGATCGATTAATAGATCTATAAGGGGCTTACCATCCCTCATAAAGAACTTCTCTATAACTGCATCGTTTCCCTCAATCTCAAACTCCCTGTTTGGAAAACCCCATGAGAATACCGGGATAACTCCAAGCCCTCGCCCCTCTAAGGCCTCAATAAGTGCATCCTCAACCTCAAGATCGTCTATAACAAGGTGCGTCTTGTAGAAGATTATCCCAACCGTGGGAGCTTTCTCTATCCTTTCTTTTCCATACCACTCGATGTAATCCTCAATCGAGTAGAACGGTGTGGGGCTATTGGGATGGTATATCCCCTCCCATGGAGTCTCTGCTGGAGGCTCAACCTCTATATCAATACCGAAAAACTCCCTTGCTATGTAAAGAAGTGCATTTTTAAGATTCTCAACCCCACCAAGCCGGAGATAGCGATAGACTGTACTTGCCTGCTCAGGGCTTATCCTGGGAGAGAGAAATGGGGCTGTGTAGCCAAAGCTTATTATGAGTTTATCTCTCACCTGAGATAGTATCTCATCAAGCGTTCCATTAAAGCCTGAGTGAAGCACAAGAATCGCATCAGCCTCCCTCTTGAGATAATCAAGAAACTCCTCTCTCTTTTGCTCATCCTCAAGATCCCTGAGGGATTTAAGGTTCATCTCAAGAAAATCAAGTTGAGAGGCTGCCTCTGCCATACTCTCAATATATCCGCTCCACATCACACACCCAATCTTCATCCCTCAACCTCCACCGGTCTTAGGGGAAGAACGTAGGGCCTTCCCCCATTGTTCATCACAGAGACCTCAACACCATAGACCGATCTTATATTTTCTGGTGTAAGCACCTCCTCAGGAGCTCCAACCGCTTCAATCCTTCCCCTGTACATCATTGCGACCCGGTCAGCATAGCGAGACGCGAGATTAAGGTCATGTATTGCCATTATCGCAAGAATCCCATGGTCCTTTGTGATCCTCTTTATCACCTCCATCACCTCGAGCTGATGCTTTATATCAAGGTTTGAGGTGGGTTCATCCAATAGGAGTACCTCAGGATCCTGGGCAAGTGCCCTTGCAATAAGCACCTTCTGCCTCTCCCCACCACTGAGTTCATCGAATGGACGAAGTGATAGCTCCTCTATCCGAAGAAGCTCCACAATCTCAAGGACCTTATCGATATCCCTCTCTGTAACCTTCCATCCGATGTAAGGGCGTCTACCAAGGAGGATCGTATCAAAGACCGTGGCTGGAAATCCCTTTGGTGCACTCTGCGGAACATACCCGATTCTTCTTGCAAGCTCTCTTTTATCAAACTCCCTCACCTCCTTCCCATCAAGCATGATGCATCCTCCATAGGGCTTCAGGATCGTATCGATACACTTGATGAGTGTGGTCTTACCGGTCCCATTTGGGCCCAGGACGCCGAAGAACTCTGAAGGCTCGATCTCGATCGTGATGCCATCAAGGATTGCCCGGCTTGGATAGCTGAATGTGAGATCCTTTATTCTAAGCTTCACCAGTAACCACCCCTCTGTCTCATCAAAAGATACACAAACAATGGAACACCCATAAAAGCGGTCACGATTCCAACAGGGAGTATCACCGGAGCAACAATCGTTCTTGCAAGTGTATCTGCGGCAAGAAGAAGCACCGCACCGGTCAGACATGTCCCGGGCAGAAGGAACCTGTGATCAGATCCGATCACCATCCTTGTGATATGTGGACAGACAAGTCCTATGAAGCCGATTGTGCCGGTGAAGCATATGATCGAGGCTGTTATAAGCGATGCAACAAACATGCAGGAGATCCTGACCTGTTCAACCTTTACACCAAGGCTCTTAGCAGCCTCATCCCCGCTTCCCATCGCATTGAGGTCCCATGACTTTGAAAGTAGATAGGGGATCGTGATCAGAAGTATCATCCCAACAATCCCTATATTTCCATATGGAAACTCAGAGCTCCACTTTGCCCTCCCAAGTGACCCAAACATCCAGTAAACAACCTCCTGAACCTCCTCTGCCTCGCCCACATACTGGAGAAGCGATGTCATCGCGGAAAACAGGTACATGATCGCAATCCCTGCAAGCACCATCGTCTCAGGGGACGTCTTTCTTATTGAGAGTAGATAGATGAGCGATGCTGCGATCATCGAGAATACGAAGGCGTTTGCGATGATGAGATGCTCCCCTCCAACCACCCCCACCCCAAGTATTATCGCAAGTGATGCACCAAAGGATGCAGCTGATGCGATACCCAGTGTGTATGGGGATGCCAGGGGGTTCTTCAGTATCGCCTGCATCACCGCGCCTGCTATCGCAAGTCCACATCCTGCCACGATCCCAAGAACGATGCGGGGAAGTCTCAGTGTCCAGAGAATTGTTACGATCTGACCTGAATCAAGCTTCGAGGTTGGAGCCGGATTGAAATGATCAGGGAAGAACTTATGGAGAATCGCATCATACGCAGCCTTTACTGAGATGTCTGCAGATCCAAGGGTTGCAGAGTAGCCTATGAGAAGGGGGGTGATTATGAGGAGAGCAATTATGAATACGGCTCTCTTTTTGATGAACCTGCGGTATTCTTCCTTTACTGCTTCTTTTTTGGGTATGGTTTCTGGTGACATCAACAAATACCGAGAGAAGATGGGGTTAGCTCCCCACAGGTGGATAGACGACCACCAGACCTTCCGGATATTCTATGCCCAGGAAGCGCTCGAGGTACTCCCTGTAAACACCCTCTGGATCAAGATCAAAGGCTGGATGGAATATCTTTGTCCAGTATATGAGTCCAACCACCGAATCCAGCCCATAGAGGGGTTCACAACTTGTGACATAGACGTTTTCCTCACCTATTACGTCTTTCCATCCGGGACGGCTCAAGATCTCATCTTTGATCCCCCGGGGTTCATCGGTATTGTTCCAGCCCCAGCCCACATACCTGTGCTTTATAACAATATCAGGATGCTCTTTGAGTACCCATTCTGCCTCAACATGTGGAAAGGTTGTTGATAGGTTGTGAGCGATATTGATTCCTCCTGCAAGCATGCATAACTCATCTGATGCAGAACCAGGACCGTACGTCCCTATCTCGTTGAGATCTGCCACATCTTTTGACTGCTCAAGAAAGACCCTGGGTCTCTTATCCTGTTTCTCAACAAATTCCTTCACAACTTCTTCATATCCTCTATACCATCCAATATACTCCTCAGCTTTTTCCTCCTCCTCGAGGAGATACCCCAGTTTCTCAACCTCCTCCTTCAACTTCCTCTGATTTGTAAAGTCAAGCCTCAGAGTGGGGATATCAAATTTTTCGAGTTTCTCATCGAGCTCTGCGCCAGGCCATTTCACATAGCCGATCACAAGATCAGGATCAAGCGATACGATTGCTTCTATATCTGGCCGATTCCATTTACCAACAGATGGTGTGGTATTCAGCTCTGGAAAGTAATACCCTTTCTTCGTTTTTATGCCTTTCACAACCCCGACGATCCTCTCATCTGCTCCAAGTATCTTGACAGCTTCTGCACAGTCACCATTGAGAACAACGATCCGCTTAACAGGTGCATAGACCGTAACATTTCTTCCAGCACTGTCCATGACTGTACGGGGATAGTGGAGGTATGTCCATGCGATCTCCTTCAATCCATCGATATCCGGAGCTTCAAGGGTTTCACCAAGATATTCTGCCCTGAGATAGGATATGATCGCACCTGATAGCTCTGCCTTTGAGATGATCCTGTCTCCGTTGGTATCAAAGGGAATCTCACGAGCCGTTGCTGGAATTGCCGATACGATCGATACGATCAGGATGATGAAAACGAGCATCAGTACCTTTCTCATTCTTTACACCCCCTTATAAACATCTCAGCGTATTTCCGATTACCCCTTTTAACCTGTTCCCTTTTATTTGGCTCTAATATCATTTTTAACACCTTCTAAAAACTCAGTAAGTTCTTCGATCTCTACCAACTCTAAATCAAGCTCATCCCCGGCCAAGCAAGCCTTGAAAACCTCATCATTCGCAGGAATAATCCCCGCAATTTTGTTTTTCTCCAGAGATGCAAGCATAACTCGCTTACTTTCATTGTCAACTTTGTTGAGCACGAAATAAACGGGTTTTTCAATGCTATCCCCTAATTCGTTGATTTTCTTTGAGAGCATAAGCGATTCATAGGATGGATCCACAACAGCGATGATCAGGTCACACCCATCCTCCACACCCCTCCCAAAATGCTCGATCCCGGCATCGGTGTCAACGATCACAACCTCATCATCTTCAAGCTCAAGGTTTTTGAGAAACTCACGCGAGAGTGCACCCATCGGGCAGGCACATCCCTCTCTGAAATCATGAATTTTCCCGATAGCAAGCAGTTTTATTCCATTCTTTTCCATCAAGTATTCCTCTGGAATATCACTGAACGTCCACCTTTTATCAAAGATTTTAACCGTGCCTCCTTCACCCTTCTGCATCGATGCAAACATCCTCTCAATCATCGTCTTTTTTCCGCCAAAGTAGTTCATGAAGCCCTCCGGCAGCTTCACGCCCAACTGGCGATGCAATCCAAAGTTCGACTCGTCACTGTCCATTACAAGAACCTGATATCCCCTCTTTGCCATTGATTTTGCGAGCAATGCAGCTATTGTGCTCTTTCCACTGCCGCCCTTACCACATATCAGGATCTTCATGGTTATACCTCTCTTACTCTTACCAAAATGTACACAGTCAGAAACGCAAGGATCGTTGATGATATCATAAATCCCCCGGTTTCTGGTGTTGATGTTTTGGATGGGGTCGGTGCAGTCGTTTTTGCAGATGTGGCTTCCTGAGTGGGTGCACTTCCTCTCACAGAAACCACTGTATCCCCTATCACTCCCTCTGTCTTATTTAGGGCATCAATCCACACACCGCTGAAGGTCCCAGATCCCTGTGCTGGTGCTCTTACCTTGTACTCTATCCTGCTCTCGTTTATAACAGAAAAGATAATCCTGTTTCCTGATACGTTTACCTGATCCTGGGGGTGTGCTGTACCAAGAAATACAAACCCCTCCGGTATCGTCTCAACGATTCCTCCTATCTCAATCCCATCGATAAGAAGTACGACATCAACCTCTTCGCCCGGAAGTGGCGCTGTTGTCGAGAGCGTTCGGGAGATGTCTACACCTGATGCGGGCAATACAGATCCAATAAGTAATATTATTATCGCTATACCTCTAATCCATTTTTTATCTTTTCCAGCCATCTCTCACCTCATTCTTTATAATTCGTCAGATGTCCAATTTTAATATTCTTTAGTAATAAGTTTTTTGGTTTTAAAAATCTAAAATTTTAAATATAACTTATTTCGTATTACGATGCAAAATGAACCTCAAGCTACTTGCACTCTGGATGGTTTTATCTCTCTCGCTTCAGATGGCAAATACTGGAGTTGCATTTGGAGAGAGCCTGACCGAAAGAGCCGATCTCACAGTAACAGATATCGTGTTTGATCCGCCATATCCGATGGAAAATCACACAAACAGGATAACTGCTTATATCTCAAATATCGGGAATGGAAGCGCATCCTGCGATCTCGAGTTTCGGGATGAGAAGAATATCTCAGAGGTATGGGGGTGGAGATATCTTACAGGCTATGGTTCAACCTCAGATGACACCTTCATCTATCCGGGTGCTCGTAGAATAAGAATATTTTTCGAGAATGGTATATCCATAGGCACATATTCCTACATTGAAATCTACGATGGAAAAGGCAACCTCGTTGAGAGGATCGATGAAACCAATCCGTCTGATACCTGGAGCAGATGGGTTGAGGGGGATACGATCAGGGTGCACGCTTTTGTTGGGTCGACGTCCGGTTATGTTGCATACTGGAACACACGGTATGAGGCTGTGATCGCAGATGAGAACATATCCCTTGACGCGAACGAGACGATGCCTATCACGGTCACCTGGAACGCAACACCTCTTCAAATTCAGAATGAGACACTCAGCATTGAGGTGATGCGGGGTAAGCACAATATAACCGTGATTGCTGACCCGGATGATGCTGTAGAGGAGATAAACGAGGATAACAACGAATTGACAGAAGGAATACATGTTAAGGGGGCGCTCGACTTTGCGGTTACAGATATAAGCTTTGTACCTGAAGACCCCCTGGAAGGAGAGAATGTTCTTGTAAATGCAACGATAAGATGCACAGAAGGGGGTGCGGATGGAAAAGGGGATGTTGCCGTTGAGTTCAGGGTCGATGGTATCCCCTTTGAGCGAAAGAATGTCACCATCAATGGCACAGGATATGCTTCTGCGGCGTGGGGTGCATGGACGAACTTCTTCAATAGAGGTGCAACCCACACAATAACGGTTGAGCTTGATCCTGATAATGATATCCCGGAGTGTGATGAGATGAACAACTCCCTTTCCAGAGCGATAAAGGTTAAACTCTCATCGGATCTTGATCTTCTCAACCTCACCATGCTACCAGCACATCCAGAGGTTGGTGAGGAGGTGAATATAACCGCCATGGTTAAGAATACTGGAAACAGGAGTGAAAACTGCACTGTCTGGTTTTATTTAGGGAAGAATAGCAGTCATTATGCCCCATGTGCCAGTATCGGTGTGATTAACGTATCATCTCCAGGTGCATCTGCGATTCAGGTTCATATCGAGAGTGCAAATGTGAGCCAGTACTATCCGGGGGACTATCTCAGGGTCTATGATGGAGAGGGGAGATTGGTAGAGGAGTATAGCGGGAGGCTTGAGGATCTATGGACAGGATGGTATGAAGGGGAGAATATCATGATCCGATGGAAGCGATATGATGGAATCACGCTGGGATACAGAACACCTCTCGCCGAGAAGAGAATCTCCGTCCTCCCGGGCATGATCGAGGGTACAACGATCAGATGGAAGACAGAAAGGGGTGAGCACACGATCTGGGCTGAGGTAAATAACCGGACGATTGGGAGGGGTCTCATCACGGGGGGCACGGATCTTGCTGTGGATGAAATCCTGATGGAGGGTGAGGTATGGGATTCTGATGCATTGAAGATCACAACCAGAATAGCGAATTTAGGAATAAAAGATGCAGATGCTTTCTCTGTGCTCTTCTTCAATGATTCAGGGGCTGAACCCTTCCATATCCAGAACATCACCGGGCTTGATGCGAATCATAGCATTATCGTCAATGCCACCTGGAACGCGAGAACATGGGATGGTGAGAAACATAGCCTGAACCATACGATAAGGGTTTTGATTGACCCGGGTGATAACCCCGAGTCCGATCTCACGAATAATGAGATAATGAGATCTGTCACCGTGAATCCTTCCAGGGATTTTCATGTAGAAAACGTAACGATTCCTCCTCTTGGAGTAGGAGAGGATGCAGTCTTCAGGATAACAGTGAAAAATCAGGGTGTGAGAGGGGGACTGGTTGATCTGGGTCTATTTCTTGATGGGTATGATCTGCCACTCAACAATACCACGATCTTAATCGATGCAGATGATACAGAGGTCGTGGAGATTCCATGGAGGGTTGATGCTGGAGGTGGGCATCGTTTAACCGTTAAGGCTGATTTTGATAACAGGGTATTCGAGCGTGATGAGAGCAATAATGAACTCACCGAGTGGATCTACATAAACGCATCTGATCTTGCTGTGGATAATCTGACCGTTCCATCCAGGGTTGATGCAGGAGATACGATCCAGATCAACGCAACGATTGAGAATAGGGGGGATATGGGGGTTTATAATGCGAACTTAGCGGTTTATGATTGCAGAAAGAGATCCGAGAACGGAGCATATCTTTCCATGTTTCGTGGCTGGTACGATCCTGAATGGAGCATGGATAGCGAGGTGATGGAGAAAGATGGTGCGGTAGCGATAAGGCTCTACATATCTTCCGAGCTTCATGATAATTCTACACTCCGCATCTATGATAAGAGGGGGAACCTTGTAATAAGCTACAACGAGAGCTTCGTTGGATGGACTCCATGGATATGGGGTGATTCGATAAAGGGTGTGCTCCAGAAGGCAGAGGGTCATAGCTGGGGTGGGGTGGGTGCATCAACGTGTGAATGGCTTGAGGGTGATGAGGTTTGGAGAGGGGAATTAAACCTCTCTCAGGGCGAGGTCAGGAATATAACCTGTAATATCACAGCTCGTGCCGGCGTTCATCTTATCGGGATCGCACTTGATCCGGAGGATGAGATCATAGAGCAGCACGAGGTAAACAACGTTGAATGGAGAGAGATACTTGTGCGCGGGGCAGACCTTGCGGCTGATGTATCTCTTGTGACCGATGCGATCAGGCACGGGGAAGATGTTAATATAACAGCCACGATCCGGAACATCGGTGTCTTTGATGCATCAAACTTCAGTCTTGAGATCTTGGTGGATGATTTTCCGCTTTTAAGTCGGGATAATTTAACCTTAGCGCCAGCCAGATCGTTAAACATTTCTGTCACATGGAAGGCAGCTACAGGTAACCACACAGTAGAGGTGATAGCAGATTCTGATGATGCGATTACAGAGACAGATGAGGAGAATAACATCGCGATAAGGGAGATCTGGGTCGATGCAGCAGATCTTAATGTCTCTGGTATAAGCTTTACAGAACCTTTCGATGGAGATGACGTGAATATAACTGCCAGAATCGAGAATCAGGGGGTGAATAGAGCAGATAACTTCTCTGCCATTATATTCTACGAGATCGAGGATCTGGGTGAGTATAACAAGGCAGACGGGACGGTTGGATCTGGATGGATCTGGATAAATAGAAGCCTTGAGGGAGCAGGATGTGTAATCTTAAGGATATATTATTCCAGGAATATCGATGGAAACGTCATGGTCTTTGATAAAGATGGTGTGTGTGTTGCAGCACCTTCCAGGGATGGCTGGATCACTGTCTTTGGAGATGAGGCAAACGTTTATTTCAACAAAGTTAGCGGGGTTGGTATCGGGATGGAATTCTATGCAGGTAATTTTAAGCGATATGAGAGCCTGAGCCTTGATGCCAACCAGTCCATAAACCTCTCGATGATCCAGCCGGTATCAACAGGTAACCATACGGTCATGGTCCTTGTGGATCCTGAGGAGCGGATACCTGAGAATGATAGGGAGAACAACTATGCAGAATCCACGATGGCTGTTGAACCTTCCAGGGATTTTACGGTTGGTGAGATCATCTTCATCAAAAACGGGAGAGCGATAGGGGCGAATGATACGATAGAAGATGGGGAACGGGTAACTATCAGTGCGTCTGTGAGAAATCAGGGAATAAGGGATGGAACCTGTGATTTTGATATAATATATGAGAGTGAATGGATAAACATCACACCCGGATGGGTCCTGACACCATCCGGATACGCCCTCGTTATAGCGCATCCAGGTTGTGATGGGATCAGGATTCACCTCGATGAACTTGCGCTTGGATATGGGGGGTGTGTTGAAGCAAGGGATGATGATGGGCATCTACTCTGGAGCCGATGCCACGGCGGTGCATCAGATCTCACAACACCATGGTTTGATACCGATAAAATCTATATCTACAGGGCTGAGAGGCTGGGTAGCGGGCAGGATTACCCTTATGGTAGGATCAACCCGGTGATCGACCGATACCAGTACAGGTTCGTAAACCGTTCAAGCCTGTATTTACCTGTAAATACGACAGGGTATATCAATACAAGCTGGAATGTGAGCTGGAATCCAACTGTAAAGGTTATTGCAGATCCTGATGGGGTGGTCGGTGAGATCGATGAGATGAACAATGGGATGGAGAAGGTGCTGAACCTAACCCCGGTAAGGGACCCCGAGGTTCTTGATATATCATTCAATCCAGCAAATCCGGTTGAAGGAGATGACGTCCTGATAAGCGCAACGATAAGAAACAGTGGATGTGAGAATGCAACCTTCACGGTAGAGATGTGGGCTGAGCTAATCGAGGATTATACGATTGAATCAGGGCATGGAGATGAATTTCCGAAGGGGTACTTTGAATGGGAGGTAAATAAGAGCTATCAGGATGCGGACTGGATCGGCGCTCACTTCAAGCGGATTGACACCGCGGAACCCGACCATTATCGCACGCTATTTGTTGATGACGGAGAGGACAGACGGATCGGGTACTTCACCTTCTTTGAGGGGGGTGATATATGGACATGGGCCTGTGATGATAAGATCAGGATAAAGACGATGAAGGATGAATTTCATCACGTTGGTGTTTACGGCTTCAAGATCGATAGACTCGGATACAGGTACATCCTGAACCGCACAAATTTAACACTTCCCCCGAATGGATCCTGTAATATCACAGGAGAGCTTTACAACCTCACACTTGGAAACCGCACCTCATCCTATAAGGTCTATGTATCTGTTGACCGGGATAACATCCTCTATGAGGTTAATGAGGAGAATAATGAGCGGGAGAAGGTGCTCTGGGTCCATGGACCAGATCTCACGGTCTCAGGGATTGAGTACAATGGAACCGATACGGTTGCAAAGATCGAGAATGTGGGTATAGGGAATGCCTCGAACGTCACGGTACGCTTCCTGCGTGATCGCGAATATTTCCTTGAGAGGAGCGGTACGAGCCTGGAGGATTATCTCATTCAGGAGGCTGATGCGGAGTGTATGCGGGTGCATGTTAAAGAGCTGAATGTGACAGAAGGATACAATGGCTATCTCAAGGTCGGGGATCTTGAATATGATTATGACAGGAGAGATTTCTGGAGCCCGTGGATTACGGGAAACTGCACCAGGCTTGACTGGAGTTCTGCATATTTTATCATCGACAGGTATGAGTATGGGATCGATGAGAAACTTGGAAACCTCAGTGCAGGTGAGGTGAAGGGATGGGCTGTGCCGTTTGATGCTGTGAATGAGGTGTATAATCTGACCGTCGTCTGTGATCCAGAGAATGATATATCAGAGTCAGATGAGGGGAATAATGCAAAAGGGATAGAGATGGGCCCGGATATAAGTGTGAAGATACCACCAAATGAGAATGACTTCTATCTTCTCGTCAATCATTCGATGAATCTGCTTTTAACGGTTAGAAACGAGGGTAACGTACCTGCGGAAGGCTTCAATATCACGTTCTCTGTGGATGAAAATCCTGCTGTGACCTTTTCTGATATAGCTCTTGGACCTTATGAGAAGGAGGTCCTGAAGCTTGAATGGAAGCCTCCTTATGCGAAGAAGTACAATTTTACGATTACGGCTGATCCAGAGGAGAATATACCTGAACTGGATGAGAAGAACAATAATCTCTCATTTGCTTCACAGGCTTTTGATAAGCTCGGGTATGATGGCAGTGAGCTTCATCCATACAAGGTAAATGAAGAGGTCAGGGGTGGGGTGATCTTCAGGATGGGTGATAGAGCGGATATGTCCGATCCTCTCTACTGGTACGAGGTCTGTACATATAACTATCACACTGGAAAGTACGAGTTCAAATATACAGACAGTGATAGGTATCAGGCGAGATGGAATATCACACTTCCAGATGATGCAACGATCAAGGTCTCAAGGTTTTATCTCTACTGGGGGTACAGCTACAGGTATAACGGGACTGAAGATGTTCCTGCGTCTCCCACGATCAATATGAAGTTCAACGGCAATCCTGTATATCCAGTTAAAAAGTATACAGATCAGCCTATCAGTGGTGCTGTATCCTATGGAAAAAACTACGCATACGGGACATACTGCTATGATGTGAACGTACAGAACGGAGATAATATCGCATCTTTTGGCACCTCAGATATCTCTGGTGTTTACAAGACCCTGATAGCTGGCATGGGTCTTCTTGTGGTTTATGAGGGTGGTAACGAGACATATACAAGGTACTGGGTGGATGAGGGAGCGGATGTGCTCTTAAGCGGTGTGAGTGATCACGGTGAGACCCCACTTCTTCCTGATGAATGCACAACCCATGTACCCTTTGATGGATGTGCTGACTTTTATAGACTGGGGAATGCGACACTTATCACGGTTGTTTCATGGGGGGATGGAGGTGATGAGGTGGTTGATGAGGACTTCTTTAACGGTACCAGGTGGGAAGGGAAGATGAAGAACGCACTCTACCTCGGTGATGATGAAGTTGAGGATGGGGTATGGGTATGCAACACCGGGCGTGATGCTACAGGAATAGATGAGCGAGAGGTGCGGGATCTTATAGGGTGCAAGAACAACTTCGGGATACAGGATAGAGGCGATTTCATGATGGCGGCAAATGCCCTTTTAATCCTGACATACCCTCCGGATCTAACCCCTGAGATAGCTCCACCCTCAAATCCTGCGGCGGGATCCACGTATACGATACCTGTCACGATACACAATCTCGGGAGAAGTAAGGCGAAGAACTTCAACGTCACCTTCTCAACGAGCGATGGATATAATGCGACGAAGACCCCCGGTGAGATTGAACCTGACACAAGCCGAACGGTAAACTTCACATGGACTCCTCAGACGGTCGGAAGATGCAGCCTCACCGTGATGGTAGATTCAGGCTTCTGCGTGGATGAACTTGATGAGACGAATAATAATGCAACGGTAGATGTCACCGTGATCGAGCCAGAACCCACCCAAACTCCTGGCTTACTCGGGGGTCATGGCGGTGGTGGAGGTGGGGGCTCCGGGATATTTGACTGGGGCAAGTTCTCTGGGACAGGCGTGAGTGGTGCCGAGGGCAACGGAACAGGTGAATTTATGGTCCCGATAAATGAGACGAAATCTGTAATTGAAGAAGGGTCATCGCGTGTGTACGGATATCCGATGGGCGAAGAGCCTGCAGGGAGTGCGGGCGGTGGAGGAAAGATCTCATACATCTGGGTACTTATCGTAACCTTATCGCTTGCCTTCGTGCTTTTTGGATATTGGAGAGAGCACAGGTTTGGAAGGGGTGGAGTTTAGTTGATGGATATTTTTACAGCGCTACAGTCTGCAATCTACTACATATCAACATACCTTCTCTATCCGGTGATCGTGGCACTTCTTCTCTGTGTCGCACTCATCCTCATTGATACCGGATCCTTCCTGTATGAGCTTTACAGCCGTACCACCGGAAGGTGGGAGCGTGAGTTCATGGGTGAGACCATATCCGGCAGGTTCATCCATCTCTTCACAACCCGGCTGAATGGGCTTGATCAGGGGGATAAGCACCTTGATGTGAGGCTTGAAAGGCTCCTGAATGAGATGGAGTATCTCATATCAAGGCGGCTTGAGAGAAGCAGGCTCATATCAAGGATCGGTCCGATGCTCGGTCTTATGGGGACACTCATCCCGATGGGGCCTGCCTTGATCGGGCTCAGCCATGGTGATATAGAGACCCTTGCAGATAACCTCATCATCGCATTCGGGACAACGGTCGTGGGGCTTCTTGTTGGTGGGGTATCTTATGCGATCGCGATGGTCAGAACCCGCTGGTATGATCGGGAGATGGATGAGATGGAGTTTGTATGTGAGATGATTGGAGGTGATAGGGATGAGGTTCATGAAAAGGGGCAGGAGTAGACGGAGGTTTGATGATGATCCGATGTCAGGTGTTGCAAACCTCTTTGATGTCGCGATGGTCTTTGCGGTTGCGCTTCTGATAGCGCTTGTATCTTCCTACCATATTCAGGAGCTTCTTGATCCAACCAGGGATGTTACGATCGTCAAGAACCCCGGTCAGCCGGATATGCAGGTCATCGTGAAGGAGGGGAAGGAGATAAAGACGCTGAATGTGACAGAGGAGATGAGTGAGATCGAGGTGACAGGCACGGTCGGGACGATATACCGGACGAAGGATGGTGGGATGGTATATGTGCCTGAGGGTGGTGGGAATAAGTAGTTCAAAAACCCTCTATTTGGTCAAGTATAAAACTCGATCCAGACCCTGATCGAAAGACCTATATGGAAAAACCCCCAGCCCTATCTGTGAAGATGGATAACGCCAATGTCATCGGTATTTGCGGTTATCATAAGAGTGGTAAGACCACACTCATCGTCAATCTGATTCAACGGCTGAGAAAAGAGGGTTACAGGGTAGCAACGATAAAAAGCATCTCCGAAGAGTTTTCAATAGATAGAGAGGGCAAGGATACATGGCGACATGCCGATGCAGGTGCAGATGCCGTTGTTGCAGCATCGGTGAATGAGACCGCCTTCATACTGAAGCATGGGATGGAGATTGAGAAGATCGTTGAGATCCTGAACAGGACTGTAAAACCGGACCTGATACTTGTGGAGGGTAAAAAGGATGAGAGATGGATACCGAAGATTGCGGTAGGTGAGATAGATTTAGAGGATGCCTTCAGATATGATGATAACTTAGATGAGGTTATTGAATGGATTAAGACTACCTTAAAACCCTTTTCTGATATATCTTCTCCTTCGCATTGACCTGGGAAAATAGCTTCGCAGCCTCTCCAACCAGTGTCTCACTCTTTCCTGCGATGAAGTACCCACCATCCTTGAGCCCTCTGTAGAACTTCATATATAGATCCTTCTGCTGCTCCCTGGAGAAGTAGATGGCCACATTTCTGCAGAAAATCACATCACAGAATTTATATTCCTGTTGATGGATTAAATCGTGCTTCACAAAGCGAACAACTCTCTTTAACTCGTCGCTTATCCGATAAAGTCCCCCTTCCTTGGTAAAGTAGATACGGATCTCATTCTCACTCAGGTTTTTGAGTGCATCTCGCTTGTACAACCCTTCTCTCGCCTTTCTAAGTGCCCCTTCATCGATATCTGATGCTATAATCCGAACACTGAAGTCTCCAAATCCCTCGCCAAGAGCCTTGTTAAGTAGAATGGCGATCGAGTACGGTTCTTCACCGGTTGAACACCCAGCACTCCATATTTTTATCCTCTTATCGCCCTCTCTCCTCTTAATAGAGACCATATCTCTGAGAAGGGGAAAAAACGCATCGTAGACAGATGGATCCCGCATAAACTCAGTGACATTTATGGTGAGGGTATCTATCAACTCTTGATACTCTTCCGGGTGGGTATCGAGAACCTTCATGTAATCCTGGTATGATCTCGCCCCATGGATCCTCATTCTTATGGCAAACCGTCTCTTGAGATATGCATCCTTATACTGATGACAGTCAAAAGCGGTATCACGTTTGATCTTCTCCTTGAGATCCTCAAAGTAAGAATCTTCCCCCCTTTGCATAATTTTAATAATTCTCAAAGATATAAATAGCTTTTTTTGCCACCAAGGAATAAATGGAGCAGGGAGGATTGATCGATTGTATGCAGTGTGAGATGTGTGGATCCGAGATTATCGGAAAGAGTTATCGTATTCTAATAGAGGGATCTGAACTTACGGTGTGTGCTAACTGCCTGCGATACGGTACAGTACTTGACGAAGAGGGGTCTAAGCGCATATTTTCCGGCATGAAGGACAAAAAGAAGGGGAGACGGAGTATATTCGATGAGATTGTCGATGAGCTTGTTCTCGACTATGGAACAAAAGTTCGTAAGGCACGGGAAGAGAAAGGGTGGTCATGCGAGGAGCTGGCAAAGCGGATAAACGAACGGGAATCGTTGATAAAAAAAGTTGAAAGGGAGGATATAAGACCAGATGACGCCCTGAGGAGAAAGCTTGAGTCTGTATTATCCATCAAGCTGACGGAAGGGATAGAAGAGGCAAACCCTCGGCGAAAGCGAGTTGAGAGGAGATTAACACTCGGAGATATTGTAAGTCTCAAGAGGAAGTAAATCCGATAAACACCCTCAGAATAATTGCTGATACGATCATACATATCGATATGGCGGATATAAGCAGACTGAACACAGGGGGATCCTCGACAAAGCTCACCACACCACCGATGAGTGCCACAATGAGAAATGACGTGAGGACTGAGAATACACTCCCCCTTACGATCGCTTTAAGATCGTTCTCATGGCCCAGGAGTACAGAGCCTGTTACAAACATCACCGCAAGTATCAGGAGAATGTAGGGGGAATTAAAAGGTGCGCCGTTCAGCGCGATATACCTGATGCCAGATGCGATTGTGACAATAAACACCGCAAGCACAGATGCTGCCAGAAGGGGGGGAATTATCTTATTTACCAACCCTCTGATCATCATCCTGAATGGGGAGCAATAGAATATATAGCTTTGGAGAAAACCTTATTGAACTTATGGGATCCACCTCCTGGTATTGCAAGGGGGTGAGGTGAACCTCATGAACCCAGGAAATAATCCCGACTCCTATGATATAAAAATACGGGAGCTGGTAGCAAAGCACTTCAACAACATAGATAGATCATCATATGCACAACCGTTATCTTTAAGAGAATTTTGATTTACCCCCTCCCCACACAGGTCAAAAATAAGTGCCACTGAGACCAGTCCCTCTTAATCCCCCTCCCTCACCCCCTGTTTTTTCCTTTCTGGTCCGCAGGGTTAGTATCATCATCACCGCAGGCTTATCAGAAAGCCTGTGTAGAGGGGATTTTTGATCTGCTTGTTAATTTGATGGGATCTTGAGGTGGGGGTTTTTGAATTTCAGAACAGAAGAGTATTCCATTCACAAGCATACCTTTAAGATCCCATAAGCTATCATTACGGATATGGCAAAGGTTGGAATTGCAGATACCGCGTTTGCAAGGTATGACATGGGAAAAGTTGCCATCGACGAGCTTAAGAAGGGGGCATCGGTCAGGATCGAGCGGTATACCGTACCGGGGGTGAAGGATCTCCCTGTTGCATCAAAGAAGCTGATCGAGGAGCGAGGTTGTGACATTGTGATTGCACTCGGTATGCCGGGACCTGAGGAGATTGACAAGATGTGTGCACACGAAGCGTCACTTGGGATCATACAGGCGCAGCTTATGACAAATAAACATATAATAGAGGTTTTCGTCCATGAAGATGAGGCAGCAGATGAGAGGGAGCTTGCAAAGCTCGCAGAGGCAAGAACGAGGGAGCATGCCCAGAACGTCCTGAAGCTGTTGTTTAACCCGAGGGCACTTGAGAGAGAGGCTGGAACTGGACAGAGACAGGGCTTTGCTGATGTTGGGCCTGCAAGGATATAATTCCTGTGACAGACCCCCTCCCAGGAATAAGTACCACTGACACCGACCCCTCCATCGTCCCTGTTTTCCCCTCTGTTACTTACTCTCTCATCTAAAAATGAAGAAAATAGCTGAAAGGTATCAGGTCAAAAGATAAATATCGGGTAAAGAAAAGTTATCATCATGGCACATGGTAGAAGAAAGCCGATTCTATTTCTTGTAGCTGTGTTAGTCTCAATAACGGCAGGAGCATTTTTGGTCATGTCTCCACATGATGAGGGGGTTGATAACTCGAAAAACCCCACCCAAAAGACAACCTCTGATATGGGAGAGAGTACAGGCTCATCAGGCTCATCTGATGTGAGCGGGAGAATTGTTTCAATCGATTTTGATAAACCAGGTTATAACGCGGGGGATACGATAAATGTCGAGCTTAAGTTTAAGAATACAGGTGTGGTGCCCATCACGCAAGAGGAGGTGATAATCAGGGCGTACTGCGAGCGGCTTGATTCTACCCTCGGGAGGTTAGCCCTGAGGACGATGACCGAGGACCAGCGAACAAGTACGACCAGGCGTACATACTCTGTTAACGTCAATCCAGGTGAGATCGGTACACTTGCTGCAAGCTTCAGAACGGAACGGGAGATTGAAGGGGTGAGTCTTGCAGGTGATTACGAGGTCACGGTCATATTAAAGGGAAATGGAATAACACTTGAAGTCAGGAAGCTTGAACTCAGGCTCAACTGATTGAAGGATGTCTCTGGGAATGGATCTTGTCAACTGGACAATCGCAGCTCTTGAGCCTTATGGACCATCAGGCCTCTTTCTGCTTGCATTTATCGAATCCTCGTTCTTTGTTGTGCCCCCTGATCTGCTCCTGATAGGGCTTGCTCTCCTCTCCCCCCAGAATGGGATTTTTTATGGTGCTATCGCAACGATCGGCTCTGTTATGGGAGGGATATTCGGGTACTGGATAGGGTACAAGATTGGAGAGCCGTTACTTGAGCGGATTATCTCAAAAGAAAAGATTGAGAAAGTCCACGAATATTTTAACCGGTACGAGGTATGGGCCGTGGGCATCGCGGGTCTTACCCCAATCCCGTACAAGGTCTTCACGATTGCATCAGGGGTATTCTACGTCGACCTCAGGAGGTTCATTCTCGCATCTGCAATCGGAAGGGGGATCAGGTTCATGACTGAAGGGGTAATTCTCTTTCTTTACGGTGATGAGCTACTTGATTTTCTCACCCATCACTTCGAATGGATCACACTTGGAGTTGCACTTATCGGAGTTATTCTTGGAGTTATCTATTACAGACTGAAGGGGGATGGAGGGAGTGAACCAGAGTGAGAGGGTTGCTCAGGCGTGGGCTCCATCGCATATAACAGGCTTCTTCAGCATACACCGGGAGCAAGATCCACTTGTGAGCGGCTCATGCGGGTGTGGGATCGTGCTTGAGGCAGGTTGCAACGTGATTGCATCCTTCGGGGGTGAGTTTGAGATCCTGGTCAATGGTACTGAAGTTGATGCAAGAACCACGATGCGTGTCGTGAGGATGTTATCAGATCGCCCTGTCAGGGTTGAGTGTTATCATCAAACACCGATTGGTGCTGGTTTTGGGGCATCTGCTGCATCTGCACTCGCATCAGCCTTTGCACTCAATGAACTGCTGAATCTTGGAAGAAGCGGGGTTGAACTATCTCAGATCGCTCACATAGCAGAGGTTGAGGAGATGACCGGACTGGGGGATGTTGTTGCAGCATCCAGAGGCGGGGTTGTCATAAGGAAGAGGCCAGGAGCACCTGGTGTGGGTGAAATTGATACGATCCCCTCCTGTGATTATAAGGTCTTTTATCTTGTCCTCGGGAACCTCTCAACAAGGGAAATTCTGGGTGATAGAGATACAGTACGTGCGATAAACCACGCCGGACGAGTTGCTCTGAGAGAGATCCTGAAAAAACCTACTTTTTCAAGATTCATGGAGCTTTCAAGAAATTTTGCGCGTGAAACTGGACTTTTGAGCGATAGGGCCAGGGATGTGATCGAGGCTGTTGAATCTGTGGGAGGTATGGCATCCATGGCGATGCTTGGTGACGTTGTATTTGCCGTCGGAGGGGAGAGGGTGAGATCGGTGCTTGAAGAGTTTGGAGACGTTGGGATGACGCGAATTACACACTCGAGGGTGAAGTTAGGATCACATCCTTAAAGTGCTGGTACAATCCTGAAGAAGAGCATGATCCCGATGATAAAATAATAGGGCAATCCTCAATTGATATGATTGGGTTAGATATAAATAGGTCACAGCAGTATTAAACCACAGCTTAACAGGAGAGGAGATGAACGATTGAAGCCGTGTGTTAATATAGGAGTGGTTGGGCACGTCGATCATGGCAAGACAACCCTCGTGAGTGCGTTATCAGGTGTCTGGACGGATCGGCACAGCGAGGAGGTCAAGCGTGGAATATCGATCAGACTCGGGTACGCGGATGCCACCTTCAGGAGATGTCCGAACTGCCCTGAACCATCCTGCTACACGGTGAAGGAGAAGTGTGAGGTATGTGGTGCGAAGACAAAGGAAGTGAGAACGGTATCTTTTGTCGACTCACCAGGGCATGAAACGCTCATGGCAACGATGCTCTCCGGGGCAGCGATCATGAATGGGGCAATTCTTGTCATCGCTGCAAGTGAACCCTGCCCGAGGCCTCAGACAAAGGAGCACCTCATGGCACTGGATGTGATCGGGGTCAAGAATATCGTGATTGTACAGAACAAGATAGACCTCGTCACAAGGGAGGAGGCGATCGAGCATTACGAACAGATAAAGAAGTTTATAGCAGGCACAATCGCGGAAAATGCACCGATTATTCCCATCTCAGCCCAGCATAACGCAAACCTTGATGTTCTCATCCAGACGATCGAGAAGGTGATACCCACCCCTGAGGTGAAGGAAGAGGGTGGGGCCCAGATGTTCATCGCGCGCTCCTTTGATGTAAACAAGCCAGGTACCCCATATTCAAAGATTCAGGGAGGGGTTATCGGTGGAACGCTGAGCAGGGGCACGCTCAGACCGAAAGAGAAGATCGAGATAAGGCCGGGCATCTCAGTGGAGCGGGAAGGCAGGAGCGAATGGGTGCCGCTTAAGAGTGTCATTACAGAGATTCAGACCGGGGGAAAGAAGATCAAGGAGGCGACACCTGGTGGGTTGATAGCGGTTGGTACAAAGCTCGATCCGTTTCTGACAAAAGGAGATGCTCTTGTTGGCCAGGTGGCCGGGACCCCTGGTACATTACCTCCCGTGTGGAAGAGCTTTACGATGAGCGTCCGACTTCTTGATCGGGTGGTGGGGTCAGATGATGAGGCTGCAGTTGAACCACTTCGATCGAACGAACCGTTGATGCTGAGCATAGGTACGATGACAACGGTTGGGATCGTGAAAAGTGCCCGGGGTGCTGAGGCAGAAGTCATCCTCAAGCGTCCCGTCTGTGCTGAGGTCGGTGCACCTGTCGCGATAAGCCGAAGGATCGGGACAAGATGGCGACTCATCGGGGCAGGGGTCATACTGAAGTGAAGGTTTTGCTCGATACAAACGGGCTGCTCATGATAAGATGGGTGGATATCTTTTCTGAACTCGAGAGGCTCGGGTATAACGAGTATCTTGTCGTTGAACCGGTTCTGAATGAGCTTGAAGCGCTGAAGAAAGAGCTCAGGGGATCGGATAGGCTTGCTCTGAACCTGGCATCATCACTTCTTGAGAGATGTAAGGTGATAGAGGGTAGGGGGGAGGCTGATGATGCAATACTTGAGGCTGCCTTGCGGGAGGGTGCAGCAGTTCTTACAAACGATAAAGAGCTTGCAGAGAGGTTGAGAGCTGAAGGAATCAGAGTTTTATCACTCAGGCAGAAGAAGTACATCTTTGAGAGAAGATAAGTGTATGTCAGGGATCATAGGAGTCTTTAACCACGATTCTGCGGAGGATCTTGTATTAAAAGGTATTAAAATGATGGAAAAAAGGGGGGTGGATCCATCCAGCGTTTATGTGCGAGAGAGGTCTGCACTCGGTGGTATCAGCGTGAAGGGCGATCTTATACTCGCGGAGGATCGTGGTATTTGTGGATATGCATCTGCCACCTGGGAAGGTGATGAGATCAGAATCGAGCGCGATCGTATCGGGATAAAACCGATCTTCTACAGTCTGTCTAACGGTTTTGCCTTTGCATCTGAACGGAAGGTACTTCTCAGGCTTGGGTTCAGGGATACATTCGAGCTTAACCCGAGGGAGGTCATATCATATCACACCATGAGAGATGAGATCTCTCGTTCCTATAAGGGCTTCTTCAGCCTGGGAGATGAGCATGAAAAAAGCAGGGAAGAGATCAGAAGGGAGCTTAAAGAGCTTATAATCGAGGCTGTAGAATCGAGAATTCCAGATGGGCATTTTGGGCTTCTACTCTCAGGGGGTCTCGATTCAACCCTTCTTGCATGCTGCATAAAGCAGATAGTTGGGGCTGAACGTTTCACCTGTTACTCGGCAGGGGTTGAAGCCTCGAAGGATATTGAGTTTGCGATGAGGGCGGCAGAGGAGCACGGTTTAAACCTTAAGGTGACAGAGGTGGGGATGGATGATATTCAGCGCCATGTTCGCGAGGTTGTTGAGCTTATCGAGGATTCGAGTGCGATGAAGGTCGGGGTCGGACTACCGGTTTTAATCGCAGTGTCAGAGGCGAAAAGGGATGGAATTGATCATATATTCGTTGGAAATGGATCTGATGAGCTTTTTGGAGGATATAATAGGCATAAAATGTCTAAGGATGTCAACAAAGATTGTTTTTCTGATATGCTCTCATATTATGAGCGAAATAGCTATAGAGATGAGGTTATAGCGGCAAATGTGGGAGTTGAACTGATCATGCCTTTTCTCGATCCAAAGATCATCGAGTATGCGCTTAAGATCCCATCAGAGCTCAAAATAGATGGCGATGTTAATAAGTTGATCCTTAGAGAGGTTGCACTCGATCTCGGGGTCAATGAAGCCTTTGCATACAGAAAAAAGACCGCAGCACAGTATGGAAGCGGTTTTGATCGGGCAATTGCAAGGCTTGCAAGATCGAAGGGATTTCGTTCGAAGAACCAGTACCTCAGGGAAATTCTGAAAAGGCCTAACTTGAGACTTGGGGTACTCTACAGCTCCGGAAAGGATAGTACATATGCACTTTACCTCATGCAGATGCAGAACTACGAGATAAGATGTCTGATAACGCTCAAGAGTAAAAACCCCGCGTCATACATGTTTCATACTCCCACGATCGATCTGGTCCCGCTGCAGGCCGAGCTTATGGGGATACCACCGGTTATCGAGGAGACTGCTGGAGAGGCGGAGTATGAGCTATTCGATCTTGAGAGAGTGCTCTTGCGGGCGAGGGATGAGTACAAGATTGAGGGTGTTGTGACCGGCGCACTGTACTCGAACTATCAACGGGAGCGGATAGAGTTAATCGCAGATAGGATTGGTCTGAAGGTCTTTTCACCACTGTGGCACTTGGATGAGGAGCGGGTGATTCGAGAGATGCTTAATGCCGGGTTTAGGATCGTGTTCACCGCTGTTGCAGCAGAGGGGCTTGATAGCTCATGGCTCGGGCGTGAGATAACCCATTCAGATCTTGATGAACTCATGAGATTGAAGGAGAGATATGGTATAAGCATCGTGGGTGAGGGCGGGGAGCTTGAAAGCCTCGTTATTGGCGGACCAAATTTCAGGGGTGAGATCATACTCGAAGACTTTGAGATCCTGGAGGAGGGGGAGGGAAGGGCTCAGCTCATCCTTCACAGGGTGAGTGTTAAGGATATTTTGAAAAAGTAAAAGGTTCTATATTGCCTTCTCTCCAGTTTCACGCGTTCAAACTCTCTGCGATGATCTCAACGACCTTTTCTGCATCCTCATTCCTCACAACCATGTCTATCTTAATCTTTGGAACCATCTCCATCAGATACTCTGTACCGCGCCATGCAAGCTTCACACCCTTCTGTCTGCCTCTTCCCCGAATCTCTGTGAGGTTCATGCTCACAAAGTTCGCACTCTCTAAAGCGTTTTTTACATCATCGAGCTTTTCAGGTCTTATTATCGCCTCAATCTTCTTCATCCTGCCCCCTCCATCTCTCTCTTTCACTCACTCGTATTACACTGACCGGTCTTGCCGGTTCTGTGTAGACGAAGTCTGGGTACGTAACGATGCTGTGGTCACTGATATCAAGGCCCATGAAGAACTCCTCCTCCGGTGATACCCTGATTCCAATCGTCTTCTTCAGCACGTAGAGCAGGAAGAAACCTGTCCCAAATGCCCAGAAGAAGTTTACAACTGCGCTTATGACCTGGCATGCAAAGAATCCTGTGTTTCCGTAGAGTAATCCTCTAACAAGTGGCTCAACGGTTGTATAATTACCATAAGTCCCATCTGCAAATATGCCCAGTGCGAGAAGCCCCCATGCCCCATTGAATCCATGAACAGGTACTGCGCCTACAACATCATCCACACCATGTTGCTCGAGGAACCAGTATCCGTAGCAGACGATAAAGCCTGCAACGACCCCTATCACCACCGCAGCCCATGGTGCAACCCAGGCACAGGGTGCTGTTATCGCAACAAGCCCTGCAATCGCACCGTTTACTGTCATGACCACATCAGGCTTGCCGAACTTTGACCAGGTTATGAACATTGCTGTCATGGCAGATGCCGCAGCAGCTAAGTTCGTATTCGCTGCTATCACTGATATTCTAAGCTCATGGGCTGAAAGCGTTGATCCCGGGTTGAAGCCAAATCACCCAAACCATAGGATGAATGCTCCAAGGACTGCAAGAGAGATACTGTGCCCTGGGATTGGTATGGGTCTTCCTTGATTGTCGTACTTACCAATTCTTGGACCAAACAGCAAGCATGCTGCAAGTGGAACATATCTGCCTATCGCATGGACAACACCCGATCCCGCAAAGTCAAGCGCACCGTATCCGCCACCAAGTTTGATCATGAAGTCGGTTGAACTCAACCACCCACCTCCCCAGAGCCAGTGGCCGTAGATCGGATATATGATCGCACAGATGACGGCACTGTAGATCACATAAGTACCAGTTCAGGATGGTGCCAACATCATACGCATCACCTGACAAGAAGTACGCTGGAGTCCCCATCATTATCGCGTAACCCACCGCAAAGAATGCGAGCGAGCCTACTGCGTAGTCCACGAGGTTCTTCATCAGGACGTTTGTCACGTTCTTTGCCCTTGAGAATCCAGCTTCAAGCATCGCAAAGCCCGGTTGCATGAACATTACCAGAAATCCGCAGATCAATATCCAGACATAATCTACAGGTGCCCCTGGATTCTCTGAGAGTGTATTTGCTCCTGTTGGATCTCCTGCTGTTGCTACCGAAACGAAGGTAAAGAGTATGAGTATCCATAGAAGAAACAGGATACCTCTTCGCTTCCATCTTGAATCACTAATGAGAACTTTGATTTACCCCCACCCACCGGTCAAAACCTGAACCAGACCCTCTCATAAATAATAAGTGCCACTGAGACGGGATCCCCTCCTCAGTCCTCATCCATTACCCCTGTTTTTTCATTCCTGATGCGTAGATGAATATCATCTTCACCGCAGGCTTTGGAAAGCCTTTACGCAAAAGTCCATCTTCGATAGGGCAATTCTGATCAAAGATCGGAAATATCCAGCCTTCGGCTGTGGTTCTCGCTCGAAAAGCGTAGTCCTACCGCAGGTAGGACATTGGGTGGATGAGGCGGATGCGCCTCATACAGGAGGATTTTTTATTTGCCTGTTAATCTGATGGGCTCTGGGAGTGGGTGGGTTTTTCAAAGTTCTCTTAAATCTATTGTATTTAAATGTTTGTTATTAAAGCGGGTACTTCCCAACAATAACATTTTTTAGCGAGGTGTATAGTCCCAAAAAATTTGACTTTAAATACCCTCACCCAATTGATGGGTTACGGCAGACTGACAGAGAAGAAGATAAGGTACATCGTGAGGCACAAGCAGAAGGGAAAGAGCTAAGCGAAAAGGAGAAGGAAATAATCAGGGAGGCCAAAGCCAGGTACAGGCTGGGAGCGAGAAGGCTTGAAAAGGTGATAGAACAGGTTTACGGCATCCACATCCCTCACAATCGCATTCACAAATACTTGCTTGAAGAAGGATTGGCAAAGGAAGAACCAAGGAAGAAGAGAAGGAGAAAGCCATACATACGATACGAGAGGGAGCATTCGATCTCAGCAGGGCATATTGACTGGTTTGAGAAGGATGGGATAAAGTTCTGTGCTATTCTGGATGATGCTTCAAGGAAGATCCTTGCAGCAGGAGAATTCAAGAATGCCAACACTGAAAACAGCATAGCTTTGGTAGATAAGCTTGTTGAGGATTACTGGGGCATCATGCCAATGAAAGAGTTAATCTCAGACGTCACCTTGAATCCCTGGGCATAAAGCTGATAACATCCAGGATAAAGCATCCCCAGACGAATGGCAAGATAGAGAAGCTCTTTGACTGTTATAGCAGGTACAGAGACGATTTTGAGAGCTTACGCCTTTTTATAAAAGGCGTTGCCAAAATGTCCTGCCTTCGGCAGGACGAGTCCGATCGAAGATCGGACGCGGGGTAGAGGGGATGCAATCCCCCTTATGAGGCGGATGCGCCTCATTCTGGAGCAGGTTGCCTGTAGAAGCAAGGTTAGGTGTTGCATTCAAGCTTTTTGATGAGGTGGTTGGGAATGAGAGGTAGGGTTATAAGGTCAAAAATTTCAGGACTACACAATATCCTGCAAAATTCCATACCACCCCGCCTTTTTTTCCTCCCATGACTTGCAACCTGTTAGAGAGGGGAGGCTGACATGGGATAATTTTACCCCTTACTTACCGTATGCATCAAAAAGCGATCGCTGCCCTTTTGGAGGCTTTCTTTCATCCCTCTCTGGAAGCTTGATGGTGCCATATTTCCCACCACCGCCTGGCTCAACGATGATTCGCCCATCCCTGAAGGCAGAGATCGCATAAACGATCCTCTCATCGAACCCCTCAAGCTCATCTGGTTCTGCGTCAAGAAGTACCGCCACCTCTGAACCAAAGTGCAGGACAAGCTCCTCCCAGAGATCTCTGACGGCCTTTGTGTTCACACCATGTCCAATCGCGAGTGATATGATCTCTGAGAGCGGGATCAGGTGGAGGTAGGGTGGGCGATGGGGGGGATGATACGGCTTTTCCAGGTCTGCAAGCTCCCGGACCCTGTCAAAGACACCTTTTTTGATGAGACCCCCGCATTCACACCTCCATTTGATCTTGACGGCTTCTTCAAGGTCGAACTGCCTGTAGCATCGTGTACATGCAGTTCTGTTATATTTACCCTCCTCTGGGGGTAGTCCAACATTTAAAATCGGTCTTCTTCCTTTCTTTCTCAGTATCGCCATCTTAAGCTCGTCAAATGTCGTATCTTCCATCTCAAACCGGTTAAACTCCCGTGCAAGCCTGATGGGCCAGGGTGAGTGCGCGTCTGAGTTTGTGAGAAATGTGAGATCGTGGTGTCTGCTGATCATATCCGCGTAGGATGTATCAGCACTCAGCCCAAGCTCGATAAAGGCGATATAATCCACCATATCCTCGTAACACTCACTCAACGAGTCATAACAGGCATACAGCGATGTCCAGGGTGTGAAAGCATGTGCAGGACCTATAAGCGCCTCCACGTCTCTTGCAGCCTCAGCGATCTCGCACCCGGAGAGGTTGACCCTGGGCCTCCCGTTTGTATCGATATCTACAGAGTAGGGGGCAAAAGCCTCACGAAGCTCCTCTGCTTTCGTTAGGGAGGGCAGGATGATGAGATGATGGACGCGGTTTGAGTCCTCAACCTCGCAGGTTGGTATGAAAAGCCGATCAAATATCCTTCTTTCAGCCCTCATCTCCGCGAGCCATCCTGGATGGAGGCAATCCCCACTCCCGATGAGGTTTATCCCCTTCTTCGGTCCCTCTCTTGCGAGTCTTGAAATCGTCATCTCTCTGGATGATGCAGCAGCATAGTGTGAGTGGATGTGAAGGTCCGCGTTGATGATGATCGGCATACTCCCCACTCAACCACAGGATATTTAAAGGTGGCTGAACCTCACCCTCAGACCCGGAAAAGCGAGAAGCGATCTGAAACACCGGTTAAATCACTCGATTTTTTATCTTTCTCAAGGCTTCAACAACCCTCCTGTTATCCTCTCTTCTTCCGATAGTGATCCTTATAAACGAGTCCCCCATGCCCCTGAACCCGGCACAATCGCGCACGATTATACCCATAGGTTTGAGCGCCTCAGTGACCTCCCGGGATGTGAGCGGGGACGTATCAACGAGTACGAAGTTTGCATCACCTGGATAGACCTTGAAAGGAATTTCTGTTGTGAGAAACTTTTTTCCATCCTCCACCATCTTTTTCGTCCTCTCAAGGTGCTTCTCATCCCGTAGAGCCGCGATTGCAGCCGCTTCAGCAAGGGTGTTTACCGCAAATGGCGGTGTTGCACGGGTGTAATAGGGAAAGAGCCATCCCGGGATCACCCCATACCCCACCCTCATACCTGCAAGCCCATAAGCCTTTGAGAATGTGTGTATCACAGCGAGGTTATCATACTCAAGCACGAGCCTGTTGAGGGATGGCTTTGAGGAGAACTCGATGTACGCCTCGTCAAGGATTATCATCGCATCCAGAGACTCAAGGAGATCTCTGAGGGTCTGCTCATCGATCGAGTTCCCGGTTGGATTGTTCGGCGACGCGATGAAGACGAGCTTCGTTCGATCTGTCACCTTTGAGATGATCTCATCGGATGAAAACCCGAATTCGGAATCTCGCGTCAGGAAAACCGGTCTTCCACCGTGCATCCTCACAACCAGCTCGTAGAATGAGAATGTGGGTATCGGGATGATCGCTTCGTCTCCATCCTCAATAAAGAGATGTACAAGCGCCTCAATAACCCCATCTGAACCGTTACCGCAGACTATGTTCTCGATGAGAAAACCCTCGCCGAGGTGCGATAGTATCTCGGATCTGAGATGGATGGCATCCACGGTCGGGTAAGTGTTGACCCTATCCACGCCACTTATAATCGCCTGAACAGCAGCTGGAGATGGTCCGAGGACGTTTTCATTCGATGCAAGCTTGATAATTTCACTTACATCAAGCTCCACCCTGTGTGCGGTTTCTTCAACCGTTTCTCCGGGTCTGTACTGCTCAATCTCCTCTATTGAGGTCTTGACCTTAACCATCCTATGAGCCCGCCTGCATCAAGCATCTCCCGCAAGAAGCCAGGTAATGGTTTGAAGCTGAATGACTCTCCACCTGTCACATTCCTGATCAGACCCTTTTCCAGATCCACCTCAAGGATATCCCCCTCTTTTGCACTTATCCTGCACTCTACCAGGGGTAAGCCGATATTTATCGCGTTCCTGAAGAATATCCTGGAGAAGCTCTCTGCGATCACGCATGATATCCCTGCACCGAGAAGTGCCCTTGGCGCATGTTCCCTGCTGGATCCAGAACCGAAGTTTAACCCGGCAACGATGATATCTCCTCTTCTAACATTCTCCGCAAACTCGGGTCGCACCTTGGAGAAGGCGTGCTTTGCAAGCTCCACAGGGTTACCTGTCAAAAGATACTCCGCGGGGATGATCTGATCTGTGTCCACGTTGTCACCGAATTTCCACACCTTTCCTCTGATAATAGCCGCTCCCCCTCAGTCCATCAGTGTTCCCACGTCCTCAATCAGCCGTTGCCCTGTTGCCACGAGGTCGATAGAGTGAATCGATCCTCCCAGCTCCTGAATCGCCTTTTCCACATCTTTGAAGTTGATATCACTCCCTTCAAGCGTGATCTTTACATTCTCCGTCTCCTGGTCCACCTCATAGAGGCTCAGGTTCGCACCATCGACCCCCTTGATGCTGCCAAGTATATACGCATACTCTATAATGTTGGGCTGATGCGGCTTCAGCACGTCAAGAACCAACCTTCGAATCTTCGCCATATTCTCTCATCATCCATTTATCAGGCTTTCTTTAAAGCCTTTGCTCTCTTCTCAAGGTTCACCCTCAGTGCACAGATCTGCTTCAGCTCATCCCTGAGTCTCGCAAGCTCTGATGAAAGCTCCTTCACCCTTGAATCAAGCATCCTGTTCTCTGCTTTAAGCTCCTCGTTCTCCTGACCAAGCCTTTTGAACTCCTCCCTGCTCTCTTCGATGATCTTTCCAATTATCTTGAGAAAGTCCTGGTAGGAGAGGTGCCAGTCATCTGTCTTAGCTCTTATCTCATCTATCTCCGACTCAAGGGATGCGATCTCCTCCTCAAGATAGCTTTTCAGGCTCTCCTGTACCTTCAAAAGATCCTCCTCAGAGATCTCCTCGTCACAGAGGGGGCACTTTCTCATTGGCCCACCAACCCCTCATAGTATGCTTTCAGTCTCTTCTCACGCTCAAGCATCTCCTTGGCCTTTTTAATCTCGGATTCAAGAGAGCGTATATTGCTTCTCATCCGCTCATTCGCCTTACGAAGATCCTCGTTCTCCTTTCTTATTACATCCTCGTGAAACTCGAACGCTTCCTTCTGCCGGCTCGGAAAGAGGCTTGTAGATATCGATATCAGTTCTGCATCGTTCCTCCTGACTTTGAGCCGATCAACCTCCTTGATGCCCATTATCACATCATGGACGAACTTGCTCTCTGAGCTGAGTATCGCATCAAGCCCGATCTTCTTCGAGCATACAGGACAGCAGAACTCACCCATACAGGACACCCCTTTTCCTATTCTCCTTTATTGAATATTAAGTTTTTCATTCCCACCGTTCTGATACATCCCTTTAAGCTGAAAGAAGCCTTTTATAGCATCTCAACCAACTTATTAATGGATTCAAAGGGGGGAAAGATGGCCGGAGCCGAGCGGGCTTTCAAGGTAGCGATAAAGAATAATCCACATCTGGGCGAGTATCTGAAGAAGTGGAAGGCACAGAGGAAGAAAGTACCAAAGTTTGTGATCCAGCCCGGCAGGGATATCCCCAAGGAGGATCTTAACATCATATATCCGGTGGGAGATCCAATTTTCATTCATACCTACCGTGATGAGACCGAGAATACAATTAAATACCATGCAATCGAGCCACAGCTCACAGAACCTGAGGAGAAAAAGTACAGAGAAACGCTTGAGCTGATCCTTGAGAAGGCCCCATATGAGGAGGTTCCCGAGAACGAGGAGGGGCTCAGAAATGTGATAAAGAAGCTCCTCAACGATTCAGTGATCATAAAAGAGAATGAAGAAGAGGAAGAGGAAGAAAGCCCAGGCTGGATGCGACTGATACTTCCAAAGCCAAAAAAGATCACGATGACAAAGCTTGAGTATGACAAGATCAAGTACTTCATTGAGCGAGATATCATCGGGAGCGGTGTCATAGAGCCTTTAATTCGTGATCCGTACATCGAAGACATTCACTCCATCGGGACAGGAAACATCCACATCATCCATAAGATCTTTGATATGGTAGAGACGAATGTCCGTTTCAAGGATGACCTCCAGCTTACAAAGTACCTGAGGAGTATGTGCGAACGGATCGGTCGGCCTGTGAGTGAGGCGCATCCGATCGTTGATGGTGCACTCCCTGATGGATCAAGGCTCAACGCCATATACTCAAACGATGTGAGCAGGCGAGGGCCGAGCTTTACGATCAGAAAGTTCTCATCAACCCCGATAAGCATCGTCCAGCTTGTTGGATGGGGTACGGTAAGTGCAGAAATTGCAGGATACCTGTGGCTCTGTCTTGAGAACGGGATGAGCATATTTGTATGTGGAGAGACCGCATCTGGAAAGACGACCGCACTCAACGCGATGCTACCATTCATCCTCCCCCAGGCAAAGATATTCACGGCAGAGGATACAGCAGAAGTTCTGCCGCCACATGAGATATGGCAGCAGCTGATAACAAGGGATGAGGGGCCTGAGGACTCGCGTGTGACGCTATTTGACCTGCTTAAGGCGGCCCTGAGATCAAGACCAAACTACATCATCGTCGGTGAGATCCGTGGTGCAGAAGGGGCTGTTGCATTCCAGGCGATGCAGACAGGGCACCCTGTCCTTGCAACGTTCCACGCATCATCCGTGAAGAAGATGATCCAGCGTTTCACAGGAGATCCGATCAATGTTCCGATCACGTTCATCGACAACCTCAATATCGCGCTCATCCAGCAGGCAGTTTACAGGAAGGGGAAGTTCCTGAGAAGATGCACGTCTGTCGAGGAGATCGAGGGATACTACGAGGATGCAGGAGGTGTTGTCACAAGAGCCGTCTTTCAGTGGGACCCCGGTTTTGATAAGCACTACTTCAGGGGGATGAACAACTCCTACATCCTCGAGCAGAAGATCGCAGAGACGCTCGGGTATCAGGACAAACGGCAGATATATGAGGATATGATGTATCGGGCAAGGATAATATCGAGAATGCTTGAACTCGGGATAATGGACTACTACCAGGTCAACAAGATAATAGTTGACTTCTACAGAAAAGGCCCCGAGTCTCTGCCGTTTTCCGTCTGAAAGGTGTTTGATATGCCAACAACCTTTGAGTGCTTCGATATGCCACTTGATCGGTATATCAAGCGATTTGCCGCGCCCATAATACTCTTCAGCATCATATTTTCGGTTTCAATCCTCATTCTTCTCCCTGATGTCTTTGGAAAGGGTATCTTCAGGCTCGTGACCTGTGCGATACCGCTATTTGGGGTTCTGGTTGCTTTTGCATATCCAAAGATGGTGGTTGACAGGAAGCGAGCAGACATTAACAATAACATACACTACTTCATCACGCACATGGGTGTTTTAGCAACCTCAGATCTTACCCTGACCGGGATATTTGATCTTCTTCGCCATAAAAAGGAAGAGTACGGGGCGCTTGCCAGTGAGATCGATAAGATATTTCTCATGGTGGATACATGGCACCTCAGCATGGCAGAAGCATGCAGGTTTGTTGCAAGAAGAACACCATCCCTGATACTTGCAGACTTTCTCGACCGTCTTGCCCATGCGATTGATGCAGGGGAGGATATGGAGCGGTTTCTGACAAGTGAACAGGAGGTTGTGATGAAGCAGTACGAGGTCGTTTACCAGGGGCTTCTCTATCAGATAGAGATCATGAAGGAGATGTATCTATCGATGGTCATGGCGTTGATCTTCATGGCATCGTTTGCGATCATCATGCCACTTATAAGTGGGGTTGATCCCTCCCAGATGGTCACAATGACGGTCTTCATGTTCATATTCATCGAGATCGTTCTCATCTTCTTCGTCAGGACAAAGACCCCAAACGAGCGACTCTGGCACACGATTGAGATGGAGACAGAGCGAGAGCAGAAGATAAAACGTGTGATACCGATCGCAATCACAGGATCGCTCCTGATGCTGATACTTGGTGCACTCTTGAGATCTTACCTCCCGCTCCAGATCATAGCCGCACTCATCTTCACACCACTCATCCTCATGGGTTTTGTGATAAAACGTGCCGAGGATGATATAAAGCGGAGAGATGATAACTTTGCCTCCTTCATCCGGTCGCTGGGCGCATCTGCATCTGCAAGAGGGGGAATTGTGGATGTGGCGCTTAAGGATCTCAGGGCACACGACTTTGGGGCACTGACTCGCGATGTAAACAACCTCTATCAGCGGTTAGTTCTCAGGATTGACAAGCTCCGCTCGTGGTACCACTTTGCAGCAGAGACTGGGAGCAGTCTCATCCAGCGGTTCTCTAACATGTTCGTGGAGTCGATCGATGTTGGTGGCAGAGCAGATGTTGCAGGGAATATCATAAGCAACAACTTCATCCATATTATGGGCCTGAGAAAGCACAGGTATCAGACCGGGAGCAGCCTCGTCGGTGTTATGTACGGGCTAACCGCGGGGGTTGCGATCACCCTGTATCTCTCGATGGGGATTGTCGGGACGATGCAGGATCTGTTCAGATCCACAGAGCTCCCTCCTGAGGTTGTTGGTGGGATGCTCCATGAGACACTTGAGCCCGGGGTGTTGAACGTCCTCCTCCTTATAATTCTCATCGGACACTCACTCGCATCCTCGATCATGATACGGATCGTTGAGGGTGGGGATATCAGGGGTGCCACACTTCACTTTGTGATAATGATGTGGATCGGTGCTGTGAGTTCAATTCTCACAGTAAAAGGGACAGCCTCGATGATAGGAGGGTTCGGTGCGGTGGAGGCGATTAATGTATGATACTGAAAGAGGGAGGGGGGATCATCGCTCACCGGGTTGAGCTTGCAGACACCTTCCTCAAGAAAGTACGGGGTCTGATGCTGAGACGTTTGTTTGCAGATACCGCCCTCATCTTTCTGTTTGAAAGGCCTGCTATCATCAGGATACACATGCTCTTTGTCCTTTTCCCGATCGACCTCTTATTTCTGGATGAATCAATGCGGATTCTCGATCTTACAACCCTGAAACCCTTTATCGGTTACAGATCATCCCGGGTTCCGGTCTCATTTGCGGTTGAGCTTCCAGCCGGTACAATCAGAAGGTGTGGCCTGAAAAAAGGTGATAGAGTGGAGATCACAGGCTTAACTCAAGGGTTTTCCCCTCAAGAACGTCTCGCTCCGTGATATGGACCTCCCGTACCACACCCCCAACCTCAAGCAGGTATGGACCCGTGGGCATCGTATCAAACCGGGTCTCACCAGGGAGTGGCCCTTCTGTTGAGTATGGGAGTGTGAAGTGGAACTTCCCATCCTCAGAGAGTCTTGCAGTCTGTGTGTAGTTGAAGTACCGTCCCTGATTTGTCATTATCTCAACTGAAACTGTTGCATTTGTCGCGTTTGACCCAAAACCCGGTGTTACAATTAGATTCGCTCCTTTCACATACTCAAAGATCTTCACAAACCTCACCGGCTGACCCTCAACCTCAATCGGCATTAAACTCCTTGACTCATGGATCAGACGATAATGCCTTAGTGGTTCAATCGCATCCCCAAGCCCCCTCCCATCCAGGATGTGAAGACGTGCTATCATCGTCGAGTAGTACTTACGCGTCAGGACTGTCCGGTACGTTCCATTTTCAGTCATCATTCTACCGTAATACCCACCTGTATCATCTGCCCAGACGGTCATCGCCCCGAACTTGTTATAGACCGCGTTCCATGCATCTGCCATCATAAAGTCTGAGATCACATATCTCCCGCCAAGAGCATCCATAACCTCGTTGGCCCGGGTCTCATTCCGGGTGATGAAGAAGACGCATGCTCCGGGTCGATTTCCCTGATAGGGTCCTCCGATTCCGGCCTGGAAGGGGTTTGCGATCGGTATTCTGTGGGCGATTCTTGTGATCCAGTGGCCATAGTCCCACCAGCTCATGATACCATACGCGTTTGGTGGGTATGGGTAGTCCTCACCCCGGGGAATATCCTCATAAAGGGTGGAGTAGTTGAAGCCATCTGTTGCAACATCCGGTGTATTATTTCGCATCCACATCAGGGAGTAATACCAGTCATCTGAGGGTCCTCCTGAAAACTTAGCATATGCAAGTGCGCCGGTGCGGGGTGTGAAGAGCGGGGGATAAAATACGACAGCAAAGATGATGATTGATATGAGGATGAGATCGAGGTTTATGTATCGCTTTAAGCCCAAGCTCTCCCTTTCCTCCTGCTTATGTCGCCTCTTTGTCCGCTCCTTCACAGGCTCCCTCTCATCTGATAATGCCCCGAACTCGATGAACTTCCATAGAAGAAACCCGGTTAAAAGCGCGACATTGATCGCGTAGTATGCAGCAAACCTGTTCTGACCACCATTTATGATTGGAACCCGGCATGCTAAAAGCATTATAATACTCCAAACAACGAATAGAAGCTCTTCGGCCCTGAATCTCCTTGCTACATTATATCCAGCCCAGAAAATACCTCCAAAAGCGATGAAAAACGAGGTTGTGAACCACGTCCATGCCTCATCCATCGTCATCGGGTGAATCTCTGCCACGGTGAGGGCACCTGCCCCGGGTAAGAAGATTGAGAACATCCCGGTCATTGAGTGATAGGTATCCGGGGCGATGATACTGAAGACAAAAAGCCCGAGCCCTGCAGAGATGATTAAGGTGAATGGATATGCCGCTCTTTCAATCTGCTTGCTCCTAAGAATCAGTGAGATTCCCACAACGCCAATCACCCCGATAATTGAGACCAGAACTGCAAGAAGCGTCCGCATGTCGATCGTTGATGGGTGGAGGAAGGGTGTGATCATAAAAGAAACAACAAGAAACGCCGGAACGGTAACAGCAACAAGCCATGCTGTATCTCTTCCCCTCATGTGATCCACCACAGCCTGAATCAGGGCATAAACCACCATCACAAGGACATATAACGCACCACCCTTCCATGCCAGGATGTAGGACCCGAGCATGATACCGGTGAGGGTCGAGTAGAGTACTGGCTTCCTGAGCCTTGCCCATTCCCTGTTCAGGATCTCATCAAGTGTGACCTGATTCTGCGCAGATTTGACGGTGATCACAAAGAATGCGATCACCCAGGTTGCAAGAAGTGTCTCCATCACGTGGTGATCTGTAAAACCGAGGAGGGATCGTGATAGAAACTGCCCCGGAAGAACTGCAAGAAGTGCCGCTGAGAGAATACCAACATTCCGGTTGTATATCTCCTTCCCGATTATATATACCGGTATAACGGTCAGTGCACCGAGCACCGCAGGGTAATACGCACCGATTACCTCTGCCAGGTGCTGAGATGGTGCGCCAAGACCTGCAACCCATATGATGAACGCGAGTATCTGGTCAAAGAGAAATGCAAATGGATGGTACTGACCATGGGGGAAGTACGTGTAGGCATCAAAGTTGATCCGGTGTGGAAAGTGTGAAAGCGTATTTTCAACGATCCGCATATTGTACCAGGGATCATTACCGCCAAACCTGACAAAACCCCCGCCAAAAACGCTTGATTTTGGTAAACAACGGATGTAAAGTGCGATGGTGAACGTTAACGCAACAAGAATACCATATACGAGACTCAGCATCCTGCCCCGATCTTTGAATGGATTTTTCATCTCCAAGGTGCTCCACACCCTTTAACTCAAACAACTTTGTACTTTCTTTATATAAAATTTACCCACCCATACATCGTGCCACCAGCATCCTTATCCAGGATGAATGGGTTAGCTCAGGAGATTCATGTCTTTATGTCCTTTCCAAGCTTTCCCGCAGCATCCGCCCTGCACTGCCTGCAGTGGGTCATCTGCCTTACATAACGGCCGCATTCATCCTGGACCCGCCTTTTCTCTTCCTTCGTGGGTGCAGGGATATCCTTGAATTTATATTGCGGGATAAGTGGGATTATATTCTGGAGGAAAACACCCATCTCGCCGATCGTTCTTGCGATCTCAAGAATATGTGCGTCATTTATACCAGGAATCAGGACTGTGTTCACCTTGACGATGATCTTCCTTGACAGAGCTTCCTTTATTCCCTTTAGCTGGTTTTGAAGGAGTATTTCCGCGGCCTCCCTTCCCTCATACCTCTTTTCATTATACTCAACCCAGGAGTATATCTTCTCTCCAACCTCAGGGTCAATCGCGTTGAGCGTGACGGTTATGGTACTTACACCAAGCTCATAGAGGTCGTCGATTCGTTCTGGTAGAAGAAGACCGTTCGTACTCACACACCGAAGAAGGTGGGGAAACTCCTCCTTTAATAGCCGGAAAGTCTCAAATGTCGCCTCGTTGAATAACGGTTCGCCCGGTCCTGCAATACCCGCCACCTTTATGTAGTGGTGCTCCTTGAGAACCTCCCTCACCCTCTCAACTGCCTCCTCAGGGTCAAGCACCCGGCTTGTAACACCAGGTCTTGACTCATTCACACAGTCAAATCTGCGAACGCAGTAGTTACACTGGATATTGCATCTCGGCGCAACAGGGAGGTGAATTCTCCCGAAAAGATGTAGAGCTTCTTTGCTGAAGCATGGATGCTTCTTTATCTTCCTCAGCTGTGCCTCATCCCAGGGGATGCTTTCCACATCATCATTTTCCACCCTTTATAACCTCCTCAATCTCATCAAGTGTACTCAGGACTGTAATACCACGCATCTTCCGCAGGGTCTCAACATTTCTCACATCCTCCTCCCTCACCCTGATCTTCATCTTCTTGCCGTTGGGTAGTGTTGTTATGACTTCCCCGACCTTTTGATCAACCGGGAAGATATATACAGGAACCTCAGCTTTCATCGCCTGGGCAGCTGCGTTTGATATCAGTGTATCTGCGATCCCGTGTGCAATCTTTGCAACGGTGTTTGCAGTTGCAGGAGCAATTATAAAGCAATCAAACTCCCCCATCTGGAGCTTTGCCGCGAGAAATGGTGAATTCGCATTCCGTTCAACCTTATATCCTGGAAATATCTCCTTCACCCTTCTCAGGAGCTTGTAGTACTTTAAGACAACTTCACCCTGCCTGGATGCATAGGGGATTATATCAAGGCTGTACTTCTCTTTCAATCTCTCCATAAGCTCAACGACCTCTGTCATCTTATCTCCGGATCCAGTAATCCCCCATGCAATCCTCAAACTACATCACCTTCTCAAGCGTCATATCGAACATGCGCTTCGTCTCACGGGCTAAACCTTCAGGAAGTCCCTTTATCTCAAGGCTCAGGAATCCACGGATGATCATACCGACAGCCTCATCCTCACTGAACCCCCTTGCCATCAGGTACCTTATCTCCTCCTCCGCGATCTTACCGACCGCTGCCTCATGGGAGAGGTCGATGTTTCTCCTTCGTGCCTTGAGCTCAGGTACCGACTCGATGACGGAGGTATCAGATAGCATGAGCCCCCTGCACTCAAGGTGCCCCTTGACATCATCTGCCTCACCAACGAGATCACCCTTCGCGATGACCTTTGCATGGTCTGTTGCAATCACCCTTGATACGATATCCCCCCTGCTCCCTCTACCCTTAAAGACGATACGGGAGCCCATATCGATGTTAGAATGGGATGAAGCATACACGATCGACTGGAACGTCGCTACCGAACCCCTGCCCAGACAGTAAGCGGTTGGATACATCTGGAGTGATCTGACAGGGGTCATCACGATGTAGTTGCTGATAAAGACACCTCCATCCTCAACGAGGACCGCGCTTCTTGGCCTCACATCCACCCCGCCTGCCCAGTTGTGAACCATCGTGAATGTGATCTTTGCACCAGGTTTCACATAAAACTCTGATATTCCGAGATGCAGAGCTGAGCTTACGCGGTGTGAGACCGTGCATCCTGTTATTATATGAAGCTCTGAGTTCTCCTCAGCGATTATGATGTTGTGAACATTCTGCCTGATCTTATCCTTTGATATGAAGAGGCATGACTGGAGGGGGAGTGTGATCCTTGCATCCCTCTCAGCCCTTATGAAATACCCGTGGGTCGGTCGCTCTGCGACCTCCCGGGTGAAGCGGTCCCTGTCCCTTGGAATAAGCTTCCAGCTGTAGTCCTCAAGCCATGGGTACCTTCTCAGGGCGTCATCTGTACCCATGACCTCAAGCCCCGGGAGAAGTGACCTTGCAAGTACCACCGAGTGATCCTGCTGTAAGAATGATCCTGAACGCTCCCGCTCCTGCGGGTCTATCCCTGCTGCAAGAAGCTCCTTTTCATACTCACTCAGCTCATCAAGCCCGGATATCGGGTCATGCTCACCTCCCTCAAGATCGAAGGACTCGATCTCGATCTCCTCTTCACCTCTCACATCTATCCCCTCCACACCTTCTCACACACTCCTCAAACCCCTCCTTCAGGATGTGGTTGTATATCTCATCAGGCATACCTGAGCATGCGATCCTGCCATCAAGCATCACATGGGCCCTGTCTGCCTTTATGTAGTTCAAGATGTATCCGATGTGCGTGATGATGAGGGCAGACTTTCTCCTCTCACTCGGTCTCTTATCCCTCTCTAACATCTCACTCATTACCCTGCCGATAAGCTCAACATTCTCAAGATCAACACCGGAATCAGGCTCATCGAACATGTAAAACTCCGGGTTCTGTGCAAGAAGCTGGAGTATCTCGGAGCGCTTTACCTCTCCCCCTGAAAATCCAAGGTTCAGATCCCGCTCGAGAAACTCCTCCGAGAGGTTGAGCCGCCGGGCAAGCAGGAGTGGATCTCCGCCACCGCTTCTTGCAAGCAAAAGCCCTACAACCTCCCGGAGCTTGACACCCCGGATCTCAGGTGGGTGCTGGAAGGATACGCCCATACCGAGCCTGACCCGCTCGGTGGTATCAAGCCCGGTTATATCGATACCCCTGAAGTATATCCTGCCCTCAACAACCCTGTAGTCCGGGAACCCGAGGATTGTCATAAACAGCGTCGTCTTCCCGGATCCATTTGCACCGAAGAGAACATGAACCTCTCCATCCCCGATGTGGAGGTTGAGATCATTGAGGATACGCTTTCCCCCAACATCAACAGAGAGGTTCTGTATCTCAAGCATCAGACAGCCTCCACATGGTCGATCTCAGGCACAGCCTCCCTTATCCGCTGCTCGATAACATTTGCAAGGGTCATCTGTGAGAAGATGCACCCGGCACATGCTCCCTGGAGCCTGACCTTCACAACACCCTTCTCATCAACATCCACAAGCTCGACGTCTCCGCCCTCTGCCTGAAGAAATGGCCTGATCTGCTTTATGACCGCCTCGACCTTCTCTCTCATTCACTCTCACCTCCTCTGTATCGGTTGAATGCTGCAATCTCGATGGGATCATCTAATTTGAGGGGTTCTTTAAGGTTTTCTGTTTCTGGAAGCAATCACATCAGCACCCGGCTTCCCATTCACCCTGTAGCATACAACCAGTACCGGCTCAATCGCTATTCTCTGTTTTGGGATTTTCCCTCGTATCAGAGAGATCTCTTTTCTGAAATTGCTCATCCAGCTACCTCTGCAACCTTTCTCCCAAGCTCCTTCAGATCCCTAAGATCTGCCTCACCCGGCTCTCTCCTAACACGAATCCCCTTACTCACAAGCTTGATTCCAAGCTTCTCAAGCTCATCATTCAGTATCCCGACCGCCTCACCGCTCCAACCATACGATCCAAATGCTGCACCGATCTTACCATCAAGCTCAAGATCCTTCATATCGTTGATAAATGCCATCATCTTCGATGGTACGCGCTTGTTCTGGGTTGGTGATCCAGCTATTATCGCGTCTGCTTCGAGAATGTCCTCATTTTTCACCGAATAGACCGATTTAAGGACGGCTTCTGCCCCTGCAGACTCAGCCCCTTCTGCGATTGCTTTTGCCATCTTCCCGGTGTTTCCGGTTCTTGTGTAGTATACAACAAGCACTTTTGAGATTTTCACACCTCCTATAGCCTCTCATCCGGATGTCCGCCAACTTCCCCACCACACTCAGGGATGTAGCATGTAACATCCGTGAATGTACAGGCTTCGTTGCAGGACGGACACCTCTCTGGCGGGGCATCTGCCTCAAATGTGTACCCACACTCTGAGCACTTCCACCATGTCATATTATCACCTCCTTTTCGCTTTAATTAGATACATATCACCCCTCCTTTTCCCGCTTCCATACCCCCACAATCTCGCCCTGGTGATACCCGATCTCAACAAGCTCCCACCCATCTTCGCCTTCTCTGTTCAGGATCTGTAGCAGTTCATCCTCACTCGGCTCATGGACGATGCAGATCCCCTTCCTGTCACACTCTATGACCGGCTCCCTGAGCTTAACGCGATCCCTTGTCAACCTGTACTCCCATTTAGCCATTTAACCCTCCTGAAATACCAGAATCTCACGGGCTATAGCCTCATTCAAAAGCTCATTCAACCTTTCACTCATTCAAATCCCTCCTTTACACTCCTTCCAATCAACTTTCCAAACTCAATACAGCTCTTTATATCGTCTGGGTCAGGCAGAAACTTGATCTCAAGCCCGTCCTCGATTATCTCAATCCCCATCGCTTCAAGCTGTGCCTGAAGCTTCTTCACTGCACCACCTGCCCAGCCGTATGATCCAAAGACACCTCCTTTCTTGACCTTCGGTTTCAAACCCTCGAGATATGCCATAAACCCTGCAACCGTGGGAAAGACGCCGTTATTGAGCGTTGGCGATCCCACAACAAGCGCCCCTGCTCCGAGCACCTTTGTAACAGCCTCACTGATATGAGCACTTCTGAGCTTCACAATCTCAGCCTTCACACCCTCATCTGCTATCCCCTCTGCGATTGCAACCGCCATCTTCTCTGTTGAGTGCCACATCGTGTCATAGATGATCACAGCCCTTCTCTCAGTCTTACCTTCTGCAAGCCGTATGTATTCTTTTATGATCGATTCTGGTTTCTTTCGCCAGATGAGACCGTGGGATGGTGCGATCATATCGATTGGAAGGTTTAGCTTTGAGATCTCATCGAGTTTCCTTATAATGAGATCAGAGAACGGCATCAGGATGTTTGCAAAGTAGGATCTGACATACTCCATGAGTTCGTCAGGATCGACCTCATCATCAAACCGCTCGTGTGATGCCAGATGCTGTCCAAATGCATCATTTGAGAAGAGGATCTTATCTTCCCTGAGATATGTCATCATGCTATCTGGCCAGTGAAGCATCGGAACAGGCAGGAATGTCAGTGTCTTCTTCCCAAGCGAGATCTCATCGCCTGCTTTTACCGTCATCAGATTCCAGTTGTGGCGATAGTACTTCCTGAGACTCTCTTCCCCTTTCATTGAGGTTACAACTGTTGCATCCTTGCTCACACGGTTCATAACCCAGGGAAGCACGCCTGAATGATCCATCTCGCCGTGGTTTGAGATCACATAATCGATCCTCTCAGGCTCGATTATCTTCTCGATTCGCATCATAAGCTCATCGAGAAATCCGTGCTTCACAGTGTCTATCAGTGCGACCTTCTCATCAACGATCAGGTACGCGTTGTATGTCGTTCCCGCGGGGATCACATAATCGTGAAACTCCCTTGCTGCCCAGTCGACAGCACCAACCCAGTAAACACCTTCTTTAAGCTCAACAACCATATTCTAAACCTCCTGTTTTATCTTAACACGCTTTAAGAGAAGTGAATTTGAGACAACAGATACAGAGCTCATTGCCATCGCAAATGCAGCGATCTCAGGCCTTAAGAGAAGACCCATCGATGGATATAGAACACCTGCTGCAATCGGAATCCCGAGACTGTTATAAACAAGTGCCCAGAACATATTCTCTCTGATCTTTCTCATCGTACGCCTGCTAAGCTCAATCGAAGCAACGACATCCCTGAGATCACTTCTCATAAGGATGATATCTGCACTCTCAAGTGCAACATCACTTCCAGCCCCTATCGCAATTCCGATATCAGCCTCGACAAGTGCAGGAGCGTCGTTTATACCATCTCCAACAAACGCAACAACTCTCCCCTCCTTCTGAAGCTTCTTTACCTCCTCTGCCTTTCTTTGAGGAAGAACCTCTGCTATGACCCGGTCTTCCCGACCTCTCTCCCTATAGCCTTTGCCGTACGTTCATTATCTCCTGTAAGCATCATGATATCAATGCCCCCTTTTTTAGCTCCAAAACAGCATCCCCTGCAGAAGCCTTTAGCTTCCTTTAGCTTATCAGAGAGTGCAAGAAGACCAGTAGCCCTTCTCTTGAATGCAACGATCATAACCGTCTTCCCTTCCTCTTCAAGCCTTGAGATAGAGCCTTCAAGCCCGGATATATCAACGTTCATCTCCTTCACAAGACGCCTGTTCCCAAGAAGGATCTCTTCATCCTGAATTTCAGCCTTGACACCCATCCTTGGTAGTGCCTCAAACCTTTCTGGCTCCTTTATCTCAACCCCTTCTGATTTTGCATGTTTTATGATCGCATCTGCAAGTGGATGCTCTGATCTAATCTCTGCTGATGCTGCAAGCCCAAGGACTTCCCTTTCATCATGGTCAAAACCAAGGATATCAACAACCTCAGGCTCACCCAGTGAGTGTCCCTGTCTTATCAAGTACCACGGTATCAACCTTGTGTGCCCTCTCAAGCACCTCACCACCCTTTATCAAAATCCCGTTCTCTGCCCCCTTGCCGTTCCGACCATGACAGCAGGGACAAAATAGGATGCAACCTGGTCTGCAAACCGCTGGATCGGAGCTTTTGATCCCTGTGCCTCCTCAACAAGCCTTATGATCTGTGATAGGGTCGTATCCTTCCCGACTCGTTTTGCCTCAAAGAGAAAACTCCCGGTTTTATTGATCGTACCCCCTATTACCTCCTCCCCTGCCCTCTTCTCAACAGGGATCGGTTCACCTGTTATCATCGACTCATCCACAGAGGAGTATCCTTCAATAACGACTCCATCAGCCGGGATTCGCTCACCGGGTCTAACCCTTATAACATCCCCCACCATGACCTCATCTGCAGGGATTGTCATCTCCTTTCCATCCCTTAAAACGGTCGCAAACGCAGGCTTTATCTCAAGGAGTTTCCTGACAGCCCCACTCGTCTTACCCCTGGCAACAGCCTCAAGATACCTCCCAAGAAGGATGAATGTGATAAGAAGTGCTGCAGTCTCAAAGTAAACTTCCCTTCCTACAATATCAGGGAAGAACGTTGCAGCCGTGCTGTAAAAGTAGGCAGCGGATGTTCCAAGTGCAACAAGCAGGTTCATATCAGCGCTTCTGTTCTTAAGTGCACCGTATGCACCTTTGTAAAACCCGTATCCTGCGATAAACTGGACAGGAGTTGTCAGGATAAAAAGAAGAAGGGACTTGTACGGAAAATCCCCGATAAACATGCTGATTACAAGTATCGGTATGCTTAAGGAGAGGCTGAAGAGGAAAAGATACTTCTTTTTTGTAACCTCTGCTTCTCTTGCCCTCTTTTCACCCTCAACTTCCTCAATCCCCTCTCGCTTCTTAAACGCCTTCTCTATCGTCTGCGCGCAGGTCGCACAGCTCATCCCTTCGACCGAGATTATGACCTTCCTCCTCCCTCCAGCCATTTTATTCATCTCTTCCTGTTGAGATACTCATCCACCCCAAAAGTGCCTTTGCACCCTCTCCTGCTGCAATTATCACCTGCTTCTCGATTACGTCCGTAACATCACCTGCTGCAAAGATTCCTTCTTTAGATGTTTGGTTTCTGCGATCTATTACGACCTCCCCGAGTTCATTCAACTCAACAAGACCTTTTGAAAAGTCTGATGAGGGAATAGAGCCGATCTCAACGAATACACCTTCCACATCAAGAACTTTCTCTTCATCTGTTACTCTATCCCTCACTCTCATGCCCTTCACGAAGACATCCCCCAGTATCTCAAGCGTCTCGAATGAATTCATGATGGTAACATTGGGGCCCCTTCAACCTTCTCTCGCATCACAGCATCTCCGCGAAGTACCGGGTTAACGTTTATCAAATAAACCCACGCTGCAATCTTTGTCATCTGTATCGCTGCATCGAGGGCTGAATTTCCTCCTTCAATCACAGCAACTTTTTTGCCTGCAAATAAAGGACCATCACAGGTAGCACAGGATGTAACACCCATTCCAAGATACTCATCCTCCCAAGGGATGCCGAGTTTTCTTGGTACCTTTCCTGATACAATCATACATCGATCCCAAGCTCCCGCTTTATTGCCTTCTCATCAAATCCAACAATTATCGTATCCCCGATCTCAATCTGTGGGATAAGCATCTTCCCGCTCTTTCTGACCATCTCTTCTGCTGCATCCGGATCTTTTGATACGTCAACATCTTCAAATTCCACGCCTGCATCCTTGAGAAAGTTCTTTGCCATCTCGCAAAAGGGACAGGCGGGGGTGGTGTAGACCTTTACCTTCACCTTATTCCTCCTCATAGACTCCTTTTGCAGAGATACCAGTCAACACACTCGTAACCTTCCTTCATCCGCTCTTCTGCCATCTCCTGTGTATTTGGCGGTGGTACAACGACCTTATCCCCTGGTCTCCAGTTTGCAGGTGTTGCAACCTTATGCTCATCAGATGTCTGGATTGCATCAAGGAGCCTCAGTATCTCATCCATATTCCGCCCGTTTGTGAGCGGGTAGTAGAGTATCGCCCTCAGTATTCCCTCCGGATCGATTATAAAGACACATCTCACGGTTTCAGTCCTGCTTGATCCAGGATGGATCATCCCATACTTCTTGGCTACTTCCCTGTTCAGATCTGCTATTATCGGGAACGGTATTTTCACACCGAGCTTCTCCTCGATATTTCTGATCCATGCGATATGTGATGAGATACTGTCAACAGAAAGCCCTAAAAGCTCTGTATTTCGCTTCTTGAACTCCTCGTATATTTCGGTAAACGCGATAAATTCGGTCGTGCAGACCGGTGTGAAGTCTGCAGGATGCGAGAATAATATAAGCCAGCTACCACGATAGTCCTTGAGCCTGATCTTCCCGAACGTCGTCACCGCCTCGAAATCCGGTGCAGGATCTCCGATAAGCGGGAGACCCTGAGCAGTCTCAATTTCTTCCTCCATCCGGATACCTCATTTGACCTCTATCCTTTTCTCAGACTCCCAGAGCCCGTGGATGTTACAGCTGGATAGTGCATGGATGTATCCGGCACTATCAACCCGCATCCTGAGCCTTATTCTGGAATCTGCATGGACCGGGAATGCTGTGAGGTCTGCAACCCTGTAGACCGGTTTATTCCCGTCTTCCTTGTAAAAGATCGATATACCCTCTATATGGTGCTCCAGCGTGTTGGGGTGTGCCATCATTTCCTTCCCCACGATTACCTCCACGTCAAACCACTCACCCTTCTTCACCCGATCCGGTGCCACGATCACAGGCACATGCTTCTCTTTCCCCTCCCTATCAGGGGGGTTTACAAGATCTCCAAACATTCATCTCAACCTCCTAATCATGCTCTTCAAACATCCGATCCTGCGTGCTGTCGTTCTTTCTGATCCACTCGATCAGCATCGCCACATGTTCCTTCTCCTCATCACGGTTATGCTCTAAAATTCTCCTGAGCTCCTCGTTTCTGGTTGCATCAATCCGCTCCTGATACCAGTTTATCGCCTCAAGCTCCTCGATGAGCGACTGTCTTGCACGCTCAAGATCCTTCGTTTCTTCACTCAAATTCTCCCTTCCTTCATATTCTCCTGTCATGTTAACCTCAACCTTTTAACCCACCAATCTCAGGTGAAAGATCAGTAGAGATTTCATACTCTTACCTTCAAAAAATAAAGAAGAGAGGATCATTTCACCTCAATCCTCTTAACTTCTTTTGCCTCAACCTTCGGCATCTCTATCGAGAGTACCCCATCCTTGAAGGATGCCTCAACCTTCTCTGGATCAACCTTCTCAGGAAGCGGGATCGATCTGTAGTATCTGGTGTATCTCCGTTCTCTCCTGATATATCCCTCTTCCTTCTCTTCCTCCTCCTTCTTTGCCTCTGCAGAGATCTCTATCCGATCTCCTTTGATCTCAACCTTGATATCATCCTTCGATATCCCTGGCATATCTGCCTTAAGCAGAAGCTTATCGTCTTTATCGATCAGATCCACAGACGGGACCGCAGTTCTTTCAACCTCCTCCCCAGGTGCTGGAAGAAGCCTTGTCTCCTCGTATAACTCTCCAAATACCCGATCCATCCACTCCTGCATCCTCCTCAGTTCCTCGAAGGGATCCCATATCCATCTCCTGTGAAACACCATATTTTTCACCTCCTGCTACCTTTTCTCACACCATGAAGGTATGAGCATGATACGAGAAACCCAGGGTGATACCCCAACCTTACCCATACCCCCCATTCAAGCATCCATCCTCATCAAGCGAAGCTCATCTGCGATCATAGGTGCCTCTCCACTTAACCCATAGGAGCCAAAGGCTGCTGAAGGTTTTCCTCTGAGGTCCAGATCCTTCATCATGGAGAGAACCGTTCTCACCTGACCGGGAATATTACCATTATGTCTCGGTGCGCCAATTGCAATTGGATCTGCATCTGGCATTCTACTCAACCCTCCTGAACTCGTCCTTCCCGACCCCGCACATCGGGCAGATCCAGTCATCCGGGAGATCCTCAAATACTGTACCTGGCGGGATCCCGCTATCAGGATCTCCAACCGCTGGATCATAGATATATCCACATGCTGTGCACTCCCACTTATCCATACCATCTACCTTCCTCAATCTATAACAAATTTTATGTATAAATACATTTGTATTCAACCACCTTTCCAGAGCTCAATCGCAGCATTTCTGCAGCGTGTGAGACAACTGGTGCATCCAAGACAGAAGCTTGCATCCATGACGATACAGACCTTTCTATCATCTCTATCAACGATTTTAAAGATTCTTGGGCCTTTGGGACAGTGGACGAGGCATTCCCCACAGCCGTTGCACCTTCCAGGATTGACTCTAACCTTCTCATGCATGCCCTGATGCAACCTCTATCAGGCGAGCCACGGTCTTATACAGGCTCTTCAACCCCTCTCTGTCTTCCCTTGCCCCTTCCTCCCTCTTATCCTTTGACCATATCGATGCACCGAGATTTGCCCCGAATGCTCCACCTCCAACCGGTATCATCTCGTTTATGATGAAAAAGTCGATGATTATCCTTATTGCGATCTCCTGACCACCTGATCTGTCTCCCCCTACTGCAACAGCAGCTCCAGCCTTACCTTTGAGGGCATGAATATCCCTTGCAACAAGTGCCCTGCATCGATCCATAAGAACCTTTGCCTGACCACTGACAGTTCCCTGATAGACCGGGGTTCCGATGATAATTGCATCAGCCCAGAGGAGAAGAGGGTAGAGTTCAAGCATCCCGTCTCTGTGAACGCACTCACCTGTTTTTATGCAATGATCGCAGTGGATGCAGAAGTTAAGATCTTTGCCACGAACCGAGAAGTACTCGACCTCAACCTCTGTGATATCTCCGGCATAGCGTAATGCCTCTCTCACGATATAATCGGTTGCAGCCTTGCGTGGGCTTGCTGAGATTCCAAGAAGTTTTATCCTACCACCCATGTGCCTCGAACCGCTTCAGGATTCCTTCAAGCCCTGCTCTATGCCGTGCCTCATCTTTTGCTGCCTCCTCGAAGAATCTGGCAGATCCTCATTTCCCTCCTCCCTTGCAATCCTGGCTGCCTCCATTTTGCCTGAATCAGCGTTTCTTTCACCTTCAACCATCTTTTCGATCTCATCTTTCATCTTTCCAACCATACCAAGAAGCTCAGCTGCTCTTGCAGCATGTGCCGCCTCTTCCATCGCGAGTTGCCTGAGGTAAACAACCACGTTCGTAGTGTCCTTCTCGCTCAGCCTGTCTTGCCATCGCAAGGTAGAGTCCTACCTCCGATGTCTCTCCCCTGAACGTCTTCTCAAGCAGTTCATCTATCTCTCCCATACCTCACCACCTATTTACGATATAAGGATCTAACAGTCAATACATCACCAGGAGTATATAAAGTTTTGGGAAAGAAACTCGTTGAAATCTGCAAAAAAAGTACGAATTTCGGATCAACCTTTAATCATCTCGAGGATAATCGCAGGACAGATACGATGAACCCCCTCTATCCTTCCGATCTTCTCTGATATCAATCTGCCAAGTTCTTTTCCATCCCTGGTCCATATCTCAGCCATGATCATATGGTCCCCCGTGGATGTCGCAACCCATCTCACCTCATCGAGCCTGCTCATCGCATCTGCTGCTTCCAGAAACTGGGATGGTTCAACATCAAGCCCGACTATCGCGACTGTGTTGTATCCAAGCTTTGCAGGGTCAATAATAGTGGTATACCTCCTGATCACCCCGCTCTCCTCAAGTTGCCTCACCCGCTTTCTTATCGTCGACTCACTCAGACCGAGTGCATCTGCTATCTCTGTAAAGGATGCCCTCGCATTTTTCATCAGTATCTCGACGATCTTCCGGTCTTTATCATCGATCATGATATCAAAATTCGTCAAGTTTTATCTGGAATTAATGAAAAATAGGGACGAAGTAGTATATAAATATACGCGAATGAGAGATTATCCATGAGGTCCACCTGCCACGCCAATTGAATCCATTTCTACAAACCTCTCATAGTTTTTAACCTTTTATGTTCTTCTTTTATGTTGTACATCTGCAATAAATTGAGTACCCCGCTCAGAGAGCTTCACATGAGGCTTACCAGGGATGACCATCGACGCATCGCCCTCCGTGTAATAAACTATAGAATGAACACCCAATTGGTTGCTGATCAATTCAAGATCAGCAGGAGAAGAGTTCAGCAAAGAAGAAGATCGGAGGGGGTGCAAGAGTAATAGGAAAGTACCTTCGCAAAAGAAGGAAGATAAGAGAGATCACACAGTCTCAGCGCGGTGCATATGGACTGGTTCTTCAACGAAAAATATGGAAGATGGGTTTGTGCTCTTCTGGATGATGCCATCGCTGAGAGCTCAATCAAGCTCTTGGATGAAGCATACAGGAAATACCTGCACATAACTCCCATCAGAGAAGTAATTACTGATCATGGCTCACAATTCTATGCCAACAGGAGAGATAAGAAAGGAGAGGCAAAACACTCATTCGAGGAATATTGCAAACAGAGAGGAATAAAGCAGACATTGTGTAAGTACAATCATCCCCAGAGCAATGGTAAAATGGAGAAGTGGTTTGATACCTATAACAGACACAGGGATGATTTTGATAGCATTCAAGAGTTTGTTGACTGGTATAACAGGATAGGCCCCCATATGAGCCTCAATTTTGATGAGCTTGAAACTCCAAAGCAGGCTTTCTACAGGAAATGCGATGATATCATCTTTGGTAACTTTGTTTTGATGATGGAAAGTTTATTGGAGGAAGAGATATGAGGCGAAAAAATTTCAGATAACAGAGAAATTTATTGCAGATAATACAAATGAGGGAGTTTCCTTACCACATTAAAGAGCAGCCCCTTCATGTTGGGATCTAGTCCTTCATATCTCCTTGAACCTCGCCCTGAACATTATGATATGGCTAAAACAAGCCCCGGGGGGGATTTGAACCCCCGACCTAGTGATTACAAGTCACTCGCTCTGCCAGCTGAGCCACCGGGGCGATGCAAGGGGTCACTTTATCAGTTCTGCACCCCTCTCTATCACGTAGGATACCGGAGTTGGGAGTTTGTTTCCGGCTTTTCTGAGTGACTCTTTCGCTTTTAAGAAATTTTTGGGTTCAACCTCCACCATCATGAGCCTCTGCCCCCGCTTCACACGAGCTGCCGTTCCGACTGCTTTCCCAAACGCCCGTCTCATACCCTGGGAAACACGATCTGCACCTGCACCTGTTGCCTGTTTATTCTCTCTCAGGACATGATGGGGATATATGAAGATCTTAAAGTGGTAATTTAGACGGCCAAGCTCCATAAGGCATTTGTTTGCAGTAATACGGGCTGCTTCAATTGCATTGTGCCTTATCTGACATGATTCCTTTGCAACAATCGAGACTGCCACCGGAAACTCTTCTTTCAGATTTCCCATATCAAAATGTACAACTTTACTCCCTGGAACTCCTCCCATATACTCTCTTCTCGTATAGGCAGGCCCCTTTAAGTTCCTGTACATACGCCCTGGTTTTCTTGCCATAGGTTGGATTATAGCAGGATGTGTTATAAATGTTTTCGAAGGGGTTTCTCTAACTGTCCACTTTTGCACCTCACATTCTTGCATTATTAAATATACATTAAATTAGTTATACTTTAATAGATACTTTGTATAGGTTATTATTTTGTAAACATTTCATTTAAAGCATAATGTTTTATATATAAATATTTTAAATATTATTAATATTATTTTTAAATTTTATCTTCACAACCATCAGATCCTGCACAAAAGTTATAATCATTGTCCCGAAAGGTGTACCTAATGGAACAAAAAAGAGTGGGTTTGTACATGCGAGTGAGTACAGAGGAGCAAGCCTCAACAGGTGTCAGCCTCGCCGCCCAGAAACAGAAGCTTGAGGAGTACTGTAAATTCAACGACTGGACAGTTGTGGGGGAATACGTCGATGCCGGGGTGAGTGGAAGTACACTGAATCGCCCACAGCTTCAGAAGCTGATAAAAGACTGCAAGAACGATCTCATTGATGTCCTGCTTGTTTACAAGCTTGACAGGTTAAGCAGATCCCTGCGGGATATCATCCTTACTATCGATGAGCTCAGAAGCTATGGGGTAGATTTTGTGAGCCTCACAGAGCAGATAGACACAACCACTCCCGTTGGGAAACTGATGTTTCACATCATAGGTGCATTTGCCGAGTTTGAACGGGATATCATACGTCAGCGAGTTATCTTCGGGATGGACAAGAGGGCAAAGGACGGATATGTCCAGTACAAGCCACCGTTTGGCTACCGTATCGAGGATAAGAAACTGGTTGTGGTGGAGGAAGAGGCCGAGGTTGTGAGGGATATCTACAGGGCATATTTACGGGGAAACTCCACACTCAGGATCTCAAGAAGATTCAATCTCCCCAGATCGCTTGTATACAGGATTCTCACCAACGAGACTTATCTCGGTCGTGTAAAGTGGGGAGAGGAGGTATTTGATGGGGAGCATGAGGGGATAATCGATGAAGAGACTTTCAAGAGGGTTTCAGAGATGTTGAAAAAGAGGAGGAGGCGATGAGTGGGTATTATCCTGAATGGATAGAGGCATAATATTATACGCACATCCAACCTATACTCCGGCATGCTCTACAAGATACCAACGATTCCGGGTGATGGTGTCGGACCCGAGGTGATCGAAGAGGGGAAGAAAGTGATAGAAGCGGTGGGCGATCTTGAGGGATTTGATATTGAGTGGATTCACTATGACTTTGGTGCGGATCGGTACCTTGAGCATGGGGAGCTTATCAGTGAAGAGGAGCTAAAGGAGCTCGGTCAGTACAGGGCGATATATCTCGGTGCACTTGGAGATCCAAGGGTTGAACCTGGGATTCTTGAGCTTGGGATACTCCTTAAACTGAGGTTTTTCTTCGATCAGTACGTGAACCTCAGGCCAGTAAAGCTCCTTGAGGGTGTGTGGACGCCGATCAAAGACAAAAGACCCGAGGATATCGATTTTATCGTTGTGAGGGAGAATACCGAGGACTTCTACATAGGTATAGGAGGGAGGTTTAAGGGAGGTAGCTCAAAGGTGCACCTCGAGCTTATAAGAGAGCTCTACCAGGTAAAGTTCGATCTTGATATTGAGACCAGCAGCGATGAGATCGGGTATCAGATCGGGGTCATATCACGGGAGGGGGCAGAGCGAGTGATTGAGTATGCCTTCAACCTCGCAGAGCGCAAGAAGATGAAGCGGGTTACCGGGATTGACAAAGCCAACGTTCTATCTGAGATGTACAGCCTCTGGAGAGAGGTCTTTTTCAATGTTGCAGAACGATATCCCGGGATTGAGACCGAGTTCAACTTTATTGATGCAGCAGCGATGTGGTTTGTAAAGAACCCTGAGTGGTACAGAGTTATCGTCACACCAAACCTGTTTGGAGATATCCTCACAGACCTTGGTGCGATGATACAGGGCGGGCTTGGACTTGCGCCAGGTGGTAATATAAACCCTGATGGAACCTCAATGTTCGAACCAATACATGGATCTGCACCAAAGTACAAAGGAAAAAATGTTGTAAACCCGATCGCGACGATCTGGGCTGGTGCAATGCTTCTGGAGCATCTTGGTGAGGATCGGGGGGCTTTGCGCATCATCGAAGCGATAAAAGATGTGCTACGAGAGGGAAAAGTGCGTACCTATGATCTTGGTGGAAATAGCAAAACGAGCGAGGTTGGGGACGAAATCGTGAAGAAGATGCGGGAGGTGTGATTTGAAAAGATACTCATACTCCCGTCTGGAGACTTATGAGAACTGTCCACTACAGTTCAAGCTTCGGTACATCGATCGTATAAAGAGTGATACCGAGAGTGTCGAGGCATTCATGGGGTCGAGGGTCCATGAGAGCCTTGAGAAGCTATACAGGGATAAATTAATGGAGAAGACGTGCTCACTCGAGGATCTGATAGACTTCTATCATTCAAACTGGGATAAAAACCTGCATGAGGGGGTTATTGTAGTACGTGAAGGCTACTCACTCGATAACTACAGAGAGATCGGTAAAAGATGCCTTGAGAGCTATTATCATCGCTATTTTCCGTTTGATCATGCACGGACAATTGCGCTTGAGATGCCAATCGAGGTACCACTGGGTGTGCCCGGGATAAAGTTTGTAGGCTTCATCGACAGGCTGGATCAACGTGAGGATGGAACCTATGAGATCCACGATTACAAGACCTCTTCTACACTCCCACATCAGGCAAAGATAGACCAGGATAAGCAACTTGCGCTATACCAGCTTGGGATTGAGTCACTCTGGGATGATGTCAGGGACGTCGATCTTGTATGGCACTATCTCGCATTTGATAAGGAATTGAGATCAAAAAGAGAGAGAGAAAAGCTTGAAATGGTTAAAAAAGAGGTTATATCAATTATACATAAAATTGAGACCACAGATAGCTTTGAACCAAGAGAATCTCCCTTATGCGGATGGTGCGGGTATCAGGACCTGTGTCCATTAAAGAAGCACACATTCAAGGTATCAAGGCTTCCACCAGATGCGTTTATAAAGGAGGATGGAGTTCAGCTCGTTAACAGGTACATAGAGGTTAAAAACCAGATGAAGGCGCTAAAACAGGAGGAAGAGCAGCTCAAAAATGCAATATACGAATATGCAGCAAGAGAGGGTGTTAACGTCATAAATGGGAGTGGTTACAGGGTGAGGATCAGGGTATCAAAGAAGCCAAAGTACCCCTCAATATCGGGTGATAGGGAACGCTACAGCTCGCTCGTGGAGGTTCTCAAGCGTGCTGGGATATGGGAGGAGGTCTCGAAGCTTGACTCAAACAGGCTTGTAGAGCTTATTGAGGAGGGTCGGATAGAAGAGGAAGTTGTGAGAGAGATTAAGGCTTATGAAGAGATCGTTGAGGATAAAAGAATATTTACATCGAGGATTAAGGGTGTTATTGAGAAGTAGGTGGATGTATGAGGCCTGAGAAGGTTGAGAAGTACATAAAAGGGGTTTTTGGAGCAGATGCAAAGCTTGTGAGTATCGGGGATATTGGGGGCGCAGATGAGCTCAAGGGATTCGGGTATGGTAAGCCGTTCAGGATAGAGGTTGAGGTTGGAGGAGTAAAGAAGGGGTTTGTTCTATCAACGATGCGTGGTGACTCGTTCGGGCATGAACAGATGGAGGACCGGGCAAGAGTACTGATGGAGCAGTATCGAAGCTTTAATACCCTGCCAGAGCATGTAAGATCGGTTGATATCGGATATTTCACAGAGAATGGTGAGATGAGATCCGTGAGGGATGCTGATGAATACTTCCTCCTGATGGAAGAAGCAGAGGGTTTAGAATACTTCCATGACCTCAACAGGATATCCAGACGAGGAGAACTTGAGGATCTTGATAAAGACCGGACGCATGCTCTCTCCTCATATCTCGCGCGCATCCATGCCATAAAACCTCCCTCCGGGATGGAATCGCTGTATACAAGGCGAATAAGAGAGCTTGTGGGTCATGGGGAGTGCATAATGGGTCTTATGGATAGCTACCCCAGAGATCTCGGGTTCATCACATGGAGAGATCTTGAAGAGATCGAGAAAGGTGCGGTAAGATGGAGATGGAGGATTAAAGGAAGGTGTGATCGGATATGTGCGGTTCATGGAGATTTTCATCCATGGAACATACTCTTCCGGGAGGGGGTATCCTTCACACTCCTTGATCGATCCCGTGGCGAATGGGGCGAGGCTGCTGATGATCTATCATCGATCACGATAAACTACATCTTCTACGCGCTCAATTTATATGGTACCTTCAAAGGAGCGTTCAAGGAGCTTTACGATATATTCTGGGAGAACTACCTTGATAAGACCGGAGACTGGGAGATACTTGAGGTAATCCCTCCGTTCTACCTGTTCAGGGGCCTTGTTGTTGCAAGCCCGATATGGTATCCAAACCTCGAGCCCAACGTGAGATTGAAGCTATTCAGCTTCATAAAGTCGATGGCAAAGATTGAAAAGTTTGATCACAGGCATGTGGAGGATTATCTGAGGTTGGAATGAGGGTTCTGCACGTTGCTGATACGCACATCGGGTACTCTGCCTACAGAAGAGTTGATAGCAGGCTCGGGTTAAATCAGCGAGAGGTCGATGTCTACAATGCATTCACGGAGTTTGTGAACTATGCGATAGAGACGCATCCCGATCTTATACTGCATGCAGGCGATCTTTTTGACTCAGTAAGACCTACAAATCGCGCAATATCCCACGTTCTCGAGCTTCTTTTAAGGCTATCAGGAGAAGGGATCCCGTTTGTTGTAATCTCAGGAAACCATGAGACCCCACGCCTGAGAGAGACGGGCAGTGTATTCAAGCTCTTTGAACATCTCGATGGAATCTATCCCGTGTATGAGGGGAGATATGATCAGATAATCCTTGACGATCTTGGTGTGATCGTTCATGCGATACCTCACACACAGACAGGAATCAAAAATGAGCTTGAAAAAGTGGATAAGAATGAAAGCTTCGATTATAATATTTTGATGCTCCATGCAGGGATTTCGGGAGTTTCTGTATTCAAGCAGGGGGTATTCAACGAGGAGATCATTGATTATAATGAGCTTATGAGGGATTTTGATTACATCGCGCTGGGGCACTACCACAGAGCGGTTCACGTTGGAGGCAGTGCATATTATTCAGGCTCAACCGAGAGATTTTCGTTTGCAGAGGCAGGAGAACCAAAAGGGTTTTTGGAGGTAGATCTTGGCGGAGATGATGTTGTCAGGTTCAGAAAGCTGAATACACGGGATATGATTGATCTTGAGCCTCTCGACTGCACAGGACTCAGAGCAGAAGAGATAATGGAGGAGATCAGATCGAGAATTGTAGCCTCAGACCCGGCTGGAAAGATCGTCAGGCTTAAGGTCGAGAAGATTCCACTTGCAGTATACAATACAATCGAGTTTGATGAGATAAAACGACTGACCGCTGATGCCGTACATTTTGAGATAAGATGGGATGTCTTAAGGGAGGAGGGGGGTACATACTCAACCAGTGTCTCTTTCAGGTCTATAAAGAGGGAGTTTGAGCGTTATATGGTGAAGCTTGACCTTGAAGAGGGGGAGATGAAGCGCCTTCTTGATATGGGGCTCAGGTATCTGGGTGAACAGGAGAAGAATGGAGAGGGGGGAGAGGCCTGAAATCTTCAGCTTAAAGGATTACAGGGGTTATGATATCCGGTCTCATCTTTAATGGATAAATTTTAACAAACCCTCGGTACAGGATCGCCGATTGGCGGGCGAATAACCCTCCTTCCACCTACCCGTGTCCTCATGATTACCTCCCCACTCTCACCGCGAACCTCACCTATGATCTCAGCATCCTTTCCATATCTGCTTCTCCTGAGCGCCCTGAGTACCTCTTCTGCATATTCTCTCACAACCCCCATCACAACCCTCCCCTCTGATGCCATATCAAGAAAGTTAAGCCCGAGCATCTCAGATGCTGCAAGAACCTCTCTCTTAACAGGTATCCTCTCCTCGTCTATCTCTATCCCCACGCCAGACTTTCTTGCAAGCTCGTTCAGTGCGTTTGAAAGTCCCCCCCTTGTTGGATCCTTCATCGCCGTGATGCCTCCACACGCCATCGCCTGTTCTATCATGCCCCATAGGGGTGCAACGTCAGACTCAATCCCTGATTCAAATTCAATACCCTTTCTGAGGGATAATATCGCCATTCCATGATCTGCAACCGTACCTGACACGATGATAAGATCGCCCTCCCCAAGCCCTCTGTCGACGATAAACCTGTGAGGATAATCCCTGTACTCCCTTATCACCTCTATATTCCTCATCAAAGCACCGTTTCCCTCACCTATCCCGGATGTTGTTACAAATAGCCCTATCTTCTCCTCAACAACCTTCGTATCCCCACAGACGATGGGAACCCCTGCCTCTCTCATCGTATCGTCCATCGATCTCAGGATCCTCTCAAGCAACTCCCCCTCAAATCCTGCTTCGATTATCATCGAGCTTGAGAGGGCAAGAGGCTTTGCTCCCATAACAGCAAGATCGTTCACTGTCCCTGAGACAGAAAGCCGCCCGATATCCCCACCCGGGAAGATCAATGGCCTTACAGTATGACCATCTACTGTAAAGATGAAATCCCGGACACTTGCACCATCATCAAGCTCATCAAGCCCGATCTCACCTGCACGCCTCTTTGAGAGTAACCTCAGGACATAGCTCTCAAGAAACTTCGCCATTCCTTCTCCGCCTGCACCATCCTCCATCCTTATCTTCATCATTCAATCACCTGTGAAAGCTGTGCCTGCCCGAACGATATCCCACCGTCACCGGCAGGTACATTTTTGTGAAGAAGAAGGTTGAGGTTGTTCTCTCTCGCCCTCTCCTTTATAACCCGGGTCATGATCCTGTTGTATGCACATCCACCGGAAAAACCAAGGCTCTCAACGTCAAACCTGCTGCATGCATCAATCGCTATATCGCAAAGAGAGGATGTAAGATGATGGATGAAGCTGCGCACGAGATCCCCCCTCTTCGCACCCCTCTTCCACAGCTCAAACGCGTCATGAAGAAGCAGTGAGGTTCTTACAACCTGAAGATCCCCCTCTTCCCCCTCAATCTCACTACCATACTCAACCCAGGGTATGAATCGCTTAATCCCCCTCTCTTTCACGATCTCAACCCCCATCTCGATGAGATCTCCATCTGCAGCAGCCTCAAGCCTCATTGCAGGCTCTCCTTCATACGTCCTCTCATAAGAGATCCCGAGCAGTGAGGCGAGCGCATCAAGGACTCTCCCACATGATGATGTCATGATCTCACATCTTTCCCATTCCTTCTCGATCACCTCAAGCTCTTTCTTGCCATATCTGAACTTCCCCGCATACTCCATGAAGAAGTCATGGGAATCATAGAACCTTCTCAGGATTGAGAACGCCATTCTAAGAGGGAAATATGCCGCAAGGTCTCCCCCAACCATCCTCTGATACTCAAGATGCCCCACACGCTCAAACTCCCTCTCATCAAGATCGATATAAAGAACTTCACCACCCCAGATCCTCCCATCTGCCCCGTATCCCATACCATCACAGGAGATGACAACCCCAGTCCTCGCACCTCTATCACCAAGCAGCGAGAGGGCATGGGCGAAGTGGTGCTGGAGCTGATAGATCCTGGTCCCGAATGATGGTGCAAGCACCGTTGTATTGTATGCTGGATGAAGATCGCAGTATACCATCTCGAAGCGCTCAACACCAAGGAGGGTCATCATCCGCTCGATCGCCTCTCTCATGAAGAGAAGTGCGTCATAGTTGTGGGTGTTTCCGATATGCTGGGAGATGACCGCCCTCCCATTCTTTGTAATCGTAAATGTGTTTGAGAGCTCTGCACCGAGTGAGAGGGTCACTCTGTCTCCATTTAATGGAAGATCGAGCGGGACATACCCTCGTGATCTTCTTATGAAGAGCGGATTTCCACTTACAAACTTTATCACACTATCATCAATCCTGTTTATAATCTCAAGATCACTCATGAGAAGATAATTGAGAAACCCGAGTCTATCTATGGCATCCTGGTTCTCTATCACCATCGGATCATCTGGAAGGTTTGCAGAGGTCATGACAAAGCTTGAGCACCGGGAGAATGAGAAGAGGATGTGATGGAGCGGTGAATAGGGAAGCATCACACCGATCGTATCAAGCCCTGGTGCAAGATGCTCTGAGAGTGGGAAAGGATCCTTCTTCTTCAGGATGAGGATGGGGCGGGTGAAAGATGTGATGTATGCCTCCTCTTCTTCCGATAAGTGGGCAAACCGCCTTATCTCATCGACACTCTCGGCCATTATCGCAAAAGGTTGTGATCTTCTACCAAGAAGATCTCTCAGCATCAAAACCTCCTCATCCTCTGTTTTTGATGCTATATGAAACCCGCCAAACCCCTTTATACCGATTATCTCACCCTTGTCAAGAAGTTCTGCCGCAAGCTCGATAGCATCGTGATTGTATGAGAGTATCCTTCCATCAGCAGATCTCAGAAAGTATGAGGGGCCACATATAGGGCATGATGTTGTCTGGGCATGGTATCTCCTGTCAAGTGGATCCTGATACTCACCAAGACACATATTACACATCCTGAACTCCCTCATCGATGTCTTCTCCCTATCGTAAGGGGTGGACCCGATCAGTGAAAACCGCTGACCGCAGTTTGTACAGTTTATAAATGGATAGAGGTATCTTCTATCCTTCCCATCAAAGAGCTCTTCCAAGCACTCACTGCAGAGTGCAATATCAGGCGGTATTACAAGCCTCCCCCCTCCCTTATCCCCGCTTTTTTCAATTTTAAACTGTGAAAAGCCATCTTCATCAAGGCTTTCGATCGATATCTCATCTATTCTCGATAGAGGTGGGGCTTTTTCCTTTAGATCTTCAACAAAAGCCTTTATCTCCCTATCTTCGCCACTTACAGCGATCTCAACGGATGATGAAAGGTTCTTCACATACCCTTTCAATGAATGGAGATGGGCAAGCCTGTATACAAACGGCCTGAACCCAACACCCTGCACAACTCCATTTACCTTTATCCGATAGGGCATAATTTAATATCTGTAATCATCATATATCTTTTTATGTGTCTTGCAGTACCTGCTAAAATCATTAAAGTCAATGATAGAATTGGAGAGGCCGACTTTGGAGGAGTGGTGAGGGGTGTGAGGCTCGACCTTCTTGAAGATGTGAAAGTGGGAGAGTATGTCCTTGTACATGTCGGCTTTGCGATCGAGCGGATAGATGAGAAAGAAGCAGAGGAGTTCTTTAAGATATGGGGGGATTATGGAACCAGATGAGCTCAGAAGGATCCTGAATGATCCGAGAATAATTGAAAAGATACTTGGGGAGATCAGGAAAGTATCAAAGAAGCTCGATCATGTGAGGATAATGCACGTCTGCGGGACGCATGAGCATGAGATTGAGAGGTTTGGCCTGAGGTCCCTTCTTCCTGATAACGTTGAGATTATCCCAGGTCCGGGCTGTCCTGTCTGTGTAACGCCGAAGCTTGAGATTGACCGGGCGATATTCCTTGCGGATAAATGCATAATAACGACATACGGTGATATGTACAGGGTTCCAAGCAATAAAGGGTCTTTTGAGCATGCAAAGAGTGAAGGGAAGGATATAAGAGTTGTTTACAGTATAACAGATGCGATTGAAATTGCAAAGGCCGAAGAAAAGGAGGTTGTTCACTTTGGAGTCGGGTTTGAGACAACCGCACCCACGACCGCTGTGGCCCTTCTGAACAGCCCTGAAAACTTCTCTGTCATCTCTGTTCACCGTTTGATTCCACCTGCCATCCTCTTCCTCCTCTCACAGGGTGAGGTGAAGGTGGATGCATTTTTAGATCCGGGGCATGTTAGCACGATTATAGGAACCGAGCCATATGAATGGATTTCAGAGCGTTACAGGGTCCCTCAGGCGGTTGCAGGTTTTGAACCAGCAGATATCCTCTTTGGAATATACCTGCTCCTGAAGCAGATTCTGGATGGTAGATATGAGGTTGAGAATGCATACAGGCGGGTGATAAAGAGGGAGGGTAATGTGAAGGCTAAGAGAATGATGAATGAAGTTTTTTATGTGAAAGACGCAGAGTGGAGAGGTTTTCCAGAAATCCCTGACTCAGGGTATGGGATAAAGAGGAAATATGAGGAGAAAGATGCCATAAAGCGCTTTGAGGATGAGCTTCGCGGGTTTGAGTATGAGGAGAGGGAGGAGAGGGGGTGCAGGTGTGCAGAGGTCCTGAGGGGCATCATAACACCGGAGGAGTGTGGATTATTCGGGAGGGTGTGTTCTCCCTCAAACCCGGTTGGTGCGTGCATGGTCTCTTCAGAGGGTGCGTGCCATATCAGGTTTAAGTTCTCCTGATTTTTTTTTTTCATTATTATTTTTAATGATTAATTAGATTAATTAGATTTGTAAAATATCTCTAAGATCCAAAAAGTTATAAAATGGTATATAATATAATTATATAGTGATAAGAATGACTGAAGAACTCAACTTGATCTGGGTTGAGGGGCAGGATTGCGCCGGATGCACGATCTCACTCAAGCAGGCGAGCAATCCAACCCTGATCGAGGTCATAACAGGGGCAATACCGGGGCTTGACGGCCTGAAGCTCGTCTACCACCCTACACTGATGTTTGAGTGGGGAGAAGATGCTTCAAAGGTGCTTGTTGATGCAATGGATGGAAAGTACGATCCTTTTGTTCTCATTCTCGAAGGAGCAATCCCTGATGAGACAAGAGCAGGCAACGGTGTCTACTGCGCGATCGGAGAGTATGAGGGGAGGATTTTGAAGCTCAATGAGGTAATTGATGCGCTTTCAAAGCGGTGTGCTGCTGCTGTTGCGGTTGGAACGTGTGCCTCCTATGGTGGTGTTGTACACGGTGAGCCAAACCCGACCGGCGCAAAGGGACTTCGTGATTATCTCGGAGAAGGATGGAAAGGTGGGCTCGGTCTTCCACTGGTCTGTATCCCCGGATGTCCACCAAGGCCTGATAACATCGTACAGGCACTGGGGCATGCGGTTCTTGCAGCAAGAGGGCTTGCACCACCTCCTGCGCTTGATGAGCTTAACAGACCGGATTACCTCAACACAGCCACAGCCCATGAGATGTGCCCGATCTGTGGATACTACTCAGAGGGAGTTGATGCGCATAAGTTCGGTGAGACGGGGTGTCTCGGTGCACTCGGTTGTAAGGGTATCATAACCCATTGCAACGCCTCCAAGACCTGGAACGATGGATACGGGGGCTGTACAAATACAGGAGCTCCATGCTTTGGATGTGCAGACCCTAACTTCCCTGATCCGCCAGTATCGCCGTTCTTTGCAAAGGCGCCTGTCACACCATTTGTAACAGAGACCCTGAAGGGTACGCTCGGACACGTCAAGATGGGGCTTGAGAGGTTCAAGGGGAGGACGATATGATGAAGGAGATCACGATAGAGCCTGTGACAAGGATAGAGGGGCATCTTGGCATTCATGCAACGATCGATACAGAGAGTAGAAGGGTAAAAAATGCCCATGCGGCTGGTGCGATGTTCAGAGGGCTTGAGATAATACTCCGTGGCAGGGAGCCATCAGAGGCCGTACTAATAACCCAGCGTGCATGTGGTGTCTGTCCGGTACCCCACGCTGTTGCTTCGGTGATTGCGGTCGATCAGACATACCAGGCATCACCACCACCGATGGCGGTCGTGATAAGAAACCTCGTACATGGTGCAGAGCAGCTCTATGATGCAGAGGTAGGTGTCATAAACCTTGAGGGGCCTGATTACAGTGAGCATGCGGTAAAGAGCTTCAACCCGGACTGGTGGGATGAGGCAGCGCGCACCCGGGCTGAAAGAAGTGATATACATGGTTTCAGGACGATAGCAGATATCATGCGGGCGCTTAACCCGATGGAGGGTGAGCTCTACCTTAGATCACTCCTTGTCCAGAAGGCGGGGCATAACATGGCCGCAATATTCGGTGCAAAGCACCCACACGTCCACTCCTTTGTCCCAGGCGGTGTTGCAAAGGCCAATCTCTCACCATCTGATATCGAGTCGTATCTGACGCTACTCATGCACCATGTCGCATTCACGAAGGAGCTTGTCACAGCAACAGACGATCTTCTGGATTTCGTTCTCGCCCAGGGTTATGATGAGGTCGGGAAGCGGCCTGTGAACCTTGCATCCGGTGGTGCCTTCGATGATCCTGATGCATACTCTGCGGTCTATGGTGAGATGACAGAATGGGGAAGAAGACGTATGGTCTCTCCGGGGATGATTCTTAACGGTGAGCTTGTAACAACCGACCTTCTTGAGATCAATGTCGGAGTACGGGAGTATACCGGAAGTGGCTGGTACTCAGATGACTGGGAAGAAGAGTTTAAGACAGACCCTGCAGGAAAGAGAATATCAAGGGAACATCCATGGAACAAGCGCACAGAGCCAATGCCGGCTGAGTATGGCAGGTGGGATGATGCCTACACATGGGTCACATCCCCGCGATGGTGGAACTGGAAAGGGGATGGCAGGGATCACGTGATCGAGGTTGGCCCACTTGCAAGGATGTGGGTTACAGCGAAGGCTGGACTTGTTCCCGCATCAACCGGAAATAGTATCAGATTCGAGCTTCCAGAGGCACTTGTCCCAGGATTCAAGTACTCAGAAGCGATGGAGGTTGAATGGAAGATACCAGAGTGGCCAAATGCTGTTGAACGGGTCAGGGCAAGGGCATACTACCATGCATACACGGCCCACTGTATGCTTGAGATGGCGACGCGCATGCTTGAGCTCATGAAGGCGGGAAAGACCGGGGTCTGGAATGAATACAAAAAACCTGATGAGGGGATCGGATACGGTGTCACAGAGGCTATGAGAGGGATGGTATCACACTGGTGTGTGATGAAGCATGGTGTAATTCATAACTACCAGTATCAGGCTCCAACAACCTGGAATGCATCAGGAAGGGATGCTGATGGAAGGCCAGGTCCTTATGAGGAGGCGATAATCGATACACCGATAACAGAGGTCGGGGCACCTGATGGGTGGAAAGGGATTGATATCGTGAGGGTTGTGAGAAGCTTTGATCCATGTCTGGGATGTGCGGTCCATGTATATGTGGGAGATAAGAAGAAAGAGCATGAGCTACTACCCTTCGCTCTGCCGATAAAGTAACCTGAGAATAACCCTCACAGCATCATCAACCGCAGCCTCAACCGGGGGGCTTAGCCCCTCCTGAAGGGTGATCTGAGAGATCTCACATCCCACAAGGTATACGTCCGCAGGAAGTGTACCGATCTTCTTCGCAAATGCAAGAAGCTCCCTCACTCCCGCATCATGTATGGTGATTGAGGATAGATCTGCCTCAATCACCCCTTCTATTTTTTCACAGTATATCTTCCCGGCAGACGCCCCCATCTTGAGGGCATCTACCAGGACGAGAAGATCGTACTGATCAAGCTCAACCGCAAGTGTAAACCCGCATAGCCCGACGTCCCTCACCTCGACATTCTCTGGTAGATTGAGTTCAGAGAGCCTCTCAACAACCCTCGGACCAAAACCATCATCCCCCATGTACCTGTTCCCAACACCTGCGACAAGAGCTCGCATCAGATCAGCCCCGCTGCGATCTCACCAAGCCTGCGACCAAAACCGGAACTGAGAAGCATCTCAGGGTCGCCTATCGCATCCTCAAGATCCTCGAAGTAGGGTAACTCACCGAGAAACGGTATACCGAAGCCTGAGAGCTTCTCCCAGGAAGATCTCTCACCTCTTTTCATATTCTCTATCACGCCGAGAATCGGGAGATCAAGCTCGGTGAGAAGCTTTATCACCTTTATCACCGTCTCAAGCACGAGCTTTGATGGGTTTGAGACGATGAGAAACTCAGAACCTCTCATCCATCGTATAATATCCATCATAACATCCCCGACCCCGGGGGGCATATCGACCATGAGAAAGTCGACCTCCCCCCATATTGTATTTGCAAGAAGCTCGAGTGTTGCATTTGATATATCTGGTCCTCTCAACGGGGATGGATTCCTCGCAGTAAAGTAGATGATACTCATAAGCTTAACACCTGCAACCTCCGGTGGGATGATCCCCTTCTCCTCCTCTGGAAAGATATCATCAGCACCGAGTATGATATGAAGTGAAGGAGATGTGAGGTCGAGATCAAGAAGAGCAACTCTGAAACCCAATCTTGAGAGATTCAGGCCAAGTGCTGCTGTAATGAGACTCTTTCCAACCCCGCCTTTCCCACCTGTAACAGCAATGATCCTTCTCACCTCACAGAGCCTTCTATCAAGGATGCTCACTCTCGGATCCATCTTCTTCACCCTTCACTCCCTTTATCCAGGCTATACTCACCCCCCTTCCTGTCAAAAGATCGAAGTCAGGACTTTTGCATGACGGGCACCTGATATATGCGTGTGAAACCTCCGGGCAGAAGTGTATCGCCTCATACTCATCCTCACAGAGCCTGATTCCTGAGAATTTCCACTCATTTCCACAGAAACGACATCTAAGAACTGCATCCTCCCTCTCAAGAATAATCCTCGCATCCTCAAGGATTGAGCCACCGTAGGCACCTTTAAGCTCATTAAGTGCAAACTCAAAGACCTCGTTTTCCATCTGCTGAAGTCCACCTACCCGGACCATGATCTCCGTGACCTTATCCAGCCCCTCTCGTTCTGCTTCATCGATAACGGCAGCTATTACAGCTTCTGCCATTGACCATTCGTGCATATATTATCCCCTCCTAAAACTGCGTGAGCTTCATCTGTCTCACAATGCACCTCTCACCAGGGATCTCAAGTGGGTAGATACCGGTTAAACATCCGAGACAGAGATCCTCCCCCCGCTCTCCCACTGCCTCGATCAGCCCATCGATACTGATGTAACCGATCGAGTCAAGGTTGAGCGCATCCCTTATCTGATCAACAGATCGGTTCGATGCGATGAGCTCATCTCTCGTTGACATGTTTATCCCGAGATAACAGGGTGCGATGATGGGTGGGCTGCCGATGCGCATGTGAACCTCACGGGCTCCCCCTGAGCGCAGATAGTCAACAATTCTCCGGGATGTCGTCCCCCTCACGATCGAGTCATCAACGAGAATAACCCGCTTATTCTCAACGTTTGGCCTCACAACGTTGAGCTTGAGCCTGACAGACACCTCTCTCATCTCCTGATGTGGCATGATGAACGTCCTGCCGAGATACCGGTTCTTGATCAACCCCTCAAGATATGGAATACCTGATGCTGCCGCATACCCGATCGCAAACGTGACACCGGAGTCCGGGACAGGCGATACGAGATCTCCATCCACAGGATGTTCGATAAAGAGCTTCTCTCCTATCCTCTTTCTGATATCATAAACGAGATGGCCATTCATCAATGAATCTGGCCTTGCAAAATAGATGTACTCAAATACACAGTGAGCGGTCCCCTCTCTTCGCACAAGCCTGTACGTCTCAGGCTCCCCGTCTTTTATCATCACAAGCTCCCCCGGCTCAACATCACGGATCAGCTCCCCATCCAGGACGTCGATTGCGACGCTTTCAGAGGCGATGATGTATCCATCCTCCAGTTTTCCAAGCACGAGGGGTTTTATTCCGAGCGGGTCCCTTACCCCGATTAATATGTCATTTATAAGGATTGTGAGTGAGTAAGACCCTTCCAGCTGCCTCATAACCGCTCTTATCGCATCCACTGGATCTCGTCGCAGGAGTTCCTTCACAAGAAGGTATGCGATCACCTCTGTATCTGTCGTTGAGACGAACGTCGCACCGAGCTTCTCAAGGTGTCTCCTCAGCTTTCCAGTGTTTATGAGGTTGCCGTTGTGGGCGATTGCAAGCATTCCATCCTTGAACTTAACAGTGAATGGCTGGCTGTTCTCAGGGAACGAACCCCCTGATGTTGAGTATCTCACATGCCCGATCCCGATCCTCCCCCCTAACCACTCAAGCACCCCCTCATTGAATACCTCAGATACAAGCCCCATCTCCTTGAAGGATCTTATCGAGTTTCCATCCCACGTCGCGATGCCTGCAGATTCCTGTCCGCGATGCTGGAGTGCGTAGAGTGCAAGAAACAATCGGTATGAGACAGAACCCCCATCAAGAGCGATACCAGCCACACCGCATTCATCCTTCAAGTCTCATCCACCTTCAAGAACGTGAGGTATATATCTATCTCAGGGAGGAGAATAAAAAGGTTTGGGGATGACGCCGTATCAGTGCCTCCACCGAGGCTCAGAAAGACTCTTATATATCCCCTGTGAAAGGTAAAGGTGGTGGCAGGCGCTGGAGGCCAAGGTGGCAGAGAGGCTATGCGGTCGCCTGCAGAGCGACTCCACTCCGGTTCGAATCCGGACCTTGGCTTACTCCCTTGATTCTTCAGGATTCTCCCGCACGGAGAGGTTTCTTGATGATGGGGACTTTCCGGGGGCGTATCTCAACGCCACCGATGAGCTTCACACCCGGCATTGCTCTGAGCTCGTCGATGAAGGTGTGATCGATGCTTATGATGAATGCGCCTCTGGTTGCTGTAAGTTCGATTCTGCCGCCGCGGTCAACCACTGCTCGTGTGAATACCTCAACCTTTTTTGTTGTGAGAGGCTCATTCAGCCAGACGATACATGTTTCAAGGCTCATTTTACAACTTTCAGATCCCTGCTGATCCGCCTTGGATATATCTGGGGCCTCCTGTATCGAGAGATATTCCTTCTTCTTTTTGCCGCGACCACAAGATCGATCGCAGATCCAGCCTCAACCTCTTTACCGGCCTCGATGCTCTGGCTTATCACGGTCCCGGGGGGTGATTCACTCCTTTCTTCTGTCACCCTGCCTTTTTCCAGATTAACTGATTTTAAGAGTTTTTCTGCATCATCGAGTGGGACTCCGATGAGATCCGGAACCTCTGTCAGCTTTACAGCGGGCTCTGAAACCGTTATGTCAACAGGACTTTCCGGGGGTGCGAGCGAGAATGGAGATGGGATCTGGGAGAGAACAGTGCCCGGTTCAACCTGGTCATTTCTTCTGTAGCTGATTTCACCAACCGTGAAATTCCTCGATGTTATCTGATGCTTCGCTGCATCGAGTGTGAGACCTATGAGGTTCGGGACCTCGTCATAACCAAAGACCTCTTCACCGGATACTTCCTCATCTCCTGGGAGCATCTTTATCCTGAAACGGATCGTGCTCAGGTTCTCAGGGGGCAGGGTATCATCAAGCTTTGGAAGCTGATAGGCTATCTCATTCTTATCCTCGTTGAATGCCACATTTGCCTTCAGCTCAACCTCCATATCACTGACAAGATACTTAACACGCGTGCGCTTCTCTGATAGTGCAACCTGCATCTTCTCAAGCGCATCTACAAAGGTTGAAACGAGGCGATCTGGCGGGATCTTCGGACGCTCAAGTTGAAGCCTCTTTACCTGGGATCTAAGCTCACCAATCTCTGCTTCTTTTGCGGTAAAATCCCTGAGAAGCTGCTCATATTTCTTTCTGTAGTCCTCTGCCATCTCAACCACATCATTCTCCCTTAATCTTTGATGCAGGCGGTATAGAGACGATCTTTGCCGTTATCTGGCTTGAACCTCTGACATCATAGTCATAGGTGTTCTTGTAAGCCGCATTTATCGGTGCTGAGATTAGAATTGGCCTGTATCCTCGCACCCTCCCTTTTCTATCAACCTCTGCCTCTGCCCTCATTGAGAGTGCCATCTTGAGTTCGAGATTCACCTCTGGAAAGTGGTACCATGGCGCCTCTATATAGTACTCAAGCTCACCGCTCTTAACTGCAAGATCGATCGCCTTCTGTGTTGCGATCGAGTTCTCATCAAGTGCATGCTGTGCCTCTGCAAGCGCAATCCCAACAGACCTGAGGATGCTGGCAAGTGGAGCTACAAGCGCCTCAACGATCACCTTCTTCTCGTCCTTATCTACCATAAACTCCACTCCTCAGGGATGTAAAAAAAAGAATTAAGGAGTGGACGAACCTGAAGCTTCCTGTATCTTGATCGTCGGCACAGCCCGATCTGGTGGAGGCACTGGCCTCAAGGTCGTCCTGAGCAGGCTCGTTCCTGTCTCAGAGAACGTGTACTTGGATTTGTACTTTGCATTATAGGTTGAAGCATATGCAACAGTGGTCTCTGACTTGAGCTTGGCGGAAGCCTTTCCAAATAAGAAACTTGCCAGGCCACTCGATTTAAAACTGCTCTCAAACGTGGTTTTATTCTTGAACTTGAACTCCTTCTTGTACTCCTTCTCGATTGATCGCTCAATTTTCATCGATATTGTCATCTTAACCTCGATGATCGACTCTGTGAACTCATAAAATCGCGGCTGGAGTCCATACGTCAAGAGGTTCATCGGTTGATCATTTGTCACAAGCGTGGGCGACCCGGTGGGATTTCCATCCTCATCAACAGGTTGCTCGATCGCAAGAATAACGCTACCAGCCGGTAGCTCGATCTCGGCAAGCGCCTGTGCAACCTCAATCGAGTTCATATCCAGTGCCTGCTGGCCCTCTGCGATAGCCAGCGCCATCTCCTTTATCATCTCGCCAAATGGAACATTCAGCAATTCCTGTCCAACATTCATATTTATCATCCTCTAAATGTCTATCGGTTAACTTGCAAACTACTTAAAGGTTCCTCTCGATTGTATCTTGTTAATCTGCTGGAGGATGGCATCAACTCATGCGAGGTTGCTGTAGATTTTTGACCATCTTGCTCACACCACGAGGGGGTGTGGATAAAGTTTATTCAACGGGATTCCATACATATCATGAGCTTGGATGAGGTGCACGATATGCAAGGGAAAGGGCCTCTGTGGAAGGCTTAGCTGTCCTATTCTCGAGAGATTAAGGGTTTTTGAGAGGATTCCCCCGATAAAAGACTCAGTATTTGGACTCTCTCCCCCCTCAGTCTTTGTTGGAAGAAAGGGGTATCCTGTGGTGAGAACAGGGCCTCTTGTGCCCGCAACAGGAGAGCTGGACGCCTCTCGTCTCGAGGATCCCACCTGCTGGGGCGGACTCACGATCGAGGATGTGATAGGGGTGAGATCAACCCTTGTGCGCTCATCGGCAGGTGTTAATGTGAAGGATGCAAGATCCCGTCCAGGCTCCAGGATCATCTCGATCACACAGGAGCTTGCTCGCGCACGGGAGCCTGTTGAGACCGAAGTCTGGTTCTCAAAGCCACCCAGGCTTGATCTCAGGTTTGATGGCATTCTCATGCCGATGGGACCTGCGGGTTCAATCGAGAAGGTCAGAATAACGGCCAACCCCCGGGTCGATCCGAAGGTCGAGTACATCACATCAGATACAGATCTTAAGGCAGCTCTTGCTGTGGATGAGCTCTATCGCGCAGGAATCTCCGTTTACCAGATCATGCGACTTTTTTCGGTGGGACTTCTCGGTGAGAAGAGGAGACTCGTTCCAACGAGGTGGTCAATAACAGCAACTGATGATATCATTGGGAGGAGGCTCATTGAGAGAGTCAGGGATTATCCAGAGATAAGTGATGTTGAGCTGTACTCACACACGTACTTTGAGAACCACTTCGAGATCATCCTGATACCTGCAATCTATGCCTTTGAGCTTCTGGAGATCTGGATGCCCCACTCAGTCTGGGCAGAGAGGGGCGCCATTGAGGCAGATCGTGAGTGGTATAAAGGTAGAAGAGGGGGGTATTCCCCCCTTGGTGGGGGGTACTATGCAGCAAGACTCGGGGTTTTAGAGCAGCTTGAGGCAAGAAGACGGCAGGCAACAGCTGTTGTAATCAGGGAGATCTATCCATCGTACTGGGCACCACTTGGTGCCTGGGTGATCCGTGAGGGTGTGAGAGAAGCCTTAAGAGGGAAACCTGCACTTTTCACAGATCCTGCTGATGCGCTTAATGCTGCCACGTCACGAATAAAAACGCCACAAAGATTCTGGGGGCATGAGCTTAAGGTGTTCGATGCCACAAGGCATCAACGAACCCTATCCTCCTTCTTTATCCTCTTATCCCTCCCAGCCTTGTAAACAGCCTCCTTCAGCAGATCCTCAATCTCCCTCTCTCCCTCAAAGATCTGTGTAAGCTGATCCTTCACAGGGATTATATCCTTCAGCGCCTCCTTCCTGATCTTCTTAGGATCTGGTATCAAAACGTACCCACCTCCCTATCCTTTCTCTTTCTTCTCCATGCTATATATCCTTTGCCGGAGTAAACTCAGGTCCGGTCGCTCCGGTCGCATATCCGGGGTGAGAAAAGGAGAGAACCAGTACCCTGAGATGGATGGATAAAAAAAACCCAAATCCTTATAAACAACAGTGGAGATTATCACCAAGTAATCTGACGAGAATGGATGAAGGTGTGATAAGATGAACTCATACGAGAGGATGAGGCTGATTCTGGAGGGCAAGAAGGGGGAGATCGATAAGATACCCTGTGCCTGCCCGGGGGTTGGAACATACACAGAGGAGCTGATGACTGAGTTCGATGCGATGTGGCCAGAGGCTCATCGCGAACCAGAGAAGATGGCAAGGCTCGGTGCTGCGGCTCATGAGAAGTACGGGCTTGAGAGTGTGGTTGTCCCGTTTGATGCGGTTGTTGAGGCAGAGATACTTGGGATGGCTGTTGATTTCAGGGATAAACAGATAAAAAAGGGGAAGATCCTCTGGCCCGGCGTTCTGAGGCCTGGCTTCACAAAGGATGGTATTGAGATCAAGGAGCCGGAAGATCTCAAGATTCCGGAGGATCTTGCAAATGCAGGCAGGATTCCTGTAATCACCAAAGCCCTTGAGATTCTGCATGAGAAGTACTATGGTGAGGTTCCGATATTCGCCTATACGATGGGGCCATTCACGACGCTGATCGGGTATGTCATGGATACGGTCCAGTTCATGATGATGGTGAGAACAGACCCTGATAAGGTGAAGGAGTTCTATCAGGCCGTGATCAATCTGCCAATTGAGCTTGCCAAGATCTATAAGGAGGCAGGGGCAGACTACGTTACCTTCAGGGAGGATGGGGTGTGCTGTGACAATGTCTCACCGAACGACTTTGTAAATCTCTTCAAGGGCTTCATCACCGAGATCTTCGAGAAATCACCGGCAGAGATTCTCACAATGTCTGGAACCGCAGGTCCAATCATGAAGGACTGCGCAGAGGTCGGGGCGAAGATGGTCGTGATCGATGAGAAGACCGATGCTGTGAAGGCGAGAGCAGACTTTGATGCTGCAGGGACCGGGGTTGCTCTTGCCGGAAACCTCCCAACGATGACACTCCTGAAGCGTAAAGGCAGTGAGGATAAGATCGATGCATGGGTGAAGAGGATAATTGAGGAGGCGAAGATCGACGTCGTATCACCCGGATGTGACTTCTTCGTGAAGACACCCGGGGCAAACATCGAGGCGATGATAAAGGCGACGGAGAAATATGGAAGGATGAAGTAGGTCCATTCTCGGGCCTCCATCTCTTTTTTGAAGGTGGCTTTTATGTGTAAGTTTTGCGCTGAGCATGGGGCAGGTAAGCGGTGGTATCTGAACACGAAGAACTACGTCGATGAGATGGTGAAGAACGATAAGGAACGGGAGGAGTTTGTCAGAAACTTTGCAGCAACGGTTGAGAAGGATGGTGCATACAGGATTCTTGAGGCACTCACCCCCTTCAAGAGTGAGTCATGGATGGATCGAAGCAGAGAGCTTCGTGAGTGGTATATCTACTGGCATCAGGGACAGCCTGTGACGATCGAGGAGACGAAGGAGATCATGAAGATCGCATCCCCCATTGCGAAGGTTGAGTGCCTCTGCAGGCGCGTGCTTCGTGCTGAGACCGGGGGAGAGAAGTACTGCCTCCTCTTCGGGATGCTTCTTGACTATATCCGGGATTGGCCAGACTTTACACCCACAGGGGTTGAGCCACTCACCGTGGATGAGGCAATCGATGAGGTTGTGAGGAGGGACAGGGAGGGGCTTGTTCATACCGTATGGACATTCAAGACCCCTTACATCGCTGCTGTCTGCCAGTGTGCAACCCCCGTATGCCTGGCGCTCAGACAGGCACTTGACTTCGGGTACATGCTCCACAAGGGAGAGTATGTCGGGGTGATAGACACAGCTAAGTGTGATGGGTGCGGGGAGTGTGTCTCAAGGTGTCAGTTTGGGGCGATAAAGTTTGATCCTGTAATTGGAAAGGCGTACATTGATATGTGGAAGTGCTATGGATGCGGGGTATGCCGGGCGGTCTGTGATAGAGGTGCGATAAGTATGCGTGAGAGACAGAGTATCCCGGAGCTTAAAGATGAGTGGTTTGAACCGATTAAAGTCCCGGGCAGTGGGAGGTGGGAGTGAGATGGTTGAGATACGCTTTGATAAGGAGAAGTGCATCGGCGCTCTGAGGTGTGGTGAATGCCTTAGAAGATGCCCGCAGGCGGTCTTCAGATCATATCCGGAGAATCGCAGGCGAGGAGAGATATGCGATGAGTGGTATCTTGCGCCAACCTATCAGGTCCTGTGCACAGGTTGTGGGATCTGCATTGAGCACTGTAAACCCGGTGCGTTGAGCCTGATCTGCTAATCTAATGTTTTTCCACGCACTCGTTGCAGTATTTGTGATTGCCGACCCGTTTGGCAATCTTCCAATTTTTCTCGCGCTCACAGAGGGGTTGGACAGGGCAACAAGGAGAAAAATCATAATCAAGGCGGTTTTTGTTGCCACGATAACACTGATCGTCTTTGGACTGATCGGGGAGGGGATACTGGATCTTCTTGGGATCTCGATCTCATCCTTCAGGATTGCAGGTGGAATCCTCCTTCTTATTATCGCGCTACAGATGCTTCTCGGGATCCCGAGGCCGGAGGTTGAACCCGAGGAATGGGAGGGGATAGCGGTTGTCCCGATGGCGATACCACTTTTATCAGGTCCCGGGACGATCACATCGGTGATGATCTTCATGAGTGCTGCAGCCACGCTCGTTGAGCGGGTGCATGTTATCGCCGCGATTTTAATAGCAATGCTCGGGGTGGGGGCAATCCTTGTGAACGCAGATCTCTTCTATGAGATAATAAAGAAGGAAGGATCGGTCTACATCACAAAGATCATGGGGATAATTCTTGCTGCAATCGGGACCGAAATGATCATAATTGGCATTAAAAGTGTTTTTCTCCCATCATAATACAAACTAAACAATCTCCCACTCTCCTCTCCCCATATCAGACTCTCTGAGCCATATCGCCCAGCATATCAGGATCTGCGAATATCCGATTCTACGCGATAGCTCTTCCATCTCCCTGATAAAGGAGAGGTCATCCGGTGCCCTTACTCCAAACTCACGCTCAACGACCCGCTTTATGATCTTATCAGGCATCGAGGTATCAACACCGGCCTGCATCCTGAGGTACTGGAATGTGATGAGCCCGACTCCTTTAATCTGCCCTACAGGGTCGTTTCTCCACTCAAGGTAGCTCGTGTTATGTGCCCAGTTACAGAGTGCATCAAGATCAGATCGAAGCCCCCTTTCTCTCCGCATCCTCTCGAGTGTATCTGCAACCTGAATCGCCGTGCCCCATGCACGCCGGTTGTTGAGTATCTCAAGAAGTCCTCTATCATCAGGCCTGTATCCTGCAAGATCCTCAAAGGATCTGATCCTTCCATCCCTCACATACACCTCATAGAACCGCCTGACCCTGGGGACAACGATATTGAAGTAGCTGAGCCCGATAGAGTCAAGTGCCGCATCAACGACCATCAGAACCGGGTCTCCACCCCACCTCTCGCACCTGAGACACCGGCGCTCCCCCTCTCTTGCAGCCTCAAGTACAGGTCCAAACCGCCTCTCAAATCTTGCCCGCATGCTGAACCAACCAACCATTTATTTGAATAAACGGATACCTTTAATAACCCACAGTGTGGATTGAATGTAATGATCCGTCTTCAGGGATGTGAGGGATTGGTGTGAGAAAGGTAATCCTGATAACCGGAAGGACGATTGATCAGGGTAAGAACCTTGAGAACAAGATGTCCGATGAGTATCTCGATGCCGTGGCACGGTGTGAGATGAATGAGAGCCTGTTAAGCGAGATCGGTGCCACAGAGGGTGATACGGTCAGGGTCAAGACTGAGTTTGGAGATGTGGTGGTGAGGGCGGCAAAGGATGATGGGCTGCCTGATGGGCTTGTCTTTATCCCGATGGGTCCGTGGGCCAATGCTGTAGTTGATACCGATACCGGAGGTGTGGGCACACCAGGATTTAAGGGTGTTGAGGCAACGGTTGAGAGGACAGATGCACCGGTCTTGCCCCTCAAAGAACTCATCGCATCATATAAGGAGGCTTGATAATGGCAACAGAGACCGTTACCGATGTGATATGTCCGCTCTGTGGATCTCTGTGTGATGATATCGAGGTCATTGTGGAAGCTGGCAGGATCACAAATGTGAAGAAGGCATGCCCTCTGGGCAAGAGCAAGATAATGGGGCATGGAAGAATAAGGGCCCCTATGGTCCGTGAGGGTGGGGAGCTCAGGGAGGTGAGCTACGATGTGGCGATTGAGCGCAGTGCTGAGATACTCAGTGATGCAAAGCGACCACTTCTCTACGGGTGGTCATCACTCATATGTGAGGCACAGCGGAAAGGGGTTGAGCTTGCAGAGGAGATCGGTGCTCTGATCGATAACACCGCATCTGTATGTCATGGCCCCACGGTCATCGGTGTTCAGGGAAAAGGGTCGCCGGGGTGCACACTCGGTGAGGTTAAGAACCGGGCAGATCTTGTTGTTTTCTGGGGGTGTAACCCTGCAGAGGCCCACCCCAGACACAGGGCAAGGTACTCTCATGCTGCTAAGGGGTTCTTTAGACCTGGTGGAAAGAAGGATAGAAAGGTCTACGTCGTGGATGTAAGGGAGACAAAGACGGCGAAGGTCGCTGATGAGTTTATCAGGGTTGAGCCGGGGTATGACTATATGGTATTCTCAGCCCTGAGGACGATCCTTGCAGGGCATGAGGATGTGGTCCCTGACACGGTGGGGGGTGTTGAGAAGTCAAAGCTCATCGAGATGGTCGATGCGATGAAGTCGTGTGAGTTCGGGATCATCTTTGGTGGTATGGGGCTCACTCATTCAAGGGGCAGGTACAAGAACCTCGAGAACGTGATCTCCCTTGTTGATGAGCTCAACGCGCATACGAAGTTCACGTTGATGCCGATGAGGGGTCACTATAACGTCACGGGTTCCGGGCACACATTTGCATGGCTCACAGGATACCCCTTTGCGGTTGACTTCTCAAGGGGGTATGCATGGTACAATCCAGGTGAGACCGCGGCAAACGACGTGCTTCTGAGGGGTGAGGTTGATGCGATGATGGCGATCGCTGCAGATCCAGGGGCACACTTCCCGGGAGAATCTCTGAGACATATGGCAAAAATCCCACTCATTCAGATAGATCCCTATCCCAACCCCACGACTGAGCTTGCTGATGTCGTGATTCCATCTGCGATATCCGGGGTTGAGGTTGCAGGAACAGCGTATCGTATGGATGGTGTTCCGATAAGAACGAGAAAGATCGTTGATACAGATTATCTCTCAGACGAGGAGATCCTTGAGAGGATACTTACGAGGGTGAGAGAGCTTAGGAGGTAGGTAAGATGGGGATTCTCATAAAGAATGGGGTTGTTTACGACCCAGCTCAGGGAATCTACGGAGAGAAGATGGATATCTCGATAGATGGGGATAAGATCGTCGAGGATGTCTCATCTCCAGAAAGGGTGATCGATGCAGAAGGGAGACTGGTTGTACCGGGTGGTGTTGAGCTTCACTCACATATTGCGGGTGGCAAGGTAAATGCAGGGCGGATAATGAGGCCTGAGGATGGAAGAAAGGGTAGAGCACCCAGGGGCAGACTCACAAGGGCCTGCAGTGGGTTCAGCATCCTTAACACCTTCTCAACAGGCTACACATACGCAAGGATGGGATACACAACGACCTTCGAGGCGGCGATGCCCCCGCTTCTTGCACGTCATACCCACGAGGAGTTTGAGGATATGCCGATAACAGACAAAGGAGCGCTCGTGCTTCTTGACAACAACTGGATGACGATGGAATACGTTAAAGCAGGCGATCTTGACCGGCTTGCAGCCTATGTGAGCTGGATGTTTGGTGCGACAAAGGCATACGGGATAAAGATCGTAAACCCGGGTGGTGTTGAGGCATGGGGCTGGGGTAAGAACTGCTCAATCAACGATCCGGTCCCCCACTTTGACGTCACACCAAAGGAGATCATAAGGGCGCTTGCAAAGGTTAACGAGGAACTCAAGCTTCCACACTCAATACATATCCATTGTAACGATCTTGGGCATCCCGGTAACTTTGAGACAACACTTGAGACCTATGAGGCTGTGAAGGATATAACCGCAAGCTCCGATCGTCAGGTGATGCATGCAACCCACACCCAGTTCCATGCATATGGAGGGTCAAGCTGGAAGGACTTTGAGTCGAAGGCCGATGCAATCGCGGACTACGTGAATAAGAACGACCATATCACGATCGATCTCGGTGCTGTCATGTTCTGCGACACCACGACGATGACAGCAGATGGCCCGATGGAGTATAGCCTCCACACACTATCAAGGCGCAAATGGAGCAACCATGATGTCGAGCTTGAGACAGGATCTGGCATCATTCCGGTTGCATATTCGCCGAAAGTACCCGTCAATGCGATCCAGTGGGCCGTCGGGATTGAGCTTGCTCTCCTCATAGAGGATCCATGGAAGGTTGTACTCACGACAGATCATCCGAACGGCTGTCCTTTCACGTTCTATCCTGAGATCATCGCACTTCTTATGAGCAAGCCAAAGCGGGAGGAGATGCTTAAAGGGGTGAGTGATGCTGTTGGCAGGCGCGCACTCATTGCAACGATCGATCGGGAGCTTACGTGGGGTGAGATCATAACGATGACCCGCTCTGCCCCTGCAAAGATTCTCGGGCTTTCTGAGAGCAAAGGAACACTCAGGGTCGGTGCAGATGCCGATGTTGCAATCTATGATATAATGCCTGAGAGCTTTGATCCAGCCAAGGGTTACAGAGAGATCGAGGAGAAGCTGATGCGAACATTCTATACGGTAAAGGGCGGGGAGGTAGTCGTTAAGGATGGAGAGATTGTAGCAACACCTCCTGGCAGGACTTACTGGGTCAATCCGGTCGGTGAGAGGGCGCATGCCATGCGAGAGGAGATGCTCAAGGATCTTGAGGCGAAATTTGACGCCTATTACACGGTGAGCATGGCAAACTACCCGGTGCAGGATGAGTATCTTTCACATCCTCTTGAGATCAGGGCGGGGTGAGTGGATATGGCAAAGATCACACTGACGATGCGATCCTCGATCACCGTTCCGCTCGAGGCAGAGGTTATAACCCCGGATGGCCTTGCGGGTAAATCAGAGGAGGAGATAAAGTCGCTTACAGTTTATCATGGTAACAGAGAGATGAAGCTCGGGGACTTCTTTGATGTGAGCGTTGAAGGCTCAGGAGATCCAGCATCAACCGAGATTATCATGAAAGGAGATCTTACAAGGGTTAAGCGGATCGGTGAAGGTATGACTGCAGGGTCAATCGTGATTGAGGGAAGCTGTGATATGCACTGTGGAGCGTTGATGCGGGGCGGTAAGATCACGGTGAAAGGGGATGCAGATGCATGGGCAGGGCGTGAGATGAGAGGTGGCGAACTCGTGATAGAGGGTAATGCTGGTAACTATCTTGGTGCCGGGTACCGGGGGGAGATGACCGGTATGCGGGGCGGTAAGATCACGGTTGAGGGAGATGCAGGGGATTATATCGGAGAGCACATGGCAGGTGGTGAGATCCTTGTGAAGGGTAACGTCGGCATCCTTCCAGGCCTCTCGATGACAGGAGGGAGGATCATCATCGAGGGATCTGCCACGATGCCGGGGGGTGAGATGACAAAGGGTGAGATCATCGTTAAGGGAGAGGTCTACGATATGCTTCCAGGGTTCAGGTTCGAGGGCGAGGAGGAGATTGAGGGTAAGCGCTTCAGGAAGCACACCGGCGATCTTGCTGTAAGAGGGGTTGGTAAAGGGGTTCTTCTTCTCGGATAACCCCTTTTATTTATTATAAAGGGATGGGCATGGCAAGAAAGAGTGTTAAATGCCCGGTATGTGGTAAGAGTGTCAAGATCTTTGAGCATGATGCATGCTACATCAAATACGTAAAGGATGGTAGGGGCACATTCTACCATGAGGAGTGCTTTGAGAAGAGATAGATGACCTCCTCAATCAAATCTGTTGAGTATTTTGATTTTACCCCTTCCCCCAGGTCAAAACCTAAATCAGACCCTCTCATGAATAATAACCTCTCATGAATAATAAATGCCACTGAGACCAGCTCCCTTTCCCATCCATCACCCCTGTTTTTTTCCATTCCTGATCTGGACAGTGAATCTACCTCTGCAAGTTTGTCACCAAGACGTTTGACCTTCGCATGCACTTCATTCAGTGAATAATCGATTAAGACCCCATACCTGTTTTATGATGAAAATGGGTCAATAATGCTTTCTGTTTTGCTCAATAGGTTTTTGATTTGGCTGTTAATATGGGGGGTTTGGAAGTGGGTGGGTTTTTCAAAGTTCTCCAAAGATTTTTATCTACCGGAAAGAGAGTATGAAGTATGTGCGAGTCGAATGTGATACTTGAGCATGATGGATCACGTGAACTCCTTATGGAGGAGGTCGTACGGATTCTCGTCGAAGATGACAAAATTCAGCTTGTTGGACTTCTTGGCGAGAGAAAAGAGGTGAAGGGACGTATAAAAGAGGTCAATCTCAACCGTCACGAGGTCATTATCTCAGATTAATCCCACTTCAACCACCTGGACGCTTTCAACGCCCTCAACCTCGGAAAAAGCCGCCTCAACCGCGTCAGTACCACCCTCTGTATCAGGCAGGATTACGGTGACCATCAATGCCTTGATCCCAAATGCGACAGGCTCCACTTTGAAACCATGAACCCTCACACCCTCAGGTAGAGATCTCTCAAGCCGTTCCTGCAACTTTGCAAGGTCTGTATCAACACCTTCTGGCATGACCCTTATCATCGCTGCAACCTCTCCCATTTACGGACCTCCAAATCCACATGAAGGGCATACATACGGGTTTGCCTGCTTTCTGCACAAAACACACCTTCCGATCCCTTCCCCACATATGGGGCAGGGAAATCTCGTATACCCGCGCTCAACAAGCTTAACACCGCACGTTGTACAGGTCTCAACATGCATAAGCCTCTCTCTCATGACAAACTCACCTAATCCTCCATCGCCATCGTCTGTTATAAAATCTTTCCCTCCCGGGGGATGATGAATGAGAGGGGGTGAGGTAGGGCCTCTCAGATAGCCTCTACACCTACACAACCTGCGGGGCATGCTCGTTTATATCTCCATCAGGGGTTGATCTCGACTTGATTGTTGAGTATCTGCGGTGAGTATCTGAAAAGTCATAAAGATGTGTCCCCTGATGCGGATTTAATCGTTACAACATGTCCTTTATGCATCATAAACCTCAGTGATGGGGGAGGGAATGTCATCGACCTCGCCCAGCTCATCGAGCGATCAAAAAAATGTGAGCTATTCGGGATTATAAGGGGGAAAGACGTTAAAGATATGTAGCCCCCCTCTGTAATCCGACCCACAATCCAAATTTTGAATTATTATCCCAAGCAAAACTATTTATACTAAAACAAAACAATAAAATACATGGGAAGAAAGCGAGTTTACGAAGTTGTAAAGCATCTACCGGCAGAAGAACTCGATAAAATGATCAAGGGGCTTGAA
>LYOR01000002.1:0-60260 GCA_001766825.1 Candidatus Syntropharchaeum butanivorans | reverse complement strand
AAGGATTCCTGGACGACGAAGGAAGTTCAGGAACTCATTGAAGCAGAATTTGGAGTTAGTTATTCTTCGTGGCAGGTCAAAAGAATCCTGAAATCGTTTGGAATGAGGTACGCCCTGTCAGAAGGATTACAGGAAGCCGGATAATGCAGAAGACACTTTAAAAAAACTTAGATGAGGCTGGAATTAGCGATGATGTAATAGGATTCGTCGATGAGATGGCAGTCGAAGCGAATGCAAACACAGCAAGATTATGGAGCTTCGATAAGCCTCTCAAGAGGGTTGCCACCTACGTTAAAGCCAAAGCCACAGGGTTCTATTGTATAAATGGGGATAGCTTAATAGAATTTCCTGAGAAAAATAAAGCCGAAGACTTTACAGCGTTTCTAAGAAGGATAAGGGAGGCAAATCCTGAGAAAAGAATTGTAGTCGTTCTGGATAATTTCAGAACACATCATGCCAAGAAGGTGAAGAAAGAGGCTGAGAAGCTGAACATTTCGCTGGTTTATCTACCTCCTTACTCTCCTGATCTGAATCCGATTGAGAACGTCTGGAAGAGTGTTAAAAGAGCAGTTTCAGAGAGATCTCCACTGAATGTGAAAGAGCTGAAGGAAGCGATTGCTGAAGCTTTCAAAAAACTTACAGAATCAATATCTTTTGCAAAAAGCTGGATTGAGAAGTTCCTGGGTGATAAGTTTATGATGTTATGCACTTAACTATAATATTTTATAATGCGGATCTATCTTCATTCCCGGAGCCGGTTCTTGGAGTTCCCATTGCAGTTCAAATATCGCCTCTACAAGGGGCTTATTTTTCAGGATTTTTCTTTCCATTTCTTATACCTCCATGTTTTTAAGCGCCATTTCATATATCTCCGGTATATCCGCAATACTTCGCACATCATTCCAATCTGGCGATATATACAAATTTCGTATATCCTTACATTTTGGTAGTATATCTGAAGTACTTCGTATATACATCCCTCTGGATGAAAACTTTTCTCCAGAACATCTCCCACTCATCCTTTTACATCACCACCCTCCCTTCTTTTCAAACAACCTATCTAAGGGACTTTTTATTTGACTTAAGTCTTTATTACTCACATGTGTATATGTTGTATATATTCCTATTGTCTTTGAACTCTTGAACTCCAGTGGTTCTTGAATACCAAAAAAATGAAAAAAAAATAAAACCCCCGGGACCTCACCCCTCCTGCTTAACCTGCTTATACGGGTTCGGTCCCAGTTCTCTTATCTTCTCTGTGAATCTCGTTGCAGTTTCTGCAAACTCACGCCCCATCGCAGCAGACATCATGAACATATCAACCCTGCCACCAAGTCCGATCTTCTCAAGGTCACGCTTGAGCCGCTCGACGCGGTCACGGGTGTAGAAGTTTCCTGTCAGATAATGGCACTGCCCCTCCATGCACCCGGTCACCATCACCCCGTCTGCCCCCATCTCAAGGGCCTTGAGGATGTAGGTCTGATCAACCTTCCCTGAGCATGGGACATGGATGATACGCACATTCGGTGGGTACTTCATCCTGCTGACACCTGCTAAGTCTGCTGCAGCATAGGAGCACCAGTTACAGCAGAAGGCAACAATTGACGGTTCAAAGCTCATGATACCACCTCACTCAAGTCGGCAAGAACCCCTTCGATCTTGCTTATTATCTGCTCATCCCTGAAGTGCTTCACATTTATCGCAAGCGCCGGGCACTCCCCGGCACAGATGCCGCATCCCTTGCATACGACCTCATTCGTCTTTGCACGCCATCCAACCTCAAGCCGCTCCATCTCGATCGCGCCGTACGGGCAGACCTCGAAGCACGTGGCACACCCGATACAGACATCCTGGTTCACCTCTGATACGCTCGGGGATCCGGTCGTTGCATCCTTTGAGAGCAGGTTGAGGACCTGTGAAGCTGCACCTGATGCCTGAGCCACGGTATCAGGAATGTCTTTTGGCCCTTGCGAGCACCCGGCAAGGAAGACCCCATCAGAAGGTGTATCAATCGGCCTCAGCTTTGGATGTGCCTCCATGAAGAAGCCATCCCCGGTTCGGGAGATGTTAAGAAGCCTCGATACCTCGAACGCATCCTCACGCGGGATGGCTGCTGTTGCAAGAACGACCATATCCCCCTCAAGTTCAATCGGAGCGCCATCAAGTCCAGTAGCACTTACAACGAGCCTTCCATCATCCTTCTGCGAGACCCTGACAGGCTTATCGTGATCTCGTCTGAAGTAGTCAACACCTTCCCGCTTGACCCTGACATAGAACTCCTCAAACCCTTTACCATACGCCCTTGCATCTGTGAAGAGAACCTTTGCCTTACCACCCTCTATCCGCTCCTCGACAAGATGTGCGTGCTTCGCGGTGTACATGCAGCAGAACCTTGAGCAGTACTCATTCCCCCCGATCTCCCTTGATCCAACACACTGGATAAATACGACATCCTTCGGCTCACGCCCATCCTTCATCAGGATCTTGCCACCGGTTGGGCCTGATGCGTTACAGAGCCTCTCAAACTCAAGTCCGGTTATCACATTCTCAAACTTACCGTATCCATACTCCTCTCTCGCGCTCACATCCATCAGGTCATACCCGGTTGCAGCAACGATCGCACCGACCTCAAGCTCAATGATCTCCTCCTCCTGGTCATAATCGATCGCATCACGCTTGCATACGCTCTTGCATGTTCCGCATCTGATACAGCTATCCCGGTCGATCGTATACTTCAGGGGAACTGCCTGTGGGAAGGGGATATAAATTGCACTCCGTATCCCAAGCCCCTCATCAAACTCATTCGGGACATCAACCGGGCAGCGGGTTGCACACTCACCGCACCCGGTGCACTTCTCAACATCGACAAACCTTGGCTTCTTCCTGACCTTCACACGGAAGTTCCCGACATAGCCATCGATATCAACCACGTCAGCGTACGTGATAAGCTCGATATTGGGATGCCTTCCAACATCTACCATCTTCGGGGTGAGGATACAGGCAGAGCAGTCTAAGGTCGGGAACGTCTTGTCAAGCTGTGACATCCTTCCACCGATGGAGGGTGATCGCTCAACGAGATAGACCTTGAACCCTGCATCCGCGATATCAAGCGCGGTCTGTATACCCGCGATCCCACCACCGATGACAAGCGCACGCTTTGTTATCCCGACCTTCTTTGGCTCAAGCGGCTCAAGAAGTTTCGCCCTGGCAACAGAGCCTGCTACAAGGTGCATCGCCTTCTCGGTCGCACGCTTGCGGTCATCATGGACCCATGAGCAGTGCTCACGGATGTTTGCCATCTCGAGGAGGTATGGGTTAAGCCCGGCTTCTGCAATTGCTGCCTGGAAGGTCGGCTCATGCATCCTGGGAGAGCAGGATGCAACAACGACCCGATCAAGCCCAAGCTCCTTTATATCATTCTTTATGAGCTCCTGGCCCGGATCAGAGCACATGTACTGGTAGTCTCTTGCAACAACAACACCCGGGAGCCGGGATGCAAACTCAGCGACCTTCGCAACATCGACCGTGGCAGCTATGTTTATCCCACAGTGGCATACATAGACCCCGATCTTCATCATGCACCCTCCTCTATGCCAAACCTCATCGATCTGTCCACAACCCCCATATCAACAACGATCCCCCGGCGCTTCATCGCGATCAGGTTCCAGAAGACATCAGCCGGGGGTTCACCAATCCGCTCTGCGATCTCAACAGCGCTCAAGCTACCGCTCTTCCTGAGCTCATCGAGGATCTTCTCCCTCAGAACCTCCTCCCGGGCCGTTCGCTCCATAACCCCCCGGTACCACTCCCTGTCAACACCTTCAAGCTCAATCGCCCGTCTTGAAGCACCAAGGACGAGTCTCATCCGCTCTGATGAGAATACATTCTGTAAGATTTTTGCAGCATTCATCTCATCTGGTGTTATCGCACCAGCTTCCTCAATCTCCCTCGTGAATTCCCTTGTCACATGGGCGAACTTCTCACCCTCATTTGCCGCAATCCACTCAACCCGAACCCGCCGGGGATCTATCCCGGAATACCCAAATATGTATCTCAAAAGCTCAACCCGACGCTCTGCCTCGATGTTTCCATGAAGGTAGTGGCACTCACCGGGATGACACCCGGTCACCATCACACCATCGATCCCACGCTTTAATGCCTCAAGCACGAGGACTGGGTCAACCCTGCCTGAGCACATGACCTTTATGATCCTGACCTCTGCTGGATACTCGAGCCTCAGTATCCCTGCAAGGTCTGCCCCCGGGTAGGCACACCAGTCACAGCAGAAAACGATGATCTTCATCCGGCCACCTCCTCTGCAAATGTCTCAATCTCGGCCCTGATCTCATCATCACTGAACCTGGTCAGTGTGATTGCCTTCTCAGGGCAGGCAGCAGCACAGATACCACATCCCCGGCACTTACCCTCGATGACCTCTGCTGTCATCTCTGTGACACCGATCGCACCAAAGTAGCAGAGGTTCCCGCATATATTGCACCCTATGCATTTCGTATCATCGACGATGGGAAGAATCCCTTCCATCTCAAAGAAGCCACGCTTAAGAAGTGCTGCTGCGTTTTCTGCTGCGATCTTTCCATCTGCAACGGCATACCTGATGTTTCTTGGTCCAAGTGCACACCCCGCGATAAAGACCCCGGTTGCATCCTCCCTCACGATCTTCTGGTTCACCTCGGTGAAGAAACCATCTGGATCAAGCTCTCTGTAGAAGAGGTTTGCAAGTTCTTTGGCTCCATCTGAAGGCTCCTGGCCTACGGAGAGGATGACAAGGTCTGTCCGCTCCTCAAGCACCTCCTGCCTGTTAAGGTCCTCATAGGTTATAACAAGCCCCTCATCATCGCGATCAACGAGCTTCACCTCACCACGGACGAACCTGATACCGAGTGATTCAGACTCCTTGTAATACTCCTCAAACCCCCTGTAGGGCGCCTGAATGTTCGTGAAGTGGATGTAGACCTCACATTCAGGGTGCATCTCTTTTATCGCACGGGCATGTCCGATCGCATAGAGGCAGCACACGATCGAGCAGTAAGGGTTCCCACCCTTCTCACCTCTGGATCCGACACACTGGATGAAGTCCACCCTCTTCGGGATTGTATCATCAGATGGCCTTCTAAGCTCACTGCCTCCCCGGGCAAACCTCTGCTTCATGTACAGGTCCTCAAGCTCGATCGAGGTGATGACATCATCATACCGGTACCCATACTCAGGTATACGGGAGGGATCAAACGTCCTGGTCCCTGTCGCGATGATGACACATCCCACCTCAATCACCCTCTCACCTTTCGGGGTCTTGAGCGTGACACGATAGTCCCCGATCCGACCTTCAGCATTAACGACCTCTGTAGATGTTAGAACCTCGATCAGATCAGATGCATAGACCTCCTCCTCCTTTGGGGTCAGCTCACACTCAGGACAGTCATGCCTGCACGGAAATCCGCAGCTGATTGTTGGGAAGGTCATTGAGAGCCGCTTCACCCTTCCACCAAGCCGCTCATCCCGTTCAACAAGATAGACCTTGAACCCGTAGGATGCAAGATCCTCTGCTGCCTGCATACCAGCGACCCCGCCACCAATGACAAGACATGCAGGGGTCATCGGGACCCTGATCGGCTCAGTAATATCAAGAACCTTCGCACGGGCAATCGCAGATCTTAAAAGATCGAAGGCGACCCGGGTTGCATCCTCTTTATCAGGATGAACCCATGCTGACTGCTCACGGATGTTAGCAAACTCGACGATCGGTGCAAGACCTTTGAATATATCATCATGCGTCCTTGGTGAGCATCCGGCGATTACGATTCGATCAAGGCTTCTTGAATCAATGACAGACCTCATCCTCTTGATAGCATCCTTGCTGCAGAGATGTTCATCAACCTCGATATGCTCCACGCCAGGACTGTGTGCTACACCCCCCCTCAACCGCTCAAGATCGATCCGATCTGAGATCTCGCCATCACACCCGCAGATGAAGACCCCGATCTTCATATGGCCACCTCCACCGAAGCCATAATCTGCTCATCCCTGAAGTCCTCAAGCTGGATCGCACATGCAGGACACTCGGCTGTGCATATCCCACATCCCCTGCATGCACCTTCAATCACAACAAGACGGGGTTCTTTCTCGTTCTCTCGTACGATAGAAACAGCACCATATGGGCAGACCTCAAAGCACGTGGCACACCTGATACAGAGCTCATCATCAATCCTTGAGATAACCCCCTCAAGCTCGATACGCCCGGGAGCAATCCGCTCGATCGCGGCTTCAGCCATGATCTTCCCATCTGCAACAGAGTAACGGATATTCCGTGGCCCATGTGCTGCACCCGCCACATATACGCCTGATACATCATCCCTCAGATATCGCAGGTTCTTCTCCATGAAGAACCCATCCTGATCAAGCTCAAGGTTGAAGAGATCTGCAAGCTCTCGTGTTCCATCTGTTGGCTCCTGTCCGACCGATAAGACAACAAGATCTGACTTCATCTCATAGGGTTCTCTGGTATCCTGGTCCACGCCTGTAACATAGATCCCATCCTCACGCTCCTCGATGTGATCGATCTCACCCCGTACAAACCTCACACCCATATCTCTCGCCTCCTTGTAGTACTCCTCAAAGCCTCTGTAGGGTGATCTCAGGTCGATGTAGTGGACAGTCACCTCACAATCCGGATACCGCATCTTAAGCTCCCTTGCATGCCCGACCGCATAGATGCAGCAGACAATCGAGCAGTACGGGTTCCCACCCTTTATCCCCCTTGAACCGACACACTGGATGAAGTTGACCCGCTTCGGTATCGCACCATCAGAGGGTCTTCTTATATCTCCCCCATCCTGCCGGGCTTTAAGGTAGAGTTCCTCAAGCTCAAGCGAGGTTATAACATCCGGTAAGCTGTACCCGTACTCAGGTATGCGGGAGGGATCGAACGTCTGGGTTCCTGTTGCGATTATCACCGTGCTGACATCAATCGCGCGGCCGTTGGTGAGTGTAACATGGTAGTTTCCGATGTACCCCTCCACACCCTCGACTGTTGTTGAGGTCAGAACCTCGATATTCTCATCAGAAAGAACCTCCTCGACCTGTGGGGTAAGCTCACACTCCGGGCAGTTATGCATGCAGCAGATACCGCAGCCCACAGTCGGGAATGTCTGGCTCAGTCGCTTTACCCTCCCACCAAGCTCCTTCTCCCGCTCAACAAGATAGACCTTAAAACCGCTTGATGAGAGGTTGAGCGCTGCCTCCATTCCAGCAACCCCTCCCCCAACAACAAGCGCCTGGGGCTTCATCTCAACCTGAACCTTCTCAAGTGGCCGTTTCAGCCTCACTTTTGCAAGCCCCATCTCGATGAGCTTCTTTGCCTTGCGGTTTGCACCTTCAGGATCGTCGAAATGCGCCCATGCGCACTGCTCCCGGATGTTGACATGCTCCGCGAGGTGTGGGTTCATCCCGACCTCCTCAAGGGCCTTCTTGAAGATCTCTCCATGAAGGCGGGGGGAGCATCCGGCGATAATCACGCGATCCGGGTTAAGCCGCTCTACCTCATCCTTGAAGAGCTTGATTCCATCCCTTCCGCACAGGTACCGATCGATCCTCACCTCTTCGACATCTTCGATCGAAGAGGTGAAGGATGAGAGCGCATCAAGATCAAGCACATCCTCAATCCTTCCCTGACAGCCACAGATGAATACAAGTATCCTCATTCACACCACCGCCTCAATCTGTGCAAATATCTGCGCATCTTTGTAGTGCTTCATCGAGATCGCACCAGATGGGCATGTAGAGTTGCATGAGCCACATCCCTTGCAGAGTACCTCGTTGACGGTCATAACGCCCTTCTGCTCATCAAAGGCAAGTGCACCATAGGCACATACCTCTTCACACATCCTGCAGCCTGAGCATACTTCCTCGTTGATCCAGGATGAAATCGGCTCGATCGGCACTTTTCCTCTGAAGAGTGAGATTGCAGCCCTTGCAGCCGCCCCACACGCCTGTGCAACAGAGTCTGGAATATCTTTGGGCGACTGGCAGCATCCGGCGAGGAATATCCCATCTGATGCTGTATCGATCGGCCTGAGCTTTGGGTGGGACTCGAGGAAGAACCCATCAGGGCTCTGGGGGATCTTGAGGATATTTCCGATCTCTTTCGCACCGCTTGAAGGGACAGCGGCTGCTGCGAGAATGACCATATCCGCATCAAGCTCGATCGGGCCTATCCCTTCTGCTATCACCTTCAGTCCGTCCCCGTTCTGCTTCACCTCGATCGGCTTATCAAGGTCGCGCCAGACATAGTTAATCCCCTCACCCTTCACACGGTTGTAGAACTCCTCAAATCCTTTCCCGAAAGCTCTCACATCAGTATAGAGTATTGTGACCTCTGCATCGGGTATCTTCTCCCTGATCAGATGGGCATGCTTGGCCGTATACATGCAGCAGAACCTTGAACAGTACTCCCTCCCACCGATCTCCCTTGATCCAACGCACTGGATCAGAACAACCTTTCTTGGATACTCTCCATTCTCAAGGAGTACCTTTCCACCTGTTGGGCCGGATGCATTGATTAGGCGCTCAAACTCAAGCCCGGTTATCACATTCGGTAGCCCATAACCGTACTGCGGCTCTGTGGATGGGTCAAAGATGTCATACCCTGTTGCAACGATGATCGATCCAACCTCAATCTCAACGATCTCCTCCTGCTGGTTGAAGTCTATCGCATCCCTGGGGCAGGCATCCTGGCATGCAGGTGACTTCCCGCACTTTCCCTTTGTCAGGTATATACACCTCTCAGGATCGATCGTGTACTTCAGGGGAACCGCCTGCGGGAATGGGACGTAAATCGCACCCCGCTTCCCCTTGCCAAGATCAAACTCATTCGGAATCTTGCCAGCAAGAAGGCACGCCTCTGCACACAGTCCACATCCGGTGCACTTCTCAACATCGACAAACCTTGGCTTCTTCCTGATCCTGACCCTGAAGTTACCGACATAACCCTCAACATCAACGATCTCAGCGTACGTGATAAGCTCGATATTGGGATGTCTTGCAACATCTACCATCTTCGGTGTCAGGATACATGCTGAGCAGTCTAAGGTCGGGAACGTCTTGTCAAGCTGTGCCATGTGCCCACCGATGGATGGGCTCTTCTCAACCAGATACGTCTTGAACCCCTTATCCGCCACACCGAGTGCCGCATATATACCCGCGACTCCACCGCCTATGACAAGGCACGCAGGGATTACATCGACCTCTCTTGTCTCAAGCGGTTCAAGCAAATATGCCCTGGCAACAGCCCCTGCTACAAGATCCATTGCCTTTCTTGTTGCTTCTTCTCTGTTTTTATGAACCCATGAGCACTGCTCACGGATGTTTGCCATCTCGAAGCAGTAAGGGTTCCCCCCGGTCTCTGCTACCACGGTCCGGTAGGTCGGCTCATGCATCCTGGGGGAGCAGGATGCAACAACGACCCTGTTCAGGCCAAGCTCCTTTATATCATTCTTTATGAGCTCCTGGCCCGGATCAGAGCACATGTACTGGTAGTCTCTTGCAACAACAACACCCGGGAGCCGGGATGCAAACTCAGCGACCTTCGCAACATCGACCGTGGCAGCTATGTTTATCCCACAGTGGCATACATAGACCCCGATCCTAACCTCATCCTGGCTCATCAGACTCATCCCGTATCATATCTTCGCCCGTTCGATAAGTGCAGGGGTTATACGCTCGTAAGCCACTGCCATCACATGGATTCCTGCAGCGGAAGTGGTATGTGCGATCTCATGCACAAAATCCCCGTAGTACTCGAGATTTATCTCATCATACCGCTCATTCCGCTTTTCTTTATCAGATATCTCCGATGCTTTTTTCATCTCGGCTAAGAGATCCTTTGGAACATGAACACCTGGAATATACTTGTCAAAGTAGTCTGCTGTCCCGTAGTTCTTGAGCGGGAAGATGCCGATCAGGACCGGAACCTTGAACCGTTCCATTTCCTTCAGAAATGTCTTTGCAACCTCTATATCGAATATGACCTGCGTCTGGATGAACTCAGCCCCAGCATCAATCTTTCGCTTGAGCTTGAGGATCTCTGACTCAAGCGGGTCTGCGTTGGGGTTACCGGCGACCCCGACATGGAACTTTGGAGGGTTGTGGATCGGTCGTCCATAGAGATCAACCCCTTCATCTACCATTTTTCGTATGAGGTAAACGAGTTGGCCTGAATCAAGGTCAAAAACTGGTTTTGCACCTGGATAGTCCCCAAGTGTCGTGTGGTCGCCTGTTAAGGCAAGCACATTCTTGATGCCGAGTGCACCCGCACCAAGAAGGTCTGACGTTAACGCTATCGAATTTCTGTCAGAGCATCTGAGCTGATATACGCACTCCATCCCTGCATCACGCTGGACGACATAGGATGCCACAAGGCTTGACATGTAGGCCATTGACTGGGGATTGTCGGTTACATTACACGCAACACAGTGACCAAGAAGCTTCTTAGCACTCTCAACAAGCTCAGTGAGGTCGGTTGTCTTCTCAGGTTCAAGCTCTCCTGTGAAAACAAACTTTCCCTCTTTGATATTACGCATTAGATCACTATAAGCTTCAGTCAATACTTTGCACCCCCTTGAAGCTTTCTTGGACCAATAGATGGCCTTCTATCTCTTGGCGGTCGGAAGGTTTCGTAGAGATCAAGTCGGTTCAAAGATTTGAGCTTCTTATAGATCAAGACCCACGCGCAGTCATTCGTGTATCCACCAACCTCACACTTACCATCAACAGCACCACCACATGGGCCATTCAGGAGCCCCTTTGCGCACCTGGTTATCGGGCATATCCCGCCTGTTAAGTGGAGAACACAGTCACCACATCCTGAACATAGCTCATAAAGTTCTGCACCCTCCCGGTCCTGTGCCCCCATGAACATCGTGTTGAGCGCTGGAAAGACCGGTTTATCGCTGAAAACTGCTGCCATCGTCTGGACACCAACACCACAGGCGGTTGAGAGTATCGCCTCAAACCGATCGAGCTTTCCCCCGAGCTCCTTCTCGATCAGCTCTTTATCACACTGTCTGATGACAGTAAAGGCTTCGGTATCCTGAACGACACCATTTTTGATCTTGTCCCCCATCTTAAGGAGTGAAGCAAGTGATTCTGCCTCCTTGAGCCCACCTATCTGGTATATCCCGACACAACCATCGCAGCCCACGACCGCGAGGCTCTTGAAGTCTTTCACGACCTCCATCAACTCTTCGAGATCCTTACGCTCTCCGGTTATCATGCTGGATTGCCTCCAAGCAAATATTTATCATGGTTGTACCTGATCATACACTATTATCACTTATCATTAATAAACTTATGCTATTGAATGTGATCTCATTCCCCTTCGCACCCTTATTCTGGGTGGCAATAAATCAAAACTTTTATATAGTGGAGGAAAGAAACAAAAAACTTAAATATTAGAAGATTTATAATGAACTATTGTGATTAATATGGCTGGGAATGAAGATAGCAGGAAGCGAATCCCGCCAGAGCTTCTGAGGGCGATCGAGAAGCCGGGTGGCTTCTCACTCCTGATAAAGGGAAAGCCAGGGACTGGAAAGACATCACTTGCGCTTGAGCTGTTGCGTGCGATCGGCGGTGAGGGGGTATATCTTTCAACCCGGGTCTCACCCAAGGCCCTCTACAGCCACTTCCCATGGCTTGAGGAATGCATCGAGCCGATAAATGTGATAGATACGAGCAAGATCTACATTCCAAGTGATTACACCGCCTACACCTCAGCACTGACAGGAACGATGAGTTTCCCGGAGGTTCTTGCAAAGAGAATCAGCGAGATGGGGAAAGGCGTCACTGTCGTGATCGATAGCTGGGATGCGATAAAGCTTCAGTGCGAGCCGCTTGAGATGATGAGGCTCGAGGCGCTTGTGACCGAGCTTGTGAGAGAGCGTGACATAAACCTCATACTCACAGGCGAGACGCTTGAGCTCACGACGCTCGACTATCTCGTGGACGGTATCGTGATATTCAACGACATCATGATTGAGTACAGACGTGCAAGAGAGATCGAGATGTCAAAGCTCAGAAGGACACGGATCGATCAGCCAAGATACCCATTCACCCTTGAAGGCGGGCGGTTCCAGGTGTTCATGCCGTTTGGGATCAAGCCACTACCTGAGAATCCAAAGAAGGTCAAACCACTTCCTGACAAGGATGGACTCATCTCGTCAGGCAGTGAGGACTTCGATGAGCTTCTTGGCGGGGGTTTCAGGCGAGGGACGTTCAACGTGATCGAGGTTGGAGATGACATCTCCGGATGGGGTTATCAGGCGATACTCGGCTTCACGATGATAAACGCAATCCAGAATGGGCACTCATTCGTGGGACTTCCATGCTGTGGAAGAAATGAGCAGCGCTGGCATAAGCTACTTGCCCCATTCATCGATGAGGAGAAGTACAGGGAGAATGTGACGGTCTTTGAGATCCATCCCGAAGGGGCTGAGCCGAGAACGAACATGATGCCACTTAAGGGAGAATCGATCGAGGAAGATCTCAGGACGATGAGGGAGCACATTGCATCGAGAAAACCCCCTGTTATCAGCCTCATCGGTGCCGATATGCTCGAGCTTCCGTACCGGCTGAAGGATCCAGGCAGACTCAGCGCTGCAATAAAGGCTATCGCCATGCACATCTCTACAACGAAGCAAATGGGAAACGTGGATATCGTGAGGGTTACACCGAACCTTGAGATCAGGGATGAGCTCATCGATATGGCAAGCACATACTTCAAGCTCGCCACGCTCGATCGAACGGTTGTGTTGTATGGGATTAAACCCGAGACGTGGATCTACAATGTAGACACTGAATTTGTTGATGGATGTCCAAGGCTGATGCTCACGCCATACGTATGAGGTGGCAGAATGGAGATTGATGCCTACAGGATGGCGGGAGGCAAGCTATTACTCACGATAGGCCGTCTCAACATCGAGCTGGAAGAGGAGTATGCCAATGAGCTCAGGAAACAGCTTGAGATGACAGAGTGGCTGGAAGGGTTGCTTGAGCTCGATGAGGAACGGCTCGATGATTTCAGAGAGGATATGCTCGTACTGATCACGACAGAAAGTGAGATTGAGATGGCTCCAAGGGAGAAGGGGCTTGCAACACAGTTCATGAAGGGAGAATACACAAAAGCAACGCTCAAAAACATCCTTGAGCTGGGTATGCGGGCGGATATAGATGCCACGCGCAGGATTGTGAGTAAATACCTCTCGTAGGTGGTGGCGATGCCTGTAGAGGTGAACCTGACACAAAGCGGTACACGGGTAATTACGATCGGTAGAGTCGAGTTCGAGCTCACCAAAGAGGATGCAAAGGAGTTGAAAGAGATCTTAATCCGGGTACTTGAGTCGAAGGGTTGATCATCAACCCTTCCTGTAATTTATTCAACAATTCTCTGTTTTCCCTCTATGGCTACTCTTCTCCTTTTAAGATTTTCTAAGATTTTCTCGTAGATTTTCATGGGGCGATCCTTGTGAAGCTACGCAAAATACCGGTTTGGGTTTGTATAGTATAAGTCGGGTTAGGGAGGGAGGGTTATCATAGGTATAAGACCCTGTTCATCTCTGATCTGGATCACAAGAAGATATCCTTCTGATCTGTAAGCTCCAGTTAAGAAATGCTGAGTACTGGATTAAGTTCTCTCCGATGGATTTGATTGAGGAGTTTTCAAAGGTCTACATGGTTAAGTTAGATGAAAATCACGATCCATAACCCCATACAAAGCTCCGGCCCTCATCAAGAGAGGGAGAGTCATCCAGCCTTCCATTCCATATCACGATCGCATCGACCCATAACCCCGGATCAGGGTATTTCACAGTGGATTTAAGCTTGAGGTATACCATGTACCATCCATCCTCCTGCAGGGTATAAAGCAAATATTTTGGTTTTAAGTACAATTAATATTAATAATATGATGTGGTGCCTCCCCCTATTTAAGCTTTGCTATTTTTCTTATAAAAATAAACTCAACTTGATCATCTCGTGATGGGCAACAAATCAGGACAAAAATAATATATATGACCAAAGTGGATTAGCCCTATAGAGTAGAAATTCGAATGAAAAGCGGGGACAAGATGGGTATATTCAGGAGACTCAAGCGTAATGTATCGTCTTTGATAAGAAGAATTTTCAAGAAGAATTCCACACGGATAGGGATCTATGGCCCTCCAAATGCGGGTAAGACCACACTCGCAAATCGTATTCTCATGGACTGGACAGAGGAGGAGGAAGGGTTTGGAGAAGTTTCTCACATCCCACATGAGACGCGTCGTGCGATGCGCAGGAACGGGATCGTGATAAACGCGAATGGAGGGGTGGTGAAGCTTGATATTGTCGATACCCCCGGGCTCGCGACGAAGATCGACTTTCACGACTTTATGAAACACGGGCTTAAGGAGGAGGAGGCAAAAAAACGGGCTAAAGAGGCGACAGAAGGAGTTATAGAGGCTATTAAGTGGTTGGATGACCTGGATGGTGTCCTTCTTGTGATGGATGCTACTGAGGATCCTTTTACACAGGTGAATGTCGTTGTGGTTGGAAATATGGAAGCAAGGAACCTACCCCTTTTGATTGTTGCAAACAAGATAGATCTACCAAGTGCTTCGCCACAGAGGATAGCAACGGCTTTCCCGCAGCATCCGATGGTTGCAATATCTGCCCTCGAGGGGCATAACATGGAGGAACTCTATGAGGCGATAGCAGAGAGGTTTGGGTGATCGAATGAAGAGTGTCCAGCTTGATCTCATCTCTTACGATATGCTCTCTGGAATGACCCCGATGGAAAAGATAAGAATGATCCTGGATAGGGTCCGAGATGGTGCTGTCGTGATCCTGGAGCGCGGTCTAACCCCTGAGGAAGAGGCTAAACTGATCGAATACACAATGACAGAGATCGAAGAAGATTTTCCAGGAATTGAGATTGAGAGTTACCCTTCTGAGGCTAAGAGAAGTTGGATTGGGCGGATACTTGGGAAAGGTATCGTTCATCAACCACGTTTGACGATAATAGGACCCGCAGAGCAGTTAAAGACAACCTCTAAGGATAGGGACTTTATCTCTGCTGTTATTTCGATGAAAGATGAATAGGTGTATCAATGCCGCATAAATGCATCGGGTGTGGGAGAATATTTGATAAGAACGATGAGGCAATCCTTGTAGGATGTCCAGAGTGTGGTGCGAATCGATTTCTCTTCATCCGTGAGGGTGAAATCCCCGGGGATCGTGATCAGCCGGATACTGATCAGATCAAAGAGGATGAGGCATCTGCAAAGGTGGAGGAAATAATTGATCGGATCGAGAAGACGATTGAAGATGACTCGATATTCACGAGGCTTGAATCTGTGAGGATACTTGAACCGGGGACGTATGAGGTCAATCTCGAGTCACTGCTTGAGCGGGATGAGATCATACTCGCGCTCAAGGAGGATGGTAGTTATGTCATCCATCTCCCATCGATCTTTGCAAGGTTTAAGGGAGGGGGAAAGCGCAGATGAACCCTGAATTCTCGCATATCCTGGAGGATAGGGCAAAAATGGTAGATATATCCCATAAGGAGGATTCTGTACGTATCGCCCGTGCAGTTGGTTCAATAAGGCTTAAAAGCTCAACGATAAGAAAAATTCGAGAGGGGACAGTTGAGAAGGGGAACGTGCTTCTTACAGCCAGGATTGCTGCGATTTTAGCCGTGAAAAATACATATCATCTGATCCCGATGTGCCACCCAATCCCTGTAGACGATGTTGATGTGGAGTTTGAGATAGGAGATGAGCGTATATCCACCTCTGTGACGGTAAAATCGGTTGGGAAAACAGGTGTTGAGATGGAGGCTCTGGTTGGAGTCTCTATTGCCCTTCTCACGATATGGGATATGGTCAAATCCAGTGAGAAAGATGAAGAGGGGGGTTACCCCTGTACTTCGATTGATGGGATACAGATTGAGTTCAAGGTGAAAGAAAATGCGGAGCATAAAGCTTAATGGCGTTACAATTACCGGCGATGAGCTTGAAGGAGTTGCAACAGTAAGAGATCTTCTTGAGAAGTTTGAGCCTGTATTTCACAGATCGATGCTCGTAGTGGAACGAAAAGGTGAGATAGAGGCCCGTACAGATAAATACACTTTCACAACAACGAAAGGTAAGTTTAGTACCTCGATGAAGGAACGGTGGCACAGGATATACAAGCTCTGGGCTGGAAAGGACGTTAATATCACAAGCAAGAACGCGCTGATCTTTTCTCCTGTGAGGTTGGAGGATGATGAGACCTATACCCCATCTTTACTCAGGCTCAGACGCGGAGATATCTTTTTATTCAGAATCAGCTCAAAGGAGACCGAAACCTATCTGGGATTTGCATTGAGGGACCATGAAGATCAGCTCTTTCTCCCCCCTGACCCCAGAGATGCGATAATCGGACGTGTGACCGGGGGAGGTGGGGTTCTTCAGCATCTTGAGCCGGGCGATAGCATAAAGGAGATTACACCTGAATACAGGATTGAATCCCTCGTCGAGAGGCTCTCTTTCACAGACCTGATAGAAGATGGGATGGAGATATACACATCCCTCATGATTAAACTATCAGAGAGTTCTCCACGCTCTGCAGAGTCGTTTTTATCATATCTAAGGAATAACAGGGGTGTGCTGGCAGTAGACGAGGTTACAAATAGCTACATACGCTCTATAAGCCCCCCGATATTTGAGACCGGAGTTGAGAACAACCGTTCCTTCAGGGAGCGGGGAATGGTCTTCATGAGAAATGAAGGTGAACGGAAAGGATCGATCTACATCTATAAGAAACTCAGGATGCCCCAGCATGTGATGAACCTTATCGGCACGATAACATCCGGAGCTGAGCTGATCGACGTTGCAAGGGCCGGAGACACGATAGCCGTTCACACCGACCCGGTTCAGGTCCTTCTTCTCGGAATGACCCAGATTGAGGCAGAGCGCGTCCTGCAGGAGGCCGGGATACAGCACATCAGACACGGAGATACAGCTGATGATGCGATTGTCGTATCCCAGAAGCCAGACACGACAATAGATGCCTTTAAGGTGGGTGTGGTTGAGACTGAGGGCATACCACCGGATAAGATCATTAAAGTAGAGCTGTTTGAAGAAGAAGCACCCAGAACCGCTCACTATCTCAAGGAGGTGACGGGACTCTACCGAAGCCACCTCATAGGAAGGTTTGATATCGATACTGCGATCGAGTCGCTCGTGCTCTTCAGGGGTAAAGGGAAAAAAGCGATCGTTAAGCCTGAAAACACCCCAGAGAAGGGGTTTGTCTTTGAAGAAGGGATAATAGGCGTCACAAACATGACACGGCCCCAGGAAGGTGCGATAGGAGTAAGGCTCATCGAAGATCCCACATTTGGACCGACCGGTGAGATCGGAGAATCAACGAATATCGTTGGGAAAGTGAAAGAGGGGCTTGAAATTCTAAGAGGGATGAGAAAGGGGAGGGTATACTTCCTCGATGTGACCCCAAGGGATGAGGAGTGAGATCATACCACTCCCGCGTAAAGACCTCTGGGTATTGATTTACCTCCACCCCACACCCTCTCAAGTGCCACTGCGATGGGGTTCCCTCCTTGATCTCCATCCTCAGTGAATATCCGTTCATCCGGGCTCTCTTCTTATTTATCCGCCTGTTTCTAAGCTCATCCCTGATATCCAGAGGATGACCACGGGTTGCCCGTTTCATCGCAGGCACACCAAATGCCCACACGGTATGAACTTTTACAAAGTTCATCCTCAAATGTCCAGCATTCCGCTACGCTCCAGCTGGACTTCCAGCCTTCGGCTGGGGTTCTCGCTCGAAGAGCGTAGCCCTACCGCAGGTAGGACGAGTCCGATCGAAGATCGGACATTGGGTGAATGAGGCGGATGCGCCTCATTACGCAGGGGTAGAGGGGATGCAATGTAGGCTTTTCCAAAAGCCCACACGGCAAAATGTCCTGCCTTCGGCAGGACGAGTCCGATCGAAGATCGGACGCAGGGGTAGAGGGGATGCAATCCCCCTTATGAGGCGGATGCGCCTCATCCAGGAGGATTTTTGATTTGCCTGTTAATCTGATGGGGTCTGGGAGTGGATGGGTTTTCAAGTTCTCCTAAGTTTTCTGTTCTTCTCGCAACTACATTGAATCTCTATCTCCTGCAGAAACGAACTGAGTTCCGTGATCGAGATTCCCTCTTCATCAAAGTAAGTCATTTTCCAGTCTCCCTGCCATAAACTCATAGAGTGTCTCTTTCAAACCTGACCTACTTCCTCTGCCTTTTCCTTTCCATGTTCTGCTCCACCAAATCATGTTTTGAGTATAACCTCTGGTGGTGTACAGGATATGAATGCTGTAAATTTTTCGTTTTCTCATCTATCTTTCTGGTTTTCTTCCTACTTTCTTCAGTGCCAGCATTTCTGTGAACAGGATGAGACCAAAGCCGGGCAGATCCACAAGGTTTGATGGAGATAGGTATCAGAGCTGGGGTGATGTTGATAGGTTTAGCAAGGTTTAGCACCTGTATAGAGTCATCTTGAAATGTGTTCATACTTTTTATGTGAGCCAATGACTGAGAACAAAAAGAGTTGTTGAGGGTTGTGATACAAAAGCATAAGTACAGTAATGTCAAAGGGAACTATGGAGGTGATAGTATCGCAGGTATATGCCCGAGGTGTGGAGAGGAGAAGGGGGCGGAGATAGGAGAGATTGAGCTTCCAATTGGTAAGACGCGCAGACAGCCTGTCAGCATTAAGCTCTGTGGTGGATGTGGACTGGTGTTTTACGAGAAGATCGAGAAAGTAAAGGAATTTGCCTGATTTATATCTGAATTCATTTTTCATTTTTTAGAGATATCTCAATTTCAGCTGGTGGAAAGCGTGAGAGATCCTATAATTTTTAGTACCAGACCAAACATCTTTAACTGACAGTACAACTTATCTGCATGAGGTGAAAACCAGAAAAAAGAAGTTGTCAAGTAGCTGCCACCGGAAGAGCTGGATGGGGAGATTTGAAGCCGAAAAGTATGCGTGCAAGTCCTGATAAAACTTTTCTTCATCAAAGAACACTACAAGGGGAGCAACTGTTCTCCGGGCAGCGAAAGAAGCTGGAGTGAGTGAAGTGTATAGGTATGTGTGGATTGAGAAGGACCAAGATCACTCCTATAACAGCCACCCCCAGACCTTTCTCATCTCCTCCACCCTCATCTGCCCTGGTGCAACCGCACCCCCAACAGATCCATAGTTCAAGACAGAACCATAAATCGGGGCTATTATCCTTGTATGCCTCCCCAGCTCCCCCATCCCAATGACAGAAAGGCGCATATTGGCATCAAGCAGAAGCTCAAACAACCTCAGAGAATCATGAAGATCGTTAACCATCGTTGCGACCTTGCCAATATCAGCCCCACACGCTTTCATCCTTGATACGATCCCGAGAAGTTCATCTTTGTCCGGGGTGAACTCAAAGTTATGATAGGAGACAATCACCTTAACCCCCTGCTTCTTCGCCCGCTCAACCACATAATCCCGCATCTCACACTCAAGCTCAATATCCACGTAATCAAGAAGATCCATGCATGAGATCAAAAATCCAATTCGATCTGGTTCACTCCCCTCAAATCCCCCGCCCTCAATTATCCATCTATTTGTCCCGATTATATCAAGCCCAACTTTCTTGAGATCTCGAAGAACCTGTCTTGAGGTATCCATCGACGTCTTCCAGAGGTCAAACCTTGCCTCAAGCACATCTGCACCCATTTGCCTTGCAAGCTCGGCCTTATCGATCTCTGGTTCATCGATCACCCCCACAATCAGAGGTTCATCCATCAAGCTCCTCCATGAACTCCTTTATACGTTCAAGTGCCTCTACCAGGTCCTTGATCGAGACCGCATAGGAGCACCTTACAAAGCCCTCACCACACGCCCCAAATACGTTTCCAGGTACGACTGCAACTTTCTTCTCCTCAAGCAGACGCTCCGCAAACTCAGTCGAACTCAATCCACTACTTTTTATCGATGGAAAAGCGTAAAATGCTCCTCTCGGGTTGAAACACTCAAGACCTGCCTCCTCAAGCCCGGCCACCATCAACCTCCTCCGTCTGTTGTACTCCTCGACCATCTCCCTGCAGGATTTATCCCCGTTTCTCAGCGCCTCACATGCTGCAAGCTGTGACTGGATCGGTGCACATAGCATAGTGTACTGGTGAACCTTCATCATCGCCTCGATCACCTCCCTGCTACCTGCTGCATACCCGATCCTCCAGCCCGTCATCGCATAGGCCTTTGAGAAACCGTTTAAGAGGATTGTTCGTTCTTTCATCCCATTTAAGGAGGAAAAACATGTGTGCTCCCCGTTGTATGTCAGCTTACTGTATATCTCGTCTGAAATCACATAAAGATCGTACTCGTTCACAAGATCTGCGATCTCTTCAAGCTCCTTACGTGTTAAAACCGCACCTGTCGGGTTGTTTGGGTAGCTCAGGATTAGCACTTTCGTCTTATCTGTTATACGCTTCCGGATGTCATCCACCACTGGTTTGAACTCGTTTGAGCTCTTGGTCGGTACAACAACGGATACCCCCTCTGCAAAACGAACACACGGCTTGTATGAGACGTAGGATGGCTCTATGACGATGACCTCATCACCTGGATCTACAAGCACCCTTAACGCAATGTCAAGCGCCTCAGACACACCACTTGTCACAAGGATCTGACCGTGTGGATCGTAGTCAACACCACAGTCGCACCTTAATGACGCTGATATAAGCTCCCTCAACTCAATTAAACCCCAATTTGATGTGTAAGATGTGTGCCCATGCTCCAGAGCAGAGATTCCGGCCTCCCTGATGTGCCACGGTGTGACGAAATCCGGTTCACCAACCCCGAGTGAGATCACATCCGGGGTGCTCAAGATGAGATCAAAAAACTTCCTGATCCCGGATGCAGGGATTGCCTCCATCCTTTTTGAGATCGGCTTCATAGAGATACCGCCAGCCTCCCTCCCTCATCACGCTGATACAGAATCTCCCCTTCCTCCTTATACATCTTGAGTGAGAAATGAGTGACTGTTTGCCGGACGCCACGTATCGTTGCAATCTTGTCTGCAACAAAGTACGCGACATCCTTGAGCGTCTTCTCTCGAACAACAACTAAGAGATCGTAAGTACCTGATACAAGCCTGACAGAGCGTACCTCGGGGTACTCAGCAATCCGCTTTGCTACACCATCGTAGCCCTCATCTTCGGTTAAGTTGATGCTTATCTCGATCAGGGCGTAGACATACTCACGGCCTACCTTCTCCCAGTCGATGATCGTCTTGTACTTCTGGATGACACCCTCCTCCTCAAGACGGCGTATCAGGTTCTCCACCTCTTCAGCCGTAACCCCAACCATCTTTGCGATCTCATCAACAGGCATCCTCGCATCCTTCTCGAGGACCTCAAGCACATCAACCTCGAGTGTCATTGCCATCCCTCCTTTACAAGTACCTCGGCGTTGAGAACAGATGCTCCAACAGCCCCTCTTATCGTATTGTGCCCCATCGCAATGTACTTCACCCCCACAGTATCCTCTCTCACCCTGCCAACAGCGACTGTCATCCCCCCACTAAGGTTTCGGTCAAGTCTTGGTTGAGGCCGATCTTCCTGTTCCATCAAAAGTAACGGTTTTTGAGGGGACGTAGGCGTATCTATCTCCCTCTTAAAGTCCATAAAGGCTTTCTTCACCTCATCTACAGATGGTTTTTCCCTGAACTTCACCCAGATAGCTTCTGTATGCCCATCGAGTACTGGAACACGATGACAGCTTGCACTTATCGTGAACGCTGCATGTTTCACCGATTCGCCATCAAGCTCCCCGAGAATCTTGAGCGGCTCTGTCTCCATCTTCCTCTCCTCTCCACCAATGTAGGGAATTACGTTGTCAAGTATCGCCATCGAAGGGAGGCCTGTATATCCCGCACCTGATACTGCCTGCATCGTTGCAACATTCACATGCTCAATTCCAAACTCCATCAGGGGTTTCAGCGTGAGCACCATCACGATCGTCGAGCAGTTCGGGTTCGTGATGATGAAGCCATCCCACCCCCGCTTTCTCTTCTGGACCTCGATAAGTGAAAAATGGTCCCGGTTAACCTCAGGGATTACCAATGGGATGTCAGGCTCCATCCTGTGTGCTGATGCATTGCTCGATATCTTAAAGCCGGCATCTGCAAAGTCAACCTCGACCTTTCGCGCGATGTCTGCTGGAAGGGCTGAGAACAGGATATCAAGATCGCTGTTCTTGAGTGATGCCGGCTCTGCAAGCTTTACCTCCATCTCCTGAATTACCTCCGGAAGTGGGGTCTCGAGAAGCCACTTTGTCGCATCCCGGTATCTTTTCCCTGCACTCCGCTCTGATGCAAGAAGTTCTGTTATCTCAAACCAGGGGTGCTTGGAAAGAAGCTGGATGAACCGTTGCCCCACAGCCCCTGTTGCACCAAGTATACCCACCTTCATCATCTCATCCTCACCCTGAGTAAACCTACACTCTTCCCCTCTCTACACTTATACTTTTCTATAAGTAATGGTTCAGTGTGTTATCTGGAATAAACTTTCCATCATCAAAACAAAGTTACCAAAAATGATTTCACTTGATTTCCTACAGAATGCTTGCTCTGGAGTCTCAAGTTCATCAAAATTGAGGTTCATATGCAGTCTTATCCTGTTATACCACTATACCAATCAATTATAGCTAAGTTCATAACATCTTAAACTTACATCCAAGAACTTCTCAATCCAGCTTTTTGCAAAGGACATCGACTCTGTCAGATTTTTGAAGGTTTTAGCAATTATTTCCTTTACTTCTTCAATGCTCAACGGAAATATCTCTGAAACTGCTCCAAACGTTTTAGTCCTCTCCTCATCTATCACTCAGTAATCTCCTGTAACCATCCCTTGAGTTAACCCCTGCGAAACCACTATCCCTGCCAGAAGTACATGCAGACAGACGAGTTTTTTTGACTGAATCCATGATTATGCTCAAAAATCGGTAGATATCCTTCGCTTCCGGAATCTCTACCAATTTTGCAGATCTCTTCAGTTCTTCTCTCTTCTGTGATTCTCACCCCCATAGGTGATATACCCTGCTTTGACATCTCCTGCTTGACTCTCCGTGAACTGAGAATTATTGATAACAGCACCCATTTTGGGTTTTTCTCGTCTGTTATTAATGGTGTATTCATTTTTCCACCAGAAAAGGCTTATGCAGATCCCAATATCGATTATATTTCGGTTAAAATTATATTTATGGATTTTTATGGTCTGCTTTTAGAATTTGAGAGAAGAATGAGCGTAAATATGCAAGAAATTAATTCAAAATTTGGATTATATGGGTCGGATTACAGAGAGGGGCTAAAACTGTTATCTTCTTCACTTTCTTATCTTCTTTATCCCATTCACTCGTTGCCCTGTAAACGTAGTATCTTCCCCTGATCTTCTTCAATTCTATGCATCCTTCCTCAGATTCCTTCATTCTCTCAAATGTCTCTAAAACCTTTGGAGGTATATCCTTCATATGTGTTAATTTGTCGGCTTCCATGGGGTTGTTTCTTGCTAAGAAGAGATTTGGAGGGGAAGTATGGGTTAAATTGGAGAGTTATGGTTAAGTACTATAAAATTTTCATTCAGGATCCACGATGAACCTTCTCCATCTGCTCACCGTCTTCGGCCTTTCAACTTCCCAGGGCTTGTTTATCTTCATCCTGAGTTTCACGCAGATGGGATCGTCCGGGTATGCCCCGGGATCATAGAGCACGTAATTCTCAAACCGGGTTGGTTTCTCCTGATAACATGCCCTGACCGCCGCTTTCACCCGCTCAGGATCGAGGCATCCAACCAGATCGATCAGCTTGATCTGTCTTCTGAACCGCTCAATCGCCTCCTTTGGAATGTTCGGGAGGTATGGCGTGAGTGCCCTTGCCCCTATGATCCACCCGTTCTCATCGATCCCATTCTCAATGAGGTTTCTTAATGTCTCCCCCGGAAGATGGCCATAGGCCTCCCTTCCACAGACAATGAGGTATCTTATGTTCGGGTTTGAGACGATGTTACATATCAACTTCTCAATCCCGATATTCTCTCTCTGAAGCATACCTGAAAGGGCTGCCCCTGCATCAAGTGCTTCCATCACAAGATCCTCAAGCTCCATCGGGATTGCAAAGTCAAACGTATCAAGGATTACGCATACAGCAACAGGTGAGTAGTCGTTTCCCCTGACGTATCTCCCCTCCTCCGGAGGATAGTCTGAAGGTGGTTTGACCTTTACTATCTCTCCCTTTGCACCCAGTTCCAACTTTAATCCTCCTTTTTCCTGAGCTTAAACTTTTTCTTCACTCCCGGTTTACCTTTTGATGCCCTCTTCATTCTTCATTATCCTGTCCAGAATTTCAAGTTCCTCTTTATCAACACCGGGATCGTACAAAGTGTAACCCAGGAACTCACTCGGTTCCTCACCAAAGTAATTTGTTTCCTGAACCGTTCGATGAACTCGGTGGGAATGTTGAAGAGTCCCGGTGTTGGGGCTTTTGTACCGATGATACGCTTCATATCGTCCACTCCATTCTCGATCAATGCGGCAAATGCTTCCCCGGTCCTGTGTCCAGTATCGCTACGACCGCCACCGGTGGATGGTTTCCAGGTGGCTTCACCTTCTTAATAATTCAGCTTTCCCTCCGCCTTCAACGCCTCTTTGACCTTCTCCCAGATCTTTTCTCGCCTGTAAATTTCACGAACCTCATCGATCTCTGGGAACCGGATGGCATTTCCACGACAGAGGTTTGCACAGGTATTACATCCCACCACACACTGGTAGGGCTGTACCACCCTTGGACCATCTTTCGTCCACTCAAAGACGCTCTTCCCACAGTTCATGCACATGCCACATTTCACACATTTCTCCTGCTCGATTGTTGGAAACCAGCTGATCTTTTCTCTTGGATATCGCTAACCAGGGCATACTATATCACAGTATTTCAAATATCTTTGAATCGTTTAAAGTTTATGGTCTTACAAGATATTCATTCTTCGTTCTAAGAGATATGATCTGGATATTGAAGAGGCTGCAAAAAGGAATACCTGATTGCTCTGGTAAAAGGAGAAATTGAGGGACATCCACGATGACATGGGATGAGATGACCTGCAGGCTCTCACATGATAATTTTGCACAGCCCCTTCCTTGGATGATTGGGGGATGCACAGAGAAAAATACCAAAGCTTATAATATAGAAAGTGTGAAGGAAAGGGGAGAAGGGAGGTGTTTGTGATTGGATCGAAGAAGAAGGTGAACATCACCGCCTGTGGTGGGCTGAACTATGTTGGCGTGCTCGGTAGACGGGCGGCTATCGAGGTTGGTGAGGGAAGCCGTGAGAATGTGGCTGAGATTGTCTCGCTCGGTGGATTTGGGAAGGCGTTCATGTACAATGATACACCAATCCTGAAAGATGGGCTTAAACCGATCAAGAAACACAAAACGATCGCGGTTGATGGTTGTACCTACGGATGTGCAACCGAGATGTTGAAGTTCATGGGGGTAAAACCGGCAGCCTCCGTTCAGGTGATTTCGATAATCGAAGGTGATACAAGCAGAAGAATCAGCAATATCACAAGAGAGCAGATCGAGAAGGTCAAGGCAAAGATTGAGGAGGAGGTTGACAGACTCCTTGAGGAGGACTGAGATATCAGCTCCAGAATACCGGGGGTATCTCCATCAGACCCCTGAAGCTGCCCAGGTTACCTAGGAATGAAATTGGTAGGCTGAGGTACATCGAGAGATGGACGATCTACGCCACCCTGATTGGTATTATATCAGGACTATCTGCCCTGATCTTTCACTTTCTTCTTGATACATCCACTCTGCTCTTCCGGGGTTACCTGAGCCAGATCTTACCACTCAGTCTCATCCCCGCTATTGGAGGTTTGATTGCAGGTTTTATCATCTATCGCTTTGCTCCAGAAGCAGAAGGGCATGGGACGGATGCCGTAATCTCGGCATTTCACCAGGCAAGAGGTGTAATCCAGGGAAGAGTCCCGATCATAAAGGTGATCGCATCTGCAATCACGATCGGATCTGGTGGGAGTGCGGGTAAAGAGGGGCCGATCGCACAGATTGCTGCTGGCGCTGGATCAGTTCTTGCGTCACATTTCAAGCTCTCTGACAGGGATCGGCGTATAATGATGGTCACGGGTATGTCTGCAGGGATTGCAAGTATCTTCAAGTCACCACTTGGCGGCGCACTCTTTGGAATTGAGGTATTATACAAGCGGGACTTTGAGATGGGGGCGGTTGTTCCAGCAATCATGGCATCTGTCATCGGTTACGCTTTATTTGTCCATTTCACAGGACCTGATCCCATATTTCTCACATGCCAGTGTGCTTTTGATGACCCGCTCGAACTTCCCTTCTACGCGCTGCTTGGTTTAACCTGTGCCGCGATTGGGATCTTCTATATCTCGCTCTTCTACTCGACGAGAGATAAGTTCTTCAGAAGATTGAGAATCCCGAACCATCTTAAGCCTGCGATTGGAGGGCTCGGAGTCGGTGTACTGATACTTCTATTTCCAGATGCTTCATCAGGGATCCTTGGACCGGGTTACGATGCACTCCAGGACGCGCTGCTTGGTAATATAACCCTCTCAGTCATGATCGTCCTTATATTCGCAAAGATCCTTGCAACATCCTTCACCGTTGGCTCTGGTGGATCGGGAGGTGTATTCGCGCCCTCGCTTGTTATAGGAGGTATGGTGGGAGGCGTGGTTGGAGAGGTCTCACACATCTTCTTCCCGAATATCATCACAAATCCCACATGTTTTGTCCTTGTAGGAATGGCATCCTTTTTCTCGGCCGTTGCAAAGGTTCCAATCGCCTCCATCCTGATGATCTCGGAGATGACCGGAAGCTACGCACTTCTTGTACCGTTGATGCTTGCGAATGTGGCATCCTATGCCTTCACCGAGCGGTGGACGATATACGAGAGCCAGGTATCAACCAGGCTGAGATCGCCTGCACACAGGAAGGAGCTTCTCGTGGACGTGCTTGAGGGTATAAAGGTGAAAGATGCGATGAACCCCCATCCCCTGAGTGTATCACCTGATGATAAGCTGAGAAAGGTCTTTGATCTGATGGAAAAAACAGGTCACATGGGTTACCCTGTTATGAAAGACGGAAAACTAATCGGGATGGTCACGATGAAAGACCTTGAGAAGGTCCCGATGGAGGAGTGGGACAGGCGACCCGTGAAGGATGTTACAACCACCGGGCTTGTCACGACCTACCCTGATGAGAGCCTTGAGGATGCGCTGCATAAGCTCGTCCTGCTTGATATAGGCAGGCTTCCGGTTGTTGATAGAAGAGATCCAAAGAAGCTTCTCGGGATTATCACAAGGTCTGATATTGCAAGGGCACATGTGAAGGCGATGGCGGGCGATGTGCTTGCATCAAGGAGGAAACATGCGGTGAGTAGTTCTCCGATCTATGGTACAAGGATCTTTGAGGTATATATACCCCCTCATCACTGGATGATAGGTAAAAAGCTTGCAGATATCAGGTTACCGGCAGGAATAATCATCGCGATACTGCGAGAAGAGGGGATCATCATCCCAAGAGGTGATACCATGATCGAGGCCGGTGATCGACTCGTGATCTTCTCGCCTGAAGACCGTGTGGATGGGATAAGAAGATACATCGGGTTGTGATAGGGTATGGGTTACAAAGGTATTGGGGGTATCCTTACAGCCTTCAGGGATCTTGTAGATGAGTTCGGTGAGGGTACAAAGATCGTATTTGTGGGATCGGTCGGGGTCTGCACGCCCCTTGCAGAGCTTCTCGCATACGCTGTAAGAAATAAAGGGTTTGAGATGATATACATCCCGAACGCAGACGTCAAGCACGCAAGAAGGATGAAGCTTGTTGAGGGGATCGGTTACCGTGTCACAGATGACCGCGCTGATCCGATGAATCCTGATGTAATTCTCATTCTTGGCGGGCTTGCGATGCCAAAATATCCAACAACCGCCGAGGACGTTCTCAAGATGATCAAGGAGATTGGAACCGATGCGATGGTGCTGGGGTTATCCTTTATGGGAAGCTTTGAGAAGATGGGGTGGAGGAAGGTTATACCATTTGACCATGTGATAGATGGAGTGATCGATCCTGTAACGGTTGAGTGAAGAATTCACCTCCTGTGTAAAAAAGTATAGGAGCATCACAGAAGAGAAAAAATTGAAAATAAAAAGAAAAACTTTAATACTACCGGGGAAAATGGATCTTACCATTAAAACATTAAAAAAGGTGAGTAAATGAGAGATGTGGCGGTTATTGGTGTTGGACAGACGAAGTTTGGACGTACAGATAGGACATGCATTGAGTTATTTGCAGAGGCTGCACATCAGGCAATGGATGATGCAGGCGTCTCACCGAAGGAGATAGAGGGTCTGTGGACTGGGAATTGCTTTGGCCAGAACTATGAGGGGATAATAAACATAGCACCGCACCTTGCCTGGGAGATCGGGGCAAAGACTGCACCTGCCTTTAGGCTTGAAGGAGCGTGTACAAGTGCAACATACGCCTTCATCCTCGCATGGAATGCCGTAGCCTCCGGTCTTTACGATATCGTTATCACAGGTGGTACAGAGAGAGCGCTCATCGCCGGGACACCCTATGCAACGAGAACATTTGCCATGGGCGATGAGCTTTATGGGAGTAACACCGGAAGCACCTTCCCCGGTGTCTTTGCCTCTGCCTCCACGATGTACTCCAGGAAATACGGCATCCCTCTCGAGAAGCTCAGGGAGATGATGGCCCACGTCTCGATAAAGAACCACGCTCACGGTGCAAGAAATCCAAAGGCACAGTTTTACCAGAAGTACGGGGATCTAAAAGTGGAGGATGTCATCAACGCGCGACCGGTCGCCTGGCCACTGACATTGCTGGATTGCTGCCCGTTCACCGATGGTGGTGCTGCAGCGATTCTCTGTTCAGCTGATATTGCGAGAAAGTACACAGACGAGCCGATATACGTCCTTGGTGTGGGGGCCGCATCAGGAGGTTCACTATTCAGGCATGAGGATTACACAAAGGCTGTAAGCAGAGTAGAATCCTCGAGGAGGGCCTTCAAGATGGCTGGACTCAGTACCGATGACATTCAGGTTCTCATGGCCCACGATTGCTTCACCATCGCAGAGATTCTGATCTACGAGCAGATAGGATTCTTCGAGTGGGGGAAAGGCGCAGAAGCTGTGGCTGAAGGGGAGACAGACATAGGCGGGAAGATTCCGGTGAACCCAGATGGTGGGTTGATGGGAAAGGGACACCCGGTCGGTGCCACGGGTGTTGCCCAGGTTTACTCTCTCGTGAGACAACTGCGGGGTGAAGAGGTCAAAGGCAACCAGGTCACGCCCGTACCGGAGATAGGCATGACCGATAACCTTGGTGGAACCTTCGCATCGTTGGGACACATTATTCTTGGCCGTTCTAAGCGCAGGAGGTGAAAAAAATGGCGGGAAAAGACGTAGAAGAGATTCTTGCTGAGATGGAAAGTGCCTACAAGTATCCGTTGACCTATGGAGAGTGGAGCGAGGCATTGAAGGAAGGGAAGATAAAAGGGATAAAATGTAAAGAGTGTGGAGCGATTACTGCACCCCCCTTCTCAGTCTGTCAGCGATGTCGTACGCCTTTCCGGGATTTCGAGATTGTAGATCTCAGTGGGCAGGGTGAAATCATGTCTTATACGATCATTTTCACCTCACCCGAGGGATTTGAAGCCCCCTATGTCGTTGCCCTGGTCAAGACTGATGAGGGAGCGTGGATCCCTGCGAGGCTTGATGTGGATGTTGAGAGGGCCCAGAAAGAATTTCTTGTTGGGAAACGGGTGAGCTTCAGCGGACCGGTGGTCATCCCTGGGGACAAATTCAACTCTGGGCAGGAGAGGGTTAACCCTGTTTTCAGCCTAACAGGGTGATCCTCTTCCACTCATTTTCTATCATTTTTGGGAGTTTGGTATTCAACCGAACTTCAAGAAAAAATTATCCACACCGTGAGTCATCTACCCTGCGCTACACGAGATGATAGTACCTTCACGGGAGAGATAATCTCTGTCTCAAGGAAAAAGGACTGAAAAACTTTTTCTATTGATTAAACCGATAAAAAAGATGTTATCCATTTTAAAGGAGATTAAAAGCCGGGATAAAGCAGATACCGATAACGGATAAATGAACAAATCCAAAACCTTCCGTGTAAAATAGGCTCAGATATGTGACAAATATCGTAGATAAAAGAAAAAGCTTATAAGTATCGGATTAAAAGCTCCTGTGAAGATAAATTAAGAGGGTGATAGACCAATGAGAGATGTGGCTATAATAGGCATAGGGCACACGAAGTTTGGACGATCCGAGAAGAAGACGAACATCGAGCTTCAGAATGAGGCAGCGATGATGGCGATTCTTGATGCAGGAATCGATAAAAAGGACATAGAGGCGGTGTTCCAGGGAGCGGTCTTTCCAGGGTTTGAAGAGGGGCAGGTGATGCCAGGAATTTTCTCAAACTCAGACTTAGGCTTGAGTCCGGTGCCATGTACGCGATTTGAGGGTGCATGTGCATCTGCTACCGTTGCGGCCAGGGATGCCTTCATGTACGTTGCCTCCGGGAGGTATGATATCGTGATGGCCTGTGGTACTGAACGGGCACTGATAATGGGGACCCCCTATGCAACCAGGACGTTTGCAATGGGTGGGCACTCAACAACCGAGGGGCCTGCTGGGCTGACATTCCCTGGCGTCTTTGCAATGGCGGCAAGACTTTATTCCAGGAACTATGACATTCCTTTTGATAGAACACTTGAGTGCATGGCTCATGTCTCAATAAAGAACCACAAGCATGGCGCGCTCAACCCGAAGTCTCAGTTCTATAAGAAGTTAGGGAACTTAACGGTCGATGATGTTCGCAACTCGAGGATGATCTGTGATCCCCTGACACTCCTTGATTGCTGTCCATTCTCAGATGGTGCTGCAGCGATTATTATCTGTGCAGCCGATATCGCGAGAAAGTACACAGACACACCGGTTTACATGCTTGGTAACGGCCAGGGTGCAGGAGGTCCCCTTGCAAGGATTGAGGATATCACAAAGCCACCATCACGTATATATTCAGCAAGAGAGGCCTTCAAGATGGCCGGATTGAGCCCGGATGACATTGAGATCCTTGAACTTCATGACTGTTTCACCTCAGCCGAGCTCATCGCGCTTGAGTGCATGGGCTTCTTCGACTGGGGGGAGGCTGCAGAGGCAACAGCAGAGGGTCAGACAGAGATAGGAGGAAAGATCCCGACAAACATGGATGGTGGGTTAATCGGAAAAGGACATCCGGTTGGTGCCACCGGTGTGGCTCAAATTGTTTCGGTCGTTGAACAGATGCGAGGGGATGCGCCAAAGGGTAACCAGGTTGATCCGGTTCCGGAGTACGGGATGACGGACACACTTGGGGGAGACTTCGGGACACTGGTACATCATATACTTGGAAGATCGAAGAGGAGGAAGTAAGATGGTTGGAATAGAGCAGGAAGTGTATGAGAAGAAGTACAAGGAGTACCTTGTGCTCACGCTCGCTGACTATCAGGAGGGGCTCAAAGAAGGAAAACTACTTGGACTCAAGTGCAACGACTGCAAGCAGTACACATGCCCACCAATGATGGTCTGCCAGCGGTGTGGTGGGATGGACCTTGAGAAGACGGAGCTAAAGGGAGAAGGAGAGCTCATGACCTTCACAGTGATAAGAGTCCCGCCAGAGGGGCATGAGGCACCATATATCCCATGCATGGTCAGGACCGTAGAGGGACCCTGGGTAATTGGAAGGCTGGATTATGACCCGGACAAGGCAACGCAGGATCTTTGCGGTAAGAAGGTCAGGATGAAGGGTGCGTATGAGTGGCCAGGGGATAAGTTCTCGGGTGGCCCCCTCCTATGCCCGTTGTTTGAACTGGCTGAGTAAAAATGGAGAATTTTCAGGAGGTGGATGAGTTGGACTTTGAGAATATAATTTATGAGAAGAAAGATGGGGTTGCAACGATCACACTCAACCGTCCAAAGGCGTTAAATGCGCTTAACACAGCTGTTATGACCGAGCTGAGGACTGCAATCCATGACGCAGATGAGGATGAGTCCATGAGGGTGATCGTCATCACCGGGGCAGGAGATCGAGCCTTCTGTGCAGGGGCTGACATCCCGGAGCTCCAGTCAAAGAGCCCGATAGAGGCGAGAAACTGGTCAATGTGGCTCCAGATGATAACCCGGGAGATAGAGGCTATTCAGACCCCGGTGATCGCAAAGATCAATGGTTTCTGCCTTGGAGGTGGACTTGAGCTTGCAATGTCCTGTGATTTCAGGATTGCGTCCGACAAGTCGAAGTTCGGCCAACCTGAGATCAATCTTGGTGTGATCCCGGGAGCCGGTGGAACACAGCGGCTGACGAGGCTCGTGGGCCGGACGAAGTCGATGGAGATAAACATGCTCGGGCAGGCAGGACTCATCGACGCGCAGGAGGCATACCGGCTCAACCTGATAAACAGGGTCGTCCCGGTCGAGGAGCTCGATAATGCTGTGAATGATTATATCGAGAAGCTTAAGGCTCTCAGTCCGGTTACAATCGGAATCATCAAGCTTGCTGTTAACAAGGGAATTGAGATGGATATCGATCGCGCGCTCTATTACGAGGCTGAGTGCTTCGGTATGGCGGTTTCAACAGAGGACTTCAAGGAAGGGACGAGCGCGTTCCTTGAGAAACGGAAGCCTGAGTTTAAGGGAAGGTGAGTTTTTCTTTTATTTTTTTACCTTTGAACTGTAATGGATAAATGATATAAAAAGAGGTGGAAGATATGGAGAAATTTCCGTGGTGGACCGAGGAGCAGATGAAACTTGCAGACGAGGTCGAGGAGTTTCTTGAGGAGATCAGGTCTGAAGCAGAGAAAGCGTGGTGGAGGCGTGAGTATCCACATCAGATCATGAAGAAGATCGCTGAGAAGGGCTACTTTGGTGTTGATGTCCCGAAGAAGTATGGAGGAATGGAGCTTGGGTTGACCGGTGCCTGCATCGTGACCGAAACACTCAGCAGGCTCCCCACGATTGGGCTCACCTTCCTCGTCAGCTCGCTTGGCGGCAACCATCAGCTTCACGTCTACGGAACAGAGGAACAGAAGGAGAGGTGGTTCCCGAAGATTGCAAAGGGACAGATTGGAGCTGTCTGTATTACAGAGCCGTTCGTTGGGTCTGATGCAGCTGCAACCGCGACAACGGCCGTTAAGGAGGGTGATCACTATATCCTCAACGGGAAGAAGCGGTTCATATCGAATGCAGGCGTGGCAGACCGGTACATGGTCTATGCAAGAACAAGCGATGATCCGGCTGACAGGAAGAAGTACCGGCACCTGACTGGATTTCTGGTTGAGAAAGGGATGCCAGGGTTCAAGCTCGAGAAGATAAACGATCTCATCGGGTTCGATACAACGCCAAACGGTGTCCTGAGCCTTGACAATGTAAAGGTCTCGCTCGAGAACATGGTTGGTAAAGAGGGAGATGGCTGGATGGCGATGATGTCAGGGCTCAACTATGAGCGGACGATCGGCTCATGTATGCTCGTCGGTATGCTAAAAGAGTGTGTGAGACTACCTGTCTGGTATATGGAGCGGCGTGTCCAGTTCGGCCAGGTGACCTCGAACTTCCCGACCAACCAGTTTAAGGTAGCAGATATAATCAAGAACCTGAAGCTTGCAAGGCTCATGCTCTACCATACAGCGCACTTGATCGATATGGGTAAGGAGCCTGCGACAGAAAGTGCGGTTTTGAAGTGCTTCGCCTCAGATACGCTCTTAACGTGTGCAACTGAAGCAATCCAGCTCATGGGTGGTGATGGGCTCACGAAGTTCTATGGTCTTGAGTGGATTCTGAGGGATGCAAAGGTCCATCAGATCACGATGGGGACAAACGAAATTATGAAGACGCTGATATACCGGGCAGGTATCAGGGATATGAAAGATGATCTGAAGATTAACTACAAGCGGGTGATCGATGAGGAGCTTGGTGTTCCGATATCATCACCAAGGCCAGAAAAGCGGAAGGACTTCAGTGAGGAGACACTTATCGAGGTTCTATGTGAGGACTACAGGTCCAATCCGGGGCTTCATATGTCAAGGGAAGATATAAAAGCGGAGTTTGAGGTTGAAGACGAGAAGCTGGACGAGGTACTCGTTTCCTTGGAGGAAAAGGGGCTTGTAGATCTATACAGAGACAGACGTGGTGGTATCGCACTTGCAAAGGCGACATACCAGGCACTTCTGAAGCAGCATCCACCTGAGTACTACAGCTGGTTCCCGGCATGGTATAGAGAGGAGGATAAGTTTTAGTATGGATCTGATCGAGGCGATTAAAGGGAGAAGGAGCATCCGGAACTACACAGACGAACCGGTCACAGACGAGGAGCTTGAGTTCATTTTTGAGGCCGCGCGGTGGGCGCCTTCATGGGCGAATACCCAGTGCTGGGAGTTTATCGTGGTGAGGGATCCAGAGATGAAAGAAAAGCTTGGAGAGACGCTCACAACGAAAAACCCGGCGAGAAAGGCCTTTTCTCAGGCTCCAGTCGTGCTCGTAGCATGCGCCCAGAAAGGGAAGTCAGGGTACTATGAGGGGGAGCCAGCAACTGAAAGGGGTGATAACTGGCTGATGTTCGATACAGCACTGGCAGTACATAACTTAATGCTTGCTGCATACTCAATCGGGCTCGGGACGGTGCACGTTGGGCTCTTTGACTTCAAGAAGGCAGAGGAGATCCTTGGCCTCCCACCTGAGTACACCGTTGTTGAGCTGATCCCACTCGGACATCCAGCCCGTGAAGGAAAAGCACCACCGAGAAAGGAAGTCAGAGAGTTCGTATCTTACGAAAAATTTGGAAACAAGAGATAGAGTGCATTTTTTGGCAGGATGGGGAAGGTTCTTGTCACCTCTCCCCTCTATATAGATTTTTTTCCAGCTTTATCCCACTGCCCTCTCAACAACCCTCCTTGGGTTCTCACGCAAAACTCGCTCCACCTCCTCCTCTGATAAACCCGCACCGGCTGCAACTTTCATCGCAAGCTCATCATCGATAAGATCTTCTGGGGCATGCGCATCGGTGTTCAGGATAAGATCTGCTCCAGCTCTGGAGGCAAGCCGTGCAACGTGCCCATTTGTGATGCTATGCCCGGATCTTGCCGTGATCTCGAGAAATACCCCTCTATCCTTTGCAAGCTCAACATCCTCCTGCTCGATGAGCCCGGGATGTGCGAGTATATCGACATCCTCGGCAAGAAGTGCTGCATGATTCGTCCCCGGTGCAACCGGCTCTGCCAGGGTCTCACCATGGGCGATAACAAGTTCTGCTCCGAGTGACTTTGCCTTCCTGGCAAGAGTGGCGATCTTATGGGGAGGTATGTGTGTGAGCTCGACCCCCACCACCACGTCGATCTCCCATCCATTCTCATCCTTTGCCCGGAGACCTGACCCGATCACACACTCGATATTTGAGAAATCGACGTGATCCGCAATTCCGATTACCGTGTAACCCCTGACGTATGCTCGTCTGAAAAGCTCACTCGGTATCAGCTCGCCATCACTTAAAATCGTGTGTGTATGAAGATCAATCACAGATCACACCCCTTCCGTTCTTCAATACGATCTCACCCACCTCCTTTCCGGTGATCCCTGATATCACCGGGCACTTGACGATGAAGAGGTAGAATACGTGATCGTCTGATATCTTTCCTGAAATAGACTCAAAGTTACCCTGTCCCTTGCTTATGACAAGATCGGCCGAGATGAACTCATTTATGAACGCCCTTGAGCAGTATTTCAGCCCCTCCCCCGGGCTTCCTGCCCCGGTCGTTATCACCTTTGCAACCCTGTCTATCTCTGCAAACTCAGCATCCTCCAGCATTGCATCATTCAGGATCGGGCGCTCCTTCACTGCGAACGTAAGATCGATGCCATCGAACTTTGAGAGCTCCTCGAGGAGTAAACGATCAAAGAATACCTCTCCTGCGTTATCTGCCAGATAGAGCACCTTATTCGATGACTCTATGCACTCAAGGAAGAAGTTGAGATCGGTATCTGGAAGGCTTGAGTGAAGCACACGTTCGATCGTCTCATCAATATCAAACCTGGATAATGCCCCGAAGTCGATGATATTGCCTGCTATAGCAAGTCTGATCGCGGTTTCAAGCCTGTTATCTGAGTTTTCGAGAAGCGCCTTGAGTCTGGGGTACATCTCCCTCGCGATCTGGTTTGATCTTCGCTTAAGCTCGAGGTATGGGTCATTGCAGCCGGTGAGATCCTCGATCACCCGGTAAATGAGTGGAGCGACCTCTGGAGGGGAGCGTTCAATCCCGACCTCTGAAAGCCTGTAAAGCACACCCCTGAGGATTTCAGTCCTGATATCCTCTTCTTCTGCCACAATCGAAGCACATCTCACAGCCTGATCGATGAAACAGGGTACACACTCTATATATCTCTTCATCGCTCAAGGATACTCTCTTCTACCTTCATTCCGAAGTGTCTTCCACCCTCTTCAAGGTAAACAAGCACTTCATCCCCGACTTTAATATTGGCAACAGAGATGGGGTTTCCATCACGATCAACAAGTTTTATCGTCTCTGCATTCTGTAGTATCGTACTGAATCTCCGATCTCCAACCTCTGCCTCAATAAGTATAAGGGGGCGCCTCTCGATCTTAACCCTGCCAACGACCGCATCCCTCGTTCTTCCATCACGATCAACGATCATCACAGGATCTCCTGATTTAAGCTCTGAGAGGTAGCGGGTCTTATCCCCAACAAGTATGTATGCATGCACCGCACCCGCATTCACCCTGAACGGGCGTGATGCAACATACGGGCTCTCTTCAGTCTCTGCATGAACGAGAAAGAGTGCATCAGATGCTGATCCAATCAGCATCCCCTCCCCTGTCTCCATAAGGCTACATGTATCCACACAGACCCGGTCGCCCATCCCAAGCTGCTTCACCTGGATTACCTTTGCAGGGGTAAGTGGAACACGCCCCTTCTCGATCTCCTCAACAACACCCATGACCCTCTTTATCTCAGCCGGATCATCCGCATCCAGAAGCACACCATCTGCACCGTGCTCAAGCGTCTCAAGGGCGAGCTTCGCCTCATCTGCATCCTTGACCCCGGCTATAATCTTGCAGTCGTACCCCTGAAGCTCCGCGATGAGGTTCTCAAGAGGGATTACCTTCCAGTCTGTCCCGATCACGATCAGGTAATCAGAAGCCTTTGCAAGCTCAGCTGCAAGCCGTTCATAATCCTTGTTCTTGATTATAACATAGGAAGCGACCTTGTAACCCTCTCTTGAGAGCTCTTTCAGCGTTTCAAGATCCTTTGATCTCCCAAGATCCACCGGGAACTCAAGTGTACCATCCCCCTCGCCCCTCTTCCCTATGACGATCACATCTGCCATGGGGTTGTCACCAAAGGCTGCAACCTTGATCTTTCCAAGCTCACGCACCCTCTCAACATCACTCTCCTCTACAAGGACACAGTCAACCCCTGACTCAAGCGCAGTTGTGATTCTGGGCTTCCTGTACTCATCCCACGTGCCTTCGTCTGCTCTTACCCATACCTCTTTCGTTCCTGACATAACCGATCATTCCTCCATCCTCACAATCTGTCTTAAGAGTATCCACGATACTGCAATAACCGATAGTGCAAATCCAGCTTTGACAATCGAGCTGTACCTGTAGTCAAAAAGCCTTGTTATTACATCAATCACGCTGAAATAGAATGTGAGTGTCGCAATCAAAAGAAGCAGGATGAGTATACCTGCGGTTGCAAACTTCAAGACCCTGTGAAGGTTATCTCCCATGCTTATCCCTCCTCACCAGTAGAGCGATCAATAATGCAAAGATCACGCCTGCTAAGCCAAATCCCGGAGCGCGTGGTGCCATGCCTTCCATCCCGTAAGGCATCATTTTGTCTGGTGTTGGCATCGGTCTTGGTGAGATAAAATCTTCCACCTTGACCTCCGGCTCCTTCTCAACAACCGTGCCTGTAACAGGTATAAACTCGGTTCTATTGCCAAACGGGCTCAAAGCTACCAATCCATAGCCTTCTGCAACGATTTTATCGCCATTCCATATTGTGAGATCAATCAGATGGTCCCGTTCACTCAAAAGGTTAAGTCTTGCAGATCTCACCGATGTCCCGCTTCCGGTGAGTGTGCCAATATCAACCTCTATCTTATCCACAAGAAGCCCTGTCTCCGCATCCTCTGCCTTTATGAGCATCCTGAGTGGGGGCGTATCCTTTGATTTGAGATTCTCGATGTATGCAGTGGCATCAATCAGTGTGCGATCACCGCTACTGCCATTTACGGCAAAGTCAACATCCCTTATCTTAAGTGCAACGTCGCCCTTTACCTCAAGTGTGGATAGCCCTGAAATCCTGGTTTCCCGGCTCGTAACAAATTTATCACCCTCAAATAGCTCAACACTCACCCGATACGATCCCTCGCGCGGGACTGTAAACGGTAGCCTTGTCTCAACTGTTCCCCTACCCTTCTCTATAACAATCACCTTCTTCTCCTGCATCACACCCTTAGCATCCATGTAACGCCGGTACTCGATCGTGCCAACGGGCGCAGACTTCTCATCAAGTAGCAACCCGGTCTCCCCATCGTATAGCTTTGCGAGAAGTTCAACATCACTTGTCGCGTCCCCCTCATGCTCAATCACGATTATCGCTGTGATGTTTACCTCACTCTCATCGACCGCATCTGCCATAATATCGATATTCCTGATCCAGAGGTGTGATTCCTCTTTGATGCCGCCAGATACGGCAAGAAGCAGCCCTGCAAAGAGAAGAAACAAGACCACAACGATCACTATGCTCAAGATGCTCCGATCCATGAAATTTAATTCATCTTTCATCCACTTACATCTTTGCCTACTTCAGCATCTCATTCGCTTCCTTCGCACTGGCTCCTTCGTGTACAATCATACAGATCGCTCTTGTGATGAGTGTGGGATCGTCGTGCTGAAAGACGTTTCTACCGATCGCAACACCCCTTGCCCCGGCCTCCATCGCTCCCTCGATCATCTCAAGCAGATCCAGATCTGTTTCAACCTTAGGTCCACCGGCGATGATCACAGGGACAGGGCAACCCTCAACAACATCCTTGAAAGAGTCGGGATCACCAGTGTAGTTCGTTTTGATGACATCTGCCCCAAGTTCAGCCCCGGCTCGGGATGCGTGTGCCACAACTGCAGGATCGTGTGGATTCTTGATGTTCTTTCCTCTGGGGTACATCATTGCAAGAAGTGGCATTCCCCAGTAGTCACAACGCTCGGCAAGGTACCCAAGCTGCATAAGCTGCTCCGGCTCGGTCTCAGAACCGATGTTAACATGGATGCTCACAGCATCTGCACCGAGTCTTATCGCCTCCTCAACCTCGCAGACCGTCACCTTCTCATTTGGATCTGGAGCGAGTGAAGTTGACGCGCTTACATGGAGGATCAACCCTATATCTCTGCCGTATCCTCTGTATCCATGCTTCACCATCCCCTTGTGCAGTAGGACCGCATTTGCGCCACCCTCTGCGATCCGGTTGATCGTATCCGCCATCTTAAGAAGTCCTTTCGTGGGGCCTATCGAAATCCCATGATCCATCGGAATCACAACGAGATTTCTGCTATCCCGGTCCATAATCCGCTCAATCCGAACCATCTTCCCGATTTCAGACATCTCCACACCTACCATGTCAATGTGTGTCATAGTAGCATGATGGTAAATGTATCTCGGGAATATTTATAAGTCTTCTGGTAGGGGGTATCTACCCTCTCCATCCTGATACACACTTTTATTAACCATAGGCACGTAGTATTATAAGAGAGGTCATCTGGTATGATGGACACACAACTTGCGGTTAAGAACATCATGATAAAGAATGTTGTGGTGGCAGATCCAGATACAACGGTGAAAGAAGCAGCACAGCTTATGGCGAGTCGGAACGTGGATAGTGTAATAGTACTTGATCCAGGGAAAAAGCCTGTTGGTATTGTAACACACGGAGACATCGTCCGGAAGGTAGTACTGGAGGACAAAAACCCTAATTCTGTCCGTGTGAAGGAGATTATGACCTCCCCCCTTGTGACCACCACACCTGCAGAGGACCTGAACAGAGTTGCAAAGAAGATGTACAGGCGTGGGATACGCAAGATGCCTGTAATCGAGAATGATGCACTCGTTGGGATCATTGCAGATGTTGATATAATAGCCACCTGCACACAGATGAGTACAATCCTCACCGATCTCATTGAAATGAACTCGGATATCACCTATCTCCAGCAAGGGTGTCCTGTGGAAGGGGTGGATGAGGATAGCATACGGCAGGGGATCTGTGAAAAATGCGGTACGTTCTCAAGTAACCTCCGGCCTGCGGGTGGTATGATGGTCTGTGAGACCTGCAGTGAAGAGATGCGTGAATGAGGTCCGGGGGTATGGGGTGGGCATAAAAGAGATAGCTGGGAGAGCAATCTCTCTGCGTGAAGATGAGTACCTGACGAAGGCACGTCAGATAATCCGGGATAATGAGTTCAGAGTGCTGCCTGTTGTTGATGAGAACGAGATGCTTCTCGGTGTCATCACCGATGAAGATGTCCTGAAGCTGAGCGCCACAAAGTCCAATGTGACTGTAAAGGGGTTCATCAGGGAGGTGCACGCGGCAGATATAGATGAGGATTTACACTCACTTGCAAGGAGGATGATCGAGGATGAAGTGGACGAAATCCCTGTTACAGAGAATGGCAGACTCGTTGGGATTCTCAATCTCAGAGATATCCTTCGTGCAATCCCATACAGAAGATCAGATAAGCTGATTGGTTCCATAATGACCAGAAAGGTTAAGACGCTCAGACCGGACGACCCTATCACGATTGCGGTATCCAACATGGCTGAATATGGATACTCCGGTTTTCCTGTACTCGATGATAAGGGGAAGCTTGTTGGAATCGTGACAAGGCGAGATCTCATCAGGGCCAGATCGAAGGTGGGAAAGGAGCACCCACCCCCTGCGGTAAAGAGCGTAATGACGACCACGATCCACGCGGTCTCGCCAGATACAAGGGTCCATGAGGCGGTAGAGATGATGTTGAAGTTTGATATCGGGAGGCTTCCTGTGACAGAGGATGGAAAGCTTATCGGGATTGTAGATAGATATGACCTGATAAAGGCGGTGATTGAATGAACAGAAGTAATCAGAAGAAGTATATCCGTGACAAAGGAGGTATTGAGTTTAATCAGCGGCGTTCAGAACACATCGGAGAAATTATGCGAATTGCAACAACTGATGTTGTTACTGTCCCCCCCACAATGACAATAATGGGTGCTGTCAAGACGATGACAAGATATGGGTGTAGAAGGTTGCCAGTTACCGATGCTGGTACAAACAAGCTGATGGGGATTGTAACAAGCCTGGATATAATTGATTTTATGGGAGGGGGGGATAAAAACCAGCTTCTCGTGGGGAAGTACAATTGCAATATCATTGCAGGGATAAATGCAGAGGTCAGGGAGATTATGAGTGAGGATCCCATCTCGATCACAAAGGATCTCTCGATCATTCAGGCGGTAGAAATCCTCAAAGGAGAGAGCATCGGGGCCCTCCCCATAATCGATAAATCTGGGCGGGTGATCGGGATTGTTACGGTGAGGGATTTCGTTGAGGAGGTTGAAAGCAATGAGGCAATTGGAGTCAAGCTTGTTGGTGATTACATGAACCATTCAATCACAACAGCAAGCAAAGAAACCCCAATTAAAAAGATAGCAAAGATCATGGTTGGAAACAGGTTCCATCGTATCCCGATCACGAATGAGGATGGTAAGCTCATCGGTCTTGTAACATCGACTGATATAGTCCACTACATCTCAAGTGGAGAGATATTTGAGAAACTCATAACGGGCGACCTCCGTGAAGCATCGCTTCTGCCGGTTGAGATCATCACGCGCAGGGAGGTTCTCACAACAACCGCGGATGCCCGGCTTGGGGATGTTGCCACACTGATGATGGAGCATAACATAGGTGCCCTTCCGGTCGTCGAGGACGGCGATCTTATCGGCATCATAACAGAGCATGACCTCCTGGATGCGTTTTAAGTTTAAATGAATAAATAGATCAGGATTCCGAGAAGCACAAAGGTTAGAAGGAGAATAAGGACATCTGCTCCCCTTATAAAAAGTATTTTTTTCTCTTTTAATGTGCTGTTGAGTGGTGCAAGCCTATCCTGTGAGCGAAATTCCTTCTTCTTGATCTTTGGGAGGTTAAATGCAGGTATGCTGAACGGGAGTACTCCTTTCTTTGTATGCATCGCCCAGGAGTAGTATATGACAATAAAAAGTGCAAGACCCCCGTAGAATATCCCGATCATTGCGTTAAGCCCGAAAAGTGCATGGAAAATGATCGCACCTATCGGGATGATGAGTATCGGGACCGATACAAAGAGCCATGCCCCCATCTCCTCGAATAACTCGAATTCACCGGTGAGGAATAACCACCAGAGAATATAAAACCCGAGTGTTGCATAATGCACGACCCCAATCGGGTACTGGAGCATGTAGAGAAAACCTGCCATCGTCAGGACGGTGAGAAGGATTGTCTTCACCGCAAACTTCATCGAGGCTCCTGGTGCGATCATCTCAGGAGATACCTTTGCCTGCTCCGCAATGATCGTTGCCACCTTTCGATTTACAAGATCAACCTCCTCCCTCATCTCATCGATCTCAACCCCCACCTCTGCAATTTTTCTGAGAAGGGGTTCAAGCCTCTTATAGATCCCTTTCTCAAAAGAAGCATCAACGATCTTTTCATAGTATATAAGCCTGCCGAAGGTTCTCATAGCGAAGAACCCAACCTCAAAAGCGATGAAAAGGAAGATAAAATCGATGATGATTCCGTAAAGATTGAAATCTACGAAAAGATCGATGATAAAGGAGTAAATCGCAAGAAGAAAGATCATAACGCTTGCTATGAGCGAGCCAACCAGTCCAATTTTATCAGATACCGGGGTTTTCGTCTCAACTTCCATGCAAATATCACGCCTCTCTCTTATACCCTCTTTAATTTTATATGAAACTTTCTATATCTCAACCAGACTCCTCTAACCTCCATGATCAAAGATTATTTAACCCCCCGGGTTGAAGTTGGAAGACAGAGGAGAGTGATCGTATATGAAAGGTGCACTGGAAGGTATCAGGATCCTGGACCTGAGTCGGATGCTACCGTTTGAGTACTGCACGATGATACTGGCCGATCTTGGGGCGGATGTACTCAAGATTGAGGAGCCCAAGATCGGAGACTACATGCGATGGATCCCCCCAAAACTGAAGGAGGAGAACGCCATATTCCTGCTTCTCAACAGGAACAAGCGTAGCATGACCCTTAACCTGAGAAAAGAGGCTGCCAAGGAGATACTGAAGCGTCTTGCTGCAGAGGCTGACGTGCTGTTTGAGTCCTTCAGGCCAGGGGTGATGGAGAGGCTCGGGCTGGGATATGAAGAGCTCAGTAAGGTAAACCCAAACCTGATCTACTGCTCATCCACAGGATATGGGCAGACCGGTCCGTACAGGAACGAACCAGGGCATGATATAAACTATATTAGCATAGCAGGGATACTTGAGCGAACAGGGCTGAAAGAGCCGGTGATACCTGGCATTCCGGTGGCTGATATGACAATAGGTGTCTATTCTGCCCTTGCAATTCTTGCGGCCCTCCTGGCACGGGACAGGATAGGAAAGGGCCAGTACATCGATATGTCCATGACAGATTGCATGCTCTCCTACAACATCGCAAATATAGGCGATTATATCGCAGGAAAGCGTGAAAAAGCGGAGCTCAGGGGAGAAGCCCCATATTATAATGTTTACCAGACGAAAGATGGCAAATGGCTCTCGATAGGTAATATAGAAGATAAGTTCTGGGCAGAGATGTGTGAGGGAATGGGAAGAGCGGATCTGATAGAGAGACACAGCTTTGGGCTGAGTGATGAGGAGAAGGAAGAGCTTAAGAGAGAGCTTCAGGAGGTATTTAAGCAGAAGACAAGGGATGAGTGGCTTGAGATCTTCAAAGATAAGGATACCTGTGTCACACCGGTTCAGACCGTGGAGGAGGCACTGAATGACCCCAACTTCATCGAACGTGGTATGTTCTTCGAGATCGATCATCCAAAAGAGGGGAGGATAAAACAGATCGCACTCCCGATAAAATTCTCAGAGACCCCGTGTGATCGGAGGTCTCCACCGCCCCTGCTCGGTGAACATACAACCGAGGTTCTGAAGGGGCTTGGTTATGATGAGGCGAAGATCGAGGAGTTAAAGAGAGAGGGGGTGATTTAACCCCCGGATTCTTCTGATCTATTTTTCCATTTTTCCATAGAGCAACTATATAAGCTTACAGGAAAAAGTATAACTGATCAGATGGCATGGGTGATGTGGCTTACAGGCTTGCCTGGATCCGGAAAGACGACGATCGCAGATGCGGTCTCTCAAGCGCTTGAAAAAATGGGTATATCTGCCAGAAGACTTGAGCTTGATGAGATCAGGAGGTACATAACCCCGGTTCCGACCTACTCAGAGATGGAGCGGGATATCGTCTACAGAAGCTTAGGGTACATGGCCAAGTTGCTTTTTGAAGAGGGGAAAAATGTTATAATCGATGCAACGGCCAATCGGAAGAGTTATCGTGATTTTGCACGTGATCTGATCCCGAACTTTATTGAGGTATACATAAAGGCCCCGCTTGATCTGTGCATGAAGAGAGAGTCCATTCGAGATGCAAAGTACTCACCGAAGGGAATATATGAGCGGGCAAAATCCGGTGCAAATGTTCCCGGCGTGAATGTCCCCTATGAGGCACCGGAGAAACCTGAGATTGTGATCGAGACATCCAGGATGGAGGCCCATGAGGCAGCAGAGGTTATTGTGGAGTGGGTGATCGGCAGGTTTGGATCTGCCGGAATGAGGAGGGGAGATGACCCGGAGATATGATGGAACTACGTACTATGAGCCGTACAGGTACTATGTACCATACAAGAACTACTCCCTTTACCTCATCGGGATCTGTATCGTGGTTTATTTCCTTCAGCTCATCCCACACTTTACCTATTACTTCGCGTTGAGCGCTGCAACTTTAGCCTCCCACCCATGGACGCTTGTAACCCATATCTTTCTCCATGGCAGCATGGGACATCTATTCTTCAACATGCTCTTTCTCCTCTTCTTTGGACCTGCACTTGAGCAGAGGGTTGGAAGTAACAGGTTCCTCTTCATATTCCTGCTATGTGGGATTCTTGGAGGGGTTGGACATATACTTACCTCCCCATCTTCCTCGGTGATAGGCGCAAGCGGGGCATTGTATGGGATTCTGGGGGTTCTTGCAATCCTTGAACCAGATATGATTATATTCATCTACTTCATCCCGATGAGAATAACATTTGCGGTACTCCTGCTTGCCGCGTTTGATATACTGATGGCACGCTCCGGGGATATGATCGCTCATACAGCACACCTCAGTGGGCTTGTTGGAGGGATTCTGATCGGCAAGTACCTGAAGAAAGAAGGAGTGATAAAGCAAAGAAGAGGATGGAGGTTACAATAAATGCCGTCTGCAAAAAGTCTGGGATATGCCTATAACGCCTTCTTCCTGAGACCGATTGAGACCGCAAAGGAGATGGAGGAATTTTACGTTGAGCGCAAAACTCCAGTCGATGAGATGAAGAGTAGGATTATCTCATCCGGGAAGGGGGAGAAACTTCTCTTTATAGGAGATGAGGGGAGTGGGGTTACAACCGAACTCAACAGGCTCTCAATGTTACTTGAAGAGAGGGGATTTCTCGTGCTGACGTACCATGTAAAGGAGCTATTCGATCTCGGTGCAATCGATCTTCTTGCATTCTTCACCGCTCTGGCGATAAAGGTTTATGAGCTCTGTGAAAATGGAATAAAGGTTGAAGAAGAGACAAAGAAAAGATTTGAGTCCTTTCTCATCGATGTAACCAATCTTACGCAAGAAGAGGATGAATTGATACAGAGGTCATTCAGGGTCCCGCTCTCAGGCCGCCTCAGGTTTAAACTCAACTACAGATCGAGAAGCAGGGAGTGCTTCGGGTCCTGTCTCTTCTGCTTCACGAGATCAAACTGCACCATGCTGAAAACTCAAGCGCCCGAGTTAATCCCGGATGAGGAGATTGAGCAGAGACTCATTGATCTTATCACGGAGATTGATTGCTTTATCAGGGCGATTGAAGAGGCAGAGGGGGGCAGAGTTCTTCTCATACTCGATGAGATGAACTTCATCCTGAATGACGAGGAGGCCCTCAACCTCTTTTTGAAGAGGTCAGATCTCATTATGAGGTTATCATGCCACCTCATCTTGACAGCCCCAGTCGCTTTAACCTCCAGACCAGGGTTTGATCACCTGAAAAAGAAACTTGACGGGGTTTATACCCTTGGATCACCAGTAGAAGAAGAGGATAGAGGGTTCTTCAGGAATGTGATCTACCGGAGGATGGAGAGGAGGCTAATCGATGATGATGCCACGGATATTCTGGTGAACATCGCGGAGGATCTCACCGGGCTTATATCAACGATACGGGGCGTGTTGACCGAGGCTTATCGCGTCGGGGCAGATCGCATCACCCCGGAGCTTGTGAGGTCCTATCTCGAGGGTATGAAGAAGGGAAAGAGATCCAGGGAGACTCCACTATATCGGTACACAATCGAGGAGGATCGAAAACTCTTCAATTATGAGGGGATGAGTGGCCCGTTTGAGCATGTGTATCTATAGCCACAAGACTTAATAAACCCCGGATCATAGGGGCTTATGGATGGAAGAGGATAGAGACAGGTTCAGGCACATTGTGCGCATTGCAAATACGGATCTCCAGGGCAGGCAGAAGGTAGAGTTTGCTCTAACAGGAATCAGAGGGATTGGAAGACGTGTCGCCAGAGTAATAGCGAAGCGAGCAGGAGTTGATCCTGATGCCGTGATGGGTTACCTGCCAGATGATGCGATCTCCCGTCTTGCCACCCAGATAGAGGGTGAGATAGATGATGCGCTCCCTGTCTGGATGATGAACCGCCAGAGAGATCCATTTACAGGAGAGAACAGGCATCTTATCGCGGCAGAGTCACTGATGACACTCCGGGAGGATATCAACTTCATGAAGATGATCAGGTGTTATCGGGGGATCAGGCATGAGCGGGGGCATAAGGTGAGAGGCCAGCGTACAAAATCCACCGGGCGAAAAGGAGCGGTTGTTGGTGTCAGTAGAAAGAAGAAGAAGTGAACAAAGAAGGGGGTCGGCTGATGGGATACCCTGGTAAGTGCAGGAAGCAGTATGAAACTCCCCGCTACCCATGGCAGCATGAGAAGCTCGAGGAGGAGGCAAACCTCGTGAAGCGATATGGGCTGCGGAACAAGCGGGAGCTATGGAAAGCAGAGAGTATGCTCAGGAAGTACAGACGGGTGGCAAGAAAGCTACTTGCGGCAAGAGCCTCAGGGATCATGAATGAGAATACAAAGCGGGAGATTGATAACCTCCTTGAGAGTCTCAAGCGGAAGGGGATACTCGATATGGATGGAGAGCTGGATGATGTACTCGCACTTACCGTCGAGGATCTCCTTAACAGGAGATTGCAGACGCTTGTGGCTCAGAAGAACCTCGCAAGCTCGATGAGACAGGCAAGGCAGCTCATCGTTCACGGGCATATCGCGATCAACGGGCGACGGATCACGATCCCCGGGTACATGGTGAAGAGGGAGGAGGAGGCAGGGATCGATTATTACGTGGGATCACCACTCGCAGAAGAAGGACATCCTGTAAGACCTGCTAAGGTCGAGATTGAAGCACCACTTGAAGGGGGTGAGAGTTGATGGGTAAATGGGCAGTTGCACATATCCATGCATCCTTCAACAACACGATTATCACGATCACAGATATCACAGGTGCAGAGGTGATTGCGAAATCCTCTGGTGGGATGATCGTGAAGGCTGCAAGGGATGAGAGTTCGGCATACACTGCAATGCAGATGGCAACCGAGCTTGCAGAGGAGATAAAGGAGAAGGGGATCACCGGGATTCATATAAAGGTGAGGGCCCCAGGTGGACACAGGGAGCATAGCCCTGGACCTGGTGCACAGCCGGCGATTCGCGCTTTTGCAAGGGCGGGCCTTAAGATAGGTAGAATCGAGGATGTTACACCCATTCCGCATGACGGGACGAAACCCAAGGGAGGAAAGCGCGGAAGGAGGGTGTGAGTGGGCATCGAGGTCAAAGTCATCGATCTGGGTGAGAGAAAGGCGAAGTTTATCCTGTCCGGTGTCACACCCGCGTTTGCAAATGCGTTGAGGCGGTGTATGATCAATGAGATACCGAGGCTTGCGATCGATGAAGTGCACTTCTATGAGAATACCTCGATACTTTTCGATGAACAGATCGCACTTCGTCTGGCGCTCATCCCGCTTAAGGCAGATCCCACCGGTTATGTGATGGAAGATGAGTGTACGTGCGAAGATGGATGCGCGCTCTGCCAGACAACCGCCACGATCAGTGCAGAAGGGCCAAAGATGGTCTACTCATCCGATCTCATCATGGGGGATGAAAATATCTCGGTTGCAGATGACAGGATACCGATCGTTGATCTGAAGGAAGGGCAGAAGCTGCTTTTGAACGCGATTATAAGGCTTGGAACCGGAGAGATGCACGCGAAATGGCAAAGTGCAGTTGTCTGTGGTTATAAGAACGTTCCACATGTGAGTATCACAGATTGTAATGACTGTGCCAGGTGCGTGAGTATCTGCCCGCGGGATGTCTTCAGGCTTGTAGATGGACGCGTTATGATCGGAGATGATATCAACTGCTCTTACTGCAAGCTGTGCCTGGATGTATGTGAGCTTCAGGGTATTGTAATCGAGGAGGAGCCAGATGCGTTCCTCTTCACGCTTGAGACCGATGGTGGGATGAGCGCAAGCATGACGATCGCGTATGCAATCCATCTGCTCAAGGAGCGAGCGATCAGGTTGAAGTCCGCACTTGAGAGTCTCGCCCATTGAGTTTGATCCCTGTGATCGTGGATATGTTCTTCTCCTGCATCACAACCCCGATTGTTCTTGATGCATACTCGATCATGGGTTCTCTCAACGAAACAACGATGAACTGTGTCCCATTTGATAGCTTCCTGATCATTCTCGCGACCTTCTCGACGTTCGCACCATCGAGCATCATATCCACCTCATCCAGCACATAGAAGGGTGCTGGCCGGTATCGCTGGATTGCAAACAGGAGAGCAAGTGCCGTAAGGCTTTTCTCCCCACCAGATAGTGCCTCTAACCGCTGGAAGGGCTTTCCTGCCGGTTGAACTTTGATCAGCATCCCCCCTTCAAATGGATTATCGGGTGATTCGAGTATAAGCTCCCCTTCTCCATCAGATAGCTCTCTGAAGACCTCCTTGAAGTTCTGATTTATCGCATCAAACGTCGCGAGAAAAACCTCGCACTTCCGACGTTCATACCCCTCAATCCGATCAATGATCTCTTCCCGCTCCTTTGAGAGTGTCTTCCTGCGGCGCATCATCTCTCTGGATCTGGACTCGACCTCCCTGAACTCGTCTATCGCCCTCATATTGACAGGCTCAAGCAGATGCATCTCCTCTTCAATCTCTCTGATCCTTCTTCTGATCGTATCAGGGTCTTCGATACTGGTCTCATCCAGACTGAGATCGATCTCGTCTATCCTCTCCCTGAGGGATGATATCTCTGATGAAATTCCCTCTTTGATCCTCTTAAGATCGGAGATTGCACCATCAATCCGTTCACGCCTCAGCTTTAAGCCCTCGATCTCCTCTCGAAGTAGCATTACCCTCTCAAAACCCTCCTTGAATCCACTCTTCAGATTCGAAATCTCTTCTTCGAGGGCTTTCTCCCGCTCATGCATGGCTGAAAGCTCGCTCTCAAGTACCTCTATCCTGGATTCATTCTCCTCGATCTCATCCATCTCGTGGGATATAGAACCATCCAGCTCTCTCAACCGCTCCTCTCCTTCGGTGATCTGCCTCTCAAGGTGCTCCTGTTCAAGCGTGGTGGACTTAAGCGAGAGATCAAGCTCCTGAATCTTGCTCTCAATAATTCTGATCTCCTCAGAGATCTCACGTTCCCTCTTTGAAAGCTCTGATATCCTTGATATCCTCAAACCGGACTCAAGATCTTCGATCTCACGCTCAAGCTCAGATATTTTCCCGGTAGATTGGGAGATGGCTCTCTCAAGCTGGGAAATCCGCTCCTTTTCCCCCTTCTCATCAAGGTTCTCAAGCCTGCTTCTGGCCTCATTCAGCAAACGCTCAACCTCCCTCATCTCAACCTGTGCCCTATTTGTCACACTGCCCAGCCTGAATATCTCATCCTTGAGCGATCTGCTCTGATTTTCAAGCGCCCTCATCTTCTCAAGGCACTCGCGTCTGCGGGACTCGAGTACCGCAACCTCTTCTCGAAGCTTCAATAACCCATCCTCAAGACTGCTTGTGAACCTGAACCGGGGTCTTGGGGGTGCACCACCTGTCATCACACCACTCTTCTCGATGATATCCCCATCGAGTGTAACAGACCGGAACCTATCCATCAGGCGTCTCCCATCCTCGATCGAGTCCACGACGAGTGTATCCCTGAAGACATGCCAGAAAGCCCGTCTGAAGATGGGATCGTACCTGATCAGGTTGATTGCAAACCCAATCACACCTTTCTCCTTTGGAAGTGGAGGTAGTACCCCATCCTTAAGCTTGTTTAAGGGTAAAAATGTTGCACGACCTTTTTTCATCCGCTTGAGATGCTCTATTGCGTGCTGGGCATCAAGGTCAGTATCGACCACGAGATACTGCATCTTCCCCCCGGCTGCAGCCTCAAGCGCAACTGCAAACCGCTCATCAACTTCTCCAAGCTCCGCTATCGTCCCATAGACGCCCTCAAGCTGATGCGACCTTACACCCTCCATAATGCATCTCACACCCTCACTGTACCCCTTAAACTCTTTTTCAGCCCTTATCTGTGCCTCAATCTCCATAATCTTCCGTTCTAAGGCTCTTATAGCATCTTCAGTCTCACTGAGCCTGGATCGTTCAAACTTTATCCTGTTCTCATTCTCCTCAAGCTCTTGAGATAGCTCTTTCATCCTTCTCGATCCGTCAACAACCTCTTTACGTTTTTCATCAAGCTGATCCTCAAGACCCTTTATTTGATCAGAGATCAGATTAAGCTCATCAGACCTTCTTCTCACCCTCTCAAACAACATCTCCTGTTCCATCAAAAGCTCGTTTTTAACTCGCAACTCCCTCTCAAGCTCATCGCGCAGGGTGAATAACCTCTCTCTCGCATCCTTAATTCTTGAATCTGTGGATTCAATCTCATCCTTTATCCTCTCAAGAACTGCGAGCTTATCATCCAGAAGATATTTTAACTCTTCCCTTCTCATCCGAACTTCATCAAGGTGATTCAGTATCTTCTCAAGCCCTGAACGGGTTGAATTAAGCTCTCCAAGTATTTTGCTCTTCTGCGCCTTTAAATCATTAATTCTCTCTTTTTTAAGCTCTATGATCATTTTATGCTGATTAATGGATTCAACAACCCTTTCAATCTCTTTTTTAACATCCAGCCACTCTCTCTCCTGCTTTTGTATAACCTGGACCTCGTACTCGTCAAGCTCTGACTGCAACTCCTCCATTTCAGCTGTTTTCTCAGATATACTTCCTGAAATCAGTTTAAGCTTCTCCAATCGCTCATCTATTGAGCTCTGGATATCATTCAGCTCCCTCTCCTTGGTGATCAGGGTTGCAAGAAGCAACTGAGCCTCGCACCTTCTTCTCTCGTTTCTCAGTTTCTCATACTCCAGTGCACGATCTCTCTCCTTCTCAAGGCGTTTGGACCTGTTGAAGAGCTCCTCTAAGATTATATCCAATCTATCTATCTTCCTTCTAACCTCTTCAAGCTCTTCAAACGCTTTTTCTTTCTTCTCATCAAACTCTGCCACACCAGAGATCTCATCTATGATTTTTCTACGCTCAATCGGGCTCATATTTAATATTCTGGTTACATCCCCCTGCATTATAACGTTGTAGGAGTTAGGAGTTACAGAAGATCTTGTCAGGAGGTCCTGTATTTCTGAAAGGCTGCATGGCCTCCCATCGAGATAATAGTAACTGTAATACCCCTTATCTGTCTTTTTTATCCTCCTTGAGATCGTTACAACATCTCTGTCAAGAGGGATGGTACGATCATGGTTCTCAAAGTGCACGCTCACCTCGGCATGGTCCAGCCCATCTCCGTTCCCGGAGTTATAGATGAGATCCGTCAACCTCTCTGCTCGCATATCCCTTGAACTGGAGAGTCCAAGTGTGAAGAGGATGGCATCCACCACATTACTCTTTCCGCTGCCGTTTGGCCCGGAGATTACTATGAACTCATCAAAGAGCGGTATATGGGTCTCATCCTTGAATGACTTGAAGTTCTTAAGGTATATACCCTTGATATACACATCCATCCCCTGCTTGATATTAAAACCTGATTATATATTAAGTTTGCATCCTGAAATCAAAACTTTTAAATATGGCAATAAAGATCTGTGCACAGGTGATTTTATGAACAGTTATGAGAGAGTGATGGCAGTACTGGAAGGTAGGAAGGACGAGGTGGATCAGATACCATGTGTTAATACAGTCTCCACCGCAACTATAGAGTTCATGGAAAAAGAAGATGCGTTCTGGCCAGATGCACACAAGGATCCTGAAAAGATGGCAAGACTCGGTGCTGCAGCACACAAGTACTGTGGTCTTGATAATATCACGATACCCTTTGATATGACCGTTGAGGCTGAGGTTTTCGGTGTACCGATAGACTTCAGAGAGAAGGCTGCGAAGAAGGGGAGGTACCTCTGGCCTGGTGCAAAGCGATCTGTGGCAGAGTCCCCTGATATGATCTATATCCCTGATGATATCCCGAACACAAAGCGCGTTGCAGTAATATCGAAGGCTATTAAGATCCTGAAGGAGCAATACAGTGGTAAGGCGGTGGTAAATGTCTTCATGGTACCTCCATTTACCGCGTTAAGCAGCTACATTGTCGATACGATAAAGTTCATGATGGCAATGAAGTCAGACCCACAGCTTGTTCATGCTTTCATGGAGAAGCTTACCCCACCATTCATCGAGATGGCAAACACGTACGCAGACGCCGGTGCGGACATGATAACGCTCCATGACATGGGTGCACCATGTGATAACATCTCCCCGGACCAGTTCGAGGAGTTTGTCAAGCCTTATCTGACGAGGATCCTCGGAGAGATCAAGGTTCCAACCGTCCTTAACATCTGTGGAAGGACCGAGCCGATCATCGGAAAGATGGTCGAATGTGGTGCAAACGCGATTGCAGTCGATGAGAGGGATTCGATCGCAAATGTGAGGGCTGCTGCAGATGAGATCAAGCCAGGGTATCCGATCATCGGTAACATTGCACCGAAGAAGGTGATCCATCAGGCGCCACCGGAAGTGATTAAAGAGCAGGTGAAGACAGTAATCGAGCAGGGTGTTGATATGGTCGCTCCTGGATGTGACTTCTGGATACAGACACCATCGGAGAAGATTAAGGCAATGGTTGATGCAACCGCGGAGTTTGGTAAGCGGTAAGTAAAATAGATAAGTTTATAAATGGTAAAAGGAAGGGTAGATGAGTTATATCGTATCGATTCAAGGAGTGATGTAAGATGGGAGAGATGACCAAAGAGGAGTTTCTCGAGGCTGTAAAGAACTATCTTGTCGTTGGGGATAAGGAGAATTGTGTGAATCTCATTAAGGAGTATATCGACACAGGGATTGCAACTCCTCTTGAGATCCTGAGGCTTGGTCTTGGAGAGGGTATGACGATTGCAGGGGATAAGTACGAAGCAGGCGAGTACTTTGTACCGGAGATGCTGATGTGTGTGGACGTGATGGATGCTGCAATGGAGATCGTGATGCCCAGGATCAAGGAGGAGATTGCGAAGAAGGGCACAGGTGAGACGGTTGGTAAGGTCGTAATCGGCGTGGTTGAGGGTGACATCCACGACATCGGGAAGACGATCACAGCATCGCTTCTTGAGGCGGCAGGGTTTGAGGTTTATGACCTTGGAAGAGACGTCCCTGCAGAGGAGTTCATCAAGAAGGCGAGAGAAGTTGGGGCACAGGTGATTGCTGCATCAACACTCATGACGCCGACGCTCGAGGTGATGGAGGAGCTCCATGAGGAGCTTGAAGAGGAGGGGATGAGAGACCAGGTCAAGACGATTATCGGTGGTGGTGCAACGTCAGAGGAGTTTGCAGAGGAGATCGGGGCTGACGCTTACGCCGCTGACGCAGTTGAGGGTGTTGATGCGATAAAGCGGATGGTCGAAGAGATCAAGGTGGCAATGAAAGAACTTGAGAAGAGGGCGGCAGAAGAGTAAACCTCCCTTTTTCTTTTAATCCCTTTATAAGGATCTACAGAAGGAGTGAGTATGGCAGGAATCAGGACGGATTATAATGTTGTTTTCTTCCCATCGGGCTTAAGAGGGACGTTTGAACCTGGCACGAACCTCTTTGAGGTTGCAATGAAGCTCGGTGTGGATATTGCAACGATCTGTGGAGGTCAGCGTGAGTGCGGTAAATGTAAAGTAATAATAGAAGAGGGGCTTGAGCTTCTCGGTGATATGCTCCCATCAGAAGCTGCTATGCTCTCTGATGAAGAGAAGCGGAATAAATACAGGCTTCTCTGCTGTATTGAGATGCCAGAGGATGGCAGGTTGGTTATAAGGGTTCCTGAGTCGAGCAGGCTCGGTGCACAGAGGCTCCAGACCGAGGGGCTTGAGCTACCGGAGGACTTTGTCATCGATCCTGCTATAAAGAAATACCATATAGTTCTGCCAAAGGCAACACTCCATGATGACAGGGCAGATGAGATCAGGCTACTTGAGGAGTTCAAGAAACAGTATGGGTTAGATCTTGAGATTCCATATGAGGTGGCAACGTACCTCCCCATCGTGTTGAGGGAGAAAGGGGGGAAGAAGAAGGACTTTGACATCACGGTTGTCGTGATGGATGATAAAAAGGTGATCGCGGTTGAGCCAGGGGATACGACCGACAGATGCTACGGTCTGGCTGTTGATGTGGGATCGACGAAGCTTGCAGGTTTCCTGATGGATCTTAACACCGGGAAGGTTGTCGGGGTTTCATCAAGGATGAACCCACAGATTCCATACGGTGAGGATGTCCTGTCAAGGATTACCTTTGCAAAGAAGGGGATGGAGAATCTAAAGACTGTTCAGAATGCCGTAATAAGTGGCATCAACGATATGCTCGATGAGATGTGTGAGTTTACAGGTATAAAACATGAGGAGATCTATGAGGGGGTCTTTGTCGGGAATACAGCAATGCATCATCTCTTCCTTGGTATATGGCCCAAATTTGTGACCTTCTCACCGTATCCTGCAGGTGTGAGGAATCCTATAAGAGCTCCAGCAGAGAAGCTCGGTCTGAAGATGCATCCAAACTCCACAGCCTATATGCTTCCGATCATAAGGGGCTTTGTCGGTGCAGACCAGATCGCGGCAGAGCTTGCTGTGGATTTCCTCAACTCAGATGAGGTCATCCTCGAGCTTGATATCGGAACAAACACCGAGATGACACTCGGGAACAAAGACGGGTGCATGTGTGTATCATGTGCCTCAGGTCCCGCGTTTGAGGGTATGATGATAAGGTGCGGTATGAGAGCCTCAAACGGTGCGGTTGAGAAGGTGAAGATCGATCCTGAGACAAGAGAGGTTGAGTACAAGCTCATCACAGGGATCACTTCAGGGGCGATAAGGTCTTGCTCGAGGTTCAGGAAGACGGAGACAAAGGCGATTGGGATCTGCGGATCCGGGCTATGTGATATCCCTGCAGAGTTCCTCAAGGCAGGTATAATACTTCCGAGCGGGCAGATGAACCGTGAGCTTCTCGGTGTCGATCCAAGGATGAGAGAGGGGCCAAAAGGGCTTGAGTACGTGATCGTTCCGGCGGAGGAGACAGCGATCGGTAAGGATATCGTAATCGGACAGGATGATATCAGAGAACTCCAGAAGGGGAAGGCCGCGATGTTTGCTGGTGCGTATCTGCTCATGAAGGAGATGGGGCATACCGTTGAGACAATAGATAAACTCGTAATTGCAGGTGCGTTTGGAAGCTACATCGATCCGATGTCAGCCCGTACGATGGGCATGTTCCCGGAGTTCCCGCTTGAGAAGATCGAGATAATCGGAAATGCAGCAGGAACCGGTGTGAGAAAGGCGCTCGTCTCAAGGGAGGAGCGCAGGAAGGCGAAGAAGTACTCAGAGTGGGTGAAGTTCATCGAGGCAGCGATCCATCCTGATTACATGAAGATATACCCCGATGCAATGTACCTGCCAAACAAGAACCTCGATCTCTTCCCAGAGACGGCAGAGATGCTGAAAAAGCTTGGCCGAATCTAATCGGCCCTTATTTTACACTTTTCTTCGATAATCACATCAACCAGAGAACAAGCCCGATCGTAATCAGCTTTGCCACCATGCTGCTTGCGTAATTTATGACGGCAATCCTGAGACCAAGCCTCCCGAAGAGTGATATATACATCGAGATGCTGTATCTCAAATAGATGAGGCTTATAACGATCATACTCCCGATAAGAAGTGTCAGTATAGCCTCCTTCCTGGTTATAACTCCCTCTGCAAGGAAGGACCCTAAAACTGCATACCCAACCGAGTAGTGGATAAACTGGCCTGCGAGTGCAGCAGCACACTCACCAGGGATGCCAAGAAACCTGAGAAGCGGATCGAAGAACCCTGAGATTATATCCATCAATCCATGGTCAAGTAGAAAGCCGACAAGAACGATTGTTATAACAAGAAGTGGTATTGTCTTTTTCAGCGTGGAATAAGAGGCTTTAAGCCCCTTTCTGACCGTTTCCCTCGTCATACTCATCCTCTCAGATCTGGAGTTCTCAGCTGAGATAGCGCGAGGGTTGAGTACAACTTTTGAGTAGATCAAGGCCCAGATAGTCTGGATAAAGGCTGAAAAGAGGTTGAGAAGGATGTAAATCCCCCCTACAACAGGGCCAAGGATCACAATTGCGAGTGGTGCCTGAACCCTCATCAGCGACTCTCCGAGCACAACCGGGAATGTACCCATGACAGTGGTTATGAGTGCCTCACGCCCGGTGATCGCCCCACCTCGATAGAAGGCTGCAAGCTCTGACTTTCCAGCGGTAGAACTTACGAGGGTTGTGAGAAGTGAGATGATACACTCCTCAGGCAGGTTTGACGCCCTGCAGAGCGGCTTTATGACGGGAGTAAGTCGTGAGAGTATGTTTGTCTCGGCAATGATGTTTCCAAGGATTACACCGAGTGTAACAAGTATTACAGACTGGACAAGGTATCTTATAAGCATATACTCCTTATTGAGCCTGCGATTGCATCGGCATTGAGATCGTCAAGTCTCAAGTACCTTGCCCTGAACGCATCTGCAAGCTCTCTGGCAATTCCAAGATCGAGAAACCCCTCTGCTGGATCTACCACCACCGTTGGAATCTCCGCTCTTTTCACTATCTCTGCAACCTCTTTCGCCTCCTCGATCGGATTCTTCCCATAAAGGCTCGTATTTGCCCTTCCATCAGAGATTAAAACCATTATAGGTGATGTATTTGGGTTTTTTACCCTTTCATACCTGAGAACCTCGTATCCTTTCAGGATTCCAAGAGAAAGTGGTGTTCTACCACCAGTTGGAAGCTCGAAGAGGAGCTTTTCTGCAAGCTCAACACTCGATGTTGGTGGCAGGAGAAGATCTGCCCTATCCTTTCTGAACACGAGGAGGCCAACCCTATCCCGCCTTATGTATGCATCCCTGAGAAGTGAGATAATCGCACCCTTGACCGCAACCATCCGCTCCTTAACCCCCATCGATCCCGATGCATCAACGACAAAGAGAATTGTATTTCCAATCTTCCGCTCACAGACCTTCTCTCTGAGATCGTAAGGCTCTATCGCGATAGCTCTCAATCCTTTATCCCTGAAGCGCTGATGAACTGAGGCCTCCCTTATCGTAGCATCAAATGCAAGAGTACCTGAGATCTTTCCTTTTGGTATTCTACTCCTTACATATCTCCCTCTTTCTGATAAGGCCTTGCTCCTTCTCCCAGACCCTGCTCTTATAACTTGATCTCGTTCCTTTGAGATCTCTCTTACCTTAAAAGTATCACCCACTGGAAATACCCTCTCAGCCGTGGCGCCCTCTTCTTTATCCTCCTCTTTATTCTTATCCTCGCCTTTATCTTTTACCTCTTCTCTTTCAGGCTCTTTATTACCTTTCAGGTCACCTTTATTCCTCTTATGCTGCTCAATCACCTGATCTATCCGACTCTGATCGATCCTTTCATGCTCAAACGGTCTTCTTCGCATCCTGTGTGATAGAACAAGCTCTGCAACTGCCCTTACATCATCCTCTGTGACAGAAACCCTTCCTTCATACGCGGCAAATGCAGAGGCAGCCTTTGCAAGGGTTATATCAGCTCTGTGGCCGTCAACACCTGTCTCGATACATAAGGATGCGATAAGCTCAAGTATGCTATCTGGAACTGTAACCTCTGAGAGAATCTCCTTGGCCCTGAGTATCCGCTCCCTTAAGATCTCATCCTCCCGTTTCCATCTCTCTATGAAGGGAAAAGGATCCTCCTCAAAGCTTTTTCTCCTCCTTATCACCTCAACCCGCTCTTTCACATCCTTTATCCCCTCAATTTCCACGCAAAGCCCGAAACGATCGAGAAGCTGGGGTCTTAGCTCTCCCTCCTCCGGGTTCATCGTGCCAACCAGGATGAAGTGAGCCGGGTGAGAGACCGAGACCCCCTCACGCTCAACAATATTAACCCCCATCGCGGCGGCATCAAGGAGTATATCAACGATGTGATCATCAAGCAGGTTCACCTCGTCAAGATACAGTATCCCACGATGCGCCTCCGCGAGAATTCCTGGCTCAAACCGTTTTTCTCCTTTCTTGATTGCATGCTCAATATCAAGTGTACCAACGACCCGATCCTCTGTTGCATTTATCGGAAGATCCACAACCTTCATCGGTCTTCGTGTGACCTCCATCTTCTCTCCATTCTCAATCTTGGATTTACATGAAGAGCACATCTCATGCTTGTTTTTGGGATTGCACCCAAAAGGACAGTCCTTCACAACCTCAATCTCGGGTAGAAGGTGTGCCAAAGCCCTGACAGCGGTTGACTTTGCGGTCCCCTTCTCACCCTTTATCAGGACGCCCCCGATCCTCGGATCTATCACGTTGAGAATGAGCGCAAGCTTCATCCTCTCCTGTCCGACAATCGCACTGAACGGATACATCGCTCCTTCAAAGCATGTCATTTTTTAAGCCTCCTCATTACTCTTTATTCGATAAATTAAAAATATTGCTACTTTGGTAGATGCCATCCTTTATTCCTCATCCAGAAGATCCACAAAAGCCTTTTTAAGTAGCTTAAAGGAAAGGTAATGGTGTGAAGAGGAGACTGATCGCCCTCTTATTTCTGATATCTCTGATGCTCACACCTTCAGTTAATGCCCAGTTCTTAAGCCCGAAGGAGGCGAGTATCAGGGCTGTTGCTGTTACAAGTGGGAAGAACCCACAGGGGGTTGTTATAGAACTCATTTCAAAACCCTCAGCACCATCCTTATACATAATGAGGCGCATCCGCCTCATAAGGGGGATTGCATCCCCTCTACCCCTGCGTCCGATCTTCGATCGGACTAGTCCTGCCGAAGGCAGGACATTTTGCCGTGTGGGCTTTTGGAAAAGCCTACATTGCATCCCCTCTACCCCTGCGTCCGATCTTCGATCGGACTAGTCCTGCCGAAGGCAGGACTACGCTTTTCGAGCGAGAACCCAGCCGAAGGCTGGAAGTCCAGCTGGAGCGTAGCGGAATGCTGGACATTTGAGGATGAACTTTGTAAAAGTTCAGTGGGCTTTTGGAAAAGCCTGCGATCAAACGGGCAACCCGCGGGCATCCTCTGGATATCAGGGATGAGCTTAGA
>LYOR01000001.1 GCA_001766825.1 Candidatus Syntropharchaeum butanivorans | reverse complement strand
TAAATACTTTTTGGTTAAAATCTGAATATGAACCTGGAATAGAGTAACAAAGAAGTCGTTAATGAGTTGTTGGTTGTTTTAGACGAACTGGTCAAGAGATAAGGAGAGAAGAGAAAGAGAAGTACCCATATGCTGAATGGGAAAGAAAGAGAGAAATTGTTAAGGAAAGGCTGAGAAAGCTTCCAGAATATGTTAGGGAAGCTCTTGCGATGATCAGAATTCATAAAAAAGCTGGAAGACCAAAGGCAAGGACTTCAGATATGTTTTCAGGATAATAGACATTGATACTGGAATGTATGTTGGATTTGGTTACTCAAGCAGGTCAGAGAAGGATGCATTCAACAAAGCAATGAAGATACTCAAGGAAATGGGAGCGAAGATGAATTCTATTTCCCTGGATAGGTATTACAGCACAAGAAAGACTTTAAAGGTGTTTGGTAAGGAAACTGCTGTCTATGTGATTCCAAAGAAGAATCTGGCGAGAATAGGATTTGACTGGTTGATCAGGCAGAAAAGAGAAGATAGAAGAGAGATGGCTCTGTTTGCTGTTGGTCTGTGGCACACTGTCTTTGCAATCAGGGTGAGGTAATTTTGTCCCAAAACCGATAAAAAAGAAAGATATATATCTAAACCCCATGCAAAAAAGACCAAAACTTTTCGCCGCAATGAGATCATGGAATAGGTACAATAAGGAATTAAAGCGAGGAGTTAGATGAGCAAATGAAATCTTTAAGGAAAATGGGGACAGTACCCAGTTCTTCGCCTTTGATTGCCTTTGCAAAAATTGGAGAGCGGGGTATGTTGAGAGGAAGTTGTAATCCCAAAGGCTGTCTTGATAAAGTGGAGAAAAATAAAATCAGGAAAAGCAAAGAGCTTTATGAGCATTATGAACACGCTTTGGAGCTGGCTGATGAGAAATGAAGATCATCCACTGGAACATCTCCAAGAAAAGCCATCCAATGTATGCACTGCGAAAGTATGAGGATGAGCTTTTTCACCATATGAAAGAGCTGAAGCATGAGTGGGATATAGAAAGAATAAGGCGAAAAGAAGGAAAGATTCTCGGAAGCACCGTCTTCTTCTGGCTCTTCTATAAGGGTAAGCGCGCTGATATTGTGCATGCAACATCACAGACCGTAGCTCCCGCGATTTTCTTTAGAAGACCAAAGAGATTTATCGTGACGGTGCACGATATGGCGCCCCTGGTATATCCTTCTGAGATACGTGATCTCTCGATGAAGATCCAGTTTCAACTCACACCCAAGGCACTCAAAAAAGCAGATAGAATAATAGCTATCTCTGAGTTTACAAAAAGAGAGCTGATAAGGCTTGTGGGGATTGAAGAAGAAAAGATCAGTGTTGTTTATCAGGGTGTTGATCACGATAAGTATAAACCGATGGATAAAACCATATGCAAGAAGAGATTTGGCTTAAATCCTGAGAAGAAACACATACTCGTGGTATCGTCAAATCTGGAGCATAAACGGATGGATATTGCAAGGAAAGTATTTAATACTGTTAGAGAGGTTAGAGAAAACATAGAGATGATAAAAGCTGGATATGGTGAGTTGCTTGAAGGCGATGATATTGTGAGTATGGGCTGGATTACTGAAGATGAGATGCCTGCGCTGTTTAATGCAGCAGATGTTTACCTGCATACATCTGAGTATGAGGGCTTTGGGCTTCCGATACTTGAGGCGATGGCGTGCGGCACACCCGTTGTGGTGAGTGATCAGGCAAGTATCCCAGAGGTTGTAGGTGATTATGGTAATATGGTGGATTTAAGTGCTGATACGTGTGTTGACGAGTTTGTGGAGAAGATATTGAAAAATATTGATAAAGGGGAAGATAAAAATGCGATAGAGCAGAGTAAAAAGTTTTCATGGGAGAAGACTGCCAGAGAGACTATCAACGTCTATAGCGAGCTTGCTTGACTTTCTGAAAGAACAAAAATGAGGATTGGGATAATCACAAGTTCAATGGATGGAAATAGGACAGGTATCGGTTCATATACATATAATTTAACCAGAAATTTGCTAAGGATCGATAATGAGAATGAATATGTCCTGATTCATAGGTATCAAACCGACAATCCAATATACAGGGAAGCGGATGAGATAATAATACCCTTTCCACGGATACCTTTAAGGGAGACGATTGGGAATAACATTCTACTTCCCTTCAAGTTAAGGAAATACAAACTTGATATCATACACGATCCATCTCAGATAAGCCCCTTCTTATTCAACCCTTCGCCAAAGAAGGTCTTAACGATCCATGATCTAACACCGATCCTCTTTCCAGAGACCCACGGGGGGATACACACTTTTTTGCAGAATAACATCCTTCCAAGATCCCTAAAGCGCGTTGATTCTATTATTGCAGTTTCAAATAGCACGAAGAACGATATTATCAGTTATTTTAAAATTGCCGAAGCGAGGGTTAAGGTCATCTATAACGGGGTTGATGAGATATTCCAAGTTCTACACGAGGATGAGATGGAAGATGTGAAGGAGAAGTATGAGATAAAGCACCCCTTCATCCTTTATGTCGGGACGTTGGAGCCGAGAAAAAATATCCCTACATTGTTAAGGGCTTTTTATCTACTTAAGAAGAAAGGCATCCAGCACAGGCTTGTTATAGCAGGGGGAAAGGGATGGAAGTATAAGAGCGTATACAAAACAGTGAATGAGTTGAATCTGCAAAAAGAGGTCATATTTACAGGGTACATCCCCAGTGAGGATCTCCCAAAGATATACAACGCAGCAGACCTCTTTATCTACCCCTCACTGTACGAGGGTTTTGGACTACCCCCGTTGGAGGCTATGGCATGTGGCACTCCTGTTATAACATCCAATACATCCTCTCTACCGGAGGTGGTAGGAGATGCAGGGATCCTTGTCGATCCTCTTGATGTGAAGAAAATCGCAGATGTGATGTACAAAGTTTTAAATAATATGGATGTGAGAGATAGAATGGTAAAAAGGGGATTGGAAAGGGCAAAGATGTTCAGCTGGGAGAAGTGCGCTGAGGAGACTTTGGGGGTTTATGAATCGCTGAGGGTGTAGAGCTATGAGTGATGAATACGAGATGGAGTTGGAGTTTACCGGAGAGCTTGGTGTACCAGGTAAGGTCTCAGAGAAAAACTACCAGCGTCATATGGGCAAGTGTGCTTTTGCATCGAGGTTTGTTAAGGATAAGATAGTTTTAGATGTTGCTTGTGGAAGCGGGTATGGCTCGAACTATCTGGCAGAGAATGCAGTGCAAGTATGGGGGGACATTAATAAAATGGCATTAAAGTATGCAGTATCACATTACAATAGAGCGAATCTGAACTTTGTGCGTTTAGATGGAACAAACTTGCCGTTTCCAGATGAATATTTTGATGTAGTAGTTTCTATTGAAACCATAGAACATATAGCAGACTACCGCAGGTTTTTAGAGGAAATAAGACGAGTTTTGAAGATCGATGGGATATTTGTTGGATCAACCATTAACCATTCGCTTGTTGATATCTTGCAGGGAAGGGTCTTCTGGGATAGAAGAGTAGAAAGCCCACACCACACCCATGAGTTTCATATGAAAGAAATAAACGAACTGTTGAGAGAATACTTTTCTAACGTCAAACTATATGGGCAACGATTTTACAGTTTGAGAGAAATCATTTCAAAGAGATGTTCTATTCTGGCATCTAATTTGATTTCAAGAATTCCTTGTGTTGATAAAATCAAAAGATTTTTTATCCCTGCCCCCTCACCAAGTAACTTACATGATCTCCCTACCAGATATGCAGTAAAGCATGAAATTGATTCATTCGCTAACCGCGCGCCATATAGCATAGTCTGGAGTGCAATATAGGAGTAAGAATATGAGGTTCACACCTAAAATCAAGAGATTGATATTTTTACTAAGGAATAAAGGTTTTAGATGGACATATAATTATATCCATTTCAGTACACTTTATATGACAAAGAATCCTCTTTTGATCAAATTGCTCCAGTGGCTTGAACCATACCCATCTTACATCGAGGTAGAGATAACCACAAAGTGCAACCTGAAGTGCATAATGTGTGAACATACCTATTGGGATGAGCCAAGCAGAGATATGTCATTTGAGGACTTTAAAAAAATTGTAGATCAATTCCCAAAGTTGAAATGGATTGGTCTTACAGGTATTGGAGAGAGCTTCCTTAATAAGGATTTCATAAAGATGCTCAGATACGTTAAGTCAAAGGGGATTTATGTAGAACTCTATGATACCTTTTATTTCATAGATGAAAATAACGCAAAAGAACTGATAAAACTGGGAGTAGATAAGCTCATACTTTCATTTGATGCTGCAACTAAAGAGACTTATGAGAAAATACGGGTTGGTTCGGACTTTGATCGGGTTGTAAATAACCTTAAAAATTTCATTCGTTTGAAAAACGAGATGAACTCACACTTTCCCGAGATGGAATTTCACTATATTATCTCAAGGGCGAATGTTCACGAGGTTCCGGATTACATTGAATTAATAAGATCGTTAGTCCCCGATACACCGGAGATATTCTTTACGAGGATGCTCCATGAGTTCGAAGAGACAAAGGATCTTTTTGTGGAGATTCCTCAAGAGATCGTCGAACATGCTGAGGCTAAAGCCCGAGATCTTGGGGTAAAAATATCATGGAATCTCGATGTTCCTGCAGTTAAACCGCCAATAAATCATTGTGTGGCGTGGTATATGCCTTTCATCTTTGTGACAGGACATGTTATTCCCTGTTGTTCTGGTAATGAGGCGAATCAACGGGAATTTCAGAAAGAAACCAGCCTTGGGAATGTCTTTGAGGCGAGTTTTAAGGAGATATGGCGAGGGGCTAAGTATAAGGAACTTAGAAGAAAGATACGCCGAGGAGAAGTACCAGAGCCTTGTAAAAATTGTTGCCTTTATGATGTAGGGAGATAAAAATAAATGCACGTTCTGATTGTTCACCCGGCAATGTATGTCTATGGAGGTGCCGAAATAGTAATAGTAAAACTTGCCAACTATTTAAGCGAAAAGGGTATTAAAAATACCCTCTTGACAACCTCCATAATTCCGGAGATCCAAAAAGATCTACAAGGGACTGAGACAATCATCCCAAAAAAACAGCCTAAGAGGGGTTTTATGACGCTTTTATCCCACATCCACGAGGCTTTAACGCTTCGTAAGTACATACTTGAGAACATTAACGATTTCGATCTGATAAATGTCCATAACTTCCCATCTGAACTTTCGATTCTCTCTTGTCCCAAGCCAGTGGTCTGGATGTGCAACGAGCCACCTGAAATGTATTTGGGGTCTGAATCAAGATATCAATCTGTATCTTTCCTTTTGAAGATTGCTAACCGGTTTTTCTTGATGCTGGAGCGTTTTGTAGTCAGGCGATATATTGAGAGAGTAGTTGTAGCCGATGAATTTAATGCGAGGAGGTTTGAAAGGATCTACGGTATAAAGCCTGATATTATCAATTATGGTGTAGATTACGAATTTTTCTCAAGAGGAGATGGAAAGAGTGCCAGAGATCGATTTAATTTACATAATGATTTTGTTCTGATTCAGGTAGGCATGTTAACCCCGTTAAAAAATCAGATGGAAAGCATAAAGACTGTAGAAGCTTTAAAAGAGAAAATCCCCAATCTTAAATTGGTACTGGCAGGCCTTGCAGATGGTGAATATGCAGAGCTACTGAGGAGTTATGTTTGTAGGAAGGGGTTGGATTCGTGTGTGGTATTTACCGGGCAACTGTCACAAGATGAGATACGGGACCTCTACCACGCCTCTGATGTGGCGCTCTTCCCTATTAAATCGCAGGGTGGATGGTTATCACCATTCGAGGCTTTATCTGCCGGTCTGCCCATTGTCGTATCCACCTCGATGACCGCATCGAGTATAATAGAAAGAGAAGCTCTGGGTATTGTCACGGATGATTTTACCCAGGCTGTACTGGAAATCTATACTGAACAGGAACGATATCAGGAGATGGCAAAGGCAGGTGGAGAATGGGTTTATGAAAACTTAAGCTGGAACAGGTTCTGTGAAAAGATGGTGAAGATATTTGAGGAGGTGATGTAAATGAAGGTACTGGTTACAGGAGGTTGCGGATTTGTAGGCTCTCATACCTGTGAGTACTACATCAAAAAGGGGGATGAAGTGGTTGCTTTCGATAATATGACAGAGTATGAACTTAAGCGAACAGGGTATAACTCACGTGTTGCCAGAGAACATAACTGGAAGTTTCTGGAAGATCTGGGTGTCAGAATGGTTAAGGGTGATGTATGCAATCTTCCAGAGATTCTTGAGGCTGCAAAAGGTTGTGATTACATCGTCCACACAGCGGCACAACCCGCGATGACCATCGCCATAGAGGAACCAGAGCTTGATCTCAGGACAAATGTTCTTGGTACATTCAACGTCTTGGAGGCCGCAAGAAGGTATGATATCCCAGTGGTTAACTGCTCTACCATTCACGTCTATGGAAATAAAATCAACGAAAACCTGAGAGAAGAAGAGACACGATACACATGCGATCCACCTTCAATCGATGAGAATTATCCTATAATGCAGGGAACTATCACACCGCTTCATGCATCAAAGAGGTCGGGAGAACTCTACGTTCAATGCTACATCGATACCTACAACCTCGAAGCCGCTACATTTCGTTTGACAGGGATGTACGGGCCGCGGCAGTTCGGGGGAGTCGATCATGGATGGGTTGCAAACTTTGTGATAAGGACGGTCATGGAGTTACCGATAACAATATTTGGAACCGGTAAACAGGTGAGAGATATACTCTATGCCTCTGATGTTGCTAAAGCCTTTGATGCGTTCTACAGGCGTAAAAAGCCTGGGTTATATACAATCGGAGGAGGGATTGATCATGCAATCTCTCTGATAGAGTGTCTGGATCTGATAAAGGAGATAACAGGTAAAGAGCAGACTATCGTATATGAGAATAGCAGGCTTGGGGATCTTGCGTATTTCGTCTGTGATATAACAAAAGCCAAACACGAGTTGAACTGGGAGCCCACAGTATCCAACCGCGAGGGGATTGAACGGCTGGTTGAGTGGGTTGAAGAGAATAAGGAGATATTTAGAGGTTAATTCATATGAAAGCACTTATTCTTGCAGGTGGAAGAGGGAGAAGGCTTGGGAATCTGACAAACTCGATGAACAAATGCATGATTGGGCTTGGTGGCAAACCAGTGATCGAGTATAATCTTGCGAGAGCAGCAGAGATTGAAGAGATAGCAGAGATCGTGGTTGTCGTCGGGCATAGGGCAGAAGAGATAATAAACAGATATGGTATAAGCTACAATGGAAAAAGAATTCAATATGTGATCCAGTGGGAACAAAAAGGACTGGTCCATGCGATTGAATGCGCTAAGGATGCCATAGGAAAGGATGATTTTTTCCTCCTGCTTGGAGATGAGGTTTTGGTGAATAGCAGGCATAAAGAGATGTTGGAGGTGTTCAAGCAGGAAAATTTATTTGGGATATGTGGCGTTGTTTTTCAGCACGATCTAACAAAGATCAGCAGAACCTATACCGTGATCGTGGATGATGCGGGTAGGGTCTTCAGATTGATAGAAAAGCCCAAAAAAGCATTAAACAACTTTCAGGGAACTGGTCACTGCATATTCAAAAATGAGATTCTCTCCTATATCGAAAGAACACCGATACATCCTGAGAGGGGAGAGAAGGAGCTCCCTGACCTGATACAGTGTGCGGTCGATGACGGGCAGGTGGTGAAGATTTTTGATATTTGTGATGCATATACTAATATAAACTCAGAAGAGGATTTGAAAGAGGCAGAGGAGGTTATAAAGGGAAATGAATAAACTCATGCCTTAGAACGCAATGTAGAAATAGGAGTGGGGGGTGCAATGAGTGCTGGTTTTGTCTCTCAAACTAAAAAGCCTATCTTAGCAAGTGACATTCCGTTGTCACATACCCTGCCGTCCAAAGGGTGAATCAGGGCAAAGGCTGAAAAGTATATCTTGATAAAAAAGAGGTAGTTCTCTTTAGAGATCCTTTTCTGGATTCTCCGGTTCAAGCTTTCACCAACCCCCTCACAAAGCTCAAAACCCGTTTATAATAGTGAGTCCTATAGTCTTAAATCAGGATCGATACCGGAGCTGTGGAGCATGAGGTTTCTTGTAATGGGTGCAGGAGCCCTGGGGTGTGCGTTTGGTGGCATGCTGGCAGATGGAGGCTATGAGGTTGTGCTTATTGGAAGAGAAAGGTACATGAGACCGATAAAAGAACGTGGACTTAAGATCACTGGAATATGGGGCAAACGCATCATCCGGGATGTTGTTACAGCTTCAAAGCCAGAGCAAGAGCACAGGCCTGATGTTGTACTTCTCACAACAAAGTCGTTTGATACAGAAAGGGCTGTGATGGATCTTAAACCTGTTATCTCGCGTGATACGATTGTAATAAGCCTGCAGAATGGCATAGGGAATGAAGAGATTATAGCAAGACACCTTGGAGAGGGGCGTACGATGGGCGGGATGGTGATAACAGGGTTTGAGATGCGGGCTCCAGGAGAGGTTGAAGTCACGGTTTCTGCAGATACGACAAAGATCGGTGAGCTTGATGGGAGTATTACTGAGAGGTTGGAGGAGATCGTTGCCATCTTCAACGATGCAGGGATTCCGGCAGAGGCGGTTAATAATATAAATATGCATATCTGGGCTAAATCACTATATAATGCAGCACTGAACCCGTTGAGCGCGATTTTCAGGGTCAACTATGGCAGGCTCCTTGATTCCAATGCCTTCGCAATCATAAGGGAGATAATCAAAGAGGCATTCGAGGTGGCAGCAGCAGAGGGAATTAAGCTCTTCTGGGATGATCCAGAGAGATATCTTGATCATCTTAAAAACTCACTTATCCCCCCAACTGCGCGCCACAGGTCTTCAATGCTGCGAGATATAGAGAGAGGCAAAAAGACTGAGATCGACTTTCTGAACGGGGTTTTTGTGAGGCTTGGCAGGAAGCACGGGATACCGACACCTGTGAACGAGACGATCGTACGATCGATCAGGTTCCTCGAGGGTCTTCTCCAATCTCAGATGCCATAAACCCTTTTCACATTCATGAGAGTTGCATCTGCAACCTCCTCAACCCAGATCCCCTTGACCTCGGCGATCTTCTTTGCAGCCTCCATGACATAAGCCGGCTCGTTTCGCTTACCCCTGAAGGGTGATAGAAATGGACTATCCGTCTCGATAAGGAGGTTCTCAAGTGGGACCCGTTCAACAACCTTTCTATGACTATCTGAGTAGCATATAACCGTTGCAAGTGAGATATAAAAGCCCCTATCAACGATTTGCTCCATCAGAGAAGCACTACCCCCATAACAGTGAAAAATAACACGATCAAGGCCTTTAACAAGCTCGAAGCACTCACCCTCGGCATCCCTTGAGTGGAGTATGATCGGCTTATCAAGCCGCCTGGCAAGCTCGATAGCACGAAGAAAGACCTCTTTCTGCTCCTTTTTTGATGTCTTCATTCTGTAGTAGTCAAGACCCACCTCACCGATCCCAAGCAGATCCTCTGCCCGCTCTTCGATCAGCTCGAATGTCATATCCACATCCGTCTCATGTATCATGTTCGGGTTAAGACCGAGTGTCACCTTGATGAGATCGTGAGAGGATGAAAGCATCAGCGTGCTAAGATTTGTCTCATAATCTACTCCCGAGTTTATTATGGTACATACTCCTGCCTTCTTGGCCCTTTCTATCACCTCATCCCGGTCCTTATCAAACTGCTTGAAGTCGAGGTGACAGTGGGCATCAACAAGATCCATTCAATCCCTCCGCTTCAAGAGAAAAAGCCTGTTTATCCCTGAAACAAGGGCTTCCACAGATGCGATGACGATGTCATCCCTCACACCCCGGGCACTCACGATCCTGCCCTCCTCATCCTCGACGACGATCATAACATCGGCAAGCGCGTCAGATCCTCCTGTTATTGCATCAATCCTGAGATCTCTGAGTTTTATCTTCTCAAACTCACCTATCAGGCTTTTAACAGCGTTGAGGGCGGCATCAACAGGTCCAACTCCGATCTCAGCAACAGCCCGTTCCTCACCATGCACAATCGCCCTGACCACCGCGGTTGGAGTCATCTTATTTCCTGTCATGACAGATAACTCTTTCAACCTTAGAATCTGCTCTCTTTCACCTATTTCCCCAAGAACAACCTCTGCTATCGTATAAAGATCGGCATCTGTCACCATCTTCCCCTTTGAACCCAGCTCCTTCACCCTACGAAGTATCTCCGCAAGTTGATCCTCTGTGACTTCAAAGCCGGCCTCCTCGAGCTTTTCAGCAACAGCGTGCGCTCCTGTGTGTTTTCCCACAACGATCCGTCGCCTGTGTCCAACCATCTCAGGTGTCATGATCCCTGGCTCAAAGCTCGAGCTCTCCTCGATGACACCGTGTGCATGCACACCTGACTCATGCGAGAATGCGTTCTCACCAACAACTGGGGTGTTTGGGAGTAGATGAAGACCGCTCAATCGTTCGATGAGCTTCGAGGTCTCGTATAGATACTCAGTTCTGATCCCAGTCTTAACACCATATATCGCATGTAAACTCATCACGACCTCTGCGAGGCTTGCATTCCCTGCACGCTCACCGATTCCATTGATGGTAACCTGCACCTGGCGTGCTCCAGCCTCAACAGCCATCAGTGTGTTTGCAACAGCAAGCCCAAAATCGTTATGACAGTGAACATCCAGGGGCACCGATATTCTATCCCTGATATGCCTTATAAGCCTGTACATTGCGGATGGAGACATTACACCGACTGTATCAGGGACGTTGATGAGATCAACCCCTGCATCCTCCACAAGATTGAGCACCTTCATCAGGTAATCGAGATCTGTGCGGGTTGCATCCATCGCAGAAAAGAGGCATCTGATACCGTGATCCTTCACATACTCCACAGATTCAACCGCAAGATTGCAAACCTCATCCCTGCTTTTTTTGATCGTGTGCTCACGCTGGATATCAGAGGTTGCAACAAACACATGGATTATGTCTACCCCAGAATCAATACACGCATCAATATCATCCCTTATTACCCGGGCAAGCCCACAAATATCTGCATCAAGCCCCTCGTCTGCGATCATCCTGACAGCATTGAACTCCTCCCTTGAGGAGACTGGAAATCCCGCCTCTATCACATCCACCCCTAACTTATCGAGCTGTCTTGCGATCTCAAGCTTCTCATCCATCGTAAATGCAATCCCTGGAGTTTGCTCCCCATCCCTGAGCGTCGTATCAAAGACCTTTACCTTCTCTCCTCGCAGCTCATCCCTGAAAAGATTCATCGTGATACTCTTTCCGTGAGATCTTATAAGTCTCACCTTAAAGGGGTTTTGGGACAAAATTCAACTAATCCCTGACAACAATCACATATGCTCTCCACCCCAGATACCTCTTTGGCACATCAACCTTCGCTGAATTACCGAAAGGAGTAACTTTCTTCTCGAAAACAACTTCAACTTCTTCCCTCAACACAAAATCACCTTTCTTCACTTCAATCCTTCTCATATTTTAGTATATCCATAGAAATACTTAAATACTTTTTGGTTAAAATCTGAATATGAACCTGGAATAGAGTAACAAAGAAGTCGTTAATGAGTTGTTGGTTGTTTTAGACGAACTGGTCAAGAGATAAGGAGAGAAGAGAAAGAGAAGTACCCATATGCTGAATGGGAAAGAAAGAGAGAAATTGTTAAGGAAAGGCTGAGAAAGCTTCCAGAATATGTTAGGGAAGCTCTTGCGATGATCAGAATTCATAAAAAAGCTGGAAGACCAAAGGCAAGGACTTCAGATATGTTTTCAGGATAATAGACATTGATACTGGAATGTATGTTGGATTTGGTTACTCAAGCAGGTCAGAGAAGGATGCATTCAACAAAGCAATGAAGATACTCAAGGAAATGGGAGCGAAGATGAATTCTATTTCCCTGGATAGGTATTACAGCACAAGAAAGACTTTAAAGGTGTTTGGTAAGGAAACTGCTGTCTATGTGATTCCAAAGAAGAATCTGGCGAGAATAGGATTTGACTGGTTGATCAGGCAGAAAAGAGAAGATAGAAGAGAGATGGCTCTGTTTGCTGTTGGTCTGTGGCACACTGTCTTTGCAATCAGGGTGAGGTAATTTTGTCCCAAAACCGAAAAAGTAACTCAAATAACATGCGATCCAGAAGATATCTAATTTCATTTCAGAGATTATTACTCCCCTCCTCACCTACCACTCAATAATCCCCGTAACCCCTCCTTTGAGTTAATATTTTGACTGAGCGCTCTGTGTAGCATTTGAATATGTCCGCTATCATGGTTCTTTCAGGCACGTAATTTTTGTATCTATAATACCCTTTATCAAAGATGATTTTATTCACCACGGGACGTCTTTCTTACCGATGATGTAGCCGATCCTGTTTGTAAGAAGGTGAAGTATTGGCGTGATTATGAGTATCGTTATGATCACATCCAGGCTGAAGTGAGTGAGGAACCACTCCTCTGAGGTGAGCCAGAGGGTAATGAACGCTCCGGCTATAAAGTCAAGCTGATCGAAGGGGAAGAAGGGTGCGCCCTGTTTGATACCAAGTCGCCTCTTTATCAGGCTCTCTGTGATATCTCCAAAAAGTGCACCAAATGCAAGTGAGAGAAGTACAACAGGTGGAAAGATCACACCACCAAGAAGACCTGCCATTTGGTTCTGAAAGATTCCAACGAGCACCCCACAGCATGTTCCCAGGATAAGCCCCCTGTAGGTCTTACCATCCCCAAGGATGCGCTTTCCCCTTATTTTAACCCGGAGATCAATGGGTACTCCCCCACCAAAGAGAACAGCAGATGAGTTTGCGACATATGCCGGGAGAATCAGCCATAGAGCCTTAGGAAGTATGATGAGCACCGATTCAAGCATCGAAAGATAGAGGGGTAGAAGGGTTTAAAAAGTTTGGTACCTCCTTAAAAGGGATAGTTAATGAGCCTTGCGACTTTTATTATCGCTTTGAATCCACTGAGACAGACGCCCCTCTAACCGCTCGTTCAAGGTCTTTGAAAAATCGGAACTTAGCTCACATTCAATGCTGCTTCCCATCCTTTGGCTGGTATTTCCTGATTACACCGTAAATGGAGAGGGCGAAACCCCCAATCGCACCGAGAAAAAGCCCGAGGATCTGGATACCCTCAATGGCCTCGCCAGGCCTCCACCCTGTTATAAGCAGTCCAAAAAAAGAGGCAACCACGACAGAAGTGACGATCTCAAGTGCATACCCAAGCCCCTCTGCCGTATATCTGTTCATTTCTCTGTGTATATCCGCTCTACCCTGAGCGGCTCATACTCTATCCCTGATGCATCGTAGAACTTTGTGAAGAACTCGTAGAAATGCAACCTGAGATCCTGGATCGTGACGAGGAAGACCTCAAGCCCTATCACAACGATATTACCGGCGATTATGACGAGTACGAAGAGTATCGGACCGATAAGACCTATTCCTGCAAGCATGTATGCGATGAGGATCGTAAGAACCATAAGACAGATGTGCGCAAGCGCCATCGCCAGTATCCTCCCGTAAGAGATCGTGTTTGAGAGGAACCTTGAGAAGACATCAAGCACCTCGATCAGCCCACCGAGTATCCATATCACGACCTCCATCGCGCCGGATGTTCCTGCCTCGATCGACTCATGCCGCTTCTCCTTCACACCCTCTGCAAATACGATCAGAAGCGGTAGACACATCCACCCATAGAGCTTCGGATCAGGGTAAAGACCGCCCTTCACAACCAGGTACATCAGCCAGAAGAGGAAACCGGAGTAGAACCAGAGGCAGAGCACCGGGAAGAGTGGGCTCTGCTTCATCCGGATTCGTTTGATAACATCCAGTATTACCCCAAGATTGAGATGTATACCACCGAAGATGAGGGTTATCACGAAGAACGCAACAACGCCACTCTCAATTCCGAATATGATCGGATGATGCGCTTTCAGTATCGGATCAAACCAGAGGGGTTCCATCAGCGGTTTTACTTGTTCTCCAACAAACGCCTCTGCCGCCTCTCCCCATCCAAAGATCTCACCAAAGAGCGCGCCTGTAACCATCGATGCAGCACCACATGGGATCATGATCAACCCGAGATCCCTCATACTGGGTCCTATCCCTTTCATGAAGAAGGCCACAAGTACGCCGAGTAAGAGCACAACAAGACCGTGGCCAACATCAGGGAACATGAACGCGAAGAAGAACGGGAAGACGATCGCCATCAGAAGTGTTGGATCGAACTCCCTGTAATGGGGGATACCGAACATCTTGACCATCATCTCGTACGGCTTTGCAAACCTCGGGTTCTGGAGCAGTGTGGGAGGCAGGTCATCCTCGGAAGGATCATTGAATTCCACCAGGCAGTGGTCTTCAGATCTTCTCCTTATCAGCTCCTCGATCTCAGAAACCCTGCCCTCCGGGATCCAGCCTTCAAGGAGATGAACCGTCTCGGTGGAACCAAAGTTGAGCTTTGCCCGAAGGGTACTATCCTCTATCTGAACGATTTCACGCATGACAAGGAGTTCACCCCGTTTCTCATCCCTGATCCTCAAAAGCTCACTCTCTAAGGCGGATTGTTCACTCTCAAGCCCCTCAATCACCGGAGTTATCTTATCGATTGCCTCTTTTATCTTTCCTGGAAGATCAGGTGGGGGGGTGAACACCTCAAAATCGATTATCCTGAGGAACTTGTAAATTTCATCCCGCCGCTCAATCAGGCTATCTATTATGACGAGAGTCCTCTCTCCGTCACCCATATCCTCCTTTATGAGAAGATACTCCTCCTTGAGGTTCTCCTCAAGAAACTTCTCAAGGTCAGGCAGGTTCTGGCTCGGGAGTACACCTGCTACTGTTGAGGAGAATCTGAACTCACCGATATAATCGGGATCTACACCGAGCCTCTCAAGGACTCCAAGGATCTCTCTTGTAAACCGGGCCGTTGACAGCTCTTCTTTGAGTGTTTCAAGCCGTGACGTTATCTCCAGAACCTCCCTCTCAATCTCGCTAAAGCTTGCCTCAATCTCTTCACTATAACTTCCAAGTGGTTTATCCTCCACTCGAACTCGCTTCACATCCTCTCCTTTGAAGAGGCTCAGTATACCCTTCTTCTCCTCATCTCCACCGAGTCGTTCAAGCACCGTGTTTATCCTTGTCAACAGCTCAGAAGACCTGGCCATCGCCTCATCGTGGGTACAGGGTGTGAGTAACCCTTCCCATCTATCGATATCCTCCACAACATTTGTGAGATGGATCACACCTGCCCGCTCAAGCCCTTTCACAACCTCATTCGTATACTCATCGAGGACGACAGCCCGTATCCGTTTCATTCTGGCAGGTCTTAGCAATGAAACTCCTCCAATGATCCTTAGAATACTCGATATCAACTCGCACATCCATTTCTACTCCTATATTAAAAACTTTTCTTTTTTACAAAGACGGTCAATCTATCGATCAAATTTAAATACCTGCATACAGAAGATTTTATCACTTCATGCCGGGATGGTCGAGTGGTAAGGCGCAGGCCTGGAGTAGAGCTATATTAAAGGTTGTTTCCGTCTCCAGGTAGCCTGTGGGGATTATCCCCTCAAGGGTTCAAATCCCTTTCCCGGCGTGATCTCATTCTTCATAAACTCTCGCAGTACGGTCGTTGCATATCCGCCTTTCGGGAGCGTGAATGAGATCTTCACATCTCCATCCCCCAGCACCTCAAATGATGGATCCACAGGAAGTTTAATCTCCCTTCTCAGCCCTTTTGATGCAAACTCCTCGGCATGAGGTACTCTGAAGTCCTGGGGTGTTATCTTGAGGGATTCAAGGATTCTGTGTTCTATCTCTCCCTGAATACCATCTGCAATCTCGGTCTCAAACCCGACGATCGGGGCTGTAACAAAGGCCCTTCCCATCTTTATCAGACGGTTAATCGCATCAACTTCTGTGCTTCGCACCACCTGCCACCTCGTGACATCGGGAAACCCATTCTCCCCTCTGAAGCAGACAACATCCCCCTCATAGGCCTCGTTCAGCCCAAGCCCCTCCTCGAGTCTGGCTGAGACGATGAGGTTGAAGATGTAGGACTGGTAGGCGTGAACAAATATCCTGTAGAGCCTTCTCGGCAGTGACATGAAGGCGCCATGGTAGTCCCCTGGCCTGTTTATAAGTGCGTGTATCATCGAACGTTCGATGAGAAGCCCCTGTGGCATGAGGTTGATCGCCTCTTTCAGATCCCACGTCTCGTGGATGAACTCCCGTGCTCTCTCAACGGCCTCATCCTCTGTACCAAATCTGGCAGTCAGTATTACCCGTACCGCATCCTCAAGCTTTCCCCTTACGATGAGTTCACCCACGGTGTGGTTTATCGGTCGCTGGATCCCAAAACGCTGGTATCCAAAGTAGTTGATCACACCACCATGTACTCTAATTGTATCCTGAATCCTCTGGAGATCTCCTTCAAGGTTTCCGTCATTCCTGGCCCCTCTTATGACAATCTCAAACCGATTGCCATGGAGATCCCCGAGTGCTATCTTCCTTCGTGATCTTCCGAGAACCCTGAGCCTGACGCCGGGTATCCTGATGCGATCGATCATATCCTCGTCAACGTCCCAGATGCTGATTCTTTGCCTGGTGACAGCCCGTTTATCCTTCGTTCCAGCCCAGTCAATCCGCTTACGGCTGATTCTGAGTATGCCAGCGATCTCTCGCACGAGGTTGTGCATCTCCCAGTCTCGCTTCTCAAGCTCGACGATGAGGTATCTACCCTCAGAGTTCAGATCTTGCTCTGATATCTCTTCAACGACGAAGTCTTCCGGTCTCTGCTTTATGACCCCCCCAACCCCCTGTTCGCCTGTGAGGTAGAACCTCATGCCAACCAGCCAGTCGAGTGAGCCGGGTGATACCCGCATCACCATCAGTAATATATGCTCTGTGCAAGGATTTAAGATGATGAGGTTCATCCTTGATCGGATGCTCGGTCGAATGCGATCGTGGCTCAGGCTCTTTGGGTACGATACGATCTATGCTGAGGAGGGAGAGGAGGATGGTACACTCTTTTTAAGGGCAAAGCACGAGGGCAGGATCCTCCTGAGCCGGGATAAGGCACTCGTTGAGCGGTGCAGGCGGAGGGGGGTGAGGGCGGTACAGATCAGATCCCTCGATATAGTCGGGCAGCTGACCGAGGTGATGATCCATCTCGGAGTTGATCCTTCCCCCAAGATGATCCGCTGCACGCTCTGCAACGATCAGATCAAAAGGTTGAATAAGGATGAACTCGAAGCGCTAAGGGAGGAAGGGTATGATTACATACCTGTTTCACCCCCTGATGACCGGGAGTTCTGGCAGTGCACCGGTTGTGGGCAGGTCTTCTGGGAGGGGGGGCACTGGGAGAACATCAGAAAAACAGAGGAGCTTTTAAGGAGGCGTTATATGACCGCGGAACGGTTGAGGCATAAGCTTGAGCACTGGATTGAGCACAGTGAGGGGCATCTCGAGAGTTACAGGAAGGCTATGGAGGAGGCAGGAGATCTTGGCCTTCGCGATGTGCAGGATGACCTCAAGCAAGCTGTCCAGGCAATGGAGGATGCAACTGGGTGGCTTATGAGCGCACTTAAACGATTGAAGATGGAGGATTCGGGAGAGGGTTAGATTAATAAAGACGTGGTGTCAATACAGGGTAGACGGTTATGATTTGATCGCAATATTTGGAGGAATCGGATATGGCAGAGAAACCACACATGAATCTGGCTATAATTGGCCATATTGATCATGGAAAGTCAACACTTGTTGGGAGATTGCTCTTTGAGACCGGAACGATAGACCCGCATGTGATTGAGCAGTACAGAAAGGAGGCAGAGGCAAAGGGAAAGGCAACGTTCGAGTTTGCATGGGTAATGGACTCACTGAAGGAGGAGCGAGAGCGCGGTATCACGATTGATATCGCCCATCAGAGGTTTGACACTGATAAGTACTACTTCACCATCGTGGATTGTCCCGGACATCGGGATTTTGTCAAGAACATGATCACCGGGGCATCCCAGGCAGACGCAGCTGTTCTGGTTGTGGATGCAAAGGATGGTGTTATGGCTCAGACGAAAGAGCACGTATTCTTAGCCAGGACCTTAGGGATCAACCAGGTCATCGTTGCCCTGAACAAGATGGATACGGTCGATTACAGTGAGGAAAGATACAACGAGGTGAAGAAGGACGTTCAGGATCTCCTGAAGATCGTCGGGTATAAGGATGAGATGGTTACATTCCTTCCGGTATCCGCGCTCAAAGGGGACAACGTGGTAAAGCCGAGTGAGAATATGTCGTGGTTCAAGGGGCCGACCCTCGTCCAGGCACTTGATGCGCTGAAGGAGCCTGAAAAGCCGGTTGATCTTCCGCTTCGAATCCCGGTGCAGGACGTATACTCAATCTCCGGGGTTGGAACGGTTCCCGTTGGTAGGGTTGAGACCGGTACAATGAAGAAGGGTGATAAGGTCATCTTCAGCCCCACGATGAAGTCAGGCGAGGTCAAGTCGATAGAGATGCACCATGAGGAGATCCCACAGGCGTTCCCCGGGGATAACATAGGGTGGAACGTGCGTGGTATCGGTAAGGGCGATCTCAGGAGAGGAGATGTCTGTGGTCATACTGATAACCCACCGACCGTGGCAGCAGAGTTCACAGCTCAGATCGTTGTGCTTCAGCACCCGAGTGCGATCACGGTCGGGTACACACCGGTCTTCCACTGCCACACGGCACAGGTGGCATGCCGGTTTGTGGAGCTTCAGAAGAAGATCGATCCCAAGACCGGGGGTGTTAAGGAGGAGAACCCGTCCTTCCTCAAGACCGGCGATGCTGCGATCGTCAAGATCAAACCAACCCGTCCATTTGTGATCGAGAGGGCAAAGGAGATCCCACAGCTTGGGAGGTTTGCCATCCGGGATATGGGACAGACGATCGCAGCTGGGATGGTCATAGATATCGTTGAGAAGTGATAGAGGAGAGATCGTGAGCCAGGTAGCACGGATACGGCTTGCAGGAAGGAGCCCTCGCCAGCTTGATGAGATATGCGCTCAGATCAAGAAGATAGCTGATATGACGGGAGTTGGGTGTAGAGGCCCAATCCCCTTACCAACGAGAAAACTCGTCGTTCCATGCAGGAAGAGCCCTGATGGCGAGGGTACAGAGACATGGGATCACTGGGAGATGCGTATCCACAAGCGATTGATTGATCTGGAGGCAGATGAGCGTGCGTTACGCCAGCTCATGAGGATTCAGGTCCCAAAGGATGTGCATATCGAGATCGTCCTCAGAAGCTGAGAAGACCCCCCTGTTGGAGGCGGTTGCATCAGAGCTTACATCCCTTTTAAGGTGAGTGGTGCAAAATCCCGCCTCTCTAATATTTTAAACGATAAAGAGCGAGAGATTTTTGCATTCTCGATGCTTGAGGATGTGATAAGGTCCTTGAAGTCATCAAGCCTCGATGAGATTGTCATCCTGGCAACATCCCCGGATGGCATCACCGAGATCACTGCACCATACGGGGTCGAGTATCTCGTAGATGAGAGGGATCTTAACAGTGCGATAAACTCTATACTGATGGATGAGGTTGACCCGGTGATGATCGTGATGTCTGACCTCCCGCTTTTAACCGGATCTGTGATAGACGAGATGTTGGGGTTTGAGGAGGAGGTCGTGATCGCACCGGGAATGGGAGGGGGGACGAATATACTGCTTTTAAGGTCTCCTTCAAGGTTCAGGGTTGATTACTACGGCAACAGCCTCCAGGACCACATCTCTATCGCAAGAGAGAGGGGGCTGAGCCTGCGTATTTACTACTCCTTCCTTGCGGCTGTTGATATGGATGAAGAGTCAGATCTAATCGAGCTTCTGATACACGGTGATGGAAAGGCATCATCCTACCTCAGGAGTCTGGGATTTTATGTGAATGGAGCGTCCGGGAGGGTCAGGCTGAAGCGGGAGGTTTAAAATGCTTGAAACGATCGTTGAGCGGTTTGCAAGGCTCGGATACCAGTTGCATCCCGATGCTGCACGAATCCTCTCAGAGCAGGCAGTTGGAGAAGATCTGATTGAAGAGATCATAAGCTCAATAGATGAGTCCAAGGTTGTTATATGCCCCTCAGACCTATCCCCCCTCTTTGCAGGTAAAAAAGAGAGAAAAAGGGAGAAAGAAGGATCTTTTCGTGTACTTATGGATGCTTCAGATCTTCGAATTATCGCAGAAGGTGAAGAGGGGTTTGTAAGAAGGTTCTGTGACAGGTTTGAGAAGTTATCACGGATCTTGCAGGGAAGGTTGAACGCAAGGAGCATCGAAGGGATCAAGCGGATAAAGAGGCATGACACAGGAAATATAGGTGTTATCGGGATAGTATCTGAGATCAACAGGACTCAAAATGGGCATACACTCCTTGAACTTGAGGATATGACGGGAAGACTCCCGGTTCTCCTTATGAAGGACAAGATAAACGAGAATATTCTTCTGGATGAGGTGATAGGGGTCCAGGGCCAGCTGACAAAGGATGGATCGCTTCTTGTCGCTGACAGGATTATCTTTCCGGATGTACCGAGTAACTTCAGACCAGATTACTCCAAAAACGGGAGTTTCGCCGTCCTGATCTCTGATATTCACGCTGGAAACCGGACATTTCTGGATGGAGCATGGGATCGTTTCATCGCATGGATCTGTGGTGAACTTGGGAGTGAGCGGGAAGTTGGGCTATCAGAGAGGGTGAGATACCTCGTGATCGCCGGTGATATCGTCGATGGGATCGGGGTGTATCCAAACCAGGAGGAAGAGCTCGAGGTTCCGGATCTGATGGAACAGTACAGGATGGTGGCAGAATCGCTTGCAAGAATACCAGAACGGGTCAAGATCATAATCGCACCGGGAAACCATGATGCGGTAAGACAGGCCGATCCACAACCCAGGCTCCCTGAAAAGATCCAGGATCTCTTTAAAGAACATGAGAACACGGTCTTTGTGAGTAATCCTGCACTCATTGAGCTTGAAGGCGTGTCTATTCTTGTATACCACGGACAATCATTTGATGACCTGATTATGGCAATCCCGGGGCTCACGTATGATCATCCAGAGGATGTTATGATCGAGATGCTCAAGAGGCGTCATCTCTCTCCCATATATGGTGGAAAGGTCCCGATTGTGCCCTCTGTCATCGATTCAGGTGTTATCGAGCAGATTCCGGATGTTTTACACTGCGGACATACGCATACCGTTGGGGTTGGGAGGTACCGGGGCGTCACGGTGATAAACGCTGGAGCGTGGCAGGATCAGACAGAATATCAGAGGAAGCTCAATATAAAGCCGACACCCGGGTGCGCCGCATTGCTTGACCTGGGACGGCTTGATGTGAACATTCTGAGATTTCATTGAGGTGTTATCTGGGCCGCGGGCATTGAACCCGGGTTGAGTTTATTTCTGGAGAGGGGGTGCTCTGCTACAAACGAGGGTAAAGATATATAGATTTAAAGGATATTGCAGGATGATATCTGATATTGAGCGTGAGAATACAGTGTTTTTGATTTCCGGGAGGTAGTGATGATAGGGGATGAAAGCGACCTTAAGCTCTCTGATAACGCGATCACACTTCTCAGGCGAAGGTATCTCCTGAAGAATGAGAAAGGAGAGGTCATAGAGACCCCTGTTGAGATGTTCAGGCGTGTTGCAAAGGCGGTGGCAGCAGCAGACGCTCTCTATGGTGATAATCCCGCCTCAAGCGAGGAGGAGTTTTACAGGCTCATGACGTCCCTTTACTTTCTGCCAAACTCCCCGACGCTTATGAACGCAGGTACAGAGATCGGGCAGCTCAGTGCATGCTTCGTACTACCGGTCTTCGACTCGCTTACATCTATATTCGATACACTCAAGCACATGGCGCTGATCCAGCAGAGTGGTGGTGGAACCGGCTTCTCTTTCTCAAGGCTGAGGCCCAGAGGGGACATTGTCGGATCCACCAAAGGGGTTGCATCAGGCCCGGTATCATTCATGCGGATATTTGATGTTGCGACCGAGGTGATAAAGCAGGGTGGCAGGAGAAGGGGGGCAAACATCGGGGTTCTCAGTGTCTCACACCCTGATATCATCGAGTTTATCAGGGCGAAGGAGCATGAGGGGGTGCTGAGAAACTTCAATATATCTGTGGGTGTTACAGACGCGTTCATGGATGCGCTTTACCACGGAGAATCATACCCGCTCGTTAACCCTCGCACAGGCGAGGTGACGGTGGAGCTTGATGCAGAGGTGATCTTTGACCTCATCGTTCACATGGCACACAAAAACGGTGAACCGGGGATGCTGTTTATAGATGAGATCAACCGGAAAAATCCAACACCGGGGGTTGGTGTGATCGAGGCAACGAACCCATGCATCACGTCAGATACATGGATTATGACCGCAGAGGGTGCGAGACAGGTCAGAGAACTGGTTGGAAAGAGGTTTGCAGTTGTTGTAAATGGTAAGAAATGGGAAACCACCCGGAGGGGATTTTTCAGAACAGGGATAAAGCAGGTCCTGAGGTTGGTGACCTTGGAAGGTTTTGAGCTACGACTTACCCCGGATCATCCGGTTAAAAGGGTGGGAAGAGGAGGCCACAGGGTTGAAGGGGAATGGATCAGGGCTCAGGATCTCAGACCCGGGGATAAGCTCATCGTGAATGATCATACCTCACTGGGCGGATGGGATGGGAGGTTCACCGAGAAAGAGGGCTACATCGCCGGTTTGCTCCTGGGTGATGGGAGAAAATACATGGGCCCATACTCATCTGAAAATAGCAGAGAATGTGTGTCCATGAAGTTAATCTCAAAAGAGCTTGGTCTTGATCTTAAAAATAAAATAATAACCGAAGAGATGGAAAGATCATCGTCAGAATTCTATAGAGGGTTAATCAGGGGGATATTCGATGTAAGTGGATCGGTTCAGGAAGATCACTTGAAAGGTGTTGTTATAAAGTTATCCCATGAGAATCTCGAGCTTCTCAAGGCAATGCAACGTATGCTGTTGAGGATGGGCATATTCTCCAGGATTTCAGGCTTTGGGTTGAAGGATCGCCCTCTAAAACCCAATGAACTTGTGATCTCAGGCAGGAGCGTGCTACACTTCTATAACAAAATTGGCTTCGGGGATAAGGAAAAGATGAATCGGCTTTATCAGGCCATAAGATGTTACAGGGGGAGAATACCTCCTGAAAGATTTGTAGCCACGGTGAAGGAACTGGTTCCTGATGGGGTTGAGGACGTATATGATCTTCAGGTCCCGGGAATAAACAGCTTTGATGCAAACGGGTTCCATCTGCATAACTGTGGTGAACAGCCATTATTACCTTATGAGTCATGCAACCTGGGCTCGATAAACCTCGCAAGGATGGTGACCGATGACGGTGAAATCGCCTGGGATCTGCTTGCTGAAACTGTAAGAACGTCCGTTCACTTCCTTGACAATGTAATTGACGTGAACAGGTATCCACTACCCCAGATTGAAGAGATTACAAGGGCTAACAGGAAGATCGGCCTCGGAGTGATGGGTTTTTCAGAGCTTCTCCTGAGGCTTCACGTCCCGTATGGTTCAGAGGAGGGTATTGAGGTCGCAGAGAGGGTCATGTCCTTCATAGCCAACGAGGCACGAAAACGATCACAGGAGATCGCAGAGGCACGGGGACCATTTAAAAACTTTGAGGGGAGTATCTGGGATGAAAGAGGGTACAGCGCGATACGAAATGCAACACTCACAACGATCGCACCAACGGGATCAATCAGCATCATAGCAGGGACAACAAGTGGGATAGAACCACTCTTCGGGCTTGCATTCGTGAGGAATGTGATGGATGGAAGGAGGCTCATTGAGGTAAACCACGTCTTTGAGGAGGTTTCACGAAGCCACGGTTTTTACAGTTCTGATTTGATGAAAAGGATCGCAAAATCCGGTACGATAAGGGATATCATGGAGATCCCATCTGATATCAGGGATATTTTCCAGACGGCGATGGATATAGCACCAGAGTGGCATGTGAGGATGCAGGCTGCGTTCCAGCGGTATGTCGATAATGGCGTCTCAAAGACCGTGAACCTCCCGCATGATGCAACCCTTGAGGATGTGCGAGAGGTCTTCCTCCTCGCTCACAGGCTCGGGTGTAAAGGTATCACGGTTTACAGGTACAGAAGCAGGCACGAGCAGGTGTTAACGCTTGATGCCCATATCGAACTTGATACAGAGTATGCATCTGGATGTCCTGTGCGAAGATGTCTTCACTGAGGTTTCAGGCTTCTTCGAAGAAGTGCATATAGAAGAGCTGCAAGGAGTGCATACGTTACAAGGACAAAGATCGCATCCTGGGATGCTCCATTGCTTCCTGCTGTAAGCCGTGTTACCAGATTAAACGGCATCACAGGGAATGTGTATGTCGCTGCGAAGAGCACTACGAGAAAGAGTGAGTACAGAAGCTGGACGTTTCCTCGATGGGCCAACCTCACAGATAATATCGCACAGATCAGGGTGAAAACCGCTGTTACCGCAAGTACGATCAACAGCGTTAAGAGAATGTTCTGGATCTCAATGCCATTTAATCTCATGAGGCTCAGCCAGCATAAAGCCTGGAGGGGTGCAATCAGGGTTGCAACAAGCAGCTTCCCATCGAGTATCTCAGCCCGCCCAATCGGTGATACAAGCAGCATATCGAGCGTCTTTCTGTCAATCTCCTCTGTCACAAGGTCGATCATTAAGCCACCTGATATGAAAGCTGGTGTGAGCATGAGTAGCGGTATGAGAAGTCCATATATAAACTCGAAGAAGGCGGTCGATCTCTTCTTACCACTGTCCACCCCCTCCGGTAGATCGAGGTTTATCTCTGGTATCTCAACCCCTCTGACCTCCCGGATCCATTTCTCGAATCGTTCAAGTGGTTCTTTGAGCTGAACCATGATAACAGTCGCCTTTATGCTGTTTTTCGGGAGATAAAGTTCAAGCTGGATCGGCTCATCTCCCTCAGGAGGTGTATCAGGAACCACGAGTATCCCGTCTATCTTACCCCTGAAGAACGCATCTTCTGCTGTTTTGATATCCTCAAAGCTGAACACTCTGAGCTTCCCATCCAGTCTAATAAATCCTGTCAGAAGCCCCTTAGAATCCCCAACAACTCCGATTGTTGCTCCTTTGAGGTTATAATCCTCGAGTACCCCGGGGTTGTAGAGCGAGACGAGGCCGAGGACGAGGAATGAGGAGAACGATGCGATAAAAAGCTGAATCAGCAGAGCAAGGATGAGTGTCTTCTCGTTCAGAAGGCCTTTAAGCTCTTTCTTTGCGATTATCATCCTTTTACCCAGATATATACCCCCAGACGATTGTGATATTATACAGGCTATGTATGATAATCGCCACGCTGAGAAATGGGAGAAAGCCCCTCGATCCATAGCGGTAAATTCCAAGTGCAGTGATTACTGGGGTTAAGATGTGAAGAAAGAGCGGTAACAATAGCTTTCCAGTCATAAATAACGATGTACCGAATATAGAACCTGTAATCGACGTGATGGTGGCAAGAAGAAGCAGTTTCTCACCGATGAAAAACCCGAGTCCTGAAAGTACCCCAAGTACGATCGCATTCTTAAGGTTCACCGCTACAATTCGCCTTTTCAGTGCAGTAAGGACACCTGTCGACTTTATAAGCTCTTCCACAGATGCTCCGGCAAGGATCACCCCGATGACTGAGTAGGGGAGCGGTATGCTGAAAAGAAGTGAGATTGAGATGAGCTCCATCATGTATGCAAATGGAATCATGAGCATGGATAATATGAGTACTGAGAGATAGACATTTCCTGTTCGCTCATTTCTCAGGAAGAGATCAAATATATCAAGAATTTTCTCATGCACACGCTTCTGGGTGAATAGATCCTCCTCTCTGAAGATTAGAAGCCCTCCTCCAAAGAGGAAGGAGGATGTGAGGTAGAATGGAAGTGTTGAGAAGATATATTCATCCAGACCGATTGTACCCCCTTCAAGGATCCTTATTACAAGTGTCATCGGGGAGATGCTGCTTATCGCGTGGATGTTCATGAAGACCGCGGGGAAGAAGAGATAACCCGAGGTGATTGCTGCGAAGAAGAGCGATATAAATGTGAGCTCTTTGAAGCTTCGTGTCACGATTCCCGCAACAAAGAACGTTGCAAGGAAGAAGAAAACAACAGGGAGGAGTATGAGGAGTATCTGGATGATATCCATCGGTTTTTCTCCGAGATAGATGAGCGTTCCGGTCATAATCAGGATCGATAGAAGCAGGTATGGGAGGAGCTTCCCCCCAGCAAGTTCCCATCTTTTCACAGGTGCCACAAGCAGAAACTCCCCCCTTCTGTTTACCCGCTCCTCCATGATGCTCGAGGAGTAGAGCTGGGTGATGAAGTAGAGCGGGAAGATGAATACGAAGGAGATTAAGATGGCCCTGAATGGGAGCGGAGGTGTGAGATCAGAGGGAGTTGTCAGCCGGTCATTCTCAAATAGCCGCCTTTTGAGACCTGCCGGCCCACCTGAGCTTTCCCCATCGCTCACAGGCTCTGATGCTATCGGGGTAAGTGATGGGTGCCCTCCCACATCCGGGGTTTCTTCAGGGGCGCTTTCAACCTCTCCCCCCTCTTTCTCCGGTTTAACAGATGGGAGGCTGAACCCTTCTTCCCGCCTGAGATAGTGTATCTTGATCCAGACCGGAAATGCTTCATATGGCTCAAACTCACCACTCTCAACCTTTGAGCTTAGAAGATTGATCCTGTAGGACCGGGAAGCCTCTTTCAGTGCGTTCAGGGCAGCATACGACTTATCTCGGTCATAGAGATATGCGTTATCCCCCAGAATGAGAAGGTCCACCTTTCCCTCCTCCAGAAGCTTGAAACCCTCGTTTTGATCTGTCAAAACCAGATCAAAGCGGTTATCAGATGCTACAAGCGACAGGTGCTCTTTTCCTGCAAGCGCTATGGTGTATATCTTATCATCCATCTCGAGATCTTCTGCTGGTGCAGAGGCTACAAATAATGCGAGAAGGATGAGAAGAACAAGAAGGGTCAGGAGAGATTCTTTCTTCATCGTACCCTTTGCCTTTAAAACCTCCCATTTGGCAACTGTTAAAGCTCCCCCCATCAAATCCCCTCACAAGGACCTGAAGATTATGCTATATTATCTGAGCTCTATAAAGGGTAATAAAGCTTTTGGATCAGATACGATCCAGCTCATCCAGCCATCCTGCCGTTTTGTTCAATCTTCGTTTGAAGAATTTTCCGATATTCCTCGGGTTCTTCGCCTGATGATACTTGAGATAGATCTCATCACCAATTATACCTACAATCTCTATCTTCCCTGTTTTATGGGACATGATATACTTGAACCGCTTGCTGTGTCCATTTAACCTCTTTTTAGCAGCTTCAATGATCTCATAACCTCTGTATAGCGGGACCTGGAAGTGATGCTTAACCCGCTTCACAGGTCTGCACTGGAAGACGTAATAGGGGTTAACACCGATAGCAACGAGCCGGTTCTGAAGCTCTGCCATCGTCTCCGGATCGTCATTCACGCCCCTGAGCAGAACCGCCTGGTTATTAACGATAACCTCAGAACGGATCAGGCTATCAACAGCAGATATCGATTGCGGTGTTATCTCCCTCGGATGGTTGAACTGGGTCACGACATAGATTCTTCTCTCATCATCCGAGTAGAGCCTCAACAGATCGAGCAATCCATCATCATGGATGATCCGATCAGGGAACGTTACAGGAACCCTCGTCCCAAACCTGATAAAATCGAGATGCTCAATATCTGAGAGCATCTCAAGCATCCTTCCAATGGTCTCAGATGACAGTATGAAAGGGTCACCACCGGTGATCAAGACATTATTGATCTCCTCATGCTCCCGGATATAGCTCACCGCCATCTCAAATCGGTGTATCACCTCATCCTCCGTGATACCAACCATTCTCTTCCTGAAACAGTGCCTGCAGTACATTGCACACCTGTTTGTCGCCAGGATGAGGGCGGTCTGAGCATACTTATGCTGCAGACCTGGCAGTTTCGTATTCTCAAGCTCACCGCTCGTATCATAAGAGCCTGCAAGAACAAGCTCCTCACTTCGAGGAACCGCCATTCTTCTTATCGGATCGTCAGGATCGGTCCAATCTATCAAAGAAAGATAATATCTGCTGATACTCATCGGATGTCTCTCTATCACCTTCCGAAGCTGTTTTTCCTCCCTTGGCGATAGCTTAACATGTGCTTTTAGCTCCTCTATTGTAGAGATATTCTTCCCAAGCTCATCCCCCCATTCTGTCTCACACACCTCTCCATACTCCATTCTCACACCTCTCTCACTTTGGTATTAAAACTCCGATCAGATATATGAAGATTCTGGATTTTTGATGGGAACATCGAATGAACAGATGACACAAATATGTCAATATTTATGGAGATTTTTGAGAACGTGCATCTTGATATCCGAATACAGCCCATCCTGCGGGTTGTATCATAAAAAGAAGCACTGGAAGAGGTCTGCAGATCGAGAAGACACCCTCATCACCCTTCATATCTGTTTGTTATCGGCATTCTCCTACCAGAGCCGAAGGCTCTGGGTGTGATCTTGATCCCCGGGGGTGCCTGCTGGCGCTTGTATTCGTTGTGATCAACCCTCCAGATCACATCAGAGACGACCTTTTCATCAAAGCCCATCTCGATTATCTCATCTTTACTCTTATGCTCCTCGATATAGGCATGCAGTATTGCATCAAGCACCTCGTACGGTGGGAGGGCATCAGAATCCTTTTGTCCTTCTCTTAACTCAGCAGAGGGTTCTTTTTTGAGGATATTATCTGGAATGACCTCTTTTTCTCCGATCGTATTGATATACCTTGCAAGTTCATACACAAGTGTCTTCGGAACGTCAGAGATCACAGCAAGCCCTCCAGCCATATCTCCATAGAGGGTGCAGTAACCAACGGCAAGCTCAGACTTGTTTCCTGTTGATAGAACGAGATACCCAAACCTGTTTGAGAGTGCCATCAGGATATTCCCACGGATTCTTGCCTGGATATTCTCCTCTGTCACATCAGGTGCCATCCCCTCAAACTCACTGGAGAGGGCATCGGTATACGCATCAACGATTCTATGGATCGGGATGATCTTGAATGTTATACCCAGGTTCTGAGATAGCTTTTCAGCATCCTCAATACTTGATCGAGAGGTGACCTTACTCGGCATCGAGACGCCCACTACATTATCTGCACCAAGCGCATCTCGTGCCAGTGCTGCCGTTACCGCGGAGTCTATCCCCCCGCTCAAACCGATTACAACCTTGCTGAATCCGTTCTTTCTCACATAATCTCCGATCCCAAGAAGGAGTGCACCATATATCTCCTCGATCGGATCTGCCTCCGGCAGGGTTATCTTATCACCATCAAGATCTGCTACAAGAAGCTCCTCCTCAAACTGCTTACAGCAGGCGATAGGCTCTCCTTCTCTGTTAAAGAGATAACTACCGCCATCAAAGACGAGATCATCCTGACCCCCCACCAGGTTGAGATATACCACTGCAACCCGGTTCTCTTTTGCTCTTCTTCTGATAAGCTCCCTTCTTATCCTTGTTTTTCCGACATAGAACGGGGAAGCAGTGATATTCACGATAAGATCTGCTCCCTTCTTTGCCTGTACCTCAAAAGGCCCATTATCTATCCAGATATCCTCGCAGATGTTCACTCCTATCCTGATTCCGTCAAGATCAAAGATTGAACTCTCGCTCCCGGGCTCAAAGTACCGTTTTTCATCGAATACATCATAATTTGGAAGGTGTATCTTGTACTGTGTACCAATGAGCTTTTTATCTCTAATGAGTGCAGCAGCATTATAGAGCGGATTTTTTGGAAGAACCGATGGATCATAGATATTTTTAACAAGGGGCAGCTCAGAATAATCGACAAAACCAACAACAGCCGTAATCTCTTCTGTCTCATCTATAATCATCTCAAGCGCCCGCCTGTTGTCCCTGATGAAAGATGGCTTCAGCAGTAGATCCCTGGGTGGGCAACCTGTAATTGCAAGTTCCGGGAATACTACAAGATCTGCACGTCTTTCTCTTGCTTTTTTGATGTATTCCATGATTTTTCTGGTGTTTCCAGGTATATCTCCAACTGTTGAGTTTATCTGTGCAAGTGCAACCCTGTATCCCATACTCCCTCTATAAAAAGTATGTGTTATATCTTTAACCCCTCATTCCAGGCATCTCAGAGAGAGCTTCAGTTATTCGTACAATATCCTGATGGCTCTGATTCGATCGTAACATCCACATTTCCCTTTGAGTGGCATCTACTACATCCCATGCTCTGTGGATGTACCGCCGCCTCATGACAGCCCATACATATATCACCGTTGAAGGTTCTTGCATAATTTGAGGCGATGTTATCGACAAAGCTTGATCCGCTGTGTCCTGTTCCACTTCTCTCTGGATTATCTATAACCGCCTTCGTCTTCCCGCTGCCATGGCATGTTGCACATGTTAAAGCCTCAGCACAGTGGACTGAGGTTGAGTTTGTGTCCATGCTCACATCAGCCAAGCTGTAGGTCGTATTATCCGATGGATGCTCAGACGCGTATTCAGTCACGTTGTGACACTTCAGGCAGTATGTACTGTTGACCCATGTAGCTCTGTTTGAAGCCGGGATGTAATGGTATCTGTAATGCCCCCAGGGGTTATCCGTATCCCAGTGACTGGCGTCAATCTCCACCGGTGCGTGCGTCAGGTAATCCTCGTTTGAACCCCCATCTGTACCAATGACAAGCGCATCATAGATGTTTTTATGGCATCCTGTACAGTCTATACTGTTAAGGCTGACAAACTCATGCTTTGCCCCGGATTTGCTCCACTTAATATTGTAGTTCCTTGTGCCGTTGTATGAAAAGCTCGTGAAGCTCCATGATGAAAGTGTATAACCAATGTTCCAGAAGTAGCTGTAGCTCAGACTGACTGTATAATCTGTATGACACGCAAGACACGCCTCATTCTCACCAGGGCTTGCATCTGATGCATTTGCTTCAAGCACAAATCGCTTATGTGCGGAGTAATCTGTCCCGTGATCAGGTTCGCTGAACGCCTTTGCAGGCGGTGCATATTTCAGGCTCCCGGTCCTGTTCTCAATCCATGCCCCGTCACTGTCATGACAATCAAGACAGCGAGGTACATACGCGGCATGGGATTCATTTCCAGGGGTTGATCCCGAGGTATCCCCTGATGCAAACGTAATTCCTGTGCCGTTATATCTGTGGCATGCCTCACAGCTCAGGTCCTCGTGGAGAGAGGAGTTTGAAAGCTCACTGTTTATTCTTGAATGGCACCAGGTGCAGTTGATCTGGTTTCCTGAATCAGAGATTGCGATAAAGGTGTGCTGACCTGCAAAGAGTGAGACGGTATCTGTGGATGTGTAGAGAATAACGGCTGCGATCGCGAAGATGAATGCAATGAAGAGGATCTCCCTTCTCATCAGCTCTTAACCTCCACATACGTCGTATAATTTGATGGTGTGATATCACTCACGCTCCAGTACGAGGATGTCTGTGTGTATGAGTTATTCACCGTGATTATGACCCCGGTTGATACATTAAACTCCATCCGAACCTGGTTTTCTGTGTGACATGCGATGCAAGCTTCGTTCGCATCTTCCATGAGGGAGTTGTTGATGGCATCAAGGACGAACTGCCTGTGTGCCGCTTTCTCACCTGTGTCTGTCTCGGTTGTACCAAGCCCGAAACCACCTGCTGAGATGAAATCACTCCAACCCCTGCTGGGAATTGTAATATAGTGTCCACGATACCATCCGGAACCTCCATGGCAGAGGAAACACCGACTACTGTATTCAGCATAGCTCCAGTGTTCCCAGTATCCATCATCCGCAGGGATACCATGACAGTCCATGCATTCTATTATGGAGGCTGCATGAGCTTCCACACCGGGTGTTGAACCCGTTCCACTGCCACTAGCATAAGTGAATCCTGGTGATTTCTCATACTTGCCGGAGCTCCAACTGAATGTGTTGTTGAAACAGGTGCGGTGGCACAGTTCACAGTTCTCGTCCATATAACTATGCGGCGAACTGGATTGACCTGCAAGTTTCTTACTCAACGGCTCCATACTCATCATCTCCTCGTAAACATCCCCATGACACTTCTCACATGGTAGATCGTTTGCCTCACCTGATAGATTGTACCACGTATGCTGACCTGCAAATAGCGAGACCGTCTGGGGCATCACCAGAAAGGTCACTCCTATAATCCCGATTGCAAGAAGGATCAGCCTGATTAACCCCGTGCTATTCATTACTTTACTTATCTTCATATAGACTAATAAATCTTGCAGTAAAAGGAAAGGAATTTGACAGGTTAGTAAATGATTTATCCTACTCTTTCGCTTACCAAAGGTTAATTATCCATGCCGCCGACCTCTCTCTGATGGGTGGGGTGAGACCATATCTTAAGGCAGTCTGGAGGCTCACCAGGGCAGAGCATGGGCTCATGTATGCTGTAGGGGTGGTTGTGGGTGCGGTGCTTGGAGGAGCCAGGGTATCTGATGCACAGGTTGTACTTTCTGGATGTATAACAGCGATCATGCTTGAGGCTGGAACATTCGCCCTCAATGACTACTATGACTTTGAGGTTGACAGAAAGAATAACCGCCTTGATAGACCCCTTGTGACGGGTGAAATCGGCCTGAACGAGGCTTTTATCATGGGATGGACCTTAATCGCAGCTGGGATGCTCTTCGCCCTTTTTCTACCCATCCCATGTCTCCTTCTGGCATTTATTGCAGCGGTACTCGGTGTACTATATGACATCAAGCTCAAAGAGACAGGGCCTGGTGGAAATCTCTACATAAGCCTCACAATGGCACTCCCTTTTGTATTTGGAGGGCTTCTTGTGAAGCCTGAACCTGACCTGATCCTACTTGTTCTTGCATCCATCGCGTTTCTCATTGGCTTCGGCAGGGAGGTGATGAAGGGGATCGTTGATATCGAGGGTGATGCCATAAGGGATGTTTCAACGATCGCTCGCCGGTGGGGAGTTAAGCGTGCAAAGCAGATCTCTGCTCTCTTTTATCTCATTGGAATCACAATAAGTCCGATCCCATTTCTCATCAATCTCAATCCATCCTACTTCATGAACATCGCATACTTGGTTCCGCTCGTATTTGCAGATCTGATCCTGCTTCACGTCACATTCAGGCTACCATCCGAGGATCGGGAGGGTGTGGATCGTCTGCGATCGGTGAGTCTCATCGCACTGCTTTCAGGGCTTATTGCATTTCTTGCAGGTGCGATGATCCAGCTCCCACTTGGTGGTGTATGAGAAGGGGAAGATGACCACAAACCTTATTTATCGCCCTGTCAAGATGGACTTGAGCCGGGGTGGCCTAGTCTGGTTAGGGCGTCAGACTCATAGGGATTGGAAGCATGGATGCCTGAAACCTGAGATATCTGAAGGTCGCGGGTCCAAATCCCGCCCCCGGTACTAAATTTTTGAAGGGGCTAAAAGTATGGATGAGGTGACAATATCCAAGGCGATAACTGAGAGTTACATGAAGGATCTCATCGACTCGATGGTGCTTGATACTGTGGTGGTAGGCGCGGGGCCTGCAGGGCTTCTTGCCGCGTACAATCTTGCACGCGAGGGTGTCAAGGTTGCAGTCTTTGAGCGAAGGCTCAGTGTGGGAGGTGGGATGTGGGGGGGTGGAATGATGTTCAGCAGGATTGTGGTTCAGGATGCAGGCAGGGAGATACTGGATGAGATCGGTGTGCGTTGCAGTGAGTATGAGCCAGGTTACTACATCGCGGATGCAATCGAGGCCGTAACAACGATCACATCAGAGGTTATCAGGGCCGGAGCACGAATCTTTAATCTGATGAGTGTGGAGGATGTCGTGGTTCGAGATGATGATCGAATCCATGGTGTTGTGATAAACTGGAGTGCTGTTGAACTCTCTAAGCTTCATGTCGATCCGATGACTGTCATAGCAGATTATGTGATCGATGCAACAGGACACGCCGCGGAAGTTGCCAGAATAGTTGAGCAAAAGCTCGGAGGAGGGGCGCTTACCGTCAGGGGTGAGCGGCCGATGTGGGCAGAGGCCGGTGAGGCCGCGGTTGTGGAGAATACGAAAGAGATCTATCCGGGGCTCATCGTTGCCGGCATGGCTGCAAATGCTGTCCTTGGATCGCCACGCATGGGGCCTGTATTCGGTGGAATGCTTCTTTCAGGGAGAAAGGCAGCTGAACTGGTTCTCTCCAGGCTTTAATCCTCCATTATAGCGATATCAAGCACCACATTGTAGAGACGTGGCGCGTATGACCTCACAACACGGCGATTGAGAACTTTGACCTCGCCTATGGCATCCCTGATCCTTCTGACAAGGCTATCAAAGAGGTCTTCCTCTCCTGTTATATCATAGTAGTGGATGATCCCTCCTGGCTTTGCGATCTTAACAGCCAGTGGTAAAAACTCAAACGCATGCAGCGGAAGGTTCATGATGACACGATCTGCAAGCCGAATGAGATCTGAGGTAACCTCTCTTACATCCCCCTCTCTGACCTCAACGTTCTCGATACGGTTCAAAGAGAGGTTTTCCTTGAGATATCTGATTGCATAAGGGTTTTTATCGATCGCTATGACCTTTTTGGCCCGTTTTGCAAGAGAAACTGTAAAAGGGCCAACCCCGGCAAACATATCAACGACAAGCTCATGGGGTCTGACCTGTGTTGCCACCCTGTGGCGCTCGGTTGCAAGGCGTGGTGAGAAGTAGACCCGCTCAATATCCAGCCTGAATCTCATGCCATACTCTCTGACACAGACCTCGTGGATCGGCTCCCCTGCCACCCACTCAAAGGGCCTCACACGCCAGTCACCTGAGACCGGACCTGTGGGTATGACAACCGTCTTTATCCCTTTGTGAATGGCCAGAATCGCCTCTGCAGCCTCTTTTACTGGTATTTTGTCTGGAGGGGACATCACAGCGATATCCCCTATTACCTCAAAGGAAGGATTGAACCCCAGAATATCCTCTATCTTACGCTGTCTTTGGGACTCATTGAACTCCCCAATCTTTACAACTGGTTCATGACCTGTGATCTCCCTGATCTCCTCCACCTCATGTCCATCTGGCTCACGGGTTATCGGGATCTGGAGCTTATCCCCTTCTGATCTTATCAGAGCTCCACGATTTAACAGCCCGTGCTCTGCAAGATACCTTCTCAACCGCTCGCCAGATCGCTTATGAACCTCGATAAATGGTGACTCCATCTAAGCTGTCTTCATCAGCGGGAGAAGGTGCTCTTCCCTGATCTCTTTCCCCTTTTCAATCCCGAGCTTTACAGCTTCTTCGACCAGCTCAACTCGCATCGGTCCACTTCCGAGCTTCTGAATTCCTGAAAGGGACCCATCGCTATTGGATATCACGGTGAGCTGGGCCGATGCAACAGACTCCTCAAGGTAGTCTGGATCAACGAGCAGGTTACCCTCAAACTCGATCATCGTCACAGAGACTGGCATATCCTTTACAGGCAGGGGTTCATCCTCCTCTGCGATACCATATCGCCTGTTTGGAATCGTGGTTGTAAGAAGCGCTGCAATTGCACCGAGGGCAGATGCATCGATGAGGTTCCCTCCGTGGTCGAGTATGTGAATATCGATGAAGATGAGCCAGACCTTCTCTCCCTCGACCAGACAGAGCTTCTTGAGGTCGATGGCACCAGATTCCCTGACTCCACGATCAACAACCCTTGCAAGCTCAACCGCATCCTCACCGGGTGGTCCTGCCTCAAACGTCGGTGATGCAAGTGGGATGAGCTCAGCATTTGTGATTATAACCCCAACATCCGGTGTATCCGGAAAAGGCTCACCAGGCTGCATCTTGACACCGACTGCAACCATTGAGTCACCGATCTTGACCATCGCAGATCCTTCTGCACGCTCAAATACCCCGGTCTCGATTGAGATCTTCCTGTATTCATCAAACGCCCTTCCATCCTCCCGCTCCTTCCGCTGGAGGAGGTTATACATCTGATCACGATGAATCTCTGTCAGAATATCGTTATCATCCATGCCTCATCACTCCTCTCCTTCAACCCCACTCTTATACCGCTCGATCAGCGCCTCACGCTGGAGCTCATATATCTGTCTGCACCCCTTAAGCGCAAGCTCCAGCCCCTCCCTGAACTCATCAAATGTCATGTGTCCATCCATCTGTATCATCGTGATCTCTCCGGTTCTCGGGACTATGGCAATCGGCATATCTGCTTCTCCGTAGTTGTCCTCCTCCTTACATAGATCAAGCACAACCTCTCCACCGATCTTTCCTGCTGCACACGCGGTCACAAGACCTTTCATCGGTATGCCTGCATCGGCCATCGCAACGGCCGCTGCATTGATTCCCGCGGCCCTTGTTCCAGCATCTGACTGGAGAACTTCGATAAAGACATCAACAACAGTCTTCGGGAACTGCTCTTTCAGTACGACAGATTCCATCGCCTCTCTACTTATCTTAGAGATCTCAACGCTCCTGCGATCAGGACCCGGTCGCTTACGTTCGTCCACAGAGAATGAGGCCATGTTGTACCGATATCTGACAATCGCCCGGGTCGGGTGCTGGAGGTGGCGGGGGTGAACCTCTCTCGGACCATACACCGCCGCCATGATCTTGTTACCTCCATGCTCCAAGTAACATGAACCATCTGCCCTCTTGAGTACGCCGGCCTTGATCTTGATGGGTCTCAGTTCATCCTTCTTCCTTCCATCAAGTCTCAACCCATCTTTGAAGAATGTATGCACACCATCGACCATTCCTAACACACTCCCTTCAATCATCAAAATCCTATCTGTTTGCTCTCAGGAACTCTACAACTCTATTTGTCAATCCAGGGGTGTGTGCCTCCCTTACGACCATCTCTATCGCCTGTGCTGCAAGCTTCATGTTTTCCGGCTTGCCTTGGAGCCACACCCTTCCATTCTGCCCGACAAAGATCGAGCATCTACTTTCTCGTTTTATCATGCTTATCATCGAACCACCGCGTCCGATCAACCTTGGAACCCTGGTATGAGAGATCTCAAGAAGCCTCCCACCCCTCAGGACCTTGAACTGATTTTCCCTCAGGGTCAGCTCCACCATCATCGACCAGTCAACATCAAGTACGGTGGCAACGATCAGATCCCCCACACGGATGTACTTACTCATCTCGCCAGGTTCAATGCGCCTTGGATACTCTGAGATGTGGAGGTATGCCTCATATGGGGAGGCAATATCCAGGATCCAGTTTGAGAAGCTGATCTCTGTGACGCTACCTATTACTGTATCCCCCCGCTTGGGGATGTACTTTCCTGCAAGTGGGATCACCCTTATACGATCCTTCTTGTCGAGGACCCCATACACACTCGCGTAGACCTTACCATCCTCAATGTAGGCACCTTCTCCGACCTTTGCAGGCTCCTCAGATAGAAGATCACCGGGGACTACAATCCTTGGCATCTTACCTGCATCCATCACGTCACCTTCTTCTTCAGTAACCTCGTCTCGGCTTCACCCTTTGTAAATCGGTTAATGAAACGATAAAACTCATCCTGTATCCCGGCAGGAATCTCAAACACCCCGATCCACGATCCATCTTGCTGCCACTCCTCCTGTATCAGATCTCCAAGCTTCTTAAGCTCATAGATGCCTGAGGTGTAAGGTGCAGGAATCTTCACCGCGACTGAAACCTCCTCAAACCTGATCGGAATGATCGGTCTTATCGCCTTCATTACCTCGTTGACCAGATCCTCTGTCCGTTTGAATGGGTCTATGTGGACTCCCGCCTCCTCCATTGCACGTTCAATCCGCTGAGGGGGGTGTGGTGTCATCGTCTGGGGATTTATACCGTTTCGCGCGATAATATTGATAATCTGCCTTTTCTTCTCCTCCTGCATCTGTCTTCGTTGTGCAGATGTTAGCTGCACTTCTCCCTCTCTTATTATCCGTTTTACGATCGCTGATAGATCCAGCGTCCCAAATACCTTCCTCAGATCTGCCTCAGATGCTCGATCACCACGTGATGCATCCTCAAAGACCTCCTCAACCGCAAGTAACTTATCAGTCGGCGGGTCCTCTCCCTGTCTGCATGATAATGCAAGTTCTGGATCTACAAGAATCTCAAACGTCAGACCCTGACGCTTGAGCCTTGCAACAACCGCATCATCGAGGCTTACCATTGTTATGATTCCTCTTTCTCCTCCTCGGCGTGGCGCTCCCTGATAGTCTGAAGATACCCTCCAAGCTCCTCCCTGTCAAGCATTCTGAACTTCTTTGTCGCAAGCTCGATCACGCCAACCTCGATTGTATCAACATCAAATCTACCTTCTGTTATCGAGTGGAGGACATCAAGCCCGAGGAGGATCGCATCCTCTAAGGTGATATCCTCATCGTAGTGCTCTTCAAAGTACTCCATAACTTCGCTTCTACCTGCACCTATGGCTGTTGCTTTATACTCAAGCAGTGCACCACTTGGATCGGTCTCAAAGAGCCTTACCATATCTCTCTCCACACCTGCAATGAGAAGTGCCGTTCCAAATGGCCTCACACCACCAAATTGCGTGTAAGTCTGCTTGTAATCACATATCTTCTTTGCAAGAACCTCCACACCTATCGCCTCATCATAGACAACCTTGTTGATCTGGGCCTCAACCCTCCCACGATCAACGAGTGCTCTTGCATCTGCTACAAGCCCGGAGGTTGCAACGCCTATATGTTCATCGATCTGAAATATCTTTTCGATCGATTCTGCCTCAAGCAACCGGCTTGTAACACGCTTATCCACCAGCAGGACGACACCATCTTTTGCCTTTATACCTACTGCTGTCGTCCCTCTTTTAACAGCCTCCCGGGCATATTCTACCTGAAATAAACGTCCATCCGGGCTGAAAACGGTAATTGCCCTATCATACCCCATCTGTGGCATCATCTGCATACTTCTTCCTCCACCATTTAAATAATCGTCCTCTTTTAAATATCTTGGCTTCCCACATTCTGGATGATCTCAAGTATCTCACTGAGGTCCTCGATGACACAATCTGGCTCACACTCAATCTCATCATCGCACTCGCCAAATACGGCCCTGCTTGTGGACCACATCCCTTCAATCGGTGGTATAAGAAGTACAGATCTCATGCCGGCAAGCTTTGCCCCTTTAACATCCTCAATCGGGTCGTTCCCAACGACAATCACATTCTGTGGTTTGAGACCGAGTGAATCGGCAGCTCTTAAGAATATCTCTGGATCCGGTTTTGTGATCTTCCATCGTGACGAGACCCCGATCGCATCAAAGTACTCAAGCAACCCGAGCGCCCTGAGATCCCGCATCGCATAGAAACATGGTGCGTTTGAGACCACACCCAGCTTGATTCCGAGCTTCTTAAGTGATTCAAGTGTCTCAACGACGTTTGGGAGAAGCTCTGCCTCTGATTCAAGTGCCCCGACCTCGATAAGCCCTTCCATGAACTCCTCATCAAAGTCACTCTGGCCTGTTAAGCCTGATAGAACCGCGCTGAAGTACTCGTAAACATCCGCAAACTCACCCTTCGAGAACTCAATCCATCTGTGTGCCGCCTCAAGTGCCACATCCTCCGGTTGGAGATGGATGCCATACCTTTCCAGATACCGTGAGATAATCCCGCTTCTCATTCTTATCGATTCCTCTGAAACGTAGATCAGAGTGCCGTAGATATCAAAGAGAACCCCCTCTATCTTCATTGTCGGGGAATATCTATCCAGCGATCATATTCACGGTACTTGCGGCTGAGGGCCTTTATCTCATCAAGCCTTGCCTTGAACATCCCTTCTGTCGCACGTATCCAGTTGTTCAGGTGTGCCTCAAATTTCTCCTCTGTCCATCTGTGATTTAAGACCGTCTCCTCCTCATACTCAACCCTGATGGATCCATCCTCAATGATAATTGCGGCTTTTGCATCACATACAGGGCAAACGGCACCATCTTCTGTGATACGCAGAAGATCTGTATGGCATGTGGGGCAGAGCCCCCTGAATCCATCGTACTTTGATCCTGAAACAAGCCGTTTACCGATCGTCTTTGCCCCTTCAACCGCCTTTTCATCAAGGAGTATCTGACCAGGTCCGGGGGCATATGCCATGAGTGTCCCTATGAGCCTTACATTCAGGGCAAGAAGGCATGTGTTGAGGATCGGGATGGTAAATGCCTCCCATTCTGGAAGTCCTGCTACGGCAATCGTTGCCCCAACCTTCCCCCGCATCCTGTCAAGACGGGTTGCGAACTGAAGGATACGGTCGGTGAAAAGCTTGACGATCCCCGCTGCACCGAGAAAGTATGTTGGCGCACCAAGAATGATCCCGTCTGCCTCAACCATCTGTTCAAAGAGCCATTCGACATCATCCTCAATCCAGCATCCTTCATCTTTGAAGACGCATGCCATGCACCCTTTGCATGGCTTGATCGAAAGATCGGTGAGTCTGATCATCCCCACCTCTGCACCTTCCTCCTCTGCAGCCATCAATGCCTCTTTTATCAGGACTTCTGTGTTACCATTCTTTCTTGCAGAACCGACCAGACCAAGGAGCTTTTTCATACTTGAACTTCATGGTAAAAGTTTATCAACCTTACGGAGAATTATTATCCTGGATGAGGACTGGAATCATAAGTTATGGGGTCTATATACCCAGATACAGGATCAGGATCGAGGAGATTGCAAAGACGTGGGGAAAGGTCGCTGATGAGATAAAGAGCGGCCTCAACATCTATGAGAAGTCAGTCCCGGATCTTGATGAGGATACGGTCACAATCTCGGTCGAGGCTTCAAGGTATGCGATAAAGAGGGCTTCTATCGATGTGAGCAGAATCGGTGCCATCTATGTGGGTTCAGAGAGCCATCCTTATGCTGTTAAACCTACCGCAACGATTCTATCAGAGGCTATAGGAGCTGAGAATAAGATAACCGCCGCAGATTTTGAGTTTGCATGTAAGGCTGGGACTGCTGCGATACAGGTTTTGATGGGGATGACCGCATCAGGAATGATCGATTGTGGGCTTGCGGTGGGAGCGGACACATCCCAGGGTGCACCGGGGGATGCGCTTGAGTATGGCGCTGCAGCCGGTGGTGCCGCATTTGTGATAGGGAGCAATCCTGCTGAGTTTGTCGTTGAGATCGAGGACACCTGTTCGTTCACGACAGACACGCCAGACTTCTGGAGGCGAGAAGGGGCAGAATATCCATCACACGGGGGGAGGTTCACAGGGGAGCCTGCCTATTTCAAGCATGTTACAGGTGCAACACTCAGGCTTCTTGATCGAATCGGTGCAGAGCCATCTGATTTTGACTATGCGGTATTCCACCAGCCAAACGGGAAGTTTCCTGTGAGGGTTGCAAGGAAGCTCGGATTCACGATGGAGCAGATCGAGCATGGCCTCATCGTGCGAAAGATCGGCAATACCTATTCTGCATCATCACTCATCGGGCTTGCTGCAACGCTTGATGTGGCAGATCCCGGCTCAAGGATCCTCTTAACATCTTTTGGATCAGGAGCAGGTTCTGATTCGTTCAGTCTGCGTGTTACAGACCGGATCAAAGAGATACGTGATCGTGCACCGAAGGTTGAGGAGCTTCTTTCAAGGCGCACATATCTTGATTATGGGCTTTATGCCAAGCATAAGGGAAAAATCATCCTGTGAGGTTTTCTATGAGGGATGTTGCGATTATTGGGGTTGGATGCACCCGTTTCGGGGAACTCTGGGATCACTCATTCAGGGACCTCTTTGTTGAGGCAGGTCTTCTGGCTGTTGAGGATGCAGGGATCCGGGGTGAGGATATCGATGCTATATACCTCGGGAATATGAGTGCAGGCAGGTTCATCGAGCAGGAGCATGTTGGAGCGCTGGTTGTGGATCATGCAGGGCTTGCATCAGAGCTTCACATCCCTTCCACACGGGTTGAGGCAGGATGTGCATCGGGCGCGCTTGCACTTCGGTGTGGGATTATGGCGGTTGCCTCCGGATGGCATGATATCGTGGTCGCTGCAGGCGTTGAGAAGATGACAGATGTTTCTGCAGGACTTGCAGAGGATGCGCTTGCATCGTGTACCGATCGTGAGTGGGAGGGCTTTTACGGTGCAACACTTGCAGGGCTCTTCGCGATGATGGCAAGGGCGCATATGAAGCGGTATGGTACAACCCGCGAAGAAATGGCGATGGTGAGTGTTAAAAACCATGATAACGCATCTTACAACCCGATTGCGCAGTTTCAAAATAAGATCAGCCTGGATGCGGTTCTTAACGCGGGAAAAGTTGCAGAACCACTCCGTCTTCTTGATTGCTCCTCGATTGCAGATGGTGCAGCAGCCTGCGTTCTCGCTCCACTCGATATAGCGAGAAGATACACAGACACCCCGGTTAAGGTGCTCGCCTCAACTCAGGCAAGTGATACAATCGCGTTGCATGATCGCAGGGACATAACGACGATGGATGCAACGGTGCATGCTGCAAGAAAGGCATTTGAGATCGCGGGAATCACACCCGGGGATATCGATCTTGCAGAGGTGCACGACAGCTATACGATATCGGAGATAATGGCGATCGAGGATCTTGGCTTCTTCAGGAAGGGGGAGGGTGGAAAGGCCCTGGAACGGGGTGCAACAAGGCTTGATGGCGAGATACCGATCAACACAAGTGGCGGTCTTAAGGGGTGTGGGAACCCCTTAGGGGCAACCGGTGTGAGGCAGGCGATTGAGATCGTATGGCAGCTGCGGGGTGAGGCAGGTAAGCGACAGGTTGATGGTGCAGAGATCGGGCTCACCCATAATGTTGGTGGGACAGGAGGTACCGCGATCGTTCACATATTCTCCATCTGAGGAGGAGTCCTGACGCCTGAGATAAATCCGGTAGCAGGAGAGCCGGTTGCTGTTGTTAAGAACCGGGAGATGACACTTGTAATGGCAGATATACACCTTGGTATCGAGGTTGAGCTATCACAATTCGGGTTACACCTTCCGGATCAGACACAGAAGATACTGAATCGGATTCTTGGTTACATACTTGAGAGAAATCCTGATAGAGTTGTGCTTCTTGGGGATATCAAGCATAACATTCCTCAGGTAACAAGGGTGGAGGAGAAGGGCATCCTGGCACTCATCGAGCAGATTTCAAAGCATACACAGGTTGAGATCATCCCTGGAAACCATGATGGCAGGATCAGAGACCTCCTCCCGGATACACCGAATGTCATACTCCACGGCACTGGAGGAGCAGTGATAGATGGAGTCGGGTACTTCCACGGACATGCATGGCCTTCTGAAGAGGTTCTCGAGGCAGAGCATCTGATTATGGGGCATAACCATCCGGTCATCCAGTTTAAAGACACATTCGGGTACACGATCCATGAGCGGGTCTGGATCCGTGCAAAGTGCGAGTTCAGTGTGCTGAAAGATCACTATCCCTCGCTGCAAAGCTGGAAAGATCCGTGCTGCATGATCATGCCAGCGTTTAACGAGTTATGCGGGGGTATCACGTTCAATGCCGGGCACGAAGAAGATCTTTTAGGACCGATGACATCCAGAGTACTCAGGATAGATGAGGCAGAGGTGTATCTTCTCGATGGGACGTTCATAGGCAGGATAGGGGATGTAAAGGGGGATCATGATGTGGAGTGAAATACTGAGCAGGTTTGATCGCTTTCCTGCACAGCAGCGTGTGATATCTTTGATGCTTGAGTATGGGTTTGGGATAAGCCCTAATGGGCGTATCAGGGCAGGTTCGATTGAGATCTCACACACAGATGCTGCAAGGGCGGTGGGTGTTGATCGGAGGGTTGTTGATACCACCGTCAGAAACATCATGGAGGATGAACATTTAAGGGAGATATTCGAGAATATGAGGTCGATCCCACTCCTTCGGGATGTCGCACCCCTTCTTAACCTGGCTGTTATCGTGATCGAGCCGCATGATGCGAGGGATGTTGGCATACTCGGGGCTGTGACAGGAACAATCGCATCATACGGACTCTCCATACGTCAGGCGGTATCAGATGATCCATACCTCGTTGATAACCCGAGACTCACGATCGTGACAGATCCGGATGTGCCACCAGAGCTGATCCGCGATCTAAAGGCGATCCCTGCTGTTAAAGGGTTGACGATATATTGAAGAGCGCTTTGAAAACCCCTTAAACCCCAGTACATACAGCAGATCATGATCGATCACATTACTCTTTATTGGCCATTATTTTCTAATTTAATGTTACTATTACCAAAAAGTTTATTACTAATGAGGGGATAAGACCTACTGCAGGAAACTCCTGCCATACGTGGGGTGGGGCGCGTGGTCCACCGGTGCATCCCGATCGCTTCAGAAGCTCAAGGGGCCCGTAAACCTCTTCCAGCCTCCTCCCTCTTCTCCATCTGGGTGCACACTCCACCTCCCACCTCAAAAACCTCCCTCTGAAAGGGGTATCAATAGATATTTATTCATCATCCAAGATAAGAGGGGTAGCCTATGGAAGTTATGTGTGATCAAATGGGAGACGGTACGAGCGATCCACCAGATAAGAAGATAGTGCGAGGTATATGGCATGGCAGGAAGAAAGAAAAAGGTAACTGTATCCTTAATGAGCCGTGCCTTTGCATTTTCAGAGGAGTTCTCAGACCTCTTCAGGTATGGATCGCTCGGTCTGATTATATGCATTCTTGGAGACCTCATAGCAGGGATTGAGCTTGGATCACTCGGCAACATCCTCGAGCTTCTTCCAGGGCTTGTAATCCTCGTTCCACCCGCGATGGGTATGCGCGGTAATGTCTATGGCGCACTTGCATCGCGGCTTGGGACCTCGATGCACATGGGTACATTTACACCATCCCTCATGAAAGATACAGTTCTCGCGAAAAACCTCAAAGCATCGGTTCTTTTGACCCTTTTTCTCTCTGTCATCCTGGGTGTCGTTGCAAAACTTGTTGCATATACCTTCGGCCATGAAGCCCTCACGATCAGTGAGTACATCTTCATATCGTTTCTGGGTGGGATCATCTCGGCGATTCTTCTCCTTCCTATCGTTGTGGCCATATCAATAATCGGGTTCAGCAAGGGGTGGGACATCGATAACTTCTCAGCTCCCATGATAACCGCATTTGGTGACGTTGTCACAATCCCGGCACTGTATATCGCCGCGATATCTGCAATGAAGATCTCAATGCATCCTATGGGACTGGATCTCATCTCAGGGATGGTACTCATCACCACAATCCCGATTTTTGCATGCGGCATCAGAGAAGGGGGACTTGTGAGCAGGATATTCAAAGAGAGTGTTCCTTTACTGCTTTTCACGTCAACCATAGGCTCATTCGGGGGCTTTCTCATTCACACAAGACTTGAGGTGATGATCAAGCTTGCAGCAATTCTCGTTCTGATACCACCATTCCTGGGTGTGAACAACGCCCTCGGGGGCATCCTCGCAGCAAGGCTCTCCTCGATGCTTCACATGGGTATCATCTACCCTCGTAAAATCCCGGAAAGGGCTGCAATTAAGAATTTCATCGCGATTTATGCCTTTTCATTGATTATTTTCCCTCTCGTTGGGCTACTCACCCATGTACTCGGGGAGGTACTGGGCTTCACCTCCCCCGGTCCACTGGTGCTTATCGCGATGAGCCTTATCGCGGGGATTATCTCCACGCTCGCGGTCAGCGCGATCGCCTATATGGTTGCAGGCGCCTCTTTCAAACTGGGTGCAGATCCTGATATCCACTCAATTCCTCTTACATCAAGCACGATCGATCTGATCGGGATCCTCTCAATCATACTGACCCTCGGATTATTCTGATCCCGTGGCCATATCCTGCAGCTATGCCAGTTGCAACGGTCGCCTTCAGGATATCACCCGCGATGAAAGGAGCTGCCCCGAGTGCGATTGCCTCTCTCATCCCAGCTCCAAGAACAAGTGAAAGCTGGATGACCCCAAAGAGATATATCACACCGAGACCTGCAAGCATCAGGAAAAATAGCTCTCTGACGTTTCCTGTGATCGATGGATAGGCCTCGATAGCGCTTCCGATTAGAAATGCTGCAACGACAAAACCGATGAGGTAACCCCCTGTAACGCCCCCAAGCACCGATGCACCACCTGAAAAGTTGCTGAACCACGGTACTCCGGCCGCACCAGCACCTACGTAGATGAGCTGGCTCAACCCACCGTATCTTCCAATCATAACCCCGGAGAGAAGAACAAAGAGAACCTGCCCTGTTATCGGGACGGGTGTGAAAGGTAAAGGAATCCTGATCTGGGCAGCAATCCCTGTCAATCCTGCAAATAAAAACGCCAGTACGATCCTGTTTATGTTAAGATACTCACCCACAGCCTTACTACCACATATCTCCATCTCATTCACCGTCCTTCTTCTGACCGCAGAACTATTAAATCTTACCACCGACCCTCCATCAGTTAGCTTTATCTACGTCGTGAGCATGCCACTTATAGGATGACAGAGATTCCAAAGGATCATCCCCGCTACGAGTCGCTGGCACTGCGGGAGGAGATAACAAGATGTGTCGAAGCAGGGATTACGAGCAGGCAGGGGCTTATAGCACACGGACGGGGAGAGGCGATAGATTATCTTATTGGTGAAAAGACGCTTCCAAGTGCGTTAGAGGCAGAAGAGGCAGCTGTTGCCGCGCTTCTCACCTCGAAAAACCCTGTAATATCGGTTAATGGTAACACTGCAGCTCTTGTTCCAGGAGGGATTGTTGAGCTTGCCGAGCTTGTAGGGGCGAAGATAGAGGTGAATCTCTTCCACAGGACTGAGGAACGGGTGGCGAGAATCAAGGAGTACCTTGAGAGCTTCGGTGCAAAGGATGTTCTCGGGCTAAACCCTGATGCAACTATACCAGGTCTCTCGAGTGAACGGGCGAAGGTCTCAAAGGAGGGGATATTCAGTGCAGATACGGTCCTTGTTCCACTTGAGGATGGGGATAGATGTGAGGCACTCATTGGTATGGGGAAGACCGTGATCGCGATCGATCTAAATCCATTCTCCCGTACATCCAGGATGGCTCACATCTCAATCGTTGATAATGTCGTCCGGGCCATCCCGAATATGATCAAGAGCGCGAAGAGCTTCAGGTATACACGGGTGATCGATCTTTTATACTTTGTATATGCCTTTGATAACAGGAAAAATCTGGAAGCGGCGGTTGAGGAGATCAAGCGGGGTCTTGATGAGGGACGACTGGAAGAGAGTTCGGGTTATAGCAAACTATCAATTTGGTAGAGGGGCCGGGATAGCCCTTTTTCCAGAGAAACCTGAGATTCACTACTCAAGGACAGGAAGGATAAGGCAGATCCTCTATCAGGGAAGGAGGATAGCAACACTTAAGACCGATGGATTACTCACTCTAAGTATCGAGGGTGCGATGATGCTGCACCGCTACCTGCCATACCCCCGGATGCGGGTTGTAGTTGGGGACGAGGCTGCACGGTTCGTGAGGGATGGTAAGAACGCATTTGCAAGGCATGTGGTCGAGGTTGATCCTGAGATCCGAGCACTGGATGAGGTACTCATCGTTGATCGGTCTGATAATCTTCTTGGAACTGGTAAGGCACTGCTTTCAGCTGCTGAGATGCTCTCGTTCAGGAGGGGTGTGGCGGTCAGTGTTAGAGCTGGAGTAGGAGCAAGGTAGCATGTTTCCTGGAATGGGTGGGGTCAATCCCCGGAAGATGAAGCAGATGATGAAGCAGATGGGAGTCTCACTCGATGAGCTTGAGGATGTCAGGGAGGTCATCATCAGGATGGGCGATCGGGAGCTTGTTTTCCCTGAACCAACGGTGATGGTGATGAAAGCGCATGGGACAACGGTTTACCAGCTCATGGGGACACCGGAGGAACGCTCCTGTGGGCCTGATATAAGCGAGGAGGACCTCCAGATCGTGATGGAGAAGACCGGTGCAGGTAGGGAAGAGGCAAGAGAGGCGCTGGAGAGTGCCAACGGAGATCTTGTCGAGGCGATAATGAAGCTTGGTGGTGAATGACCTCATCCGGCTCGATGCTCGTGTAGGTGCGGGGGTTGCCAAGCCAGGTCAAAGGCGCAGGGCTTAGGACCCTGTCTCGCAGGAGTTCGCGAGTTCAAATCTCGTCCCCCGCATACTCACTGATGTGGTATCTGAAAAAGAAAAAATGGGTATGGGTTATCCTGTCTTCATCCACTTTTAGGGTATATCTCCTCTATACATTCCTTGATGAGAAGCACTGCCCTATCTATATCTTCTTTTCTCGTTCGGGTCAGCTTACTTGCCTCCTCCTCTCTGTTCCCACCTAAACCTATCACAATCTCTCTTTCTGGCTCTATTCTCAGAAACCTCGTGATAAACTCCCGTGCACACTGATATGAGCAGCCATCTACAGTTATAACCTTCTGTTTTCCAAGCTTCTTCTTGAAGGAAGGGGTATTTCCATCGATGAACGCCCTTGTAAGCTCGACAATCCCCAGCGTTTCACTGATATCCGGAAAAATCTCTTCTGAGATGATAGCAGAAGCCCTTCTTGCTGCCTCTCCCGGAATGTTGAAACCTGAGCAAGGGAAGAGGCAGATCGGCTTTCTCCTCCCCCCTCTGACCCCCTCTATAACGAGTTTATCGGTGGTCATCGGGATATCAGCTACCCGGTACCTTATAACCGTTTCGCTCAGCGCTCTCATGGTGGTACCACTTAGGGTGAAGCTCCTGAGTGGTTGGGATAGACTTAAATATGACAAGCAATGATAAGCTATCGTATCCCTACGTGGAGAAGGTATTGGAGGGCGATCTTAATGGCAGAAGACAATGTGATATATGTGGGCAACAAACCGGTGATGAGCTATGTGCTTGCGGTGGTGACGCAGTTCAACGATGGTAGTGATGAGGTGGTGATAAAGGCACGTGGCCGTGCGATCTCAAGGGCTGTCGACACGGCTGAGGTTGTGAGGAACAAGTTCATGCCTAATGTCGTCGTCGACAAGATTGAGATTGCCACTGAGGAGCTTCAAGGTAGTAAAGGGGATATGATAAGCGTATCCTCCATCGAGATCTTCTTGAAGGCACAATAGAGTGGGGGATTTTACTCCCCAATCTATTGATTTAATCTCGATTCAGTCCTTTTTTGCTGGATCTGACGAGTTCAACGAGTAGCTTCTGCTCCTCTCTTGCAACGGTGTTGCGGATGGCCTCTACCGCATCGATATTTGCAGAGATGCTCGATATTCCAAACTCAACAAGCTTCTTGACGATCTCGGGCTTTGATCCCGCCTGTCCACAGACCGATGTCATCACACCCCGCTCTCTGCAGACCCTGATCACGTACTCAATCAGCTTCATCACTGCTGGATGGCGCTCATTATACAGGGCTGCCACGTTCTCGTTGTTACGATCGATCGCGAGTGTATACTGGGTGAGATCGTTCGTCCCGAATGATACGAAGTCGATACCCTCATCGATGAAGTCCTCGATTATGATCGCGGCCGCCGGTGTCTCGATCATTATCCCGATCGTCGTCGTCTCAAGGTCGATCCCGACCTCCTCCATGAGCTGCTTTGCCCTCTTAAGCTCTGAGGGGTGCTGAACCATCGGGAGCATGATGCCGATGTTCCTGTATCCAAGCTCAAAGAGCTTCTTGAAGGCTCTGAGCTCAAGCTTGAAGTGCTCAGTATCTGTCAGATCCCTCCGTATACCCCGCCATCCAAGCATCGGGTTATGCTCGATCGGTTCATGCTCTCCACCTTTCATCGCTCTGAACTCATCTGTCGGGGCATCAAGTGTCCTCACCCATACCGGCCTCGGATAGAAGGCATCAGCCACCCTCTTGATCCCTTTAACAAGCTCGTTGATGTACTCTTCCTCTTTACCTTCTGCGATGTAGAGGGATGGGTGCTTGTTGAGCCCGAGGATCATATGCTCAATCCTCAGAAGCCCGACGCCATCAGCTCCGGTTGCTGCTGCCTTCTCCGCTGCCTCAGGTATTGATATATTGACCTTAATCTCGGTTGCTGTTATCGGTTTCCAGCTTACAGCCTGGAAATGCACCTCCTCGTGAGCCTCCTCCCTGATGAGGCTTCCCCTGTATATCTTACCCTTCTCACCATCGACCGTGACGATCATACCATCTTTCAGAACCTCTGTCGCACGTTTGGTTCCAACAACCGCCGGGGTGCTCAGCTCCCTTGAGACGATCGCGGCATGACACGTAAGCCCCCCTTCATCAGTCACAATTGCAACCGCTCGCTTCATCGCGGGTACCATATCCGGGGTTGTCATCCGGGTCACCATGATATCGCCCTCCTCGACCTTCGGGAGCTCATCGATACTCCTTATGATCTTGACCCGCCCTGAAGCCACCCCTGGCGATGCCCCGAGACCTACAAGTATTATATCTTCTCCCACGCCCTCTTCAGAGGTTGATGTTTCTTTCACCTCCTTTATCGTTGTGATAGGACGTGACTGGAGCATGTAGATCCTCCCATCCTCTTCGATCCCCCACTCTGTATCCTGTGGTACTCCATAGTGTTCTTCCACCTTCTCTCCGAGTTCAACGAGCTTCATGATCTCATCATCTGTTAAAACCCGCTTCTCCTTCATATCGTCAGGAACAGGGACAACAACAGTCTCACCCGTCTCAGGGTCCCTGATATGCATGATCTCCTTCATCCCAACATGCGTGCTGATGATCTCCTTTGACTCACGATCGACGATGTAGCTATCCGGGGAGACTGAGCCTGAGACAACTGCCTCCCCAAGCCCCCATGAGGCCTCGATGATCGTCCTCATCGCACCGGTTGAGGGATCCCGGGTGAACATCACCCCGGCTTTCTTTGAATTAACCATCTTCTGAACCACGACCGAGATGTTCACCTTACGGTGCTCGAAACCATGTTTAACACGGTAGAATATTGCACGTGAATTATAAAGCGACGCCCAGCACTTCTTAACAGCCTCAAGGACTGCATCTTTTCCTCTGATGTTAAGAAACGTATCCTGTTGACCTGCAAAGCTTGCATCAGGCAGATCCTCCGCGGTGGCAGACGATCTCACCGCAACAAAGACCTCCTCACCCCCCTCCTCCTCACACATCGCATCATACGCATCAATAATCGCATCTTTGATCCGGGGTGGCATTTCTGCAGATAGTATGAGCTTCTTTGCTGCATCTTCGGCCTTTTTAAGCTCCACCCCATCATCAACATTCACATCAAGCACCCTGAAGAGCTCATCAGCAATCCCGGTCCGGTCTATAAACTCTCTGAATGCAGTCGCTGTAACGGCAAAAGCTTCGGGTACGGGTAACCCTATCTTCATCATCTCCCCAAGACTTGCCCCTTTTCCACCAACAAGTCCAAGATCTGATGAGTCGACATCCCGCAACCAGACAACAGGTTTATCAGACATCATCATCCCATCTTACTACCCGGTATTATTTATGAGTATGGGATAAGTATCCTCTGATGGTTGAGAACAGAGAGGTGGCCAGGATCTTCGATGAGATTGCTGATATTTTAGAGGTCCTGGATGGTGATAAATTCAAGATCAGGGCATACAGAAGGGCGGCAAGAACAATAGAAAATCTTACAGCGGATTTGTCAAGATTTAAATCGAAAAACGAGCTTAAAAAGCTTCCAGGGATTGGAGATGCACTGGCAAAGAAGATCTACGAGATCATAACGACGGGAAGGCTGAAATATTACGAGGATCTGAGAAACTCTCTTCCTGCTGGTCTCCTCGAGCTTCTTTCAATCCCGGGGGTTGGCCCAAAGACGGTTGCAAAGCTCTTCAGGGAATGTGGAATTACCGATATTGCATCGCTTGAGAGGGCGGCAAAGAACCACGAGCTCCAGCACCTCTTTGGGATGGGTGCAAAGACCGAGGAGAAGATATTAAAAGGTATCGCACTCTACAGGAGACAGAAGGAGCGAACACCCCTTGATGTGGCTTATTTTCAGGCTAAGAGGATCGTTGAGTCCCTTAAAAATCTTGAATCAGCCGTTGAGATCTCATATGCAGGTAGCATCCGGCGGATGAAGGAGACGATAGGGGATATCGACATACTGGTTGCATCCCATAGACCCAGGGATGTCATGGATGCGTTCAAGACGTTGGAGGGTGTGAGTGAGGTGATCGCGAGTGGAGAGAGAAAGACGAGCGTGATCATAGGTGATATACAGGCAGATCTGAGGGTTGTAGATCCGGATAGCTTTGGATCAGCGCTTCAGTACTTTACAGGGTCGCAGCTTCATAACATCAAGCTGAGGGAGCTTGCCCTCAGGAAAGGACTCAAGCTCAATGAGTACGGCGTCTTCAGGCAGGATGAGAAGATAGCTGGCAGGAGGGAGGAGGATGTTTATCACAGCCTGGGTCTTTCTTTCATACCACCTGAGCTCAGGGAGGGGCAGGATGAGATAGAAGCGGCAGCAAGGGGCGAGCTTCCAGATCTCATTGAGCTTTCTGATATCCGGGGAGATCTTCATGTACACTCTGACTGGAGCGATGGCAGATCCTCGATCAGGGAGATCGTTGATAAGGCACGGTCCTTGGAGTATGAGTACATCGCGATATCTGACCACACGCCTGCTGTTGGCATCACCGGAGGTCTTGATGAGAAGCGGTTAATCAGGCAGATGGATGAGATTGAGCGGATAAATGGGGATCTTGATGATTTCAGGGTACTTTCAGGTATTGAAGTTGATATAAGATCTGATAACAGGCTTGATTTACCAGACAAAATCCTTGAAAAGCTTGATATCGTTATTGCAGCAGTTCATACAAATCTCACGCAGAAAAAGGAGGAGATGACAGCGAGGATCTTGAGTGCGATCGAGAACCCCAATGTTGATATAATCGCACACCCAACAGGTCGCATAATCGGTAAAAGAGACCCGTATGATGTGGATATCGAGGCTTTAATCGATGCAGCAGGGAGTACCGGAACGATCCTTGAGCTCAATGCAAACCCGAGACGGCTTGATATTAAAGATACACATGCAAGATACGCAAAGAAAAAGGGTGTTAAGGTCGCAATCTCAACGGATGCACATGACACGTCCCAGATGGAGTATATGCACTTTGGGGTTGCAACGGCAAGGCGTGGATGGCTTGAGAAGGATGACGTTCTCAATACACGCTCGCTTGATGAGCTTCTGAGGACCCTGAAACCGTGATCACACGCAGGTATCTCAGGAATCTCAGGATGGCTCGGTGAATCTCCAAAGCATTAACTATATATAGAATGAGTTGAGATAGGGGTATGCAAGCATATATATGCAGATTAATTGTGATATAAAAGGAGGCGCTTAGATGGAGAAGATAGGAAGGCCGCATCACGATTTCACAGAGGAATGGGCGTATGAGCGGTGGATGTTTGAGACGCATGTGGTCGGAAGACCCGGGGACCCGAAGCGTGAGACCCCACTCAAGCTTACACAGGCGCTTGATAAGTATCGGCAGACCGAGGTCTCACAGTGGTGGAGGATCGGGATGCTTGAATCCTCTCAGACGGTCAATCTCTGGACCCAGGGGCTTCTGACAGACCCGGATAAAACAACCGTTACACTTGGTTATCCACCCTGTTACTCCGCGGCTGTTCCGCTTGATCCTGCGGCAACGATTGCGTTATTCGGCAAGTCCCTCGATCTATGCTGGCTGCAATCAGATAACTTCTCAGGGAGGGCAAACCCTCATACCGTCTCGTACCACTACGAGGATGGTGTGATGACGTACATCGCGATGACGGATCCAGGTGAGGGGCAGGAGCTTATTGAGCGGAAGCACATGAAGGTTGGAAAACCGGTGAGAGATCTCCCATACTCCTACCCAGCGTTTGAGGCTGTGATGCTCATCAGAGATATCCTGATGGATGTCAGAAACGAGGATACTCCGGAGTATGCGATGTCTGCATACCATCAGGGATGCTGGCAGTCCCATCACGGGTACAACGAGGCTTTCCCCTCAAGATCCACGATGGACGCGGTCATGGGGATGTACCCGTTCTTCAACTGTGAGAAGATGGGCTGGCCCTTCAAGTCAACCTGCGATGAGCTACCAAGGCCAGTGGGGCTTGAGCTTCTCGTGGAAAATCCGCCTGATATCTTCAACTGGAGGTGGAACGCGCTGATTCTGGGTGATAACTGGTCCAGCAAGTACACGATCTCACCACATGAGATACACCTTGAGATAGAGGGTATGGAGATCGTTCCATGCACTCCAGAGGAGACCGCAAGGCGGATTATAAGGTATGGTATGGACAGGTACGTCTTCCCGGATACGTTCAAGCAGTCCAAGTACATCTATGGTGAGGAGGCAAGGGTCCAGCATCCAACAGAGTATCCACTCCCGGCAAAGACTGTGGTCTCGCACAGGGATGCCACTGAGATCATATATAAAGCAAGGAAGGAGCATCCCGAGTGGATGATGGAGGAGGTGTGAAAGATGCCGCCGATAGATTACAGCGTTACCAAGAAGATCATTGAGAATGGTATGGTAAACGTGGACAAGCTCTGTCCACATTCCGGCTTTGATAACGATATATATAATATACCGGCATGCAAGGCAAAGATCGTGAACAAGGAGCCGCTTTACACGTACGTCCCTGATGCCGGGCGGTTCCTTGGCCCAAAGACGACGAAGGCAAAGGCAATGGTCTATGGAGGGGAGGCAACACCACTTTACGTCTACACCTGCGAGAATGGTCACAAGTGGGTGAGATGGGAAGGATGGTGTGACGTACCGGTGGTTGAGCCTGGGACGAACAACCTGAGGTTGCCTGCGGAGAAGTTCACCAATGAGGGGAAGATGTTTGGCTGGATCGAGGAGCATGGCGAGCCAAGGGCTCCGCCAGGGTATGTGGCGATCGTGGAGAAGATCGAGAAAGAAGGGTACAAACCCACCCAGGATGAGCTTGATCAGTACGGGATCACCCCTGAGGGCAAGGGGCACGGGAATCCCGCGGAGTATGAGCTCAGGCGCTGGGGGCTTAAGTAATTTTTTTATTTTTATAAAATTATGGAGGTGAGGTGAATTGGCAAAAAAGAAGAAGAAGGCTGGTGCAAAGCCAGCATCACTTGAGGAGGTTGCAGAAGGGTACCGGGATCAGCTCTTCCACAAGGTCACAGAGGGTACTGTCATTTCCACGGAGCTTGCATATCAGTACGATCCGCTGAAACTGAAAGATCAGTTCATGCCTGTGGAGCGCCAGCGGGAGATGTACAAAGCGCTCCACACGCTCTTTGAGGGCGAGCCGATGGATACCGTGGATAAACAATCCTACCGGCATGGTGGTGTCCAGCAGTCCAGGTCAAAGCGGATGTGGGTTGAATGGGGTAAGAAGATCGCGATCGAGCGTGGAATCCCACAGTACAACCGTGAGATGGGTATCCCGCTTGGCCAGCGATATTATGAGCCTGTTCTTGTCTCAAACACGGATTACATCGTGGATTATGATGACTTCTCGGTCTACAACAACTGCGCAATCCAGCAGATGATGGACGACATGAGAAAGACCGTGATCATGGGGCTTGATGTCCCACACCGGGTCATCCAGCTCAGGCTCGGTAAGGAGATCTCCCCTGAGTCGATGAACCTCTACATGGAGACGATCCAACATGTGCTTGCAGGTGGTGCGGTTGTCCAGGAGCACATGGCAGAGACACATCCCGGGCTTGTCACAGATGCATATGCAAAGATCATAACCGGTAACCCGGACCTTCGGGATCAGTTTGACAGGAGATGGGTGCTCAATATTGATAAGGAGTTCCATCCAACACGGGCTGAACCTCTGAATGAGATGATCGGAAACAGGCTCTTTAATACGATCAGAACCCACACACTCAGGGTGAGGATGACAAACGGCGCTGCTGTGATCAGGAGTGCTGCGATCGCGGTGACAATGTCATTCGTGGCTGCATACAAACTCACAGGTGAGTCTGTCCTCTCTGATATATCCTTCGCAACGAGGCACGCCCAGGCGATTCACATGGGGCTTGCTACGTGGCTCTCAAGGACAAATGCGCCGAATGAGCCCGGTGGAATCCCGATCGGTTACTGGTCAGATATGTGCTGTGCGGAGAAGGAGATGCCGAACACGCCATGGCTCAAGGTCGTCTCCATTGATCGGGATATGCAGCTTGGAAAGGATCTGACCCAAGCGGTCCTTGAGTCTGCCGCAGTTGGGGCACAGATTGATGCGGTATGGTATGGTATCTACATGTCAGGCGGGGTCGGGTTCCCCGCGTTCGCGTACCTGTATCTCGGTAACATCCTGGATGACTGGCTAAACAGGTTCACCGAGCTCTGCTACTACAACTTTGAGGGGCATGAACGTGTACCGGACACCTGGGACTGCGCAAAGGGGTTCGGTGAGATCGCAGCCCTGTATCTCATGGAGACATACGAGAAGTATCCGACACTCCAGGAGCTTCACTGGGGTGGTGCGATCAGATGCTTCATCACGTCTGCAATCTCGAACTCATTTGCATCCCTGCTGACAGGCGACTCGCTCATGGGTATGATGGTCCAGAACTATGTCGTCTCACTCCTCATGAAGGAGGGGTGGCTCAGGACCGGGTTCGGAGGCCAGGAGGTCCAGGCACATGCAGGGCTTCCATACGGGCCATCTCTCAGGATCGAGGAGGGTGGACTCCCGGAGCTTCGAGGGGCCAACTATCCGATGTTCTCATACACCGCAACACACACGCCGGGGTACGTGACCGGGACATACGCTGCTATGATCGGCAGGGGTTCTTCATGGTGTGCAAGCCCGCTGGTTAAGGTCGCATTTGCAGATCCTGACTCTACATTCGACTTCAAGAACGTGAGGCTCTGCATCGCGAAGGGCGCTGCGAAGGAGTATGAGCCTGCAGGTGAGCGGGACCTCATCAGACCCGCGCGATAAGAGGAGGTGATGTCGATGGTGTACTATGGAGAGGTTGCACCCACAGACTATGAGAATCAACCTGGGCACTTCCTCCCAACACCGCCCCTGCCTGATGGGTGGTGGAAGGACGTTGACTGGATCCAGGTGAAGGACCACGAGCCAACATCTTACGAGCTGCTCTTTGACTTCTACGTCAACATGATCGTGCCAAACCCGAAGTGTACGATCGTATCCTCGAGGTTCCCGCCCAGATCGATCCTCATCGAGACCTGGCACCCTGAGCGAGGGCTTGAGTACAACAGGTTCATGATATCCCCCGGTGGGATAAGAAAGGGTGAACCTGAGCCTGGATCAGGTGTTGAGGTCGACAGCATCTTCAGGATCGACTACTACGACCTGGTGAAGATCCTGCTTGGGGAGAAGAGGCCGACAGATCCGATCTGTGATAGCGGAAAGATCAACGAGATTTACGGTGGCCCGGTGCTGAGAGGTAACATGACGGCGATGATCGATTTCAAGGATATCATCATGCTCGCACACGGTAAGCGCTGGAAGACCGAGTGTGATGATGATCTCGGGAAGGAAGTAAGGGCGATGATGTGGCCAGATGGCCACCCCTGAATCTTTATTTTTCCCCTTATTTTTGCCTGGACCCTTTTGATGAAGCTCTGTGCACCACTGCCCGGGCACCTTGACGGGACTAAGGAGATATTGGAGGCGAGATCAGGCGACCTTTATGAGGTATATATTGCAGGATCATCCGATTACGTATCCACGGGAAGGCAGGGGCTTGGGGAAGCACCTCATGATCACGATCTCATAGAGCGTCAGACCGAGCTTTGCCACCGGCATGGTGTGAGGATAAACGTCCTGATGAACGCCTCGTGTGTGGGTGGAAAACACCTCACCGATGAGGGTATAAATCTCTACATGCGATACTTTGAGGATCTTGCATCATGTGGTGTTGATGCGGTGACACTTGCTGACCCCTACCTGATCGAGGTGGCATCGAAAAACTTCTCATTCGATGTGGTTGTATCATGTATCTCATTTGTGGACTCTCCAGAGAAGGCCATATTCTATGAGGAGCTTGGGGCAGATGCAATCACACCTGACACGAGTATAAACAGGGACTTTCGCCTGCTTGAAGCGATTGTGGATGCTGTCTCCTGTGAGATAAGGATTCTTGTGAACGAGGGGTGCCTTTACAAGTGCCCGTTCAGGCCTTTTGACTTCAACGTTGTATCCCACACATCAGGCCCCCCACCCCACCCGAGAATTTCATTCAGCTATTACCAGCGAAGATGCAGGTCATTGAGGGTGAAGAAACCCTGGCTTATCATGAAGGCAAACTGGGTGAGACCAGAGGACCTTGGAGCCTATGAGGAGATAGGGATCGATACATTCAAGATAAGTGGTAGAAATCAGCCTGTAAGCTGGATAATTGAGACGATAGCAGCTTATAAAGAGCGGAGCTATCACGGCAATCTCCTGAACATCCTGGACTACTCGCGCAGCATGCGGAGCTTATTCTACATCCCGAACGAGGAGCTTGATGGCGCACTGGAGCGGTGGAAACGGTGTGATAAGATCTGTCACAGGTGCGGGTTCTGCAGGGATCTGGCAGCGCGCGTTATGAGGGTTTACGTTGGAAAAGGAACAGCATGGGAGGAGATGAAACAGATTGAAACTCCCGGCGAAACTTCTTGAGTGGAGAGCTTCGATTGAGAAGGAGCTTGGCAGGCTCACAGGGAGAACGGTCTGGGTTGTACAGCTCAGTGCATCCTCTTTTGCCTGCGGATGCACCGGCATCACGATCTTTACTGCAGGGCTTGAGATGGAGGAGGTGGAGATCTTCGCGCCAAAGATCACCCCGACTCTCAGAGAGGCGGCAGCAGAGCTTGAGCTCGACCCTGAGATAATTTATGCTTCAACGATACCCGGGACGTCAGAGGTTGGTTCAATATCACTCAGGGATCTATGTGATGAGTGCAGAGAGGATTATATGGGGGTAGAGGAGGCCCTGCCCTGGAGCAATACCCATATACTCTTTATAAGAGAAAAGACTTAAATAGGGTCGGGCAGTGGATACTATAGCCATGCCCGGGTAGTGTAGTGGCCCATCATGGAGCCCTGTCGAGGCTTCGACTCGGGTTCGAATCCCGACCTGGGCGTACATTTTTTTAATCTGAACTCAAGATAAAGACATGAGCACCTGCTATTATACCCACATCCAGCGGATGGATGAGATCATCCAGGGATCTGAGGGGTTTGATCTGGTCATTATCGTCACATCGAGTGATAAACAGGCAGCATTCTGGAAGGAGAGACTTGAGGCTGTGAAGGATCAGATCATCGGTAAAGATGCGAGGATATACTGTGTTGTTGAGGAGTGGGAGGCTGGACAGCTTCTTGGCACGTTGAACGCGTGGGAGAAGGTCTCAGCGTATGAGGATCTCGAATCACTTCTCAGGCAAGGGGGGAAGATTGCAATCTATCACACCGCAGGGTATGGGAAACGGATGGCACCGCTTGTTCAATCTGAGGGAAATGATAAGGCGGGTATTAAACTTCCCGGACTTCTCAATCTTTCTGGAAGAAAGGTCCCGATGCGGCTGCTTGAGGCGGTGATATACCAGTCCTCGATATTTGCACCATCCAGAAAAGGGCGGATATGTGTATTCTGGGCAGATCAGATCTTCATCCCCTCGGGTGATGTGGAGTTTGAGGGGAAGCATCATGTTGAGCTCTTCACGATAAGAAAGCCTGCTCCAGATACTCGTGAGGAATGGGAGCGTGAATGGCAGGCGTATGGTCTTGTGATTCCGAGAGAAGATGGGTGTATGATGCTTGAGAAGCAGAGCTGGGATGAGTTTGAGCGTTTGGTTGAGGATGGTGTGATAAAACAGGAGGATGGACGGATTATAATTGGTAAGGGACTTGGGTGCTTCTCAATATCATACGAGTTCTTCATTGAGGTTCTATCTGAGTTTAAGAAGGACCTGGAGGAGCGAAGGAAGCTTGATACAGACCCTGATCTCTGGATGCCACTCACATCTCCTGACAGGGTTGAGCCTGAGAAGCGAGCGCGGGTTGAGCCGCTTATAAAGAGGTTCGACTCAAAAGGTGCGATCTTCGGTGATAAGGATATGGGAGCAGGTACGTACTGGTGGGACCTCGGACAGCCCATACTCTACCACGAGCACCTCCTCAAGCTCACGCAGGATACAGAGGAGGGGGAGGTGATGCGAGCGTTCTTCAGGGCAGATAGCTCCGGGATCATTGGTTCTGAGGTCGAAGGCATGCTCAGGGGGTGTGTCGTCGTTGATAGCAGGGTTGAGGACTCAGATCTCAATGAATGCGTCGTAATATCGAGTATGATAAGGGGTGTTAGCGGTAATAAGTCCCTTATTTACAACTGCATCGAGCTTTCAGGGTTTGATCTTGGGGATGAGAACGTGGTTGCTGATCTCTTTCACCCGATGAAAGGTAAGATCAGGATGAAAAGGGGGATTCTACGGGACGGGAAGAAGGATTGGGACATGAGACTTCTTCCAAATCCTTACTCATACCGTGAGCTTGAGCATCTCATGAGAGATGTCCCAATCGATGATACACTTCGAGAGAGGGAGACCTGGGAGAGATACTGGAGGCTCAATCTCGGGGATAAATTCGAGCAGTTAAGCCGCTCAGTCATAAGGCTGAGCGGCTCAACCCTTGAAAAGCCATGGGGCAGCGAGTCCTGGATCTGCTCGGGCCATCCAAAAAATCCATCGATGATAAAGGTAGGTGAGATCGATGTATCGCTTATTCATCTCCTGAACCACCGGGGGGAGGAGATTATCGGGGATCAACTCTACAGAGATTTCAGGGGGGAGTTTCCTGTAATCCTCAAGTTCATCTATGCAAGGGAGAACCTCTCTGTCCAGGTGCATCCATCAGATGATGATGCAGCACGGCTTGGAGAGCCTGAACCCGGAAAGACAGAAGGATGGTACGTGATAGATGCAGAGCCGGGTGCAAAGATATACCTCTCTCTGAGAAGACAGATCGCTGATCTTTCTGAGATCTGTGAGGACGTTCTCCACGGGGTTGAGATCAAGAAAGGGGACGTCTTTCTCGTTCCCCCAGGAACGCTACATGCGATAGGTGCGGGGACCCATCTTTTTGAGATACAGGAGTCCTCTGACCTCACCTACCGGGTCTGGGACTGGGGACGGCAGCGAGAGACCCATCTCGATAAGGCATGTCTTGTATCTATCACCGACCAGGATGCAGAGAGCCTGAAGCAGACTCCAAGGGAGATTGATGGTGAGACCGTGCTCCTTGATACGGTTTATTTCACACTCTCTCTCGCATCAAGCGGTCTGCAGGAGACGAAGGGATCATTCCACACGCTGACGTGTATCGAAGGAGAGGCTGAGATCGAGTATAATGGGAGGAAAGAGCGGTTAAGCACAGGTGAGACGGCTCTCATTCCTGCCTCAATCACCTCATACATGCTCAGATCAAACGGGAAGGTCTTAAAGTCGTACCTTCGCACCCCCTCGCATATAGACCCTGTGATCTTCCAGACATACGATGTCAGGGCCCCTGAGACGATGCTTCCGGACAGGATATGCTACTACCTTGGAAAGGGGTATGGTACGTACCTCAGGCGTGAGAGGGGAGAGGAGAGTGAGCACTGGGTATGTGTTGGAGGGGGGATAAGGCTCTCGACAGAACGGATAAGAAAGGCATTGATCGATGGGATCCGCTCAAGTGGGGTCAACGTCTATGATATCGGGATAACCTCAACCCCTGAACTTTACTTTGCAATCCCCTTCCTTCATGCAGATGGTGGGATAAATATAACAGCATCCCACAATGAGGCAATCTACAACGGGCTCAAGCAGGTGATAAGAAGCGACGATGAGTTTATAATGAGCATAAATGCAGACCAGATGCTTGAGATAAAACGGATAATCCTCGGATCTGACTTTCTCTATGGAAAGGGGGAGCGTGTTAAGGTCAAGGATGGGCTTATCCCCCGGTATCACAACCTTCTCGTTGAATCAAACTGCAGGCTGGGGCGGGAGATATGGATACACCTCTTGAGGGAGTGGGATCTGAAAGAACTCCTTGATACACTGGCAGAAATCGAGTTTCCAGGAAAAGCAGATGGTAAGCGGTGGCAGGAGATCAAAAAGAGGCTCAGGATACCGGATGAGATTGAGATGCCGGAGACCGCGGTTGCTGCCCCGCTTGATGGTCTTAAGGTAGTTATAGACTTCGGGAACGGGTCCACGTGGAGAACAAAGAGCGTATATCTGAACCTGGGCTGTGAGGTCGTGGGGCTTAATGAGACACCTGATGGTAGGTTTCCGGCACACCATCCAGATCCAATAAAGGCGAAGTACCGGAGACAGCTTGAGGAGTTAACTGTTAAGGTTGCTGAGAGCGAGAAGGAGAAGGAGGTCGTTGGGTTCGGTCATGATGAGGATGGGGATCGGGTGATATTTGTGAGATCAGATGGCAGGGTCGTTGAGGGAGATAGGACGCTTGCAATCCAGGCAAAGGATATAATAGAGGAGTACAGGAAGAAGGGAAAGGTTCCCAGGTTTATGGGAGAGGTAAAGTTCTCAAGGGTCACTGAGGAGTTTATAACCTCCCATGGAGGGATCTATATCATGTCTCCAACTGGATTTGCCTTCATAAAGGAGCGGATGAAGGAGATATACCTGGCCTCAAAGGAGAAGGGGGAGGAGGGAGTGGTTCTTGCAGCAGAGCTTTCAGGGCATCAGATGTCAGGACAGGAGGAGAACTGGATGTTTGATGATGGGACACTTGCAGCGGTGAAGATCCTGAGTGTTATTGCAAAGGCAAAACGGCGTGGCAGGACGTTCATCGATCTTGACGAGGAGGTCCCGAGATACCCTGCAACCCCTGAGATTAATATAAGGCTCCCTACAAACCACCTCGATGAGAAGGAGGAGGTTGTGAGAAAGGCGCTTGAGATCTTTGAAGCAATGGGGTTTGAGATCGATAGGACGGATGGTGGAATCATAAGGTGGTACGATGATAAGGGCTGGGTGGGCCAGGCGTTGATCAGGAAGTCGAACACCCAGCCCATGGTAATATGCAGGGTTGAGGGCAGGGATGAGGCTGCAAAAGCACGGGTGGAGGAGGAGTTCTTCGGAGTTCTCAAGAAGGTCTCAACCGAGCGCATCCCGCGGCTTGATCTTGGATCGGATGATTATGTGAGGGAGTGGATGAGCAGGGGAACATGAAGCTTAAAAACCGCTCATAAAGCTTTATAAAGTATTTTAAAGGGTCATAAAGGGTTATTTTAATCTTTAGAGTAAGTATACTTATTTTATTCAAAATACACACTCGTTTCGGGGATAAAACCCCGAAAACAAAACGGAGGGATGCTGTATGAAAAAGAATGTGAGAAGATCTGGTACCGCAGCTCTTGCCGCACTTGCCACACTGATGATCCTGGTGGTGGGTGCATACCCTGCACTCGCGGTCGAGGATACATCAGGCGATGGTCGTGTGGCAGGAGATGGATGGATATATGCAGAAGGCAGAGGACGTGCACTTCTTGAGGGTACAGGCACCGTTGCATTGAACGGGACCGGTCAGCTGATCGTCGTCGGGAAGGACGTTGATACCCATACAGATGGTCGGGGGAAGGTGATAAGGCTCGGTCCCTTTGTTACGATATACCGTGGCAGGGGTGTTGCCATTGTTAAGGGCGAGGATATGACGGTATTTGCAAAGGGGATAGGTAGACTTGCGGCCCGGGGCGAGGGTATGGCGATAATAAGAGGATCCGGTGACTGGGAGATCGGGAAGTGGAGAACATGGGAGAACACAGAGGTTGAGCCCTATGACGAGCCCTATGAAGTACACCCCATGGGGCCACCTGGGATGATGCATGAGAGAAAGAATCGAGCCTGGGGCTTGTTCCATGAATAAGGGCTGGATTCCACATGCTGGCGGGAAGTATTTATCTCTTCCCGTCCTCTATTAATTTAGGTTGATGAGATGAGACGAAGCTCAAGGGTTGTCTCCATACTCGCGGTGATCCTGCTTGCTGCTGCTACACTGGGACCCTGGATCACCTCAGCACACCCCGGGCACTGGGGTAAAGGTGCCAGAGATCAGATAGAAGCTACAAGAGCACGTCTTAACCTGGCTTTAAACCACACGATCGCATATCTTGAGGTGATAAAGAGCAGGATCGAGATGCTTGAGGCACGTGGAGAGAACCCTCCTGTGGGATCCGACGATCTTCAGGCAGATATCGATGAGCTTGAGTCGCTTAAGCTCGAGCTTGAGAAGGCCAGGAGTAAAGAAGAAATTCTTGCAGTTGCAAGAGATCTTGGGTCCACCTGGGTCAGGGTTAGAGGGGATACAAGATACGCTAAGGTCTTCATCATGCAGAGGCACCTCTCAAGAAATCTTGAGAGAATGGAGGAGTTCTCAGAGAGGATGAATGATAGGATCAGGGCACTTGAGAGGCGGGGCGTTGATGCCAGAGACCTCCGGTTGGAGCTATCACGATTTAATCACCACATTGAGGCTGCAAGGGATGAATACAACCGCGGTGTCTGGTTCTATGAAAAAGGAGATCTGGTTAATGCTAACAGGTGCTTTAGAGACGCATATCACGATCTTATTGCGGCAAAGAACATCTTAAAACCGCTTATAAGGGCATATATGAGTCTGAGTGAGTCTAACTCACATTCTCATTAACTTATTTCTGACCCTGGAGAAGAAGCTCTCGTGTGCCTTCACAAAGAGCGCAGGTCGACTGGACCTTACAATCTCGACCCTATCACCCTGCTTTATCGACCGCTTTGCCTCACCATCTATCACAAGCATCGCATCCTTCTCCGGATCAAGAAGCTCAAGCCTGATCCTGCCTGATCCTGAAACAACCGCGGGGCGAGCTGAGAGCTTGAAGGGTGCAAGTGGGACGATAATCGTGCAGTCAATCCCGGGGTCAACGATCGGACCCCCTGCACTCATTGAGTAGGCGGTTGAACCTGTCGGTGTTGAGAATACAACCCCGTCCGCCCTCAGGTCCTCAAACTCCTCTTCATTTATAAAGATGGAGAAGTGTATCATCTTTGCAGGTCGCATGGTCAGAACAACGATCTCATTCATCGCAGGGGGCTGTCTCTCCCCATCCACGATCACATCAAGTCTCGTGCGCTCTTCGACCTCAAACCCATCGATGACCTTACAGAGATTATCCAGGGCCTCCTCAGGTGTGAGTGCAGCGAGAAACCCAATCGTACCCATCCCGATACCAAGAACCGGAACAGGTCTCTCGATCGATGCAAGTGTTCTCAGGATCGTTCCATCCCCACCGATGCAGATCACCATATCAACGTCCATGTCCTGGATCGCAACACCTCTTGTTCCCAGCCTGTATGCGGTCTTAGGGTCTGCCACTACATCGACCCTGTCTTTGATTCGCTTAAAGACCTTCTCTGCCATTGTGGAGAGGTCATCTCTTGCAACTATCGCAACACGCTCTGCTCTGATCACGCAATATCCCTCGAGGTATCGATCTCAATGCCCTGGGGACCAACCCTGAACTTGATGAACTCTGGTATCGGAGACATCCCCCGGACCTTCGTGATCGAGAACCGGTTGTTCATCCTGTGCCCCACACGTTCGATATCCACCTTGAAGATAACATCCGCGATGTTCATGATCTCATTCTCAATCTTCCTGTCATGCGTCTCGCTGAGAACAAAGAGAAAGGCAAGCCCTCCACACTCTTTCACGATCTCATAAATCAGGTTGACAAGCTTTATTATCCTGAAAGAATCAACGTTGAGCTCCAGAAAAAATGAGAATGTATCGACGATGATATTAAACTCCTGCCCTCTTTCCTCATCTCTTATCTTTTCAAGCGTCTCCTCAATCCATTCGATGATCTCTTCATCGTTCCTGCCACCCCCGGCACCATTGAGGTAGTACCTGCTGTATACATCGATGAAGATAACCTCTCCCAGGTCCTTCACACACCCGATCGAACTGATATTCATCCTGAGATACTCTGGTTTTCTTGCGGTTGTGATATAATATGTCCTCCTTGAAGAGGTAAACTGGTATAGAAACACCTCTGCCATTGAGTCCGGATCTGCTATAAAGTATACGAGAGATCCGGCTGGAAAACCCCCTCGCATGATTGCGTCAAGCAGGTAAATACCGGTTGGCTTGAGCATTCTCCCTTTGCCCCCACTTTAATAACCTAATCGATGAGGATTAATATAAGCTATCTGATCACAATCCCTGCATATCCCACAACCGATGTGTAATCGCCGCTCACATCCCCGCTTGTTGCATACATGAGAAGCTCCCCCTCTCTTGCTCCCATGGCCCGGGTTGCGGTGAGCATCGCACCGATCGGGTCCACACCACAGGCACTCACTCCGCGCTCATATATCCTGCGGTAGAACTCCCCCCTATCAAGCCGAAGAATTGGCTCAATCACATACTCATCCTTTACTCTTGCCACCCTATCCGGCTCATAATGGGTAAAATCACTTGATGCAAGGATCACGACCTTTTTCCCTGTCGCATCAATCGCATCCTTGAGTTCAAGCCCAACCTCCATCGCGGTCTTCTCATCCCTTAGCCCAATTGAGACCGGTAATATCCTGAAATCCTCAAATAAGTACTGTAGGAATGGTAGCTGAACCTCACAGGCGTGTTCATATCTATGTGCGGTCTCATCAAGATCGATGATCCTCTTAGCAAGTGCATCAACCATCTCAAGGTCTACCTCCACATCTCCTAAGGGAGTTCTCCATACATCCCGGGATGCGGCAACAACAGATCCAAGACCATGATGGTTCGGGCAGGTGATGATGAATGTATCAGCAGCGGGAAGTCTTGCAAATACCGTGGCTGCAACCCGTCCTGAGTAGATGTATCCTGCATGCGGTACAACGGCCCCTTTTATCGTCCCATCCGGACTGATTGTGATACCGCTGAAAAGATCCTTTATCAACCGTATCAGCTCATCAGCCTCCCCAGGATAGAACTGTCCGGCAACGGCAGGAAATCTCATTCTTCACCTCACAATCTTTGAGATGTTCACCTCTAATATATCTTCGGCTCCAAGACTCTTAAGCTTTGGGATCAGGATGTTGACCTCCCGCTTATCAACAACCGTCTCGACCGCGTAGTAATCTGTGTGGTAGAGCTTTGAGATCGTTGGCATCTTCAGAGATGGTAGTGCTTCTATGAGCTGATCGAGCTTATCCTCTGCGACGTTCATCGTGAGAAGGACCTTTCCCCGCGCTTGGATGACACCAAGAAGCAGCGTCTTTATCTCTTCTATCTCCTTCCGTCTCTGGGGATCATCCCAGCTGTTTTTATTGGCGATGAGAACGGTGTATGACTCAAGGAGTGTATCGATGATCTTGAGCCCATTCTTCCTGAGCGTGGATCCCGTCTCTGTGAGATCAACGATTGCATCCATTAAATCAGGCACTTTCGCCTCTGTTGCACCATAGGAGAAGAATATCTCAACCGGAATCCCGAGATTCTCGAAGAACTCTGCGGTAATCCTTGGATACTCTGTGCTTATCCTGCTGTGTGGGGGTATCTCCCTTGCAGAGTTTATGTCCCAATCCTCCGCAACCGCAAGCACGATTCTCACACTACCACTGCTCTGTTTGCTGTAGGAAAGACGTGCAACCTCCACCACATCTGCCCCTGTCTCCTTTACCCAGTCCTGCCCGGATATACCGAGGTCAAAGTATCCATTCTGGACATAGATCGGGATCTCCTGGGGGCGGAGTATCTTCACCTTTCCTATCCTTGGATCTGCGATCTTCGGGTTGTAGTCCCTCTCAGTCCTTCTAACCTCAAGGTCTGCCTCTTTGAACAGGGTGAGTGTCGCCTCCTCGAGGCTACCCTTCGGGAGTGCTATATCTATCATTCTCTCCTTAATTGGTCGGAGTGATATAAAAGATAAAGGGTACTCCCAGGGGGTGTAGATCTCCATCTATCCAAGAAACTTTCTCAGATGGGCTGCTCGCAGGATGCACTCTCCAAGATCCCCGGTTTTTCCTGCCTTTAATGAGGATAGAATATACCCCGTCAACCTCCTGTATTCCTCGTTGACCTGATAATCCACCGGAAGATCGCTTACTGCCGCCTCAAGCCCCTTCGGTAGTGGTGCATCAGGGTTAAAATACCTGAGAGCATCCCTCAGATCGTCATCAAAGTTCACGTAAACCTCCCTGAGGTACTGAATATCATCTTCATCCAGGGCATTCAGACCAAGAATCTCCGGTGGCAGGCCTATGGAGTAAAGTGCAGCGGTGAATGTTATCGCCCTTGGAAGTCTGATCCCCATCATATCACGTGGGTAGCCAAAGAGGCCTATATGCAGTCTTCTCTTTCTTCTGCTCGGGACGTACCTTGCAATCTGGTTGATTAATGGGGCTAATTCAATTATTTGCCGCTGATATTCCCGTGAATACTTTTCAATTAGCTCCAAGGATCTTTCCTCATCTATTTCCTTAGGTGAAGCTTTTTTTCTTTCCTTTAACTTCTCTACAGCCTTTCTGACCTTCTCAGGAGGGTTATCATACTTGAACGCAGATTGGATGGTGAACGTATGAACGCTCGGGTACTCCTGCGCAACTCTGTCTACCCTTTCTGGTCTGAGGTTCCCTCTGAACGGGGAGGACCCAGCACCTACAATGGGATAGATCTCAGCACCTGTCTCATCAGTTAAAGACTGCAACCGTTGGAGCGCGATTTTATTCAGGAGAAGGGCACTGACCAGGCCATAGTTCATTGCAGGATCGCTTCTTGCAAGAAAGACCCTTTGATACTCGAGATCCTTCCCCTCAAGATACTCTTTAACCATGGTGTGTGCCTCGAGCATATGGCTTATATCCTCAAAAAGGGGTATAACATTGATTTTTTCAGGTTTAAACTCCCCAATCCACTCTGAAATTGTTATATCTCCCTCTTTAAACGGTTTGTTCTGCTTTCCCACGACAAAATCCCGGTAGTATCTGTAAATTCTATCAATACATCTTGTGGATGTTGTCATCGGGAGGATAACCTCGAATACCGGGGGAATCTCCTCCCCATAAAAGAGCTTAGCAGCATCGAATGATCTTGGTATACTCTCTAAGGTCTCCAGGAGGATCTTTGCCTCAGCCTTCTCCACTGTTGGATTTGGCACCCTTAAAGTGATGAATACATCCCTGCCCAGGATCTTTTCCCGGAAGAATGGCTCGTGCCTTGTCAATAGTTTCTTCACCACAAAGTTATCGACCTCTTTACCCTCGCAGTCCCACATCTGCTCATCACATCCTAAGTGAGAGAACGCATAGTACGCCTCCTGTATCTCATTTTCTCCGCCAAGCACTGCGTTCTCTGCGAAAAATGGTAGATTTACATTATCAGGGTGCTGTGTACTCATACACCTTGGTATCTTCCTCATTCAATCTACCTCCAGAGGGGACGACCTCAGGAGACCTCGCCGATGAGATAGTAGCCCCTTGACTCTGTGATCCTCACCCTCGCCTTTTCCCCAAGATCAAGACCCTCTTTAACGAGTATGTACCTGTAGGCATCATCTCTTGTGACGATACCGCCCTTTACTCCCTTTTCGGTTGCAATAACGTCAAACTCCCGCCCAACAAGGTTTTTTTGCCCCTCCAAAACCTCAAAGTAGGCTGAATTAAGCCTTCTTGAACGATCTTTCTTGACACGCTCCAGTGTATCCCTCATCTCTGCTGCCGGTGTGAAAGGTCTCGGGGAGTACCTTGTGATATTTACCTTCTCAGCTTTAATCCTTCTCAGAAGATCGAGTGAAGCCTCAAAGTCCTCCTCACTCTCTCCTGGAAAGCCGACTATGAAGTCTGTCGAGAGTGTCATATCTGAGAATGTGGATCTGAATGCATCGACGATCATCTCAAACTCAGATACAGTGTACCCCCTTTCCATGGCAGATAGGATCCGATCTGAACCTGACTGAACGGGAATATGGACGAACTTGAAGATCTTATCATTCCTGAATGCATCTATCACATCATCCAGAACTGGAAGGAGTGTCTTAGGGTTCATCATCCCCACACGCACCCTGAACTCCCCCTCAATCGAGGAGATCTCATTAAGGAGATCTGCAAGGTTAACATCACCTTTATCTCGTCCGTATGCGCTGCAATCCTGGGATGTGATCCTGAGCTCCCTGAGACCCTTCTCAACAAAGCGCTTTATAGTGGAGGTGATGTACTCGGTGCTTGCACTCACAAGATCTCCTCTTGCTCCTTTAACGATACAGTACGTGCAGGAGCCGAGACAGCCCTGGGCGATATTCACAACCCCGATAACACCATCAAGGTGCTGCGGGGGTGGCAGCTTGGTGATTGAGTCAGGTGTTATCACCTCAACCGGATCATCTCCAAGGAGGTCCCGTTGCAGAACTGTCATACATCCTGCGATGATCAGGCGCTTACCTGCATCTCGCATCTTCTCGATGAACCTGAGGACGTTGAGTTCCGTCCGCTTTGTGACGGTGCAGGTGTTTACAACGACTGTATCTGCGTCTTTCCAGTGTTGAACGCGCACACCGCCACGTGCCTCGAGTGAAGCCTCTATACGCTTTGAATCACCGGTATTTGCCGTACATCCGAATGTCTTGATATAGAACCTCATTCCTGTATTCTTACTCATGACCATTGATTTTATATCTTCCCACCTGATCTGTTCCTGAGCGGTGAAGTACCAGATATTAGATCATATCCTGCCAAATGGTGGGGGATGATACGGATTTAAAATAGCAAACTTTAAATGCTACAAATAAAAAGAGTGTCTTTGAGTCTATCAAAGAGGTACCGTTTCGTGGAGGGTTTTGATGGGAGATGAGTTTGAACCGAAGATACTTGGATTCACTTGTAACTGGTGTACCTATGCCGGGGCGGATCTGGCCGGAACATCGAGGATCCAGTATCCTCCTAATATTCGTATAATCCGGGTGATGTGCTCTGGACGGATGGATCCGATGTTTGTGATAAAGGCGCTCACGAATGGAGCTGACGGGGTTTTTCTGGGTGGATGTCACCCTGGTGACTGCCACTATACAAAGGGTAACTACTACGCAAGGCGAAGGATAAACGCACTGAGAGAGATTCTCAAGGCTTTTGGGCTCGACGAGCGGGTAAGGCTCAGGTGGATTTCGGCAAGTGAGGGTCCTCAGTTTGCAGAAGAGGTCACAAAGATGGTCGAGGATGTGAAGAAGCTTGGACCGAACCCGTACAAAGAAGAGACACTCTAAGTTTGGAGGATAGAGGATGGTAAAATGTATTGAGACCGGTGATGAGGCACTTAAAGATCTCTTCAAGGGACTTCTATCAAGTGGGGCGGTGGATGGACTGATTCTCCCGCAGAGGGCGGGAAAGAGTGTGATTTATACACTCGTGACTGACCCTGGAAAGGTGAAGGATCCTGCCATATTTGCACCATCTTTCGGTTTTAACGCGGCAAATATCCTTAGAAAATGGCTCATAGAGGACAAAGTACTCGGGTTAGTCTTCAAGCCATGTGAGGCTCGAGCTACCATCGAGCTCATCAAGCTTGAGCAGATAAATCCCGATGCGATACTTTTAATCTCTGTGGACTGCCCGGGCACATTTAAGAATGAGGATTATACAGCAAACACCGATGAGATCGGGGATAAGCTCACAGATGAGATCAAGAGCAAACTTTCGGAGAAGGGTGTGGAGGTCAGGGCCGCCTGCACGATGTGTGAGACAAAGCTCGGGGAGATCGGGGACATCGGAATCTGGCACATGGGCCTTGGCTCAACGACGGTTGTGGCACTTAGTGAGAAGGGAGAGGCAGCTTTATCAAAGGTTGAGGGCATCACACTCGGAGATAAGGATATTGACCGCTCTTCACTCCAGAGTGAGATAAAATCCGCCGCAGAGAGTGGAAGAGAGGCACTTAAGAAGGAGCTTGAATCGTTGAACGATCCGCTTAAGCTCCTTGATGTATTGAACGACTGCATCGTATGCAAGAACTGTCGTGATATCTGCCCGGTCTGCTACTGTAAGGAATGCTTCTTTGAGCAGTCGCTTGGTAATCCACGCGGTGGGGATCTTCTTAACATCGCAAACACAAGAGGCGACGTTCGAATACCACCCTACGGGTTGTTCTATCATCTGACAAGGGCGTATCATGTTTGTGTCACGTGCATTGGGTGTGGTGCCTGTGAGGATGCATGCCCCAAGGGCATCCCATTAACGCTGATATACCCGGTGGTTGCCAGGAACGTGCAGGATCTCTTTGAGTATGTACCCGGCATGGATCTTGAGGAACCGATCCCCCTCACGACGTACCAGGAAGATGAGCTTGAGCCGAGGTGATCCGGTTGGCGATCAAGACGTGGGAACTCGATCCTAAGTTCAAGTACGAGATTGCAGCAACCCCGGGTGGGGAGGAGATCATGAAGTGTTTCCAGTGTTCAACGTGCACGATCGGCTGCCCTGTCACGGAGATTGTACCAAGCTACAACCCCCGCAGGATCATCCAGATGAGTCTGCTCGGGATGAAGAAAGAGGTACTTGAGAGTGACGAGATATGGCTCTGCGCCATCTGTCAGACGTGCAGCGAGCGATGCCCGCAGGATGTTAAGATCTCCGATCTGATGGGCGCAATAAGGCGGATAGCAGAGAAGGAGGCTGAAGAGGGGAAAATAGAGGTAAAGAGTGTCAGGCCGATATTTGATAAGGCATTCGCGAACCAGCTCAGGAAGTACGGCAGGTTGTATGAGATGGGGCTCTCGCTTGAATACTACAGGAAGGCACACAAAGGGCTCATCAGTGGTCTGATGGCGATGCAGAAGGACTACTCGAAGCTGGGGATGAGACTCTTCAAGCATGGAAAGATGGGCCCAAGATCGATGCTTCCTGAGAAGATAAAGCGAACCGATGAGGTGAAGAAGATATTTGAGAAGATGGGGGAGTGAGATGGCTGTAACGAAGCTTGCATACTATCCTGGCTGTCCCAGTGGGACCCATGCGATAGAACAGGATATCTCGACAAAGGCCCTCTTTGAGAAGCTGGGGATTGAACTTGTCGAGGTAGAGGACTGGAACTGCTGTGGTGCGGTTGAGATCGAGGATCCACACCTGGTATATGCATTAAATGCCAGAAACCTTGCCATTGCAGAGAAAGATAATCTCGATATCGCAACACCATGTAGCATCTGTTTCTACAACCTCGAGAGGACTAACAGGGCTTTGAGAGAAGATAAGGATCTGAGTGCAAAGATACGTGGGATAGATCCTGCTCTCGACTACAAGGGCACGATAAGGGCGAGGCATACACTCGATGTCATCGTGAATGAAGTGGGGTTGGATGAGATATCAAAAAAGGTCGTGAAGAAGGTACCGCTTAAGGTGGCACCCTACTACGGCTGCTACATCGGGAGACCCTCTGAGATAGGCTTTGACGATCCTGACAATCCCGACTCTATGGACAGGCTGATTGAGCTTATCGGCGGAGAGGTTGTTCCCTTCAGCCAGATGAAGACGAAGTGCTGTGGCGGTCCTCTCATGATGACAAAGGGTGATTTGGCCTTTGAAATGACGAAGAAGATCCTGGAAGCGGCTAAAGCCAAGGGAGCAGACTGTATTGTGACCGCGTGCCCGCTCTGCCATATGCTCCTTGATGCAAAGCAACCAGACATAGAGGAGAAGTACAGCATAAAGATAGAGATGCCTGTTCTTTACATCAGCCAGCTCCTTGGTCTTGCGCTGGGAATAGACCCGAAAAAGCTTGGGCTGGATAAGAACATCGTATCTACAAAGGAGATCGAGAGGAAAGTGATCTAAATGACCGTCTGTGTAATCGGTGGTGGAATCTCGGGTATCATGGCTGCACTTGCCCTCAGCCGGAGGGGTACAGAGACGGTCCTGATCGAGAGTGGTGAGACCCTGGGCGGGCACATGGCAGAGATCGCAGACTGCATATCAGGGCTTGAGCCAAAGCTGATCGAGGTTGAGGCAGACCCACTCATCGAGGTGATAACCGGCGTGACCGTTGAGAAGATCGATGGGAGCCGGGGCAACTTCACACTCACCCTCTCCGGTGGCAGAACGATAAACGCATCCTCGATCATCCTTGCAACCGGGTACACCCCGTTCGACCCATCGGTCTGGTCAAGGTACCACCTCGAGCACCCGAACGTCTACACGTCCCTGGAGTTTGAGCGTGTCATCTCACTCTCAAGCCCAACCGGTGGCAGGCTCCCGGATGGTATCCGGCGGATCGGGTTCATCCAGTGCATCGGCTCCCGGGACCCGAGGGCAAATCCGTTATGCTCATCTGTATGCTGTATGTACACAGCCAACGAGATAAAGACGCTCAAGGCACGAAACCCTGATGTTGAGGTTTATGTCTTCTTCATGGACATCAGGGTCGCTGGCCGTGATGAGCGGACGATCGATAAGCTCAAGCGTGAGGGTGTCACATACATCAGATCCAGGGTCCCGGAGGTAATCACAGACGACGGTAAGCTCACCGTCAGGTATGAGGATACAGGTGCCGGTGAGCTCAAATCGCTTGATCTTGATGCCGTCGTTCTTGCCATCGGCCTTCTCCCCTCAGGCTCAACCCGGAAGCTGGCAGAGCTTGCAGGCCTTGAGCTCACCGAGGAGGGGTACATCAAGGTCAGTGACGGTGTCAGGACATCTGTTGATGGGATCTATGCCTGCGGTTGTGTGGCAGCACCGGTGAGAATCTCAGATGCGGTCGTACAGGCAGAGGCCGCAGCATCACTTGCATCAGAGGATGGCAGCCCCCCACCCGAGATGCCCGAGCTGATCGAGCCGGAGGGAGAGCCCGCGATCGGCCTCATCATCTTCACCGATAACGGGACGCTTGGCTCATACATCGACCTTGAGAAGGTCAGGGAGGCGGCTCTCGCGATCGATGGTGTCATCCAGGTAAAGGAGGTGCCATCCCTAAGTGGGCTTGAGGCAGAGATCGCATCGCTTGTGAAGGATGGCTCAAACCGGATCGTGGTTGCAGGGCTATCACACCGCAAGCACGAGGAGATGGTGAGGGATGTGGTTGAGCGGGCAGGGCTCAACCGGTACCTGGTTGAGATCGCAAACATCCGTGAGCATGCTGCATGGGTACATCCCCCGGATGAGGCAACCCGGAAATCGATCGATCTCATCCGGATGGCGATCGCAAAGGTCCGTGAGGTCTCACCGCTCAAGGTCGAGCTCCTCCCTGTGACCCGGAGGGCGCTTGTGATCGGCGGGGGTGTGGCCGGGATGCGTGCCTCGCTTGAGATCGCATCACATGGCATCGGGGTCTACCTCATCGAGCGAGAGGAGAAGCTCGGAGGTATGCTGGGTGAGTCAAACGAGATCGTCGCAGATCTGATCAAGCAGGTTGAGTCAAACGAGCTGATCCAGGTCATGACCGGGGCAGAGATTGACCGGATAGAGGGGTACATCGGGAACTTCTCATGCACGATCCGGGATGAGAAGCTCGAGGCAGGTGCGATTGTGATTGCGACCGGGGCTAAGCGCTTTGAACCGGCCGGCCTCTACAGCTACGGGGATGATCCAAAGGTGATAACCCAGGCAGAGCTCACCCGGAGGCTTGAGACCGGGATTGATGCCGGGACCGTCGCGATGATCCAGTGCGTTGGCTCGAGGGATGGTGAGCGGGGATGCTCCAGGGTATGCTGCATCGAGGCTGTATCAAACGCGCTTGCGATCAAGGAGAAGAACCCTGATACCGAGGTCTTCATCCTCCACAAGGACATAAGGACCTATGGCATCTATGAGAAGCTGTACAGGGATGCAAGGAGCAAAGGCGTCATATTCCTGAGGTTCGACGAGGATAAACCGCCTAAGTATGAGAACGGGATTGTCACGGTCTTTGATACACTCCTCGGTGATGAGATCCAGATCAGGCCAGATCTTCTCGTCTTGAGTACCGGGTTGGATGTCGCAGACAGGATGCAGAAGATCAACGAGCTTCTTGGTACCGATCTACCAACGGATAAGTTCTACGCGGAGGTTAAAGGGGAGTCCCACCTCAGGCTTAACCCGGTTGACTTTGAGATTGATGGTACGTTCATCGCCGGGGCAATCAAGCTACCAAAGATGGTGGATGAGGTGATAGCTGAGGGAATTGCTGCCGGTGGAAGGGTATGCAGCCTGCTTCAGCAGGAGGCAATCCCACGTGAGGGTGCTGTTGCGCTTGTAGACGAGGAGATCTGCTCCGGATGTGGCATTTGTGTCCAGATATGTCCATTCGGTGCGATTGAGCTTGTTCAATCTCTCGTAGAAGAGCGTGTAACCTACGGGTGGCCAATTACAGAGATTAAAGAAGTTGCACATGTTACAAAGCTATGCAGGGGCTGTGGTACCTGTGCATCTCTCTGCCCATCGAGTGCGATAAGGCATCAGTTCTTTGAGGATGTAGGCATTCTCTCACAGCTTGAACTTATCTGAGCCAACGTGGTAGCATGAGCGAAGATAAGATCGGAGCAGTCCTTGTTGTCGGCGCAGGGATTGCGGGGATGCAGTCAGCACTCGATCTCGCAGACTCCGGATTTAAGGTCTATCTTCTGACCGAGTATCCGAGTATCGGTGGGTACATGGCAAAGCTCGATAAGACATTCCCGACGAATGACTGTGCAATGTGTATCATCTCGCCGAAGCTTGTTGATGTGGCTGGGCACCCGAATATCGAGCTTCTCACAAACTGTGATCTTCTCGAGCTTTCTGGAGAACCCGGATCGTTTAAAGCCAGGATCAGGAAGCGGACACGATACGTGGACGAAGAGAAGTGCACCGGGTGCGGTTCATGTATCTCTGTCTGCCCGGTTGAGATCCTGGATGGGTTCAATGAGAATCTGAGAGGGACAAAGAACATCTTCATACCATTCCCACAGGCGGTTCCTCTCAAGGCTACAAGGCGCAAAGAGACGTGTATGGGGTGCGGACTCTGTAAGGTGGTCTGTGAATCTGGTGCGATCGATTTTAACCTTACGGATAGTGAGATAACGATAGATATCGGGAGCGTGGTACTTGCTCCTGGATATAAGACATTTGATCCAGAGCTGATGAAGGAGTACAGGTACGACCACCCGGACGTTCTTCGATCAATCGAGTTTGAGCGTTTTCTTGCACCTACCGGTCCCACCGGTGGGCATGTCATAAAGCCGTCGACCGGCGAGGAGCCAAAGTCGATCGCATGGATTCAGTGCGTGGGGTCGAGGAATGAGAGGCTTGACCGGGGTTACTGCTCATCTGTCTGCTGCACATACGCGATAAAGGAGGCTGTGATCGCGAAGGAACATGTTCCTGACCTCTCATGCACGATCTTCTACATGGATATGCGCACCTTCGGGAAGGGCTTTGAGGAGTACTACAACCGTGCGAAGGATGAGTACGGGATCGAGTTCATAAGGTGCAGGGTACCATCGGTGAAGGTAAGGACTGACGGTGGGCTTTTCATCCGGTACGAGAATGAGGAAGGAGAGATCGAAGAACGGGAGTTTGATGTGGTCGTACTCTCTGTCGGGTTCCAGCCACCGGATGGCAACAGGGAGCTTGCTCGGATACTGGGCATCGACCTCAATAAGTTTGGGTTCTGTGAGACCGGTGAGTTCACACCACTTGAGACAGGTCGTGAAGGGATCTATGTCTGTGGTGCGTTTGTGGAGCCGAAAGACATCCCTGAGACGGTTGCTCAGGGTTCAGGTGCATCTGCGAAGGCATCAGCTCTCATCTCCACAAGCAGGCACACGCAGGTAACAGAGCGCGAGTTCCCACCGGAGCGGGATGTGAGTGGTGAGCTTCCAAGAATCGGGGTGTTTGTCTGCCATTGTGGGATCAATATCGCGAGCGTTGTTGACGTTCTCGCGGTTGTTGAGTATGCAAAAACACTGCCAGGGGTTGTTTATGCAGAGAACGATCTTTATGCTTGCTCTCAGGATAATCAGAAGCACATACAGGAGGTTATAAAGGAGTACAACCTCAACAGGGTGATTGTAGCATCCTGCTCCCCCAGAACCCACGAGCCACTCTTCAGAAACACCTGCAGGGAGGCGGGATTGAACCCATACCTCTTTGAGATGGCGAACATCAGGGATCAGTGCTCCTGGGTCCATATGCATGAGCCTGAAAAGGCGACTGAGAAGGCTAAGGACCTTGTAAGAATGGCAGTTGCAAAGGCAAACATGTTACAACCCCTTAAGACAATCCCGATCGAGATGAACCATGAATGTATGGTGATCGGTGGTGGGATCGCGGGGATGACCGCAGCAAGTGAGATGACCAGACAGGGATACCGGGTGTATCTCATTGAGAAGGAGGCAGAGCTTGGTGGAAATTTAAGATCTATACGATACAGCCTATCGGGCGAAGATCCACAGGAGCTTCTCAGGCGTATGATCGAGGAGGTTGAGACAAACCCGATGATCGAGGTGATGAAATCAACGACGATCGACTCGATCGAGGGCTACATCGGGAACTTCAAGGTAAATCTATCGAGAAATGGCGAGAAACGGGAGATCGGCTGTGGGGTCATCATCGTTGCAACCGGGGCTGAGGAGTATAAACCGAAGGAGTACCTCTATGGTGAAGATGAGCGGATTGTAACCCAGCATGAGTTTGAGGAGCTGATGGATGAGGGCAAGCTCGATCTCTCTGGAAAGACCGTCGTGATGATCCAGTGTGTTGGATCGAGAGAGGAGGAGAGGACGTACTGCTCAAGGGTCTGTTGTGCAACCGCGATAAAGAACTCGATCGTTATAAAGGAGAATTATCCAGATGCAGATGTCTACATACTTTATCGAGATATACGGGCCTATGGCTTCAAGGAGGAGTACTACAGACGTGCAAGGGATCTTGGTGTGATATTTATCAGATATGAAAAGGATGAAAAGCCAGAGGTTACAAAGGATGGCGATCTGCTTAAGGTCGGGGTTGTTGATCAGCTCCTGAAGGAGAAGTTCATAATCGAGCCCGATCTTCTGGTCCTGAGTGCTGCAACGATACCTGCAGCGGACAATCCCCGCATCTCAGAGCTCCTCAAGCTTCCACTCACCGAGCATGGCTTCTTCCTCGAGGCCCATGCAAAGCTGAGACCTGTTGATTTTGCAACAGATGGGGTGTTCCTCTGTGGGCTTGCACACTCACCGAAGCTCATTGGAGAGACGGTTTCACAGGCGTGTGCCGCGGTCTCCCGTGCATGTACGGTTCTTTCAAGACCTTTCATCGAGTCAGAAGGGACGATCGCAAAGGTCAACGAGCTTATATGCAGTGGATGTGGCGTGTGTGTTGCGGCCTGTCCCTACGAGGTTCCAGAGCTTGTTGTGAATGAGAGGGGTGCGCTTGTTGCAAGGATCAATGAGGCAAAGTGCAAGGGTTGTGGCGTCTGTGGGTGTGGGTGCCCATCAAGCGCCATAACGATGAATCACTTCATGGATATGCAGATAATGGCTCAGATAGATGCATTTGGGGCGACGTAGGTGATTTTTAATGGAAGTAATCGAGCTTAAAAATGCAGATAGGACATTGCCTCAGCGGGTAAAGGAGTTTGGAGGAATCGACCTACTTGCATGTTATCAATGCGGGACGTGCAGCTCTGATTGTCCTGTAGGTACCGAGTTCTTCTTTCGTATACGGCGAATCATGCGAAAGGCCGCGCTTGGGTTGAGTGAACAGGTCCTACCGGCGAAGGATATCTGGTGCTGTACAACCTGCTTTACATGCTTTGATCGTTGTCCACAGGATGCAAAGCCAACAGATGTGATCCTTGCCCTGAGAAGGGTCGCAGCCCGTGAGGGCTACACACCTCAGGCGTCCAGAAATACATCTGCAAACATCACAAAGTTCGGTCACGCTGTTCCAAGCCTCGAGGAGATCGAGAAGAAGCGTGAGGCAATGGGGCTTCCAGCAAGGCCGCCGACCGCTGCAACCTATCCTGAAGCGATCAGGGAGATTCAGTTAATCGTTAAAAAACGGGGTATTGCCGAGATAATCAGGTTTAACTGGGAAAAAATGGAGCTGGAGGGGTGAAATGACATCATATGCACTTTATCTCGGCTGTATCGGACCTCTGAGGTATCCTGACATCGAGAACTCGATCAGGCTTACGTTTAAGGAGCTTGGCATTGAGCTTGTCGATATGGAGGGTGCAACGTGCTGCCCGGCACCAGGGGCAGGGTTCAAGAATTTTGATGAGCTTGCAGCCCTTACAGTATCTGCGAGAAACATATCGATCGCGGAGGAGCTTGGCCTTGACGTCATGACCTTCTGTGGTGGATGTCAGGGCTCACTTAACTGGGCAAACAAGCTTCTTCAGTCTGATCCAGAGCGAAAAAGTCGTGTTAATGAGATATTATCAGAGATGGGGCGGGAATACCGGGGAACGGCAAAGGTCAAGCACCTTGTTGAGGTTGTGTATGAGGATATCGGTGTGGATCGGATCAAGAAGATTGCCAATGATCGTTTAGAGGGTTTCAAGGTCGCGGTTCATTATGGATGTCACGTCCTCCGCCCGTACCGGGTTGAGGAGCTCGACGATCCTGAGAAGCCCCACATGCTGGACGATCTTGTGAAAGCGTGGGGCGCGGAGAGTCTCGAATTCCCTGAGAAACACACTTGCTGTGGTGCCGGGGGCGGTTTATTCGCGAACGATCGGGATCTTTCACTCTCAATCATGCGGAAGAAGATGGTCCAGATTAAGGAGCTTGAGGCTGATATGCTCATTGATATATGTCCGTTCTGCCACATGCAGTTCGATCTCGGGCAGATGCAGCTTCGAGAGAAGGGGGAAGACTTCTCAACCCCTGTCTTCTACTACAACCAGGTTCTCGCGCTCTTGATGGGTTTTGACCGAAATAAAGTCGCTTTCATCGAGAACACACCGAGGGATGATGTCATCAGGCGAATACTCGCGACAGAGCGGGCGTAGTAAATGATACAGGCAGTCGTTCAGATCCACCTGAAGCATGGGGTTGCAGATCCTGAGGGCGCAACAACCGCCAAGGCGCTTCGTGAGCTTGGGTTTGGTGAGGTAAGATCCGTCTCATTTATCAAGACTTACAGGATCGAGCTTGAGTGTGATGACCCTGATCTTGCCCGTGAGCGGGTTGATAAGATGTGCAGGATGCTTCTTGCAAACCCTGTGATACAGGAATATGAGATCAAGATAGGTAACAATGTCGATACACCCGATTGAGTTCAGGTATGGAACGCCTGAGATGAAGGCAATCTGGGAGGAGACTTCAAGGCTGAGGGCGTATCTCGCGGTTGAGGCAGCTCTTGCAGCAGCAGAGGCCGAAGCTGGATTGATTCCGGAGGATGCAGCAGAAAGAATCAGGCAGGCGGTGGATGAGGTTGAGCTTGCCCGCGTCAAGGAGATTGAGGCTGAGATAGATCATGACCTCATGGCGGTTGTCCTTGCCCTGAGTGAGTGTGCGGGTGATGCAGGTAGGTGGGTGCATTTTGGCGCAACCTCGTATGATATCGTTGATACCGCGCTTGCCATCATGCTCCGGGACTCACTTGACCTGATCACAACAAGGCTCAGGGAGCTTGAGAGGACCCTGCTTGACCTTGCAGAGGGGACGAAGGATCTTGTATGTGTTGCCCGTACCCATGGACAGATCGCGGTTCCCACAACCTACGGGATGAGGTTTGCGCTCTGGGCGATGGAGGTGAGGCGGCATATCGGGCGGTTGGGTGAGATCAGGGGCAGGATCGCGGTGGGTAAGATGAGCGGGGCTGTTGGGACCGGAGCACCCTTAGGAGCGCATGCAATTGAGATTGAACAGAGAGTTATGGAGATCTTGGGGCTTAAACCTGCTGAGATCACAAACCAGGTCATCCAGCGTGATCGTCATGCGGAGTTTGTATTTGCGCTTGCCAGCATCGCAACAACGCTTGATAAGATCTGTACAACAGTAAGAAACCTCCAGAGAAGTGAGATCGGCGAGGTCTCAGAGGCATTCGGTGAGCGTCAGGTTGGATCATCCACGATGCCCCACAAGAGGAACCCCATCAAGAGTGAGCAGGTATGCGGGCTTGCAAGGATTGTCCGGGGTATGGTTGAGCCGGCCCTTCTTAACAACACGCTGTGGGAGGAACGAGATCTCACAAACTCATCATCCGAGCGTGTGATCTTTCCTGAAAGCTGTATTCTGACCGATCATATCATTGTACTCACGACCAGGATCCTGAAGGGGCTGGTCTTACACCATGACCGTATCAAAGCAAATCTCAAGCTCATGCAAGGTCTGGATATGGCAGAGGCTGTCATGATCGAGCTCACCAGAAAGGGCATGAGCAGACAGCGCGCGCATGAGCTTATAAGGGAGCTTTCGATGGAGGCGGTTGAGAGAGGGGTAGGGTTGAGGGATGTTCTGCTTGAAAATATTATTGTACGCGAGTATTTGAGCGAGGATGAGATCGACAGGGTGCTTGATCACAGGAACTATATTGGAGTTGCGGTGGATAGGGTGAGGAGGGTTGTTGGGGGGAAAGATAATAATAAATGCTCTTAGCATTATGTAATCAGAGGGGAATCTTCCATGAGTGAAGAGGCCAAAGGGCTGGTTGATAAGTTTAAAGATGACGTTGTGATGTTAGACGCCCTGTATCAGTGGGCCAGAAATCCTACAAGCTATACGGCGGCAATTAGAAAAGGTTGTTCACCAGATCATGGACTGATCGAAGGGAATATAGAGAAGCGATACGATCTTGATCCTGATAAGGCAGAGAGATTTACAATAAGCTAATCCATGAAATAGAAGATGCCGGGATTGATTTTGCTACTGGATATCTGAAATTTGGGGGAGATATCAGGAAAACGATAAATGAGAGATATGGGGAAGTTTTAAGGGAGAGAACGCTTGAAAGACTTAAGAAAGCTTCGCAGGAAGAGAGATACATCGCCTGGCTTTATTGCAAGGTAAAAGACAGACAGGGCTTATTTCCCTCAAGCGACGAGGACTATGGTCATTGGATTGATAACATGTACAAATTTGCCGCTCTTTTTAACGCAGCTTTCAATTCCACAATAGCTCTAACTCGTGAGACTGTTGATCTTCTTGTGAGAATCGGGTTTATAAATACGCTTCACTGGATTTCTTCTAAGGATTGCAGAAGAAGAAGCAATGAATACATTTTTCCCGAATATATGGAGCCTGTTGCTGTGTAGTCCTGAAATTTTTGACCTTATAAACCCTACCTCTCATTCCCAACCACCTCATCAAAAAGCTTGAATGCAACACCTAACCTTGCTTCTACAGGCAACCTGCTCCAGAATGAGGCGCATCCGCCTCATAAGGGGGATTGCATCCCCTCTACCCCTGCGTCCGATCTTCGATCGGACTCGTCCTGCCGAAGGCAGGACATTTTGCCGTGTGGGCTTTTGGAAAAGCCTACATTGCATCCCCTCTACCCCTGCGTAATGAGGCGCATCCGCCTCATTCACCCAATGTCCGACCTTCGGTCAGACGAGTCCTGCCGAAGGCAGGACTATCGCTCTTTGAGCGAGAACCCAGCCGAAGGCTGGAAGTCCAGCTGGAGCGTAGCGGAATGCTGGACATTTGAGGATGAACTTTGTAAAAGCTCATGCCGTGTGGGCATATGGTGTGCCTGCGATGAAACGGGCAACCCGCGGGCACACTCCGGGTATTCACCGCGTTTTCCTTCAATCTCTATCATATCACCACGATAAAACGCCGGGAGGCGGCTTAGCGTAAGCTATCGCCAATTACGGATCAGGAAGGGGAAAACAGGTGTGAAGGATGGGGATCGAGGAGGGGATCCGGTCTCAGTGGCACTTATTATTCATGAGATGGTCTGGTTCAGGTTTTGACCGGTGTGGGGAGGGGGTAAATCAAAGTTCTCAGTGGATAGAGGACATCTTAACCTAACTGTATCAGAAAAGAAGAATAAAAGGGGTTCTTACTTCGTGTAATCGTAGAACCCTCTTCCACTCTTTCGTCCGTAGAGCCCGGCCCTCACCATCTTGCGCAGGAGTGGACACGCCCTGTATTTCGGATCACCAAATTCCTTGTAGTATATGTCGAGTATCGAGAGGATCGTGTCAAGCCCCACAAGATCTGAGAGCTCAAGGGGCCCCATCGGATGGTTATATCCGAGCTTCATCGCGGTATCGATATCTTCCCGGGTTGCAATGCCCTCCATGAGCACGTAATATGCCTCATTGAGCATCGGGAGTGCAATCCTGTTTGCGATGAACCCTGGCGAGTCTGTACAGACAACAGGAGTCTTTCCGAGCTTTTCTGTAACCTCCCTGACAGTCTCAAGCGTCTCATCTGAGGTTAAAAACCCTCTTATCAGCTCAACAAGCTTCATCACCGGAACAGGATTGAAGAAGTGCATCCCGATGAACTTCTCAGGCCTTTTGGTCACTGACGCCATCTCTGTTATGCTGAGGCTCGATGTGTTCGAGGCAAAGATTGTTTTCTCAGGTGCAAGAGCATCTATCTCTGAATAAATGCTCTTTTTAAGATCCATGTTCTCAGGTACTGCCTCAATCACAAGATCAGGGTCTTTCATAGCCTCCTTAAGGTCGGTCAAACCGGTGATTCTCCCGAGAACTGCGTTCATCTCATCTTCACCCATCTTCCCCTTCTCGACTGCCTTCTGGAGGTTCTTCTTGATTGTGTTCATCCCGTTCTCGACAAATCTATCTTCGATGTCCCTCATGATGACCTCATATCCTGCCTGTGCACAAACCTGAGCGATCCCATTACCCATGAGACCGGCTCCCAGAACCGTAATTTTCTTTATCTCCATCTCTAATCCCTCCGTTATTATTGATTTTAAGGAAATCTCTAACCTCTTCCTATATAAACCCCTCACTTTTCTTCCACGACACCCCTCTCTATTTGACGGAAAAGATTATTAAGATCGGGGGTTCATTTAGCACCGGGCGCTCTTTTATGCCGGGGTGGCAGAGTGGACTAATGCGGCAGGCTCGAGACCTGTTGTTCCCCTGGAACACTTGGGTTCGAATCCCAACCCCGGCGTTCGGACTTTCATATTTTTGTAGACCTTTGGAGATATTACGACCAAATATTTGAAGCTATTATTTATACTACTGGCTGTAAATTTTGAGCAATATGGAATACTTTTTATTGTTTTCTCAAGAAGATTTAGATAAAAGGGGGATTAAGATGGAAAGGGGGGAAAATGAGTACGAATCGTGTCTATCCCACAAGATTCTATTTATAAGTGGGATTTTGAGCTTTGGACTGCTGGATGGGTTGACTGCCGCTATAATGATCAATGAGAAGGGAGTAATGTCAGAACTCAATCCTTTTCTCAGGGAGATTGTCATATCCTACGGTGCAGCCACACTACTCATCTTTAAAATCACAGTATGCTTTATGATCTTATCAGTACCGCTTCTCGTCCAGTATATCTCAAAGGAAAGTATGTACTGGACGATAAATGGTTTTTACGGTGTTTTCACTGTTGCAGGCATCCTCGCAGCCATGGACAACTGGATATTCATGAAGATAGGGGATCCTTTCATTGATCCAAGACTTGTAAGCGGTGTGACGTTTCTGATGCTCCTGATGGCGATAAACCTTGGGAACATGATGGATTATCGTCGAAACCACGCAAATGGATATTATTGTCGTTCCAGAATCACGGATAAAGAATGGGAGCGGATGAAAAAAGAAATGAACTATCCTGATTAAGCTTTCTCACTTTTGGCATGCTCAAGGAGGTCCTCCACACTCAAGATAGATAGTACCCTGACCCCCATCTCATCAAACCACTTTCTGTTCTCATCCTTGATCTCTCTCCTGTCCACCCCAACTATGACTGCAACAGGTTCGAGGCCAAGTTCAATGAGCCGCCGGAAGAGTTCAACCTTTGTCCCCCCATCAGAGAGGACATCGTCAAGCATCAGGACGCGATCTCCTCTATTTATCCCACCCACAAACCATTCATCCACCCTATCACCGTGATCCTTCATCTCTTTGCGGTCATACCCCCACCGTTTATCCACACCTTCAAGCTCATAGAGCCTCGCTGAGACAAGGGCTGCTATTGGAATCCCCTTGTACGCGGGCCCATGTATATAGTCAAAACTCAGACCGAGATCTGCGAGAATCTTCGAAGTGTATGCTTCTGCGATCAGGGATGCGCCTTTGCCTGTGGCCATTGCAGCCCCAAGATTAATAAAATAGGATGAGACCCTCCCGCTTTTTAACCTGAATCTACCAAACTTAAGCGCTCCTGAGGCAAGCAGGTGATCTAAAAAGATCTTTTCAAATGCCCTCATCACCATAAGTTTTCACAGAAGATATAAAAGCACTACTATCATTTAAATATATGAAGAATAATTGGATGAAGTAAAGGAGGGAAAGATGATGGAAAAATTACCTCCACAAAACCCTGATTCAAATATGGGTGATTATGAGAAGGCGTATAGTACCTTCAGCTGGGATGATGCAGAGAAGACCTTCGAGTGGTCAAGGACAGGCAAGGTAAATGCTGCTTATGAGGCTGTGGATCGGCATGTAAGGACACTTGGAGACAGGGTTGCACTTCACTACCTTGATGATGAGAAAGAGGAGAAGTACACCTTCAGAGAGCTTTCTGCTGCCTCGGGAAGATTTGCAAACCTGCTTCAGGATCTCGGGATCGTAAAGGGTGATCGTGTCTTCATATTCATGCCACGTTCACCTGAGCTTTACATCGCGTTCTTCGGGATACTGAAGCTTGGTGCAATACCAGTCCCCGTCTTTGAAGCTTTCATGCGAGATGGGCTTCTTGATCGTATGGGGGACTGTGATCCTGTCGCGGTTGTAACATCTGATACCCTGAAGGACCGGGTTCCGAAGGATGAGATCGCAAGCCTGAAGCATGTAATCGTGTCGGGTGATACTTCGGGGGATGAGATAAGCTTTGATGAGATGAGGAGCAAGCGTGGGGAGTTTGAACCTGTCTGGCTTGATCTTGAAGACCCGCTTCTAATTCACTATACATCGGGCTCAACAGGAAAGCCAAAGGGGGTTTTACATGTCCAGAGGGCGATTGTAGGGCATTATCAGACTGGAAAGTGGGTTCTGGACCTTAGAGATGATGATAACTACTGGTGTACCGCAGATCCAGGATGGGTTACAGGGACCTCCTATGGGATCTTTGCACCACTTCTGAACGGGGTTGGAACGATCGTTCGGAAGGGAAGGTTCACAGCCAGGCGATGGTACGAAACAATCGAGCGTGCAAGGGTTACGGTATGGTATACGGCACCCACAGCTCTGAGACTTCTCATGGGCGAGGGAGAGGAGGTAGCATCAGAGTTTGATCTCTCAAGCCTGAGGCTAATCTTCAGCGTGGGTGAGCCGCTGAATCCCGAGGTGATCCACTGGGCGCGGAGGGTCTACACTCAACCAATCCATGATACATGGTGGATGACAGAGACGGGAATGATCATGATCTCAAACTATCCTTCAATGCCAATTAAGCCAGGATCGATGGGAAAACCATTTCCAGGGGTTGAGGCTGCGATACTTGACGATGAGGGGAGGATGCTTGGTGTGAATGAGGTCGGGAACCTTGTGATAAAGAAGGGGTGGCCTTCGATGATGAAAGTGATATGGGGGCGCGAGGAGAAGTTCAAGGAGTACTTCAGGTTCGATCCATGGTTTTTAACTGGAGATGCTGCCTATATGGATGAGGAGGGCTACTTTCACTTCCATGGACGGGTTGATGATGTCATAAATACATCAGGTGAACGTGTGGGGCCATTCGAGGTTGAAAGCAGGCTCGTGGAACACCCAGTGGTCGTTGAGGCAGGGGTTATAGGTAAGCCTGATCCCGTAAGGGGTGAGATCATAAAGGCGTTTGTCGTGCTTAAAAGAGGTGTGGATGAGAGCGAGGAGCTTAAAGATGAGCTCATTGAGTTTGTGAAGAAGGGGCTTGCGGCCCACGCTGCACCCCGGGAGATTGAGTTTGTGAAGCACCTCCCAAAGACAAGGAGTGGCAAGATCATGCGAAGGGTGCTTAAAGCAAAAGAGCTCGGGCTTGAGCTTGGGGATCTTTCCGGTGCAGGTGAAGGAGTGTGAGTGAGGATGGTAAGCCCCCTTCTGTTTTAAGCGGCATCTATCTTCGCGCCCTACTTGGGTATCGGCTGGATCTCATCTACCCAGATTGGCTTGCACCCACGAGGATTCGCCGTTTCATCGGCAGCTGTGCGACCTCAGCATCTCTGCATCATCGCATTAACACAGTGCCGTGTCGTTTCTGTGCCAGAGCCAGGACTCTCGCCCTACACCTTCCGGTGTTCGTGTCTCCAGCTGGTGGGGGGACTTTCCTCAGCCGGCTCAGAGAGCCTACCGACAGCCGCTCCTCCTCTCTCACTCTTATCTCTTCCAAGGTGATATATATCTCTGTCGTGAGGGGGAGGAAATTGCATGTGCCTTCAGTTAAGTAACCCATCTCCATCAGCCTCTCTCGATTGAAATTGGGATCACATCCCCACCGAGGTAATATAAAGTGAGCATATCCAGTTTCAGCCCCACAGAGTACTTCTGTTAGCAATCGGTCTGCTTGCTCGATGAAGACTTTTGCCCAACATAAATGCGTGTATCGCTTGGTATTTTCGGGATTTATCTGAATCAGGCGGAGTATCCTGCGTGAGCAGATCAACGTCAGGATAGCGATCCAAATCAAGCATACCAGTTCAATTTCCCATCTCGCAGCGTACAGGCATGCTATGTCCTCTATCCAATATTTCACAAGTGTAATATCGGTCAAATAGGTGTGATATTTCCCGGATTCCAAATTGAAAACAATACCATCCTGAATCTTCTATTAACCATGCTTTGCTTCCCCCCTCAATAACAAATTAACAGGTCCTGAGGGGATGATATGAAATTTGAGGAATTGACTGATGAGGAATGGGAACTTATCGAACCACTCCTTCCACCACCCGCTCCAACAGGAAGACCGAGAGCAGATGACAGGAAAACGCTCAACGGCATCTTTTATGTCCTTACAACAGGATGTAAATGGATGGATATGCCAGGAGAATATGGATCTTATGTCACCGCATGGAGAAGGTTCAGAAGATGGCAGGAAGAGGGTGTGTGGGATGCAATGTAGGCACACCATATCCCCACACGGTATGAGCTTTCACAAAGTTCATCCTCAAATGTCCAGCATTCCGCTACGCTCCAGCTGGACTTCCAGCCTTCGGCTGGGTTCTCGCTCAAAGAGCGATAGTCCTGCCTTCGGCAGGACTCGTCTGACCGAAGGTCGGACATTGGGTGAATGAGGCGGATGCGCTTGATCTGGCATTATCTCGCTAAAAACTCAGCTCACAATCCTTAAGATATCACCATCTGCAAGCCTGTGTGTGAGTCCCACCCGCTGTCCATCGTGCTTTGCAGAGCTTCCCCAGACCTGAGCATACCTGAAGTTCCTTTTAAGATCTCGATGGATCCTTTCTGCCACATCAGCGACTGTTGCACCTGTTTTAACAATTAGAGGATGCTCTAAATCTGCTTTTCTCCCGGGAGGCTTCATATAGATACGGATAAACCCTAAACCCCTGAATATCATCTCTTTTAGATCATTTAGCCCTTCCCCAGTCGCAGCAGAGATCAGTACCGTATCCGGCATCCCCCTCAGTGGCTCAAGCTCATCCCGACCGATCAGATCTATCTTGTTTATGACCCTGATTGACGGGAGGTATATCCTGTTTGCAAGGATTGCATCTATCAATCGATCTATTGTCAGGTCTTCCCTGATTATAATATCAGCGTTGTGTATCTTATATTCCCCGAGGACTGCTTTTATCAGGGTATCATCCATCCTGACGTTTGGGGTCTTGTTGATCCTGATCCCGCCCCGATCACGCTTTATGATCCTGACATCTGGTGGCTGAATGTTCAGCCTGATGCCTGCATCGTAAAGCTCTTTCTCGAGCGTATCAAGCTGTTCGATCTCAAATACTGTTGTAACAAGGAGGATCAGATCCGCAGATCTTACAACAGAGATCACCTCTCTCCCCCGCCCCTTCCCAAGCGCAGCCCCTTCTATCAGTCCCGGTACATCAAGAAGCTGGATCTTTGCCCCATGGATCTCTGTAACTCCAGGAATCACATTTAGTGTCGTAAAGTCATACGATGCAACCTCAGAGGTCGCATTAGTTAGCCTGTTAAGGATCGTGGACTTTCCGACAGATGGCGGTCCCACAAGCACAACCGTAGCATCACCCGTCTTCTTAACTGAGTATCCATTGTGTTGGCTCTTCTTCGAGGATCTCTTGACTGCTTCATCCCTCAGCCTGGATAGCCTGGCTTTGAGTCTGCCTATATGGTACTGAGTGGCCTTGTTATACGGTGTCTTTCTTAGCTCCTCCTCGATCTCCCTGATCTTATCCTCTACCCCCATCACATCTCCTAAGGTATGAGAGCTCAAAAAGATTTTTAAGATCTCCTGTGAAGTACGCATGTGGTGATCTGATGGGTAACAATGACGAGCTTATTGAGACGTTAAAGCGACTCTTGAGGTATATCAATGCCTACAAGGTGCTATCTGAGGAGGAGTTGCGCCTCAAGATCGCTGAAGAGGTCTCCAGGATCGAAGAGGGAAGCAGAAAAGAGATGGAGGATAAGTTCGGGGGGAGCCTTGAGGAACTTATATTTGAGAGCATCACGACACATGAGAAGCTCTCCATCTTCTCTCCTGATCTTCACGTTAAGATAAACTATCTGGGCGAGATCTTTTACTGCCCTCCAAGCCACACCTATATGGAGGCAGAGATTGCAGATGCCTATTTACGCCTTGTTGAGATGCGAATTGACTTTGATCGTTTCAGATCAGTCATCATAGACTTTCTACAGAAAGCCGGGTACAGAACAGAGGTTCTGGATGAAAAAGATAGAATTCTGGCAGAGAAAAAGGGGTTTAAGACACTAAATCTCCATCTGCTTCCCACGATAAACATCGCAGGGGAGAGGCTCGAGGAGCTTGAAGGAGAGGGTAATGTGATCGTCGTCCCAACCGAGAAAACACCCTGGGCTTTTGTGAATTTCATCAGGAGGATGGATGAGTATCCGATCAATGACACGATGATATGGGTTGCCAACATCGAGAAAGGTACGGTGGATCCACTTATAGGAGATACCACAGATGATAAGATAAACTCCGGGTTTGATAACCCCAGGCGGGCGAGAAAAGCAGTGCAGATCTGGCGTGCATCTCTCCATGGCGGGATGCCGTTTGGAGGAATGAGTTAGGACAGGATTTTCTTACTCGATTAAACCGATGCGGGGAGTGGGATTCGAACCCACGAAACACTTCTGTACAGGATCTTAAGTCCTGCGCCTTTGGCCACTTGGCTATCCCCGCAGAGCTTTGAGCTTTCAGGTTCTTTCCTCCTCTCACTTCTCCACCATTGCATAAAAACTTACCGTAGTGGTATCAGGTACAAAAGATCTAAAATGGATGGAGCAGAACTCATAGCCGGGATAAGCATGAAGGGTGTGATAGAACGGTTTATCGAGGAAGATCTCGGAGGTTATATCGAGTTCATGCCAGAAGGTGAGGCAAAGGCTGAGATCGTTGTCAAAGAGGATGGAATTCTCTCAGGCATCAGGGAGGCAGGTTCTGTATTTGAGTACTTCAACCTCCTGACAGATCTATGCTTTGAGGATGGTGACCCCATCAGGAAGGGGGATGTGGTTCTGAGGGTGAAAGGCGATTGCAGAGATATCTTAAAGGCTGAACGACTTGCTTTAAACTTTCTCGGTAGAATGAGCGGTATTGCGACCCTCACCCACGAGTTTGTGAAGAGAGCTGCACCTGTTAAGATTGCTGCAACAAGAAAAACCACTCCTGGCTTTCGGATTTTCGAGAAACGTGCAGTTGTTGCAGGAGGAGGAGATCCCCACAGGTTCAACATAGCTGATATGGTGATGATAAAGAAGAACCATATCGCATTAATCGGGCTTGAACGTGCGATTGAGCTCGGAAAGGGGGTTAGCTTCACGAAAAAGGTTGAGGTTGAGGTTACAGCTGCCGAGGATGCACTCCGGGCTGCAGAGCTCGGTGCAGATGTTATAATGTTTGATAATATGCGTCCGGATGAGATAAGGGAGGCTATAAGCTCACTTGAAGCACGTGGTCTGAGGGAGAGGGTCCTTCTTGAGGCATCAGGTGGGATCACACTCGATAATGTGAGTGAGTATGCGGCAAGTGGTGTTGATGTCATCTCGGTCGGTGCAATCACACACCATGCGGTATGGCTTGACTTCAGCCTCCGGATCGTCTAACAGCCTCAACAAACCGCCTTACTTTATCAGGATCCTTTCTCCCCCCGGTCTCAACCCCTGATGCTGTATCAACCCCATAGGGCCGAACGAATTTTATCGCATCTCCAACATTCAGGGGGTTAAGCCCTCCTGCAAGTATGACAGGAACCGGAGAGGATCTTACAACCTCCCGGCTCACACTCCAGTCATGAACCTCCCCGGTCCCTCCGGATCTCTGGTTCAACTTTGTATCAAGAAGGATAAAGTCAACAACACCTGATACATGATCAACCTCTGATAATATCGTCTCCCGGTCAACACCCCTCCGGATACCGAGCACTTTTATGAGGGGTAGATCACACCTTTCTTTAAGCTCATAAAGCCTGTTAGGGTCCATATCAGAGTGAATCTGAACCATGTCAGGCTCAACCAGATCGATGATCTCGACCGCTTCATCGATAGAGGCTGGCATGAGCACCGCAACACCAAGAACATCCCCCGGGAGTGATCTCACAAGCCCTGATGCAGTCCATCTGCTGATCTTTCTGGGAGTCTCAACAGGAACCTCGATGATGAATCCTGCAGCGTCAACACCTGCCCCAACAACGATCCTGAGATCTTGCTCAGTCCTTATACCACAGATCTTGATGAAGGTCATCCAAACGCGATCATCTCTTCGAGCTTCTTGAGGGCTATCCCCTCATCAAGGAGGTTCTCCGCAATCTCAAGCCCTTCCTTAAGATCGTGTGCTTTCTCACCTATATAAAGCCCTGCAGCAGCATTCAGGGCAACGATATCCCGTTTGAATCCCTTTTTACCCCTGAGTATCTCGTACATCACCATCGAGTTGTACTCGGCGTCTCCCCCCTCAAGATCAGAAAGCTTTGCCCGTTTGAGCCCGTAGTCCTCCGGTGTGATTACGAAAGATTCGATCTTACCCCCTTTCAACTCAACGATCTCGGTAGGACCGGTTGTTGTGATCTCATCAAGCCCCGAACCGTGCACGACGAGTGCATGATGTGATTCAAGCTCCCTCAAAACCTCTGCGATCAGCAGGCAAAGATCCGGGTCAAAGACCCCTATCATCTGGCGCTTCACATTCGCGGGGTTTGTGAGCGGCCCAAGTATATTAAATACGGTCCTAACCCCGATCTCACGTCTGATCGATCCAACTCGCTTCATCGAAGGATGGAAGATCGGTGCAAGCATGAAACCGATCCCAACCTCCTCGATCATCCGTTGAACCTCCACAGGTTCGAGGTCTATCCTGACTCCACAGGCCTTCAGGACGTCCGCACTCCCGCACCTTGATGTGATCGAGTAGTTACCGTGCTTTGCAACACCAACGCCGCCTGATGCAACGACGATCGAGGCGATTGTGCTGATATTTATCGTATGTGAACCATCCCCACCTGTACCGCATGTATCGATGAGAGGGGAGAGGTTCGGGGAGATCAATGATGCCTTCTTCTTCATCCCCTTTGCAAGACCTGCTATCTCAGATGCGGTCTCTCCTTTCATCTTCAACCCGATCAGAACCGATGCAATCTGGCTATCCGTGGCATCAGTCAGGATCCTCTCCATCAGATCTTCTGCCTCATCCAGGGTGAGGTCCTCCCCTCCTGTAATCTTCTCGATGTATCCCTTCATACCCCAACCTTTGGCAGGTTCTCAAGCGCTCGCTTTACAAGCTCTGCCGGATACTCATAATCAACAAGCTTCCCCTCAAAGTATGCAGCGTATGATGAGAGATCGAAGTGGCCATGCCCGGAGTTAAGGAAGAATATTGTCTTCTCCTCTCCACTTTCTCTGCACCGTATCGCCTCGTCTACCACGCCTTTAAGAGCGTGGGCCGTCTCGGGCGCGATGACAAAGCCCTCTGTTCGTGCAAAAAGTACCGCAGCCTCAAAGACGTCGGTCTGGTGATACGCCTCAGCCCGTATGTACCCATCATTCACCAGCCTGCACAGGGCCGGGGCATCGCCATGATACCTGAGCCCACCTGCATGGATTTTAGGAGGAATGAAATCATGCCCGAGTGTGTACATCTTCACAATCGGTGCAAGACCGACAGAGTCTCCAAAGTCGTAGGCATATATACCTTTTGTGAGTGTGGGGCATGCAGTAGGTTCACAGGCCACAACCTCAAGCTCCTTCCGTTCTCCCCTGAGCTTATCACCCAGAAATGGAAAAGCTCCTCCTGAGAAGTTGCTTCCACCCCCGACACACCCGTAGATTGCATCAGGATACGTATCGATCATCTCAAACTGCCTTTTCGCCTCAAGCCCCATGATCGTCTGATGCAGTATCACGTGGTTTAAGACAGAGCCAAGCGTGTAATGGGTATTATCGTTCGTTGCAGCATCCTCAACCGCCTCGGATATCGCGACACCCAGGCTCCCGGGTGAGTCAGGATCCTCCTCGAGATACTTCTGCCCGGTCTTTGTTCTGTTGCTCGGAGATGGTACAACCTCCGCACCCCATGCCTCCATCAGCACCCTCCTGTATGGTTTCTGATCATAGCTCACCCTGACCATGTAGACCATGCATTCAAGATCGAATAGCTTCGTTGCAAATGCGAGGGCTGAACCCCACTGTCCTGCTCCGGTCTCTGTTGTCAGTCGCTCAATGCCCTCCTTCATGTTGTAGTAGGCCTGAGCAACCGCAGTGTTCGGCTTGTGGCTACCAGGCGGACTCACCCCCTCCCATTTATAGTAGATCTTTGCAGGGGTTTTGAGCGCCTCTTCAAGCTTTTTTGCACGGTATAAGGGCGTGGGTCGCCATATACGATAAACTTCAAGCACCTCTTCCGGAATATCGATCCACCGATCGGTGCTGAACTCCTGCCTGTTGAGCTCTGATGCAAAGAGAAAAGGCGGGAGTTCCGTAGGTTCATACGTCTGAGGATTGAGCATCGGATCGAGCGATCCAGGCAGGTCTGCCAGGATGTTGTACCATCTTCTTGGAATCTCGTCCTCGTCAAGCAGGATCTTTCGCATCATAGTCACTCCATCTGGGATTAACGTCACGATCTGTACGTGGGTTCATCTATTTGAGCATTACCCCAGATCGCGGGAAGGTTCATATATCCAGGGGTAGAGGGAGAGTTAGATGATGGAAGATGGGATATGCTTTGAGGACGTTCTTGCGGAGCTTGAGGAGTTGAAGAGAAGGGATCTCGGCTACACGAGGATACTGAGTTCAATGTGTACCCACCCACATCCGATCGCAAAAATCGCACATAACCTCTTTCTGGAGGCAAACCTTGGGGATCCAGGGTTGTTTCCCGGTACAAAGGCGATAGAGGAGGAGGTCATCTCCATGATCGCGGCTCTGCTTGGGGATCGTGATGCAACCGGGTACATCACAACCGGGGGAACAGAATCGAACATACAGGCGATAAGGGCATTCAGGAATGCCTCAGGGAAGGATGGTGAAAATATCGTTGTTCCAGCTTCTGCGCATTTCTCATTTGATAAGATCGGGGATCTTCTCCGGGTTGAGGTGAGAAAAGCACCACTTGATGGTGAATTCAGGGTGGATCCTGCTGCTGTTGAGGATTTGATTGATGACAGGACAATCGGACTTGTTGGGATTGCTGGAACGACCGAATATGGGCAGATCGACCCGATAGAGGATCTTGCAAAGATTGCGCTTGAGAATGACCTCTTCCTCCACGTGGACGCCGCGTTCGGGGGTTTTGTGATACCGTTTCTCGATTCACACCCGCCATTTGATCTATCCGTGGATGGGGTCTCGTCGATTACGATCGACCCACATAAGATGGGGATGAGCACGATACCAGCAGGGGGGATTCTCTTCAAGGACAAAAGGCTTCTGGAGCTTCTCTCAACACCAACGCCGTATCTCACATCAAAGGCACAGTTCTCGCTGACAGGGACAAGGAGTGGAGCTGCTGCTGCTGCAACATACGCAGTCCTCAGATATCTCGGGTTCAAAGGATTCAAACGGGTCGTTGATCGGTGTATCAGGATGACGAAGATGCTCAAAGATGGGGCAAGCTCATTCGGGGTTGTGCCACCGGTTGAGCCTGTGATGAATGTCCTGACACTTGAGGTCAAAGATCTCAGGCAGGTTATAAGGGAGCTTGAACGGTCCGGCTGGAGGGTCTCTGTGACGAGGGAGGGTTTCATGAGACTTGTCATAATGCCACACCTGACAGAACCCATCCTCCAGGAGTTTCTGGATGATCTCAAAGATGCAACAGGAAACTGACCTTGAGGTTGCGATTGAGGGGCTGATAAATGCAATAAAGGAGAGGGGAGCAAATTCTGTGGGAATACAGCTTCCAGAGGGGTTTATAAGGCAGGCACGCAGAATCTCAGGTGAGATACAGGATAGGTGTGGGATCCCTGTTATAATATCCGGGAGACCAACCTACGGTGCGTGCGATATCGATAAAGAGCTCCTGGGTATGGTCGATCTCCTGTTTCACTTCGGGCATGCTGGAGAGAGCATGGGCAAGATAATCTTTGTTGAGATGCGATCATCGGTCGATATTCGCCCGGTGGTTGAGTCTGCGATAAAGTACCTCAAAGGCAATCTTATATCCATCGTAACAACCGTCCAGCATCTCGGGATGATAAAAGATGCCGGGGAGATCCTCACATCCGCTGGAAAGAGGCCTCTCATAAGGAAAGGTTCCGGGGATGGCCTGAGGTATGAAGGACAGGTCCTTGGGTGCAACGCCTCTGCGGTAGATGAGCGGGCCGAGGAGGTTCTTTTCATCGGTAGTGGTCGCTTTCACCCGGAGGGAATCGCCAGGATCACGAAGAAGCGGGTTGTGGCAGCTGACCCTTATACAGGAAGGGTTGAGACTATCGATCCTGAGCCTTTGATCAGAAGGAGATGGGGGACTATTGCAAAGGCTCTTGGCGCCAGGGTTTTTGGTGTGGTTTTATCGAACAAGATGGGGCAGTACAGGAAGAAGCTCGCAGATGAGATCATGAAAGAGGCGAAAGATCACAGTATCGAGGCTCATCTGATCCTGCTTGATGAGGTAAGGGAGGATCTACTTATAAACTTGGGGATGGATGCATATATAAATACTGCATGCCCCAGGATCGTTGATGATATGAGGCATGTGATACTCCTTAACCCTGATGAGTTCAGAGAGGTTCTTCGGATGAGGGGGTGAGTGAGTGAGGAGGGTTGCGCTGAAGCTGGGGTATATCGGGACCGGATATCACGGCTTTCAGGTTCAGCCGGATCTACTCACCGTCGAGGGAGCGATCATCGAGGGGCTTAAGTCATCAGGGCTAATCTCTGATCGGAGACGTTCGAGGTATGCCGCGTCAGCAAGGACTGATCGGGGAGTTCATGCCTGTGGTCATGTCATAGCCTTTGATACAGAGGACTACAATCTCACACTCCCCAGGATCATCAATACACATCTCCCGAGGGATATATGGGTATGGGCGAGATCTGAGGTCGACCCATCCTTTGATCCGAGGAGGGATGCACTTTATCGGGAGTATCGCTACATACTTTATGGTGATTCACTCAATCTTGAGCGGATGAAAGAGGCATCCAGGCTTCTGATCGGGAGGCATGACTTTGCAAACTTCTCAAAGCGTGGAGAGGAGTTTTCTACGATAAGAAAGGTTCATAAGCTTGATATCACGCGTTCAACCGGAAATCTCATCATCTTTGAGATCCGGGCAGATGCCTTTCTGCGCCAGATGGTGAGAAGAATTGTGGGTGCCCTGGTCATGATAGGAAGCGGGGAACGAGATATTGGATGGCTTGAGGGTTTGCTCAACGGAGAGCCTGCTTCAATCAAACCTGCCCCTCCAGAAGGGTTAATCCTCACCGACGTCGCGTATGACCGGATTAGCTTTGAGGTGGATCATTATGTGCTAACCGAGATGAGAAACCATCTCTCGCAGCTTTTCAGGCGGTATGTTGTATTGAGTGCTGTTATGGATGAACTTGGAAAGTGTTAAGTCTGATGAGAGTGTGAGGTGAGGGCAGATGTCAGGTAAGATGATCGTCTTTGTGTGCTACGGAAATATGTGCAGGAGCCCGATGGCAGAGGGTATCCTCAGGTCACGTGTGGATGGTGATATCCGGGTTCTATCTGCCGGTATCGGAGCAGTTGATGGTGGGGCTCACCCTTATGCGATAAAGGCAATGGAAGAGCTGGGCATTGATATAACAGATCATCGAAGGAGGCCTCTTGAGCGATGGATGGTGGAAGAAGCATCTTACATCTTTGCTCTGGATGAGTACGTGTATGATGTGCTTGCCTCTGAGTTTAACCTGTCATCCAGGCTACACACGCTCAAGGGTTTTGCTTATGGTGTTGATGAGCCGTTGGGCGTCTTCGATCCTTATGGTGAGGGGCTTGATGCGTTCAGAGCATGTCGGGACGAGATTGCAGAGCTGATTGAAAAGGCAATTGAGAGGGGGTTGCTTGATCAGGCTGTACAGGCGCACTCAATGCAAAAACAGCACTAAAGCTAAATAGGATGAATATATATTAATAAGTGAATGCGAACATCGATTGAGATCGGTAGGGCACTCGGCATACCGATCAGGCTTCATATCACCTTTCTTCTAATCCTCCCCCCATTCATTCTGATATTTATGCAACAACCTCCCCCTTTTGGTTTTGCCGAGATTGATTCGTTTGCTGTAAGAGCGACACTTGCAACTCTCACGACAGTCGTCCTGTTTGGGTGCGTCATTGCACATGAGCTCTCCCATTCCTACGTCGCGATGGGATATGGGGTCAAGATCGACTCGATCACACTTTTTATCTTCGGTGGGATCGCATCGATGAGGACGATACCGAAGGATCCCAGGGTTGAAGCGAGAATAGCAATCGCGGGCCCACTTATGAGCATATTTCTTGCCACTATCTTCATCGCGGTCCAGATACCATTCAACACAATTCCGGGTGGGATCTGGTGGAAGGGGTTTGGGATACTCTCATTCTCTCTGGGGGCAATTAACCTCGTGCTTGCACTCTTCAACCTCCTGCCGGCATTCCCGATGGATGGAGGGAGAATTCTGCGAGCATACCTTGTTAAGAAGGAGGGTTCCTATATAAGTGCCACGAGAAAGGCCGTTCAGGTTGGAAAGATCTTTGCAATCCTGATGGCAGCATTCGGGCTTCTTCACGGGGGATGGATGCTGATTTTGATCGCATTCTTCATCTACATAGCAGCATCAGAGGAGGAGTCTGCAACGATCATACAAAGCGCGATGGAGGGGATAAAGGTGAGGGATATCATGACAAAGGAGCTTGTCACCGTGAGTCCCTATCTGACCGTGAGAGAGTTCATCGAGTTCATGCTCCGGGATAGACATAAGGGATATCCGGTCGTTGATCCGGGATCAGGAGAGCTTCTCGGGGTTGTGAGCCTCACAGACGTGAAGAGTGTACCGAGTGAGAAGCATGATGAGATTACGGTCGGAGATATCATGTCAAGAGAGCTTATAACGATTAACCCGGATGCAACAGCCGCTGAAGCACTCAGGCTGATCGCGGATCATAACATCGGTAGGGTTCTTGTTATTGAGGATGGAGTACTGGATGGTATCCTCTCAAAGACCGACCTTATCCGGGCGATAGAGATCCTGAGAGGGTGAGAACTCAGATGGATGATGGCAATAATAAGATAGAATGTGGTCCAGAGCGACGGATAAGGATCGTTGGGACGGCGCACGTATCTGAGAGGAGTGTGAGAGAGGTTCGTGACGCGATAGAGGAGGTCAGACCAGACGTTGTCGCGGTTGAGCTATGTCGCGCGCGCTACCGGGCGCTCAAGGGAGATGTGGAGGAGATCTCGATAAAGGACGTGATAAAGAGCGGAAACATCTATCTCCTGCTTCTTCATTACCTTCTTGCCTACGTACAGCGGAAGATCGGGCAGGAGCTGGGGGTTGAGCCAGGGGCGGATATGCTTGCTGCGATCGAGGAGGCAGAGAGGCGTGGGATCCCTGTTGCACTCATTGATCGGGATATAGGGGTCACGATGCAGCGGTTCTGGGGAAAGATGAAACTGAGAGAGAAGCTCAAGATGCTTTTCGCGATCATCATCTCTATTGCTGGTATTGGAAAAGATGAGATTGAGATCGAGAGGATTACCGATGCTGATATCGTATCACAGCTCATAAAGGAGCTGAGAAGGTTCTCGCCATCTGCTGCAGAGGTCCTGATCGATGAGCGGGACGCATACATCGCGAATCAGCTGCTCCGTCTTCAGGGGAATATCGTTGCGGTTGTGGGGGCAGGGCATGTGGAGGGGATCAGGAGGTACCTCGAGAACCCGGATCTGATCAGAGAGATGGGAGATATAACGTCCTCTCCAAAGAGGAGGATCAACCTCGGGAGGGTATTCGGGCTCGGGGTCTTTATATTTCTGATGGTAACGCTCATCATTATACTGACCTCGGGTGCCCCGCTGAAGCTCCTTCTCATTGCACTTCTGTACTGGATTGTGATAAATGGTGTGCTATCTGCAGGCGGAGTTATCCTTGCACGGGGTCACCCCCTCTCGGTTCTCACAGCATTCGCAGTTGCATGGCTCACATCTCTGTATCCAATGATAGCGGCAGGGTGGTTTGCAGGGCTTGTTGAGGCATGGGTGAGATCTCCAGCCCCATCAGATATAAGGAAGATGATCGAGGTTGAGAGCTTATCAGAACTCATGAGAAACCCGATCTTCAGGGTGCTTCTCGTTGCGGCATTTGCAAACATCGGGAGTCTCATAGGAACGTTTCTCGGTGTTTATGTCATCTTCAACCTGACCGGGATCAATCTTGAGGAGGTTGCAAGAGGTGTATTTTCCAGGTGGTTTCAATGATACTGGGACTTGATATTGGCGGTGCAAACACAAAGATCGCATCATCCAACGGGTACGCAAGATCGATCTACTTTCCAATCTGGAAGGGAAAAGATCTTGGAGGTCTCCTGAAGGATGAAATCTATAGGCTTGAGCCTGAGGCTGTGGGAGTAACAGTGACATGTGAGCTTGCAGATTCATTTCTATCCAGAAAGGAAGGTATCCTTCATATCTCAGGGATCATATCTGATCTTCTCCCAGAGGCTTACTTTTTCGCAATTGATGGCAGGTTCTACGACCCCGTATTTCTCAGATCCCATCCCGAGATGTTTTTTGCTTCAAACTGGCTTGCGTCATCGATGTTTCTTGGAGCGGAGTTTGAAGATCTCATATTTGTTGACATGGGGTCCACGACAACGGATATAATCCCCATCCTATCCGGCAAGCCCCGGGCTGCTCTGACCGATCTTGAGCGGTTGAAGCGGGGCGAACTGATTTACACAGGTATATTGCGGACGAACGTTGCAACGGTCGTCGATCGGGTTCTGGTTGATGGCATCCCCTGCAGGATTGCATCCGAGTATTTTGCGATAATGGCGGATGTTTATCTTGTTCTGGGAAAGATCGGACGGGAGAAGTACACATGTGATACACCAAACCCCTATGCATCCGGGGGAGGGAAAAGTAGAGAGGAGGCTTCGCGCAGACTTGCGAGGCTTGTATGCTCTGATGTTGAAGAGCTCGGGATGGATCGCATCATTGAGATTGCGAGGTACATCGCCTCATCTCAGAAAAATGAGATAAAAGATGCTATAAGTTCAATTTATCACCGCTATGGGGTCGATCTGGTCGTATGTGGGGGTACAGGTGAGTTTCTGATCAGGGAAGTGGCAGAAGAGCTCGGTCTTGAGTCTATTTCCCTCTCCCGGCGATATAGCAGGGAGATCTCAGATGTCTTTCCGGCATATGCGATCTCAAAGATGCTCGAGGGGAGGTAAAGAGAGTCCAGACCTTTGAAAAAAATTAAAAACGATCATGTAGAGGGTGGATCATGCTTCGTGTACGCTTCCTTGGAACAGGTGGCTCATTCCCAACCCCTGTGAGAAACACCTCCGCAATACTCATACATAGAGAAGGGGACCTCATGCTCTTTGACTGCGGGGAGGGGGCGCAGAAGCAGATGATGCGCACAAAGAGCGGGATGGGAAGTTTGGGATCTGTTTTTCTGACTCATCTACATGCAGACCACTTTTTGGGGCTTCCTGGAGTCATACAAACGATGTCATTCCAGAAAAGGAGAGAGCCACTGACGGTATATGGTCCGAAGGGTACAGAGGAGCTCATGGGGCACATTATGGCTCTGGGAAACTTCAGACCCAGATTTGAGGTGCGTGTTAAGGAGCTATCCCCTGGTGATGTGATCAGGATGTCTGGTTATGAGATCCGGGCCTTCAGGACCGAGCACAGCATAAGGAGTATCGGGTATGTGCTTGAGGAGGATGAGCGGCTTGGCAGGTTCAACAGGGAGCGTGCGATAGAGCTTGGAGTCCCACCGGGGCCGCTGTTTTCAAAGCTACATCGTGGTGAGTCGGTCATAATCGATGGAAGGGTGATCAGATCAGAGGAGGTCGTTGGGCCACCGAGACCCGGGCGGAAGGTCGTATACACCGGCGATACACGCCCATGCAGGTCTGTGATCGAGGCTGCAAAGGGTGCAGACCTCCTGATACATGACTCAACGATGGGGGATGAACTTGCAGACTGGGCAGCAGAGTATCATCACTCAACTGCGAGGGAGGCTGCAGAGGTTGCAAAGGAGGCTGGAGTACTTCAGCTTGTACTGATGCATATAAGCCCCCGTTACTCCGAGAGTCCGAGGAAACTACTCGAGGATGCGAGGAAGGTATTTCCAAACGTCGTTGTGGCAGAGGATCTCATGGAGATTGAGGTCAAGTTCAGGGATAAGAGGTAGGATATACACCTTGGCAATAGACCTGAGTGAAATAAAAGGCCCACTGGATAGCTTACAGATAAAAGGAGGAGAAGGTGATTGAAGATTGAAGGACTTTGAGCGGAGGGGTATAGGCGAAATGAGTTCGGGTATATCGGGAGATTGGAGGGATGTGCGAAGTGGGTTGGGTATAAGTTGATAAGCAAAATTCGCGCCGCCTCTGGCGGACACTCCGCTCGCTCATTTTGCTTATCGGACATTGCGGGAGATAGTAATCAAAAGAAGTAATTGAGGATGCTCAAAATGAGTTCCAATCCATTTATTAACAAGGAATGGGCAAAAGAGCATTTAGACAATGTTAGAAAAAACGCTGGCCCAAGATATATCCCAGAATTGAACATTGAATTACCGATACTTGAAATATTTGACGGAATCAGTAGAACTTCTGAATTTTACCATTCTATCAGGAAACATTATGGTCAACTTATTAAAGCACTAAAAAACTTATCTTCAAGCTATGATATAGAAGAGCTCCAAAAATTATATAAAGAACTTCAAGAAGAAATTAAGCAATTATTTAGTACACTACAAAATATAGGAGACTACAATACTAATCCAATACCTTGGAATGATATAAAACAACATGCTCAAAAAACTAAAGAAATAACTTGGAAATTAATTAACGAGTTGAGGAGAAATAAAGACACTTTAGCTAAGGAAAAGAGAAAATCACAGCGTGAGCGCTTTGATTGGGATATCCATCATCTGTATAAACTGCAACAAAAACTCTACTACTTTGAGGATTTAGCGTCAAGTAATAAAGCCAAACTTTCAAATCACCCCTTTTTACTTCTTACAGGAGAAGCAGGAATCGGAAAAACCCATTTATTATGTGATATTATAGAAAAAAGGATAAATAGTAATTTGCCGGCTATATTGGTTTTTGGTGAAGACTTTTCGGGAGCCAAAGATTTTTGGCAACGAATCATCGAAAGGTTAAAACTACCAGAAGGGATAGATTCTAAAGAAAAATTATTGGGAACGCTAAATCAAGCTGGAGAAAAATCTAAGTGCAGATCCTTGTTTATAATAGATGCTTTGAATGAGACAGATCCTGTAAGTTTTTGGCAAACTCACTTGAAAGAAATTTATGAAGAGATAAAAAGATACCCCAATATTGCTCTAGTCATAAGCATTCGTAGTGGATTTGAAGATGAAATTTTGACAAAAGAACTGAAAGAGGAATTTATTCAAGAGAAACACACAGGGTTTGCATTTAAGGAGTGGGAAGCAGTAACTAAATTTTTTAATGCTTATTCCCTACCCCTTCCTGAGGTCCCTCTGCTAATGCCGGAATTTCAAAATCCCTTATTTCTGTTGTTATTATGCAAGGCTCTTAAGAAAAGAAGAAGTAACCGGGCATATAAGGGACATGAAGGATTTACTTACATTTTTGAGTATTTTGTAGATAATGTAGCCAGGACTATCGAGGATCAATATGGAATATCCCATGCTCCTAAAAAGAATATATGGGATACTGTTATTGAAAAAATAGCGGAAGACATGGTTAACAATAATACTGATAGAATTCCAGAAAAGAAACTGAAAAAAATCATAAAAACGCAACATCCTCAAATAGACACTGACGAATTCATAAAGGATTTGGATAGAAACCTATTACTTGTAAAGGTACCAAGGTATGCTAAAGATTTTAGTAGAATTGAAGGTTATGATTACAGGTTTCCATTCCAAAAATTTAGTGATCATTTAATTGTAAGATATTTGCTTAAAAAATGTAAAAACGAAAATAAAGAGTTACAACAATTATTTAAGGAAAACCACAAAATAACAGAACTGCTGAAATGGAATTATGGATTAATCGAGGCGTTGTTTATCCAGTATCCTGAATGGTATAAAGGGAAAGAATTTTTTGAAATTGCCGATTTTCTCAAAGATTCACCACAAATGTGGGAATTATGGATAAATAGTCTTATTTGGAGAAAACCAACTGCGTTTTCTGAAGCAACAGTTGAGAAAATTTCTCATTTTCTCAGAGAAAAAGTACTAAGATCAGTTTTAGAATATAACTTAGAATATAACGATTATTTCTTCTATCCTGAATTTACTTATAAACTGTTAGATGCTCTTTCAAGTGTTAGCTCTATTCCTGAACATCCATTAAATGCTGATTTCCTTCATAAACACTTGATGGAATATAAAATGTCAGAAAGGGATGCATGGTGGTCAACATTTTTACACTACCAACATGAAGCGAAGGATACTGTTGAAAGGATTATAGAATGGGCATGGTCAGAATATGATAAATCTCATATAAGTGATAATTCGGTTTTGCTATTGGCAGCTGCAATGTCTTGGTTTTTAACTACTCCAAATAGATTTATTAGAGACAAATCTACAAAAGCTCTAGTTGCATTGCTTCAACATAGAGTTAACCTGCTTCCTGAATTACTGGAAAAATTCAAAGATGTAGATGATCTTTATGTTCGAGAAAGATTGTTTGCTGTTGCTTATGGTTGTGTGTTAAGAAACAGTGATGATACAGAAAGCCTAAAGAGATTAGTTCAATGGATTTACGATAACATTTTCAAAGAAGGTAAACCACCGGTTCATATTCTTTTGAGAGATTATGCTCGAGGTATAATAGAGGTTGCCTTAAGAAAAGGTATTGAGCTGGATAGTATAGATGAGAGCAAAATAAATCCCCCTTATGAAAGTAAATGGCCCCAAAATATGCCCTCGGATGAGGAGATAAAAAAGTATGAATTTGATTATAGGTCTAAAGATTTTAAGGATTATTACTGGAGTCAAAATACAATTATCAGTTCAATGCAGCCTGAATACACAACATTAAAACACAATATATATGGTGATTTTGGAAGGTATGTATTTCAAAGTGCACTTTCCCACTGGGATACTGGAAATATAACAATCCAGCAGTTGAGTAATTTAGCAGTAAAAATGATTTTTGAAGAACTTGGTTACAATATTGAGTTACACGGTAAATTTGATAGATATTTTACAAAAAACTATTATTACGGCAGAACAGAACATAAAACAGAAAGAATAGGAAAGAAATATCAGTGGATTGCCTTTCATAAAATTTCTGCAATGGTATCAGATAACTTTCCTTTAAAAAAGGAACCTTGGGATCACATACAAAAACATTATAAAGGACCTTGGCATCCTTATATTAGAGACATAGATCCTTCTTTACTGATAAAGAACGATGATCATTTAATCAACTCTTTTTCTATCAATAATTGGTTATCCTCTAATGGAAACTACGACGCATGGCGGACAGAAAAAGAAACTTCTGAATGGTTAAAGACTAAAGATGATTTGCCTGATCCTCTTAAAATTTTACAAGTTAAAGACGACAACGGAGAAGAATGGTTGGTTCTAGAAGGTCTTATAAGTTGGCAAGAAGAAACACCTCCAGAATTTGAAAAATATGAAATCCCAATTAGAGAGCTCTGGTATTTGATAAAAAGTTATATCATCAAAAAAGCTGACTTAACCAAAATATATGAATGGGCCAAAGATCAAAATTTTGGGGGAGGATGGAGGCCTGAATCCCATGAATTTTTAGGAGAATATCCTTATTCTATAGCATTTGAAGATTTGAGAGGCGATTATGATATCTGGACAAAAGAAGCGCGAGGAAAAGAAATACCCGTTCCAGTTATTGTTACTGATGATATTTACTTAAATGAGTTCACCACAGATTGTTCTTCTGATGGTTCTATTTCTATAAAACTTCCTTGTAAATGGCTCGTAAACGAAATGCAATTAATTCATAAATTTCTTGATGGAAGGTGGTATAACGATAAAGAAGAACTTGTTGTTATTCCTACAAATATTTTTGCAGATACTTCTTTTTCGGCACTTCTTATCAAAAAACAGAACTTATGTGAATTTCTAAACCAAAATGAATATACCATATTGTGGATCTTATTAGGCGAAAAACAAGTGTTAGGTGGAAATTTATCACATCGAAATTATGAAGGATATTTGGTAATAAATGGTGCTTATGTTCTTGATCATAACCATATTGTTGGAAGATTTAATGGTGAATTTGAAAAATAATCTCCCGCAACGGTCCGATAACAGCGGGTATCCGGTTTCGCTCCGCTCCGCCCGAATCCTTCGCTAACGCTCAGGACTTCGCATACCCCGCCGCCCGTTAGGTGAAATTTACTGATCCCTTACAGTGAGGTGTAGGTATGGAGATAAAGAAAAGTTCAAGACATCAAAAGATAATAGGCAATTTTGGTGAAATCCTAATATGCAATTGGTTATCTCGATCGGGATTCGAAGTAATACTTGTTGACCACACCGGGATTGATATTATTGCCTATAATCCATTTACGAACCAACAACTTGGTATTACTGTCAAGTCAAGAACAAGAAATGCAGGGAAAGAAGAAGAGAGCGTTAACATATTCTCTTACCAGAAAGAAAAGGATGACCGTCAGAAATTGTTAGACGCTTGCAAAGCATTTGCTTGTGAACCATGGATAGCAGTTTATGTGGAAGCTTCAGAGTACGCTGATGTTTATCTTACGAGTTTAAAGAATTACGATGAAAAATACCGTGGAAGGGGAGGAAAAGCCATTGATGATTGGAAAATGAGAAAGAAACACAAAGAACGATACAAAAAGGACCCTAATGTCAAGCATATTAGAATTGAATTTCGCGCTACAAATTGGGATTGGTCCAATGAAAATATCGGAAACTTTGCCTAACAGGTGCGTATCCGGCTTCGCTAACGCTCTATCCAAATTTGCCTACGGCAAACTTCACATATCCGTCGCCCGTTATACGCAATCACTTCAATATGAAGGGGGTGATATCCCACCATGAACATTGTATATATCTCGGGAAGTCCAAGGAAAAACAGTAATACGGATTACCTTTTAAAAATCACATTATCTGTAGCTGGCGGACAATTTATAAAACTTGCAGATTATCGGATAGAACCATGCAAATCCTGTAGAGCCTGTCAAAAGTTAGGTAAGTGCGTAATTGATGATGATATGTATAATATTATCATACCAACATTATTAAAAACCGATGCTATTGTTATAGGCAGTCCAGTTTATTTCAACAATGTATCCGCCCAAACTAAAGCCTTCATAGACCGCACATGGTGTATTAGAGGACGACTTAGAAACAAAATTGGTGGTGCAATTGTTGTTGGTCGAAGATACGGTATAGAAAGTGCTATTACTGCTATTAATGCATTTTTCCTTAAACATGAGATGATCGTAGCAAACAGAGGTGTTTGTGGGATAGCCTTTGAAGAAGGAGAAATAATAAAAGATACAGAAGCTATTAACGCTGCTAAAAAACTTGGAGAACGAATAAAGGAACTTGGAAAGATACGGTTAAAACCTGAACCAGACCATCTCATAAATAATAAGTGCCACTGAGACGGGATTCCCTCCTCAATCCCCCTCCATCACCCCTGTTTTTTCCTTTCTGGTCCGCAAGTTTAATATCATCTTCACCGCAGGCTTTCAGAAAGCCTGCGTGGAGGGGATGCAATGTAGGCACACCATATGCCCACACGGCAAAATGTCCTGCCTTCGGCAGGACGAGTCCGATCGAAGATCGGACGCAGGGGTAGAGGGGATGCAATCCCCCTTATGAGGCGGATGCGCCTCATTCTGGAGCAGGTTGCCTGTAGAGGTTAGAGCTGGTCTGGCAGCTAAGCTATTGGAGGTGGAGAAATGGGCAGGTTTATAAGGTCAAAAATTTTCAGGAGTATAGAATGGGAGAAGAAGAGTTGTACCCTGATATAAGGGAATTTTTAATCAATCAAAAGAATTGTTTTCCTGAATACTGCAATTTTGAGCTTTATTTAAGTGAGTTGAGCCGTAGAATAGATGTATTTGGGATATCAAAGGAAAACGGAGGGGAGAAAGTCATTTACCTCTCTGAGGGGAAGAAAGAATTATTAAAGAATAAAAATTTTGCCTGGGTCATCGGAGAAGTATTGCCACTCCAGAGGTATGGGGACTATGTATATGTTTTTGGGGCTGGAGGGGATTTTGAAGATGAAGACAAAGCTTACGTTGAAGAGTGTAAAAGACTTGGAGTGGGAATACTCGTTTTCGATGAAACGGGAAAAATTGATGAGTTACTTGAACCAGTAAGAAATGACATAGAATCTTCGGTTAAGCAAAAGATGCTTCTAAAAATCTTTTTGAGAGATACAAGCACTCCAATAGCTGATTTAATCTTTCAGGGAGTCTATGAATACGGCAAATTAAAATCAGATACAGCGTTACCATGTGCTAAGTTTATAGATGTATACAACTGCCTGTTTAAAAATGAGGCGTGCAAGGAAGCTGTACGAAGCATTACTGGATACCATACACTGAAAGATATAGATGTGAGAAGGGCATTTCAAAGAGAATATAGGGGGACACCATACGTTAAAATCGAAAGGATGGGTAGCAGACTTGATGATTTTATTTGCATAACTGAAGAAGGAATGAAGATTGTGAGAGAGCCAATCCTCTTGGATTAAGCTTTAGGTTGATCCACATCCCCTCTGCTATCAGCATCTTTTTCGCAAGCTCAAAGTGGTCTCTATCAAGCTCAACTCCGATCTCCCCCTCCTTGAGTGATACCTCCAACCAATCTCCTTTGCTGGAGTGGAAATGCCAGCATAGACGCGCTGTTGCCCTCCTTTGCTCTTTTCAGGCGGTATGTTAAGGCAGAGCCCCCCATCATCTATATATCTCGGACTACAGGCTGTTTATTCTCTCTACAGCAATCTATCAGGGATCCTCTGTCTCATCATCAGATCTCCCACAGACTCCTCCTCTCGTATCAGCTCGACTCTACCGTCTGAGACGAGTACCTCAGCGCACCTTGGCCGCTGGTTGTACTGCGAGCTCATCGAGAACCCATAAGCCCCTGTATCGAGTATCGCGAGTATATCTCCCTTCTCAATCTTAGGTAGCCTGCGATCTTCTCCGAGGATGTCCCCACTCTCACATATTGGCCCAACAATCGTGTAAGTTTCCTCCGGAGGTAGATCCATCTTATTTGCAACCACGATCCTGTGGTAGGATCCATACAGTACAGGTCTTGCAAGCAGGTTGAAGCCAGCATCTGTAGCAACAAAGTTCTTATAAGCCCTTTTCACCGTATTCACACGGGTAAGAAGCACAGTTGAGTCTGCAACGATGTATCTACCCGGTTCAAGTATCAGTGTGGGTGATACACCGGCTTCTTTACATCTGCCCTTAAATACTGGGAGTACCACATCTGCAAGATCATGTGGCGTTGGGGCTGGATCATCTTCCCGGTAGGCAACCCCCAATCCCCCACCGATATCGAGAAACTCAAGCCGGATACCAAGCTCATCCTTGATCTCTTCAACAAGGTTCATCATCCTCTCCATAACCTCTCCAAAGACACCAAGCTCCAGAATCTGTGAGCCTATATGGCAGTGTATCCCCTTAATATCGAGACCATCAAGCTCCCATGCTCTCCTGTATGCATCCATAACCTCTGTATGGGGTATCCCAAACTTGCTCGTCCTGATGCCTGTTGAGATCTTGGGATGGGTCTTTGGGGAGATATCCGGGTTCACCCTGAAGGCGATAGAAGATCGTTTACCAAGCCTTTTTGCGATCTGTGCAAGTGCTTCAAGCTCATCGAGGGAGTCGACAGAGACGGTAACTCCAGCCTCTACAGCAAGCTCAAGTTCCTCATCTGTCTTTGAATTACCGTTAAAGAGGATCTTTTCACGGGGAAAACCAGCTAAAAGTGCCATGTATAGCTCCCCGGCTGAGAAGACATCCACTCCCGCCCCTTCACTTTCAAGGATCTTGAGGATTGCAAGGTTGCCATTTGCCTTCATGGCATAGTATATCTCAGATTTAACCCCTGAAAATGCATCCTTAAACGCTCTGAACCGCTCTCTCACCTGATTCTCATCTGTGACATATAAAGGGGTCCGGTACCTCTCAACAAGCTTGACCGCATCAACCCCCCCTATCGTGAGATGACCATCGATCACACCAAGCTCTGAAGCTCTCATAGGTTACAATCTACCCCTGGATGCTATAAATCTTTGGCACTGTTTCATCATACTTGGAACTTCACTTCCACCAGATAACCTTTCCCGATCAACTCAGCGATAAATGACCCGTAAGGAGGATTGCATCCCTGCACTGGCATTTCTGCTGGCAGGACTAGTCCGACTGAAAGTCGGATATTTGAGGATGAACTTTGTGTAAAGTTCATGGCGATGCATTTTGTAGAAAGGCATTTCGGTGCATCGCAGAAGCATAAAGAAGATCTGACATCTCTTGAATCATCTCCTGCTGAGCAAGACAATAGCTAAAATGGGGTGAATGTTCTGGCTACAAGCATGAGAAGGTAAAAGGGACAAAGATTCATCTCCAGCGTAAAAGAGGGTTTACCGCTGAGTATAAGCATAAGTCCTGGAGATGAGCATGACAGTCTTCACTTCACCGATCTTCTTGATAAGCACTTAAAGAAGGGGGCGCCGCTGAAGAAGAGAGCGAGATTGCAGATCCAGCTTATGACTCAGAAGAGATCTGTAGTTGCTGAGAAGAAAGGGTATAAAGTCAAATATTCCTGTTAATAAAAGAAACAGGAAGAAATCTAGGCGAGGCAGACCAACAAGGTTGTCAATCTAGCATGTATAATGGTGCTGTTGAGGGTTTTGAAATGAGTTCTTTAACAGAAATCGTAGTTGCTGGTGGGAGGGGCCAGCAATGACTATTGAGCAAGTGATGCCAATAGTTATCATCGTAATCCCAAAAACCTAAAAGTTAATTAGCCGCGATAATGAAAAACATAAGTAACTTAAAGGGGATAGTATGGAGATTGACGAATTGGATGAAAAAGCTTTTAGAAATTTTGAAGGTCGAATCGTAAGAAAGGACCTTGTAAACACACTTAAAGGGCAAATTAACGTTCCTACTTACGTTTTAGAATACTTGCTTGGCAAATACTGTTCATCTTCTGATGAAGAAGTCGTTGAAGCCGGTTTACAAGAAGTAAAGAAAATACTCAGTGAAGACTATGTAAGACCGGATCAAATAGAATTGTTCAAAGCGAAAGTAAGAGAGTTTGGACAACACAGGGTTATTGATAAGGTAAAAGTCAGGTTGGTTGAAACTGAAGATAAGTACTGGGCAAGCCTTGTAAATCTTCAGATTGAGAAAGTAAACATTGGAGAGGATTTAGTTTATAGGTACGAACGATTGTTGGCTGGCGGGATCTGGGCTATAGTTGATTTATCATATAATCCAACGATTTATCATAAAAAAGAGTTGAGACCCTTCGTCATCGAAGATATTAAACCAATCCAGCTTGCATCTGGAAACGTAATAACTGAAGTTAAAGAGTGTAGAGGGGATTTTACTCGCGAGGAGTGGCTGGATTTAATACTTCGTAGTGCTGGTTTGGAGCCAAATGTTTTGTCAAATAGGCTAAAGATGCTATATTTTGCCAGATTAATTCCTTTTGTTGAGAACAACTACAACTTAGTGGAACTTGGGCCCCGTGGAACTGGGAAGAGTTACGTATACAGGGAGCTTTCGCCATACTCGATTTTGGTATCGGGAGGAGATGTAACGGTTGCGAGCTTGTTTGTGTCTTTGTCTGGAAAGGGTAGAATCGGATTGGTTGGTCTCTGGGATGTTGTAGCATTTGACGAGGTCGCTGGATTAACTAGGTTAGCAAATCCACAGGCTATAAACATTCTTAAAGACTATATGGAGTCAGGTAGTTTTAGCAGAGGGAGAGAAGAGATAACTGCGCTTGCGTCTCTCGTCTTTGTTGGAAATATTAACGTAGATATCGAAACAGCCCTAAGAACGTCTCATCTATTTATCGCATTCCCATATGAGATGCAAGATCTTGCCTTTCTTGACAGGTTTCACGCATATTTGCCAGGTTGGGAGTTTCCCAAAATGAAAAGCGACATGCTAACTAACCATTACGGGCTGGTAGTAGACTACCTTGCTGAAGTCTTCAAAGAATTAAGAAAACTTAGTTTTGGTGATGCTATTGATCAATATTTTGAACTCGGTAGAGCTTTAAACAAAAGAGATGAGAAGGCTGTCAGAAAGACGGTTTCAGGCTTTATAAAGCTCTTACATCCGGACGGTGAATTTACCCGAGAAGACGTGGAACTCTATATAAGGCTTGCAATTGAATTCAGGAGGAGGATAAAAGAGCAACTAAAAAGGATGGGTGGTATAGAATACTGGAATAGTGCACTTTCATTTGTAGATAAGCTCAATGGGAGAGAGTACATAATCTCCCTCCCAGAACAGAGAGCGGCAACACTGATTTCCCCAGATCCGCTACCTCCGGGTACTGTTTATACTGTTGGTCTTGATGTAGAAAGCGGTAAATATGCTCTATTTAGAATAGAAGTTGCTAAAATGAAAGGAAACGGCTATACTATAACTGGAGCCGTAGGTAGAGCAATGAAAGAAGCTGTTAGAACCTCTTACGACTATCTTAAGAGTAATATAACCAAGTTTACAATAGATAAGTCCCTAGACGATTACAACGTTCACTTTCAAGTTGTTAATATTATGCAAGCCAAGGAAGGTAGTCAAACTGCTTCGGCGTTTTTTGTAGCTCTGTATTCTTCATTGATGGATGTACCTGTCAAACCTGGAACAGTTGTGCTTGGCGAGATTACAATTCAGGGAGGCGTTTTACCCATACAAGATTTTGCAGAATGTGTGCAACTTGCCAGAGAGAATGGGGCGAGAAGAGTGGTGGTCCCGATAAGTAATTCGAAAGATATTGGCCTTCTACCTCCTGAGCTACTGCAAGGTCTCGAAATATCCTTCTACTCTGATCCAAGGGAATGTTTAATACACGCCTTGGAGGGCTTTGGATGAACTCAATAAAATTAAACTCCGGATTAGTTAGAGAAGGCGTCTCAATTCAAGAAATGTTTAAGCTATTACAACTTTATAGTGAGTTAAGAGATTATACGGAAGTGCGAAAAATAGTTTTTAGGGAGAATTACCTTGGTAAAATCTCTGATAGTAGAATCGAGGATATCCTAAGAGCATTTAAAAAGAGGTTTTTAAGCAATTTCGGGCTGCCTTCAGCGGAAGTCGTAGGTGAGATTATAAAATCGGATCTATCAGATGCTGGGAAAAAACAAATACTTCTCCCTTACTACCTATATTCAGATGATCTCCTTAGATTAGCGTATTTAGAGCTTGTGGTTGCAAGTTTCAAACTTGAAAGAAGTCTAACTCTAGATCATACAGATGTCTTAGATTTTCTGAGAGAGATTGGTAAAAGACACAATAATGTCAGAAAATGGAGCAAATATTTAAAGGGAAAGTGGGCTACAAGATTCCTGACGTTTTTGAGAACTTTTGGATTGCTCGAAAAGTTTCCAGATAACAGACTTAAGAAAATTCATGTTAAGCCTGGCACATTTGCTTTTTTCACTCTATGGCTCACTTCAAATGGGCGGCCCTTTCAGAATGTATTGTCTCACGATATTTGGGGGATGTATCTCCTTGACAGAAGTGAAGTTATGGAACTCGCCCATACTGCAAGCAGAAAAGGTTGGTGGCTGATTGAAATTTCAGGCGATATAATTAGCTTTCAACCAAATTACTCATTAGAGGAGTGGTTAAAATATGGGATGGAATGAACTGATGGCCGAAGTTGAGGAGAAAGTAGTTGGAACAATTCGGGGCTCTTTTAGACCTCTTGATGGTATACCTTTCTTCACTGTTTGTTACCCTCCTGAATATGAAAGAGAAGCAGTTAGACAGTTCAAGTTACTTTCAGAAAGATTAAAGGCAGGAGAAGACATACCCTCTGAAGTGACCTCTATGAAAGATATTCTGAAGGAAGCTCTCTCAGAGCTTGGTGTTTTTAATGACGGCGACGAGAGGTGGTTAGTTGAGTTTGAGAGAGAGAAAGGTAAAGAAGAACTCATTGAAGATCTTAAGATGTATCTTCCAGATAAGATTTCGGGGATTCTGCTAAACAGACTTGTTGATAAAACTTCCAATTTTGTTGCTATTTTGATAAGAACCGGAGCGCTATATCCATTCGTAAGGACTTCCTCAATTAGAGCTAAACTTGAAAATAGGATAAAATGTATTCTTATAATAGCATATCCTGCAAATGAAGTTGGTGAGATGCTTTATTCGGGATCATTCAATTTGGGCGGCTACTATCGAGGTGAAATCATTCACTGGAGGTGAGCGGGTTTGAAGGTATGGCCGGATTTACTCGAAAAAGATCCATACAGGGAGATAATAAGTGTAGTTAAGGTAAACGATCACCGTCCCGAGATAGTATGGACAGAGCTTGAAGAATACGTTCCAACAGATGAGGTTAAGAACTATTTTAGGAAATTTGTTGAAGAATTTATTGAGAGTAGAAGGGGCCCATCTGAGAATGTCTGTGTCTGGATCTCTGGGTTTTTTGGATCTGGAAAAAGTCACTTCTTAAAGGTACTTGGCTATCTACTTGAAAACAGGAGGATTTTGACACCGAATGGTTTAGAAATCGACTCCACACAATACCTTGCAAATAAGTTAGGATTGCAGAACCTTGCACCTCTGTTAACCAAAGAGTTCAGGACAAAGGTTCTTTTCATTAATCTGCTTGATTACGATCATGCTGTTGACCCGACGATTAGCAGACTGGTCTATCGAAAGTTGATGGAAGAAAAAGGATTCTCGGACAAAATATGGGTGTCAATGTGGGAGGAAGAACTCCAGAGAATGGGTGTCCATGATAAGTTCAAACAATGGGTTGAAAAGGAGGTTGGAAAGGTTTGGGAAGAAGCAAGAAAACTGCACGCTGAAAGAATCCTCAAGAGAGCACTTACAGTATTCATGGAGTCGTTGTATCCCGAAGAGAAAGACGCTGAAAAAGCAATTGAGGAGAGTAAGAAGACTGAGATCGAACCATCATTTGTTGTAAGAAAACTCAAAGAGTTTGCGGAGGGAATTGATAGAAACAAAGGTAGGATTATTGTTCTTCTCGATGAAGTTGGTCTCTATATTGGGGATGACAAAAACAGGTTAACCGATCTGAATGCCCTCGCTGAACAGGTAGTCAAAGAGGGAGAAGGAAAGGTGTGGTTGATAGCCACAGCACAGGAGGCTTTACCAGAAATGGTGGAACGTCTAACTGCAGAAAAGCACATTCTAGAGTGGCTGAGAGACAGGTTTAGACTGCAACTACTCCTGACTCCTAAAGGGGTTGAAAGAGTTGTCTCGGAAAGGATGTTGAAGAAGAAAGTTGGAGCAATTGATCAACTTAAGGAATTCTATCAAAGAAATGCTGGCAAAATTTTACAAGTGCTAGCGTTAAAGCAGACAAAACAAATTATAGAAATCAATGAAGGGAACTTTATAAGATTTTATCCATTCTATCCATATTCGGTAAGCCTACTGCAGGAAATTTCGAGAGCTCTGGTTAGGTCAATTGAAGATGCAAGAAAACTTAGTGCGAGAGAGCGATCGATGTTAAAGATAGTCCATGCTATCTTGAGGGGAGAGGGTAAAATTAACGCAGTGGTCGAAAAACAGCTGGGATTCTTCGTTACTTTTGACGTCCTCTACGATGCAATAAGCCAAGATCTAAGATTCATAAAGTCGGATTATCACAATATAATCGATAACGAAATTGGGAAGATTGGAGAAGTTGACGGTGTCAAAGCTTCTTCAGTGGCAAAAGCTCTCTTCCTGCTTCAAAATATTGAAGAAAAAGTCCCTACAACCCTTGACAACCTCTCAGCCGTTCTTTTCTCCGACATTGACTGTGATATCAACATCCATAAAGAAGCTATAAAAAACTGCCTCGAGAAGTTAAAAGAGTATGGATGGGTCGTTGAAGAGGATGGCAAGTACAGGTTACTTACGTATGAAGAGCATAACATTGAAAGAATAATAAAAGAAAATCTACCAAGGCCAGGTGAAAAACAGAGATTCGTCAGAGAAATTCTCGAGGAAAAACTTGGGAAATTTAAGTTCACACATGGGAAGTCAAACAGACCTTTCGAAGTAAAAATCACCATAGATGGAGAAGACATCACGAAAGAAGGGAACTTGAAAGTCGTACTTTACACACCACTCTCAGGAAAAGATGAGAGCGAGGTAGAAATAGAGAGTATAAACAATCCAAATACTGTTTTTTGGCTTGCTGGGACAGATTCAGAATTTGACAGGGTGTTGGAGAGGACTATTGCTCTCGGGAAAACGATAAACCAACTTAGAAGCTCTGTAGCCACGGAAACTCAGAAAATGTATTTGAAATCTCTTCAAGAAGAACATGAGACCAACAAAAACGATAAACTTCCGAGGTTACTGGAAGCTATATTCAGAAAGGGTGTGATATACGTAAATGGTGTTAAGGGCACGCCGACTAATGGAAACATAGATAAGACGCTTGAAGCAAAATTAAAACCTATAGCAAGCGAACTGTATTCTGAATTCATCGATATCAGACTAAAAGACGAGGAGTGTGCAAAGATATTAGACTGGCAGCCAGGTACAAGAGTGCCCGATGAGTACGTCAATTTAGGCATAATAGTAAATAACAGTCTTAATGCAAGTTCTAAGATTCCATCTCTCGTTTTGAATAAACTCAAATATAGGAGAAATTACGGACTGCCGAGAATAGGAAAAGACTTGATTAATGATTTCGAAAAACCACCTTACGGGTGGGATCCAAAGATTGTTAGACTTGCTGTGGCTACGCTTTTTAAAGCTGGTAAAATCTCAGTTTTATGGAATAATCGGGAGTATACAACCGCAAGCCCAGAGCTTTTTAGAGTGTTTTCAAAAATTAGTGAGTTTAACAGAGCAAACTTTGATTTATTACCTGAAGTAGACTGGAGAAAATCGAGTGAACTCATTTCTATTATATTTGGAGAGATCGGCGGAGATACATTTGAAAAAACTGCTGAAAAAGTTGACGAGGTTGCAAAAAGGTGGTTGGAAGAAACGAAAAGACTTGAAGTTAGGATAAAAGATAATGAATTGCCAAAAAGCATTCAGAAATCCGTTTCAGAATTTTTGAAAGATGTCGATGAGATAGTAAGAGCTGGGGATCCAAATACTAAACTTAGAAGGTTTTTAGAGAGTAAAGAAAGTCTAAAGAAGAACTTCAAGAGTGTTAAAAAGCTTCAACAGTTCGATTTCAGCAGTTTTAGGAAGCTAAAGAGATTTGCAGAAAATCCAACTGTTTCAGTAGAATTTAGTGGCGAGCTTAAAAAGCGTTTCGATAATTTAATGAAAATAATTGGTTCTGAAGAGGTACTCGACAGGCTTGACGAGGCAAGAGCAGATTATGGTATTTTGCTCGAAGAATTCAAAAAGAAATACAGAGAAACGCACTCAGTTTTCGCCAAGGGTGTTGGAAAAGCTATTGAAGAAGTCAAAAACCACAAAGCGTTTGAGATTGAAGCTGAGAAGGCTGAAGAGAAGCTGGAAAGACTCAGTAGCTTGCTTTGCGATGAAATTGATTTTGATGAAGACTCTTTGCTCTGTAGAAATTGTAGAAGACCATTGACTGCTTTGAATGAGATATTAATTGAAAAAACAAAAAAGGATGTACTCAGAGAGCTGGATCTTCTTTTATCAGAAGAAGAGAAAAAGAAAGGAAAAAAGGAGGGGTACGAACCATACAAGAGGAGGAGGATTGTAAAAATAGACGAAATCGACGAGGTTATTTACGAGCTAAAAGATCACTTTAAGAGCTACCGAGGTGAAATTGAGATCGAAATTAACGCAAAACCGAGAGGTGGTTAAATGTTATCCACCTCCCAAAGAAGATTAATTGAGAATGTTGTTCTGAGATGTCGAAAGGTTCTGGAAGAGGATTTTGATAGGCTACTGAGAATATACGGTTTCACATCGGAGAAGGTGATTGAAGAGGATAAGGTTTCACAGGATAAACTTGATATCCGTAAAGAGATTGAAGCTGCTATAGAAAGGGAAGGAAAAGACTACAAAATAGCGAGAAGAAGATACATCAAGTACTGTGCGTTCACGTTCCTTAACAGGATTCTCGCTTTGCGAATGGCAGAAGTTCATGGCCTGATTGATGAAACAGTGATTATACGAGCAGAGTATGGTGATAGATCTAAAAGGGAGCGAGATCTGCTGGACAAAAACTCCGAACTTGTATCAAATCCAGAAGGTTTAGCTTTCAAAGCTCTTGAGGAAGCCTATAAGGAAATGGAAAACTATATTCCCTACCTTTTTGATACGAACGACCCCTACTCGATTTTGAGACCATCTCTCACTGCTTACAGGAACGTAAGAAAGATTATCGCCGAACTTCCCGATGACATTTTAAAGGAATTTGAAACGGTGGGATGGGCTTATCAGTACTTCAATAATGAAGAGCGGAAAGAGATAAGAAAAAAGATGAGGGGTTCTCCAAGTCCAGACGATGTACCGCCCATCAACCAGTTTTACACTGTTGGCTGGATAGTGAAGTTTATAGTGCACAATACGATCGGTAAACTTTGGCTTGAAACACATCCGGAATCTGGGCTTGAACTCAATTATTTGGTGCCCACGAGAAGCAGACTTAAAATGCCAGAAAAGATAAAGGTTGAACATATCAAGGTTCTCGACCCTGCTTGTGGAAGTGGGCATTTCTTGCTTGGAGCTTTTGATTTATTGTTTAAGATGTGGATGGAAGAACACCCAGAGATTCCGCCCTGGCAAATCCCGTCACTCATACTTGAAAGAAACCTATATGGCGTGGATATTGATTTAAGAGCTGCACAGATAGCTGCAATGGCCCTTTACCTAAAAGCAAGGACGAGCTTTGAGATGTTCAAGGAAGAGGGGACAGAGTTTGAGCTAAAGAGGATAAACATAATCTCTGCAGACATACATTTCGTTGATGGAGAGAGAAGAGCTAAATTCTTGTCCCAATTTGGGTATGAGAGAAACCTGAGGAGAATTGTTGAAGAGACGTTAAGAGCATGTGAAAATGCTTTTGAGATAGGATCTCTTTTAAGGATAAGACAACCCTTTGAGAGGCTTTTTGAATCAAGAAAGAAAGATGGTTGGGGTAAAGTTAACCTTGTTCAGTCACAGCTCACAAAGTTTATTCCAGAAGCCATTCCAAAAGAATACACGGTTGAGGAGATAGTTAAAAAAATAAGGGAATTCGTAAGAGAAGCAGCTCAGTCGAGGGACATGGGAACGATCTTCTTTGGTTTAGATGCTGAGAGAGCTATTAGCTTAGTAGACGTTTTGAGCGATTACTACGATGCCGTACTTATGAACCCTCCCTATGGAGCTACGCCGCCAAAGTGCAAAGAATATGCAAGGAAATACTATCCGAGAACCCATAGCGATTATTATACAACTTTTATAGAACAGGCTGTAGACTTATGCAAGCCGGGTGGGTACGTTGGGGCATTAACCGGTAGGACGTTCATGTTTCTCAAATCTCATCAAAAACTTAGAGAGGAGGTTTTGAGATACGATGCTTTACCAGAAGTTGTTCTTGATCTGGGTTTTAACGTCCTGGACGATGCAACAGCGAGATATGCCGCTTTCACCTTGAGAAGGAAGTGTGACGAGGATATTAACTGGGAGGAGCATCCAGTTACTTTCTTAAGGCTAACAGACTATGCATGGGATGAGAAAAGAGTGAAGTTTGAGGAGATTCTGGAAGAGCTGGAAGGTTATGGGCGGCGGAATACCTACCTGACAGGCTGGAAAACATAAAAATAAAAGCTGAAGAGCTGCACAGGGCTGGTTAATATCACATAGTTATCCCGGGAAATCGAGCTCTGCGAAGATCGGAAGTTGAGGGGTATAATCAGCCAAATTGAAGGGTTTAATCGCATTCTCCCGGTAATTGAAGAGGGTGTTGATGAGACAACACAAAGAGTTTTTAATGAGTTACTCTAAAGTTAGAAAATTTTGATGTTATCGATTTGTAGAGTTGAATCTTCCGATGGGCGAAAAGATGACAAAATACTTTATCTGGTTAAGGACTACTTACCAATTGGAGGAGTAATATGTATGTCTCCAAATTAGTCGTTAAAGGCTATCGAAGTCTTGCTGATGTAGAGATAAATTTCAATCCCGGAATAGATGTGATAGTGGGCAAAAATAATGCAGGGAAAAGTAACATAATTAGGGCTTTGAACTCAATACTTGGAGAGAGGCACCCCTCTTATGTAAGATTTGAAAATCGAGATTTTTATAGCGATGGTTCAGATTCAGTTCATGAAATAATAATCGCAGCTCGCTTAAATGGCTCTTTTGAGGCAGAGATATCATCGAGTCGAAGAACGAAAGTCCTTGAACTGGATCCAGGTTTTACGCCGAGCTGGAATAAAGAATGCATTGAAAAGATAGCAGATGAAAGCTTTAGTGTAGGATATGCTTACAAATACCCTTCAGAAATAGTTGACGAGATAAAGAATTCTCCTGAAAGATGGATATTTCTTTACGCCAAAAAAGATGAAGATTCTGCAAATACCTACGGGCTAATTTACAAGGAGAACGGGAAATGGTATAGGACTACTTTAACGAAAGAAATAAGAGATTCGCTCATAACTACTGCTTACGTTCCGTCATATAGGGATCCAGAGAAAATGCTGAAAATAACAGAGTACACATGGTATGGGAAATTAATAAAACAGATATACGAGAAAGGTCTGAGAGATCGTGAAATCGAAATTAGAGAGATTCAAGAGCGGCATTCTGATAAAATCAATGAGATTTTTCATGAGGCATCTGAGGAGCTGAGGAAGAGGCTGAGGAGGGCAGTATTTCACCATAAAATCTCCTTCAAACCGGGACCGTATATCAAAGATGATGAACACAAATCAATAACATTGTTTGTAAATGATGGATTGGATACCCCCTACTATGACAAAGGAAGTGGTATTCAAAGCGCTTTAGTTATCGCGCTATTCGCTTACTATTGTGAGCGTTTCCATAAAGGGTCCTCCTTACTTCTACTCGAAGAACCAGAAAATTATCTTCATCCTCAAGGTAGGAGGGCTTTGGAAGGGGAGTTGTTAAGATTTGTTGAAGAACGCAGCAATGGGGAGCGGCAGGTTATTCTATCAACCCACTCTCCAGAGTTTCTTAGAAGTGATAAACTGGGGTCGTTAATAAGGGTGCATAAAAAGCCGGGTTCAACAGATACCGAACTCTTTCAGATTGACGAGGAAGAAATGGATGATGAAACTAAAAGAAAGTTCAAGCAGATAATGATGCAAAAAGGCGTTGAAATGTTCTTTGCGGATGGAGCGATCCTCGTTGAAGGTGGCGAAGAGCACTTACTCCCACAGTTATTTGATATTTTTGCAAACGAAAGAAGGTGGCTGGATTCTCGGGATATTTCAGTTGTTAGAGTGGATGGAAAGAAGAGTTTTAAGAATTATACCGGCATACTTGATAAAATCGGAATTTGGTGGATTATTTTAACAGATTTGGACTTTCTTTATGATGGTCTCAATAGATCTGGATACTTATCAGATCCAGGCGAGATTGAGCTAATAAGAGAAATAGCCAACGAAGTGGAGAGATATGCAGAAGAAGAAACAAGAGAGATGAGCAACCCGCATCAAAAGAGAAAAGAGAAAAAAATGAAAAGGATGGAAAAATTAAAGTCAGTGGTGGAAGAGCGGGAAGATGTAAAGAGATTGATACATCGTTTAAGAGAGAATGGGATTTTTATCCTGTTTAAAGGTGAACTTGAAGATTGCCTCACTGAGCAAGCCATGCAACTTGATGATAGTAGTAAAGACAGAAGAGCTCTCGAACTTGCTTTAATTTTAAGTAAAATAGATGATGAAAGTGAACTCTCAGAGTGGTTTGTAGATGTAGACGAATTTAAAGATTTGTTTGAGGCCGTGGGAGGTAAAGTGGTAATTTAACAACCCAACATTTATTAAAGAATTTGGGGGATAATTAAAGAGGTGTTGAAGGATGGAGATCGTCGTATCTGGAGACGAGATAAAGGAGTACGAGATACTCAAGATAATTTCTCAGCTGACGCCGATTAAGGAGAAAATAAAGTATTTCGAAAACAAGTATGGCTGCACGCTTGAAGAGTTTGAAAGAAGGATAAAAGAAGGAGAAGAGAAGTTTGATGAGTGGGATGATTACATAGAGTGGAAAGCATACGTTGAAAGCTTGAGAGACTTGGAGAGAAAGCTGAGAGAGATCAAAGATGCCAAGGACATTAGAATTGCTTAAAGAAAGTTCTGTTGTAAGAAGTTATGAAGTCTTGGACTTCAAACAAGGTAAGAACTTTTACTTCCTGAAGATTAAAGCCAAACTCGTTGACAATAGCGAACTTTACATAAGAGAGTTCGTGTCAGAGATCGAGTTCATTTACTCGTATCACTGGCAGGATGAGAATAGAAAGTTGAGAATTAGATGGGATAATGCTCCCCATCACAAACACCTAAAAACATTCCCGCATCACAAGCACACACCCGAAATTGAGGAATCTGAGGAGATGAGTTTTCAAGATGTTATAAAGGTTGTTGAGGATAAAATTAAAGGTGATTAAAAATGCCCAAAAACATGTTCACAGTCACATTAGGAGAACTCGCAGAAGTACCGGGCAGCCCATACGCATACTGGGCTCCCAAGTCTTTAAGGGAGCTGTTCCAGAAGTATCCACCGCTTGATAGGGATGTTGCTGGGCAGAAGGATAAGCCAAAGATTGCTGATGTTAAGAAAGGTATGGACACGGGAGATGATTTAAGGTTTACACGTTATTGGTGGGAGATTAATGTTGATAACATTGCCAAAACTAAGGAAGAATCTTATCTCAAAAAATGGGTTCCATTTAATAAGGGAGGTAAACCTTTTTATTTTAGCATTCCATACCTCATAAATTGGCTAAATAACGGTGAAGAACTAAAAAATTACAAAAATTCTAATATTCGGAATGAAAATTTTTACTTCCAAGAAGGAATAGCTTGGGTTGATAAACTTTCATGGGTTAGTGGCGGCTCTTTTGAGAGATTAAAAACCTACTTCCTTCCTAAAGGATGCATATTCTCTGCGGCATATCATGCTGCATTTATGGAAAATGAGATGGAACATAAATGGATACTTCTATCGTGGTTAAGATCCAAGCTAGTAGGTGTCCTACACTTTTTGTTAGATCCAAATATCCAACATATTAATGTTGGAAATATGAGTAAAATGCCATTTAACCCAGGAATTCTCCAGAACCAGAAACTTTCTATACTCTCTAAAGAAGCCTACTGGCTCCTCCGCGAATGGGACACAGGCAACGAAATTTCGACGCAGTTTATCATGCCCTGGATTTTGCAGGTCTGGAGAGGTTTCGACAGAAACTGGAAACCTGTAACAGGACACCCTCTCGCAAGAGACTTCGAATGGAGCGAGTTTGAATCGGCAAAAGAAATCAGGGGAGATGGCAAGAAGTGGAATAGAGAGGTAAGTCTAATCGCTTTAGCAAATGAATGTGTTGAAAGGGAGAAAAAGCTCAGAAAACGCATAGAAGAAATTCAGAAAGCCATTGATGAAGAAGTCTACCGCATCTATGGCATCTCAGAAGAAGACAGAAAGCTGATCGAAGAGGAGCTTTCTGGTGTTGGGATTGAAGAATCTGAATCCGATGGGGATAAATCCAAGTCTGAGGAAACAGAGGGAGAAGAATACGATGTTATGCCTCCAGAAGAGCACATCAGAAGGCTCCTCTCCTACTACGCCCTCGAAGTTATGAAAGAAGATGCAGACGGCATCGTTCCAGCCAGTGGTATGTTCATAGAGGGTAGAAAAGAGCCCGGTTTGGCAACAAGGGTGATAGAAAAGCTGAAACAGGAGTTTGAGGAAGAGAACCTCCATAAAATCGAGACCGAGATAAATCAGGCTCTGGGCATGACTATTGAAGAATGGTTTGAGAAAGAGTTCTTCAACTACCACACAACCCTGTATCGCTTAAGACCGATCATCTGGCAGCTTTCAAGCGAGAAGTTCAGGCAAGGGAGACGGAACCCATCATTCACCTGCTTCATTTACTGGCATAAGCTTGATGAAGATACACTTCCAAAAGTAAGACAGCTGTACCTCAAGCCAATCCTAAACGCCGTCAAGGCGGAAGCTGACCGACTGAGCAATGAAGTCCAGAAAGCTGAAGGCAGGGAGAAATTAAAGCTTGAGAAAAGACTTGATGGAGCCATTAAAATCTACGAAGAACTCAAGCTGTTCGACGAAGCTCTTGAAAACTTGCTAAAACCCCACAGCCTTAAAGTTTCAAGCAGGAGCGAGTGGGTTAAGGAGAAGGTCAACGAGATAGTTACAAATGGATACAAACCAAATAGAGACTATGGAGTTAGAGTTAATATCGAGCCACTTAAGCAAGCAAAGGTTCTTGCAAGAGCGGCTGAGAGGGTGAAAGGATAATGCTCATTCAGTGGTTAAAGGAAATAGTAAAGGAGAACTTAAAAAGCGGACTTTTCGTCTGGTATGACCCTCTTTCATCTTTTGAGGATGTTGTTGACAAAGTTATCCCAAAAGACGCAAAACTACTCAAGTTTGAAGGTAGTTATCTCGTCTTGAGGTTTAAGCTTGAAGATGAAGATCCTGAATTTGAAAAGAAGTGGGTTGTTTACATCCCCGATGAGCCGGGAGAATTCCTGAAAGACTGGGAACTTATGGGCAGCAAAGAAGTTCTCAGTCTTCCCGATCTTTTGATGGCAAAAGGCGCAGGCATGGATAGAGAACTTAAAAAAGCTCTTGAGGTTAACTCAAGAGTGCTTGTCAAAAACTGGAGAATACTGATAGGAAGAAAGGAGCCAGATAGAGAACAGATAATTAACGCTCTCCTTGCAATTGCATTTGAATTAACTAAATGGGATGAAGATGAAGCCGTAATAAAATTTCTCTCTCAGACTGAAAAATTTGCCAGCAGACTTGGGGAAATGAAGCTTACCGCATCCTGGCTCAGGAAGATGGAGGAGATAATTGACGTTGGCGAAGAAGACCTACAAAAAATAAGGGAAAAACTCGTTCTCTCCCTTCTTTTTGGTGAGATTGTTTATAAAGGGGATCAACCAGCAGAAAGCTTTGCCTCTCTACCAAAAACCAGAGAGAAAGTCACCACCATCCTTGAAAGATGGAGAAACGATGAGAGGTACAAGGAATATTACATAGAGGCAGTGAGAGAAATAAGTGAAAAAGTCAAGATAAAAGATCACATTGTTTTCAATGAATCTCTGCTGAATCTCGAAACTTTCCCCGAGATAGACGAAGTCATTCTCCAAGAACTACTCTCCTCCACAACTCCAGAAAACTACGAAAAGAAGGTCGAAAAAATAAGAGAAATTGCCAAAAAGAGAATTGGAACTTTCTGGGAGCGAAATGGATTCATATATTACTGGAAACCAATAAAAATCGCTGCAGAGCTATTTATTGGGTGTAAAAAAGCCCTTGAGTATGATGGGCAAAGCAGAATGATTGAAAAGTATGTTAATGAATGGTGGATTCTCGACAAACTCGCTCTTGAGTTAACGTCATACAAGATAGAAGGGATTGAAAATTTAGTTAAGCCTGCCATAACCACATACGAACGATATCTCGATAAAATCAACAGAAAGTTTGCAGACGCTGTAATAAAAGAGGGGTGGGTGCAAAACCACACGTCCTTCTGGGAATACGTCAAGGGTGCTGAAAAGCCAGTAGCAGTCCTATTTGTTGATGCCCTTCGCTTCGATCTTGCAAAAATGATTGTAGAGAACGTTAGAGGAGTTGAAAATGCTGAAATCAACTGGCTTTACGGTGTGCTACCGAGCATTACCGAAGTCGGTATGGCTGCCCTGCTTCCCAACTCGCAGATTGAAATTAAAAAGGACAATCCGCTGAAAGTAGAGATTAGTGGAGAATCTGTCTCCACGAAGATTGAAAGAAGATCGTACCTCAATAGAAGGGGTATTGAGGTTATAGATTTTGAAACAGCGAGTATACCAAAGAAAGAAATATTGACTGTTATGGTTAGAGATATAGACAGGCTTGGAGAAATCTCAGACATAGCGCCAAATAACTTAATAGATATTGCAGACAAAATTTCTGGGTTCATTTCGAGACTAAGAGATGCTGGGTTCAGGACCGTTATAATTGGAAGCGATCATGGCTTTCTCTATCTAATCTCACAACCCAATAAAGTAACTTGCAAAGGAGATTTTGTAGCGAGAAGGTTTGCTTTAGGAGCAAAACTCGAAGGTTGCATTATTTTTAAAGCAGCAGAAACAGGGATTTCTGGTGATTTGCTGCTTGCATTTCCTGTTGGCACAGCGGTATTTGCCATTCAGGGCGAAACACCTCATTTTGTTCACGGTGGATTGAGTTTGCAGGAAGCGGTAATACCTGTAGTCTCTCTGAAGCTTTCAGTTCCAAAGGAGAAAGTAGGAATAAAGATAGAATCACCCAGAGATAAGCTCACAACCATTGTTGCTGTTGTTAAACTAAAGCCTGTGTTTAAGAGGTTTGACGCAGAACCAAGAAGAGTATGTGTTGAAATAAATGGAAAAAGATCAGAGTACATGACAGTTACAACTGAAAAAGTTGAGACTGTAAGGCTCAGATGGTTGGAGCCAGATGAAAAACCTCCCGAAGAAGTGGAACTTAAAGTGATCGATGAGAGCGGAGAGGTTATTGGAAGAAGGGAGTTTAAAGTGAGTTTGCTATTCTAATTTCATGTATGGCTTATTGTCCATACCACTGAAGAGAACTGGAACGTAATTGGGCAGACAAATAAGGAAGGGTGAGTTAATCCCGCCAAGAGTAATGGCTGCTTATGAAGTAACCCCTGAAGTATTCGTAAACGGATCGAGAATCTTGAAACCCAGCCAGAGATAGAAACGAGGTTTTTCCGGCCGAAATACATGAGATGGCTTGACCTGCTTAATGCCTACAGAAAAACAGCCTTAGAAGGTGATTTGAGTTATGAATCGACGCTGCCTACAAAGAGTGCTGAAATGCATTGAGGAATATGCAGAGAGATTGAGGAGAATCCAGAAATTATTTAAGTGCTGGGAAGAATCTTTCTTTCACCTTAGATAGGGTCACAGAGCACCGAGACGGGGGATCCAGGAAGACGTCAAAATTCAGGTCCCATTTCATCATACTTGGAACTTCACTTCCACCAGATAACCTTTCCCGATCAACTCAGCGATAAATGACCCGTAAGGAGGATTGCATCCCTGCACTGGCATTTCTGCTGGCAGGAGTGGATCGCAGGTCAGATACTGGATAGATGGAGCATCCTCATCATATGCCTTCTGAGAACCTTTTTTCTTCCGTCTCCTTAACAAATTCATTCAGAGCTTTCTCTGTCACATCTATCTTTTCCTTGAGGTTGGGGTTGTTCAGAGAGTTCTTGACTTAGCAGGATCTCTTTTGCTTTATAACTTTAAGATCAACTCCATGCTACCACACCTTGAGTTGACCTCTCATACATGGATCAGATCGATCTGCTCTTCTTCGAAGCAGCCAAGATCCTTGTCAGTATCTCCTACCACCACCCCATTGATGCCATGTATATCGTTAACTCTGACAGCAGCACTTTTCCCTGCGATAGCCTTTACTTCAAGCTTTCCTCTGCCAGATTTAGGATTTAAGTGGAGCCTTGTTCCATCTGCTGAGACGAAACCATCGCATTCGAACTCCTTCAATCCTTTTTCCGCTCCAAGCTCCTGAACTCTCCTCCATATCGTTGAATGAGAAGGGGGCTCTGTTAACCTCTCCAATCTATGCTTTGAGTCTCAGACGTAATCGACTGCTGTTGCAGCTACTTTGATAGATCCTTTTCTCATCGAGTTCGATTATACTGTAGAGGGGGTAGATACTCCTCAGCCTTTAACCCTCGTAATGCTAAATGATGTCTTTCCAAGCTTTGTCACTATCGTTCTCTCCTCTTTCTGCTGTTTGTGATATTCGTTCTTTCCGTATCCCTTTCCGCAGATGGATGAGATAAGAATGGCGTTTATCTCCTCCAGAACCTTTTCCAGAATGACTGCATCTATTCCTTCCAGGGCAGAGGTTAGCTCCTGAATGGGAAGCTTTTCATTCTCTGGAATGTCTATGGTTATCTGTAGAGGGATTTTTATTTGTAGCTGCATGGGTGGGGTTTTAGTCTTCGAGACTTTAACCTTGCCCTCAATTTCCAAGAAAGATGTGGCACCACCAAATCTTTAGCGTTTATAATCCTTGATCCATCCAAGAATCTCTCTCAGATCCTTTCGCCTTACAACAACATCAGCAGCATCACACACGCCCGGATCCTTTGGATCGAAGGCAATGCCAAGTCCAGCAGCCTGGAGGATCTCGATATCATTTATCCCATCTCCGACGACTGCAACCTCTTCCATACCACATCCGATCAGGGATGCGAAGTAATTGAGTGAGGAGAGCTTATCCTCCCAGCTGTGATAATACTCAACAGTCCCTGTGAGCCTGCCATCCTCCACCCCAAGTACGTTGGATCTTATCCACTCTTTTCCTATCCCGAGCATCTCACCGACCGCGTCTGCAAGGTGTGAGATTGAGTTTGTGATGATCACCTGCCTGACCTCCTTTTCCCTCAGACTTGAGACGGTCTCTATTGCTCCTTCCATGAGGCGAGTGGATCTTACGATCTCCTCGATTATACCGAGATCGCATCCCTTCCACCGGGATACGACCAGGTCAGACCACTCCCTATACGAGATCCTGCCTGCGAGATACTCCTCCCTGAGCCCGGGGTCAATCCCATCTGTCCCGAATGCACGGCTCAGCTTGACCCAGATACTTATATCATCCACAAGCACACCTTCAAGGTCGTATGCAACCATCCTTATCCTTTTGATCTCTCTCCCCCCTCAATCGCAATCTCAGCTTTTTTCAGGATACCTCTCAACGTTTGAACTTCCCTGCCCGTGAGTTCAGCTCTCCCAAGGATTCTTCTTATCATCAGACTCGTCTTCTCCCTTTTATGTGGTGGATAAGGTATCTTATGGAGAAACTCATGGATATGTTCATACAGGAGATCGAGATCGAGACGTCCGGCAAGGGGATATGAACCCGGTCTCAGGTCCTGGAGCTCATAGAGAAATATCGCGACAGCATGGGAGAGGTTCATCACCGGGTACTCAGCGCTTGCAGGTATCACCGCGATGAGGTCACATCTTGAAAGCTCATCCACCCTCAAACCACTGCTCTCCCTGCCAAATATAAGTGATACTATCCCCTTTTTACCTTCAAGCTTCCTTTTAAGCTCCTTTGGAGAGAAGACCGGCATTCTCACGTGCCTGTTCTCGGTGAGTCCTGCCTTTGAGGTTGTTCCGACAAGTAGATTTGAATCGAGGGTTGCATCCTCAAGGCGCTCACAGATTCTGGCAGACTCAAGAAGGGCGATCGCATTCGATGCAAAAGCCCTCGCCTCATCATCGATTGGAGGCGGGTTCACGAGAACGAGATCTCTGAACCCGAAATTCATCATCACACGTGCAACAGCACCTATGTTTCCACCATAGATCGGTTCAAGCAGGATGACTCTGATATGAACCAATCGATCACCTTTTAACAGCAACGATCTTTATGATATCACCATTCTCAAGTTCATACCGCTCAGAGAGCCTCATCTTGCTCCTGGCATCTACTGCATACAGAAAACCCCTTCCAATATCGGTGTGAACCATGTATGCGAGATCGTGTGCGGTGCTTCCTCGTCTCATGAGGTATGCATCAGGCAGGACCCTACCATTTGAATCCGTAAGCTTGTTCTCATCCTCGACCGGGAAGACCGTGATATATCCAAGAAGGTCAAAGACTGCACGGTTTACCGCTTCCTGAACCCCTGTAGATCCAAACTCCCTTAAAAGCTCTCTAATTTTCTCAAGCCCACGTAGTTGAGGGGGTTTGAGCCCATCTGCTACTATCGAAAAGTCACTATCTCCAGGAAGGTATGATATAAGCCCATTCTTTGATGCCATCCTCAATGCAAGTTCTGCCTCCGCGCTTGCAGCCACAACAATGTAATCAAGCTTCATGAGACGTCTTATGTTATCTCTGGGGGCTATATCTATCTTGTTTGCGACAATAAGAAGCGGTTTGCTCTCCTTGCGTATCCAGTCAGCGAGTGTTATGAGATCATCCTCATCCCATGAACCGGGATGCTCACGATCAACACCTGCATTATGCAGGGCTCGTTTGACATCAAGCTCGTCAACCCCCACGCCGCGAAGCTGGTTCAGGATGAGCTCCTCGATGCCCTTTCTCTCTGCAGAGGCTTTCTTCGAGAGTCTGCTCCAGTTTCGAATGAGTATTCCTGCGATCCACATCGTGATCTCTCGTTCAAGAAACCTCACATCTTCAAGTGGATCATGGTTCCCCACTCCTACAGGATTCCCCTCCTCATCTGTTCCCCCAGAGGCATCCACTATATGAATGATGGCCTGAGCCTGCCTCAGATTATCCAGAAACTCATTTCCAAGCCCTCTTCCCTTGTGAGCATCTGGTACAAGGCCGGCGACATCGATAAGCTCAACAGGTATGTATCGTACACCCTCATGGCACATCCCACACCTGGCATCAAGCGCAAGGCATGGACAGTCGACCCTTACATACCCCACCCCTTTGTTCGCATCAACCGTTGTGAATGGGTAGTTTGCGATCTGGACATCTGCGAGGGTTGCCGCCTTAAAGAATGTAGATTTGCCTGCGTTTGGTTTTCCAGCGATTGCAATGGATAACATGCCTGCTCCAATCCTATACTCCTTGAGAATCTTTAAATACTCTCTTATTTAAAAATTCCACATGATCAGGAAAGCGAGGGTGGGGGATGTTCCGGCGATAAAAGAGCTGATTGATGCTTATGCAGCGAAAAATATCATATTACAAAGGTCTTTGAGCGATATATATGAGAATCTGAGGAGCTTTTTTGTATATGTTACCCCTGAAGAGGAGGTACTGGGTTGTTGTGCACTTCATATTATCTGGAAAGACCTTGGTGAGATCCGTTCGCTTGCTGTAAAGGAGGGCGTGACCGGGGAAGGGGTGGGCTCGAAGCTGCTTGATGCCGCCCTGAAGGAGGCAAAGGATCTCGGACTTGAGCGGGTATTCACCCTCACACTGACTCCAGAGTTTTTCAAGCAGCACGGATTCCGTGAGGTTGCCAAGGAAAGACTGCCACAGAAGGTCTGGGGATGGTGCGTTAAGTGCCCGAAGTTTCCAGATTGCGATGAGGTTGCGCTCATGGTGGAGCTGTGATGGCTCAAACGCCAGAGGTTTATCCTTCACAACTGAATTTGGTTGAGGAGCTTTCAAAGGACTGCATGCGCCAAAACCCTCTTATCCATCCTCCTTTCCCTCCCCCAATCCTCCAAGGACCTCAATAACGACCTTGCTGCAGCTTTTAACAGCCCTCTGTATATCCCACCTCTCAAACACTCGATCCTCGATGAGGTTGCTGATACCCCGGATCTCTATCATATCAAGATCATAGATCCGGGCAACATGCGCCGCTGCTGCCCCCTCCATGTTCTCGCATATAGCACCAAACCTGTCATATAGCGTATCCCCAGCTTTCAAGCTTCCAGAGCAGGTTGAAACTGTCAAAAACCTCCCATAAAAGATATTTGGCTCAGAAATCCCCTCAGTAATTCTTCTAACCTGTTCAAGAACCTTTCCTTCAAGATCGAAGGAGTTGAAGCAGGTTTTATCCCCCTTCTTAAGGAGTGGGATCCGGATCTCCTCCATAGATAACCATCCATCCTCTGTTAAAACACCCTCATCACCATAAACCTCCTCTGTTGCAATCATGACATCCCCGATAGATCCGCCACTCCCCCTGTAAGCCCCGCCACATCCAAAGAGGACTAAAAGCTCTACAGGGCACCTCTCAAGCAGTATCGTGAGTGCATGTGCTGTATTCACCTTTCCAACGCCTGAAATCGCAAGTACAACCTCCTTGCCACATACCTCCCCGGAAAAAGCCTCAAAACTCCTGAATGTCCATCTATCCCGGATATTAATCCATGCCAAGAGCTCTTTTGCCTCAAATATGGTAGGTGAGAGGAGAAGATACACCATAATACTCTACTTCCGGCATCTGGATATAAAAGTGAGGGGGATTGAGGTCATCTCAATACTCCCGCAGCGCCCCATCATGTTTGATTAGGTGTGCTCGGCTCAACCGTAAACTTCTTAAGTAACGGGAGATAAACGTTATGCAAGCTTCAAGATCATAAGTCAGATACAGTTCATCATTCACTCATGTACTCATCATATCGGGTTCGATCAGATAAAGTGGGTCCTGAGCGATCGGTAAGTAAGATGGGGACAGTAGGGAAAGGATAAGAGCGGGTCTCTGCGGTTTGACAGGCAGACATCTGACTGTTTTTAGATGTTGAAGCTGAAAAGGGGTTTGTATTGATGAATCAAAAAACTGGAGGAGAAGAGATGCAGAACAGTAGTGATACCACGAAGTATAATATATATGCGAAGATCATAGCAGATGGGATCGTGGAAAGGCCTGATGTAGTTGGTGCGATTTTTGGTCAGACCGAAGGTCTCATCGGCGATGAGCTCGATTTACGAGATCTCCAGAAGACTGGTAGAATCGGAAGGATTGAGGTAAATATCGAGTCGAAAGGTGGAAAATCAATAGGAGAGATCGTCATTCCCTCGAGCCTTGATCGGATCGAGACTGTGATACTCGCAGCATCGCTTGAGACGATTGATAGGGTAGGTCCCTGTAATGCAAAGATAACACTCGATCGGATCGAGGACGTTCGTGCAGCAAAGAGACTGCAGATAATCGCACGGGCAAAAGAGCTTCTGAAGGCTATGATCGAGCATGGCAGCCCTGAAAGTCAGGAGATCACAGAGGAGGTAAAGCAGGCTGTGAGAATAGAAGAGATAACGCAGTATGGGCCAGATAAGCTTCCAGCTGGGCCACATATCGATAGTTCTGATGCGATAATCGTTGTGGAAGGGAGAGCTGATGTACTGAACCTCCTGAGGCACGGGATAAAGAACGTGATCGCGGTTGAGGGTACAAACATACCCCCGAGCATCGGAGAACTGAGCAAGACAAAGACCGTCACCGCATTTACAGACGGAGATAGGGGCGGAGAGCTGATACTCAGGGAGCTGATGCAGGTCGCAGAGATCGATTACATCGCGAGAGCGCCGGAGGGCAAAGGCGTTGAGGAGCTGACATACAAAGAGATCGTGAAGGCGTTGAGAAATAAGCTACCGGCAGAGCAGTGGGAGATTATGCGAGATAGAAAGGCAGAGGGTAGAAACCACGTGAATAGCCATCATGGAGCAAGCCATCACCATTCAGCAGGGAGAAAAACCTCAAGACGGGAGGTAATCGTAAAGCGGAGGACGCTTGCTCCCACGTCAAAGAAGGATGAGAATGTGACACCCACTGAGGAGGAGGGTGCAAAGCTCGTCATATCTGATAAGACCCCGCTTACACATTTCAACCAGCTGCTTGGAACAAGGAGTGCCAGGCTCATTGGTAAGGATGACGAGGTGATAAAGGAGGTCTCTATCAGGGAACTCGCGCAGGCACTGAAAGATGCTGAAGATATAAGAGGGGTGGTCTTTGATGGCGTGATCACCCAACGGATCATCGATATTGCGGCTGATAAAGGTGTGGAGTATCTCCTTGGTGGTAAGCTGGGTAGCGTCATCAAGATTCCGGTTAACTTGAAGGTCCTCACTGAAGAGACGTTCAAGATGATGTAATCTGTTCTTTTTCCCTCTTTATCCACGCTATTTTTTCCTTTATTTCGAGAATATAGGTCTCTTTATCACCGCCAGACATCCTCTCAAGCCGCTTCAGCTCACGTTCATAAGGTGCAATCCTTCTTGAGATTCGTACCATGTCTCTGTGTTTCAGCCGTTTTTTACCCTCAATCTCCTCCCTGTATATCTGATCAAGCCTTGAGAGAATTCTCTCTGCAATACCCCGAATCTTCTCCGCTTCTGCATCAGGGTCCACCTTGCAAGCTTCAAGAAAGTTATTCAACGATTCTGCAAGCACCTCCCCGTGGGGGGTGAGTTTAAGGGCCTTTATTCGTCCTGATCTCTCAGATTCTATTATTCCGAGATCTTCCATCGTTGAGAGTATCTTGACAGCGTGAGCAAAGGTTGTATCAACCTCTCTTAAGATCCTTGAGGCATAGGGGGTTTCCATCCTTGATATCGAGATGAGTATCTCCACCGGCTTCTCCTGAAGGAAGAGCCGTCTTATCATTTCAGACCGATCTATCCCGCTCTTCATTGAAGATTTGGCCCTCAAATACACTGACCTCAGTCTGTTCATCGAGCCACATATCCGGCGTAAGTCCTGCCTTGAGGCACGTCTGCTCCAGGAATGTCTCTGCATCCCATCCCCACTCAACCGCAACCTGCGGGAGGAGGAGACCCTGATATGGACCTCTTCTAACAATAAGCCCGTGTTTACCGACGATAACCTCCTTAACACGATCTCTTGGCTTTACATCAAGCTTAACAGGCTCTGTGAGGATCGTAACCTCAATCTCAATCTCTTCAAGCTCATCCGGTGAGAGCACCGGGAAGCGCGGGTCACTCGATGCCGCGCTTATCGCTGCCTCAACGATGGCCTCTTTAAGCCTCATCACCGGATACGGGAACCCGATACAGCCTCTCAGCATCCCCTGCTTTTTTATCGTGACAAATACCCCACGCTTCTCATCAAACACCCTGCTCAGCTCATACTCATCGGGGTCAATTCGCTTCCCACCTCTGATGTATGCCTCTATCGCATCTCTTGCAAGCCGAAGGGCCTGTTGGCCGTCCTCTTCACTCAACATCACACCTTCCCCCCTCACATCTTAAGAAGCGACATTGGGAGGAGCTCAACGATAATTCTCCCACGGTTGGGGGATTTTTTAATTATCGCAATCTCTGCAAGCCTCCGGTCGCTTATCATCACATTCTCAACCGCCTCATGGTAATCATCATAGGGTATCTTTATCCTGACACCATTTATCCGCTGGACAATCGGCCCTGGAGCGAGTGAGTACCTGATATCCTCTATCTGATCGAGAAGCTCCTCTTTAACGACCCATGGTGGGACAAATGGCGGATCGATTGCAATCTCCTCTTTTTTTGCCTTTACAGCCTCTGCAACTTCATCTGAGATTTTTTTGAGGATATCAATCTCATTTAACCGCTTGAATGTGTATGGAAGCCGCCCAAGAGTTGAAACATACCTTATTCCCGATACTTCAACCTCGGGGAGCCCATATGCAACGACCGGAACATTAAGCTGCTTGAAGATCTCAAGCTTCTCCTCTATACACCGCTTGAAGTTACCGAGGCCAACGACACAGACGTCGTGCTCCTCGATGATCTGACGCTCTCTGGCAGTAAGCTGAGCGATGCGCCTGCCAACTCCCCTTGCAAGCCCTATCACGTTCGTTTGCGCCCCTCTTCTCCGCATGATCTCTGCGACATCACACACCGGGTGGGGGAGATGATGTCTTGTGATCGTGGGGGTCACGATTGCGATTTCTGTCCCGAGAAGTGGGGCCTCCCTGATCTGACCCTGGATATCTGCTGCAACCTCTTTTATCCTATCATAATCCTCTGCAGGGGCTGTGAAGGTGATCTGTGCCTCCTGTGCAAATATCCGCTTGGTGATGATGTACCCTCCAAGATCCTCGATGAGCTCAAGGAGCTCACGATGGCGGTAGGACCCCCCTTCAAATATGTAGTTCTCATACATAACGATCACTCCACGAAGATTGCAGGCTTCATCGGATATGCAAGTGCACTCTTTCCCGCAGGATCATACGCGGCATCCAGTGCATCAAAGATGAGGACCTTTGCTCCAAACTCCTGCTCAAAAAACTCCTTTGCGCTTTCAAGCACTTTATACTCGTTGAGATTCGCTGAAAGAAGCAGATCAAGCTCGTTCTTCTCCATTCCTCTGAAATCATCGATCAACCGCTTGACGAGCCGTGGAACCTCCTTGGCGTGTCTCCGTATCTCAGGGTTCTCCATCACTTCACGCATAACGTCACTCATCTCAACCCTACCTTGCCTGCGTTTTGTGAGTATTACTTTTTTAACCTCCTGCTTCCACTCAGGAGCTGCGTAGAGGATTATCCGTCTTGGTGTGATCTTTGTCACCCTGAGGATCTCGTTTATATCGTTGTATGTAGCCTCGATAAGCCTCTCCTCAAGCTCAAACCTCGGGTTGATAAACTCTTCATCGACCTCTGGATAAAGCACATGGGTTGCATCTTTTCCCATCCTGGCCAGAAGCTCTGATGTCATGTGCGGGATGAAAGGTGCAAGTAACCGGACCCAGCAGTCTGCAAGGTATCTCATCGTCCATATGGCACCAGGTCTTGTGGTTTCGGTTCGCCGCCTATACCATCTTAGATCACTTTCTATGCCGAAGAAGGCCTGCTGAAGTGCGCTTCTTGTGAGGAAACCCTCAAGCGCATTTATTGTCATCCTTATCCGGTCCTGTAGCCGGTTAAGAAGCCAGTAATCTATGGCCTCAAGGTCTTTCTCTCCTTCTCCCATCTCTATGATCTCATTCACGGTATTCCAGAACCTCTCAAGGTGACGTTTGCTTGCTGTAACCTGCTCATCGCGCCAGTCAAAATCCTGCCATGGCTCGGCGGAACCCATGAGGAAGAACCTGATCGTATCTGCCCCAAACCTCTCGATCGCATCTTTCAGGAGGATGACATTTCCCTTTGATGAGCTCATCTTCTCTCCTTCAAGAAGCCCGATACCGAAGACAACGATCCCACGTGGTATATGCTCCCTCCGGAATATGGATGCATGGTGGAAGAGCTGGAACGTGAGATGATTCGAGATGAGATCCTTTGCAGATAACCTGTAGTCATACGGATACCAGTATAGAAACTCATCCTGCATCCTCGAGATGATTTCAGGATCAAGCGAAGATTGAGAGTCTTTCTGGAGGAATATCGCATCGAAGACGCCATCATCGATGAGGTCTGGATTAAGCTCTTTGAGGTAGTGTGCGATCGTATAGTATGCCATGTAGATTGTTGAATCGCTTAAAGGCTCGATGATCCATGCAGGATCCCATGGCAGCGGTGTTCCAAGCCCGACTCTCCTGGTACATGCCCAATCGTTGAGCCAGTCAACAGTTCTCAAAAACTCGCTCTCAAGCTCAGGCGGGATGAACCTCGTTATCTCACGGATACACGACTTCACAGCATCCTTCCACTCAGGATCACTGTATCTCAGGAACCACTGGTCCTTGAGTAGCTTGATGACCGCGGGTGTGTTGCACCTGCATATAACAGGGCGCTCACTGAACTCATACATCACTGCAGCATCACCCCTTCCAAGAAGCTCGGATCTGACCCTCTTGCGTGCCTCTCCCACACTATCCCCGCCGAACTCCTGCAGCATCACACCTCTGTTGAACTCCGCAGTGTACAGCTCCTCTGTTGCATCCTCGAGTCGCTCATCGTGCTGATCACGTATCTCCATCCGATCTATGACATCAGCAGCAGGTATCTTACCATATCCCTCGAGTTTAATCACCGGAATCGGGCGAATATTTCTGTATTTCCCACAACGGTGGAGATCACGGAGTGCGATGTAATCAAACGGGGCATGTGCAGGGACACTCATCACAATCCCTGTGCCCATATCCATCTCAACAAACGTTGCAGGAAGGATATTAACCATCTCATCGTTCAAAGGGTTCTTTGCCACCCTATCTATGAACCTTGAGCCCTTCACGAAGGAGTCAATCTCAAGGTCAAAGTCCTGATACCTGAGCTTTTCCGCTGCTTCCCTGCTCAGAAGCCATCGTTCATTCTTATCTTTAAGCTCTGCGATTACGTAATCCCCATCAGGCTTCATCCACAGGTTTGTAACACCATAGAGCGTCTCAGGGCGGAGGGTTGCAGTTGGAACCACCGTCCCATCAGCCAGACGAAACTTTATCAGGGTAAACTCATTGATTGTAGCCTTTTCTCCCTCAAGCAGATCGTGATCCCCCACCGGATTATCGCAGTTTGGACAGAACTTAACAGGATGCTCGCCTTTTGCCACAAGCCCCTTCTTCCTCAGCTGGTTGAACTGCCACGCAATAAACTTGCTGTACTGGGGGTCAACAGTTGTAAACCTCCTCCTCCAATCGATCGAGAGCCCCATCGATCTCATGATCTCTGTGTAATCATTGCTGAAGTAGCGAACGATCTCATGTGGATCGGTGAAACGCTCCATGACCTCTTTTGGGACCTTGTACACGTCCCGATAGAGCCTTATAGCCTCCTGATCTCCCCTTGCAATCCTGTTTGAGACACCTATGACGGGTGTTCCTGTCACATGGAACCCCATCGGAAAGAGGACATTGTATCCTCGCATTCGCTTGAATCTCGCTATAACGTCCGGTACAGTATAGGTTCTACCATGACCAACATGCATTGCCCCTGAGGGGTACGGGTATGCAACGTTTAGATAGAATTTCTCACCTTCCCCCGGGTTTGCCTCATATATCCCCTCATCTTCCCATATCTTCTGCCATTTGCCCTCTACAGCCTTGAAATCATATCGCTCCATCCTGAGATCACGCCCACATTCCTTTCATTCTATGGGTAAAAGAAGTTTTTGGTTCCCCTGGCCTTTTTCTCAGATCAGACATCTTTCTACCCTCACACAAATGCAGATACAATGAGTGCGCCTCCAACCGCACCTGCAAACTGTGGATATGGTGGCACAATGATATCAAACCCAAGTATCTTTTCAAATGCCACTTTAAGCCCTTCAATCAATGCAGTCCCACCAACCTCGATGATTGGTTCTCTGAGATCGATCTCCTGAAGCTGCTGCTCATGCACCTGCTCTGCAACGCTATAACACGCTGCCGCTGCAACATCCTCTTTCGACGCACCCCCACCAAGTGCAGATACGAGTGATTGTATCCCAAATATCGAGCAGTAGCTATCCATCTGTATGCTCTCAGCATTTCCCTTCAATGCAAGCTCACCAAGCTCTGATATATCTACCCCAAGGCGTCTTGCCGTAATCTCAAGAAACCTCCCTGATGCACCTGCACAGACACCCCCCATCGTGAAATCATCCGGTATCGCGTTGTTCAGCGTCAGTGCCTTGTTATCCATTCCCCCGATATCAAGCACGGTTGCCTCCCCCCGCTGCCTGTCTGCAAGGAATGCGGCACCCTTTGAGTTCACGGTCAGCTCTTCCTGGACGAGATCTGCCTTGATCGCATCCCCGATTATATGCCTTCCGTATCCTGTGACTGCTGTGGCATCAATATCCTTCTCACTCATACCTGCGGACTCAAGTGCAAGGTCCATCGCTTTTCTTGCGCTCTGAAGGATCTCTGTTGTTGGAACCCAGCCTGTCCCAACGATCTCATTCTCCCTCATTATCACACACTTTGTGGTTGATGAGCCGCTATCAATTCCCATCGTGGTCCCTTCCTGCCGGGTGCGCATGAGGAGTGTTTTTCTTGTAACAAGTGTCTTCAAGGCTTCGAACCTGATCATAAGCCCCCCCTCCTTCACCTTGTCCACGGTTGAATAGGTCACAACCGGGAGGTCTGTATTCTTCTGGAGGTACTTCCGGACCTCGTTTTTCACGATAGAGCCCTCTGCACACTTGAAGCATGTAAGGAGAAAGACACCATCCACACCCTCTGGATTCTTCACGATCGAACGGGCACGTGCAATCAGGAGGTTCAGCCCCGGGCTTTTGGCCCGATAACCAAACTCACTGACCGCATGTGCAACATCATCAAGCTCAACCTCCGGAAATATGAGCTTTATACCGGATCGTGCTGCAACCTCATTGAGCTTGCCCTGCACCCCGCTGTACTCGGTTCCGCATGACACCTGGGCTATCCTCGTTTCTTCTGTCATCAGATCACCTCTTTAGATCCACCACGTAACTATCTGCAATAAGCATTATCAAGGTTATGATCTCAGGCACAGATTTACCCGGCGCTACAGCGTCTTCGCACCTCTTATCATCGCGACCTTCCCTGTTCTGGCAACCTCCCGTATACCGAAGTCTGCAAGCATCGTGAGCATCGCTGATATCTTATCTTCATCACCCGTGACCTCGATGATCATCGATTCTGACGCGATGTCGACGATCTTTGCCCTGAATACCTCAACGATCTGCAGGATCTCGGTCCTTCTCTCAGGTTTTGCATCTACCTTTACAAGGACAAGTTCACGCTCAATCGAGTCATAAGCTGTGATATCACTGATCTTTATCACATCTATCAGCTTGTTGAGCTGCTTTGTGATCTGCTCAAGCTGTCTCTCTCCCCCCTCCCGCTCACTTGTGATCACGATCGTGAGCCTTGATATATCTGGTTTATCGGTTATCGCCGCATTTATACTGTCAATGTTAAATCCTCGCCGGGTGAATAGTCCTGTAACCCTTGCTGCAACACCTGGCTTGTTCTCAACAAGAACGGTAAGCGTGTGCTTCACCATCTCAATCCACCACCTCCACGACCCCCTCCTTCTCCATCCCACAGAGATCTCCTGAATCCTCCACGACCCCCTCCTCATCCTCGATGATCTCATCAAGTGGCGAGCCGGCTTTTACCATCGGATAGACGTTCTCCTCTCGATCGATCCTGAAATCGATCACAACCACCTCATCGATCTCAAGTGCCTTCCTGATAGCGGGGGCAACATCCTCTATCCTCTCAACTCGCATCCCACAGGCACCAAACGCCTCTGCGAGCTTAACAAAGTCTGTCCTTGACGCAAGATCGGTGTGGGAATAGCGCCCCTCGTAGAAGAGTTCCTGCCACTGGCGAACCATCCCAAGGTACTGGTTGTTCAGGATCATCACCTTGATCGGGATATGATTCTCAACCGCGGTTGCAAGCTCCTGACATTTCATGAGGAAGCTCCCATCTCCTGCTATATCTATCACCGTCCTCTCAGGTGCACCGACCTTTGCACCGATTGCAGCAGGGAGTCCAAATCCCATCGTCCCAAGTCCCCCTGATGTGATAAGAGTCCTGGGCTCTTTATAGTTGAAGTAGAGTGCAGCCCACATCTGGTTCTGCCCCACCTCAGTAACGATGATCGCATCAGGTGCAAGCTCGTTGATCTTTTCGATAATAAACTGCGGCTTCAACCCATCTTTCGGGTTGTATCTGAGTGGATATCGCTCCTTCCATGATTCAATTACCTCAAGCCAATCACTGAAGTCAAGGTCCACACCCTTGAGCCGCTCGATCAGTGCCCTCAAGACATTCTTTGCATCCCCAACGATCGGAACATCTGGTCTTATGATCTTCCCGATCTCAGCAGGGTCGATGTCGATGTGGATGATCTTTGCATTTCTTGCAAATGTGGAAGGATCTGTTGCAACGCGATCATCGAACCTGACCCCTACAGCGATGATGAGATCTGCCTCACAGATCGCATAGTTCGCATACCTTGTCCCATGCATCCCGAGCATCCCCAGTGATAAAAAGTGATCCTTTGGGAATGCACCAATACCCATGAGCGTCGTTGTGACCGGTGCCCCGATCATCTCTGCAAGCTCCCTCAGCTCCGGTGAGGCATCAGACGCGATAACACCCCCCCCAGCATAGATGACCGGCCTCTTTGAGGCCTGGATAAGCGCTGCTGCCTTCTTGATCTGGAGTGCGTGTCCCTTTATCGTGGGTTTGTAACCCCTGAGCCTTACGGCTCGTGTGAAGGCCCGCTCATCCACCTCAAACTCCTCTACCTGGACATCCTTCGGGAGATCTATGAGCACAGGGCCTTTTCTACCGGTGGATGCAATGTAAAACGCCTCTCTTATCACATGCGGGATCTCCTCTGCCCGCTTGACAAGGTAGGAGTGCTTCGTGATCGGTAGTGTGATGCCGGTTATGTTTACCTCCTGGAATGCATCATTCCCGATTGAGGTGGTTGGCACCTGTCCTGTTATCGCCACGACCGGGATTGAGTCCATGTATGCATTCGCGATCCCTGTGACGAGGTTTGTTGCACCCGGTCCTGATGTTGCTATACATACCCCCACCCTGCCTGTTACCCTCGCATATCCATCAGCCGCATGAGCTGCCCCCTGCTCGTGGCGAACGAGTATGTGTCGTATCTTAGAGGTGTATAAGACGTCATAGAGCGGTAAAACTGCCCCACCGGGATAGCCAAAGACGACCTCAACCCCTTCTGTCTCAAGCCCCTTCAGGACGGCCTCAGCACCTGTCATCTTCCGACTCAAAGAAACGCCTCCGCTCCTGCCTACCTCCTTTTGCCCTGTTTATATCTTTTACGATTATCCCTATATTTTCTCATTTTTGGACTTTTGGTTTGTTAGAGACTTCCCTTCATTTCATAGCTCTCACAACAACGAATGATCCTTCACCATATCCCTCTTTTATCGGTTCAATTTCTTTTATCTCTGATAAATTATTGAAAATTGTTTGCATAAAACTAAAATCTTTAAAGCCTATTTCTTTTAGGTAAGATACGATCTCCTTTACCGAATAGAAAGTTGCTTCCCTGTAAAACACACTCTCATTCTTATGTACTCGATATAATCTGCCAACAGGACTTTCTTTGTCGATAAACCCTATCACCAACCCTCCTCCTGATTTTAATACCCTGTATGCCTCTCTAAATGCAGCCTTTGTATTATCTAAAAAGCAGACTGTAGTAACCATCAAGACAGAATCAAACTGAGAATCAGCAAAAGGCAGGTTTTCAGCCACAGCATAGATCACTTTAATCCCCCTCTGTTGAGCGATCTTTCCCATCTTTCGTGATGGTTCAACCCCTATTTCAATGCCCAGAGGCCCTGCAAATCTTCCACTTCCCACACCGATTTCAAGACTGCTTTTCCCCCTGGGCAACAGCATTTTTATTGCTCTGATCTCTGATTCATAAGCAAATTTGTTTCTCTCAAACCAATCTTCATACTTGGACGTATACTTTTCAAATGGTTCAACTTTTGGCATAGAAATCAAATCCTTCCAAGTAGATCACACATTGCTTAAGAAAAAATCTCCTTCTTCTATCATCTCCTTTAATCGTTGAGAGAGCCTTTCAGCTCTCAGTCTATCTGAGAACCTCAAAAATACAGGGATAACTCTATCTCCTATCTTTATCTTCCCAAGATCCCCTTTGAATGCCTTTCCCCTGCATATACTGACACAGAGACCGCAGTTAAAACACTCCCTTTCATCAAAGATGTAAGAGCGGTAGGCCCCGGTTGGACAAAGCCTCTCCACATCACACTCATCACATTTCAGGCACAAATCCGGGAAGAACCTGATTGCCACATCCTTCCACACCTCACCGTAGTTGCCAGTATGAAAGGGAATCCTGTCGTGAATTTCTGCCACAGGAAGCTCTACCTGCTCATCGGTCACCATGACATCTCTCAAAATTTTCTCATCTATAACAGGGATTGGGACTGCGATAGAGTTTATAACCTCTGGCCCCTCTGATGTGAGGAAGCCTCCCATATACTCCGGATTCATCTTATACATCTCGGCAAATACTGAAAGATTTGGCTTTTCTGGAGTAGACCTTGTACCAGTTCCCATAACGTACCCTATGGCTTCGTTGACGAGTATCTTTGTCCCGACCCTGATCGTTCTTAACGTCGGATCGTTCTCAATGGGGTTTATCTCACCACATCCTGTGAAAGTGAAGTGTTTGTAAGGCCCCTCCATGGGGATGACATTGAATATTGTCTTCACAGCATCGTCTGACGTATTCACAAATCCCATATAGTTTCTAAAAGCAGATCTTGTGGTAATCATTCTTGCAAACATTTCTTCAATCCCAACTTCCCTCTTCTCAATTATTTTCTCATCCGACTCAAGGCACACCTCTATCTTCTCTCCCCGGACAATATCTCTGAAAAGGTGTCCACCCCCGTATCTCGGGTTCGTTTCGCTGTGTGAGGTTCCATAAACAATCACGTCAATTATACCGAGCCTCTCATTTGGACACGGTCCGGGAAAAGCAGGGATCCCATTCAACCAGACCTTCTTTGCCCTTTTAAACACTCCTCGCTCAGTTACAGGCATTGAGAGAACCGCAAAAGTACCGGACATGAGTGCTCTTGTTGCTGTTGTGACAACGTCAACATCATTGAGTGTGAGTCTTCCACCTTCACGTGCAATCTGAGATACCTCTCTGGCTGTCATCACGATTGCTTCTCTCTTCTTTATTTTCTCATTTATTTCGGCGATAGATTTCATCGATACCTCTCCCTCTGTATGCCTCTTCCTCCTTATATCTTTTGCGATGGAAAGATGGCTGTATAGTCCCGAAAAATTCGACTTTAAATAGTGGAAGCGAATTGGGGGCTTACATGAAAGGTGAAAGAAGGAACAGGGAGGGCAGGTTTGAGAGTTATCCTGAATCCCTGGGTATAAAGTTGATAACATCCAGGATAAAGCATCCCCTAGACGAATGGTAAGATAGAGAAGCCCTTTGACTGTTACAACAGGTATAGGGATTGATTTCGAGAGCTTACGCCTTTTTATAAAAGGCGTTGCCAAAATCTCATGCCAAAAGCCGGAAGACTTGCTCGAAAGCGTAGCCCTACCGCAGGTAGGACATTGGGTGTATGAGGCGGATGCGCCTCATTATGTATAAGGATGGTGCTGAGGGTTTTGAAATGAGTTCTTCGATAAAGAGGATACCAAAGATACTATTTCAGCCGCAAGGGAGGTATTTGAAGCATGTGAAAAACTTATCAAGGTGCACTTTAAATGAAATAGGCGAGGAGAAAAGATGGAGAAATAGGGGTTAGCAAGATGAACTATTGTATGAACATACACGATGCAGTGAAAGTGAACTCAAACTTCCCATTTCCAGGTTTCAAGCCGGGGGAAGTCTCAGACCCTGACATAACGATAGAGGTAAAGAAGGATATCGATTTTTCCAGAGAAGGACTTAGCAGACTTGATTTCTGGTTCTATGGAAAAGAAGGAGAAGACTTTGTCTATTTTGAAGATAATTTTTTTGGTATGAAAAACAAAGTCCTGTTGAAAAATCTTGATGGCCATTTTCAGAAAAGAAATATAAAGTGTGTTTTAGAGTGTAGGAATTGGAATGTGGAATGTAAGGGGTGCTAAGATGAGAATTCTACTTATTCACGAGGATAGTGTTGCTAAAAGAGCCTCTGGGTCAACAAGATACGCCGAGTATTTTCTGAATCAAGAAAATCTGGACGTAGATGTCTTGCATAAAGGACCTGCGATGAGAGTGGGCAAAAATACTTTCTTCTCTTTTCTTCTCAATATGCCACACATCAGAGGATTGAATGAAACGATACTACCTGTGATCAGATATTACCGTACAAGAAAGCATATCAGGGATAAAGTAAAACTGCTTGAGATTCTTTATGACCTAATCCATTCTAACACTGTTCATATAGTGGACTACCTGAGTGTTTCAGAGAAGCCGACTGTGATCACGTTCCATGGGGTTGCGGCTACAGAATGTAAGTATGTAACAAATTTAGAAAAGATGAGGACCGAATATCATGCACTTAACTCAGAGAAAAATGTGCTGACAAAAAAGATCGATAAGTTGGCGAAGATAGTGGCTGTTTCAGATCTGATCAAAAGAGAGTTGCAATCAGAGTATAACGTGCCTGCTGATAAGATTAGAGTGATCCACAACGGTATTGACACAGAGTTATACAAGCCAACGACAGATGACCCAACTGGAGATTATTTTCTCTACGTTGGACGATTGGATAAGAGAAAGGGGTTTTATGAGTTGTTTGATGTGATGAAGAAGTTACAAGATAAGAAGTTCGTGGTTATAAGTTCTATTTATAAATATGGGAAGCTCAGCAAATATTCCAGAGCACTCTGTGATCTCAGTAAAAAGCAAAATAACATTATGATCAAGTCAAATATATCTGACGAAGATCTAAAGCGCTATTATTCCAATGCGATCGCAACGATATTGCCTTCTCGCTATGATCCGTTTCCTTATACCGTTCTTGAATCGATGGCATGTGGGACACCATGTATTGTGAGCAGCAATAGTGGATCCGTAGAAGCCATCGGGGAATATGGTGCTGTATTTCGGGCCGGATCATCAACATCTCTCAAAAAGGCTATAGAGAGTCTCTCTTATCCTGATACATGGAGGCAGGAAGTGAGAAAGCGAGTTGAAAACTTATTTAGCGTTGATGTTTTCATGAGTAAAATCCTAAGTCTTTATAAAGAAGTTATAGAGGAGCATACAGTGTATTAATCGAGAACTTTGAAAAACCCACCCACTCCCAGAGCCCATCAAATTAACAGGCAGATCAAAAATCCTCCTGGATGAGGCGCATCCGCCTCATAAGGGGGATTGCATCCCCTCTACCCCTGCGTCCGATCTTCGATCGGACTCGTCCTGCCGAAGGCAGGACATTTTGCCGTGTGGGCTTTTGGAAAAGCCTACGATGAAACGGGCAACCCGCGGGCATCCCCTGGATATCAGGGATGAGCTTAGAAACAGGCGGATAAATAAGAAGAGAGCCCGGATCGAGCGGGCTTTTGCCGTGATGAAGACAGTCTTCAGTGCAGGTCATGCCAGGGTCACAACCAGAGCAAGGGTTGCGGTAAAGATGATATTCACCGCGTTTGCCTTTGATCTATATCATCTTCGTACGATCAGGCACCGGGAGGCGGCTTAGCGTAAGCTATCGTCAGATTCCGGATCAGAAAGGAAAAAACAGGTGTGATAGAGGGGATTGAGAAGGAGACTGGCGTCAGTGGCACTTATTATTCATGAGATGGTCTGGTTTAGGTTCAACCGGTGAGGGGAGGGGTAAATCAAAGTTCTCCTAAGTATAATCAGTCGAGCAACTCACTCAGCTTCGCTGAGGAGGTTGTTAGCTTTGCTAACTGACAATCCTTGATGTAGCGCATGATAGCTTCTCCACTGTGTTCAGTCTTTCTTTCTATATCTGTGTACTCATAATGCTGCATGGAAGATTATCTGCCCCTCATCTCTCTGAACTGAATACAGATCCAGGTAGGATGTAAAGAGCTCAGATAAAGATCTGCATACTGCTTGCGGGAATGAGTAATCTCTTCTCAGCTCACTGTATAGCTGTTTCTCTATTCTACGATTAAAAGTTGAGATATATTCCTTCGGTACTTCCATCAAGACCACCAATTCAATCTTGGTGGCATGGTATGAGTACCTATGGGTCAGAAGGGGGTATTTTCAATGGATCAGTGATGGCTGATAAGATTTTGTTCATATTACAACTATAGCATAGCTTCAAAAAATCGCAGATTCAGGGCCTCCAGATACAGAATGCTACAAGGATGCCGAGGATAAAACCAACTAAGCACCCGATAAGAAAAGACAGGATGTGCCTGAGTATTATCCAGCCAAGAAGCTTCTCATAAGCTTCATCCCTCCGGGCAATCCCTCTCATATCGGGTTAGCATCTGAAAAACCAAAATTTAACATCAATCTTCCTGCCTGCAACACCTTCCAAAGCCTCTAACAGCAGCTCTTTCCTCTCTCTGATCTCCTCCTCCAGTGAAACGAGGTATCTTTTTGATCGGTCTATCCCTTCCTGCAATTGAATGAGCTGCCCCTCACCTGAGAGAATTGATTCTTCGATCTTCTTTCTATCCTCAAGTATCGTCAGATCCGAGAGCTCACCTTTTAGCTCTTCAACTCTTGATCGTAAAATCTCACGCCTCCCCCTTATAGAGGAAAGCCCGGTATTTAGCAGATGATCTATCCATCTCAGTGTCTTATCCCTCCTTCTATCCTTCAGAAAGGATGCATCCCTCTCGATGATGTGCTTTACAGTGAGAAGATACCCCCTGATCTCTTCATCATCAAACGCTTGAACTGGAGAGGATAGGATTGAAGATATCGCTCTTCTCTCATCGGGAGTGAGCGCATATCGCCCGGCCTCATCCCGCTTCTTCAAGAGGTTCAGCGCTTTGTTAATTGGGGAAAACAACTGGTTAATCTCCAATTCCAGCGCGTTTAATTCCATTTCTAATGATGATAGCTCCCCTTCAAGCTCTTTGAACCTCTTCCATTCCTCCCCTTCTTCAATCCTTCTAAGTCTTTCGCCTTCCATCTCGATTCTCCTTTTGAGTGCGGAATACGCCCCCTCCTGCTCGCAAACTTTCTCCCGCTCCTTGTCTATCCGCGATTTTAGATCCTTTATATCTCGCACTAACTCTATCGCCTGTTCTAAACTCATAATCCGGCTTTCTTTCCCCTTAATTGGTGTGACAAGCTGGTTAAGGATTGTTTTCAATTGATTAAGATCTGAAGTAACCTCTTTGACCTCATCAGGAAATAGTGATCGGACATAGTAGATATTTTTCGATAACTTGCCGAGAACAAGCTCTATGCTGGATGCCGCCACCTTATAAAAGGATAAAATCGTCCTGTAATCGGTCTGTGTCGGGATTGAGATTTTCTCACCCAGCGAATGAAGGTGTTTTACCATCTTATCACGGTTTTGCAACCCTATTTTTGTGATATGAGCCGGCATGCTCCCATCTGGCTCAGCGTTCTGGAGGATATTGATGCTCTCCTCAAGCCTCTCAGATACAGCCCTCATCTCTTCATATAACCTATCGGCATTTCTGCTCAGATCCCAAAATAACGATTTGGATGCGCTCTCAAGCCATGCATCTATCTCATCGAAGGCAACTGTGGATGGTAGCTCTTTCCTGCCAAGAATTCTATTCAGCCACTTCACAGATTTATTAGACGAGAATTGGGTTTAATAGTTTTGCTTCAGGTGAGCAAATAATATCTTCTCCAGAAAACGAAACTGGTGATCCTTATTCGCTGTTGTGGAAGGGGAACTCCTCCCACCGAAACCTTTAATAAGAGATTTGAAGCGAGTTTCATCAAAGCTTAGATAGGTGCAGAGATGGCAAGAAGTGCAAAGATGGTGGAACGGGTTAAAAACCTGATGAACAAGCCGAAAAATATCAGAAACATCGGAATCGTAGCTCATATAGACCATGGAAAGACGACCCTGAGCGATAACCTCCTTGCAGGCGCAGGCATGATCTCGATGGAGCTTGCCGGTACACAGCTCTTCATGGACTTTTACGAGCTTGAGCAGGTGAGGGGGATCACGATCAACGCGGCAAATGTCTCGATGGTGCACGAGGTCGAGGGTGAAGAGTTTCTGATCAACCTCATCGATACACCAGGGCATGTCGATTTTGGTGGCGATGTTACAAGGGCGCTGAGGGCGGTTGATGGTGCGATTGTCGTTGTTGACGCGGTTGAGGGGACGATGCCACAAACAGAGACCGTCCTCAGGCAGGCACTGAAAGAGAACGTTCGACCTGTTCTTTTCATCAACAAGGTGGACAGGCTGATAAATGAGCTCAAGGTCGAGAAAGAAGAGATGCAGCTCAGGCTTGCGAAGGTCATTGACAATGTGAACAAGCTGATCAAGGGGATGCATGAGGAGAAGTACAAGGCTGGCTGGAGGGTTGATGCAGCAGATGGGTCAGTGGCGTTTGGATCTGCCCTCTATAACTGGGCAATAAGCGTGCCATCGATGAAGCGGACTGGGATCGGGTTCAACGAGGTTTATGAGTACTGCAAGAGTGGAAATATGAAGGAGCTTGCTGAGAAGTCTCCGTTATACATAACTGTTCTTGATATGGTGGTAAAGCACCTTCCAGACCCGCTTGTGGCACAGAAGGATCGTATCGGTGTGATATGGCACGGTGATCTGGAGAGTGAGGTTGGGAGGGCGATGCTCAACGTGGATCCAGATGGACCGGTTGCGTTTATGGTGACAGATATCTCCATCGATCCCCATGCAGGCGAAGTTGCAACGGGAAGACTCTTTTCTGGGACGCTTGAGCGGGGTATGGAGCTCAAGATCTCGGGTATGCCCAAACCAAACCGGATACAGCAGGTTGGAATCTTCATGGGCGCCGAGCGTGTCGAGGTTGAGCGGATCCCTGCAGGGAACATCGCTGCTGTCACAGGACTGAAGGATGCAATCGTCGGATCAACGGTCTCATCCGTGGAGATGGAGCCTTTCGAGAGTATAAAGCACATAAGTGAGCCTGTTATGACGATTGCGGTCGAGGCAAAGCAGATGAAGGATCTGCCAAAGCTCATCGAGGTGTTGAGACAGATCTCAAAGGAGGACCCGACCGTAAGGGTTGAGATAAATGAGGAGACGGGTGAGCACCTCATCTCCGGAATGGGGGAGCTTCACCTGGAGATCATAACCTACCGGATAGAGCATGACAAGAACATACCGATCACAACCTCCCCACCCATCGTCGTATACCGGGAGACCGTTACCACCAAGGCCGGCCCTGTTGAGGGTAAGTCCCCGAACAGGCACAACAGGTTCTACATCACGGTCGAGCCTCTCCCCCAGGAGGTCATCGACCTCCTGAAGTCGGATGAGATCTCGATGAGAATGCCTGAGCTTGAGCGCAGGGAGAAGCTGATGGCTGCAGGGCTTGATAAGGAGGATGCGAGAAATGTCGTGGGCATCTCTGGTGGAAACCTCTTCACTGACCTGACAAAAGGGGTTCAGTATCTGGGTGAGACGATGGAACTCATTCTGGAGGGGTTCGAGGAGGCGATGACCCGGGGTCCACTGGCAGAGGAGCGGTGTGAGGGGATTCATGCGAAGCTTGTTGATGTGAAGCTTCATGAGGACTCAGTCCACCGCGGTCCTGCACAGGTAATTCCAGCTGTGAGACAGGCGCTTTATGCTGCAATTCTCTCTGCAAACCCGACGCTCATCGAGCCGATGCAGGAGGTCTTCATCAACACGCCTCAGGCGATGATGGGGTCTGCAACGCGTGTGATCCAGGGAAGGCGGGGGCAGATCCTGGACATATCAAGTGAAGGGGATCTCACGATGATAAAGGCAAAGGCACCTGTTGCAGAGCTATTTGGATTTGCAGGAGATATAAGGAGTGCCACAGAAGGGAGGGCACTGTGGAGTACCGAGTTTGCAGGGTTTGAGCGGGTACCCCAGAACCTCGTTCCAGAGATTATCAGGGCAATACGTCAGCGGAAAGGTTTGAAGCCAGAGCCTCCAAAGGCAAGCGATTATCTACCCCGTTAAGGTCTTACCATGCCTGAGAAGGGGAGAATAATTGCTGTAACCGGAAAGGGTGGGACAGGTAAGACCTTGGTCTCCACCCTCTTCATCAGATTTCTCTCAGAGCAGGATACACCACTTGCAATAGATGCAGACCCGGCCTCAAGTCTTCCTGCAGCACTTGGGGTTGAGGTGAGGCAGACGATAGGTGATCTGAGGGAGGAGGTTGCACGTCCAAGTGCCATACCATTCGATGAGTCGATGCCGACAGATCTGATGCTTGAGAGAAGGATCGGTGACCTTCTGGTCAACACCCCTGACTTCTCGCTCCTTGTGATGGGGAGGAGCGAGGGGCCTGGATGTTACTGTCTCATCAACGATATACTCCGCCACGCGATAGATCGCTTTTCAAGGCGGTTTTCAAAGGTTGTAATCGACTGTGAGGCAGGGCTTGAGCATCTGAGCCGCAGAACGATGCGTGATGTGGATACGTTGATCGTCATATCCGACCCGACGATGCGGGGAATAAAAACCGCAGGGGTGATAAGGGAGATCGCAGAGAAGCTTGAGATATCCTTCGGTAAGATATACCTCATACTGAATAAGGCTGATCAGGGTGAAAAGGCCTTCTTTGAGGAGAGAATAAGGGAGATTGGGGTTGAGCTCATAGGTGTTGTACCAGAGGACCCAAACGTCAAGGCGTTTGATAGGGTTGGGAAGCCCCTTATAGACCTCCCGGATGATTCCCCTGCGGTTCTTGCGGTTGGAGAGATCATGGAAAGGCTGGGGTTGATATAGGGTGGTGAACACCGGCGTAAGGAAGAAATACACACGAACAAGCCCATTTGGGTCTTCGGGAAGGGTAAACCATGACTCCACCGCGTTCTATACAGGCAGATTGTATGAGGGTTTACCCGGGGAGCAGGGGGCAGGTTATGTTGAAAACCCCGTGCCACCAGAGTTTTTAGATAAAATCTTTTGTAAGTCATCTGAAAGGATGGATGAGCTACCTGACAGTAGCATCCATCTGATGGTAACCTCCCCACCTTATAATGCTGGAAAAGAGTACGATGAGAATCTCACACTGGAAGAGTACCTGAATTTTCTGAAAAGCGTCTGGAGAGAGGTCTACAGGGTGCTTGTGCCCGGAGGCAGGGCCTGCATCAATATAGCAAACCTGGGGAGGAGGCCATATATCCCCTTACATGCTTTCATAATTAAAGATATGCTTGATCTGGGTTTTCTTATGAGAGGAGAGATTATATGGAACAAGGCATCAAGCGCAGGTACCTCGACCGCGTGGGGCTCATGGCTCTCTGCTACAAATCCGACCCTGCGAGATGTCCATGAGTATATCCTGGTCTTCTCCAAGGAGACATTTAAAAGAGTGAATATCAACGAGAGGAAGAACACGATAACAAAAGAGGAATTTCTTGAGTTTACGAAGAGTATCTGGACATTTCAGGCAGAATCCGCGCATAAAGTTGGACATCCAGCACCTTTTCCTGTTGAGCTTCCTTACAGGCTGATTCAGCTTTACACCTTTGAAGGTGAGGTGGTTTTGGATCCTTTCATGGGTAGCGGACAGAGTGCTATCGCTGCGCTGAAGACCGGTAGACACTTTGTGGGGTATGATGTAGAGGAGGATTACCTGCGATTGGCAGAGAGGAGAATACTCGAGTTTATGGGTAAATAGGAGGTGAAAATCATGGAGTTCTGTCCAGAGTGCAGGAGCATGATGATCCCGACACCGGATGGTATGAGGTGCAGGAAGTGTGGGTTCACAAAGAAGCGTGAGGAGGGCTCAGGCACATTCGTATCGAGAGAGGAGAGGAGAGGGGATGATATTGCAATTCTCGAGGGTTCAGAGTCTGCGGGACTTCCAACAACCATCGCTAAATGTCCAGAATGCGGGAACAGGACCGCTTACTGGTGGCTGAGGCAACTCAGAGCTGCTGATGAGAGCGAGGTTCGGTTTTTCAGGTGCACCGAGTGTGGTGCCACATGGCGGGAGTATGATTGAGGGGGTCAACGCCTCCCCTGTGTGATTGCGATAAGATCCTCATTGGCCCCATCAACCCCAAGCACCTCCCATACTCCGCGCCTCACATCCTCAAAGTCCATTTCTCCACCCATGATCTTCAATAACGATTCAACACCGGCTCTCGACGTTCCACCGACCGGTAGCACCCTGCCCTCAATATTCACCACCGTACCCTCCCGCTCAAAAAAGCGCGGTGATGGGATCGTTATATCAGCAACCTCACTGACCCTGGTCTTCATTCCAGCCTGAACAATGAGAAGATCAAGATCTGAAAGAAGATCATCCATATCACCTGGCACAGGATCTAAAAGAAAGAGCGACCTTATCTCACCGAGCTTTACCTTCTCAGATATGTCAACACCGTAAAAGCCGAGGAGCATCGCACCTGTGAGGTTTGCATGCGGCTTCATGAAGCAGATTGAGCGTGCATCCTTCCCGGCCTCAAGGATCATCTTTATGAGCATGGGATCTGTCTTCTGGGTGATCTCAGAGATTACAACCGCGCCCTCAAGCTCAAGACTCTCACTTTCTGCTGGATTGAGCATGACCACCTCAGCACCCTTCTTTTCTGCACGAATCACCCTCCTGAGAAGGAGCGGATACTGGAGGGATGGGTTGATTGAGATGAGAATGATCCGGTCTGCCTCCTCGATTGACTTAAATGGAACACCAACTGAGAGAGTGGGCTTCAAGTCTTCTGGGGTTGAGATAATATGCTTTGATAGGGTACAGTCGATATTTTCAATCCCAAAGCTCTCTGCAAGCCTTTTGAACGCAAGTATCTCCTCATTTGTCGAATTGCCCATGCACAAAAAGCCTGTTTCTGCAGAACTGGCCATTTTCAACCTTTCTGCTGCCTCTCCGATCGCCGTCTCAAGATCGACCTCCTTCCCATCAACAGTTGGCTCAGGCCGCTCTTTTGCGTAATATCTTGAAAGATCTACCCCAAATTTACAGAGTTTTCCCTCATTTACGGGTGAACGCTTGCGATAATCAACCTTAATCTCTTCACCGGATCTTACGATATAGAGGCCACAGTTGATGCAGCACCCGGGGCACACGCTCTGAATGAACTCCATTAAACCTTACCTCCAGGCTCAGGCTCCTGTAAAGGCGGTTTACTCATCTCAAAACCGGGCCTGTATCCAAGCTCTTTCTCCATTCTTCTCTCAAACCGCTGATGGATCATCGTGAGCGGGATATCAGCCGGGCAGACATCCTCACACTGACCACACCCGATACATGAGTCCATGAGATGAAAGAGCCTGATGAGGTTATAGAGTGATATCCTGTAACCCTCCCGCCCCATGTCAAGGCACTTCGCATCATCCTTACAGGCACACACAGGGCATACGATCTTACAGCTCCCACAGTGGATGCATCTACCAAGCTCGTTGATGTAGTAGGAGAGATGATCAACCTCATCAATCATGCTGGATAGCTCGTCCCACCACATATCCGCATCCTCAGACATCCGCCGATCCGTTCTTACGCGGGTCTCAATCTCCTCTTCACCCGCCTCCTCAAACTCGATCATTGAGGTCTTAATCCCGGCCTCAAAGAGCTCATCACCCTTATCGGTCAAGATCTCAACGAACGTCGCACGCATACCTGGCGGAACCCCGGCATCACCACATGCAAGGTCTGCCATTACAGGGATATTTATGTTGCAGTACCTGCATGGGTCACGCCTACCATATCCCATCCGCTCAAGCTCAACCATCGGCAGGGTGTATGTCCCACTTCGGGCCTCAACTAAAAACTTCCCCTTACTCACCTCAAACCCCAAAACATCTCCTGGATCAAGCCCAAATAGATCAGAAACAGCCTCCATTGTGCGAACAGGCATGAAGGTACCGCCGCAGTTGAGCCCGACCATGTAAATATCCTCAAGATCTATCTGCCTGCGCTTTGAACGCTCGATGATCGCCCTTGCATCACAGGGCTTCACCGTAACAGCAACCCTCTCCCCGGGGGGAATGTATGATGAGAGGTTGAGAGGGGCTGCAAGATGTGCGCTGCTACATGATTTGACCTCCTCAGGATCATCTGTGAGAAGGGGTACCCCTTCAAACTCATCGATCCGCCTGACGATAAGCACCCTCTCAACAAGCCCTTCCTTGAGTGCTGCAAGAAGTGTAGCTGTCACAAACCCTCCTGATCCACCTTTTTGCCTGATTTCCGGGTCCTTGGCCCATGCAAGGTAGCACTTACCCATTTTCTCACCTCTCTGGCCCAAGCCTGCTTGGGCCAAGTGCTCTGATCTTCTCTGTCATATCCCTTATAACCTCTGCAAACTTAATCCCCTCGGTTGCTGAGATCCATTCAAGCCTCAGACGATCTGGTTCGAGTCCAAGCTCCTCAATAAATATTCTCAGAAGCCTGTATCTCCTTGCTGTGTGGTAGTTTGTGTTCAGATAATGGCACTCCCCGGGGTGACATCCTGTTATCAGCACCCCGTCTGCCCCCTCAAGAAACGCCTCAAGCACCCAGCATGGGTCAACACTTCCCGAGCACATGACCCTTATGATCCTGAAGGAAGGGGGCATCTGTCGCCGCTCAACCCCTGCAACATCTGCCCCGGCATAGGAGCACCAGTTACAGCAAAATGCAAGGATCTTCGGCTCCCATCTCTCAATCGCCATATCGCTGGCTCATCCACCTGTATACAGCCTCTTTATTCGGTAACGGTTCTTCCATTGCGGCAGGGAAGATATTTATCACGGCCAGAAGCTCATCTTTCCGGATGAGACCATCCTGAATCGGATAGAATAAGACCTGAGATATTCTACGCTCATCTTCAACCCTCAGAGGTCGTCCGAGAGATGCCAAGGATGTGACGATACCGAGTGCGTGTCTCATGAAAAAGCATGGGAGAACGATTGCTTTTGCCGGGATATCAACCGGCTTTATATCAATCGGAACCATCATCTGTGCCTTCACTTCTTTATCCTCTGCAGCAACTGCCATCTGCCACTCAGCCCTCATTCCAACCTGTATACCAAAGGGATGGACATCGACTGAGACTCTATTCAGACTCTTCCCGATCTCATCTTCCCAATATACTATATCTACCTTCAATTTATATCACCTACCTACATGGGACTGTATCACCTTACTAAAGATTTTTTCATTTAATCCTTATCATCCTTGGTTTTAACATAGAACCTCCCAACCTTGTAGTCGATAAGAAAGTCAAGCTGACCTGGATCCCCTTCACCAAACTCAGCATACCCCTTCTCTCTGATGTATGCTATAACCTCCTCTGCACTCTTTCCCCGCACAACAACCGTTGAGAACCCTGGCTCACTCCCCACACTCCCAACGCTTACATCAGACTCAACCGCTGTGAAGTCTGTACAGACACTGCACCCTGAAGGGAGTATCTCTTCAAGCTCCTTCACCTTGAACTTAACCTCACCGTCGACCATCGTTGCAATGAACCTGCCCTTTGTGATGTCTGTCTTTATGAGCATCTCCGGTTTGATACCTTTCTTTTCAAGAAAGCTCATAAGCTCATCATAGTGGAAGTTCTCGGTGCAGAAAAGACCGATTACAAGCCTCACTCGATCACGGAATAGCGGGAACTCCATCTGAAGCTTTCTTACACCGGACACGATACATGGCGTCCCGACAACTCCCACTCCATTTCTGGTGAGTAGAACAGCCTTTTTAAGCTCTTTAAGGACTGTTGCAAAGGTGTACTTTGTTCCAGAGAGAGTTCCAACCTCAAGCTGTGAGGAGTCATGGAGATGGAAAACCTGGGGCCTCCATCTTTCATCTCTTCCAACAAAAAGTCCACGGTCAATCATACCCATCTCGATTGCAGAGATCATGATCTCTGTCACCATCCCCCCATCCTGCCCTGAGAAACGCTTAGATCTTGCTGCAGTAAACTCAAGATAGTCTCCCATCCCATATTTCGGTCGATAATCGAACCTCGGGCAGACCCTTATACATGCACCACAATCCCTGCATCGCTCCTCACGGTCTGGAAAATCAACCTTATCGTCCACCACCCTTATACCATCGACAGGGCAGATGCATGCACATGTGAGACACCTGCTACAGAGCCCTGTATCGATCACATTTGCCTTCAGGCCATCGAAGTAAAGCCGATCCTTCATGGGCTTATCAGGAGCCCTGACCTTCCACTCAAGTAAACCTCCCATCAAATTACCTCCGCACAAGCCTTAGAACCCTCATCGAGCACTCCTTAACACATAGCCCACACCCGGTACACCGTTCAGAGTCAATAACCATTCTCACACCATCTTCTTCCACAGATGATCTGATCACACCGTGCTCACAGACCTCCTCACATATCCTGCACCCAGTACAGCTTTCAGGATCAATACATGAGGCGATCCTCTCTACCTTTGAGGGAGGCGGGAGATCAACAAGAAGCTCATCCTCTCCATCCACCCGCCTGAGATGAAGGTCTCTCCCGTCTATCACATACTCCACATACCTCTTATCCTCCCTTATGATCTCGGGAGGCTCGATCATCTCCTCCGTCAGTGTCAACATCCTATCCAGGTCTCTATACGCAACATCATGGATTTTTGTCGGTTTAAGCGCACCCTCCGGGCATGAATCAAGGCAAAAATGGCAGAAAATGCACTTTCCATAGTCTATCGTTGGGTAGTACCTCCCATCCTCTGCTTCTTTCATCCTTATCGCATTTGCAGGGCAGATAAAAGCACACCCAAAGCAGCTGATGCATCGATCAGGGTCGAAGATGAGATATCCCCTGAAAGATGCCGGCATCTTCCTCCGCTCTTTCGGGTAGGAGCATGTTACACTCTCTGGAATAATCGCCTCTCTAATTGCAGTCTTAACAGCCTCTACATGCCGCTTTACATGCTCAAAGACGGTGTAATCTGGTGCCACAACCTTTCTCATAGGAGTAGAACCTCCATGAGTGATACCCCAACTGCAATCGTACTTAAGGTGAAGACCGGGTTCCATCCGATCCTGAGCGCCTGATCAAGCCTGTATCTCGGGTATATCGCGCGAAGCGCAATGAGGGCTATCATGACAAGGAGTGTCTTGAGGATAAACCAGATAAGACCTGAAAGATCGCCCAACACCCGGATCTCAGGGCCGCTTCCCCCACCCAGAAACAGCAGGGTCATAAGACCGCTCAGGATGTAGACCTTCTCATATGAGATGACATATATCAGCCCGAAGAGGATCCCTGAGTATTCAACGTGGGGTCCTCCTGCAAGCTCCTGGTCTGCCTCAGGAATCTCGAAAGGAAGGCGGGATGTTGCCATTGCAGAAGCGATGAAGAACGCAAGGGCTGCAACCGGGTTCAGGATTATTCCCGGTACCTGCTGCATACCTGAGATTGCCAGAGGGTCTGATGTACCGTAGAGAACGATCATCGCAAAAGCGGAAACTATGAGGGCAATCTCATAACCAAAATAGACAAATGCCTCTCTTACCGTTCCAATGTACGCAAACCTTGAGTTTGAGGCCCAGCCAAGACCCAGGATGAAGAGCGGGAAGAGGGTCACCATCGCAAGTACTATCTGAGCCCCATAGGGGGACTCTATCGCGATGATGGTACCTGCAGGGATGAACAGGAGTGGAAGAAGTGCCGGTATAAAGGATAATACCGGGAACTGAAGGAAGTATGGCTGCTTGGCATCTCTATGCACGATCACCTCCTGAAAGAGAAAACGCAACGAGTCTGCAAGAAGCTGGATCACCCCACCCATCTGTGGCAGTATCTCATGCGGACCGATGCGCCACTGTATCCTTGCAACAAGCTTCCGTTCAATCCATGGGAGGAGCATGAGAAGTCCGCCGAGCGTTGCAAAGCCAGGGCAGATCAGAGCGGCAAAGAGAGGTTTCCAGAGGATGAGGGCAAGTAGATGCCCGAGAAGCGGTATCCCGTAGAGGATATTTAAGATCGGATCAAGAAGCGGTATCGCCACCTGATCTGCCATCATCAGATTTATCAGTGCTTCAACAGTTCCAGTCATCCCGGATCACCTGTCTGCTTCAGGCGGGAAGTATCCAAAGCTACCATATATCGCCCAGAAGTCTGCCATCCTCTCACCCCTTGCTGCCTCTATCAACCCCCTCAGGTTCATCCAGCTTGGCGTGATAACCCTGACACGATACGGCACATTCGACTCACCATCACTCATAATTGAGAAGAGGAGTGTCCCCCTTGCTGCCTCTGTAAGCACCGTCCACTCACCCCTTGGAAGAACGAGGTTACCGTAGACCCTGTAAAGAGATCCCCTTATGTCCCGGGAGCCTTCCTGATAATCCCCGAGTATCTCCTCACTTATCACATCCCCCTTTCTCATACCTTTGAGCACATCCACACACTGGCTCACGATGCCAAGACTTTCTCGCATCTCCTCAAGCCTCACAAGAAACCTTACAAGCGAGTCGCCATCATCTGCTGTTATCATCTCCCACCCCAGGCTATCATAGGCATCATACGGCTCAATCTTTCTGATATCATACTCAACCCCGGATGCCCTCAAGAATGGCCCCACAATCCCATACCTCACGGCTTCATCCCTTGAGAGCACTCCCACCCCTTTGACCCTTGCTAAAAGCACCGGGTTTCGCACAAATATATCCTCAAACTTCTTAAACCGTGGTAGAATAGCGGTTGTGAGGTTTCCGATAAGATCAAGCAGATCATCCCCCACGTCTCTTCTCACACCCCCTGGCAGGATGAATGAAGGCGAGCATCTTGACCCGGTTATTCTCAAGAAGGTCTCAAGGAGCATCTCCCTTATCGCCCACAGATACATGAAACCTGTTGAATGCCCCATGAAGAGCGAGAATATCCCTGCGTCGTATATGAAGCACCCGATCCTTGAGAGTTCTGCCATCATCGTTCTTATATATGCTGCCCGCTCAGGCACATCAACCTTGAGTGCCCGCTCTATCGCACGTACATACCCGAGGTTCATGTTAACAGGATCGACGATGCAGAGCCGCTCAAAGAGCGGGATGTTCTGGATGTAAAGCCTGCTTTCTGCAATCTTCTCCATTGATCTGTGGACATACCCTGGATCAGGGATGATCTCTGTGATGATATCCCCATCAAGCCGCATGATCCACCTCATATGCCCGCTTCCTGTATGGTGGGGCCCTACAAGGACGAGGTACTCTCCCATCTCCTCAACCTCCTCCAGCACCCCGGAAGGGAGGGGGGCATTAAGGTCAGAGGGTGGATCAATGTGGGGTGTAAGTGGAACGCCATCCTTGAGGATGTATTCCTCTTCCTCAAGCCTGAAGCTCTTTCTGAGCGGGGATTGAGGGGTGTCAGGTGCCAGCATGAAGATCTCATTCCATGAGTTCCCCTCAAACCTCACACCAAAGAGGTCCTGCAGCTCACGCTCTGTGTAATCGGCACTCTGCCAGATATCTGAGAGCCCTGGAAGGTCATATTTACCCCTGATATCCGCGGTGAGCGTGATCAGAATGGGCATGAGGCTCTTGCTGTAACCTGAGATCACGTACTCAAGGATGAGCTTCTTCTCATGTGGTACATCCACCAGGTTTACACTCTTTACATGATCAAAGCCAATCTCAGACAGCCTCTTTGCAATTTCCTTGATCTCATCTTCTCTTGTTCTGATAGTAATTCGCCTCTCATCTGTTACCGTTATTGAAGCTGTGAGACCTTTGAGGCGCGATCTCACCATCTCAACAAGCTCATCCCCATCCTCCCATCCCACCCCGCCTGGAATGTCGTTTCTAATAAGCGGGGTTGGTGCAAGGAGCTTCGGGGAGGTTGGGGGCATATTCTTCTTTCTCTCTTTAAATTGCAGGTTAGCCTTCTTAAAGCGTATTGTATCCCTATCCTCTCCCTCTATCTTCTTCTGCAGTGCCCTCACGCCTCTTATAAGTGCCTCCGGGGTTACAGGGCACCCGGGCACGAAAAAATCAACAGGAACGATCGTATGTGGATGTGTGATATGGTAGCTGTTCCAGAAGATTCCCCCACGCTGACCACACGCGCCTATCACATTCACGAACTTCGGATCTGGCATCTGCTCCCATACGATTCTGAGCGCTCGTGCCATCTTTCTTGTTATCGTACCCTCAACGATGATCGTATTCGTCTGCCTTGATATACCCATTGTCAGGGTCCCGAGCCTCTCCATATCATAGCCACAACCTGATGCATGGGCAAGCTCAACACCACAGCACGAGGTTACAAAGTGGCATGGCCAGAGGCTCCATCTTGCAGACCACCTTTTCAGCCAGGAGAACGGCCCTGTGCGAAGGATATCTATGTTCCTGTTCTTCTCATCATTCATCGTTCAAACCCCTCCGTCGCTGCCTTATAACCGATATACACCGTGGGCAGGATGAGAAGAAGTGATATAAGCAGAAGGATGTAGAAGCCGGTGGTGGGATGCGCAGCAAAGATGAAGAGGACCACGGTTATCGGTTCAAGTGCCATAAAGAGAAACATGAAGCTGAGATACTGCATCGGTAGCAGACCCTTTGCGCGCCCCACCGGCAAGTTTCCGGCCTCCCACCTTGATACCTTGAGGTCTGTCAGGTTGTATCTTGGAAGAAGCTTTGCAAGTGTGAGGATGGCAAGATCTGTAAGAATACAGAGCGCAAGGACAAGACCGATCACAACTGCTTTCTCCATCATCTTTTCACCCTCCCATCTCAATCAAGATGAGTGGCATAAGCGCCTCAATCCCATCGACAAACCAGTTCGGGGCGATCGTAAGGAGTGTGATCAGGACAGAAGCAAGCACGATAAAGCCTGTGAGACTCGTATGCCACGCCTTCCCAAGCTCCTTCGCAAGTCTCAGATAGTACGGTATCGATACAGCGGAGTTGATCAGGAGTATCACGGCCAGCCAGACGTACTCTATCCTTATCAGGGTGATTGCGATAAAAAGCTTTCCCCAGAAACCAATAAGCGGCGGAACCCCTAGGAATGAGAAGGAGAGCATGTAAGTGAACGGGGAATAGGCATCTTCCCCTTTCATCGCACTGAAGAACCCGATCTTCCCGCATGCATTTGAGAAGAGGAGCAGGAGCCCACCTGCAAGTGCAAGAGGGAGAAACTCAGGTTCTGTAACGGCAAGAAGGGATGACATCAGATAACCCATATTTGCAACGGTCGAGTATCCGAGCACCCTGCCATGCTCCCTGGATGTCAGGGCCCCGATATTTCCGATAAACATCGATGTGGCTGCAAGAAGCGCTGTGAATACCATAACAGCTCCTGTAAGCTCGGTTGCAGTTGAGTAAAGTATCCTGAATGCTACAACAAACGGCACAATCTTTGCAATCGATGCAATGATTGAAAGCGGCACAGGATCTGCCCGCGCAAATATATCAGGGACCCACTCATGAAGCGGCGCTATCCCAAGCTCAAGGGCAAGACCGAGTATGAGTGCCACATACCCGAGCACGTAAAGTGACTCAATCCCTTTTGCAAGGATGATGGCACCTGTGAGAAATAGCACGGTGGCAATGACCATGAACACGATGTACTTCACACCAACCTCAACATCCATCTCATCCTCGCGCATCATTACAAGAATGTATGTGGGAACGGATACAAGAACAAAGGATGCCAGAACGAGCGATAGTTCTGCTGTGTTGAATATATACATCGTAACGATCACCATAAACCCGACAAGCCCGTAATCGATACCTCTTATCTTGCTTCGAATAGCATCAAGTGAGATGAGGTTCAGTATGCCTATCAGAAGGATGAAGATACCATACTCAGGGGACGCACAGGCAAAAAATGCGGTCATAACCGCGGCAACCGCGCTGAAAAATCCTGCCCTTGGATACCTGTATGAGACAACTGAACCAAGAAGGAGGAGAACAACCGCTATGGTCATGAGTATGAGGTCATTCATATGAGCATTCCCCCTATTGAGGCTAAAATCAGGGAGATTATCACGATCGCAAAGATAATCCTGAGGTAGTCCTGGAGGTATCCGGTCTGAATCGCCCTGATGCTCTTTGACAACCGCTCAAGTAAAGCAGGAAACACAAAGAACCTCTTCTCATCAAACTCTGCGTACCTGATCAAGGTATCCTCGCAGAATCTGATAAACCTCCTGCCTGGAATCCTTACAAGCCAGTCTGTATCTAAGACTATCTTCTCCTCTCCCCTGAAACTCTCACGCATTATCCAGAACGGGATAAATGCGAAGAAAAGGAGCTGGCATATACCAAGCACATGTTCCGAGGTGTATGGTACAAATTCCACAGGATATGGGAGCAGATCATATAGAGGTTTCGGATAGATTCCAAGAAATATACAGAGTGCTGCAAGCATCCCCATTCCAGCAAGCATATTGATAGGAGGTTCCTTTGCTTCAACAACTGGCTTTTCCTCCGAGAACCAGACATTGCGGGGCAGTTTGAGCGCTATGCAGAAGAACGTTCCTATTGATGCGCCCTCTAACAGGAACCAGACGATGGGCTGATGGATCAGTGCAGATGCTTCAACGGTCATCGTCTTGCTTACAAACCCGTTGAAGAGCGGGAAACCCGATATCGAGAATGCACCGATCATATAGAGCCAGAATGTGCGGGGCATGTACCTATAGAGCCCTCCAAGCTCTGTGAACCTGCTTCTCCCGGTTACCTCAAGTACAGCACCCATTCCCATGAACAGGAGTGCTTTGTAGAGGATGTGACAGAAGGCATGTGCGGTTGCACCATTTATCGCCATCGCAGTCCCCATCCCTGCACCACAGACCATGTACCCAACCTGGGATACGATGTGATAGGCTAAAAGCCTCCTTCCATCGTTCTGAAGCATCGCGAAGATCACACCGTACATCGCCATGATCGCACCGAGCCACATGATCAACTCAAGCCCTGCAAATCCCCTTATCAGGACATAGACAGCGCTCTTTGTCGTGAATGCAGTCATGTAGACCGCTCCGGTTACGGTTGCCTCAGGATATGCATCGGTGAGCCAGGGGTGGAGCGGGGGAACCGCGGCGTTGATGATGAACCCGAGGAGTATGAGGTAGTATGCCATGGACGAGCCCCATGAATCGAGGAAGCTCACAAACTCTATTGACCCGGTCGTCTGGACATGGATCAAGATCCCTGCAAGCAGAAGGATGCCACCGGTAAGATGCCACATGATGTACCTGAATCCTGCATCAAGCGCGGAACGCGTACCCCTGAACCAGATCAGAAAGAGGGATGACCACGCCATGATCTCCCAGAAGATGTAGAGGGAGAAGAGATCACCCGCGAATACGACCCCGAGTCCGCTTCCTGCATACAGCATCGCTGATACGTGCTCCCAATCGCGGTTGATGTGGAGCGCATAGACGTTCATACAGAGTGCGGCGATCACGAATACGTATGCAAAGACCATGCTGAGCTTATCAACCCTCCCGAGGAGCAGATCGTATCCGACTATATCTATGGACCAGTGGGAGGATGGTACACCACCGAAGAAGCCTTTTGAGATCAGAATAAGATCTATCAGGGCTAAGACTGGTAGAATTACAAAATAAGCCTGTTTCACCCTTCTATTACTGATGAGAGGTATGAAAAGCGATCCAAAGATCAGTATCAGACCTGGATGTATCCATTCAATCATAATAATCCACCTCCCGCATCAGCAGATAGTGCCCCAGGGACTTCGATACGAGTATCAGGATGAAGCATCCGATGAACCCGAATAGTGCATGGAATCCAGGGATACGTTCCCATGGGAAATGTGGCTCAGGATGGTGGAGAAGATGGAGTGCGATATCAAGGAGAAGAAACAGAAGGAGTGAGGAGTAATATATGAGGAATAAAGTTCTTTTCTCCATCTCACACACCTCCAAAGAGATTTATCATCGCAAGTCTTCCGAGCTCGAATACATGCAGTGTATCTGGGGCGAAACAGAGGATCACGGAGAATATGGCCGTAATCGCGAGTGGGATTATCATGAAGAGGTAAATCGCCCTCGATCGTTCCATGTACCCTGAATCTCTCTCATCAAAGTTCCCTTCATCGAAGAATGCAGTCTTTATGATCGGGAAGAAATAGACCGCATCCAGGATCGAGGCAACGAGAGCAACCGCCAGAAATATCAACATCCCTGCATCGATCGTTCCCATGCAGATGTACCACTTGCTTATGAATCCGGCAGCCGGGGGCAATCCACACATACCAAGCGCACCCACGGTGAATGCGATCATCGTTATTGGCATCTTTCTACCGATACCTGCCATCTCGCTTATATTTTCCTTTCCGGTTATCGCCATGATTGCACCGGCACAGAGAAAGAGAGTGATCTTCATGTACCCATGAAACGGAATGTGCATCATTCCACCCATTATTCCCATCGGATCAAGCATCGCAACACCCAGGAGAATGAATGAGAGCTGGTTTATCGTTGAGTATGCGAGCCTTCGTTTGAGGTTATCCTCACCAATCGCAAACAGGTTTGCCATGATCACCGTGATCGAGACAAGTGAGGCGAGAAAGATCCCGAGATTGAGTGCGTGCATGAGATCTATCCCGTATATGTAGCAGACCACACGGATGATACCGAATACCCCTGCCTTAACGACAGCAACAGCATGAAGCAGTGCGCTCACCGGGGTTGGTGCAATCATCGCGGTTGGGAGCCATGAGTGAAACGGCATCCATGCAGCCTTCATGAAACCAAGCAGATAACAGAGAAATAGTGCTTGCAAAAGCAGTGCCGAGCCTGATGCAAGCGAGAGTATCCCGCCTGGTTTAAAGTCTGTGGTTCCACAAAGCCAGTATGTTACTATTATTGCGATAAAGAAGAAGCAACCAGAGGTCAGGAGATAATAGAGGTACTTACGACCCGCAGCACACGCCTCCGGGGTCTCAAGATGTGCAACAAGGGGGTATGTCGATATTGTGAGGATCTCATAGTGAAGATACATCGTTACAAGGTTCTTTGAGAATGCAATCCCGAGTGCACCGAATATCGCCCATGCAAAACAGAAGTAGAACCTCGTCTGGGCGTGTTCATTGAGCGTTCGCATGTACCCGATTGAATAGATTGATACGAGAATCCAGAGGGATGAGGAGGTGATAGCAAATATAAGACCGAATGCATCGACGTTATACGCGATGCTTAATCCAGGGTAGATATTAAAAAGTGTGTACTCAATATCATCTCCATTTAGGATAACAGGGACGAGTGTGATCACAGAGAGGAAGCACAGCACACTTGCAAGGAGTGTCCACCCTTCCCTGATATCCGGGTGCTTATCTGATAGAAGGATTAAAAGCGATGCGAGAGCAGGGATTATGATCGCAAGAAGCGCTGCCTCGGGCCCAATACTCATAAGTGTCACGTCCTCTCACCTCCCACCCTGACCAGACCTGTGGAGAGGCTTTTATTTTTCCTGTCAAAGATTATAATGGCAGCAATAAGTACTAAAAGCTCAGAACTGCTTGTAAATATACTGATAAGAGCTATTCCAAATGCAGGGTTTGGAAGAGAAGTAAAAAGTGGGATGAGCGAGAGAAAAACGCCACCAAACATGAGTTCAAGTGATATAAGTACTCGAATCAGGTCTTTGCTTGATATAACGGTCAGATATCCGATTAAAAGCAGTACAAACGATGCTATATAGAGCGCTGATAGGGTAAGTGCATCTATCTGCACTCATTCACACCTCCTATCATCTTCAGGACCGAGAGCATGAGCAGTATCCCGAGTGATGTGAGAGATATGATGAGCAGGATGTAGCCGGGGTTTCCAAGAAAGCCCCCGAGTTCAAACTGGATTGCCCCCATCCCGGATTCTGGATGGTGCCTAAGTGATGTGCTGAGGGAGATGGCAACTATTAAAGCTGTTGTTAATGCAAGAGGCCCCCAGAACCCCGGAGATGCCTTTTCTGGCTCTGATCTGAATGTTGCAGCGAGTGCAACGGTCACAATACCGGTCACACCAACGAAGATGAAGATGATGAGGATAAACAGAGGTTGTATGCCAAAGAATGCGTAAATGCTTGCAACCATGATCAGCGTTGCAGACATGTACATGGCAGAGAAGAAGTTATCCCGGGTAAGAAGAACTCCCATCGAGAGCAGGATTGTAAGAGCAATAAGAGCTAAGAGTAAGACCATTTCTTCTGAGATAGCGGCCACAAGCAGGGATCTGGTTGATGCTTTTAAAAAGCTTTCGCTTTTCCGGATTGTGTGAGGATGGCTTTATAACGAAAAATCCCCTGAACTTAAAGGAGGTTGACTGATGACAGTGTCTCAGGGAGTGAGTATTAAGGGCAGAAAGTTCTTAGCCCCCTCCGTAATCCGGCCCATAATCCAAATTTTGAATTAATTTCTTGCATATTTACGCTCATTCTTCTCTCAAATTCTAAAAGCAACCATAAAAATCCATAAAATCTAATTTTAACCGAAATATAACCAAGATTAGGATCTGCATAAACCTTTTCTGGTGAAAAAAATGATACTCTGCTGGTAATAGATGAGAAAGATCCAAAATGGGTGTTATCAAGAAAAATACTCAATATTCTCAGTTCACGGAGAGTCAAGCAGGAGATGTCAGAGCAGGGTATGGTATATCACCTATGGGAGTGAGCGAATTGCAGAAGAGAGGAAGAACTAAAGGGATTTACAAAACTGGTAAAAATTCCAGAAGCGAAGGATATCTACCGATTTTTGAGCATAATCATGGATTCAGTCAAAAAAACTCGTCTGTTTGCATCTACTTCTGGTAGGGATAGTGCTTTCGCTTGGATTTAATTCAAAGGAAGGTTACAGGAGATTACTGAGTGGTAGGGGAGGAGGGGGATAAACCTATAACTTTGCTCACTCCAGCTTCTTTCACTGCCCGGGAACTGTGGATCCTTTGTATAGCTCTTTGATGAAGAAAAGTTTCATCAAGACTTCTGCGCATACTTTTCGACTTCGAATCTCCTCATTCAGCTCTTCTAAGGTCAGCCACTTGAAACTTCTTTTTCTGGTCTTCGCCCCATGGATCAGTTGGTGCTATTGGCCAAAAACATTGGCAATGCCCTATTCCCACTCCACGATTGTAACACCGAATTTTGACCTTAAAAACTCCATTGCATCTTCTCTTGTAACTCTGTGTCTTTTTGGGATCTTTTTACGATTCTTTCTCCTTTTTGAGACCCTATAACCCCTCCTTCTCAAAGAGACTGATATATCCATCCCGAATATTCCGATATCAGGGTCATATTCCATCCCCGGGAAGTCCGTGTGCTCCTCGATCCCGAATGAGAAGCTGCCGGTCTCATCAAACTGGTAATCTGAGATCATGTTATTGAGGATAGAGAGGGCATCTTTCAGGAAGCGTTCTGCACGATCCTTACGTAGGGTGACCTTACACCCGATCGACTCTCCCTTCTTTATCCCGAATGGTTGTCTCGTCCGCTTGGAGATCGTTCTCACAGGCTTCTGACCTGTGATCTCCTCAAGCACACGTTCAGCATTGTTGAGCCGGATGCCACTTTCGCCAACGCCCATATTCACAACAACCTTATCTATGAGGACTTCCCGCATCTTATTCTCCATGGTCTGACCTACCTGAGTCCTTCAAGATCGAGTTCTACCTTCTCTTCTCCGACGACAAAGATGTAATCCTCAATCGTCTCGAATATCTCTCCATTTTCGAGATTCTTAAGGATAACTTTGTTTGGTTGTGAACTTCTGACCTCCTTGACCTCTTCTATCTCCCCCAGCTCGCCTGAATGTCTTCCGCCTATAACTATCGCCTTGCTCCCCTTCTTTCGCCGGAAGACGTCCACAATCTCGTTTGTATCCAGCTTCAGCACAACAGAATCATAGGTCTTGACGTCGATATCCGAGAGGATGTTCCTACCATCGTGCATATTGAGCTGGATCCTTCCACCTTTCACGTACCTCTTGTTGTTCACCCGACAGAGCTTTGTCGCTGCATCTTCCTTTTTAATCCTCGTGAGAGAGAGTTTACTCTTATCATCGATCAGGAGCCTGTAATGCTGATCCATCAGGGGGATTGAGATAATATCAAAGAGGCCCACAGGGAATCTATGGTCCTTTCTCACCTTTCCGTTCACGAGGATATGCCCCTGTTTCAGGATGCGCCTCGCCTCTCGGGTGTTATCCGCTAACTTCAGTATATCCCGAACGATGAGGAGCAATGGTATGGATTTATCCTTTGGATGGGGACCTGGCCTTGGATTTACCACCCATTTATGCTTCTTCCTCTCTATTCTCCAGCTTTTTGGGGCTGCAACTCGCTTTTGGTGTCCACTCATGCTTTACTCCTCTCCAATATTGCAACTCGTTCTTTATCACTCAAATCAAGCTTGATTAACATGACATTCGATGGTTCAAGCGGTCTGGGCACCTCCGACAGGTCAGCTTTTGTTGAAACAACACCATCCACCGTGATTTTACACCGTTTGAGATCGACAGAGCGAACAACCCCTGTATGCCCCCTGTCCTTACCTCGCATGACCCTGACGGTATCACCCTTCCTTACAGGAAGTGATCTACGCCCATACTTTTCTCTCAGCTCTGGTGAGAGGTGTGCGCCCATGAATTTACGCCTCACATGCATCGGAGCAGTGTAGCGCGCCTTTCTCTGTTTTCTTGGCTGTTTTGATACCATCGCAATCACCTACACAATGATCGCTGCCGCAGATCCGATCTTCGGGAATCGCTCTGCAACCTCTCGTGCAACCGCACCCTTTATCTCTGTTCCCTTTGGAACCCCCTTATTATCTGTTATGACCGCTGCATTATCCTCAAAGCTTATTCGCATCCCGTTTGCCCTCCTGAACTCCTTCTTCTGCCGTATGATAACCGCATGCATGATCTGCTTTCGCATATCAGGCGTCCCCTTCTTGACAGAGACGACCACAAGATCGCCGATGCCTGCCTTCGGGTAACGGTTCTTCACACCTCTGTACTTCTTGACAGCGATAATCTCAAGTACCCTTGCCCCCGTATTATCCACACAGGAGAGCCTTGCACCGGTGGGCAGTGCTTTTGGGATCTTAACGCCTATAGCCTTCATATTCTCTCAATCACTACAAACTTCTTCGTCTTACTCAGGGGTCTACATTCTGCAATCTTGACAGTATCTCCCTCCCTTGCGTCAATGCAGGAAGGATTGTGGGCGTGAAGTGTCGATCTACGCCGCTCATACCGCTCGTACTTCCCTATCTTCCTGAGATACTCCCGTTCAACAACAACAGTCTTATCCATCTTACTGCTTATGACCTTCCCTTCCAGTATCTGGCCCCTGACACTGAGTTTACCATGAAATGGACAGTTCTGATCTGTACACTCTTTTTCCGGTGGGGTAACATCAATTCCTATATCTCTTGGCATACTATCTCCTCAGCTTTCCAGTCCTATCTTCTGGTCTTGCGAGAATCAACCTTCCCTCTACTCTCACACCCTGCCCATCAGGCAGACGGAAGAGGAAGGTCGATTGTGACTTTGGTATCATCTTCTCAACACCGTTCTCCTCTATCACAAGCATGTTTCGCGTCTCATCAACGACTTTACCAGCGATTCCAATCATGGATGGGTTGGTATTATCCTCAACCACCACATCCAGACCGATAAGCTCATGATATATCAGATTATCAGGGGTAATCTTCATACAGACCTACCCCCCTCTTGGCACGTGAGGATATAAATATTACTCCGTCTGATAGAGGAAACATGATCAGGGTCGGTATCATCGGGGGTTCTGGATACACCGGTCTTGAGCTTATGAGGATTCTCTTGAGCCACCCTGAGGTTGAGATCACAGCTGTAACATCAAGGAGGTTTGCAGGGAGGAGGCTCGGTGACGTCTTCCCCCATCTCATGCATCTCACAGATCTGAAATTCGAGGATGTCTCTCTTGAGTCGATATCAAACCGTGCTGATATAGTTTTCACAGCAGTCCCCCATACACGAGCGATGGAGTATGTGCCAGAGATCCTGAGGCGAGGATGCAGGGTGATAGATCTCAGTGCTGACTACAGGCTCAATACCCGGGTTTACGAGAAGGTGTATGGTGTCAAACACAGGGATCCCGGGCGAAGAGCTGTTTATGGTCTCTGTGAGCTTCATCCAGATGTAAGGGATGCTGACCTTGTTGCAAATCCAGGATGCTACCCGACCGGCGCGATACTTGCAGCAGCACCGCTTGTGAGGGCAGAGGTTGTTGATCGGGTGATATTTGATGCGAAGTCAGGCATATCAGGGGCCGGGGCTGAACCCACCAATACGTCTCACTTCCCGAACCTTGCAGAGAACATAAAGCCATATCGGATCACGACGCATCGCCACCATGCAGAGATGACCCAGGAACTGAGAGAGCTGGATCCAGCGAGAATTGGCTTTACACCACATGTTATCCCTGCCATCCGTGGGATCTTGACAACCGCGCATATACTTCTCAGAAAACCGGTAGAACCGGATGAGGTGGAGGCAATCTTTGATGGGTTCTACGATGATAAGCCGTTTGTGAGGGTGGGGGGGATTCCTGACCTTGCATCTGTCAGGGGCTCCAACTTCTGTGATATTGGTTTTGAGCTTGAAGAGGGATCAGACCGCCTTGTTGTGATCTCTGCAATTGACAACCTTGTCAAGGGTGCATCCGGTCAGGCGGTCCAGAACATGAACCTAATGTTTGGGCTGGATGAGAGGATGGGGCTTATGGTCCCCGGTCTTTTCCCATAGATCCTGCCGGTTATCTTCTCCTGAACCTTCTCATCTCTTTCCTGAACCGAAGAACCATCTCAGGTTTTGATGCAAAGTGAAGGTGCATGTATGAGGCAAGTACCCTCTCCTGCAGGATGCCATCGTGTTCTCCATCGATCCCATCTCCTCTGAGCATCCTGTATGCAAACCTGAGATCGGCTGGAGGGTTCTCGATCACGGTGTAATGGAACTCATGCCCTCGCACCCTCTCGCCACGGCCAAGTATCACCGATTCACGGATCGTCTCTGCCTCCGTGAGTTTTACATACCTTCTGCCCATCTTAGACTCGATAGGGAGAAACCCCACACCCTTTGACCCACAAAGCCGTTCTCCAAGGTATATCAGCCCACCACACTCAGCGATCGTGGGGATTCCATCATCAAGAAGCTTCTTAATGGCCTTAAGCATTCGTTCATTTGATGCAAGCCTCTCTGCAAAGACCTCAGGATACCCTCCCCCGAGGTAAAGTCCATCAAGCTCAGGGGGCTCTTGGTCATTGAGTGGGCTGAAGAAAATCGGCTCACAACGGTTAATCCGCAGGAGATCGAGTGAGTCCTCGTAGTAGAAGTTAAACGCATCATCGTATGCAACACCCACCCTGAAAACCGTATCATCAACCTCTTTTTGTCTTAAAAATATGACCGGATCGTCCACCTCCACAGGGGGTGCATCTTCTGCGATCCTGACGATTCGATCAAGCTCTACAGACTCTTCAATCACCGAGCGTACACCATCAAGTCTGATCCTTGACTCAACCATCGGTATCAGCCCGAGGTGCCTGTCACGCATTTTCATCCTCTCATCTCTCGGGATTGCACCCAGGACCTCAACTCCACAGAAATTCTCAACCGCGGATACGGCCTTCCTCTTATGCCCCTCTCCCGCGATGTTGTTCAGAATCACACCCTTTATCCTGACATCCCTGTCAAAAGATCTGAAGCCCTCCACGATTGCTGCAGCACTTTTTGTGATACTTCTCGCATTCACGATCAGTATCACAGGGGCTTCCAGGATCTTTGCGATGTGTGATGTGCTTCCCACCTCATCCTGGATAGAAACCCCCTCAAAAAGGCCCCTTACCCCCTCTATGATCGATATATCCTTTCCTATACTGTTTCTTAGGAATATCTCCCGTATCGTCTGGGGTTTCATCAGGTAGCTATCAAGGTTTCTCGAGGGATTGGATGTGGCCTCCCTGTGATACCCGGGATCGATATAATCAGGCCCAACCTTGTATCCCTGAACCGCAAGCCCCCTCGCTTTCAGGGCTGCCATAATCCCGGTTGTGATTACGGTTTTACCAACCCCACTTCCTGATCCTGCAAATAGAATTCTTGGAAGCTTCATCAATCCCTTCAGCCGATGTAGGTAAGATCCTCCTTCTTCTGCTCCTCTTGCCCGGATTCATACCCACCGGCACTGCCTACATTTATTGCTCCAAACTTCTTCTCATAACTCGCCACGTTCTCCCTGAGAGCCTGCAAAAATACCTTTGCATGGCTTGGGCTGAGTTTTATCCTCGCCAGGATCTCGAATGTATCCTTCTCAGGTATGAATGTACCAAAATCGATCGTGAAGTCATGGAGGCTATGTGTGATCCTCGCGACGTTTGAGTACACACCAATCATTTTATCCTCGGATATGCTGAACCTGACAGCTCTCACCTCAGATTTCTCCCGCGCTCTGGTTTCCTCCTCCATTAAAACCCTCCAAAGATATCTGTTGAATCTGTAATCTCCCCAACCAAGTTTGTTTTCATCAGCTGTGAAACCTTTTCGGGATCATCTTCTCGATTCAAGACCCACATAAGCTTTATGAGCGCGACTTCAGGGAGCATATCCTCTCCCTCAATAACTCCGAGCTTGAGAAGGTCACGACCGGTGTCATAGACCCTGTCACAGACCCTTCCATAGAGACACTGCGAGGTCATCACGACCACAACTCCCTCATCCACAAGCCGCTTTATCGGATCAAACCAGAGCTTTGATGTGTGACCAAGTCCGGTCCCCTCTATAACAATCCCCCTGTATCCTTTCTCCCTGTAAAAGTCAAGGATCTCAGGATCTGCCCCGGGGTAGTACTTGACAAGCGCACACCGTTGCTCAAGTCCATCATAAAGTGCAGGCTCAACATCACCCGGTTTCAGGTGGGGCCCGCATATCTCTATCCTGAGATCAGGGTAGCTCACCCGCCCTATCGGGTTTGCGTTGATCGATCTGAATGCATCCCGGCGGGATGTGTGCATCTTGCGAACCTTCACACCCCTGTGTATCAGGCAGAAATCATCAGATGTCGAGCCATGCATCACACAGACGACCTCTGCGATATCCGAGGTGGCAACCTTCGCAGCACAGCATGCGTTCATCGTACTATCACTCGATGGCCTATCTGCACTGCGCTGTGATCCTACAAGCACGATCGGAACCGGTGTCCGGACCATGAACGCGAGTGCGGCTGCTGTAAACCCGAGTGTATCCGTCCCATGGGTAATAACGATACCATCTGCACCTTTCTTGATCTTATCAAAGGTCTTTCTGGCAAGTTCGATCCAGTATGACGCCCTCATATTCTCGCTGAGAATGTTGTAGACAACCTCTGCCTCGAAGTTTGCAATCTCTTTGAGCTCTGGAATGGCCTTGAGGATCTCATCTGCCGTGAACTGGCTTGTTACCGCGCCCGTCCTGTAGTCCACCCTGCATGCGATTGTACCACCTGTGGACAGGATTACAAGATCTGGAAGCGACGGGTCATACCCTGGCTTTTCATCCGGAGGCCTGTTTACTCCTTTTTCCTCCCATGACGCAAGAATTTCAACCTTATCCCGCTTCAAACCTATGTTATACCCGTTATCAAGCTTGATCACAAGATGATCCGTGACACCTGGCATCAGGATGCCTTCATAGATCCGCTTTCCACGGGCGATGCGTACCCTCATTCTCGCAACCGCCTCCAGATCTCATCCTTCTCTGTCAGCCCTTCATACCCCCTTGCCATCATGAGCGCATCTGTTATCGCGATTCTTACCATCGCCTCTGCAACAGGGTATATCCTCGGGCAGATCGTTGCATCCCTTCTTGTGATTGCAGCAAGGGTTGTGGGCTCCATTGTCCTGATATTAACCGTCTCCTGTGGAAGTGAAAGCGTTGGGGTGGGCTTAACAGCGATTCTGACAACGATATCCTCGCCGTTTGATATGCCGCCCAAAAATCCACCGGCCCTGTTCGTTCTGAACCTGACCTTACCGTTTTCGATGTACGGTGTGTCATTGAACTCAGATCCCTTCATCCTCGCAGCCTCAAAACCTGCTCCAAACTCAACACCCATAACGGCACCGATCGAGATGAGACCGTGCGCAATCGTCGCTTTGAGCTTGTCAAAGACCGGTTCACCAAGCCCCGGTGGTACACCTCTTGCTATGACCTCCACGATTCCACCGCATGTATCACCTGCTGCTTTGACCTCAAGAATCTTCTCGATCATCTTCTCGGCTGCCTCAGGGTCAGGACAGTTGAGCTCATTCTTGCGATAGTTTGCCTTGATCTCTTCGAACGTCATTTCTCTTGCCCTTATCCCATAACTCTCCTTGACATACCCGAGTACCTCGATTCCCTCTCTGAGAAGGATCTGTTTTGCAACAGCACCGGCTGCAACCCTTCCAACAGTCTCTCTGCCACTTGCCCTGCCAGCCCCACACCAATCCGCAAATCCACCGTACTTGACAAAGAACGTGTACTCTGCATGCCCTGGTCTTATCACATCTTTAACATCCCGGTACTGCTGAATGTGGATATCCTGCCTATCCACGTTGTATACCACCATACCAACCGGTGCCCCAGAGGTGTACCCCTCCTGGTTAAGCCCGGCCACAATCTCGACCTTATCTGTCTCCTTACGTGGAGAATCAAGCTCACTTTGCCCGGGCCTTCGCTTATCAAGCTCCTCCTGTATCATCTCATTCGTGAGCTTAAGCCCCGGTGGTACGCCATCAACGATAGTAAGAAGCGCAGCTCCATATGACTCACCACAGGTTGTAACCCTGAATACCCTTCCAAACGTGTTCCCAAGCATATTTAAAGCCTCACCCAGGTTCTATCTGGAAGATGCTTTTGGAGTTTATGAACTTTGCCCGCTTTCCGGGATGGCTCATGATAGGGGGGCAGGCTGAAAAAAAAGGTTCCAGTTACCTTATATCGAATATCCCCGGACTGAAGTCGAGTGATATAACGATCCCTTTATCCGTCATCTCAAATACCTTCGTCTGTCCATTGATCTTCGTCCCCCTCATCTTCTGGACCTTGATGAGAAAGACGTCAAGGTCGTTCACACTCACTCGATCAAGAAAGATCAAACCATCCCCCATGAAGTCGTACTGGTCAAACTCCTTCTTTTCAAGCCCGTGTGATTTTTCCGTGGTGATGATCGTGGTGATACGCTTGCGTTTCAAAAGCCTGACGAGGTTTCTGAGCATCGAGTTTCCCCTCACCGCGGGGGATGGGCCAAAATCGGTGAGGAGGTTGATTGAATCTATGACGATCCTTGAGGGTCTGTACTCTTCCACCACCTCGATGACATCGTTTACCGTGAGCATCGTGAGGCCGAAAAGCTGGAGATGGCCTTCCTCCACAAATTCCCGGAGGTTCCATCCAAACCTGAGACAGTGATTTGCAAGCTGCTCTGCATCCTCCTCATAGGAGAAGAATATTCCTCTTTCACCATTTCTGATACCTTCAACCAGAAACTGCATCCCGAGTGTGGTCTTACCTGTCCCGGGAGGGCCTGTCACGACAACGAGGAAGTTCTTTGGGATACCTCCCTCGATCATCTCATCAAGCGTCGGGATGCCGGTGCTCTTGCGCCCGATCTTCTCATAAGACCTTATATCAAGCTTTGCCCTATACCCCTGATCGAGCCGCTTCAGTGCGGTCTCAAGCACCACGTTCTTTCCGCCCCATATATCCTCATACTTCTTGAGAATTCGATAGGCCTCATCATCGATCGTGGTGTGAATTCGTTGCTTCGCCATTCTTCCCCCCTTTTACTTACTTTTCTTCATATTGGTTAATATACTTATCCCATCAAGGCAGCATGCACTCATGGCGATTACACATAAAACTATATATATCATCACTTTATATTACTTATTAGGCCTCTAAAATCCTGTATTATTACAGGAGGGGAAGATAACGGCGACGGTGCTCATCATCGATGATGAGGAGATGATCAGGCATCTCTACATTGATCTGCTTGAGGTGGGAGGGTATGATGTCATCGGTGCAGCAAGTGATGGCGTGGAAGGCCTGGAGATCTTTCGATCACTCGACCCAAAGCCGGATTTTGCCATCATCGATTATCGGATGCCGCGAAAGAATGGGCTTGATGTGATGAGGGAGATGCTTCGTATTCATCCCGGGACAAAGATAATATTTGCCAGTGCAGACGCATCAATTGAGGATGAGGCGATGAGGCTCGGTGCTGCCGTCTTTTTGAAGAAGCCTTTCACATTCACAGAGCTTATGGAGGCACTGGACGGTTTCGATTGATCTTATTTACGCAAGTTTTTTAAGCATCGAGATGGTTTGATTGGATGGATAGAGATGTCGATAGAGGAACAGGCAAAGCTGGGAAGAGAAGCTGCGTTGAGGCTTGCGTCCGCCTCAACAGATGCAAAGAACAACGCTCTTGAGCGTATAGCCCGCAATCTGGATGAGAACAGGGGCGATATACTTGAGGCTAACGAGATGGATGTCAAGGAGGCTAAGAAGGCAAACCTCACTCCTTCGTTGATTAAAAGACTTGAGCTCAGTGATAAGAAGATAGACGACATAATTGAGGGTGTTCGTTCTGTGATCGGGCTCGAAGACCCGGTCGGGAAGGTTCTTATGACAACCGAGCTTGACGAGTCACTCACGCTCTACAAGGTATCCACCCCGATCGGTTTAATCGGTGTAATCTTTGAGTCTCGCCCTGATGCACTCGTCCAGATCTCAACCCTGTGTCTGAAATCAGGGAATGCCGCCATCCTTAAAGGGGGTTCTGAAGCTAAAAACAGCAATAGAGTCCTTTTCAACCTGATAAAAGATGCGATCGAGGAGGATGCGATCTTCAAAGACGCAATTCAGCTTGTTGAGACAAGAGAGGATGTGCGTGAGCTTTTGAAGCTTGATGAGTACATCGACCTCATGATCCCGAGGGGATCGAATACGCTCGTCAGATACATCCAGGAGAACACGAAGATCCCTGTACTGGGGCATTCAGATGGGATCTGCCATGTCTATGTGGACAAGGATGCAGACCTGAAGATGGCGGTTGATATTGCCTTTGATGCAAAGTGCCAGTATGCTGCAGTGTGTAACGCAATGGAGACGCTCCTTGTGCATAGTGCCATCGCGGATGCGTTTCTGGCTGCTATCAAGACTCGATATGATGAGCAGGGGGTTGAAATTCGCGGCGATGAGCGCGTTAGAGCGATAATCGAGTGTGCTGAGGCCACAGATGAGGACTGGGTTACCGAATACAATGATCTCATACTATCGATAAAGGTCGTTGACTCACTCGATGATGCGATCGATCATATAAACAGGTACGGTAGCCATCACACCGATGCGATTGTGACAGCAGATGAGCGTGCGGCTGAACGATTTCTCAACGAGGTTGACTCATCTTCGGTGATGTGGAACTGCTCCACCAGGTTCTCTGACGGCTACAGGTATGGATTTGGGGCAGAGGTTGGTATATCGACGAATAAAATCCATGCAAGGGGTCCTGTGGGGCTTGATGGGCTTACAATCTATAAGTACAAGTTGATAGGGAATGGACAGGTTGTAGAGGACTACGTAGAGGGCAGGAAAAAGTTCACCCATCGGCGACTTGTATGAGGTCACTCAAAACGGATCGGGTTGTTGTAAAGATAGGGACGAATACACTTTCCAGGGAAAATGGCGGGCTTAACTATGGGCTAATTGAGGATATTGCAGGGCAGATCTGTGAGCTTAAGAAAGGGGGGAGGCAGTTTATCGTCGTTACCTCAGGTGCGATCGGACTGGGATGTAATGAGCTTTCGCTCTCTCAGAGGCCTTCTGAAATTGTTATGAGACAGGTTTGTGCTGCTATTGGACAGAGCAAGGTCATGGAGGCTTATCATCGTGCGTTTGAGCACTATGGGGGGATTGTTGCTCAGATACTTCTGACCTATGATGACTTCAGAGATGAAACGAAGTATAAAAACCTCAGAAATGGGATAAATGAGCTTCTGAGGCTTAATGTGACTCCCATCATCAATGAAAACGATGTGGTTGCAACAGACGAGATAGGCGATACCTTCGGGGATAACGACAAGCTATCAGCGATGGTTGCAGTGGCGATGAATGCAGATCTTCTCATAATCCTGACTGATGTCGATGGGTTATACAATGCCAATCCAAGAAATGAAGGTGATGTGAGATTGATAAGGACTGTCAGAGAGATAACGCCAGAGATTGAGAAGATGGCCGATATGACTGCGTCCAAGCTTGCTGTCGGGGGTATGAAAACAAAGATCAATGCTGCAAAGATCTGTATGGAAGCTGGATGCAACCTTGTGATCGCAAATGGTAAAGAGACGAACGTGATCAGGAGAATTGTTGAGGGCGATGAGATCGGAACATTATTCTCTGTAGATGAGACCTGAAAAATCTATTTCATACCCCTGAGTCCATTATTTCTTCACCACACCAGAAAGAATAGGTTTATCTATGGTGGAGATTTTAAAACCCCTGATGGGTCGCAGAAAAGATCTGGTGAGGGAGCATAAGCGGAAACTTGATGAGATAATAAAGGAGTGGCGAGATACGATCGGCCTTCCAGAGCCGTACTACATCCATATCAGCGATCTCTCGATGGAGATACATATCTCAAAGCGGTCCCGATGGCTTTATGATACATCAAAGAGCGAGTTCATTCTGGAGGTTGAGAAAAAGCGGCTTTTTGAGGATTTGATGACAAATCACCTCAGAGGATGGCGATCAAAGGCTAAAAAGCTCAAAGAAGGATGGTTGAAGTATAAAAGCCTTGCAGAGGATTATATCTCAAGCTGCAGATCCCTTTACAAACGCATCGAGAAGGAAGTTGAAGATAACATGGGCCATCTACGAAAAGAAGAAACGCCACCCGCAATCACGGAGAACTTTGTCCGATTTATATATCAGAACGCGTTCTACCGTGTGATGGGCATCTATGGCTTTGAGGAGATGAAGTATCAGATCAGGGATAAAAGGGGGAGGTCTGAGCTGTGGTTCGGAAACACCACCCTCGCCACAGGAGAGGCAGAGGATATGGCAATGCTCAAGAACATTCACCGTGGATTGATGAACTCATTTGAGACGCACAGGGATGAGGTCAATGAGATTGTGAGGAGGAAACAGGTGCTTGATGTTCTCAGGGATGAACTGGTCTCTTACATGGAGGAGTTTCTCAGGAAGAAACGCCTCAAGGGAAGATGTAAATATATAGAGTAGAGACCGTGCCTCTCCAGCGGATCATTTACGAACCATGGGAGTACTGGCCAGTTGAACGGAACTGGTCACGAACGTACAGGGGGGTTACATGCACTCCCAGCAGGGCCAGATATAAGTCATATCTATATGAGATGAGGGAGGAGTACAGGGTTAGAAACAGATATATTCTCGACTCACCCTCTTTGAGTGGGAGTGTGTGCTGGCTCAGCTACGTTTATCTCTTTAACAGCGCGCATTCGTTTGATCCAGCACCTGTTCAGGCACTTTTTGGAGATACAACGATCTCACTGAGTTGTTTAAATGACAATAACCTCAATCTCGAGTTTTTCTTCAGATATAAGGTGAGCAGGGGGGAGATCATTGAGATAAATGAGAATGACCCGGAAGAGCTTTTCCTGAGACATCCAAAGACCGGTGATCGCATGATGGATATATGCAGACAGTACTCCCCCACTCAAGGATCATCGCTTCTTCGCGAGATCCAGAAGGAAAGAGAGAATCTGGAAATTACACCTTTTTTTGCCCATCTTTCTTCCCTTGTGGATAGAGCAGTCAGCGAAAGGAGTTCCTTTGAGATATTCGCGCGCCATTTTGATCTAACTCATGCTGTCGATCTTGGCTGGAGGGAGAGGCCTTACGAGGGGGTTTTGCCAGAGCCAGCACCACTTAGAGAGCTTGAATCAAAGGAGATATTTACAGAACGACTCTCATCATGGTTTTATGAGGGTAATTACTACTCCAATCTCTTTGTTAGTGATGCAGAGGTGATACTTGAGGAGATAGGGCTTGAGGAAGTCCCCCCTACACCGAATGAAACGATCAAAGCAAGAATCCGGTATATGGATGAGTCCTACACCTATCCTGATACCTTCCGCGAGAGCAGGATCCTGTACGGTGCTGAAGCAAAACTCCTCACACTCTTTCCCCCCGGTACACTCATTGAAAGAGAGGAGGCAGAGGAAAAGATACTTAAACGGCGCAACCTGCTATAAGAACTACTCAGTGAACTCGATTTTTGGTGGCTCCTTAAGCTGCAGGCCAAGCTCAGCAAGAATTGCCTTCAGGATGCCACACGGGACAGGACAATCGACATGGGGGAGATGCTCATCAGCCTTCCTGTAAACGGGATTATCCATAAATCCGAGCGCCGGGCTTGCCGTATCTGGAAATAGATCAGAGAAGCTCACCTTTACAAGATCATCCCCGAGACTGCGGCAGTACTCACACTCTGACACCGTCTCAATCCTCAGGTTCTCCCCCTCATGCAGGACTGTCACCTCGGTTTTGAACTTACAGGCACCGCCATGGATTACAACTTTCGTCATCGATCAGATACGATGGCAGAAGCTACACTTAGCTGGATCTCTGATCTCATTCAGGTGACACTTACCACAGAGGTCATGCCCGGTTGGCATCGGCGTGTATCCGTGTGCGACCCTGCCATGGCATGTTTCACACTCGAGGTTCTCTGCATGGACCGCGTGGTCGAAGCTCACGTCAAAGTACACCCTGTTACCCTTCTCAGGCGATACATGGCAGCGTTCGCAGAACTCATTTGTTATTTCTGCATGGGGTGGTACCTCGTAGTTACCTGTTATGTACTTCATGAGAAGCTTTGGGTCCTCGAACATCTTCACCTTCAACGCATCGGTAAAGGTCTCCTCACCATGGCAATCTATGCAATGCTTGCTCCAGTGGGGACCCTGCTTGAGCTTCACATCATACCCGCCCATCACCTTGTGGCAGCTCACACAGAACTTGTCACTGTTGCTGAAGTTCCATGCAAAGATGCCACCTCCTGTGAGGATCGCGCCCAAAATGATACCTGCAATGATCCCGACGATAAGGTCTCTCCTCTCCGTCCATACCCTCTTTATGAGACTCATATCACGGATGACCCCCGGAGAAGATATAAAGATTGCGATTTTTCATGGTGGGATATCAGCGTTGAGCAAGGCTTAAGTAACCAGAATCAAATTATCATTGATGAAGATCGCGCTCCTTGCATTTCAGGGGGATGTATCCGAGCATGAGAGGGCGATAGAGAGCCTGGGTGCAGAGGTGAGACTTGTCAGACGGGCAGGGGTCATAGATTCATGTGACGGGATTGTGATCCCCGGTGGGGAGAGCACAACATTTATGCGGCTCATGAGAGGGGAAGGTGTGGATCAGGAGATTATTGAGGCGAAAAATCGTGGCAAAGCGATATTCGGTACATGTGCAGGGCTGGTGGTGCTTGGTAGATCACGCTATGGACTGGGGTTGATCAATGCCGATGTGAAGAGGAATGCATTCGGTAGACAGCGTGAATCATTTGAGGCGATGCTTGATATACCTGCTCTTGGAAATGAGCCGTTTAAGGCGATTTTCATCCGTGCACCTGTGATGGAACAGGTGGGGGAGGGTGTGGAGGTTCTTGCAAGGATTAAGGAGGGCGTTGTTCTTGCAAGAGAGGGGAACATCCTCGCATCATCATTTCACCCTGAGCTTGTCGATGATACGAGGCTATACAGGTACTTCCTGAGGATGGTCGAGGAGGGGAAATCACGTGGATGATTGGATCAGAAGGCTTGAATTGCAGGGATACCACCTTTTTGGGGAGCATCAGCACAGTGCAACCAAGCCCTGCCTATGGTTAAAAAAAGCGATGAGGGGAGGGGAGTTCTGCTACAAGGGGAGGTTTTATGGGGTTGCATCACATCGTTGCATCCAGATGACGCCCACAATCCTCTGCAACCAGGCATGCATCCATTGCTGGCGACCGTTCATCGAATTGAGTGAGGACGATATCGTATGGGATACCCCATCAGAGCTGATTCAGGCCCTCTTACTCGAACACAGGAGGATTTTATCCGGGTATGGCGGTTCTGATACGACAGACACAAAACGGCTCAGGGAGGCGGCCGAGCCCAAGCACGTTGCGATATCGCTCATCGGTGAGCCGACCATTTACCCCTATTTACCCGCTTTCATCGATGAGCTTAACGCACTCGGGTACACGACGTTTCTTGTGACAAATGGGACAAACCCTGAGATGCTTCGGAGAGTGAGACCGACTCAAGCTTATCTATCGCTTAACGCGCCCAATCGTGACCTGTATGAGCGTATATGCCATCCAGATGATGACTACTGGGAGAGGATCATGGAGTCACTTGAGACTTTATCAAAGCTCAGGACAAGAAAGGTGATCCGGCTGACGATGATAAAGGGCGTTAACATGGTTGACCCAGACGTATATGCGAGGCTCATCCACCGGGCAGAACCTGACTTTATCGAGGTTAAGTCGTACATGCATCTTGGATACTCACGCATGAGGCTTGATCGATCGAATATGCCTTCACACAATGAGATAAGGGAGTTTACCGGGAAAATTGTGGATTCACTGGATGGTTACGCGATCGAGGATGAATCTGAGATAAGCAGGGTCGTCCTCGTCATGAGGGAGGATTTTTCAGATAAGCGTTTCCTGGAGGTTTGACGTATGGATGATTCAAGAGGTCCTCATCCCACACTCAGGATAAAAGGTACAAAGAGCCATTCTCTCCTTGGGAAAAAGATAGTTCTTGGTGTAACTGGGAGTATAGCTGCAATAAAGACTGTTGAGCTTGCAAGGGAGCTTATAAGGTATGGTGCAGATGTGTATGCCGTTATGACCCCTTCTGCGATGGAGATAATACACCCGTACACCCTGCACTATGCTACCGGGCATGAGGTGATCACAAAGCTGATGGGAAAGATCGAGCATGTGGAGTTTCTCGGGATGGAGGGGTCTGCAGATCTATTTCTCGTTGCACCATGTACTGCAAATACACTTGGGAAGATTGCGTGTGCGATCGGGGATACCACGGTCACAACCTTCGCAATCACGGCATTCGGATCAAACATCCCCATCGTGCTTGTACCCGCGATGCATGAGACGATGTATAACCATCCGGTCCTTAAAGAGCACGTAGAGAGGCTCAAAAAACTCGGAGTTACGATAGTAGGTCCGAAATTTGAGGAGGGGAAGGCAAAGTTTGCAGAGATCGATGACATTGTCCTTGCGGTTGAGCATACACTCTCAGATAAGACGCTCAGGGGCAAGCGTGTACTCATAACATCAGGTCCAACTGCAGAATCGATAGACCCGATCAGGATCATAACGAACCGAAGCTCTGGAAGGACAGGGGTTGAGCTTGCGAAGGAGTGTTACAGACAGGGAGCAGATGTCACGATCATCCACAATAAACACCTTGATATCATGGGGATCAACGAGATTTTCGTTGAGAGCGCAAGAGAGATGACAGAGGCATGCCTCAGGGAGCTTGAGAAGGGGTATGATCTCCTGATATCCGCTGCAGCAATCACAGACTACACCTGTGAACCCTCATCATCCAAGATCCCCTCGGGAAAGGAGGAGCTATCGATCATACTGAAACCGACTGCTAAGCTGATTGACGAGGTTCGCGCTAAATTCCCCGAGCTTATGATCGTTGGGTTCAAGGCTGAGACAAATGTAACGGTTGAGGAGCTCATCGACAGAGCCAAGCAGAAGATGAGGGAGTGTAATATCGAGATGATTGTTGCGAATGACGTGGGAAAAACCGGGATGGGCACGGAGGATAATGAGGTCAGGATCATATCACGGGGGCGTGTGAAGTACGCAAAAGGTCCAAAGAAGGTGATAGCCGAGGCAATCGTGAAGGAGATTTCAAAGCTCATAAAAACAAGAGAGGAGGGGTGAGTAAATCTTATATAGATGGAGAACGCTAATATATATGGAGATAGTGGGTCGATCACGCTTTCTCAGCATCCTGAGAAAGCTTTTTATAGGTGTTTACCATTAACCATATCCACTACATAGTGGGGACAGTGAGATGGGCTCCTGTCCGACGTTGGCTCTAATAGTTCGGCAAAATCCGATCGGCAGTCCTGGTGTGTGGTCATCCCCGCAATACTGGTTGATCCTGCCAGAGGCTACTGCTATCGGAGTCCGACTAAGCCATGCGAGTTGTGGGTGCCCTCTTCGGAGGAGTAACCCGGCGGACGGCTCAGTAACACGTGGATAACCTGCCCTTGGGACCGGGATAACCCCGGGAAACTGGGGATAATACCGGATAGGCCACCGATGCTGGAATGCGCGGTGGCTCAAAGCTACGGCGCCCAAGGATGGGTCTGCGGCCGATTAGGCTGTTGCCGGGGTAACGTCCCGGCAAACCTGTGATCGGTACGGGTTGTGAGAGCAAGAGCCCGGAGATGGATTCTGAGACACGAATCCAGGCCCTACGGGGCGCAGCAGGCGCGAAACCTTTACAATGCACGCAAGTGTGATAAGGGGACTCCGAGTGTCGGCACCTGTGTCGACTGTCCGGATACCTAAAAAGTATCCGATAGCAAGGGCCGGGTAAGACCGGTGCCAGCCGCCGCGGTAACACCGGCGGCTCGAGTGGTAGCCACTATTATTGAGTCTAAAGCGTCCGTAGCCGGTCTGAAAAGTCCCTTGGGAAATCCTACAGCTTAACTGTCGGGCTTCCAAGGGATACTTTCAGACTTGAGACCGGGAGAGGTTGGAGGTACTTCAGGAGTAGGAGTGAAATCCTGTGATACCTGGGGGACCACCTGTGGCGAAGGCGTCCAACTGGAACGGGTCTGACGGTGAGGGACGAAAGCTAGGGGCGCGAACCGGATTAGATACCCGGGTAGTCCTAGCCGTAAACGATGTGGGCTAGGTGTCAGCCACACTGCGAGTGTGGCTGGTGCCGTAGGGAAGCCGTGAAGCCCACCACTTGGGAAGTACGGCCGCAAGGCTGAAACTTAAAGGAATTGGCGGGGGAGCACCACAACGGGTGGATGCTGCGGTTTAATTGGATACAACGCCGGAAATCTCACCGGGGGAGACAGCGAGATGAAGGTCAGGCTGAAGACCTTACCAGATTAGCTGAGAGGAGGTGCATGGCCGTCGTCAGTTCGTACTGTGAAGCATCCTGTTAAGTCAGGCAACGAGCGAGACCCGCGCCCACAATTGCCAGCATGTCCTCCGGGACGATGGGCACATTGTGGGGACCGCCTCTGCTAAAGAGGAGGAGGGAGCGGGCAACGGTAGGTCAGTATGCCCCGAATCTCCCGGGCTACACGCGGCATACAATGGACGGGACAATGGGTATCGACCCCGAGAGGGGGAGGCAATCCCATAAACCCGTTCGTAGTTCGGATTGAGGGCTGCAACTCGCCCTCATGAAGCTGGAATCCGTAGTAATCGCGTGTCAACATCACGCGGTGAATGTGTCCCTGCTCCTTGCACACACCGCCCGTCAAACCACCCGAGTGGGGTCTGGGTGAGGCTGTGGTTCTTGCCACATTCGAACCTAGGTTCCGCAAGGGGGGTTAAGTCGTAACAAGGTAGCCGTAGGGGAATCTGCGGCTGGATCACCTCCTATAATAAAAAAATAAAATAAAGATCAAACTGCTGATCGGATCGTCGATAAATTATTAGAGCCATTAAGGCTGGGACGGGGCTCGTAGATCAGTGGAAGATCGTCGCCTTTGCGAGGCGAAGGCCCTGGGTTCAAATCCCAGCGAGTCCATAGATGCACTCTTGCGCGTAAGCGTTTGAGGAAGTGTTGATAGCACGCGTGATGCGATGCTAAATGAAACGATCATAAGTTCCAAGATCTGGACGCTAACTGGATATAGTGAGGCTAATGCTGGTAACTATACCATCTGGTGGATGGCTCGGCTCAAGCGCTGATGAAGGACGTGCTAAGCTGCGATAAGCCCCGGCGAGGTGCATGGAACCTTAGACCCGGGGATCTCCGAATGGGACATCCTGATGCGAAAGCATCAATCCGTAAGGATTGGGAACGCCCTGGATTGAAACATCTTAGTAAGGGCAGGAAGAGAAACCAAGAGGGATACCGTGAGTAACGGCGAGTGAAAGCGGCAGAGTCCAAACCGAATCCTTCTGTGAAAGCAGGAGGAGATGTGGGGTTGTAAGATATGCCATCTGCATCCCTCCCTGATGAAGTTGAAGTCCTCTGGAAAGGGGCGCCATAGAGTGTGATAGCCACGTAAACATAAATCAGCGGGATGTGGCATATACTTGAGTACCGTGGGTTGGAATTCCCGCGGGAAGCTGGGAGACACCAACTTCCAAGACTAAACACAGCTTGAGACCGATAGCGCAATAGTAGGGTGACCAAAAGCTGAAAAGTACCCCAGGAAGGGAGGTGCAAAGTGTCTGAAATCAGATGGTGATGGTGCGATATGGCTTCAAAGGAGCGACCCGATCCGAAGGAAAGAGTCGCGAGGCTCCGGTACGAGGATCGGTGACCAGAGTCATATCATACGTTTTGAAGAACGGGCCAGGGAGTGTATCCGAATGGCGAGGTTAAGACCTTGAAGGTTGAAGCCGAAGGGAAACCAACAGGCGCGCAAACCCTTTGGGTTGAGGCGCGACGTATACAAGTGCGTGGAGTCATTAGGATACGACCCGAAACCGGGCGATCTAGGCGTGGGCAGGTTGAAGCGTGGCGAAAGCTGCGTGGAGGACCGAAGCGGTACTGATGTGCAAATCGTTCGTGTGACCTGCGTCTAGGGGTGAAAGTTCAATCGAGCCCGGAGATAGCTGGTTCCTTCCGAAACATGCCGCAGCATGACCCGGTCAGAGATAGTTGGCGAGGTAGAGCACTGATTGGAGGATCCGGGGAGGAAACTCCTCGCCCTCCTGTCAAACTCCAAATTCGCCATCGTCTGAGAAGATCGGAAGTCCGGGCTACTGGGGTAAGCTTGTAGTCCGTGAGGGAGACAACCCAGACCAGGGTTAAGGTCCCCGAGTGTCGGCTAAGTGTTAATTAAAGGGTGTCCTAAACCCTAAACAGCTGGGAGGTGAGCTTAGAAGCAGCTAACCTCTAAGGAGTGCGTAACAGCTCACCAGCCGAGGTTTAGGGCCCCGAAAATGGACGGGGCTCAAGCCGACCACCGATACCCTGGGATACCGAAAGGTAATTCAGTAGGAAGGCGCTCTGCATGGGTAGAAGCTGGGGCGTAAGTTCCAGTGGACCGTGTAGAGATGAGAATCCTGGCAATAGTAGCAGCATAGTCGGGTGAGAATCCCGATCGCCGAAAGGGCTAGGTTTCCTCGGCAATGTTCGTCAGCCGAGGGTTAGTCGATCCTAAGGTGTACCCTAACCAGAGTACATCGAAGAGGGAAACAGGTTAATATTCCTGTACCATCCAGCAATAAACTGACGCTTCCGGGAAGGTCAAGCGGCGCCGTCGCGCCGTTCAAGCAAAATAGGTCTGTGGAGTGCCGTAATGGCGAGAAGCAGAGCAAGTTGTGATGACGTAAGTTGACTGATCCCAGGAGCCCGTGAAAAGGGAGCTGGATGATCGTACCGAGATCCGACACAGGTGCCCCTGGCTGAATAGGCCAAGGCGTGATGGAGTTAATCTGGCTAAGGGAAATCGGCAAATTGGCTCCGTAACTTCGGGAGAAGGAGTGTCTGCTCTTGCGAAAGAGCAGATCGCAGTGACCAGGGAGCTCTAACTGTTTAATAAAAACATAGGTGATCGCAAACCCGTAAGGGCTAGTACGATCGCTGAATCCTGCCCAGTGCAGGTACCTCAAAACCCGGTTCAACGGGAAGAAGGGCCTGTCAACGGCGGGGGTAACTATGACCCTCTTAAGGTAGCGTAGTACCTTGCCGCTTAATTGGCGGCTTGCATGAATGGATCAATGAGAGCTCTACTGTCCCTAGCCAGAACCCGGTGAAATTTACATTCCAGTGCAGAGTCTGGAGACCCCTAATGGGAAGTGAAGACCCCGTGGAGCTTTACTGCAGCCTGTCGTTGGGTTGTGGTGTTAGATGTGAAGGATAGGTAGTAGGCATCGAAGCGCAGGCGCCAGCTTGCGTGGAGCCGCCCTTGGGATACTACCCTTCTAACACTATAACCCTCACTCGTTCAGAGGACACCGATTGGTGGGCAGTTTGGGTGGGGCGCCACGCCCTCGAAAAGGTATCAAGGGCGCCCAAAGGTTGGCTCAGGTGGGTCAGAAATCCACCCAAGAGTGCAAGAGCAAAAGCCAGCCTGATGTGATCCTGCACAACAAGGGATCGCAAGCCGAAAGGCGGGTCTAGCGAACCTTTGTATCCACTTGGTGTGGGACAAAGACGTCAGAAAAGCTACCCCGGGGATAACAGTGTCGTCACCGGCAAGAGCACATATCGACCCGGTGGCTTGCTACCTCGATGTCGGTTCTTTCCATCCTGGCTGTGCAGCAGCAGCCAAGGGTGAGGTTGTTCGCCTATTAAAGGGGATCGTGAGCTGGGTTTAGACCGTCGTGAGACAGGTCGGTTACTATCTATCAGGGGTGTCTTGAGGTCTGAAGGTAAGTTGCCCTTAGTACGAGAGGAACAGGGCAACGGCGCCTCTGGTCGATCGGTTGTCCGACAGGGCATTGCCGAGCAGCTACGCGCCAAGGGATAAGGGCTGAAAGCATCTAAGCCCGAAACCCGACCTGAAAAGAGACCTCTTTAAGGGCATGGGTAGAAGACCCGTTTGATAGGGCCGGGGTGTAAGCACCAAGGGCAACCGAGGTGTTCAGCCTGCGGCTACTAACGCCCGTACCAGTTCGCCTTGCTATATCCAGGCGTAATCTGGGCCGCAGAGCTTATGACCGATCTTTTCTTCAATGGCCTGGTGGTCAGGCCCCATCTTCCCCAGGTATAGATTTATCAAACAGAAGCTCCTTCATTCTGATGGAGCTGGAATGATGGGAGCGGGCCTCATCAGGGAGGAGATAAGAGGGATCAGACCATGCAAGCATGGTGGTGGGGTTGAAGGGGTCAGGCTGGACTTCAGCATCTCACTTAACCCGCTTGGGCCTCCTCCATCGATTGCTGCATCCCTGAGAAGGTTCGCATCCGATCCAGCAGGCCTCATTCATTATCCGGATTCTGATTCATCCAACCCCTGCAACGTGATCGCACAGTCAAGAGGGGTATTGAAAGAGGAGGTTCTCGTTGGAAACGGGGCATCCGAGCTTCTGTTTATGATCCCACTTATTTCAATCGAGAAAGGAGATGTCGCGCTCATTCCGTCGCCGAGCTATGGTGAATATGGACGGACAGTCATTATGATGGGTGGACAGGTCTGTTATCATCAATTATCCCGAGCTAACAACTTCCGGATGGATATTGAATCGTTCAAGCGTGAGATAGAGGTAATTAATCCGAAAATCGTCTTTCTTTGCAATCCAAACAACCCGACAGGTGAGTATCTGGGGAGAGAAGACGTTTTGGAGATAGTTGAAAGCTGCAAGCAGACGGGGTCTTTCCTGGTCATAGATGAAGCTTATGCAGATCTCTCACTGAAGAGGTGGTACTCAGACGATCTGATAAGGTATGGTAACGTGATAATTGTCAGATCTCTCACAAAGTCATTTGCATGTGCGGGAATCAGGATTGGATATCTTATCGCGGATAAAGGTGTGATATCAGCACTTAAATCGGTTAAGATTCCGTGGAACGTAAATGCCCTCGCCCAGAAGCTCGTAGTTAGCCTTATAGATGGGATTGAATACCTGAACAGATCTGTAAGGTTGATAGAGCGGGAAAAAGCATATCTTTTTGGGGAGCTCAAGCGGTTGTCCCTCACTCCCTTCGAGAGTGATGCAAACTACATCCTTGTGGATCTTCACGGACGAAGTGCAGCATCCATCAATGAGAAACTTCTCGAGGAGGGGATTTATATCCGTGATTGTGCCTCATTCGGTCTTCCAGAATTTGCCAGGATCGGGATCAGGAGGCATGAAGATAATGTCGAGCTTGTCAATGCATTAAAAAAGATCCTGGAGGTTTTTTGATCTTGGACAGGGGGGAGTTATACAGAATACAGAGGGAGATTGCGTCTCGCACCATTCTCGAGGACTGGATAAGTCTTGATCAGATTGAGCTTGTGGCAGGGGTAGATCAGGCATTTCTCAGAGGGGGAGATGATGAGGGGGAGATGATCATTTCCGCGGTTGTGGTACTTGAATATCCCTCGATGAAACCTCTTGATTCATCCTATGCAATTCTAAGCGTTGATTTCCCGTATATACCGGGCCTTCTCACATTCAGGGAGGCCCCTTCAATCATTAAGGCTTTCTCTTCGCTTGATAGGAAGCCGGACGTTCTTTTTGTTGATGGGTGCGGTATCAACCATCCAAGGTTTGCAGGGCTTGCAACCCATGTTGGGGTCACACTTGATATCCCGACGGTTGGGGTTGCAAAGAATATTCTCTGTGGCGAGGGGGATCTGCCGGTTAAGGAGGGGGATGCATCTATCATAACCTACAGGGGAAGGGAGGTTGGATACTACCTCAAGAGTAAGAAGGGATGTAAACCGATTATCGTTGCACCAGGGCATAAGATATCCCCTGAAAGCTCTTTGAAACTGGTTAAATCCTGTATCAGAGGATACAAGCTCCCTGAACCAACAAGAATTGCTCATCTTCTTGCAAATAAGATAAAACGGGATGGAGGGAGTTGAAGGATGGATATTCTCATCGTTGAGGGGTTGGAGAAGGAGTTCTCAGGGAAACGAGTGCTTGATGGGGTCAGCTTCAGGATAAGGGAGGGTGAAGGGGTCGGGATAGTTGGAAAGAGTGGATCGGGTAAGAGTGTCCTGATAAATGCACTCAAGGGGATCAGAGAGTACAGACCGACAAAAGGATCCGTGATATATCGCCTCACCCTCTGCGGGTGTGGTTGGCTCGATCCACCATCTATGTCTGATCTTCCCTGTCCGAGGTGTGGATCAACCAGCAGGTGGATTGAGGAGTTAGATCTCTGGGAGATGGAGGGTACAGAGGCTTTCAAGGAGGTCTTCAATCGCACTGCAATCATGCTTCAGCGCACGTTCTCACTCTACTCAGAGGCAACCGTCTGGGACAATCTGATGGAGGCGCTGAGACTTGTGAATTACCCAAAGAATAAGCGGCAAGAGCGCATCCGGCAGACGCTCAGGCGTGTAAATATGATACATAGGAGTAGATATATCGCGAGGGATCTCAGTGCAGGCGAGAAGCAGCGAATCGTTCTTGCAAGGCAGCTCGTGCGGGAGCCGGTGATACTCTTCGCGGATGAACCAACCGGAACAATCGATCCAAAGACGATGGAGATGATTAACGCATCCCTCAGAGCTGAGATCGATGAGGGGCTCACGATGATACTCACATCAAAGTGGTTCGACACCTTGAGGATCACGGATAGATGCATTCTCCTTGAGGATGGCGGGATCGCTGCGATCGGAAAAGTATCAGAGATACTTGATCAGGATGTGATGGATGAGTTTGGATGGGTGGAGAAAAAGCCGGTTCCAATCGGGGGACCGAAGATCATCGTTGAAAACTGCTCAAAGATCTTTTATCGTATCGAAGGGGTTGCAAAACCGCTTCAGGGAGTGAGCTTCACGATAAATGAGCGAGAGATCTTTGGGCTTATCGGTGTAAGTGGATCAGGGAAGACCACGATCGGGAGAATCATCGGTGGTGTGACCCAGCCTTCAAGTGGGAGGGTACTTGTGAGGATGGGTGATGAGTGGATCGATATGCGTGAGCCCGGTGAGCGGGGAAGGGGAAAGGTCACAGCGTATCTATCGATGCTTCATGAAGAATACAGCCTCCACCACCAGAGCACAGTCTTTGAGAATCTCACAACCTCTATCGGGCTTACGATGCCGGAGGATATTGGCAAAGAAAGGGTTTTAAGGGTTTTGAAGGCTGTTGGAATGGATGAAAAGCGGATTGATGAGATACTACCCCTCTACCCGGATTCACTGAGTGAGGTTGAGAAGAGGATGGTCGCGATGGCACAGGCACTTATGCCAGAGCCATTCATCCTGATACTCGATGATCCTGTTGTGAAGCCGGATCTTGTGAGATCGATTCTGAGATCGAGAGAGGAGCTCGGACAGACGTATCTTGTCATCTCCCATGATCATGAGTTCATAAAGGCGATCTGTGATAGGGTGATGCTTATAAGAGAGGGTAAAGTCATCTCAATCGGCGATCCGGATGAGATAGTCAGGCTTTTCAACGAGCTTGAGACCCCAATGGGCGCTGGTGCCACAGATACAGAGGGGTTCTATGGATTCGGAGAATGATCCAGGCTCCATCAAAAAGTATTTATGCTCAAGGGGCAATTGAGAAGCGAGGGTCAGCTATGTCTGTCAGGGTTGCGATTAATGGTTTTGGAAGGATAGGGCGCAACGTCTTCAGGGCCGCAATGGGGAACTCTGCGATTGAGATTGTTGCTATAAATGATTTAACAGATCCAAAGACGCTTGCTCATCTACTGAAGTATGATTCGGTTCACGGGAAGTTCGAATCTGAGGTTAAGCCAGAAGATGATGGACTGACGGTTGATGGGAGGTTTATCAGGGTATTATCCGAACGGGATCCATCGAATCTACCATGGAAGGATATGGGGATTGATGCGGTTGTCGAGTCAACCGGGCTCTTTACTGCCAGAGAGGGTGCAATGAAACACATTGAGGCCGGTGCAGAGAAGGTGATAATAACAGCTCCTGCAAAAAACCCGGATATCACGATCGTGATCGGTGTGAATGACGATATGTATAATCCTGATAAGCACAGGATCATATCACTTGCTTCCTGTACCACGAACTGCCTTGCCCCGGTGGCAAAGGTGCTCAATGATTCATTTGAGATTGAAAAAGGGCTTATGACGACTGTTCACTCATACACAAACGACCAGCGGCTTCTTGATCTTCCTCACAAGGATCTGAGGCGTGCGAGAGCTGCGGCCGCATCAATCATACCCACGACAACCGGTGCTGCGGTTGCAGTTACGCTTGTACTCCCGGAGCTTGAGGGGAAGCTCGATGGTATGGCGATGCGAGTTCCTGTCCTGAACGTCTCGGTCGTTGATTTTGTCGCAAAGGTAAAGAAGAAGACGACGGTTGATGAGGTTAACTCAGCACTTAAGGCTGCAGCAGAGGGTAGTATGGCAGGAATACTCGACGTCTGCTACGAACCGCTCGTTTCGATAGATTACCTCGATAACAGGCATTCTTCCATCGTTGATGCCCTGCTTACGAATGTGATCGATGGCGACCTCGTGAAGGTGATATCCTGGTACGACAACGAGTGGGGATACTCATGCAGGGTCGTTGATATGCTGGATAGCCTCTGAAAGGGGCGTCTATTTACAGGGGCCCGTGGTCTAGGTGGTTATGACATCGCCTTCACACGGCGGGGATCCTGAGTTCGAATCTCAGCGGGCCCATACTATACTCTTCGCTCAAGAGGTTCTCAAGGATGTTCTCAGGTCTATCAAGCCAGATCAACAGGAGACAGAACGTCTTGCTCATTTTGTTGAGTTTATAACGAAGAAGGTAGAGGAGATAGCAGAGAGGCTCTCAATCGAACTGGAGGTGATGCTGGTTGGTTCTGCTGCGCGTGGCACCTGGATACGTGGCGAACATGATCTTGACCTGTTTTTGGCCTTCGATCCGTCAGAAACAAGGGCTGAACTTGAGCTTAACGGTATTGAGATCGGAAAGGCGGTTGTAAACGAGGATTACAGTGATGAGGAGTTTCATTGTGTATCCTACGAGAAGGAGTATGCAGAGCATCCCTATATCCGGGCAACATTCGAGGATCGTGAAGGCTCGAGGTATGAAGTTGATATCGTCCCGTGCTTTGCCGTCTCAGATCCCACAAAGATCGAGTCTGCGGTGGATAGAACGCCTTTTCACAATCGCTACGTACTCTCAAAGATCAGGGGGATTGAGGATGAGGTCCGTCTCCTGAAGCAGTTCATGAAGGGTATGGGTGTATACGGCTCTGAGCTGAGGAGACAGGGTTTCTCCGGATATCTCACAGAGCTTCTTGTGATAAGATATGGCTCGTTCCTGGATGTTATCAAAGCGGCAGCTACCTCATGGAAGAAAGGCACGAGGATCGATATCGAGTCACATGGAAGATATAGGGGGGATGATCCACTTGTTGTTATAGATCCGGTGGATCCGATGCGAAACGTTGCAGCAGCACTCTCGCTTGATAACCTCAGCAGGTTCATCGATGGTGCCACGCGTTTCCTTGAGAGGCCTGGAATCGAGTTCTTCTTTCCTCCTCCGCCTGAGGAGATCGATGAGGATGAGCTACGTGAGGTGATAAACGAGCGTGGTACAAGACTTCTCTTTATCGTGTTTGATAGGCCACCGGTAGTTGACGATATCCTGTTTCCGCAGCTTAGACGCTCAGCCCAGGCCGTGGTTGATCTTCTACATCGTGAGGGTTTCAGGATGTACCGGGGAGCGGCAACATGGGCAGATTCAGAGCATGCTGTGATACTCCTTGAGCTTGAAGTATCGAGACTTCCCGGTATTAAGAAACATACCGGTCCCCCTGTATGGAGCAGAAAGCACGCATCTCGCTTCAGGCATAAATACAAAGAGAGTCGGTTTGGGATCTACATCGAGAATGGGCGGTATGTGGTTGAGATCAAGCGAGAGCACACAGATGCAAAAGAGCTCCTGAATGCAAGATTGAGAGAGATTGCACTCGGTAAGAACCTGAAAAAGGCCCCTTTCGCGATTATTGATGGGGAAGAGATTATGGGTGTCTTAAAAGGAAAGGAGTTTAAAGTATTTCTAAGAGGATACTTCTTCTCTCACAGAGATTGCCTCTAACTGGCTTGCAAGGCTCCATACAAGGGTCCTGGCATGTAATGGAATGTTCGGATCATTTGTAATTTCATCAAGCATCGATATCACAAACGCAGCACGCTGCGGGATAGGATCATCTGATTCAAGCAGGTTTGTCTTTACCTGATCGGCCAATCGTCTTATGTTTCTTGGTACAGAATTATCATTAATTATGCGATCAAGTGTCTCAATGCATTCAGCGAAGTCTTCTTCTATCCCTGGTGTCATCTCTATCACCACCTGTTTCACTCTATACGATCCCATCTAAAAAGCCTTTCGGTTCAGGGGTGAATTAACGCATCCGGGTCAATGCTCCATCTTCTCAACTTTCTCATTCCTCTTGCACGCTTCACACTCAAACTCGAGAGTTGCATGCTTTATCCCGTACTTTTCCAGACGTCGCTTTATCTCCCTCTTGATCTCTTCTACTTTCATCAGATTGAGTTCGTTCGTGAGGATGTGTGCATCTATCAGGTTTATATTTGAGCAGAGGCTCCACAGGTGGACATCATGAACATCCTCGACCCCATCAACTTCCTCAATATCCCTGATGATCTCATCAAAGCTGATACCTTTTGGTGTGAACTCTAAAAGAACATGAAGTGCGTCTTTGATTATCATAATTGCAGAAGCAAGGACAAAAGCTGCTATTCCTACACCAAGAAGCGGGTCAATTATCATCTCACCTGTGAAAAATATCAAGACTGATGCGAGGATGACCGCTAATGATGAGAGCGTATCGGTGAGAACGTGGATGAAAGCACTCCTGACATTTATATCCTGGCTTCCATGGAGGGTGAGGGCAACATACAGGTTTACCAGAAGGCCTGTTAGCGCAACAGTAAACATGATCCTGCTGTTAATCGGGTGAGGGGTTAAAAGTCTGATATATGCCTCCTGGAATATCCATCCGCTTATACCAATAAGCATGATCCCATTCACAAGTGCGGCAAAAATCTCTATACGGTGGTAGCCAAATGTCTTTGTCTTTGTTGGTAGCTTTTTTGCGAGATTGATGGCACTGAGTGTGATGAGGAGTGCAAAGATGTCCCTGAACATATGCCCGGCATCACCTAGGAGTGAGAGAGATCCAGAGATAAGGCTCCCTATAATCTCAACAACGAAGAACAGTACGGTTAATGCGATCGCGACCTTCAACCTTCTCTCAATATCACTCCCGGTCATAAGCAGAAGATCCACATCGATGGTTAAATACTTGCTCAGAGAGCCATTGAACGATCGATGGATCGAAGCCCAAATATTTATATCTTCGCTCACAGTCTCTTAGAGAGGAGGTGAAGGTATGAGCAGGGTGATACTCACCGCAGACCAGACACTCATGTCTGACTATAACAGAAATATCTTCCTGGGGTTCACCGCGTGTTCCCCGGTCCTGATCCCTCTATGGATATTTCAGAGCCTCTTCTGTCCACCCATCTCCCACAAAAATGGTATCGCACTCGCTGCCCCTTACGGGCTGAGAAAGATTGAGGCATCCCTCATTGAGCACGGTTTCGATGAGGATGAGGTCCGGGTTGCCCATCCGGCACATCTTGATAAGGTCGTGGATAAGGATACGAGGGTCATCGGTATATCCACCAACGACCCACTCGGTCTGGGCCCTGCATCAACGACCTTCAGCGATCTTGTGGGGAGGGAGACATACTCCTCAGTATCCTTCATCAGACTACTGAAAGATCCTGAAATTAGAAAGTATGATCCCAAGATTATTGTTGGTGGGCCTGGTGCGTGGCAGCTTAATGATACACGGATAATGGCAAAGCTCGGGATTGATTCGATACTGATTGGGGAGGGGGAGGTCAGGGCTCCGGAGATATTTGAGAGGGCGGTAAGGGGTGAAGAGATACCAAGCGTTGTGGAGGGGGGCCCTGCTCCAGTAGATAAGATCCCGACAATAAGGGCTCCAAGCTTGAATGGGCTTGTTGAGATTGCAAGGGGATGTGGTAGGGGATGCAGGTTCTGTAACCCAACGATGAGGCAATTCAGATCGGTGCCAATCGAGCAGATACTCAGGGAGGTGAGGGTGAACATTGAAGGGGGATACGGTGTCTTGCTCCACGCAGAGGATGTCCTGAGGTACGGGGCGAAAGGACCTATCCCTGATGAGAGGAAGGTTACAACCCTCTTTAAGGAGGTTGCAAGGTACACACTCAGGGTTGGGATCTCGCATTTTGCACTTTCATCGGTTCTATCGAGGCCCGAGCTTATTGGAGAGATATCAGAGGTACTTGAGGTGGGAAAGGGCGGCAGAATCTGGTTGTCTGGTCAGACAGGTATTGAGACCGGTTCAACAAGGTTGATTGAGAGGCATCTAAGGGGTAAGGTGAAACCCTTTGGCCCGGATGAATGGAGGGAGGTGGTGGTAGAGGCCTTCGGTCTGCTACAGGATAACCGATGGGTTCCATGTGCAACCCTTATTATGGGGATGCCCGGTGAGGAGAGGGAGGATGTCTTGATCACGCTTGAGTTGATCGAGGAGCTTAAAACGTTCAAATCACTTATCGTTCCACTGTTTTTCGTTCCAGTTGGTCGCCTTGAGAGAGAGCGATTTTTCAGGAGGAAAGATATGCTCCCTGAGCACTGGATGCTGCTCTCAGCATGTATACGGCACGACCTGGGATGGGTACGTGAGCTTGCAGCTGAGCATCTTGAGATGACAGGGATCCGGGGAGTTAAGAGGTGGGCGATAGACCGCATAATAGCGTATGCAGCAAGAAAGCTTGGGCCATATCTGGAGCTTATGGATGAGGGGATTCCGCCATACAGAGATCCTGATCACACCTCAGGATTTAACCGGCGGGTTTACCGGATGATAACCCATACCATCCACGGGCTATACCAGTAGGAACTGAAACGATAGGTTTATATAAATTTTATACGTGATTATTCATTAAAGATGGAAAGAGAGAGTGGAAACCTCCGGAGAGAGGATGAGATTGCGGATTGGGAGATTCAGGAGCTTATAGCGTGCTTAAAGAGTAAAGATCGGTTCAGAAGGTTGAATGCACTCTTTGTGATCGAGAGTTCCGGTGATGAAAGGTTTATAGAGCCGCTTATTGCTCTTACAAAGCATGAAGATAGGGCGACGAGAGAGTACGCGCTTTATTTGCTTGCAACCCTCGAGAACAGGGTTGCATGTGGGGAAAAGGTGGTGGAAGCATTTATAGATGCGCTCGGCGATGAGAGCCCATCCATCCGGAGGTATGCATCCCTCATGCTCGGATACTTCAGGGATGAGGCAGCAACAAAACCCCTCATAATGGCGCTGCGGGATGAGGATGAGGGGGTGCGGGAGGAGGTGATGAGAACACTCTCAGAAATTCTCATCAGTATGGGACCAAAGAAGGCAGATAGTAAGATATGAATCGGGCGATTTCCGATCTCAGCTATTCCATGAAAAGTTATTCTAAAACCCTTCTCAGCCACTCCCCGGTATATGTCCCGCTTCTTGCAACCTCCTCAGGGGTACCGGTTGCAACGACATATCCCCCCTCCTCTCCCCCCTCTGGACCGAGGTCGATGATGTAATCTGCAGATTTTATCACATCGAGGTGATGCTCGATCACAACGATCGTATTTCCTTCATCCCTCAGCCTGAAGAGTACACCGAGAAGCTTCTTCACATCTGCAAAGTGAAGCCCGGTTGTCGGTTCATCGAGAATGTACAGCGTTCTCCCGGTACTTTGCCTGGAGAGTTCTGCTGCAAGCTTGATACGCTGGGCTTCGCCCCCTGAGAGTGTTGTTGCAGGTTGCCCGAGTCTCACATATCCCATCCCCACGTCAAGAAGTGTCCTGAGCTTTCGCTCTATCGCTGGAATATCCCTGAAGAACTCATAAGCCTCCTCAACAGACATGTTCAGGACGTCGAGGATCGTCTTACCTTTGTACTTCACCTCAAGTGTCTCACGGTTGTATCTCGAGCCTTTGCAGACGTCACACTCGACGTACTTCTCGGGTAGAAAGTGCATCTCTATCCTGATCAACCCCGCACCCTCGCAGGCCTCACATCTCCCTCCCTTCACATTGAAGCTGAACCTCCCCGGCTTATACCCTCGTTTTCTTGCTTCAGGTGTCCGGGAGAATAGCTCCCTTATAGGTGTGAAAGCTCCTGTGTAAGTTGCGGGGTTACTCCTGGGAGTACGTCCGATTGGGGACTGATCGATCACAATGACCTTGTCGATCAGCTCCACCCCCTCGATGGCTCTGTGCCTGCCGGGGCTTGTCCTTGCGTGGTTCAGCTCCCTTGCAAGTGCCTTGTAGAGGATCTCATTCACGAGTGTGGATTTTCCAGACCCTGAAACCCCTGTTACACATGTGAAGAGCCCGACAGGTATTGCGACATCGATATTCTTCAGGTTATTCTCAGATGCGCCTCGAATTACAAGATATCCGCGTTCTGGTTTCACTCGCCTTTCTGGAACCGGTATAGTCTCTTTTCCTGATAAGAACCTCCCTGTAATGGATTCCTCGACCTGGCATATCTCATCGACCGTACCCTCTGCAACCACCCATCCTCCATGCTCTCCTGCCCCTGGTCCCAGATCAACGATGTGATCGGCACTCCTGATAATCTCTTCATCATGCTCAACGACGATGAGTGTGTTTCCGATCTCACAGAGCCGTCTCAGGGTCTCTATGAGCCTCCTGTTATCCCGCTGATGGAGCCCGATCGAAGGCTCATCCAGGACGTACAGAACCCCCACAAGCCCTGATCCGATCTGCGAGGCGAGACGAATCCGCTGAGCTTCCCCTCCTGAAAGTGTGGAGGATGCGCGATCGAGCGTGAGATATCCCAGCCCGACGCTCATGAGAAACTCAAGCCTCGCCTCAATCTCGCGGATGATCTCTCCAGCGATGGCCATCTCACGATCTGAGAGCTTGAGGTTCCTGATGAAGGAGAGGGCCTCACTTATCGGGAGAGCTGTAAACTCCGCAATTCCCATTCCTCCAACCTTCACCGCCCGCGCTACAGGATTCAGCCTCGTTCCACCACACTCCTTACACGGTATCACCCGCATGTACCGCTCAACTTCTCTCCTCGACCATCTGGATGTGGGATCCCGGTATCGCCTCATCATCCAGGGGATCACACCCTCAAACCCCTTTACATCAGGGTACTTCCAGATCTCCTCATCTTCTGGGCCGTAGAGTATCATACGCTGGATTTTAGGGTCAAGATCTCTGAACGGAACCTGCATACTGAAGCCAAATCGATCTGCAAGTGCCTGAAGCATCTGATATGTGTATCTACCCCTCCCCCATGGTCGTATCGCACCTTCCATCAGCGATAAGCTCTTATCAGGTACGACAAGCTCCTCGTCAATCATCATCCTTGCTCCAAGCCCCTCACAGTGGGGACATGCCCCATATGGGCTGTTGAATGAGAAGAGACGGGGGCTAAGCTCTTCAAAGTCAATTTCACACACGGGACAGGAGAAAGCCTCACTGAATAGATACTCACTCTCATCGATGATCACCCTGAGTGTCCCACCCCCTTCCTTTAAAGCAACCTCTACAGCATCAGTTATTCGTTCCAGCAGCCCATCCTCATCCTCCACCACTATCCGGTCGACAACAAGATCTATATGATGCTTTATATTCTTCTCAAGCCTGATCTCATCATCAAGGTGGTAGATCTCTCCGTCAACCCGCACCCTCACAAAACCGCGCGCCTTCAGATCCTCAAATAGTCGTCTATATTCCCCCTTCCTCCCTTTCACAATGGGGCTTAGGATCTGTATTCTATCTTTACCCCTCAACAGCCCCAGGATACGATCAACGATCTCATCCACCGACTGCCGTTTTATCTCTCTTCCACACCCCGGGCAGTGAACGACACCTATTTTTGCATATAAAAGCCTGAGATAATCGTATATCTCTGTGACCGTTCCCACGGTGGACCTCGGATTTTTTCCCGCACTCTTCTGATCAATCGATATTGCGGGAGACAATCCCTCGATGTGATCAACATCCGGTCTCTTCATCTGCTCCAGGAACTGTCTTGCGTACGCAGAGAGTGATTCTACATAGCGTCGTTGCCCCTCTGCATATATCGTATCAAATGCCAAGGAGGATTTTCCAGAACCAGATACACCTGTTATCACGATGAACTTGTTTCGCGGAAGATTTAGATCGAAACCCTTCAGGTTATGCTCTCTTACACCTTTTATTATGATATTTTTCTCCATACAACCCCAAGACGGATATATTTAGAAAGCTTTATTAGTGTGATCCTGTTAAAAAGTATAGATTGCCTGGAAAGGAGAGGAGTCAAGATGGAGATTGGAGGAGAGACGTTTGCTCAAAAGTTTGATCTCTTTACATGTATGCAGTGCGGTAAATGCACAGGAGGATGCACCGTTTCTTTAAAGTCACCCCTGAATGTTCGTAGAATGATGCGAGAGGCGCTCATACGGGAAAGTTCTGACGTTGTACTAACGATGAAGGAGCTATGGGACTGCACGACGTGTGGGACCTGCACGAGCAGGTGTCCAAGGGGTCTTGACCCGGCAGAGGTAATCATCGCAATGAGGGGGATTCTGATAGAGGAGGGGCGAGGTGTACCAAAGACGATAATGGAGGCACTTGAAAGCACGGTCAAGAATGGTAACCCCTGGGGCAGATCAAGAATGAAGCGTACAGAGTGGCTCCAGGACTTTGATCAGGAGGTAAAGGATCTCACAGATGGTAAGAGCGCGGAGCTGCTCGCTTTTATCGGATGTACACCATCTTATGATCCCAGGGTTCAGGAGGTTGCGAGGGCGTTTGTTAGAGTATTTAATGCCGCAGGGGTTGATTATGGGATTCTTGGGACTGAAGAGAGCTGTTGCGGAAGCGAGATGCATGCGATGGGTGAAGAGGGGCTATTTGAGATGCTTGTTGAGGAGAACCTTGAGCTTTTCAATGAATTTGAGATCACAAAGATGGTCACAATCTCACCTCACTGTTACAATGCGTTCTCGAATAAGTACAGTGAGTATGGGGATGTGAACTTTGAGGTGAAGCATTACACACAGTTTCTGGTTGATTTGATCGATGAAGATCGGTTGAAACTTACGAAAGAGCTTGGAAAAGTCGTCACGTATCATGATCCCTGCTATCTGGGAAAGCACAACTCGATCTTTGATGAGCCGAGAAAGGTTCTCGAGGCGATCCCTGGTATAACCTTTGTCGAGATGGATCGATCAAGGGAGCGGAGCCTCTGCTGCGAGGGTGGGGGTGGTATGATGTGGAACGAGGGTGCAGAAGGCGAGCGTACCGCTGTGGTTCGGGTGAGGGATGCAGCTGAGCAGGGTGCAGAGATCATCGCTGTTGCATGCCCATTCTGCATGTTGACACTGGAGGATGCGGTTAAGACTGCAGGATATGAGGGTCAGATCGAGGTGAAGGACATTCTTGAACTTCTATCTGAGTCATTGTAATCGTTAAAAATCTGAGAAATTGGATTGGAGGAATGAGATGGACATAATAGTATGTGTAAAGCGGGTTCCTGACACATCTGAGGCGGATGTGGTGATCACAGGGAAGGATATAAAGAAGGACGATCTCCCATTTGAGATCAACGAGTGGGATAACTACGCGGTCGAAGAGGCGGTGCAGCTCAAAGAGAAGTTTGGTGGCACTATAACCGTGATCAGTGTGGGTGATGAGGATGCAAACGAGGTCATAAGGCGAGGACTTGCGATGGGGGCTGATGAGGGCGTGAGGATATACGATCCCGCGATTGAAGGATCTGATGGAGTTACAATCGCAAAGATACTCGCCGCAGCGATAAAGAATATGAAGTACGATCTCATTCTCACAGGCGCCCAGGCAGGAGATCTCGGTGAGGGGATCGTTCCTGTTGCACTCGCAGAGATGCTGGGAATCCCCCATGCAACTCTTGTCACCGGGCTTGAAATTCAGGATGGCAAGGCAAAGGTCAAGCGAGAGCTCGAGGGAGGGCTCATGGAGGTGCTTGAGATAGATCTTCCCGCGGTGATAGGCATCCAGACCGGGATAAACGAACCAAGGTATGTCTCGATCATGGGCATACGGAAAGCCTCGAAGAAAGAGATAAAGCTGCTCGGTCTTGGTGATATCGGGCTTACCCCTGAGGACGTAGGTGAGGCTGGATCTCTGACCGTACTTGAGGAGCTCAGTGTTCCACCGGTCACGAAGGTGGCTGAGATAATAGAGGGAGATCCAGCAGAGGCTGCTTCAAAGCTTGCAGAGATCCTGAAGGAACAGGGGGTGCTTTAGATGTCTGAGATTTTTGTACTTGCCGAACACAGGAATGGCGAGCTGAGAGATGTTACGTTTGAGATGCTGAGCGGGGCCAGGAACCTTGCAGATAAGATGGGTGCGACAGTCACAGCCGTGCTTCTTGGGAGTGGTGTGAATGAGATGGCAGAGAAGCTCAAGAGCTATGCAAACAAGGTCCTCGTGGTGGACGATCCGAAGCTTGAGAACTTCAATGCAGAAATCTACCAGAAGGTACTTTCAAAGCTGATAAAGGATCATAAACCGGTGGTTACACTCATCGGGCATACAGCTTTTGGTATGGATCTTGCACCAGCTCTTGCGGTCGAGCTTGGGCTCCCGCTTGCGACAGACTGTATCGATCTTGACGCGGTGGACGGGAGGCTCGTTGTAACCAGGCAGATCTACAGCGGGAAGGTGAACGCGAAGGTGGCGCTCAAGGGCGATCAGTTCATAGCAACAGTGCGATCTGGTGCATTTTCAATCGAGGAAGGGGCACTCAATGGGGAGATCGTGACTGAGTCGGTCACGATCGAGGATGTTCCATATCGCAGGTTCCTCGGGTATGAGGAGGCAGAGGTTGGTGAGGTTGATATCACCCAGGCAGACTATATTGTCAGTGTGGGTCGAGCAATCAAGGACCAGGAGAACATCCCACTTGTCCAGGAGCTTGCAGATGTGCTCGGTGGTGTTCTTGCATGCTCAAGGCCGGTTGTTGATAAGAACTGGCTCCCGAAGGACAGGCAGGTCGGGTCATCAGGTAAGATCGTGAAGCCAAAGCTGTACCTGGCAATCGGGATCAGCGGTGCTTTCCAGCATGTTGCAGGAATGAAGGATTCTGGTCTGATTGTTGCGATAAACAAGGATCCAAAGGCACCTATATTCAATGTAGCAGACTATGGAATTGTAGATGATCTGTTCAAGGTTGTACCAGTACTCAAAGAGAAGATAAAAGAAATAAAAGGGTGAATTTAATTTAAGGAGGTTTAAGATGGATTTTGAACTGACTGAGGAGCAGAAGGATATCGCAAAGGCAGCACGTGAGTTTGCAGAAGGTGAGTTCGATAAGGACTATGCGATGGAGTGTGACCAGGAGCACAAGTTCCCACGTGAGCTTGTGAGAAAGGCAGGAGAGCTTGGGTTCATCGGTGTGCACTACCCTGAGGAGTACGGTGGAGCCGGGCTTGGCGCACTTGAGAACGCGCTGATCGTCGAGGAGATGTGCAGGGTGGACTCAACGCTCGGGCTCTGTATTGCATTGCCAGATTTTGGTTGTGAGATCATCAAGTGGTTTGGGACAGAGGAGCAGAAGAAGAAGTACCTTCCGAAGGTCTGCAGTGGTGAGTGGATCTCCGCGGGGATATTCACAGAGCCTGATCACGGGTCTGATATAACCGAGTTATCGACCACCGCGGTGAAGGATGGCGATGAGTGGGTGATAAACGGAACAAAGACCTTCATCACGAACGGTGAGATCGCAGACTTTGGCGTCATACTTGTCCAGACAGACCCTGATGCAAAGCCAAAGTACCGTGGGATGTCTACGTTCATCGTTGAGAAGGACTGCTGGGAGGCAGCAGACGTTGGATCCAAGATGGGCATTCGTGCAACAAGCACAGCAGAGCTATCATTTGATAATGCAAGGGTCCCAGAAGAGAACCTTGTAGGTGAGTTGAATAGAGGGTTCTATCAGGTGCTTGAATTCTTCGATGAGAGCAGGATCGAGATTGCAGCTCAGGCACTCGGGACAGCAGAGGCTGCTTTTGATCGCACGATGGAATATATCAAGCAGCGGGAGCTCCACGGAAAGAAGCTCGCTGAGTTCCAGATAACCCGGCATAAGATCGCTGATATGGCAACAAAGATCGAGGCCGCAAAGCTCCTGACTTATAAGGCAGCGTGGAACTTTGACAACGGCAGGAGGATCGATCCGGTCCTGACATCAATGGCAAAGTGGTTTGCTGCAAGGACCGCGGTTGAGGTGGCGGACGAGGCGATTCAGCTCCACGGTGGCTATGGGTACATAACAGAGTATGAGGTTGAGCGGATATACCGGGATGCAAAGATCACTGAGATCTACGAGGGTACAAGAGAGGTCCAGAAGAACACGATCGCAAGCGGCCTCATCGGGAAACTCTAAATAACCCCCTCCCTTCCCATCTTTTTTATTCTTTCAGAGTCATATAAATTAATAAGGGACTACCCAAAGCTATTTATAGCTTGAAGGCTATGAAGCAAGAGATTATATTTTAACATTAAAAGGTGAAGATCTTGCTGAAGCGAGGCTTGAATAAAAAGAGGTGATATGAATGGAAGAGATACTGGCCACCGGGCCGGGTAATGATCGAGAGGGGGTGTGGAAGCATGGATATTGAATCTGCAGTGAAGTTTCCGACCGAGGATGAAAACTGGGTTGTGAAGGTATTGATAGGTGGGATAATATCCCTTATACCCATCGTGAATCTGCTTGCAACAGGGTTCTGTCTCAAGGTGATGAAGGAGACGATTAATAGAACGCCGAAAATGCCTGAATGGGGAGACTGGGGGGAGCTATTCGTGAAAGGATTGATCGGTGCCATAATATCATTTATCTATCTCCTGATACCCGTGATAGTAATCGCTGCAATGACTGGCGGGGCGGTTTTTTCCATGGGGATGAGGTCAGGGATGCCCTTCACCATGATGATCGGTGCCATGGTTATCGGAGGATTGCTTGCGGTCCTCTTCGGATTTTTTGTTCCGATGGCACTGGCGATGTATGTGAGTGGTGACTCAATAAGCGATGCATTCAGGATTAAAGAGGTAGTTTCACGGATTAAATCGGTATTGGGGGAGTATATCACAGCCTACATAGTGATAATCCTTCTTTCAGTGCTCCTGTTGTTGATATCAGTAATACCGATCATTGGCTGGTTAATAGCAACGTTCGGATCGTTCTACGTTGGTGTTGTTGCTGCGCATATGTTTGGAGAGGTATATACCTCCTCTGTTGCGTGAAAACGCCTGACCCCCCACACCCCTTCCGGGGGATTTAATATCGGTTCTATCTTAACACAGATTCTCTCATATTTATATGACAGATTGCAACAGCGATTGCATCCGCTGTATCATCTGGCTTTGGGACTGCTGGAAGATTGAGAAGAGCCTTTACCATCGTGGCTACCTGCACCTTCTCCGCCCTGCCATACCCTGTTATCGCCTGCTTAACCTCAAGTGGTGTGTACTCAAATAGATCGAGACCCTCAACTACAGATGCAAGCATCACAACCCCTCTTGCTTCACTCACACTCATCGCGGTCTTGACGTTTGTGTTGAAGTAAAGCCGCTCTATTGCAACCTCATCTGGACTGAAATGCCTCATAATAGCAGATATCTCATCGAAAATTATCTTGAGCCTGTGCGCGGGCTTCATCCCCGGGGGGGTTGAGATGTATCCACAATCAAGAAGTTTCATCCGGCCGTCCAGAGATTCCACAGCCCCCCAGCCGGTTCTTGCAGTTCCAGGGTCAACCCCAAGCACCACGACTCTCATAATCTGCGTTTCAAGGGGTCAAACCACCCCCCTCGCCTCAAGCACCCTCTCAAGAACCGTAAGTACCACCAGTACATCCTTTTCCTGTAGGTTTCCCATCGTGCCTATCCTGAATATCTTACCCTTGAGATGCTCCTGGCCACCTGCGATCGTGATTCCCTTTTGCTTAACCTCACGTCTGAGCTCATCCACGGTGATCCCCTCAGGTATCTTTATCGCTGTGACGGTGTTTGAGTAGCTGCTGACCTCATTGAGCCTTGGAAAAAGCTCAAGACCCCATCTTCGGATGGCGTCCCTCACCATCGAAGCCAGATGCATGTGTCGCCTGATCCGTGCATCAAGCCCTTCTTCCATGACGATCGCAAGTGCCTCATCCAGAGCAAAAAATAGTGGAAGCGCCGGTGTGTATGGCGTCTGTCCTTTTCCTGCTGATTTTCTGTAGGCCCTGAGATCCATGTAGAGCGGGGGTGATTCAACCATTCTATCCCACGCCCGCTCACTGACAGCAACCGCGCAAAGACCGGGTGGTGCCCCGAGACACTTCTGGGATCCGACAATCGCGATATCAACACCCCATTCATCGACCCTCACGTCCATCCCGCCGATCGAGGTGATCCCATCCATCACAAAGAGTAGATCGTACTCCCTCGCTATCGCTGCAACCTGAGGTGCGGGGTTTGTGATCCCACATGAGGTCTCATTATGGACCATCGCGATTGCTTTGAGGTCTTTCTCCCGCTCAACAACTTCTCTCACATCCTCAAGCTCGATCGATCTACCCCACTCATATTCAAGCGGGATCACATCCCCATAACGCCCTGCAATATCGATAAACCGATCTCCAAACTTCCCATTTGAGATTGCAAGTATCTTATCCCCCTTTATGAGGTTTGAGATGGCGGCCTCCATCCCACAGGATCCGGATCCACTCAAAACGAATACGTCATTCTCCGTCCTCATGATCTCTTTCAGAGCCTGCGTGATTCGTTCAAGCATCTCCTTGAACTTCTCCCCACGGTGGTTTATCATCGGACGCGAGATCGCCCTTAATATCCGGGGTACGACAGGAACAGGCCCCGGTAAGAGTATGAGCTCATCCTCAAGGTCGATCATTGACTCCTCATCTCCTTTATCTTCATTGCGACTGCTCTCAATAACTCACCCTTGGAGTTAACATTTTGGACTGTGATCCTCCCCCCTCCCTCCCACCACCTCCGTGGATATGCCTTGTCACTCTCTATCTCAGGTTCAAACCCGAGCTTTTCCAGTGCTTTCCTGATCTCATCGAGCTTCGGGGACTTTACCGAAAGCCTTCTCGGAACTCTCCTCCCCTCTTTTCTTGACGCTCTTTTATCAAGATAGGTGGGCCAGATCACAACCCTCTTATCGCTCAAAGAGGTACCCCCGCATCTCTGCTACGGTTTCAACATCCTTATCTCCCCTGCCTGAGAGATTGACGATGATAACACCACCTTCAAGCTCCTCAGCAACCTTCAATGCATAAGCAAGCGCATGCGCAGACTCGAGCGCGGGTAAAATTCCCTCCTTCCTGCATAAAACCTCAAAGGCGTCGAGTGTCTCTTCATCATCCACCGCAACATACTCAACCCGCCCGATCTCCTGGAGATAAACATGCTCCGGGCCGACCGCCGGGTAATCAAGCCCGGCTGCAACAGAGTGTGAGGGTTTGATCTGCCCATCTTCGTCCTGAAGTATCTTGGTGTACGCACCATGAAGTACCCCCTCCGTCCCGAGGCAACAGGATGCAGAGTGCATCTCTGTGTCAAGCCCCTTCCCGGCGGCTTCAACACCAATGAGCCTGACGTCGTCCTCAAGAAACTCATAGAATATCCCCATCGCGTTGGATCCCCCACCGACACAGGCGAGGATCACATCAGGAAGTTTTCCCTCTTTCTCAAGAATCTGACGTCGTGTCTCCCTGCCTATTACACGTTGAAACTCACGCACAATTGTGGGATACGGGTGTGGGCCTACGACTGAACCTACTAAATAATATGTGTCCTCCACATTTGCGATCCAGTCACGCATCGCCTCGTTTATCGCATCCTTCAACGTCTTTGAGCCGGTATCAACGGGGATGACGTTTGCGCCCATCAGCTTCATCCTGAAGACGTTGAGCTTCTGGCGGGCCATATCTACGCTCCCCATATAGATGTCGACCTTCATGCCAAGTGTTGCTCCTGCCATCGCCGTCGCAATACCGTGCTGTCCGGCTCCGGTCTCTGCAATGAGCCGGGTCTTACCCATGTATCTTGCAAGAAGTGCCTGTCCAAGCGTGTTGTTCAGCTTGTGTGCCCCACCATGGACCAGATCCTCCCGCTTCAGGTATATCCTGCAGCCATACTCCTTGCTCAGGTTCGAACATAGATAGAGGGGAGTTTCTCTTCCTGCAAACTCAGAGAGGTAATACTCAAGCTCCTTTTTAGCATCTTCATCCGCACAGAATTGCTTAAACGCCCTGTCAAGCTCCTTAAGGGATGGAACAAGTATCTCAGGTGCAAACATCCCCCCAAACTTGCCGAACTTGCCCTCACTCACCATCCCGGGCGTCCTCCTTGCGGTTGAATAGATCGCTCATTACCCCTGCAACAAGCCCACCGATCGCATCGTCAAGGTATGGGCCAAGCCTTGAGAGTATTCCTGGCTTCTTCTGGTCGTAGCGTGCAAAATTAAAGAGTCCTCTTGACCCCGCGATGTACTCTGCAATCGCGATCCCGATCAGCTCATCGGCGAGGAGATAGACCGGATCTGTGTGGTTAAGCCCATATATCCTCCCTGCAGCTGCCTCCTCCTCAAGCCTCATCGCGGCAACTATAAGGGATTCGATGTTTACATCTTCGAGCGCCTTCTCAATACCTGACCTCAATTCCTCCCGTACAGATTCTGGTTCATCGCCGATGTAGAGGGCTATTCCAAGATCGAGCATATCATCAAGCCTGATCCCCCGCTCCCTCAACCGATCGATCGGTTTCCGTCTGGGGCTGATACCCTCCTGAAGCTCAATCGCACGCTTGACGCCCCTCCTAACCAATCTACCGATCTCAGACCCGATGGGTGTTGCAAGCCCGGCGTACTCGATGCGAGAGGGGGATTCATCACCGAAAGAGGCGACAGCAACAGCATCTGTTGTTGTGCCTGTGATGAATGAAGTACCATTGATGTCCCCGGTTCTAACATCAAGATCTATAAGGGCTGCTGTCTTTGCTTCAGTTGCTGTAATTATCGCATTCGCCATTGCAGATTCAGTGAGATGGGCATTCACAAGAAGGATAATATTAATCGTCCCAGTATCAGCAACCGCGGGGTTTGACAGGCCGGCTGTTATTACAGCCGTAACCCCATCACCCTCCTCTATGACCCCATTCTCCATATCAACCGCTGTCATCATCCCTATGGTTGTATCAGGATCAAGCCCCAGCTCCCTGGCCTTCGTCCTGAGATATTCTACCGGGTCCTCGTGATCGTAATCCATCCCGACATGTACGTTCACAATCCCACTGGCTGTGCGGTACCCACCGTTCAGCACAGCAGAGCTCAGGACCCTGAAAGGCCCCTCTGAACTCACAACAATGGTCTCATCACCCCGTGTGATCTTCCACATTTAACCTACACCTCCCGCTCAAGGACATATCGTGCAAGCCTTATCATCTGATCCTGCTCTTTGCTCTCAGGAAGCTTCTCAGCAATGAGGAGGGCGTCTCTCAGGTAAGAGTCGGCAACTGCTCTTGCATATTCTATTGCACCGGTGTCCTCGAATATCCTGATCACATCCCTCACTTTCTTTTCATCATAAGGCCTGTTAAGCGCCTCCATTATGAGTTCTCTATCACTTTCTGACGCGTTTTTTAAGGCATGAATCAGAATCAGTGTTGGTTTCCCCTCAGATACATCATCCCCGATCCTTTTTCCGTATTTCTCCTCTTCACCTGTGAGGTTGAGTATATCATCCTGGACCTGGAAGGAGATGCCCACCTTCTCCCACATCAGCGCAAGATCTGAGGCAAGCTCCTCGTCACCACCCCCTGCGATTGCACCACAGTAAGCTGATGTTGCAAAAAGTGCCCCTGTTTTCTTCCTTAGAAGTTCCAGTACCTCCGCCTCATCCATCTCATGATTTGATCTGAAGTTAATGTCCATCGCCTGCCCTTCAACAAGTGCTACATTCATCCGATTGAAGGCAGCAAGTATCTTCCACGATCTTTCGATGCCGAATAACGCTTTGCACCCGAGGATGATCTCATAAGATAGGGCATAGAGCCCATCCCCTGCATTGATTGCGAGTGGTACCCCATAAATCCTGTGCATCGTTGGTTTTCCCCGCCTGAGGGTGCTGTCATCCTCGATGTCATCATGAATGAGCGTGAAGTTGTGGAAAAACTCAAGTGCCACAGCAAGAGGTATGGCGTGCTTAACATCACCTCCGGCAAGCCTTGCTGATAACATGCATAGAATCGGTCTGAGCCGTTTCCCACCCCTCCCGATCAGCTCAAGCATGATCCGGTAGTGTGCCTCAGGCTTTCTCCCTGTGAGATACTTTGGATATGAACGCTCGAAGCACTCTTTATACCAGCTTAGCTCATCGATGATCGTCATCTCAATGCTATCTCCTGTCCATTTCTCAAAAGATGAACGTCCTCCCCGAGCACGTACCCAAGCTCCTCCGCAAGCTCGGCGTAAGAGCCGGTCATCGAGAGGTTTCCATGGGAGGGTATGACGTGTGTGGGGTTTATCATCCTCATCAACTCCCAGTGATCCTCCCTTGCTGCATGTCCCGAGACATGAATGTCTGTGTAGATCCTTACACCCTTCATCCTGAGTTTTGTCTCGATCGCATACCTGTTTGCCGCATTCATGGGTGTTGGGATTATTGTAGCAGAGAAAATTACCTTATCTCCCTTGCTCATCTCGTAGGGAGTATCTCCATCACCTATTCGCGTGAGGATTGCCCCTGGCTCTCCTTGATGCCCTGTTACAATAGGAAGGTACTTCTCCTTTCCTTCTGAAACTATCCGCTTGAGGATCTTATCTATCTGCTTTCGGTCGCCTGCAACGAGGAGATCTTCAGGGAATCTCTCCCTTATATACTCCATCTTCTTCACGGCCTCCCAGTATCTATCCATGGAACGCCCAAGCAGTACAGGCACCCTGCCTGAGCGACTGGCGGCCTCAACAACAGAGAGAATCCTTGCAATGTGGGAGGAGAAGGTTGTTACGATTATTCCTGAGTCGGTATCACCGATCCCTGTGATAACGTCCATAACAAGATCCTTTGCCACATTCTCAGATGGGGTTTTTCCATTAACATCCACCCTTGTAGACTCCACAATCATTGCAAGTACCCCTTCTCTCCCAAGTTGCCTCAATCTCCTTTCATCCACCGGTTCATTGAGGATGGGGAACCTGTCGAACTTGAAATCATTTGCATAGAGTATTGTACCACCCCGTGTGTGCAGTGCCGCGAAGACACAGTCCGGTATTGAATGCTGAACCCGGATGAACTCAAGCTCTATATCATCGGTTATTCGATAGGTTTCACCCGCGTTTAACCGCACAAGCGTATTACCAATCCTGAACTTCCGCTCTGATCTCAGCTGCTGAGAGATTAACTCCATTGTAAAAGGTGTCGCGATGATCGGGGCCTTGTACCTATGCGCAAGCTTTGATACCGCCCCAATATGATCCAGATGGCCATGAGTGCAGACGATTGCCCTGACACTCCCTTCAATCTGGTTCATGATGGTATCATCCGGTATGGCACCCATCTGGATGAGATCTAAGGAGTGCATCCGCTCGATCTCGACGTCCTCATGTATCTGGACGCTATCGAGCCTGATCCCCATGTCCATTATGACTATATCCTTATCAATGCGGATGGCGGTCATGTTTCTGCCAACCTCATTATACCCGCCAACCGCTACAATCCCGATATCTACCATCCGAGAACCCCTCTACCTTAGATTATAAAAGCTTTTCAGAGATCGTTCGGGTCTGTGATCCTCCCACGAATGGCACTCGCGGCAACAACAGCAGGGGAGGCCAGGTACACAAGCGAGTCTTTATGCCCCATCCTTCCGATGAAGTTCCGGTTTGTGCTCGCCACACAGACCTCACCCTCCCCGAGCACACCCATATACCCACCGAGGCATGCACCACATGTCGGGCCTGATACAAATGCACCTGCCGATAGAAAGACCTCGATTAACCCTTCCTTAAGTGCCTGAAGATAGACCTTCTGGCTTGCGGGAACAATTATCATCCGCACATCACGGCTCACCTTCCTGCCCCTGAGGATCGATGCTGCAACCCTCAGATCCTCGATCCTTCCATTTGTGCATGAGCCAAGGTACGCCTGATCGATTGCAACGTCAAGCTCGCGCGCTGGGATGGTGTTCTCAGGGAGGAACGGCCTTGCGACCGTGGGCGGAATCTCTGAGGCATCATATGTGAACGTATCCTCGTACTCTGCGTCTTCATCGGCATACACCGGTGTATACACTCCCCTCACCCTTCCTCTTAGATACTCAAAGGTCGAATCGTCAGGGGGGATTATTCCGGCCTTGGCACCGGCCTCTACCGCCATATTACAGATTGTGATACGATCCGCGATAGACAGTGATCTTATTGCAGACCCATAGAACTCCTGTGCCTTATAGAGCGATCCAGATACACCTATATCCCCGATGATGTGCAATATTATGTCCTTGCCTGAAACGTACCGACCTGGCTCGCCCTCCACGATGAACCGCTGGGTCTCAGGTACCCGGAACCAGAGTTTACCTGTTGCCATTACGGCTGCAGCCTCCGTGGATCCGATACCGGTTGAAAATGCTCCAAGCGCCCCATAAGAGCAGGTATGCGAATCTGCACCCACAATAAGCCTGCCGGGTGCTGCAAAGCCCTCTTCGATCATGACCTGATGGCATACCCCCCCAAAACCGGGCCAGTAGTAATTCTCTATCCCGTATCTGATGGCATAGTCTCTCAACCTCTTTGCCTGCTCGGCAGATGGTACGTCCTTGTTCGGGACGTAGTGATCAGCGATGACGATGACCTTCTCCCTGATCATCGGCATTCCGAGCTCCTCGAAGACCTCGAACGCAGGTACGCCTGTTACATCGTTCACCATCAAGTAATCAACCTCACACTCGGTGATTTCCCCTGCGCCCAGCTTCTTTTTCTCAACAGACCTATTGCTAAGGATCTTCTCCGCGATCGTGGCCATAAAATAAGCTATCCTCCCTGGTTAATCCAGCTATCCGAGGTGTTTCTTGAATATTCTCTCCAATCGCTTTGGAACGAATGGCTTGACAAGGTAATCCACCGCTCCGGCTTCCATCGCCTCATTAATTATATTTGGCATGTCGATCGCGGTGATCACGACGATCTTTGCGTTTGGATCGAACTCACGGATCGATTTTATCGCTTCGACGCCGTTCATGTTTGGCATCACGATGTCCATCGTCACAAGATCTGGCCTGAGCTCCCTGTATGCATCAAGCGCCCGCTCACCTGTGGACTCGATGAAAACCTCGTAGCGGCTTTCATCTATCATCTCCTTCATCATCGTCGTGATTGCCTCTGCATCATCAACAATGAGGATCCTCTTTTTTTCCATCCAGATTCTCTCCACCGAAGCTAAACGATCGGTTCAAGTTTCACCCTCGGGTAACCTCCCGAAACGTCAAGGCGAAGGTAATAAAGTTCCGTCCTCGGCTTTACACCATATATCACGACAGAGCCGGATAGCGCCTCAAGTCTCAGGTGAATGTTTGAAATGTCTGCTAAGTACTTATTGATCTCCTCTGTGCTATCCCTACCGACCGCGATCGTGAGTGTGCTTGCATCAGCGGTACTCCGTGCAAAGATACTCATAAGCTTCAGAAGCTCTTCCTTGGTGCTATATATATAATCAAGCACATCAAAACCGACCATGCTTAGAACCGGGTTGCCGGTCTCATCTCGCATCCGGTTCCACATCTCCTCCCACCTTGAGACGTCCTCCATCAAATCCCCCGGTTCAATCGTGCATACGTATTCCTCCTCAAAACCCACATTCTCCGGGAGATATGCAAACTCCACGAACTTCATCATCTCATTGAGTCTATCCTCGAATCCATACAGGTATGCATTTGCCTTCATCCCTTTCGGGCTCATCTCACCGGTCGGAAAGACGATAACGGGGTTCTCCTGATGTATGAAATTTGCAATCGTCTGCATCAGGACATTTATGAATGCTTCCTGGGGAACGTCTCTCCCCACATCGAGAAAGACGAAGCTACCCAGGGGATACCCGCCATCGAGCATCATATCAAGATCTTCTGATCCGGATGAGAAGTAAGAGGGTGTGTCCTTTATCGGCTCAAACCGCTTATGCTCTGCTGGATAGACGAACTTAAACGGTTCTAAGCTGTTAAAAACACCTCCTTCGAGTGAGAAGAGGTAAGATGGGTGTTCACGTCTCACACCCCGGAGCTTATTGACGTTGAGGATTCTCACGGCCCTCCCATCGATGTCCTTTGCCTCCATCGTGATTACACTATCAACGAGATAATCAAGCTTATCCTGGAAGGTGTACTCGGTCACGAGGATGAAATCGATATTCGCCTTGCTTGAGATATCGGTAATGAGTGACTCGAGGTCTTCTTTATTCTCGAGCTCCCCGGTCTGGGTGAGAACCGCATCCCAGCTATCTATAACAACAACTGCGACCTCATACTCATCACACATGCGGTAAATGTTACCGAGGAAGCTCGGGCGGTCAGAGTACTTCAGGGTGTTTATAAAGTAATCCATCTCGGTATTCTCACGTGCGATAGGCTCAAACTCAGATTGGGTGGCATCTATGATATGCCTGGGCGGTATCACCTTGGAGATCCATGGAAAATCAGCATAAAGCTTGGCGCTATCGACCCGGGTTGAGAGGTAGATGCCATTATTACTTCCGTAAAGCTCTTTCAACAGTGTCAGGGCAAAGATCGTCTTGCCTGTACCGGGTTCCCCCTTAACAAGCATCGTCTTTCCCATCTCACCCTTGAAAAACTCTATGATTTCATGAGGGACTGCCATACTTAAACCTCGACTCGGTTTGAATACTCAATTACCCCATCAATAAATCTCATAGAGATCTTATTTAAATATTTCTCACGGTTTATACCTTTTCAACCCCATGATGGAACCAAACGCGAGAGGTTGGCATATAAAACTTTCCATAATCAGAGCATTTTCATCCGGTTTACGTTAGCATTATTTATCGCCCCAAACCTCTTTCAAAGCTTCACCATCAAAGACAGGGCCTTCCTTACATACCCTCAACCCATTAATTGCACATGCGCCGCATATTCCCATCCCACACCTGATCGTACGCTCAAGACTGAACTCGGCCATGATATGCCTGGATCTTGCAAAATCAAACACCCTCTTCATCATTGCTTCAGGCCCACACGAGAAGATACGGTCAAACCGCAACCTCAGGTGGAGGTTTTCCAGGAGGTCAACAGGGGTCCCTTTCAGACCGTATGACCCATCATCTGTGGTTATGATGAGATCATCAAGAAGCCCCCCCAAGACGTCCTCAAAGATGACCTCCTCCCCTCTCTCAAATCCAAAGACCCCATAGACCCTTTTTCCAAGCGCCCTCGCCTCAAGAGCCAGATACAGAAGCGGTGCTATACCAATACCACCTGATACAAGGAGGATTCGATTGCCCTTCATGCTGAAAGAACTCCCAAGAGGGGGTGTTGTCCCGATCAGATCCCCTGCATTAAGCCTGTGCATCGCCTCTGTCGTAGCACCTACTCGCTTAACCGTGACACCACATATCCCATCCCTGAAACTTGATATGCTCAGCGGGATCTGGCCTGATCCTGGTATCCACACCATGAGATAATTACCCGGTCTTGGATTCCCGATACCTCTGAAGAAGAAGGTCTTCACGGACCTGCTCTCAGGGACGATTCGCTCAATCCGCTCGATTCGGATCTGCATACCTCTTTAACTCCGTCAGCTTCTCCTCGATCGGCCTTATCTCATCCTCGATCTTCTCCATGACCCTGATCCCCCTCCCTGTTGGGACCGCGCCCTGGGGGGATGGCACAATCAGATGCTCCCGCTCAAGTATCCTGAGTGAATATCTGACCTTATGGGTGGGGAGGCTCGTGATCTCTGAGAGTCTCAGGATCCCGATCGGACCCTCCTCAATAACAGCCCTCAGCACGATGATGTGCCGCTTGAACATCTCAATCTCTGCCCTGACACGCTCATTCAGCATCAGGCAACCCTTCTTATGATCTCTCCAAACTCTGATCTCACGATACCAGAGACCCCAACAACGAGTGAGTGGGCGTCAAGCTCAACAACAACGGGATCATATCCCATCTTTTTAAGTGGCATAACCTCCCGTGGCCCATTTGTAACGGCGATATTGAGAGCGGCATCAGGCAGGGGTGTGACCGGGTTCGGATTTCCAAGCACCACAACAACCCCCGGCTCATCCACCTCATCCCTCACCCAACGATATGCAGCCTCTCCACTCAGCGCATACTCATCAAGCCCACCTGAGAGATGATCGATCCTGACCCCATTCATCGAAAGCTCTTCCAGGATCCTCCTCGCATATCCTCTGATTCTCGGAAGCCCAAGCCCGGGATCCAGGTTTGCAACTGTTGTTACTGTAACATCCTCCCCTCCTAAAGCCTCATGAAGGGCGAGAAGCATATCTGAGAAGATGTACGCAAGCTCCTTCTTGGCGTTGAGAATGAGTGTGAGCCTCCCCCGCGACCTTGCCTCACTTATGATCCTCCTTGCGGCCTCGAGCTTGTCGTCTCCACGTGAAGGAGTTATGTACTCAACCGAGGCCATTCCCTTATCTTCCTCGACACGGGTTGCTGCAAGAAGGATCTTTTTCTGGCGCAGAAACTCTTTTTCGCTGATCAGACCCTTTCTTCTTGCAGCCTCAAGCGCCTTGATCGCGCCCGTCGTGTTCTCAGCATAGCCTCCATGGGTCTCAACGACGATCACATCCATATCAAGCCCTGCATCAGCGATTGCAGCCTCCATATCCTCTCCGATGATCATACTTGCACATGTACCAACGACCCCGATGAGTCGAAACGAGAACTCCTCATCAATCCGCTTTAGAACCCTGAGAAGTCGATCTCTTCCACCAAATATAAAGTCATATTCGGTCATCGAGGTTGTAAACACCCTCACACCGTCCTCCTCAAGGATTCTGCTCGTCCTGAAATTACACCCTGCCGGGCCATGGAGGAGGATTGCATCGACGTCAAGGTCTCTGAGTGTATACATTGAGGCTGCTATCGCACTTGGCCTTGGATGGAGTACCTCGCACCCGGATCCACTCATCCGGATCTCCCCCCTGAACTCCCGGAAATGAGGATGACCCCTTTATTTCCACTCGAGGATGCCATGACCCACCCCACCATTCCATCAGGATCACCCTCGATGAGCGGACAATCCACCCCAAGGCGCCTGAGATCTTCGCCGATCTCGCCTGTAAGATAGAACCTGACCCTGTCCCGGTATACATCAATAACGCGAACCACAGCCTCAATATCCAGCGATGAACAGCTTCCTCTCCGCGACCCCCCGAGTATCACGATCCGCTCGCCATCTACAGCCATTATCTCCTCTATTCCTGCTCTTAGATTAAAAGCGTCAAACGCAGAGTTTGCATCATCTATCACGATCCAGTTCCCACCTCTTTTAACCTCCATCCTTGATCTGATCTGGGGGAAAGATAACACACACCTCCTGATCTCATCCTCGGCTATCCCAAGGTGTAATGCAGCAGTAGCAGCAAGATTTATATTCTTTTTGTGTCTTTCTCCAAAAAAGGATGTTTTTAATCCGTCAAATACCCCTTTATCCACCACCCTTCCTGAGAGATTCTTCATCATGTATCGTTTTGCCTGCGAGGCCTTAAGCATACCACCCGCGATACGGTAGTCCCCCTCAAGTGAGGTCAGGACGTTGAGCTTGGCAGCACCTGTAAATCCAAGTGATACCTCAAACAGCGCTACATCAACTGCAAGATCCTTGCACATTGCCATATCCATCACATCAAGCGCATGGGCAGGTGTAATACTTCCCGGAACCTTCAAGACTGCTGTACCACCACCTGGGCTGGCATACATAACCCCCTCACTTGTGGAGGATAATACCTGCATCTTTGAGCTCAGGATGTGGGTCAGCATCGTTGCCACAGATGTCTTTCCCTTTGTACCTGTAACCTCGATGATATCACAGCCAACCTGCTCCTTCAGCCTCCTGAGTATGTATCCAACCGCAGAGTGATGGGAGATCACACGTGGATCCCTGGTAAGTATCGGGTTAAGAACCGGGGAGTGAACAGGCGAGATGCAGATATCGAACTCCGGTATCTCGCACCCCTTATCCACCCCATAGAGGTCGTATCGAAGTACCTCTGCATCAAAGTATTCCTCGATTGCCCTTGCAAGGGTCCTGCCACCATGGGTCATATCAACGACAAGCACCCTTTTATTCGAGAACATCTCACGCAGGAAGCTCTTCCTCATCGTCCTCCGCGATCCTCTCGATCGCCTGGGATTCTTCGAGCTTCTCCTCCCTTGTTTTGTCCTGCAAAATCCCATCAACGAGTATTATAAGCTCAGCAGCCTCAACGGCACCATGTATCATCTGCCGCTTCACAACAAAGGGATCGATTACGCCTTTTTCCAGTGTATCATCGATCTTAGTACCGTCCTCTGTCACATACAGACCCATCGATGGGGTCTTCTTGTGCAACCTCCTCAGTTCTGTCAAGATCTCGATCTGATCAAGCCCGGCGTTTGTCGCAAGTGCCCTTGGGATTGCCTCAAGCGCATCTGCAAATGCCTCTACAGCAAGCTGTTTCTTCGATTCAAGCCTAGTTGCCCATGCCCTCAACCGCTTTGCAAGCTCGACCTCGATCGCCCCCCCACCCGGGAGGGCACGCATATCCTCGAGGGTCCTGGCAAGGCCTGCAATCGCGGTGTATACAATCCGTTTATGCTCATCTGCAAGCTGCTTTGACCCCCCTCTGATAATGAGAGTTGCAGATCCATGCTTACATCCATCGAATATGATGATCTCCTCCTCCGCGATCCGCCGCTCCTCAACAAGCTCGGCCTCACCGAGATCGTCAGAGGTTATCGAGAGGATATCATTCACGAGTTTCGCGCCTGTTGCCCTTGCGAGGTGGCGCAGGTCATTATACTCAGGATAGTGGTGTGTTATGAAGACGCCTTCATGGGTCAGCATTCCCTGTGCCCTGACATCTATCGATCCCATCGATACGACTACGTTTGCCCCTGCATGGAGTATCCGGTTGACCATCGATCTTAGAAGTTCCTCTTCCTCCTTGAAACATCGCGAAAGTTCCTTTGAGTCCTTTATTCGCATCCCGCTGAGGGCATCACTCATCCCGATCTCAAGCGGTTTCTCAAGTATCGCGATCTTTGCATTCTCGACCCGTTTCCTTGAGCTTGGAAGTGCCCATCCAAAAAGGGTTGCGCCATTTACGACAAACGAGTCGTCAAGACTTCCCCCCTCGATCGCATGAACAGCGATCCTCTCAGTATCAGCCTCCCCATACTGCTCTTTGATCCTGGTGACCACTTCTATTATCTGGTCACTCAACCTGTCGCTCCTGTAATCCTTGAGTGACGTATTGACGATTGCAGAGAGGTCATTTTTCATTATAGGAACTGCCAGTTCATTTAAGATCTCTTCTGCTCTTTCTGCTGCCATTCTGTACCCCTCAACTATCGTCACAGGGTTAAGACCCTCCTCGATGAGTTTCCTGGCACGTGAGATCAGTTCGCCTGCAACTATAACCGTTGATGTGTTGCCATCCCCCACCTCCCCATCCTGTGCATTCACAAGCTCAACCATCAGCTTTGCAGCAGGGTGCTCGAGCATGAGGCCTGTCATAAGTGAGTGGGCGTCCCTGCTTATGAAAAGTGGCCTTGCCTCCTCTGCAAGCAGCTTAAAAAGTCCTTTTGGGCCTAACTGTGATGAGAAGCTCTTTGAGAGGATGGATGCTGCGACCATACAGCTCTCCCGCGCGGCCTCACCACTCAAACGCTCCTTCTTTATATCAACACTCAGGAGTGAGTCAAGCTTGAATCTTCTATCCATTATCGCTCCCTTTTCTTCTTGAGTTCGCTTTTGATCCTTGACTCAAAGACCCTCCCATATATGACCGACTCGGACCGAAGGAGGGTATCTGCCGTCTCAAATGCACCCTTGTAGACTGATTCCTTCAATGAGAGGGGTTCTATGATTCCTGCCTCCATCATATCCCGGATCTCACGAATATTAGCATCGAACCCGTAGCTGGGGCCTTTTTCCCTCTGGGTGCGTCTCAAATCCATCAGTATCTTTACCTGATCCATCCCACTGTTTGTGATCAGCGTCCTGGGTATCCCCTCAAGCGCATCTGCAAATGCCTGTACCGCGAGCTGGCGCTTATCACTGAGTGTGAGTGCATATCTTCTCAGCCGCTCCGCGATGGCAACCTCACATGCCCCGCCTGCAGGAAGTATCCACCCGCCATTCAGGGCGTTTGATGTTGCATGGATCGCATCCTTCATGCCCCGTTCGACCTCTGAGATGACATGGTGTGCGCCACCACGCAACAGGATTGTGACGGTGTTCGCATGCTTATTCCTTATAAATATGAGTGTCTCCTTATCCGGATATCTTTTCGCTTCGATTGAATCCGCAAATCCAAGATCCTCCTCACGGATGGTCTCAAGATCCGAGATTATCCTCGCACCTACAGCCTTTGATAGACGCTTCAGATCGTCTTTCGTTGGAATTGCCTGAATCCCTATGATCCCCTCCTTTGCCATCCACCTTCCAATCCTGTGATCGATGAGCTTCCTGGATATCACACAATCAGCACCCACGTCTCTGAGTTTCACGAACATATCCCTGAGGATTGCTTTCTCCTCCTCACGATGGGCTTTAAGCCCGTCAACATCCTTTATCTCCACCTCATGAAGCGGGTTATCTCCAAAGATGCCTGCATAACGCTTTACGGTGAGTGGGACGTCGATGACCGCAACCTTTGCGTTCTCCATACGCTCCGGCATCGAATCATCGAGCATCTTCTTCTCGACGATGAAGCCATGGTAAAGGGTCGAGTGTAAAACTCCGGTCCCCTTCCTTCTCACGAGATGGACGTCCTTCGGGTCTGCACGCTCCTTACCATCATTTGAAACCCTCATGATCGCCTCAACAACCATCTTTGAGAGTTGCTCCTTCGATACGCTCGTGTACTTTGTGTCAAGTGCTGTCATCGCGACCCTGAGGAGATTATCTCTTGTGGTGGGTGATGCAAGCTCCTTTGCATAAACGAGTGCCTGTTTCAATGCAACTTTATACCCTTGCGCGATGGTATTGGGGTGAAGTCCCATAAGCACAAGCTTTTCGGCCTCCTTCAGGAGGTGACCTGCAAGTACCACCGTTGATGTTGTACCGTCCCCAAGATCGTAGTCCTGTGCCTTTGAGAGCTCGACCATGAGCCGTGCAACAGGGTGCTTTGCCTTGAACTGCATGAGGTCAAACCGCTGAAGGATCGTTTCCCCATCACTTGTCACAATGTACGCCCAGCGATCCTGCTCAACGATCATCTTGTGGAGGCTCTGAGGGCCGAGTGTCGAGGCCATAAAGTCTGAGAACTCCTTCGCAACCGCGAAGATGCTCGTCTGCATATCCTCGCCAGCACTCTTCTCTGCCTCACCCTGGAGGATGTCAAGTGGCATCTTTGGATTTGTGAGCATTCATCATACTCATCACCCATATAGCTATTAAGTCTTACCATGCTATACGTCTAATCCCCGATAAGGTGAGATTTTCTATTAAAGCCCAATTTCCTCTGGACGGAGGAGCAGATGATGTTGAGAAGTACAGCTTAAGGCTTATTTGATATAGTAGCTGTGGTATAAGTTATATTTGGGTATTTTTGATTCCCATATGTTATTTTTTGTAAGATGTTGCAACCGCAAGCTGGGGTGTCCCGCGTCCTGAAGAAATAACCTCGATTATGCCTTTTATCCCATCTTAACCCCTATTTTATGGATTTTCTCCACGACCCGGTGGAGTGGAAATGAAGGGGTGATGACCAAAACCTATATAGCGAGATGTTACGATGGGAGGATGGGGCGTCAAGATGGAATCAGAGATGTTGAGTGAGATCTTCACCAGGTTCCTGGCCGTGAAGCCGATATTTAAGGATAGAGAGGTTTTGAGATCTACCTACACACCCGACCATCTACCACATCGGGAGGCTCAGATAAACAACCTGGCTTACATCCTTGTCTCAGCACTGCGCGGTGAGACCCCTTCAAACGTCCTGATATATGGCAAGACCGGTACAGGGAAAACTGCGTGTGCGAAGTTCGTTGGAAGGGAGCTTGAACGGATCAGTGCAGTGCAGGGGCAGAGGTGTTCGGTCGTTTATATAAATGGAGGGGTTATCGATACACAGTACCGGGTTCTTGCCCATCTCGCGCGTCTCTTTGACAGGGAAATACCGATGACAGGGTGGCCCACGGATCAAGTTTATGCGGAATTCAAGGCAACAATCGACTCAAAGGAGCAGATAATCATCGTGATTCTGGATGAGATCGATAAGCTAGTGAAGAAAGGGGACGAGGTTCTTTACAATCTGCTGAGGATCAACAGTGAGCTGACACGTGCAAAGGTGAGTATCATCGGCATCTCAAACAATTTACAGTTCAGGGAGTTCCTTGACCCCCGTATAAAGTCTTCTCTCGGCGAGGAGGAGATTCTCTTTCCCCCCTATGATGCGCACCAGCTTTCAGATATACTGAGAGAGCGGGCAGAGATTGGGTTTGAAGAAGGGGTTCTTGAGGATTCTGTCATTCCACTGTGTGCCGCATTTGCAGCGAATGAGCACGGTGATGCGAGAAGGGCGCTCGACCTTCTGAGAGTCTCTGGTGAGATTGCAGAACGAGCCGGTGAATCAAAGGTGAGGGAAGAGCATGTGCGACTGGCGCAGACAAAGATTGAATCAGACCGCATCCATGAGCTCCTGACGACACTCCCAACCCAGTCAAAGCTTGTCCTTTACAGCGTGATGTCAACTGGTGGAAAGCCACACCTCACAACCGGCGAGGTTTACCGCGCATACATGAATTGCTGCAGACTCACGGGCATGAACATCCTTACCCAGCGGAGGGTTACAGACCTGATCTCAGAGCTTGATATGCTCGGAATAATCTCCACAAAAATCGTGAATAAAGGAAGATACGGGCGAACGAAAGAGATCACAATGTCAATCCCCCAGGAGATGGTAAGGTCTGTCATTCTCTCTGATTCGAGGTTGAAAGTGCTTGAGGGTTACTCACCATCGCGCCAGCAAACCCTTACCGAAAAGTGGGATGTATAGCCATTACGCCTATGCGCTCTGGGCTGCCCTCGTACTCTTCACACTTGCATCTTTAAGGGGGTTTTTACCAAACACACGGGTAAGAGCCATCACTGCCGGGCTTGGATGGATTGCCTTCTCAATCCACTGGTTCATGCAGCCGGAGAAGTACATAGAGGGGATGGATCCATTTAACGCCATTCTCACATTTGCAATGGCAAACTTCTGCCTCCTCGTTGCATTCTCCTTTATGACAGATTACAGGGAGTCGTTCTTTCTCCTGACCCGTGTAACTGCCATCGCATGCATATTCTACTTCCCATTTGCAGAGGTGCCGATGCTCCATGATGCTCTGATCTCGTTGAACACACACTGTATCACAGACGCCGGGCGGACGGTTTTTGGGGTGAGAATGGCCCTCGATGACCCGTACATCTACCTTAACGACCACAGGGTTCGGCTGATACTTGGATGTACAGCAATTGAGAGCATGGCACTTTTTACAGGGGTTATACTCGGGGTGAAGGCCCCCTTAGAGCGTAAAGCTGCGGCATTTCTCGTATCAATACCTGTTATATTTGTGCTTAACATTCTAAGAAACATCTTTGTCATCACTGCTTATGGATATGGATGGTTTGATGGTTGGCTCGGGCTTGATAGCTTCTATGTTGCCCATAACATCCTTGCAAAGATTGGATCAACGATTGCGCTGATCATAATCGCATACGCCATCCTCAAAATTCTACCAGAGGTGCTTGATATGATTGAGCGATTATGGGATGATATGAAGTCTGTTCTTCTCTGAAACAGGATCTCTTATGCACCTCAAAGCTCACCCAACCTGACCCTCACCCCTTTTTTTCCACTGCAAACAGCGTAAAGATTGGGCATGTTTGAGTCGGCACAGAGGCGATAACTTTATAATATTTCAAAAGAAACTAAAGCGCTAAGTAAAACGATGTGGAATAAAGAGGGAAGAGGGTAAGTGATTTGGTACAGGCTTGTTCAGAAAAGTGTATTAGGTCGTTTCAAGAACTGAGAAAACCTTGGCTGATCCAGGAATATTTTTGAGCCCGATACCGGATAAAAGATTCTGTCAAGAGGTTGAGGAGGTGATGTGAACGGAGAGGAATCTAAATGAGGCGGAAATAATAGATTATCTCCACAAGGTAATGGATAACAGATTTGTGAGCTTCATCCTGAGAGAGATGACCGAAGTAAAGAGACTGGAGCGGGTATTAGGCATATACGCGGATGTTACAGAGCCTGAGGGTGCTGGGGAAAAGGTGCATGCAAAAATAGTGGGAAAAGCGATTGAAAAAGGGGGAGAGAGGTTTGGTGCGAGTCCGGATACTATTAAAGATCTTTTCAGAGATCCCTATATGCGGAAGGGTTTTGCGGTGATAATAAGAAGTATTGCAGAATATGGCATTACTGTACCTCAAAGGCTGATTGCTCCCTTCATGATCGTATGGGATTTTACAGAGCAGTGCAACCTCAAATGCAGGCATTGTTACGCAAATGCCACCCCCCATCCTGCCCCAGATGAGCTGAGCTTAGAGGGAAAATTGAATGTTGTGGATCAGCTGGATGAGGCAGGGGTTGCCGCGATATCATTTTCTGGAGGAGAGCCTCTGATAAACAAGGATTTCTGGAAGGTTGCCGAATACGCCGCCTCAAAGGGTTTTTACATCTCAGTTGCAACAAACGGGACATTGATCTCGGAAAAAGCTGCAAAAAGACTGAAAGAGGTCGGAGTAAGGTATGTTGAGGTCAGCTTAGATGGCCCGAATGCTGAAATCCATGACAGGTTCAGGGGGGCTGAGAGGGCGTTTGAGAGGGCGGTGAAAGGTATAGAAAACGCGAGGGGTGCTGGGTTATCGACAGGTATAGCGACTGCCGTGACCCATTATAACCTGGATAAGATCCCGGAGATGATAGAGCTTGGCAGGAGGCTGAGGGTTGATAGATTTATCGTCTTCAACTTCATACCGACCGGGAAAGGAAAGGATATGGTAAAAGAGGATCTTGATCCTGATGAAAGAGAGGAGCTTATGGGATACCTGTATGATGAATGGAAGAGGGGAGAAATGCAGATTTTCTGCACATGTCCTGCGTATGCCAGAGTGTCCATAGCCAGGAAAGAGGGGAAAGTGTCTCCTACGCATTTTGCTGAGATGGAGATACCAGAGGAATTTGGTGGTGCGGCAAAGGCACTGACTGAGTTCATAGGAGGGTGCGGAGCAGGAAGAATTTACTGCTCAATAGAGCATAATGGCGATATCCAGCCCTGTGTGTTCATGCCGATCAGGATTGGCAATGCCAGAGAAGATGGATTTGTGAATGTCTGGAAGAACAGTGGGGTGCTCAATAAATTGAGGGATAGGGATGCGGAGAATTACGCAGGTCATACCTGTGCATTCAGATATGTTTGCGGAGGGTGCAGGGCAAGGGCATATGCCTACTATGGCGATATCCTCGCTCCGGATCCGGGGTGCATAATTATGGGGAGGGAGTGGGAGAGGATAAAAAGTCTTTCAGATGAAAAAGAAGCATGAGAGTGGTCCTGACCTCTGATCCGAGTTTGACATCTGGATTCAGAAACATACCCCTGCTTGACTTTTTACCATGTGCACCGGTTGAAACCGTACCAAAGTTTGTATATAAAATTCTGGATTCCCAGCTCCCAGATAATGAGTTTGAGTTAATCCAGGCTCCGTATGCACTGCGAAAGGTGGAGGCGGCACTTCTTAAGGATGGCTTTAAGAGGGGAGAGGTTGTTGTTGCCCATCCAAAAAGGGTTGAGAGATTCATAGATGAGAAGACCACGATAGTTGGGGTGAATACCATGGATCCATACGGTCTGGGACCTGTAACCCTTATGTTCACCGAGGGAGGGAGGAAAACATCCTATTCAAAGTACCTTTTTACATCCTTCATAAAGAGGTTGAGGGATTTTAGAGAGAGAAAGGGATACAAATTCAGGATTGTTGTTGGAGGCCCGGCTGGATGGCAGTTTGAATTAAGGCAGGATCTGACGGAAGAGCTGGGAATAGACCATGTTATACTGGGAGAGACCGAGCATCTCATAGGAGATATTTTCAGGGAGATAGAAAGTGGGGGAGCAGACAGGTTTATAAAGATCAAAACCTGGCCAGAGGTTGAGGAGATTCCCGAGGTTGTAAGCCCTACCTTTAAGGGAATGGTAGAGGTTATGCGTGGCTGTGGCAGAGGATGCAGATTCTGCTCTCCAAATTTGAGGGCAGCGAGATTTTATCCCATAGAAAAGGTATTGAGAGAGATAGATGTGAATCTAAGTGTCGGACAAAATAACGCGTGGTTATACAGTGAGGATATATTCAATTACATGGTGGAGGACAGGAGAAATTTTTATCCAAATGAGGATGCGGTAATTGATTTATTTGAAAATATTTTAAGTAAAGCTAACTTTGCGAATCCCACACATGGCACTGTGGCAGGTGCATTGGCTGCGCCAAGGATACTTAAAAGAGTTTCTGAGTTAAATCATGCAAACTTGAATAAATGGGTCGGGATACAGGTTGGGTTTGAAACAGCCTCCCCTGAATTGATAAAAAAGATTGCTAACAACAAGATGAAGCCATTCAGCGCTGAGGAATGGCCCTGGGTTCTGCTGAATGGAACCTATGCGTTCAACAAGTTCTACTGGTTTCCGGCATATACGACCATAGTTGGCCTGCCCTGGGAAACCGATGAGGATGGGATGGATACAGCGCGGCTTATTCTCACGATGGAGAAGAAACTGTATGAAAAACTCGGTGAGAGAGCGCATTTCACCGTCACTCCATTGGGCTTCGTTCCAATGGGTGGTTTGAAAGGGACGGAGTTCTTTGATATTGATGAGAACCTTACAGAGGGGAGGATTCTGCATATCTATCATGCATGGCGCCATCTTGTGTGGGAGGTGGATCACGGTTTGAAGAGGGTGACTAAGGGGAATCCAAACTTCCTGATATTTCTACCGCTTGCAAAGCTCGGTTCAAGGCTGGTTGTGCGCAGCATAAGAAAATGGGCGATTAAAAAGGGGGTGGATGTTGATAAACCCCTTGAGCCGATGGAGATAAGGATAGAGGAAATAGAGGTGAATTGATATGAGAATCCTGCTTCTCTCCCCTCCAACTACAAGCGCAATCAAAGCGGTTGTTGGGACAACAGGTCCCCCTCTTGGCCTGGCATATCTTGCGTCCATGGTGAAGGATGGGCATGATGTTCGCATAGTTGATTCTCTTGCCGAGGATTACACCTATGAAGATGTGGAGAGGGTAATAAAAAAATACGACCCTGATGTTGTGGGAATAACTTCAACAACCTCAATGATGCCTGATGCATACGTGGTTGCAAAGATGGCAAAGACGTTCAATGAGGACGTAAAGATGGTGATGGGCGGTCCCCATGTCACCTTTGTCCCGGAAAGAACGCTCAGAGAATGTCCATACATAGATTATATAGTGAGAGGTGAGGGTGAGCTCACATTCAGAGAGCTGATCGATTCACTGGAGAGAAACAGAGATCCATCCAGTATTCCTGGACTGAGCGTCAATTTGCGGGGTAAAGTAAAAAACAATTCTCCGCGCCCACTTATAGAGGATATTGACACGATTCCCGTGCCATCCTATGATCTGCTCCCAATGGAAAAGTATCAGGTCAATGGGGTGAGATTCGGGACCGTAATGACAAGCAGGGGATGCCCGTTTGACTGTGCATTCTGTTCCTCTTCGCTTCAGTTTGGAAGGAGATGGAGAGGGCATAGCGATTCAAGGGTAATTGAGGAATTGAGGCATCTTCATGAAAAATACAGGATTCACGAGATTGAGTTTCTTGATGATACCTTTACCTTAAATAAGCCAAGGACAATGAGAATAGCCAGAAGAATTCTGGAGGAGGGTCTTGATATCTCCTGGTCAGCCTCTTCCAGGGTTGATATATTCACGGAGGAGGTTGCAGCGGCGATGAAGAAAGGTGGATGCCATACTATCTATTTCGGCATTGAATCAGGCTCTCAGAAAATCCTGAATTTCATCGGTAAAGGGATTACCCCTGAGCAGTCAATCTCTGCAGTTAAAAAGGCAAAAAAGCAGGGGCTCAATGTTCTGGGATCTTTTGTCATAGGATTTCCTGAGGAAACAAAAGAGGATATAAGGAAAACGATAAAATTATCAAAAAAGGCAGGTGTGGATTTTGCACAGTTTACCATAGCCACTCCTTACCCAGGAACGAGGTTGTGGGATTATGCCCTGTCAAAAAAGCTAATACTGACCTTCAACTGGAGGAAATACACCACACTTGATCCTGTGATGAAGCTTAAAAACTTCACCGCCCAGCAGATAACAAAGATGTTCCAGCGGGCATACCTATCCTTCTACCTGCGCCCATCATATCTGATTAAAGACCTGATCTTTAGAAAGGGTTTCATATTCAGAAGGGCGATTCCAAATGTGATAAAGATGGGTAAATCTGCGATAGGGAGTGGTTAAGGGGGCATGCTTTTCACCGAAATACAGGGAGCTCTATCTGATAATTTTTCATGGTTGAAGCGATGTTTTGGGAAAGGTATCTTCGATGCTGCGTACTCGGACAGCAGATTGATATGTGGCTTGCTCACGCTCACCCAAATTTGCCTACGGTAAACTTCACATACCCGCCAAGTGCTGTCCAAATCCCGAACCCCGCTCTGAGGTGAAGAAGATAGATGGGATGATAGAAAAGCTGATACATATTTTAAAGAAGCATGGTGCCAGGAAAATCGAAATATTTGGTTCTTATGCCAGGGGTGAACAGAGACAAGTGATTTAGATGTCCTCGTAGAATTTGAAAATACCCCCTTCTGACCCATAGGTACTCATACCATGCCACCAAGATTGAGCTGGTGGTCTTGATGGAAGTACCGAAGGAGTATATCTCAACTTTTAATCGTAGAATAGAGAAACAGCTGTACAGTGAGCTGAGAAGAGATTACTCATTCCCGAGAGCAGTATGCAGATCTTTATCTGAGCTCTTTACATCCTACCTGGATCTGTATTCAGTTCAGAGAGATGAGGGGCAGATAATCTTCCATGCAGCATCAAAGGAGGTACCACCCGGTGTACCTGTAGAAGAGATGCACCTGGTTGCAGTGAAGCTAACCATTTATGATCCAGCAGATTGCTCAGCAAGGATTCAGAAGGAAATGCTGAAGAGAAGAATAATTCGCATAAGCAATGAAGCCTTTTACCAGGGTGCATTGCTAACCCAGGCTGACATAGCAATTCTATTGGGAGAGAGCACAAAGACAATCAGGAGGCATATAGCAGAATTAGAGGACAATGGTGAGGTTATCCCCACCAGGGGTAAGTGGAAGGACATAGGTTCTGGTGTCAGCCACAAAAAGAAGATAGTTGAGCTTTACCTTCAAGGTTACGAGTACACAGATATAGAAAGAAGGACTAAGCACAGTGGAGAAGCTATCATGCGCTACATCAAGGATTTTGCTCGTGTGTTTATACTTATTGAAGAAGGTTACAGCGAAGAAGAGCTAAGAATCATAACTGGCCTATCAGATAAAACAATAAGAGAATACAGGGAGCTTGTTGAATACTATCAAACACAGGACCACCAGGAAAGGTTAGAACAACTCCGTTCCATGTTTAAAAAAACAAGCAGAGAAGAGGAAGAGGTGAGTCAATGAAAACGAACAACAAAAACAACAGAGTACCTTCCATGATACAGTCAAAGGTTGCAAACTCCATTAAAGGATCCTTGCTCAATCTGATTCAGAGGGATTACCAGTTCATTGCTGGTGACAAGATACAGGAGATGTTTGCTGATGATGTTGTTAATCTGGTAAACAGGTGTTACAGAGATCCATGGAAGATTGATATAGGTCAGGTGATGTGGTATGGAGTTAAAGCTGAAGATAAACCAGGTTACGGTAAGAACAGCAAGAATACTTCGTTAACACCTGTTATTCTCACCTTAATCTCTGAAGAAGACCTTGTAATGAAGAATGCCGGCTATTCTGATAAAGAGATAAGGGAGAAGAAGATTGCAAGACTTTTCAGGGAAGCTTATGAGCAGAATGCTTTGCTAACTCACAGTGATGTAGCCTTCTTGTTGAATGTTTCCACTGGCACGGTAAGCAAGCAGGTGAATGAGTACATGGAAAGGACAGGAGAAGTGTTGCCTACAAGGGGGATTATACACGACATAGGGAGAGCTCTGACTCACAAGAGAATTATTATCAGGCTTTATTGCAAGGGTTATCAGACTCCAGAGATTGCAAGGAAAACTAAACACACTGAGCAGGCATGTGACAGGTATATCAAGGCATACAAGAAAGTGGTAAAGCTAAGCAAAACGATGAGTATTGATGAGATTGCTCAAACCTTGGAGATGAGCAAGTCTCTGGTTGAGGAATACGTAAAGATTATGAACGAGGTGAAGGAAGGTGATGGTGATAAGTTGTGGCAGTGAGAACCTGGCGGTCAATTGGGAGTTTAGAAAAATTCTGGTGGAAAAATGATACCCCGCTGGTAAGGTTAAACGGATCCAAAATGCGTGCTTTTGGGGAATCTTGAGCATAATCATGGATTCAGTCAAAAAAATTCGTCTGTCTGCATCTACTTCTGGCAGGGATGGTGGCTTCACCGGGATTAACTCAAGGGATGGTTACAGGAGATTGCTGAGTGGTAGGGGAGGAGGGGGCTAAATACTCTATAGTGGGTGACACACCTTTTCTGCGTTAAGTATTTAGTGATGCTGGAGAAAAGAGAAGATGTGATCGACAGGAGTATCGTTGACGCACTTATTGAGGGAGGGATCGATTTTGTCTGCAGCCTCCCCTGTAACATGCTTGCGGGGATCATTGAGACTATCGAGCAGGAGAGGAGGATCACACACATACCGGTTACAAGAGAGGAGGAGGGAGTTGGGATTGCTGCTGGTGCGCACCTTGGAGGAAAGAAGCCCGCCCTCATAATCCAGAACTCAGGATTTGGAAACTCGATAAATGCGCTACTCTCGTTGACCCGACTCTACAGGATGCCACTTCTTATTCTCATGAGCCACAGAGGAGGGGACAGGAATGAACAGATCGCGGCTCAGAATCCGATGGATGAGGCGATCATACCGCTGCTTGAGGCATTGAAAATCCGGTACTGCTGTATCTCAAGACGGGCAGAGATTGGTTCAATAAGGGAGGCTGCAGTGGATGCGATGACGCAGTCTGAGATAAGAGCGGTACTTCTTGAGGGGGAACTCTGGGATGAAGAGGATTGATGTTCTGAGGGTTCTTCTCGATCTCGCGGTGAAAATGGAAGGGGTTATCATATCAAATCTTGGATTCCCGAGCAGGGAACTTTATCACATCGGTGACAGGGCTGAGAACTTCTACATGCTCGGTTCGATGGGTCTCGCATCCTCTATCGCACTTGGTCTTGCTGTTTCGGTGCCTGGAAGAAGGGTGATTGCGCTTGAGGGGGATGGTTCGATCCTGATGAACCTTGGGTCACTTGCCACAGCGGCAAACATCGCACCACCGAACCTCACCATCCTCATCGTTGATAACGAGGCACACTCATCCACGGGATTTCAACCCACATTCACAGCAGGTGTAACTGACCTTGAAGCAATCGCCCGTGGTGCTGGAATACCAGATGCGGTCACGGTATTTGATGAGAAAGAGCTCAGATCAAGGCTGGAAGATGCGATAAAATCTGAAAGAGTGAGTGTAATCGTTGCGAAAACAGAGAAAAGCTGGGAAAATGCTCCGGTAATAGATTTAGATCCGGTAACGATTAAAAATAGATTTATGCAGGCGGTCAGATCGGGTTTGGAGGGATAATTCCGTATAGTCTTACAACATCCCCTATCACAATGATCGCAGGTGGTTTTACCCCCTCACGATGAGCAACCTCGACGATATCACCGAGTGTACCGGTTACAACCCTTTGATCCTTCCTTGTCCCGTTCTCGATTATTGCAACAGGGGTTGAGGGATCCTTTCCGTGGCTCAGGAGCCTATCTATATTTCGTGAAAGTCCTCCCACACCCATGAGTATCACGAGTGTCCCACTCAACTGGCTCAGGACATCCCACTCGAGTATCTCCTCCTCTTTATGTGCGCCTTCATGCCCTGTCACAAATGTGACAGAGGATGCATAATCTCTGTGGGTTACCGGAATCCCGACATAGGCCGGGACTGCAATCGCCGATGTGATCCCCGGTACAACCTCAACCGGTATACCTGCTGCGGCAACCTCCTCCGCCTCCTCACCTCCCCTGCCAAAGAGGTATGGATCTCCACCCTTCAGCCTCACAACGACCTTTCCATCTCTTGCCTTCTCAATCAGCAGCCTGTTTATATCTTTCTGGGGAACTGTGTGCTTTGAGGCAAACTTCCCGACGGATATGAGCTCTGCACGCTCTGGAAGTGAGTTGATAATCTCCTTTCCACAGAGCTGATCATAGAGAATCACGTCTGCCCCATCAATGATCCTCCTGGCTTTTATCGTCAGAAGCTCAGGATCACCTGGGCCTGATCCCACAAGATAGACCTTTCCTGCTTTCTTCCCCTCTCCTTTCATTGTGATACAGTCTCAATCCCCACTCTCTTCAGCAAATCCAGAGCGAGGTTGTTGTTATCCACCCGGATTATCAGAAGTGTCCTTCTTGGTGCGTTCGTGAAGGCATAGGCATAGGCGATGTTGACACCACCATCCCCGAGTGCTGATGCAATCCTGTAGAGTGCATCTGTCGTGCTCTCCATCTCGATCCCAATTACATCCTGGGATGATACTGTGAACCCTGCATCAAAGAGCAAGAAGTATGCCCGCTCATGGTCATCCACAACAAGCCTCACAATACCAAAGTCACCGGATTCGGCTATCGTGAACGCCCGTATCTCGATCCCATCCTCTGATAGGACCTTTGCAATCCTTGCAAGCATCCCTGGCTTGTTCTCAACAAAGACAGAGATCTGTTTGATCAACTTCACCGAACTCCTCTCCAGAGAAAAAATATGTCAGCCCGGTATTTATAACATGCCCCGGGGATCAGTCCTCACTCTCTCTCCTCAGACCTTCCCGGGCGACATCCACAACTATTGCCCCCCCTCCTCTCCCCCTTATCGCATCTACGACCCTACCAACATCTTTTTCCTCACAGATTGCAACGATGCACCCCCCTCCACCTGCCCCGGTGATCTTTGCACCGAGTGCGCCACCTGAGCGTGCCGCATACACAAGCTCAGAGAGCTTACTCGTTCCAACACCCATGGCATCAAGAAGCCCGTGGTTGATGTTCATAAGCTCACCAACCCGGGTGTAGTCCCCGGCTGAAAGGGCATCGAGACCTGTTACTGCTATCCGATCGATCGTATCGAATATCAGGTCGAGAATCTCGGTCTCCCTTGACCTGAGCTCCTTCACATCTTTAACGAGCTTCTTTGTATATCCCACCACCTTTGTATCCCCTATCACGATGCTGCACCTTAAATGATCCGTGACCCTGGTAAGATCAGGAACAAGTACGCAACCCCCTACACTCGATACAAAGGTGTCTGTTGGACTTGCAACACCCTGAATGGATCTTTCAACCTCAAAAGCAAGCCGTGCAATCTCCTCTATCCCAAGGCCTGCATCAAACTCCTCATTGAGTGCACCGAGTGTTGCGACCGTGACAGCAGCAGATGATCCAAGACCGGCTCCTATCGGAATATCAGATTCAACCCTCAGCTCAAGACCGGGGATTTTTTTGAGGGAGGAAAAAATCCCCAAAGCCCCCTCAATATACCGTGTATCTCCATCTGTCTGATAGATGAAGCGATCAGACCTTCTCAGGCTAACTCTTGTTCTGAGATTGACAGCAACAGCAACCGCATGCTTATTGTAGACAACCGCATGCTCACCGAAGAGGTAGATCTTTGCCGGAGCAGAGTATGTGACCATCGACTCACCCAAACTCAAAGAGCGTCTTTTGACCTCCTCCCCTCTCAGATCGCTCAGATTGAGCTTCGACCCGATCTGAAGAGGTGGTGATCACCCCGGCACCCTCCATCACCCCCTCTTCCTCCTCCATCTTTCGCTCCTCCCTGATAGATGCTGCCAGCTTTACGATCTCTTTTGCCCGTTTCTTTCCTTTTTCACCAAGAATCAAAGACACCTCATCCTGAGTGAGCTCAAACTCCGCTGTTATTGCTGCTGCTCTATCCATATCTCTGAAAATCTCTCTCAGAAGCGGGATGAGCCTCAGTCTGCCGTACTCTTCATCTGTTTTCGTGGCCTTTGCGATCTTTAGCCCGAGTTCAATCATCAACCTTCTCTTTCCCCGCGTCTGTGAGATCTTCCTGAAATATGACGGAGGCTGGTATCTCACAAATCTTCGATCATGGTCGATAGCGCCGGAAATTGCCTGAATAACCCCGCATATCATCAAAAAGCTCGCATATCTCCAGAACCGATAGTTCTGACGCCTCTTCACCATGCCAAGAAAGCGATCACTCTTTGATAGGTAGCTCATCCCCCGGGCAAGTGCGTCTTCTGAGAACTGCCGGGGAAGGTTCTCATCGATCCAGTGGATTAGCGCCTCAGGGGTTTCATCAAGGTTGTAGGATGCCTTAAAAACATCCTCCATATCCTCTCCCCTGAATATCAATGAGAGAAGGTTGAATATCGATTCTTTTCTATCCCTTAAACCTGTCACAACATCGTTGATCGTAATCCTGCTCTTTCCTTCTGCAATCGCCTGTAAATCGTTGATTGCAGACCTTAAATCATGCTTCCCCTCTGCAATCTCCTTCAAGGCAAGCTCATCACAGACAATCCCCTCACTCTTGCAGATACGCTTGAGCTGTGCCACAATCGTTGATTTTCTGATTGCCTTGAACTGTATCAGATCGCACTCATCCCTGATTGCCTTGGAGATACCGTAAAGATCGTTTGCTGTGAGAAGTATCGGATTCTGTGCGCTACGTATTATCCTCAGGATCTCCCTCGATCCACCATAGTCTGCAGTCCCATGCAGGTTATCCGCCTCATCGAGGATTATGAGCCTGAAACCTCCCTTTAAAAGCCCCCGAGATGAAGATGCAACACCTGCAACCTTTTTAAGGATGGCTGCAGTCCGCTGATCTGATGCATTAAGCTCAACGACCTCCCATCCCATCTCATTCGCGAGTGCATGCGCGGCCGATGTCTTACCAACTCCAGCACTACCATATAGAATTGCGGGTTTTCGGCCAGGGTCCTGGTTAATCCACCTCTCTGCCCACTCAATAAGCTCATGCTTTGCCTTCTCATTCCCCACAACCTCGCTGAGTCTCCTGGGGCGGTACTTCTCACTCCATGAAAGCATCGATAATCTCTGAACCCTCAAGAAATGGTATCTTATTCATCCTGCCATACTCGATCGCATCTTCTTTCGAGAGTGCTTTCCCTGTCCGATGATCTAACATCTCACAGATCGCCATCGCAGGGGTTATACCTGCCATCATGGCCATCGCAACAGAAAGCTCGGTCTGTCCCACCCGCTCAAACAGCAGGTCCTTTGCAGCCCTGAGAACTGCAACATGCCCCGGTGAGCGGAACTCATCCCCAAATCTCACTTTGTTGCCGTTCATGGCCTCCTCCACGATCTCACCGAGCTTTCGTATCGTCAGCGCCCGATCGTTATCCGTGATCCCGGTGAATGTCCCGCGATGGTTCACCCATATCGAGAAGGATGATTTCCTGTCGTATGGGATATCCCCGATTCTCTCGGTGATCTCATCAAATCCTCCATTATTGTCAGAACAGGAGGAGAAGACCCTGAGAATATCTGCCATAAACGGTAGTCCCAGCCTGTCTGCAGCCTCCGGATGAATCGCGACACAGATCAGACCTCCGCCATCATGGCGCATCCTGAAGACATCAGCCGGGGTCACATGCCGTGCCGGTACCACAATATCAGTCTCCCCCTCCCTATCGTCAAAGTCATAGATCAGGATCGGCTTACCCATCCGGAGGGCATCCTTTGCATCCTCTATACGTCGAGTTGTGTAATAGCTCATATGAACACCTTTATCCGAACCTCATCTCCATCATCAACCCGGAGAGCTTCTCTCAGATTGACCGGTGCAAGGATCTCGATAACATCTGGCGGGTAGTGTGTACGATCAGGGATTATCACAGCAGATTTGATATCCTCGATCTCACTCAGAAAAGACCTACCTCCACCAAATGTCCGATTATTAGCCTTAAAACCTGAAATAAGAATGCCTTTATGGTTATCAAGCTTTTTTCTGAGTGTAACACTCTCTTTTGTCAGATTCAAATTTAAAGTGCCCGGGAACGGTTTAAACCCAAGCTTCTCGGTGAACTGTTTCATATATCCATCCTGAGTTATGTAATATTTTCCCTCTCCAAGTCCGGTCATGACGGTCCCTATCAGCTCTATTGCATCCTCTTCCCGCTCAAATATTCGTTGATACGCATAGTACTCCTTTCTCAGGAGATCAACGCCGGGATCTGTTATCGTTATCCACTGTGCATTCCCCTGGATCGTCCTCGAGATAAGCCCCTCCTCTTCAAGCTCCTGTATTCTCCTTGAGGCAGTCTGTGGGCTTGAACCAAGCTTTACCGAAAGTTCATATGAGGATACTTTTACCGGGGAATTTATAGCACCCATCAACGCGAGCTGCTTAAGTGATTCTTTATCTACCATCTCAAATTTGAGATGCGCCTCATAGTTAATAAAGTATGCGGTAGTCCTCCGGTCGGTTTATATTTGTGAAGGTCTTAAGCTCAGGGTCAATCCTCCGGATCTCCTTGACCGGAACATACCGTACGTTAAGTCGTCTGATCAAATCCAGGATCCTTCTCTCTCCGAGCCTGATACATTCCGGTGTTGCATGAAGTAGCGCATCCCGGTTGTAAACACTGTGAAGACCCTCCAGAAACCCGTTTTCCCAGACCGGGATGGCGGCATCATACCCCTCAAGCAATCCAAAGAGGAGGTCAACCACATCCGGGTTGAGGTGGGGCATATCACACCCAACGATGAGCAAACTCTCCGAGTCAATCACCTTAATAGATGCATTTATACCCCCAATAGGACCATATTCTCGGATTTCATCGATCACAATCTTGATATCCCTTCCCTCAAGGATCTTACTGATATACCACCTCTGTCTATCATCAGAAAGTGATATCACAACCTCATCGACGCTTTTTTCCATCCTCTCAAGCACATGAAGGATAAGAGGGGTCCCATCAAGCTTGAAGAGTGATTTATCTCTGAACCCAAACCTCGAACTCCTCCCTCCTGCAAGAACAAGACCAGCCCTCACTTCATCCAGCCCTTTGAATGATAACCACAGGATGATGGGGCAGTGCAGATTTGAACTGCAGTCCAAGCCTCCCAAAGGCTCGAGGATCGACCAGGCTACCCTACTGCCCCATGAACAGCCATCTAACGCTTTCTTTCCCTGGATTTCATCCTGAGTCCTTTGTATCCACACTTTCTACATCGTGTCGCTCGTATCGGATTACGTGCATTGCAGTGGGTACAGATCTTGATGTTAAGTAACCTCGCTTCAGCTTCAGGGAATCGTGCCATGTATCTCCACCTACGAAAGAGGATGTCAGGTATATATTAAACTTTTTTGCATCAGTGAAGGTAAATGTAGCGAAAATGCAGAGGCGATAAGGTTGATAAAGACTCCACCCGATATCTACAGGAGGATGCTTAAGGCAAAAAGAGCTCTGATGCTCCTGGTTACCCTGAGTATTCCACTCTTAATTCAGCTCGCCTCATCTGCACCCATAATTGAGATCCACTACTTCTACGGGGAGGATTGCCCGCATTGTCAGGCACTATCGACCCTGCTCGATAAGATCGAGGAGGAATACCCGAATGTAAAGATCTACAGATACGAGGTTTACTACAACGAAACAAATGGGGCTTTGTTCGACGAGTTCCGGAAGAGGTATGGGATTAAAGTAGGAGGAGTTCCGGTTCTATTCTTCAATGATACATACCTCTCAGGCGATATCACAGAGGCAGATATCAAAGCTGAGATTGCACGGCTTGAGGCCGGAGACGAGGTCTCATCACGTGGTGAGGAGGTCTCACCATCATTTATCATCATATCCGGGATTGTTAATGGTATTATTAACCTCTGCACATTCGCTGTACTGATACTACTTCTGACATCACTTCTCACCCTGAATGATAGAAGAAGAGTCCTTATTATCGGTTTTTCATTCATCATAGCAGTCTATTTAACTTATCTCCTTGTAGGACTTGGCATCATAAACACTTTCGCATTTGCAGGCATGAACTCAAACCTGAGGGTAGTTGTAATCGTAATCGCACTTTTAGCGGGTGTTATAAATATCAGGGACTACTTTACGGGTCAATCTACACTTGCGATACCTGGATTTGCTAAACCGAAGATAAAAGATATGGTCAGGTATGCAACAATCCCGGCTGCAGGTCTTCTTGGCGTATTTGCGACACTTATCGGGCTCCCATGCACGGTTGGAGTTTATCTTCCGATCCTGAGTGTGTTATCAGGAAAAACGATGCTTTGTGCCCTCCTTTACCTCATGCTCTACAATCTCCTCTACACACTTCCCCTGATAGGGATTCTCGCGTTTGTCTACTTTGGGACAGACCCCGGAGTGCTCGATGAGATGAGAAAGGAGAAAAAGAGATATATAAGACTATTTGGCGGGATCGCGATGCTTATAATAGGCCTTTTGATGCTTCTTGGGGTTGTATAGCTTACTGTCTCAGCTCAACCGCGATCAAGGCCCCCGGGGTCGTCTCATTTATGATGGTCCGGTTCCGGTACACAACCGTCATATTGAGATGGTACGTCCCTTCAGAAAGCCCCGAACACCTGCTACAGCTTGGCATTCTCTCGATAAATTCAATCTCATTCAATCCCCGGGTGAGGTTAACCGTGGTCTCGTTGTAGATCATGATCCTGCCCCGCTTGTTCACAATCCCTGAGATATTGATGTAGACATTCTCCATATCCCCGGTTGCATTCAGGCCTATCCTTACGATCATCGTATCCTTAGAGTGGTAGAGATCCTTGTCTGTCGTAAACGAGGCGAGTGTGAGCCCCGGCTCATGCTCTGTGATGCACCCGGCAACAACCACCAGAAACGTTAGAGAAAGCAGGATGAGGATCCGTGTCCTCACTCTCTTCCTCCTCCAAATGCCTCCATCCACTCGACCGGTATAGGTATCACGACCGTTGTTGCTTTCTCTTCTGTTGCATCCCTTATCATCTCAAGTGCCCTGATGAACATCGCACCCTTTGTCTTGTTAAGTATCTCTGCAGCCTCAGCAAGCCGCTGTGCAGCCTGATACTCCCCCTCTGCGGCTATGATTCTTGCTCGACGATTGCGCTCTGCCTCTGCCTGGGATGCCATAGCCCGCTGCATCTCCTTTGGAAGCTCAACATCCTTTATCTCAACAGCAGAGACCTTTATACCCCAGGGATCAGTTGCCTCATCAACTATCTGCTGTAGCTTCTTATTGATCTTCTCGCGCTCAGCAAGCAGCTCATCAAGTTCACTCTGTCCTATAACACCACGAAGTGTCGTAAGTGCTATCTGCGATGTGGCAAGCGCGTAGTTCTCAACCTGTGTCACCGCTTTCTCAGGGTCCATCACACGGTAGTAGACGACCGCATTGACCTTCGTCGTCACATTATCCTTGGTTATAACCTCCTGAGGAGGCACATCGAATGTCACGGTCCTAAGATCCACCTTCACCATCATCTCAAAGATCGGGATGATGAAGAAGAGCCCTGGGCCCCTTGCACCAACAAGCCTCCCGAGCCTGAATATAACCCCCCTCTCATACTCCTTCACCACCTTCACCGCAGACGCCAGGATGATGAGCAGTATGATCAGGATCCCAAATATCAGCTCCCATGCCATTGCCTATCACCTGCCCACCATCTGACCGCATCCTATTTAATACTATTTATAGCCGGGAGTCACTCCTCAAGCCACTCAAGCATCTCTTCATCGGTCAGCACATAGCAGCACTTGGTACATGCAACCCTGTGAGTCACAGGGCAGATATCATTCCCAAGTGGATGGCCACATACCGGACAATCCACACTTCATCCCTCCATCTTTTCTGATAACTCTTCGCAGGTTATATTAAACCTTGACTCTTCGAGAAACTTCCACCTCACAGCCCGATTGTAATCCACATGCTCATAGATCTTTGCTGCAAGATCAAGATCGTTGCTTGAGTTGATGTTAACCCCGACATAGGGATCATCAAAGATTATGTATCGATCATCAGGCCCGTGTACCAGATTGAGACCGAAAGGTGTCACCTTTCCATCAACAAGCGTGCATCCTACCACAGAGTCCTCACTCCCGTAGGATGATCTTATGATCGGCTCGATATGCCGAGGAGTGAGGAAGGGTATGTCAGAGGCACAGGTGATGATCACACCAAAGCGTTCGGTGAGGTACTGTAGATCCTCATGGTATCCGCTTCCATCAGTCACCACCACCCTGTAGCCCGCAGATCTGCAGTACGCCTCTGTCTTCGGTGTATTTTTTGAGGTGGCTATATAGGTCTCAAGTCCGGACTCAAGAAGAGCTCGCATGACGTGATCTATCAGGGGAATTCCACCCAGTCGCACCATCGGTTTTTCCACGTACCCGAACCTGCTTCCTTTTCCACCGGCCATCACAATCGCAATCAATCCAATCCCATACTTTCTCCTGATGGATAGATTTAAGCCTTTGGAGAGAGGTCAAACCTTAAATACCCCATGGTATTAAGGGTGATTGGTGAAGCGTAATGGCAAGGATGTATGCCAGACGGAAGGGAAAATCAGGATCTAAGAAACCATACAGGAAGGAGGTCCCTGAATGGGTCAACATGACCCCACAGGAGGTGGAAGAGATGGTTGTACAGCTCTACAATCAGGGATACTCCACAAGTATGATCGGGATGATAATGAGGGATAAGTATGGTATACCATCGATCAGGCTTTTGACAGGGAAAAAGGTATCAAAGATCCTTGAAGATCATGGTATTACGATAAAGGTCCCTGAAGATCTGGAAAACCTCATTATAAAGGCGCTACGTCTCAGAAAGCATCTTGCAAATAACAAGAAGGATCTGCACAACAGACGCGCGTTGAGCCTGATTGAATCAAAGATCAGGAGGCTTGTGAAGTACTACCGGAGAGAGGGTGTATTGCCTGAGGATTGGACATACAAGCCAGAGACTGCAGAGATGCTGATATCACGGTAGGCTCCGGGCATCTTTTGGCGAAGATCGTTAAAAATTAGATTGGGTGATGTACTGTTACAGGATGGGATGGTTGAGAGTCTAAATCCACCCCAGCGCCAAATTATCTACATATCGTTCTCAACCATCCCCTGAACTGGTGGATGACTACAACATTTATATAGTGATAAGACTATGTTATCTCGATCTCAATGTCAAGAAGAATAAAGACCAATCCTACCTTGCTTGGGCTAATAGATGAGCTAAAGAGGTTATCAAGAGAAAATAATGCTCCCATATGGAGAGATATTGCAAAAAGGCTTGAAAGACCGAGGAGAAGGTGGCCCGAGGTTAACATTAGTCGAATAAACAGATACTCCAGGGAGGATGAGATTGTGGTGGTCCCTGGCAAAGTTCTCGGCTGTGGAGAGATCGATCATCCGGTTACTGTTGCGGCGTTCAGTTTCAGTAGTCGTGCCAGGGAGAAGATAACAGAAAAAGGAAGGGCCATGGATATAAGGGGACTTGCAGAGGAGAACCCAAGTGGAAGGGGGGTCAAGATAATTGAGTAAAGCGATGCTGAAAGATGCAACCGTTATTGACGCAGATGGACTCATTCTCGGGAGGCTTGCAAGTTGCACGGCAAAGCGCCTCTTGGAGGGTGAATCGATCGTGATAGTAAATGCAGAAAAGGCGATAATAAGCGGTTCAAAGCGCAGAATATTCGAGGATTACAGGATCATGCGGGAGAGGGGATCGAAAGAGAAGGGTCCGTATTTTCCCAGGATGCCTGATCAGATACTTAAACGCACTATCAGGGGGATGCTTCCGTACAAACGGAAACGTGGACGGGAGGCCCTCTCAAGGCTCAGGGTTTATATAGGTGTTCCATCAGATTATAAGGATGCAAACTTCACAACTATAGAAGAAGCATCCTCCACCCGTTTGAGCTCATTCAGATATGTTCGCCTCGGAGAGGTAGCAAAGAAGCTTGGGGCAAAGTTTGAGGAGGAGTAAGATGAAGAAGATCATCAACACAAGTGGGAAGCGGAAGACTGCGGTTGCAAGGGCGGTTTTCAAGCCAGGAAAGGGGAGAATAAGGATTAACAAAATCCCACTTGAGATACTGAGACCGGAGATTGCGAGGCTCAGGATCATGGAGCCGATCATCATCATGAGGCAGACGCTTGGGAGAGATCCAATTGCAGACGTTGATATAGAGGTGAACGTGAAAGGTGGTGGCTTCATGGGCCAGGCAAATGCTACAAGGACTGCAATTGCAAAAGGGCTTGTAGAATGGATCGAGGATGTGGAGGAGAAATCACTGCTCAAGAGTGCTTTCCTCTCATACGACAGGCACCTGCTTGTGAGTGATATGCGACGTAAAGAGCCAAAGAAGTTTGGTGGGAGGGGTGCAAGAGCAAGGAGACAGAAATCCTACCGTTGAAAGGAGGGTAGGCATGATACCGGTTCGTTGCTTCACATGTGGAAAGGTAATAGGCCATCTCTGGGAAGAATACAAGGAAAGAATAGCGACCGAAGATCCTGGAAAGGTTCTGGATGATCTCGGTCTTGAACGATACTGCTGCAGGCGTATGCTACTCACGCACCTTGAGATCGTTGATAAGTTCGCACCTTATCAGTAGGGGGTTGTAGGGTAGCCTGGTCGATCCTCCGGCGTTCGGGACGCCGTGACCTGAGTTCGAATCTCAGCAACCCCATCTCATTTTGAGGTGGTCCATTGGAGAAGTACACAAAGTATGAAAAGGCGCGGATCATAGGGGCAAGGGCGCTCCAGATATCAATGGGGGCCCCGGTGCTGATAAAGACCGATCTCGAGGATCCGATTGAGATTGCACTTCTTGAGTTTGAACGTGGCGTTATACCGATCACCGTGAGAAGGAGGATAAAATGATACCAATCGAGGAGGTTCGTGTAAGAAAGATCCAGGATAGCCGTGGTAACCCGACGATCGAGGTAGATGTCCTGACTCTGGAAGGGTGGGGGGAGGCTGCAGCACCGGGTGGTGCAAGCACAGGTAAGTATGAGGCAAAGGTCTTACCTGTTGATACTGCGATAAAAAAAGCCGAAGAGCTTGTAATTCCAGAACTTATTGGGTGTGATGTGCTTGATCAACGGTACATAGACCATCTCCTGAGAGAGATCGATGGAAGCGATGATTTTTCCATTATCGGGGGAAACCTGGCCGTTGCAATATCAATGGCGGTGGCAAAGGCAGCTGCATCATCGCTTGGTATCCCACTCTATCGCTACATCGGGGGGGCGTTCCCATCCATCCCACACCCGCTTGGGAACGTGATTGGTGGAGGTGCACATGCGAGAGGTGCAACAGATATACAGGAGTTTCTATCAATCCCTGTAGGATCAAAACACGCACTTGACGCTGTATTTGCAAACGCAAAGGTGCATAAAACGGTCGGAGACCTCCTCTCAAAGAGAGGTACCCCGTGCGGTAGAGGGGATGAGGGTGCATGGGCGGCACCGATTACCAACGAAGAAGCGCTTGATCTGATGAGAGAGGCAACAGGGGTTGTCTCGGACGAGTTGGGCTTTGAGATAAGGATTGGGCTTGATTTTGCAGCATCAGAACTCTGGGATGGTAATGCATACAGGTACTCGGACCGCAAAAGATCAACCGAAGAGCAGATCTCATACATTGCAGAACTTATCGATCGCTACAACCTCTACTATGTCGAAGATCCCCTTGAAGAGGGGGACTTTGAGGGTTTTGCGACGCTCACGTCATCTGTCAAATGCCTCATCTGCGGGGATGATCTCTTTGTCACAAACCCGGCACGCATAAGCCGTGGGATTGAGATGGGATCCTCAAATGCTGTTCTCATTAAGCCAAACCAGATTGGAACGCTGACAGATACATTCGATGCCCTGCATCTTACCGTATCAAATGGGCTGACACCGGTGATCTCACATCGCTCAGGCGAGACAACGGATGATACGATCGCACACCTTGCAGTCGGTCTCAATATCCCTATCATAAAGACCGGTGTGGTCGGGGGTGAGCGGATCGCAAAGCTGAATGAGCTTATACGGATTGAAGAGGAGATCACATCCTGAAATAATGGAAAAGCAAATTGGCTTTCTCATAAATCCAATAGCAGGGATGGGGGGATCTGTCGGGCTTAAAGGGACAGATGGGGTGCTTGATCTCGCAGTAAAGCTTGGAGCACGCCCGGTGGCTCCCAAAAGGGCAGAAATGGCACTTGAGAGTCTTAGAGCAAGAAACGGCCTCACTTTTATAACGGCAAGCGGCGAGATGGGTGAAGACACGTTGAAAAGGGTGGGCATATCCTCATACAGAGTGGTTTATGACCCTGTTACCCAAACCACCTCCTCTTCTGATACGATAAACCTTTGTAGACGCTTTCTTGAGGTGGGGGTCGACTTAATCCTCTTCTGTGGGGGAGATGGAACTGCGAGGGACATATACTCGGTCGTTGGAGAGAAGATTCCGATTCTCGGGATACCAGCAGGGGTTAAGATGTATTCAGGGGTGTTTGCAATCGACCCTGAGTCTGCAGCTCAGACGCTTCAGATGTTTATCGAGGATGAAGCTACTCCGGGTGAGTCTGAGATCCTTGATATTGATGAGGATCGATACAGGGAGGGGGTCCTTGATATCAAGCTCTTCGGGTATGCAAACACCCCTCGTAGCCCGGGCCTGATTCAGATGGGAAAGATGATCCTTGGGGGAGGTGAGGAGGACAGATCAAAGCTTGAGATTGCACGCTTTCTATCAGAAGTGATGTGGGATGACTCGATCTACATCCTCGGTCCCGGGACGACGACCAGAGCTATAGCTGAGATGCTGGGCCTTGATAAGACGCTTCTTGGTGTTGATGTGATAAGAAACAGGGAAATTATCGGGAAAGATCTCAGCGAGTCCGAGATCCTTGATATTATAGAGGGGGAGGAGAAAGTTACGATCATTGTAAGCCCACTCGGAAGGCAGGGCGCAATCTTTGGTCGCGGCAATCAGCAGATAAGTGCCAGGGTCATAAGAAAGGTCGGGGTTGAGAACATCATAATCGTCGCAACACCTGGTAAGCTCCAGGATCTTCCATTTTTGTTCGTTGATACAGGGGACAGGGAGCTTGATCTTGAACTGAGCGGATATAGAAGCGTTGTATGTGGATACAGGATCGCACAGCGTAAAATGGTGATGTGTGGGGCAAGAAAAAGGTGAGACGTCCTCCGAAGCTGCTTTAAAGCAGAAGCACCTTTATCACCGAACTCATTTCAAAATTAGACCCCTCACCTGCCTTTCCCGATGGATCCCCCATTACCCCCCTTCAGGCTCACATAGGCGATCAATGCCTCCATCTGAAGCCGTTCATTTGCACCCTCGCTTATCCTGAAGTCTGCCTCTCCAATGCGCTCCATAAGCTCAATCTTCATCTGGTCAGAGATCGGGATATCAAATATCCTCCTTGATAGAATATCAAGGATTTCTCCTGATGATACACCTCTGTCCAGAAACTCAGAGAGTTTTCTTCGTGCATCCTCAAACCCCCCCTCAAGTGCAAGATTGATCAGCTTCATCACATCGCTGGATGAAACGGTGGCTGTGATCTCATAGATCTTCTCCCGGTCGATCTCACCCTCAAGCGCGGCAGCAGACTGCAATGCGTTTATCGCACGCCTCATATCCCCCCTTGCAACCTCACAGATTGCATCCAGCCCTTCCGGGGTGATTGTGACCCTTTCCTCATCCGCGATCTCTTTAATCCTCTCCCTTATATCCTTCTCATCCAGCGGCTTGAACCTGAAGATCGCGCATCGTGACTGGATCGGTTCGATGATCTTTGAAGAGTAGTTACAGCTCAGTATAAACCTGCAGGTTGCAGAATACTGCTCCATCGTCCTTCTTAAAGCCGATTGCGCCGCATCTGTCAGTGAATCTGACTCATCAAGGAAGATGATCTTGAAATCAGCCCCCCCTCTTGGGGCAAGCCTCGCAAATGTCTTTATCTTGGTTCTCACAGTTTCAATTCCACGTTCATCGGATGCGTTAAGCTCAACGAAGTTCTCATGCCAGAGATCCCCAAAAAGCTCCCTCGTCAGTGCAATGGCAGCAGCGGTCTTCCCAACACCTGGAGGGCCGGAGAAGAGAAGATGTGGCAGCCTCCTCTCCTTCACATAGGACTTGAGCCTTGATACGACACTCTCCTGCCCAATTATCTCATCAAGCCTCCTCGGCCTGTACTTCTCAACCCAGATCTCTTCCATCATAGAGGCTCTCAATGGTTAACTATATACCTCCTCCCTCTTCACGTCGCTTCTTCTCAAGGAACGCGTATACACTCCCGTGTGGTGCACCATCGATCAACATGCCGATCGCACTCTCAAGAATTCTCACCTTCTCCGGATATCCGATTATCGAGACCGTATCATCGTAGACCGAGATCTTTGACCCTGTGAGTTCTTCCATGATCTCCCTCGTCGTACCGTCTTTACCGATTATCCTACCCTTGATTCTTGTAAGCTCCTTTGGGGATCCTGCGACGTGTGAGAGGTCTATGACCGTGAAGATCATCTCATCATCCTCAAGAAGCTTTACCGCATTCTGAGGTGAGAAGCCATGCCCAATTGCCTTTACGATATCACTTGCCCTCATCGCCTTGAAGGGGTCTCCCTTGGACTCAAGGCGGACACTCCCATTCTCACTATCAATTGTGAGCTCAACCTCACAGTTCTCCTCTATAAACTCTTTCACGCTCCCATTAACACCAATCAGTGACCCGATCCTATCTGGGGGTATTCTTATATGTTCAATCATAAATTCACCTCAGTTTATCCTCAATCCTTCTGATAACATCACTCAAAACCCTGCCTGCACCTCCTTTGACAAATATGTCAGCTATAAAAGTAATTGGGGTCTCCTCCGGGTTTATCTCAACGATCTTAGCCCCACTATCCTTTGCAACCAGGGGCATACTCGCTGCAGGCTGGACAATCCCTGATGTACCGATGACAAGCATGAGATCACACGCCTCTGCCTCCTTACGGGAGCTTACAAGCGCATCAAAGGGTATTGCCTCTCCAAAGAGGACTGCGTCTGGCCGAAGCACTCCACCACACGCACACAGGGGTGGAATCTCATCAAGGGATACCTCAGAGCATCTCTGCTTCTTACCACACTCAATACAGCTTAAGTTTATGATGTTTCCATGAAACTCGATGACGTTTCTGCTTCCAGCACTCTGATGGAGGTTATCAACATTCTGGGTAATTATACATGAGAGAAGCCCGAGCTCTTCAAGCCTTGCAAGCGCGATATGGGCCGGGTTGGGTTTCGCCCTGCGTATCACCTCAATCATCTCCTTGAACAGTACCCATGCCCTGGCCGGGTTCTGCATGAATGTTGCGATGTGTGCATACTCTTCCGGATCGTATCTCTCCCATAACCCACCCTTTCCCCTGAATGGAGCGATACCACTCTCGACAGAAATACCAGCACCCGTGAGTGCAACTGTATGCTTTGAGCTCAGAATGGCAGAGGCTACATCCTCGATCAGATCGTCATACCCTGGCATGTAGTGATACCTCCTGTTATAAGCCGGGGGTTTACATCTGCCTTAACGAGCCTTGGGAGCTCGCCCCACAGTGCAATCCTGTCACGATGTATAATAAGCCCACCATCGATCTCACTAATATCTTTTATCACAGAAAAGGCATCCTCGATCCTCTCACCGGTCACGGCATTTCCAAGCGCGGTTGCAGCAGCATCTGCAAGCGCCACATCATGGGAGACGACACACGCAGCATCTGCCATGCCAAAGCTTATCGAGTGCCCGAGCGTGCCGGAGGACGTGCATATACCGAGTACCTCTTCTACAGGCTCGACCTCAAACGCAAGATCCCTGACAGGAGAATTTCCGGCATAGATCCCGACTATCACAGAGCGATCAGTCGTAAGTGCGATATCACCCCCGTTATCAACGATGGCATGATCTGCACCCTCCTCGATCATCGCTGAGAGTGCGAGATATGCGATCGTGCCAGCCACAGCAGACATGGGACCGCATCCAACCTTCTTTGATGCTTCAACCATCTTCTGGACGATTAATGGTGCATCATCCAGCTCAGGCTCGTAGGGTTCGAGTGTCACGGAAAAAAATGGATCTTTCATGATGTATGACTCAAGCTCTCGCCTGTGATGGATGATTGCAGAAATTCCTGCCTCAATCTCGCACTCATGCTCTGCGATGATCGTTACGATAGTTTCCTTTAGCTGGAAGCGTCTTCGTATCATATCTCACCTTCTGAAAGCTCAAGTGCCGACGTTGGACATGCAGATACACAGACACCGCACTGGATACATTTCTCAGGCTCAAATGTGACAGACCAATCCTTCTCAATTTTGAACGCCCCTATAGGACAGATTGATGTGCAGATCCCACACATCACGCACCTGTTATCGTCCCTTACGATCGGACGGTGAAGAAGCGAGACCTTGAGACCTTTGTCCCTGAACATCCGTACAACCTGATTGTACTTATCCTCGGGTATATCGATGATCATCTCTCCACTCACAGCACCGATGTCTGCACGGTTTATATTTATCTTCGCCCGAGTTGCGAGGATTATTTCCGCTATGAGAGGCTCCTGGATGGCAGAAGGGGTGTACACAAGGCGTACTTTCATTTTCACTTCCTCCCGATCAGCCGGCTTATCATATCACCGGTTATGATTCCTATCACATGGTTCTCACTATCGACAACCGGCAGGGCTGAGATGTTATACTTTTCAATCTTCCTTGCTGCAACCTCGACAGGTTCATCGAGCTGGGTTGTGAGGACCTTTCTCGTCATGATCTCCCCTGCTCTTGCTTCTCGACCCTGGGCCACGACCTTCGCGATGTCCCAGGCGGTGAGTATACCAACGAGTTTATTCTCCCTTGATACAACGGGAGCGTGTGTTATCTGTCCATCAACCATCACCTTTGCAACCTGCTGGATGTTATAGTCCTCCCTCACCGTAACAACCTCATGAACCATCACATCCATCACAAGCGGGTGCCTCTTCGTCTCACGCATCGGCTTCTGGATCGTATCAAGCGGAAGCGGCTTCACAGGCTCTGTCAGGAAGAACTCCCCCTTTTTAATCCACGTTGCAAGCGTCTCTGCAACTTTCTTCGCCATGTAGTGGCTTGATAATGGATAGGTCTTTATCACCCTGCCCTGTATCTCGATCTCACCGGACTTAAGCTCCCTGTATGAGACGGTACCGAGTACAGGACGATCCCTTCTTGGAACACCGTAGTCAAGCACCTCTGTTATGATATCTTCATCCTTCACACCGGTATTTGCCGCAATCTTCTCATTGAGTATCGGGATCGGGACGCCAAGCCCAACATACAGGGTTGTACCATACCGTCTGAAGGTTGCACCTCTCAAAAACGCAGGGTCCATCTGCTTCATATCACCTTTTACCATCAATGTTGAGAATCTGCTCTTCGGGTTGTGCTGTGTACCCTCACCGATGATGTACCCCTCTCCTCCACATAGAAAGATCCGTGTCCCGATTCCGATCGTCTCAAAGTTCGGATCGTTACAGATTGGAGATAGCTCACCTGAACCTGAGTAGGTTGCATTCTGGAAGTGGGGGAAGAGCGATCCCATGTAGGTCTCCATCATCCGCTCGGTGCTGTTGGTGGCAACTGCATAGCGCTGATAAGCGTTTCTCGGGTTCAGCATAATCGCCTGGTTGAGGTCATCGATCCTTACCCTGGTCTCAATCTCCCGCTGCGGGTAACAGTCTGTCCCGGGGGATCTTGCGTATACCTCAATCTCCCTCCCTGCAACGAGATCCTCGATCACATGCCCACCACCATACGCCTCACCCCTCGATCTGGATCTCTCTGTTGCACCGATGAAAACGTCGACCGCGGCTATTCCACCATAGGCCCTTACATCATTGAGCCAGACATCCACCATCTTTATCGGCGGGTCAGAATGTCCAAAATTAAGAAACGCCCCGGATGAGCACATCGCCCCGAACGTACCGGTTGTAACGACGTCAACCTCTTTTGCAGCCTTTTCTGCCCCAATCTCCTCGACGATCTCACTCATGCGGTCTGCAGTCACAACAGAGACGCTTCCGTCCCTTATCCGCTCATTTATCTCATCGATCGTCTTTCTCATACCTTCACTCCAGAACCTTCTCAAAGACCTCTACAAACTCCCACGGTCTTGTGAGGAACTCAAGAAGCTTGATGTTCTCTCTTACCAGCCCGTACATCTCCTTCGCCTTCACAAGCCCGAACATCGGCAGGTCCTTCGGCCTCAAAAACCTGATGGGAGGGATCTCTCCGTATGCGTCGTTCTTCACAAACCCATCTACCGTCTCATAGTATGCTCCACCACGCCTCTTTCTTATTGGATCATAGATCGATGAGAACCCCCTTGCAACCCAGTTTGCCATCTTTAATCGCTTATTAGAGGGATTTATCGTGATATGGCCATATCCGGGGGGTATGAGCACCTTCTCTCCTTCTTCTGCCGTAATGAGAACGACATCCACGATCTTATCACCCTCGGGCCGCTGAAGAAGATAATGTGCCTCTCCTTCAAGCACCTCATAAACCTCAGGGTACGTGATACCCCCACCATCGGCTGGAGGATGGTAGTGACCCGCGGTCTTGACATACTCCTTCCCGAGCATCAACGGTGGGATGATCGTGATATCATACCTGAGCCCTGCCTCCCTGATCTTCTCCTGATCCTTCCTGCTCAGATAGAGATCACGGTACATGTAGTACAGATCCATATCCTCGGCACTTTCGGCGAAGGAGCGATCAAAGAGGAGTTCCCGCATATCAGATAAACGCCTTACATCCGGCCGGATGAGCTGACCTCCAAAGTTGAGTGGAAGATCCATATTATAGAGGTCACATCTCCCACGATAAATAGGTTTTCATGCATGTGGAAGAGAAATTGAAAATAGTTATATCCAATCGAGCCTGAAGTATTCTGGATGATGGATCATAGCTGGAGGGATAGTTCTATCCTTGATATCCATGAGAAGGTCCTGGCTGGCGAGAGATTATCGAAAGAAGATGGGATCAGGCTTTATCACTCGGATGATCTCCTCCAGATCGGATACATGGCAAACATCCTCAGATCACGCATGCACGGAAAAAACGCATACTTTGTCTGCAACAGGCACATAAACCCGACAAACATATGTGTTAACAGGTGTCGGATCTGCGCGTTCAGCAGGGATCCCGGTGATGAGGATGCATATCTGATGGGGATAGATGAGATCATCGAGCTTGTCAGAAGAGACCTTGCTCATGGGATCCGTGAGGTTCACATCGTCGGGGGGCTTCATCCTGAAGTAGGGGTTGATTATTATGCCAATCTCATAAGAGAGATCAAGAATACCGCACCTCACCTATTTGTCAAGGCACTTACACCGGTTGAGATAGACCATATAGCAAGGGTATCCGGGATTGACCCTGAGAAAGCTCTTGAACTTCTGAAAGATGCAGGGATTGACTCACTTGCAGGGGGTGGGGCTGAGATCTTCAGTGAGAGGTGCAGACTCATTGGATGGGAGAAGAAGATAAGTGGCAGGCGCTGGCTCGATATAACGCGAGCTGCACACAGACTCGGGATCAGATCAAATGCCACGATGCTTTATGGTCATGTAGAGACGAAAGAAGAGCGAGTTGATCATCTTATCAGGCTAAGAGAGCTTCAGGATGAGACCGGTGGCTTTCAGGCGTTTATACCACTTCCTTTTCACCCTGAGGGGACCTCGATAGGGCATAAGCGGTGTGGGGGCGTGGATGATCTGAAGACGATCGCAATATCAAGGCTTATTCTTGATAACTTCCCGCACATAAAGGCGTACTGGATTGGGCTTGGAGTGAAGACTGCACAGGTTGCGCTCTCCTTTGGAGCTGACGATCTTGACGGTACGATCGTTGAGGAGCGTATCTTCCACGCTGCAGGGGCTGAGAGCCGGGCAGGAATGGAGAGGGGGGAGCTTATCTCCCTGATCAAAGAGGCAGGATTTGTGCCACTTGAGCGAGATGGTGCATACAGGCTCATTGGAAGTGGGGGTCGATGAAGCCCAGGGTCGGTCATATAAGGTTTCTCAACTCCATGCCGCTTTATGAAGGGATGAGAATTACAGGGCTCCTTGACCTCATTGAGCTTGTGAAAGGGACTCCCAGGGAGCTTATAGATATGCTGAGAAGGGGCGAGCTTGAGGTATCACCGATCTCCTCGGTTGAGTACTGTAAAGGGGGTGATGATCTCCTTGTAATCCCGGAGATCTCAATAACGGCTTATGAATCTGTTGAGAGCGTCGTACTCGTGAGTAAGGTCCCGATAGATGAGCTTGATAAGAGGCGAATATCCCTCTCAAACGCGTCTTCAACCTCACAGACCCTCCTTAAGGTCATCCTCAGGGAATACCATGATATCTATCCGGAGTACATCGAGATGGAACCGGATCTCCAGAAGATGCTTGAGGTATCCGATGCCGCACTTCTCATAGGTGATCCTGCACTTATTGCATTCTGGAGGGAGGATGAACTTTTCAAGTATGACCTCTCACACGAATGGTACAGGCACACAGGAATGGGCATGAGCTATGCGATATGGGTTATACGTGAGGCATATGCAGAATGTGAACACGATCAGGCCAGATGGCTTGTTGACGGGATAAAAAACGCAATGAGAACTGGCGAATCAGCAATTGAACATACAATAGATGTTATATCTAACAATGGGTATCCACAGGAGCGTTTAAAACGTTACTTTGGAAAGCTCAGCTTCGGATTATCCCAGAAAGATGTAGAAGGACTTTTGATCTTCTTCAAGAAGGCATTTGATCTTGGACTTGTTGAAAAGGTGCCAGATATCAGGTTTTTCGGTGATTGAAGTGGAAAGGCGTTACACAATAGACGAAGCTATCGGTCTATTTGAGATGGGACTACCTGAGCTTGGTGCGATCGCAGATGGGATAAGATGGGAGATCCACCCGGCAGGAAGGGTTACATTTGTGATAGATCGTAACATCAACTATACAAATATATGTACATCAAGGTGCAAATTCTGTGCATTTTTCAGGGAGAAAGGCGATGCTGATGCGTACGTACTGAGTAAAGAGGAGATTATGAGCCGGATTGACGAGGCTGTGAGGCTTGGTGCGACCCAGATCATGCTTCAGGGAGGGCTCAATCCAGATCTTGGGATTGAGTATCTTGAGGATCTGTTCAGAACGATCAAAAGCCGGTTCCAGATCCATCTCCACTCCCTCTCACCACCCGAGATCGTGCATATATCCCGCACATCAAATATGAGCATCAAAGAGACGCTATCAAGACTTAAAGATGCAGGACTTGACTCACTGCCAGGGGGTGGGGCCGAAATCCTGGAGGATAACTTCAGAAGAAGGGTGAGCCCGGGGAAGATAAGCGCCAGTGAGTGGCTTAAGGTGATGGAGGAGGCCCATGGTATCGGGATGCTTACCACGGCAACGATGATGTTCGGGGCAGGGGAGAGTATACGTGATCGGCTGATACACCTCAAGCAGATAAGAGACCTTCAGGATAGAACTCATGGCTTCACAGCATTCATCCCATGGACATATCAGCCGGAGAATACAGAGCTTGGAGGAAGGAGGGTGGGAGGGGCTGAGTATCTGAGGATGCTCGCAGTATCCCGGATATTCCTCGATAACATCCCAAACATCCAGGCATCATGGGTGACCCAGGGTCTCAAAATAGCCCAGATAGCCCTCTTTTTTGGGGCCAACGACATCGGTAGTACGATGATCGAGGAGAACGTCGTGAGAGCGGCGGGTGCAAGATTCAGGGCAAGTCTCAACGAGCTTGTTGGGCTGATAAAAGAGGTCGGGTTTGAGGCATGCCAGCGGGACACACTCTATACAAGAATAATCAGGGTCTGGTAGTATGATCGTGCGGGGGGCGTGGGTTCTTCCTGTCACCCACAATCCAATCAGAGCGGGCGGGGTTCTGATCAGGGATGGGGTGATAAAGGCGGTTGGAAGTGGTAGAGATCTTGAGAGGGCATACTCGGATGAGGAGGTCCTTTTCTTTGAGAATGAGGTGATAATGCCGGGATTTGTGAACCTCCATTCACACATCGAGTATTCAAGCCTGCATAAAAGGTGCAGAAGGGGTTCGTTCACTGGATGGATACAGGATATGATAAGAGAGAGCCGGAGAATGGAGGATGATGACTGGGTCAGGTCATCGGGGTTGGGTGCCCGTGAGATGGTGAGATCTGGTGTTACATGCATCGGCGATATCACAAAGACCGATACATCCTTTGACGCGATCCTTGATGCCGGGATCAGGGGTGTTGTCTTTCTCGAGGTGATAGGATTTGATGATAGTGTGGTAGAGGATATCATCACCGGGCTGATTGAGCGCATCCGGAGGTTCAGGGATAGGGGTGATGGCAGGGTCAGGATTGGTGTATCACCCCATGCACCATACACCGTGAGCAGGAGGCTTTTTGAAGCTGTTGGGAGTGTCTCAAGCAGGATGAATCTTCCGGTCATGACACATCTCGCTGAGACAGAGGATGAAGAGAGGTTTGTAAGAGATGGTGAAGGGATTTTTGCAGGGTCTTTCAAGGATATTGCAGGGTGGAAGGGGGTTGAATGGAGAGGTGTTGGTTTGAGCCCTGCTTCTTATCTTGATGCCTGCAGACTTCTCTCAGAAAGAACAGTTGTGGCACACGCTGTTCATGTAAGCGATGAAGATATCTCACTTCTTAAAAGAAGGGGTGTCTCTATCGCGCATTGTCCCCGCAGTAACCGCTATCTTGGTGTTGGGGATGCCCCGGTTAAAAAGATACTTGATATGGGCATCAATCTCGGTCTTGGAACAGATAGCCTTGCAAGTGTTGATAGCATTGATATCTTCCAGGAGATGAGGTCCATTGATCCGCGTGTCCCACCCCCCACCAGGATCAGGATGGCAACGATAAATGGGGCAAAGGCACTGGGGATGGAGGATCAGACAGGATCGCTTGAGCCCGGTAAGTGTGCGGATATTATAGCGGTTACAACCGAGAAAGATGACCCATACAACGTCTATCTTTCATCAAGAGATGATATACGCATTGTGATAGCTGGAGGAAGCGTGCTTTATGAGGGTTAACCCTGCACAACTCATCATCTCTCTTCTTTTATTATCATGTATCGCGATACCATCATCCGCATCGATAGATCACCCCGTGATTCTTGAGCTTCTCCCAAACCCTGCCACACCCGGTGATCGAGGGGAGTATCTTGTAATCTCCAACCCCACGAACCAGCGGATGAACATCTCAGGCTTCGTCATCACAGACCTGGAGGGGAGGATCACAGTACCGCCATGTACCTATCTACCTCTAGGATCCTCATACAGGATAGACCTCCCATCCTGCGGGGTTGCACTAAAAAACAGCGGGGATGAGGTCTTATTACTTGATAGGAACGGAAAAATCCTCGACTGTGTAATTTACGGAGACTCAGATTACGAGGGAGAGGGATGGAGTGGTGGAGGGCTGGGTAAAGCGAGAGAGAACCGTATATTCAGGAGATTTTATCTCAATGAGGATACAGACACTGCTTATGAGTGGCTTCCACTGCGGGAGTACTATCTGGGGCAGTCAAACTTCATGCCGCCTGTAAGAAGTGCCTCATGCAATATCACAGCCTTTGTATCACCTGACTCAAGCCTCGAAGTGCTTACTGGGGAGATCATGAACGCGTCTATCATCAGAGCGAGTGTTTACACATTTGAGAGCTATGAGATTGAGCGTGCACTCATTGATACCCTTGACCGGGGTGGCACAGTGTATCTTCTCCTGGAACAGGATCCTGTCGGGGGAGTGAGTGAGCTTGAGCTTGATCTCATCAGGGAGATTGCAGCTCATGGTGGGCACGTGCGGTTTGCAGATACCACGCTTTACAGCCTCCACCATGCGAAGTATGCGTTGATCGATGATGATACGGTCATAATCTCATCTGAGAACTGGAATGATGGTGGCTTCCCACCCCAGGGGTTTGCTGGAAACAGGGGGTGGGGGGCTGTTATAAGGAGTGAGGAGATCTTTTCAGATCTTCTGTCAGTCTTTGAGTACGACTGGGGTCATGGTATTGATTTAAAGGTTGAAGAGTTACCAGAAGGAGTAGTAAAGCGTGATAAAAAGATTTTTTCACGCCACAGAAGGGGTTTTGATCCGATTGATATAAATGGGAGCTTCAGGATGGAGCTTATCATTGCACCTGATAACAGCCTCAACTACGATACGATAATCAGGATGATTGAGTCTGCAAATGAGACGCTTTACATCGAACAGGCCTACATAAGAAGAAGATGGGAGGAGTGTGAGAACCCCTACCTTGAGGCAGCAATTGATGCTGCAAGAAGAGGGGTCGAGGTCAAGATCCTCGTTGACTCGATGTGGTACCATCTGGATGGGCGTGATGATAACGATGAGCTATGCAGGTATGTGAATGGTATCGCGCGCCGTGAAGGTCTGAATCTTGAAGCAAAGCTTGCCGTGCTTGATGGAATCAGAAAGATCCATAATAAAGGTGTTATCGTAGATGGAAAGAAGGTGTTGATATCATCGATAAACTGGAACAGGCATAGCCCCACATACAACAGGGAGATTGGGATCATCATCGAGAACCCTGATCTCGGTAAATACTACAGTGATGTGTTTCTGGATGATTGGAATAGAGGCAGGATATCGCTGAAGATGGTCATAATCCTCATCATCATGATCTTCCTCCTCCTGTCCTCGATCTATCTTCTGAGAAGATGGATGAGTGCTCCATAAAAGATGGACAGGGATGGGAGAAGATATTTTAACCATCCCACCTTTAATTGGCTCATGGACATCTATGAAGAGGTCATGGAGCTTGCAAAGAGAAGAGGCTTTTTATGGCCCTCCTTTGAGATATACGGTGGGACTGCGGGCTTCTATGACTATGGTCCACTGGGCGCGGCATTAAAGAGGAATATCGAGCATTTATGGCGGAGGTTTTACGTCATTGGAGAGGGGTTCTATGAGATCGAGACACCGATCATCGGAGTTGAGGAGATATTTCGTGCTTCGGGCCATCTTGCAAGCTTCACAGACCCAATCGTTGAGTGTAAATCATGCAAGGAGTTCTTCAGAGCCGATCATATCGGGGATAGATGTCCGGTATGTGATGGTGAGCTTGGAGATGTATTTGAGTTCAACCTGATGTTTAAGAGCTTTATTGGCCCTGGATCAAAACGGGCAGGGTACCTGAGACCTGAGACTGCACAGGGAATCTTTGTGGATTTCCCGAGGCTTTTGAGGTTCTTCAGGGAGAAGATACCGTTTGGGATTGTACAGATAGGAAAAGCTTTCAGAAATGAGATATCTCCGAGGCAGGGATTGATACGGCTCCGGGAGTTTACACAGGCAGAGGCTGAGATCTTTGTAAATCCTCAGGAAAAAACCCACCCGGGCTTTGATCTTGTGAAAGATGAGGTCTTAACCCTTCTCCCCCGGGGTGCGGATGAACCCACACGCTGGAGGCTTGCTGATGCTGTGAGAGAGGGTATAATCGCACATGAACTTCTTGCATACCATATACACCTCACTTATCGCTTCCTTACAGCTGTCGGGATCTCAGAGGATCGTCTGAGGTTCAGGCAGCATATGCTGGATGAGATGGCTCACTATGCATCAGATTGCTGGGATGCTGAGGTTCTGCTGGATCGATTGGGCTGGATCGAAGTTGTTGGAATTGCAGATAGGACAGATTATGACCTTAAGGCACACCAGGAAGCATCAAAAGTGGATCTTGGTGTTTTTATGGCCTACGATAAGCCAAAAGTCATCGAAAAGCGGAAGATAAAACCGAAGATGGAGGTGATCGGCCCAAGGTTCAAGCAGGATGCGAAGCGTATTGTGGCAGCACTTGAGGCGATGGATCCCGATGAGGTGGGAGATCAGGAGATCGTGCTTGAGCTTGAGGGGAGGGAGGTTACGATCACACCGGATATGTTTGAGTGTGTGAAGGTGCGGGAGGAGGTTAGCGGTGAACGGCTCATACCACATGTTATTGAGCCCTCGTTTGGGATAGATCGCATCTTCTATGCGGTTCTGGAGCATGCATTCAGTGAGGAGGAGGTTGAAGGGGAGAGGAGGGTGGTTCTGAGACTTCTCCCTTCTATCGCACCGATTCAGGCGTGTGTACTTCCGCTTCTTGGTGCAAGAGATGAGCTTGTCAAGGTTGCGCGAGATGTCCATCGCCAGCTTCGGAGGCAGGGTCTTATCGTTGAGTATGATGCATCTGGCACAATCGGACGCAGATACCGACGACAGGATGAAATTGGGACACCTTTCTGCATCACGATCGACTATGAGACGCTTGAAGATGATACCGTCACCGTGAGATTCCGGGATTCGATGGAGCAGGTCCGGGTGGCGATCGATGAGCTTGGAGATTGGCTTCATTCTGAGCTTGGTCTATGAGTGAGGTTATACTGGCCGGTACCATCATATATGGGGAGGATCTTGAGGTTCTGACCGATTCATACCTCGTGGTTGAGAAAGGGATCATAAAGGAGGTTGGATCTGGAAGCGGGGTTGATGCGGTCATTGATGGGATCATCATACCAGGGCTTGTCAATGCACACACACACATCGGAGATTCGTTTTTTAAAGATCCACCACACCTGCCGCTTGATGAGCTTGTGAAGCCACCTCATGGTCTGAAACATCGTCTTCTCGCAGATATTGACCGTGAGACCCTCATAGACTCGATGCGAGTGAGTATCATGCAGATGATAAGGTCAGGGATATCACTCTTTGCTGACTTCAGGGAAGGGGGATCTTTCGGTGCAGAGGCACTGAGAGCTGCCTTATCCGGGATGAACATTGAATCTCTGATATTTGGGAGGGAGGAGGTTGCACCGGATGTTATGGATGGTATCGGGGTGAGTGGGGCGGGTGATTCAGATCCAGAAGAGCTTTTAAAGATGAGAGAGCGGGCCAGAGAGCTCGGTATGCCATTTGCAATCCATGCCGGTGAGATCGATGGGTCTGATATCGATGATGCGCTCGATCTTCACCCTGACCACGTTGTACATATGGTCCATGCAGATACACGTCATATCAGGCGGATGGCAGATCTTGATATCCCACTTGTCATCTGTATCAGGTCAAACCTTCTAACCGGCGTCGGGATACCTCCCCTTCTTAGCATGCTTGATACAGGAATTCTCACCGGTATCGGGACTGACAACGTGATGCTGAACTCGCCCGACGTTCTCACAGAGATGGAGTTTCTCTCAAAAGTTTATCGTCTTGATGATCGAGAGGTTCTGAGAATGGCAACGATAAACGGGAGAAAGATCCTTGCTGATCCCGGATATTGCGGGATTATGGAGGGGAGAGATGCTGATATTACAGTTATATCCAGGAAAAGCTTAAATATGCAGGGCTTTAAAGATCCGGTTAGAAGCGTCGTCAGAAGGGCCACAGCTTCTGATATCATTGCCTGTATGAGAAAAGATAGAGTGGAAGTCTTTTAATGAGGGAAGAGACGCTCATACTTATGCATAAGGATATCAAAGACCTTATCGAGATGAAGAAGGTAATCGAGGCTGTTGAGAACGCATTCAGAGGATTTGAAGAAGGGTTGTGCAGGATGCCACCGAAGGTTTACCTCGATCTCCCTGAGTTTTCTGGGGATTTCAGGGCGATGCCTGCCCGGATCGGAAGATGTGCAACCCTCAAGTGGGTCAACTCACATCCAGAGAACCGTGGTTATCCGACTGTGATGGCGGTTGTGATACTGAATGATGCCAGAACCGGTTTCCCGCTTGCAGTGATGGATGGAACACTCATTACAACGTACAGGACCGGGGCTGCATCTGCCGTTGCCTCAAAATACCTTGCACGTAACGATTCAAGTACACTCGGTCTTGTGGGATGTGGAGTCCAGGCAAGGTCACAGCTTCTGGCGATATCTGAGGTCTTTGATATCGATCTTGTGAAGATATATGATATCTCAGAGGAGAAAATGCAGCAGCTTAAAAGAGATGCTTCAGGGTACAATATCGTTTATGCACCGCTTGAGGAGGTCTCAGCATGTGACATCCTCTCAACAACTACACCCGCCAGAAAACCGATCATAAGGCGGGAATGGATCGGTGAAGGGGCACACATCAATGCCATTGGGTCTGATGCACCCGGTAAGCAGGAGCTTGATCCCAGAATAATTCAGGATGCAAAAGTTGTTGTGGATGAGATCGAACAGGCGTCAAACGGTGGTGAGATAAACGTTCCGTTAAAGAGGGGGATCATCTCCCGGGACCACGTCTGGGCTGAGCTTGGGGAGATTGTTGCAGGTAAGAAGCCTGGAAGGGTCCGGGCTGATGAGATCACACTCTTTGACTCGACGGGTCTTGCGATCCAGGATGCTGCAACCGCAGAACTTATTTATAATCTCGCGAAGAAGGAGGATCGAGGAGTCTGGGTGGAGCTTATTCCTCCTGCCGCTGTGGCTTAGTGGAAGAGCGGCTGACTCGTAATCAGCAGGTCGTGGGTTCGAATCCCACCAGCGGCTTGTTTTAACCACATCATAAGCCTCTGCCATATATATCCGATGGAGGCAGAGGACGGATTGATATGGTTAAAGCAGATGTACATAAGCAGGATAAGCTGTTTAGAGAGAAGTTTGAGGAGATTCTCGAGGGCATACATCCTGATGACAGGGAGGATGTGAGGCGGTTCTGTGAGAGCGCGATGATGGATGGGATCGGGTCATCCAGGCTGCTCAAATATCTATTCACTCTACGCCCACTGTCAAGGGAGCTTGGCAAGTCATTCAGGGAGGCAGGTGAGGATGACATCAGGCGGCTCATCCTCTCAATTGAGATGGGTGATTTTTCGGAGTGGTCCAAGCATGATAAGAAGGTCATCCTGAGAAAGTACCTGCGATTTATCGGGAAGGATGATCTTGTTGAGGATCTGAAGATCAAGCCGGTGAGGACAGGCTCAAAACTTCCTGATGAGATCCTGACAGAGGAGGAGATCAAGGCGATGGCTGGTGTGGCATACAACACAAGGGATCGTGCTTTCGTGCTTGCATTATATGAATCAGGTTGCCGGATCGGGGAGTTCCTGCCACTCAGACTCAAGCACCTGGAGTTTGATCAATATGGTGCGGTCCTGCATGTGCACGGGAAGACTGGGAGCAGGAGGGTGAGACTGATCACGTCGGTACCGGCTCTTCAGGCATGGATAGAGGAGCATCCCATGAAGGACGATCCAGAAGCTTACCTCTGGAGGAAGATACCGACACCGAACAACCCGAAGTGGAAGAATGAGCATTTAAGCTACGGTTTTGTAGCAAGGACATTGAGGCAGCTTGCTAAAAAGGCAGGGGTTAAGAAGCGGGTAAATCCACACTCTTTCAGACATGCACGGGCAACACACCTTGCATCTCACCTGACAGAGGCCCAAATGAAAGAGTGTTTTGGGTGGGAACAGTCATCGGAGATGGCGGCGGTGTATGTCCACCTGAGCGGGCGGGACGTGGATGATGCGCTTCTTGCAATGCACGGTATTAGGGATGAGAAGAGGAAGAACGGAACGGCTTTCAAGCCTGACCAATGCCCGCGGTGTGGTGAGGTGAATGAGCCGGGTGTGCGGTTTTGTAAGAGGTGTTACCTGCCCCTGGATGGAGATTACAGCAGGGAAGACAGGTTTGAAGACGTCCTGATCGCATTCCTTGAAAAGCTGGCTGAAAAACATCCCGACGTGAAGAGGTTGTTTTTTAATGTAGTAAAGGAAAGAGGAGAGGAGGACCTCTTTGAGTTTTAGATTCCTTCCCGAGCTCTCCTCTTAATTTGCTTCTCAAGATCAAACTGATATCGCCACACGATACCAAGGGGATAAGAATACCTCCTTCTCGCATTAAAAATATGATGGACAAGCGCCACGATGTTATCGGGCGTTGGTTCCAGCCCCATCGCCACACAGATATCAATGAGTTTTTTGTATATCTCTCCTTTCCTGTTTTTTTCTGATCCCGCGAGCAGGTCGTATAGTTTTGATTCCGGATCGAGCAGCTCATATAACCACTTCTCTTTTTCAGTTACTTCAGCGAGGTTCTCTTCAAGGCTTTCGTAGAGATCCGTGAGATACTTTTTCATGAAGATTTGATTCAGCACCTCTGCAAAAGAGTCAAGGGCTGAAAAAACCTCTGAGAGTTTCTCTTCTATTTCCGTTTTTTCGTGCTTATCAAGGTCTGGAAGAATTGTATAAATAGTCGAGGAATAGCCTTTTTCAGGATCAAAGGGACCAGGATCAATCTCTTCTTTCGGAAATTTTTTGATAAAGCCGATATCACTGGATCTGAGTATTTCTCTGATAAACTCAAAGGTCGGTCTGTAGTAGGCAGTCCTGCCCTTAAGTTTTCTTTCAAGCAGCCCGAATTTAACAAGCGCATTTAAGCCCCGGCTGACCTCAACATCTACCAGACCTGTCTGTTTTTTGATTTCACTCCATCTGAGCCATTCTTCCTTCCTACCCTCCCAGGAGCAAAGGATTTTGAGGATATTGGGTTTGTCTAAGATATTCTCAAGAGTCGTTTTCGTTGGCATTTCGATCACCTAACAAACTATTTGTTATTAACACATATATATAAGTTTCCCCATTTTTGTTGTAGAAATTGGAGGTTTGAAACATGACCCGCAAAATAGTAAACATCGCGATGAGTCCCGAGGTGCTTGAGAAGATTGACCGCGCACGACAGACCCGGAACGGAGTAATATCCCGGAGCGCTTTCATTGAAGCTGGGATGAGAAAGATCCTCGAGATGACAGAAGGTGAAAAGGATGCAGCGAGTCTTTGAATTTCTTGGGAAATGGTTGGAAGAGGTTGGAAAAAAAGAAGGAGGAACCCTACATGGATCCAGTAGTTCTCATCGAGGAAAAGAAGCAGGTACCGAAGTTCCTGGTAAAAGCAACTAAGCTACTTGACGAAAAAGCAAAAAACAGGACACGTTCAGGCATAATACGCTTCGGTGAGGTTTACAGGATTCTTTCACCTTATTTCAGGCTCACAAGGGGCGAGGTGTGGGATCTCCTCACCGCGATGGAGAATGCAGGGTTGGTCCAAATCGTGCCTCACAACGGTGTGAGGATTGTGGGGAGGTGAAAAAAAATATGGACAAAGATGAGAGCTTTACAAATACATCTCCGGATACCAGCATACTTAAGCCTTTCGATTCAGCACACGGAGGCTTAGAGTTTGATGCTCTGACTGTCAGACAGGTCTACCGATTCTTAGCACACCAATCACTCACCGAGATCCGAGGAATCGATCCGAACGGGGAGAAGAAGCCAGTAATTTACTTTGTGAAGGACGAGGATGACTTTGTAGATCGATGCAGGCAGCTTAATGGTGATTATAACGTCTATGTCGGTATCAATCCACGAAAGCAGCGAAGGGGGAGGGCTGAGGATATAGCAGCTGTGAATGCATCGATCATCGATGTTGATGCGAGACGACCAGACAGCAAGCAGCCAGCAACGGATGAGGAGCTTGAGAAGGCTGAGGAGGTTGCAGATCAGATCATCGAGTGGTTTGAGTCTCAGGGGTTCCATAGACCCATCAAGTGTATGAGCGGCAACGGCTTCCAGCTATGGTCAGGAATTCCACCCATCGAGCTTGACGATGAGAACAGGGAAGCGGTACAGGCAAAGCTCCAGGCATTCCAGAAGCTAATCAAAGAGAAGTTTGAGAACGATCGCGCAGAGATCGATAACATCGGTGATTTACCGCGCATCATCAAGGTGATCGGCACCAGATCGATAAAGGGGGAGGATACACCAGAGAGACCGCACAGGCTTTCTTATGCTGTTGATCCACTTGTGAGAAGTGAAGATGAGCGATTGAGAGATTATATCCTGAATCTTGAGGTTGAGAGAGATGTACAGCCCGCAAATCCACCAGAGGTGAAAGGGGAGCTACGCCCGTGTTTTAAACAGGCGATAGAGCAGCGCTGGCAGCTCACAGGCGGAGATGGGCATCATTTCAGGCTTGCGCTGGTTGCTGAGCTCGTTGCAGCAGGATATACAGATCAGGAGATTCACGAGGTCTTCAAACTGCAGGCAGATTATGATTCGGCGGTCACACAATCACACATTGATCGGACCAGGGTGAGGGGGATACGGCCTCACAGGTGTGCAACGATACAGCGGGATTGCGCTTCTCTTGTGAGTCATCTCTGTGAGCTGTGTAAGGAAAGGAAAAACACAAAAAGCGAAGAATCGACCAAGGAAGGGGGTTCAAAGCCAAAGTCTCAAAACGACAGACTCGTTTCTCTCGCCCTGAGTCTTCTCAAAGGAATCGGTTGCGATCAATACGACGAACCACATGCGATCATCGAAAACGAAAAGGGAACACGGGCGTTGAGGATCAGATCACGTGAATTTAAAGAGTGGCTCGCTCGGGTGTGGTGGGAAGCCGAACAAAAAACATTGAGTAATGAAGCGTTGACGACGGCAACAACAACCCTGTCGGGCATTGCGAGGTTTGACGGCAGCCAATTCTACCTGTGGAACAGGATCGGTGAGTTTAACGGCAAGATCTATTACGACCTTGCAAACGAGGCCGGTGAGGTTATTGAGATTGATGAGAGCGGGTGGAGAATCACCACAGATCCACCCATTCTTTTCAGAAGAGAACAGCATCAACGACCACAGGCGAGACCGGAGCACGGTGGTAGGATTGAACGGCTTTGGGACTTTTTCACGATTGAAAACGAGCGAGATAGGCGGCTTCTCCTCACAGCGGTCATCTCATACTTCTTCCCGGAGATTCCAAGACCGATTATAGTGTTTTACGGTCAGCACGGTTCCAGAAAAACCACATTCTCCAAATGGATTAAAGATTTGATTGATCCATCGAAAACTGAAACACTCAGGATGCCAACGAGGGATAATGACATGATCATTGCGTTATTCCACCATTACTGTGCAGTTTTCGATAATGAGGGTATGATCAGGGACTGGCAGTCAGACGTCCTCGCAAGGGCTGTCACGGGGGCAGGAGAGACAAAGCGGGCACTTTATACAGACGAGGATGAAGTGATCTACAATTACAAGCGGGCTATCGTGTTGAACGGCATATTAATTCCACTATACCGGCCAGATGTGGTGGATCGAAGCTTATTTTTCAAACTGACGAGGCGTGAGGATAACAGGAGCGAGCGAGGACTACAACAGGTGTTTGAAGCAACAAAACCACAGCTCTTCGGTGCGCTTCTCGATCTCCTTTCAAAGACACTGAGGGTACTCAAGAGCGAAAAAATCAGGATCCCGGGTGAGGTACGTATGTTTGACTACGCAGAGGTGGGCGAAGCGTGTTTGAGAGCGCTTGGTTATGAGGCAGGAACATTCTTGGAGGATTATTTGAGCTCGAAGGGTGACGACAATATCCGGGTCGTTGAGAGCTCGATAATGGGGAGTGTATTGCTTGCGTTGATTAACGATAGATATTACATTAATGAGGAGGGGATCAGACACAACTTCCTGGATGGTGAACGGCAGTGGCAGGGGACGGCAAGCGAGCTGTTACAGATTTTCAATCTTAAGGCAAAAGAGCTTGGGGTGGACAGACGATCGAGGGAGTGGAAAGGCTCGCCCAAAGGGCTTTCAGAGGAGCTTGAACGGCTTAAGACCAACCTTGCAGCGATTGGAGTGATGATTGAGCGCGGGAAGTCAGGAGAGCGATTCATCAACATCTATAAAAAGAGTAACAATAATCACTCTCACCCCCACCCCCTTAGTAATGTCAATCTTGCGTCCTTTGCGCCCGGTGCGTCCGGCCCGGGCGAAGTGGACGAACCGGACGCAGAAATGCATACCCTTAAGGGTCGGGGTATTGCTGATCCAATCACCGGCACCGATGACCTCAACACAATAATACGAAAGCTCAAAGACTTCATACAACACAACAAGCAGCTCCTGAACAACAAAAAGCGGGACAGCTTCATTGAGGCTGCGACAAGCCAGTTGCAGCTGTTAGGCCTTCTCAAGAGAGATCCAAATGATCTAACCCTCCGTAGCGCTCTCGGTATGATTTTCACGGATTTGAACGGAGGTGATGTTAATGTATGAGGAAACAATGAAAAAACTGATTGAAAAGGCAAAGCGGGTCGTAGTCAGACGATATGAAGGGAAGGATGAAACATCACGAGCGTGGTTAAGAGCGAGTCCACCGGACTCATACGAAGAGGATAACTACAGGGTGGAACTCTGGGTTCTCGAAGGATCCCCGCCTAAAGGGTATGTGCTTGCCAGTCATGGTATAGGCCAAGTTAAAGCGTTTGACTGGTCCCTTCGATGCATTAAAACGTATGATGCGTCGGAAGTAAGGGGGTAGATGGATGTGGCCACGGAGAGAAAAAGATCGGGGGGAAACTCCTCTTGACCTCCTCTTCCTCGATTTAATGGAAAAGATGAGAAACGAGGAGGAAAACCCACCCAAGCCAGATAGAAGACTCAGTAGGTTACAGCTTGTAATTCTAAAGATTCTCAATGATAGTGGTGGGGAACTCAATTACAGAGGGTTGAAAACGGCTGCTGCACTTGCCTATGGGAGGGGTCACATCCCAAGCTTTGCTGTGAGTTTTAGCCGGTCGCTCAGAAATTTGGAAGAAAAGGGGCTTGTAAAATTGGAATTTAAAACAAAAAAAGGGTGTGTTTACCCACATATCGAGATTTTGAGACCACAGATCAAAAAGGTCTGTCTCACAGAAGAAGGAGAGAGGGTCTTAATGTTAAAGCATCATTTTAACATTAAGACACCCCAGGAGAAAGATGATTTTAGCTTTAATGGAGGTGATAGAAGATGATGAAAGACACATGGTGCTTCTGTTGCGGGTGTCCGACGGCCGGCACCGAATTCTGCGAGAATTGCAGTCCATGGGAGCAACTTCAGACTTATGCGCCCCCGGGGAAGCATAATAATGGGCAGCAGAGACGTGAAGCCTACGCCGAGCTTCGAGAGATGCTCCGGAAAAAAACCCAAATACATCATCCTGATTGCAATCTACCAGGAGGATGATTGAATGGCCAGGATTCAGCTTTCAATCGGCGAGGATGTGCTTGCAATCGAGATCGAGGACAATGACTTGAATGCAGCGTTTTCGATCTTTGAGACGATTATGGAGCGGCTGCGGGGTTCTCCCTTTGTAAGGGAGAAATTAGACGATTGTGGTGTGGAAATATACACTTGAGGGGGATTATCACCCTCTTTTTTCATTTTTTGAATTGTAAATCACACACCAAACAGTTTTATAAGAGATCTGCATATTTTAATGTGGAGATTGAATGTTGAGGGAGATATCATGAAACTGAGCGAATCCGAATACCAGAAGCTGAAGCAAGATATCCAGCGTGATATACCCATCTACCCCTCACTCATGCGTGAGGAAGCCCTCAAGCGATATCGTGCAGAGCAGCAGGCAGAGCTTGAGAGGAAGAGGAGGGAGATTGAGCAGCGAATTGCACGTGAGAAGGCAGAACGTGAGAGAAGGAGGAGGAAGAGAATCCGGCGGGAGCGTGAGCGAAAAGAGAAGATGATGAAGGAGTACAGGGCCGGCAGAGGAAAGCCAATGGGCAGGATAAAGCTCAGCGGCACGTGGTACAAACAGGTTCAAACAAAGTATGGTATTCTCTATATCCCGGAGTCAGGAACACCCACACAACGAAGACCCCCCATCAAGCCATCCCAAACCCACTCAGGCGGCATGTGGGTTAAGATTGAGGATGGCAAGGTACAGATGATGGGTGCTGCTGCAAACCCACCTGATGTTGCACGAGCACTTGGCTATAAATGGGGTACTGTGCTGTGGGAGCATGGCAAGCCAACCTTTGTACCACTTCCAAACCCTCCTACCAAATCTGAGTATCTTGGCATACTTCAATGGAAGCTTGAGCGTGGTGATTATCCATCACGTGTTGCAAAGCAGGTCAGGACAGAAGTTGAGTTTGGTGGTAAAAAATATGGCATCAAGGCTCCTGCATGGGCCGGTGGTAGGCTCAAGGAGTTTGAAGCTGTGGCAAAATCCATCCGGCAGGCTTATGAGCAGGCTGCGAAGAATGTGAAGAAGCTCATACCCGCTGATGTACCTTTTTCCTTCTCACTTGGCAAGCAAAATGAGCTTATAGCAACTTGGACAGAGCCGGTAAAGCCAAAGCCAAAACCACAGCCACAAAAGCAGCAGCAGCCTAAAAAGAAAGGGTATCTGAGTTTTGAGGATATTGTAATAGGTTCCGGCAAACCCCTTCCATCCCCAACACCAGCACGTGTGACAACCACTCCACCTGAGTGGTATAAAAAGGCAGGGAAGCAGAAGGAGACATCACCCACTGTAATGGAATATTATCAACCACCAGCACGTGTGACAGCCTCCCCTGAACAAATACCGAAGGAGATAAAGGTACTACCACCGGGGTACCGCGAACTCATCGGGTATTCACGTGAGTATATTGTTAAGCAGGAGGCAAAGAAGAAGGAATTACATGAGCGTAAGCTACGAAAAGAAGCCCTTGAAAAGGAGATAGAGAAGGAAAAACGACCGTTCCATAAGGCCGTACTCAAGCTTGAGGCATGGGGGGAGAAGAAATACAGGCACAGTGCAGGACCGGAATCAATGGTGATGTTCCCGATTGCTTTTACGCGCGATGTGGTTGGTTTGGGGGCACTTGCAGAGACTGCGGTAACAGAGGGGCCGGTTGCAGCAGGCAAGGAGGTTGTGACAAGCACAAAAGAGTGGGTTAAAACAGCTCCAGAGAAGCTCAGGGGAGAGCCGGGTGAGTTTTTGAGCTTGCCGGTGATCTTGCAGCAATGTGGTTTTTTGGTAAGGTAGGGGGAAAGGCTGTTGAGCATGCACCAAAGCCGGTCAGAATCACAACACCTGAATATGAAGGTCTGGGTATCAGGTGGGGATCGAAAAGCAAGCCGCTGGTTGGAAAAACCGAGTTTTCGAGAATCATGGAGGAAGGGCAACCGGTTAAAGTGGATTACAAAGCCCTTGTGTTTGGCACAAAACCTGTGGTAAAAAGTGTTAAGGTGTCAACTAAAACCACGAAGGTCTCCGGTGACATATACAGGATTGGAGAAACCACGAAGAAGGAAGTATCACTTGGGAATATCGCCGCTTATGAGAAATACATGTCACAACTCGCAGATGTGAAGGGGTATTTCCTTGGAAAAGAAACCTTCAAACAATTTGAGCCACGTGGTACTGGTGCAAGAAAAGGCTCCCTAATAGGGATAAGTGACACACCAAAGGGTAAGGGTGGTACTGTACAGCCTTTCACACCAAAGACGAAGCCAGCGTGGGGTTTTGAGCTGGTCAAGCCATTTTATGAGGAAGCCAGGTTCGAGAGACCCCAGATTCATGCTGTGAGATATGGATACAGAAAGCTTAGAGTCGGACATAAACCACGCCAGGGCATATACTTTGGTGCAAAGCCCCGATATAGTGTGTTTACTGAGAAACCCTATCTCCCACGGTTCAGAGAGAAGATAGGCGGGGTGAGGCGTCCTGAGATTGGATGGGGTGGTAAGGCAATACCCGGGGATTACTTTGTTGAGCTCACACCGGATTTGAAAAAGCTGTTTGGGTTTGAGCCAAAGCCTTCTGAGTTTAAGAAATGGGCAGATAAGCTTGGTAAATCTGTACACGAACGCCCGAAAAAGACCACAGGGCGGGAGACCCCACAGGAGAGGTGGATGAATAGGTTTGGTAAATCTGCATACAGAAGGACACGGAAGCCGGCCACTGCATTTAAATCACGAACAGAGACACGAACAGAAACACGAACAGCCACAAGGAGGGTCAAGACACTTGAGCTTGATCGTGGGCTTGAATCGATGATCAGAGAAGCCAGACTCAGGGATATTTTTGAGAGAGTTGGGCAAGATGTGAATAAGGCTGCAAAGTCTGTTGTTGAAGATATAAAACGACCCAGGGCTAAAAAGATGGTCATCGAGTCAAAGCCCAAGCCACGCATACCGGCTCGTGGCGGTATTGAAACATTTATGGGTATGCTTGGCGCTGCAGGCACACCCCGCTTCAAAGCACGCGCATCAGGCAAGACACCAACAATACCTGTACCATCATTCACAAGAAAAACTACAGGGCAGGAAACTACAGGACAGGAAACCCCACAGGGGGAGGGAAAAACTCAATCCATCATCGAGGTTGTATCTACCCCCACAGTAGAAACAAAAACCCAGACATCAAGCAAAACCAAAGCGCAAAGCAAGCCGCTTGCTGATGTTTTCAGGCAGGTCAGGCAGGCGGTGACATCACGCCCGCGTGTTTTGTATCTTCCGGATATGAGGATTGAGCCAGTCACGTTCACCCCACGTCAAAAACCACCGGGGAGGCCACCAACGAAAAAGCGGAAGCCCAGGAAGCAGAAAAAGAAGGATATATCCACATACCTCGGGGCATTCGGGTTCGGGGAAGTGGCCCCGGTTGCCACACCATTGGAGATGCTCGGTGTGAAGTCGGGAAGAAGAAAAAGAACAAAAAATCGTAGATAAATTGTGTGTGAAGTTGATTCGAGAGAGGAGTAGGTTTAAATAGTAATGGATAATATTTAATCGTGTTAATGGAGGTGAAACAGATATGCTTGGTCATGTAGTTGACAGGTGCAGGCTTATCATGGAAGCGGCAAAGGCTGAGGCAAGAAGGTTCATGCAGGATCACTGCGCGCAGGTTGATAGTGTATCAACGATTGGCATGGTTCTCTTCACCATCGTGATCATCGGCGCGATCTCTGTTTATGTCGCCGATCAGGTGTATGACATCGCTTCAATTGACCAGAGCAGCGAGTTTTACACAGCCTCACAGAAGGTCGTTTCTGTCATGAACACTGGGTGGGCTATGATGCTCATCGTGGTGATTGCATTGATGGCAGGCATCATCATCTATAGCATCAGGGGCCTCGGTGGCGGCGGCGAATCAGTGTGAATCACACTTAATCCATTGGTGGGCGTGAGGGTTGGCATCCATGCCGCGTAAGAACAAGCGCCATGAACAGCGGTTGAATACCACTGGTGTGGCAGCCTGTGCTGCGGGGCAACCGCCCGGAATAAGGGAGCTGTGTGCCATCGTGGGTGGAGCAATGATAAGCTTGCCTCTCGGTTACCTCCTTGACAACTTTTTTTGCTCCACCCACAGCCTCAAAATAGGGGTTTTTCGAGCATCTCGAAGGGGAGGGGGTATTATGATACCTGAGGTGTGAAAAATATGCCATTTTTGAGGCATTATGAGAAGACACCTCACCACAGCACAGAAAGCCGAAGTTGTCCTTAAGCTTGCAGAGATTGAGGAGGAGAGAGCAAGGAGGAGGCAAGAGGCTACTCAATTAGCAGGTAAAGATAAAAATGGTAAACCTCTCTTCAAAAGTTCGGTGGTGGGTCAAGAACCCCCCACCGAAGACAAAGGAAGATCCATTGAGTTAGCAGTCAAAAAAGCCAGAGACCAGGGCTTACTCATCTCAGATAAGACTGTGAAGAAGGCTAAGAAGATCCTTGAGGTAGCAAAGCAGGATCCAGAGATAAAGAAGGAGTGGGAGAAGGCAAAGGCAGGTAACCCCTTTGTCCTCTTTGATGTGTGGACAGGTCAACCCTGTCCAAGAAAGCACCGGATGAGTATGGGGTTATGTGGAGTATGTCCTTTATTGGATGGAAGAGGACAGGATTTAACTCAAGAAATCTTCTTTAGGGTCAAACCTTCCTTCGTGATGACCCACACAACCTCATCCCCCTTCCTGATACCCACAGCCTGAGCAAGCACACGTGGCAGCGATACCTTGAGTGATCCCTTGACCTCATGCACCCGATATCTTTTTAAGCCTTCCATGATTATATCCTTATGGATTATCGGTATTAAACCACAACCTTTTTATTGATGGAAAATAACGGGGTAGTGGCAAGCTTATGGTGTGGTTTTAACATGTCCACCAGCGGCTTAGATCACCAGGTTTAAAGCCCTCTTCTTTTTATTCATCCATGTCCACGAGTTCAAGCGTGGGGTAGAAAACGCAGGGAAGTTACCTGATCAATCCCCCATCTCAGATAAAACAAAGCCGCGATACGCTACTTCATCACCAGATGCTATGCCAGATGAGTAAACAGGAGCTCATCGAGCCTGTAAGCAAGATGGATGAGGGGATTGGATCTGCAGAGGCCGTTTGAGGGGGTTGCCGGGAGTGAGGTTCGGTGATAAAGTGGTTTGGTGGAACTACTACCACAGCCATCTCTGCGTTAACCTTTTTTTACCTCTTCTCCGAGTGACTTAACTAACCATCCTTTTTAGTGCAATACCCGCAGCTATGGCTACTACTGCAACCACGCCGAGGAGTGCAACACTCTTAAAGGCCCCGGCCATCATATCTGCATACTTGCTCAGTTGAAAAAGAGTGTATGCAAATAATAATAGAATCCCCACAATAACAATAACACTGACAATGGCACGCTCTTCAGTCAAATATTCTCACCTCCATTATCCCCAACATTGATTTTACGGTATATAAGCTTTATGTCAAAATATTCTTAATTCAACAATATTACCTACCTACTTACCTACATACTACCTAAACACAAACAAATTGAAACTTACGAGGATTGACATTTTGTGATAGAAAAAGGTTTTAGCCCTGGTATTTCTCCATCCCACCGCTGGAATGAACCCGTTCTAAAACCTCGTTTAACTCCCTGGCAAGCTTCTGAGCCGCCGCATGGGACATATAAATCCGTGTTCCATTGATGCGAGTTTTACCGTCTTTTTTGATGCCAGGCATCTCCAGAAAATCGATATGAACATCTCGATGTGAAACCTGGATATATGCGAGGTTAGAGTAACGTACAACAGAGATATCTACTGACACATCCTCTGGATCGAATTCATACAAACTCCTGAGATCAATTGCGACCCGTATGTGCCCTTTCTCAGGAGTACGTTCCTCACCTTCCTCATGTTCCATCAGCTCAGGCCTCCGCTACTGCAAGGATACAGCTTTCTTCGGTGATACTCTTAATATCACTAAAACCTCTCCAGGTTCTGCCTGTATTTTCGTAACTCAGGGTAGTGGCAATTGCAAGAGGTTCAAATTCCTCTTTCAGTACTTTAGAGTAGTAATCCCAGATAGCTTCATCCATGAGTTTCGTGTGGTCTCTATCATCTACTACTGCATAAGCCAGAAACGTCAGTGCAATAATCTTCTTTGATCGCAGGTTCGGGCGATAAACCGGGTGCTGTACATCGCGTGAATCCTTTATAAGTAAGCCAAGCGCCGTAAGGTCATTGAGAACTCTTCTGATGGTAGGTGGTGAAGCCCCAAACATTTTTTCAAAGTCTTTCGGGCGGTAGTCGCGGTAAGGATCTGCTACAATCTCCTCGATGATTCTTATCCTTACAGAGTCCCCAAAGATGCCGCCGTATGGCTTATCCACATACCTTTCCAGTTCCTCTGGGAGCCGGGGAGTCTCTTCACTCATCATAATCACCATATATATTAGATATGTAGATATGTTTCATAACTGTATTAAATCTTTTCGGTAACTGAAAAATTATATTCTTTTCCAGTGTCTGTGGTGGGGAATAAAAGTGTCATAATATCTTGTCCACTGACCTGCCCACACCTTATCTACTAAAACAACCACTTTTTCTCCCCTGCTTAAATTGATCCTTATACGCTCTGTGCCCCATTCTCTGAGGATTGTGTCAATATTTAACCCGAGCTGTTCACATTTGCTTTTACAGCTTTTTAAATTCTGAATGCCTCCATGCTTTGATAGCCATGCAAGAAACCTTGAACCTTCGTATCCAGGATCTGGGGGTGAGATTTGATCTGGCATACATCTTTATTATATTCAGAGGTTGATAAAAGTTACCTGAACACAAACGAATGCTCTTTCCTCCCCACCGAAGCATCTGGCACCTTTTGCATTTATCCTCTCCTCGATCCCCTCCTGCTTCAATCTGAAATACCCATCACAGGTAGGGCTTCGTTACCCATTTATGGTTGATGGGTTTTCAACTGGACAAAACCATTAAAGGCAGTACTCACCTCTTCCGGAATATAATGAATCCTGCAATGAAAAGCGCAACCAGAATGGAGATGATGCTAAAGCCAGGTGTATCCTCACCATTCTCCTCGATTCTGATCCTGGCAACAAGAGGATTTGTCTCATATAGCTTATCGTTACCCATATCCCTGAAGACCGCCTTGAATGATATATTCTCAAGACCTGATGCGGCTGTGGTTGGATGGATCTCAAACTCCGCGGTGAATATATCGTCCTGCTCCATATCGCCGATGAAGACCTCACTCGGGTAAATCCTGAACGCCTCGTCGTGTATCGGGATAACGCGCACGCTTGATAGATCGTTCGATCTGCCGTTTGCAACATCAAGCTCTATCTTCCCGCTCCCACCCCTTGGTATCACCCCAGGGCATGAGACGAGTATGACCCTGAGATCGTCGCGATCAACCACGTCAACCTCCCGGGTGAGTGAGACGGTATGGAGGTTATCCCCGTTCCTGTACTCGACGTTGAACGTGATCGTAGATGACCCTGGTCTCAGCGGTGTGAGTGTGAAGTTAACCCTCCTCTTTTCGTTTGATTTCATCTCCCCGATAAAGATGCTCTCAGGTGTAAACTCAAAGTTCTCAGCGTGTGGTGTGATCCTGACACCCTTGACACGGTTTGCCCTTGTATTTGCAACCGCAAGCTGGATCACCCGTGATCCCTTGAGCGAGATCTCATCGGGAATATCGATCAGGATAGGCTCAACCGCTGAGCTATCGACCGTGATCAGGATGGGGTAGCGGACGTTGATCCCGTCCTCGATCGCGATCCTCACCTCCAGCAGGTACCTCCCATCCTCAACATCCACCTCAAGCGGGAAGGTCAGCGTGATGCTCTCACCAGGTGCAAGTGCCCCGGGCTTATCATAGACAACCCGCTTCATGTCCTCTCTGACCGACCCGATACCTCTGCTATAGGTATAGAGCCGGACATCCTCGATCCTCGTCTTGATCTCTGAGGTTGAGGTCGTGGATGTTGTCGTGGTGGAGGTTGTGCTTGTCGTGGTCAACGTCTGGGATGATGAGGCTTCCCGGTTTGTGATTGTGACAGTCAGTGTCCCTCTATCACCTGGGATGAAAATAGCAGGATCAATCGTGTAGTTTGTGACCATCACGGTGGGCTCAGTGGTCGTGGCGCCACCTGCAGGGTTGATAGATACAAGTATAAGCGTGGTGCAGAGGAGCCATAAACTTACGTACCTCGTGTATCTGCCCATAGTTGTACCTCAACTCACGCCTTACTTAAATAAGCTTTGGATCAAAATCTACTCTGAGATATGCCGCATGAGGTGGGGGAGCTCTGGCAGGAGGATCTTCTCAAGTGCAAGCCTCACGGCATCAGGAGAGCCAGGTAGACAGATGACAAGCTTACCCTCAATCACCCCGGCGGCTGCACGGGTTAACATTGATGCTCCCCCGATCTCATCATAGCTCAGCCTCCTGAAGAGCTCACCAAATCCCGGTATTTCCTTCTTGAAGAGGGGCGTTATCGCCTCGATCGTGATATCATCGGAAGTGAGCCCTGTTCCCCCGCTTGTGATGATCACATCTGTATCTGAGATCAGGAGGCGGAGTAGCTCCCTTCTTATCATGTCCTTCCGATCAGGGATGATGGTGGTCGAGAGAACACGATGTCCGGTCTTCTCAAGAAGATTGCGGGCGATCTCCCCGGATATATCCTTCTTTGTGCGATCCAGATACTTGGATGTTGAGATTGTAACAAGCGAGATGTCAAGTTGCTTCCTGGCCCCCTCTCTGTGCTCCTCCCATGTTCCCATCAGAACACACTCTCACATAGAGCATATAACCTTTTTGCAGATGATCTTATCTCCTCACAGTCCTCAAGCTTGATGAGCCACTTGAGGGGGATGCCATCGATCGTGTGATAGGCGCCCTTTATCGCCCCGGTCATAGCACCGATTGAGTCTGTATCTCCACCATGATTGACAGCAATCAGGAGTGCATCCTCAAAACTTTCCCCAGAAAGTGCGGCATACATTGCAGCAGGAACAGCCTCAGCAGCAAGGACAGATCTCCCGATCTTGCTGAACGCCTCTGCAGGCGGCTCATTCTTGAGTGATACCGCAAGGCGGATTTTCTCTGCAAGTATCTTTGAGTGTTTCTCTGCATAATCCGCAGATTTTATGATCGAGGTTTCTATCTCAAGCCCTGAGGTGACCCCTCCAACCGCTACAGCCACTGAAACAGCCCCGGCTATCGATTCGGGACTTCTGTGTGTGGGTATACTTGAACATGCTGCAATCTCTGCTATGAGATCAAAGTTGCGATGATACAGGAGACCGATCGGGGCAACCCTCATCGCGGATCCGCATGTGGGTCCAAACCCACCGGATCTCATCCAGTCCACCCCATCAAGAAGGTTCGTGATTGCCTCAAGGCTTGTTGGACCGATTCCCCGTGCCCTTTCTATATTAGCCATGATCTCCTTCCCCCACTCAATGAGGGATGATACAAAGACCTCAATATTAAATCCATGACTTTTAAGGATTGATTCAGTCAATATGAGCATCTGAATTGTGTCATCTGTGTACTGCCCTGCCTTAAGTCCTGCATTTACAGAGTCAGGCCTTGCATCACCGTAGTCCCGGATATACCCGGGATCACTTGAACCTTCAACCTGCATCCCGAGTGCATCTCCTACCGCAAGCCCGAGGAGTCCACCCTCAAACCTCCTGACGTCCATCACACTATGATAAAAGAATATGTATATATACTATGTGCGAGAAGTTTGATGTGCCACGTGCCACCTTGGGTGTGTGCCAAGATGGAAAGTATTATATGCTGTTTAGCGGTATACACTAAAGGTTAGGAAGGAGGTATCTAATTGGCAGATGATCTGAAGCAAGAGCTGATCAATTATGGGCTTTCGATAGGGTTGGATAAGATAGGCGTGGCAAGCGCCGAGTCTGTGACGTATCCACCCCAGCAGAAAGACTTCGCTCCATCGGATTTCGTCAGTGATGCAAAATCTGTTATATCGATCGCAAAAGCCTTCCCGGAAGGCGTTCTGGAGCTTGACGAGGAAGAAGATCCGTATATATTCATGACAGGTTTTGGGCCAACATACCTCACACTGGAACGGGAAGTGAACCTGATGGGGAAGAGGATCGTAGGGTTCCTCAAGGAGAAAGGCTACGATGCGAAGCTGATCGAGGTGAATTATCCGTTTGATCGGAAGCAACAGGTGGGTGGAGCCCAGCTGCATCAGCCATGCCACAAGGCGATAGCAACCCAGGCGGGCCTTGGAGAGGAGGGTATAGAGAATCTCTTCCTCACACCTGAGTTTGGTCCGAGGATACTGCTTGCAAGTATCGTCACCAACGCACCCTTAGAGCCGGACGGCCCGAAGCTCGTCAACAAGGTCGCAACAGATGATAAGTCCGGGCTTGAGGCATGCCCGACATCCGCGATCAGTGAGGATAACTATCCACCGTACAACTTCAATAGGAACCGGTGTCTCTGGGGCATAATGGGTGGAGTAAAGGCGACAGGACTCGATGAGCCCCCGTATGACTGGACAAATGCTGAAGATGCGATGGAGAAGATTGATGAGTACAGGAGCAAGTACGTCAAGTTCGATGAGCTTCTTGAATGGGATGAAGCACTTGGATGGTTCCCGAAGTGTGTGGCATGCGCTAACATGTGTGCAGTTGGTAAGAAAGAGGAGGAGTAGGTGATCGATATGACGAAATACTACTGTAACGCGTGTGACTGGAAGGGTGATGAGTCTGAGTTAAAGATTGTTCCGGTCTGTCCGGTTTGCAGGTGCGGGCACAGGATAAGGCTCATGCCGAAGGGAAACAACGCCTACGAGTGCCCGAACTGCTCGACGTTCTACAAGGAGGGTGAATGGATCCCTGATCCAGAGTGTCCGGTCTGTGCAAACCAGTATCTCATCCAGGTGGAGGAGTGATCGTCCCACACCCTTATATTTTTGAGGGCAATTATAATCATTAAAAGGGTAGAAGGTGGATGATATGGGGAGAATTTTTGGGAGAAAGAGGGACAAGGAGCTGGCTGATAAGTACATGAAGCTCATCATCGAGGGAAAATACGATGATGAGACTTTTATTCAGGAGCTCAAAGAGCGCTTCCCGAAGAAGTTTGCGAAGTTCGGCTCCCCCCTCTCAGAGGGTCAGGAGGTTGACGAAGAGCCTGCAAGGACGAACAAGATCAACATGATGGCAGATACAGCCTCAGGCTGGGTCAACACCCAGAAGCCAGAGCTCAAGTGGGAGTTTCTCAGGATACACGCACGTAAATACAGACAGCAGACCGCCGAGTTTGTATGGCTCGATGGGAAAGCCTTCTTCCCTGCGATAAGAGGGCAGGACTACGTCAAGGCGATACCGCTTTACAACTGGAACGATCGCATGGAGGTTGAGTCATGGTCAAGGGGCCAGTTCGACGACCTTGAGCTTATCAACAACCACGTCTACAACTTCTGGACGTGGGGAGACATCTTCTGCTGGATTGCGGGCCACACCCTGTGGACCCATAAGATCCGTCTACGGGGTTACCATCAGCTGTCAGGGTGTGCCTCGATCGATCGATGCCTTCACAACGTACCGCCATGCTATGATGAGCAGATTTATATCCTCTGGACAAAGATCCAGCAGGCAAAGGCTGATATCAAGAAGATCAAGGCAGATCAGTGGAGGTACAGGCGGTTATTTGATATCCGCTGGCCCAAGGAGATATACCCTGAGATCTGGCTCAAGAAGCAGGAGATAAAGCAGATGAAGGCAGAGCGAAAGGCACGGATTGCAAAGGTCAAGCAGGAGCTTAAAGAGTGGAAGAAGAAATGGCTTGAGCAGATAAAGCGTGAGATTGAGGAGTACAAAAGCCCTGAGCAGCGGGCATGGAGGGCTGAGCTCAAGAAGAGGAGAAAGTACGTCCTTGAGGAGGAGAGAAAGAAGAAAGGGGTTGAGGATCTCTCACAGATCATCGCAGGAAAGGATCCCACGGTCACATCACAGGCATTTGCAACGATCAAGGATGATCCCACCAGGTACGACCTCTATCCAGATACACTCATCAGAAAGCAGCGGCACATCAGAACCGCAAGGCTCTATGGAAACCGGCCTGGTGAGGGGCTTGGGAGGCTCGTTGACCCGTATCTCTTATCTGAGATACTCTACAAAGAATGCAGAGGGGAGTCATATAAATTGCTTAACATCCTCTTCAGGTTCTCTCACATTAACCGTGGCAGGGGGCCGTGGAGAGAGATCACAAGAAACGAGCGTGCGAAGATCAAGCGTCCGATCATTGTCAGGCCTGTTAGAGATGAGTTTGATAACATCATCGAGGGCAGGGAGGAGTACAGGGAGATTGACCCGAGTGACTGGATATGGGATATAATCGGTGGAACATGGTGGAACAGGTGTCTGCCGCTTGTGCTTAACCCGATAAACCACCTCCTTGCAAGGGTTCCGGGGTACAAGCACCGGTGGAGGAGGCCGTTCATATTCCTGCATCATAACATGAACCCGCTTGATCGGTTCATCGACTGGATGTGCAGGCGTGTGCTTTAAGGGGGTATACCCCCTTCCTTATTTTTAAAGCTAAAGGTTTCCAAGCCTTTTTATACGATTTACAGGGTTTGGATGGGTTGAGAAAAGCTCCATAAATCGCTCAAGTGTGCTCACAGACCCTGCTTCGGCTGAGAACCGCCTAAGCTCATAGGGATCGATCTTGCCATCCCTGTTAAGATCGGCACTCATCAGGTCTACTATGTCTCTCCGTGCTCGAGCCGGATCTGTCGCAAAGAATGCCCTTATTCCCTCAATTTCCCTTAAATCCTCCCGTTTCACGCGCACACTACCGTAAATCATCTTATACAGGGCTGATGCAAGCTCATGTGGCTTCCCTGTGAGCCTTGCACTCCCCTCATCCGCATAATACTCCCTGATCCTTGATGCATAGAGGACGAGGAGGTTAGAGACAAAGTAGACGATGAAAGCAACTGCTGCAACTGCGAGCAGACCTGCGTTGTTCCGATCACGCCCTCCAAAGAGGCCGGAGAAGAAGAACGACTGGAATATGAAGTAACAGATCATCGGTATGACGCTGAGAGCTGTTATCACAGCGACATCCCTGTGCCTGATATGGGAGATCTCATGCCCGAGCACCGCTTCAAGCTCCCCCTCATCAAGCATGTTAAGAAGCGCCCGTGTCACACAGATCCTTGCATCTCGCTTCGAGCGACCGAAGGCGAACGCGTTCGGGATCGGGACCTCGGCAATTCCCACCCTGGGCTTTGGTATACCTGCATCTCTTGCAAGCCGTTCGATTAACCTGTGAAGTCGAGGTGCTTCCATCTCATCGACGTATCTCACCCTCATCGACCACTCAACGATCTTGGGGCCGATGAGAAACTGGAACCCAACAAGAACAGACGCGAGGATGGCAAAAACGATCGGGGTCCCAAGCCCTGCAGCATAGGCGATGAGAGATAAGAACGCGTATATTATGGCAAAGAGTGCTGCAACAACCAGGGCCATTCTCATCTGCAACCATACCGTCCTCATCACAGCCTCATCTATTCAAGGATTAAGATAAAATTTTCCCCTCATATCCCACCAGGTCTCTCCATCAGCCTCACATCTGCCTTCATCCTGGTCCCATCCCTGATATATACGATCTCAACCTCATCCCCCACCTCATGCTGAAGAATCGCATTTATGAGCTCATCCATCGTCCTGATCTGCTTGCCATCAAACCCGATGATTATATCTCCGGGCTCAAAGTTCTCCTCCCCAAGATGTGACCCTGAGCCACGAAGCCCTGCCTCATCTGCAGGCCCGCCTTCAAAGACATCAACGATGAGAACCCCTCCATCAAGATCAACCCCTGCCATCTTTGCCAGCTCAGGGGTTAGATCCACGCCTGTAATACCGATCCACGGTCTTATAACTTTCCCGTGCTTTATGATCTCGGATGATACATTCTTCGCGGTATTTATCGGTATTGCAAACCCTATACCCTCTGCAAATGGCATTATCGCGCTATTTATCCCGATAACTTCCCCTCTTGCATTTAAAAGTGGACCCCCGCTGTTTCCGGGATTTATCGCAGCATCTGTCTGGATAACCCCGTGAACTGTGTATCCTGATTCTGTTGTGATTGTTCTATCAAGCCCGCTGATGATCCCGAGTGTGATCGTGTTATCAAGCGCGTAAGGGTTACCGATTGCGATCGCAAGCTGACCAGGGAGGATCCTGTCAGAGTCACCGAGTGTGAGCGGTGGGATATAATCTGGAAGCTCTGCCCTGATCACAGCGATATCTGTCATCGGGTCTGATCCAAGAAGCTCTGCCTCCACCCTCGTTCCATCAAATAGCGTCACCCTGAGGTCATCGGCCTCTGTTATCACATGCTCGTTTGTCAGGATATACCTTGACCCATTGAACTCTATAACGAAGCCAGAACCAGTCCCGTTTATCGGAAATGGATGCTTTATACCGCTTATATTAGTCCTTGAAGATTCTATATGGACCATCGAACGCTTAACATCCTCAAATATCCCGACAACTATTGCTCCATCACTTGATGTGAGATTTATGGCACAAAGCCTCTCCTGAGATACTTTTTCATGCATCGCCCCATGATACCCGAGCATCCCGCCAATACCACCCGCAAAAAGGGCAATCAGTACCATGACAAGATATGGATGGTACTTATCAAACCATCTTTCATCCTTCTGATCCACAGAACTCCTCCCTGGTCTATGGCCTCTACAATACTATATGTAGGTTACTTACCAAAAGACTTTAACCCATCCTGCCGAATGATTGTAAAAGCGATGAAAGGTGCATGGGATTGAACGCAACATCAAAGAGGAAGCTTGATCACCTGAGGCTATGTGCAGAGGAGGACGTTGAGCATAGTGTATCCTGCTTTGAAGATGTCTGGCTGATTCATAACGCCCTCCCTGAGATTGACATGAATGAGATAAGCCTTAAGACAAGGTTTCTCGGGAGGGAGCTTGAGGCACCGCTTCTGATTGCATCAATGACAGGCGGGCATCCAGAGACCATTGAGGTCAACCGGAGCCTTGCAGAGGCTGCAAAGCGGCTTGGAATTGGGATAGGAGTTGGAAGCCAGCGGGCAGCACTTGAAGATCCAGAACAGGAGGAATCATTCAGGGTTGTGCGGGACGTGGCACCAGATGCGTTTGTGTATGCCAACATCGGAGCCCCACAGCTTGCAAAGTACGGTATTGGCGGGGTGAAACGTGCCGTTGAGATGATCGATGCAGACGCGGTCGCGATACACCTCAACTTCCTCCAGGAGGCGATACAACCTGAGGGGGACGTCAACGCGATCGGGTGTATCACCGCGATCAACAGGATATGCACGAGGCTTGACGTGCCTGTCATCGTCAAGGAGACCGGGGCAGGGATCTCACATAAGGTTGGATATATGCTTGCTCAGGCAGGGGTTGCCGCGATAGATGTCGGTGGCGCCGGTGGAACGAGCTGGGCGGGTATTGAGGTGCATCGTGCAAAGGCAGAGGGGAATGAGATGAAGGAGCACCTTGGACGGGCATTCTGGAACTGGGGGATACTCACAACCGTCTCGATCGTTGAATGCAAGGACTTCGGGATACCGGTGATTGCAACAGGGGGCGTCAGGAGTGGTATCGATATCGCAAAATCGATCGCACTCGGTGCCACGGTCTGTGGGATGGCACTACCACTTGTTGAGCCGGCACTCAGAGGGGCTGATGCTGTGATAGATCGAATAAGACAGGTGCTTGAGGAGTTGAAGGTCGCGATGTTCCTGACAGGCTCGAAGACGGTGGAGGATCTGAGATTTGCAGAGGTTGTCCTGACAGGACTCACCCGTGAGATACTCCAGGAGCGTGGTTTTGAGACGAAGTTTCTGCGGTGAGAATGGAGCGTTCTTCTGAGCTTGAGGCGGTTATTGAACGGTGGCAGACGGGATGCAGGAGCCTGGATCGTCTTCTCGGTGGGGGGTTTGAAGCAGGTGCTGTATCTCAGATCTATGGTGGGCCTGGCTCAGGAAAGACGAATATATGCATTCAGCTTGTTGTTGAGTGTGTCAAGCGTGGAAAGAAAGCGGTGTATATCGATACCGAGGGTTTGTCCCCTGAGCGATTCAGGCAGATCGCGGGTGAGAACTTCAGGCAGATCGCGGCAAACGTGATGATCTTCGAACCGCTCAACTTTCATCAGCAGCAGAGCGCGATTGAAGAGCTCAAGAACCTCAGTGAGGACATAGGTGTCGTGGTACTTGATTCTGCAACGATGTTCTACCGCCTCGAGCTTGACGATGAGACCGGGAAGGAGCTGAGACGCCAGCTTGGATCCCAGATGATCACGCTCCTTGAGCTTGCAAGAAGACGGAACTTTGCCGCTGTTGTGACAAACCAGGTCTACACAGATATCGATAGTGAGAAGCTATGCCCCATCGGCGGTCTTATATTTGAGTACACATCTAAAACGATCCTTGAGCTTGAGAGACTCAGTGGCGGCAGGCGCAGGGCGATAATAAGAAAGCACAGGTCGCGTCCGGAGGGTCTATCATGCGAATTTGTCCTGAGGGAGGATGGTGTGAGGGATCTGGAGGGGATCCAGTTTGAGTGAGATCTGGATCGAAAAGTACCGACCAAGGTCGTTTGATGAGGTGGTGGGGCAGCGTACGGTTGTTGAGAGGTTCAGGTCGTACGTCAAGCGGGGCAGCATCCCGAACCTCCTTCTCCATGGAAGAGCAGGGGTTGGAAAGAGTACACTCGTTTATCTTCTTGCAAAAGGACTTTATGGCGAGAGATTTGAGGATAACCTCGTTGAGATAGATGCCTCAGACTTTTTCAACCGGGGTAAGGCGTATCTTGAGGCTGAAGATCGATTTGAGCACTTCTATGATAAGAATAAGCCCGTAATTGAGACTTTTAAGGAGGTCATAAACGAGTATGCCTCGCTCATGCCGATAGGAGCAGATTTTAAGGTTATATTCTTCAGAAATGCAGATGCACTCACTTTTGAGGCACAACACGCATTAAGAAGGATGATTGAGCGTTATAATCGCACATGTAGGTTTTTATTCACAACCAGAAGACCCTCGAGGATTATTCCTCCTTTAAGATCCCGGGCGCTGAATCTGTATCTTGCTCCAATCAGGGACGGGCTCATCATGAGACGTCTTGGAGAGATACTCGCTGCTGAAGGGGTTAAGATCGATGAAGAGCTGATCCATGAGGTCGTATCTCGTGCAGGAGGGAGTATGGGGGATGCGATATATGCACTCCAGTATCTGGCACTCACAGGCGAGCTTCCCAGCCTCTCAGATGAGCGGATCGATGAGCTGATATCTGCCGGGATGAGGGGGGACTCTGTCCGGGTTTCAAGATTGATCGAGGAGCTTCTGGTCGATGAGGGTTTGACGGGAGAAGAGGTGCTTGGTATGATCCATGAGGTGCTTGTATCAGGAAGGGCCTCTCTTGGAAGACGTATAGAGGAGGTCGTTCTCACGATGGCTGATTTTGATATGAGGCTTCTTGAGGGTGCGAATGAGAAGATACAGCTTGAAGCGCTTCTTTCAAATATAACGGAGGTGTAAGATGCGGCTTTTGCTTATACACGCAGATTATCTCGAGTATGAGGTTAAGAGGGAGACCGGGGTTGCGGAAAAAATCGATGATGAGAGAAGGTCCGGGAGGATGGATGACGTACTTGCGGTCTTTATCGCTGTTGAGAAAGAGGATGAGGGGAACCTCGATAGAGCTGCTGATGACGCGGTTTCTGAGATCAGAGAGGTTGCAGAAAAGGTCAATGCAGATCGTATCGTCCTCTACCCATACGCACATCTGAGTTCAAGCTTAGCAAGCCCTGATTCTGCGATATACACACTTAAAAGAATGGAGGATATTCTTAAGAGTGATTTTGACCTTATGAGGGCCCCTTTCGGATGGTACAAGGCGTTCACGCTCAGGTGTAAAGGGCATCCGCTATCAGAGCTCTCAAGAGCGATAAGGCCAGAAGAGATCCTGACAGAGGCGCTTGAGGCGGAAGAAAAGGCAGAGTCAAGGATCATGATACTTACACCCGGTGGGGAGATACTTGATCCATCCGGGTTTGATTTTACCGGTTTTGAGAATCTCAGGGCATTTCTTGAGTATGAGGCCTCAAAGAGCAGGGTCGTTGATACACCACCCCCTCATGTTGAGCTCATGAGGAGGCTTGAGCTTGCAGATTATGAGGATGCGTCTGATCCGGGTAATCTGAGGTATTACCCCAAAGGGAGGCTCATAAAAAAGCTTCTTGAGGAGTTTGTAACATCTAAAGCAGTTTTAAGTGGAGCCATGGAGGTTGAGACCCCGATCATGTATGATTCAGGCCATCCGACGCTTAAAAAGTATCTTGAGCGTTTCCCAGCAAGACAGTACAGGATTGTGGGGGATCAGAAGGGAAAAGAGTTGTTTTTGAGGTTTGCCGCATGTTTCGGTCAGTTTCTGATGAACCATGACATGAGTATCTCATACAAAAACCTGCCCCTCAGGATGTTCGAGCTTACAAGATACAGCTTCAGAAGAGAGCAGCGTGGGGAGCTTGTGGGCCTGAGACGTCTCAGGGCGTTCACAATGCCGGATATGCACACATTATGCAGGAATATGGACGAGGCGATCCGGGAGTTCAGGGATCAGTACAGGATGTGCATCGATCTGCTCCGAGAGATAGGTCTTGATCCTTCTGATTATGAGGTTGCGATCAGATTCACGCAGGACTTCTATGATGAGCATGCGGACTTCATAAAAGAGCTTGCAAAGCTCCTTGATAAGCCCGTCCTTCTTGAAATATGGGATGAACGGTTCTTCTACTTCATTCTGAAGTTTGAGTTCAACTTCATCGATGCACTCGGGAAGGCGAGCGCACTCTCAACCGTCCAGATCGACGTTGAGAATGCTGAAAGGTATGGAATCAGATATATTGACGAGGATAACAGCCAGGTTGAGCCGATCATCCTCCACTGTTCACCATCAGGTGCGATTGAGCGGTGTATGTATGCGCTTCTTGAGCGGGCATGGATGGATATGGATAAAGATGGGGCTCTACCCATGCTACCATTCTGGCTTTCACCCACCCAGGTCAGGATAATCCCTGTATCAGACAGAGAGCTTGAGTATGCGAGAAGCATCGCCTCCTCTCTCCCCTTCAGGGTGGATATTGATGATCGGGATGAGACTGTGGGGAAGAAGATCAGAAATGCAGGGCGTGAATGGATACCGTATGTGGTGGTTGTTGGTAAAAAAGAGGCTGAAGAGGGTACCTTGACCGTCACGGTGAGAAAGGAGTCAACACTCAGGTCGCCAAAGAAAGTCAGGATGACTGTGGATGAACTCAAACGTCTGCTTGAGGCAGAACAGGGGGATATGCCCTATAAGCCGCTATCACTCCCAGTACTCCTGTCAAAGCGACCGAAGTTTGTGGGGAGCATATAAAGGGGTCAGACGTACCCGATCGAGCTTGATAAACCATCCTTAACCCGCACAACCGGGCGGTCATAATCATCAGGTAGAACCTCAAGCATTCCTGATGGGCAGACCTCCACACACCTGCCACATCCATCACACCGCCGGGTATCAACGATCAGGAAGTGATCTTTTCATTAATAAAGATTATGAAGCCCTTAATAGCAGGAGAGGACGCTAACAGACAGGGTGAGAGCCCCTATCTAATCCCCCTGACCTCCCTCAAAAAAGATGCTGCATCCTCTGGAGGGACTGTTATGATATATACCCCTGTATTAAGCTCAAATCCCGCTCTGATCGACGTTCTTGGTAAGATCCTTATGTTCAGATGGTAATCCTCTCCGATTGTCTGCATAAAATGGTAGTTATAAGCTGGATCCTCAAGCGCATCCCTTAAACGGCTCAAAATATCCCTGAAGATCCTGATAAAGGAGGATGTCTGAGCCTGGTCCATATAGGTGATGTTGTTTATATGCCTTCTTGGTAGGATCCATACCTCAAAGGGAACTTGCGAGTAGAAAGGAGAGAATGCGATCCATTCACGGTTCTCAAGGATCACACGGTCTGATCCAGACTCTTGATCAACAATAGAACAGTACGGGCATCGATCAAGCCGTTTGATGATGCTTCTTTCCCTCTCAATCTCTGGTGGCATGAGTGGAAGAGCAATCAGCTGCGTATGTGAATGATAGATCGATGCTCCTGCCTCCCTCCCATGATTCTTGAAGATCGAGACATAGGAGATTCCTTCCTTCCTCGCGTAAAAATCGAACCGATCCCTGTAAGCCTCCACCATCAGGTTCATCTCTTCATCTGAGAAGCCAGCAGGGCTTCCGTCATGCACCGGGGTATCGACGATGACCTCATGGTAACCGTGCGGCTTGTTCAGCGCGGGATAGAGGTTATCAAAGCATCTGACATCCCATGGTCTGCCAGAACCAAGCCTGTATACCGCGTTTTCAGGCGGGGTCATACTCTCGTTACCAGGGCAGAAAGGACAGTCCTTTGCCGAGGTTCTGATCCCCTTATCCTTCTTCACAAAGTCATGTGGGCGTCTCTTTCTACCGGATGCAACGATACAGTACTCATTAAGGAAGTAGTGCCTCCGTATCTCGCTCATCTAAACAGCTCGCTTCAGCTCAACCAGCTTGAGGCTCCGACCATCCTTACATCCGTCCTCCAGATCCCCGAGTACATTCTGTATGATGTATTTATCTCCCTTCACAAGTCCTGGGGCAAAACAGAAGTCTCTGAACTCGCAGTCGATGAACCGGCAGACCCCGGGATCATATATAATTTTAGATCTGTCAAAGCACTTCTTTGATTCGATCGCAGCCCTGATCGGGGGTTCTATCACCTCTACAGCAATAACCCCTCCATCATGGATCGGGCAGTCGTGCTCGGTCCCGCTTCTCACCTTTACAACCCGGTATCGCCTCCCCTCGTCGAGGTTTGTACAGCTGTTACGCAACCGACATGCCTCACATTCCTCAGCCACACCCGTAAAGATGAACTCGACCCCCTCCTTTGCAAGCCTCATCCCGACCAGTGTCACGACCACCTCAGCATCATGCGTGTCAGGCTCCATCTCATCTGATTTGAACCTTTCCCATAGATCAATCTCAGACTTACTATCAGATCTTTCAACCTCTTCAGCCATCCTATCATCTCCATAGTAATCATAATGCTCATATCACCTTTGTGACGGATGCAAGCCTCTCTGCTGCATCCCTTGTGATCCCGGTCCCGAGTATCGTATACCTCTCAGGGTTTATCGTGTGCGCGATGGTAAGCGCCTCGATGATATACTCGGGATCTATTCCAAGCCCTGCTGCATCAACAGGTGCCCCGATATCGATGAGTGCATTCCTTATAACCCTCCAGTCGCCTCCATGAAGGTGCATCATCATAATCGCACCAACCCCACACTGTTCACCATGCAGTGCCGGTTTGGGTGCGATTCGATCGAGCGCGTGGCTGAACTTGTGCTCAGACCCGGACGCAGGTGCCGAAGAGCCTGCTATGCTCATTGCAACCCCACTTGAGATGAGCGCCTTCACAACGAGCCTCACAGACTCCTCTACATTCGGCTTTATCGTGTCTGATGATTCGATGATCATCCTTGCGGTCATCTCAGAGAGAGCGGCTGCATAAGCGCTGTAGGGGGCGTTCCTGAGCCTGTGAGCAAGACGCCAGTCCATAACCGCGGTGAAGTTTGAGATGATGTCGCCACACCCTGCAGCAAGAAGCCTTGATGGGGCTGATGCGATGACCTGGGTATCTGCAACGATACCAAGCGGTGACTGAGCAGCCATCGAGACAGACTGCTCTCCATCCTTCACAGACGCCCGGGGAGAGGCGATACCATCATGGGCCGCCGCGGTCGGGACGCTCAAAAATGGCTTATTCATCTCGAAGGATGAGATCTTTGCAAGATCTATCACCGTTCCCCCACCAACACCGATGACAAATGATGCCCCCACCTCCTCTCCAAGCATCTTAACCTCCTCGATCCGCTCAGTGCGTACTGAATCTGTCACAAAGACCGTAAAATCATATCCCTCATCGGCAAGTGTCTCACAGACCAGATCCCCTGCTACCTTCTTTGTGATATCATCTACAACAACAATCGCAGATCCACTGAGGCCAAGTTTCCTGCAGACGCGCCCAATCTCACGTATCGTCCCATGACCCACGAGAATCTCCCGTGGAAGCTGCATCCACTTTGGAGCGCGACTCTCACTCAACAAGCTTATATACCCCGCCTTCAGATGATTTTCAGGTGGTTTTCTGCCGGTAAAGGATCTCATACTCAGGTATTACATCGAACCGATCATCTATGATACAGGATACAACCCTGTGAATACACTGACATGGGCTATCCTGCTTGGAATCTGCATATTCGGCATCATTAAACTGCTCAAAGCCCTTGATATACGGATAGACGCCAGATTCATCTTCTCACTCATCCCTTATATCTTTGTTGGATCAACCCTCAGGGTGATAGAGGACGCGAACCTGGTATCCCCTCCTCTCTCCTACCTTCTCATAACCCCGTTGATCTACTTTCTCATGTTCTTCGCTGTTCTCATGATTCTACTTGTATCAATCAGGCTTGCCAGATTCATGCCTGATGCTGGATATCACCTGCCGCTTGGTTCAGCTGGCACGCTCTGGACCATCCTGAACCTCTGGATCCTGATCCACTCTGGAGGTATTCTGAACCCCTGGGTGCTACCTTGCCTTCTCATAATCACCCTCTCAACGATTGCCCCGCTGTACCTTATCCTTCGAGCTTCAGACCGCATCATCAAGCCCACGTGGGAGAATATGGCGATCCTCACCGCCCACATACTTGATGCATCAAGCACGTTCATCGGGGTCGATCTTCTCTCTTATCAGGGAAAGCACGTTCTTGAGCGTTTCATAGTTGAACACACGCATACGGCTCTCCCGATGATCCCACTCAAGCTCATCATCCTGCTGCCGCTTCTTTATCTGCTTGAGCGGGAACTATCTGAGGAGGCTGAGAGGGACCTCAGAGGGATCCTCATACTCACACTGATTGTTATCGGACTCGGGCCTGCTATAAGGAACACAACAAGGATGATACTCGGGGTCTGAAGGGTATTCTCTCACGTTCCGAGCTCCCACGATGAGAGGTACTCCTTCTGCTCCTCGGTGAGCTCCTCGATCTCAATCCCCATCGCTTTTAGCTTGAGCTCCGCGACACGCTCATCAATCTCAAGCGGGACGCGATGAACCTTCCTCTCAAGCCCCTCTGCCTTCAGGATGTACTCAACAGCGAGTGCCTGGTTTGAGAAGCTCATATCCATCACATCCGGGGGATGTCCATACGCCGCGGCCAGGTTGATCAGTCTCCCCTCCCCGAGAAGATAGATTCTCCTTCCATCGGGCATCAGGTACTCATCAACCCCATCTTTTATCCGTTTCTTTGAGGTGGCAAGCGCCTCAAGATCCTCAATCGCAATCTCGACATTGAAGTGGCCTGAGTTTGCAAGAACGGCCTGATCCTGCATGAGCTGGATGTGCTCACCCCTTATCACCGATTTATCCCCGGTCACCGTGATGAATATCTCCCCGATCTTCGCAGCCTCACGCATCGACATCACCTGGTACCCCTCCATCGCGGCCTCAAGCGCCTTTCTCGGGTTCACCTCAACCACGATCACACTCGCACCAAGCCCCTTTGCACGCATCGCAACCCCCCTGCCGCACCACCCGAAACCCACGACAACGACCTTTCTACCTGCAAACAGGAGGTTGGTTGCGTTCATGATTCCGTGAAGTGTCGACTGTCCTGTACCATAGCGATTATCGAACATCATCTTCGTCTCAGCGTCATTCACGGCAATTACAGGAAAACCAAGCTTTCCAGACCTTTCAAGTGCTCTCAGACGGATGACCCCGGTTGTCGTCTCCTCGCATGCCCCGCGAACAGAACCTATAAGATCCGGATGATGCTCATGGATGCGTGCGATCGTATCAGCACCATCATCAAGTACCACATCCGGCTTGATCTCAAGTGCTGCCTCAAGGCACTCATAGTACTCCTTCTCATTACCGCGAAACGCATAAACCCAGATACCATCTCTGGCAAGTGCTGCTGCAACTTCGTCCTGTGTGCTCAGGGGATTTGATCCCGCGAGTGCGATCTCTGCCCCTCCAGCCTTAAGCGTTCTTATAAGGTTCGCGGTCTCAACCGTCACATGCAGGCATGCAGCGATCCTGACGCCCTCAAGCGGTTTTTCTCTCTCAAACCGCTCCTTTATAAGCCCGAGCACCGGCATGTGCCGCCTCGCCCACTCAATACGATCATCTCCCTCATCTGCAAGCTCCACATCCCTGATAATAGCATCTCTCATCGATATCCCCCTTTAGCTTTATCTTCGAAGCTTATAAGGGTTGGGTGAACCACGGTCTGGTGAGTGGGCAACTCTTCTGCAGGATCACGCTGAAAACCCCGGATCACACAGGGGAAGATCCCATCAGAGCAGCAAAAAGGTTAAAGTAGATCTTGATACAATAATAATTTATGATGTTTGGTGGAAAAATATCTAATATTTCATCTTTAGTATTCATATTATTGCTAATTCTCTTCATAAACTCGATTACCCCTGCTGCTGCAAGGGGTGTGAACTCGCTTGTGGTTGAGAAGGGGGAATCAATGGTAATAGAGGGTGAGGATATCTTTGTGAGGCACAACGTAACAGTTGAACCGGATGGGGTACTCATATTGAAGAATGCGAGTATAAGGCGGTGGAAGGGTGAGAGTACCGAGATCAATATGGGTGAAAACTCCACCCTTGCCGCATACTCATCCACAATAAATACCTCAGGGGTGAAAGGGGAGATGATCCGGGGTATTGAGCTTGAAAACTCCAGTCTCACCGCGGATATCATCTCACTTCAGGCTACAAGGATGCACCTTCTCTCTTCACTCGTTCAATCCACGAACTTTACATTTGAAGGAAGAATCGCAGAGCTGTACAGCTCAACCATAAGCGGAGAGTGTATAAACCTCTCCTCTGTCTTCATGAGGCTGGATGGGGGTGAGATTAACGCATCATCTATTGGGCTGGAGGGTGCAGAGTACATAAACATTACACGCTCAAACCTCACCGGAGATCTCACAATCAAGAGCCCCTTTCTTGGGACTGGAACACTGATCAAGATCACAGATTCATACCTTAACTGGTCAAACCTCACCATAAATGGTAACACATCCATCCAGATCTATAATACCCTCACCGTCGCTGTTACAACGTTAAGTGGTGAGCCTGCAGCAGGGGCAGAGGTTGTGATACTCGATGATGAGAGAAACCCTGTCAAATCCGCAATGACAGATCAGAACGGAAATGCGAGGTTCAACCTGCTTGCAGCAAGATTTACCCCTGGATCGAGCTTCCCCGGGTTTTTTAACTACACGGCAGAGGCAAACCTCAATGGTTCAACCACTTCCTCAAGCTTCACAATCGAGAGACCTCTCACGATCAGACTGAAAGAGATAGCACCCCCACCAGTGGTCGTACCTGCCGAACCAGCACCGCCTGAGATGTTTGACCGGGGGGAGATGGTAGAGAATGAGACATCAGATACATCTTCTGATACAGCAGGCAACCTGACAGGAAAAGCCCTGGGTATATTCCTGCTCAAGGCATTCCTGATTCTTGGAGGTGTAATCGGTGGGGTTGTGGGTGTGATCGCTCTTTTGATAAGGCGAGGAGGTGCCTGAGATATGGGGGTTCTCGTATCAATACTGCTTATTCTCATATACACCGTTCTTGTGGGGCTTGTGATAACCTACGTCTCAACAGTGATTGGTACAGCTATTATGATACTCCTTCCACTCATTGGAGCCTTCGTTGCCCCTGGCTGGATGGGTGAACTCCTCTCATATGAACTCGTCTCAATGATGAACGGCGCCATCTCGATCCAGAACATCCATATCCTCCTCGCGATATGGGTCGGCTTCCTCTCTGTTGTGGCATACACAGAGTTCATAAGCTGGTATTTAGGAGAGGTGTGTGAGGAGGAGGCTGTTACGGCTCCAGAAAGTACTTTAAACCATAAAGATGAGTCTGATCCCGATGTTGCCGCCGAAATACCCCCTTCTCCAGTTGAAACAGAGGAGCTTCTGGAGGAGGAGGCCCCGGAAGAAAGGAGTGAGATCAGAGAGATAAAAGAAATTGCGGGTGAATGGAAGAGATGGAAGGAGGAACGAAGACCCTCTGATGGTGAGAAGGAGTAAAGAAGGATGATGAGATTTTATCGATGAGTTATGCCCTGGGTTAAGATAAGCTCGAAGGTAGGTATTGCAGAGGAGTTCAGAAGACTCTCAGGCGCAGATCAGCAGCGGATGTTACCGAGTGGGGCCCTTCCCATCAATATTCTCGATATCAACGAGCTTGAGAGGATATTGAATGGTGTTGTTGGAATTTGCCCCGGGAAAAGTGGTGAAAAGAAAGTTATAGCTTTAGAAGGTTTTTATCCACCAAAATTCGGGATATGGGCGACACACAGGATCTTTCGGGTAATATACACCCTTGAAGGGAGGAAGATGTACGTCATCGCGAAGCATATGACAAAGCATGACGGTGACAAGGAGTTCTGGGCGCTCTACTACAAATTTTACAAGATCCCCTACATGCCAACCCCTTACTATTTCCTCTATGATAAACGGCTTGAGAAGGACTTCAGGGATGTGTACGGCTACTTCTGGATGGAGTACATCGAGCATGAGATCAACTTCGAGGAGTACCTTCTGGACTGGGTACTGGGCAAGATCAGGCGGCTTGACCTTTACAACCTCGTTGAGCTTCTCACACTCGTATGGTCGAAGGGTATTAAGCACAACGACCTCAAGGGAGAGCATTTACTCCTGAAGGGTGATAAATGGCATCTCATCGACTTTGAGAAGTTCAAGCACTTCAGGAAACCTGAGGATAAGGAGGATGATCTTGCGATGCTCATCGGGGACTCCTCTCTCTTTCTCGATGGTTATCTCAGCTTCCACCACATCGAGCTTGAGGGGGAGATGAAGAAGCGGTACGATGAGTTTGCCGGGATGGTGCTTGATGCGTTCAGGGTGGATATAAGCAGAAACCCCCATTTCAAGATGCTCCTGAGCGTGATAAGATCTGAAGGAATACGAGAGAGTGCTGCATTCAGATGAGTGACCTGTAAAGCTCGATGATCCTGGATACATCAAGCTCATCCGGCCTGAGGTCAAGGATTTCGTCATCCAGATCTTTCACATCGTACCCCATCGAGCCAAGCACCTTTGACAGGCGCTTTCTACGGTTTGAGAATAATCCCGTGATAAACTCGAGAAAGAGATCTTTATTCTCCACCACGTCCTCCTTCGGCCTGAGCCTGATGAGTACTGAGTGGACATCCGGTCTTGGATAGAATGCATCCCGTGATACTGACTCAAGTATCTCCACGTCTGCAAGTGCCTGCGTGAAGACTGAAAGCCTACCATACTCTTTTGTCCCCGGGGGCGCTGTGATCCTTCTCACAAACTCTGCCTGGTACATCAGGATACCCATTTTAAAACCTGATTTTAATATTTTAAGTGTTATTCTTGATGAAATTGAATAGGGGAGGTTTGATATGACTTTGTCAAACTCCGGGAGATCGATCTTCAGCGCATCGGCATTTATAACATTTGCCTGAGCGCATCTCTCTTTAAGTATTTCTGATAACCTGGAGTCCACCTCAATCGCATATACATGCTCAGATCGCTTGAGGAGGCGTGATGTGAGGCTTCCAACCCCTGCTCCTATCTCAAGCACCCGATCATTGAGCCCAACATCCCCGTACTCCACAATCCGGTCTAAGATACCCTCATCAACGAGGAAATGCTGGCTTTTTCTCGGGCTTGGACGGATGTTGTGATCCTCAAGGAGTATCATCACCCTTGTTCTCTCAGATCTCCTCATCCTGAACATAGCTCCTCTTAAACCTCAACGCAAGCTCTGCCTTTGCAAGCTCAACACCAAGATACGCACCATGATCAATCATCGAGATCCGCCCGTCTTTCACAAGGTATGATACAATCTCCTTTGCGCTTTTTCCTGCCAAGACATCAACCCTGCCATCGGGCGTATTGTGTTCGACATAGATCATCCCATCCTTTAAACCTATCCTGAAGTACCCCAGGGGGTCAGACCCCCATTTGGCTTCCTCTGTGATGACTTTAACCGGAGCTTTATCACTGACAGGGATTCCTTCCCGCATTCGCTTCTCTTTTGCCACAAAAAGATCAATCCCAAGGTCTTTGGGGGAGGTCTGCCTTTTTGATGCGAGTCTCATCATCCTCGATGCTTTTACAAGCTCTCTTACACTTCCTGCAGTCTTTCTGCTTGCCTCGGGTGTAAACAGGATGCTGACACCGAGTTCCATCCCGATCCCTGCAAGAAGTGCGTTTACCCCGATTGAATCTGCATCAAGAAGCTCTGTGACATTACCGACGCCGAAAAATAGCGGGGTACTTGGATCATACGCTCTGAATTTCCAGCACTCACAGATCGATCTCACGGTACCATGCCCCAAAGGTGCAAGGACAGGGTCTGCGATTATTTTTTTAATTCCAACTGATTTTGCCGTTTTAATTGTCTCAAGAAGCTCATCAGTTCCGTTTCTACTTAAAACAACCACAGAAACATCTTTATTTGCAAGATAACCCCCTACTTCCCCGATGTTATCGCTATCAAGACTCAGGACAAGTCTTGCACCTGCATCGACCCCTGCTCTTATAAGCTCAGGGTCCATCGTGTCGATGCTTAGAGGGAGATCTGTTGCTGATGCTGCAACCCTGACGGCACGGGCCACATCATCTCTCGTTGCATCAAGCCCAACACCAAGATCGATGATATCTGCCCCCTCATGGGCGAAGTATCTGACCCGTTCTCGCAGCTTATCATCATCGAGCCCTGTCGCATCAACGACCTCAGCCATCACCTTCATCGATGAACTTCCCCCTATCTTGACCCTGTCAATTGTGAATGCAGGTACACTCCTCTCTTCAAGCTCAAGAAGCTCTCGCTGAATCTGCTCATGATCTGGCTCAAGGAAACTACATGCAGGTTTTCTCTTTGAGAGCTCAATCTCATCAATCTTTTTCAGGATATGGGGTAGATCGTGGGCGTTGCGTGGACCAAGTCTGATCCTGACCCCGAACTCCTCCTCAAGCTGGTCAAAGTCGGATGAGACGTTACCGGGTAAAAGTATAAGGTCATACTTCGAGAGATCAAGACCCTTAAGGAGGTCCCTGAGGATTCTGGGAGTTATAAGTGCGGCTACATCCACGTCTCCCATCACAACATCTGCCAGACCACCCACATACCCTTTAACAGTCTCAAATGCCATCTTCCCGGTCACAACAAGGATATTTCTCATACTCAAACTCTATATTCATACACCCCTATTTTAAATGCCTCGCATCCACTCATGCCCCGGGAGAGATCCATGAATCCCAAACCCTATCCTCGGGTCGGATGGGAACAGCGTGCGATAAGTTTATATCAATCATGTTTTGATACCTCCCTTTTGCTATGGGCGAGGTGGTGGCGGATCGAAGGGCACTTATGGAAGAACGGCTGAGGGAGTATCTTAAGAGAGATGGAGATGGGATGAGGCTTGCTATGATGCGCATACTCCTTGACGAGGAGTCCATCTCAACTAAGGAGCTCTATGAGCGTCTCGGTAAGAAAGGGGTCAGGAGAACATACCGGGGGGTTTGTGCGGCCCTTGGTGCGATGAACTCAAGGCTTGGTATTCTTGCAATCTCAACGCGCAGTGGACGTAAGATCTATCGGGTGAAGCCTGAGTGCAGGAAACTTGTGCGATATGTCATGGAGAACTATGGGAGTGAGGATGGTTGAGGCTTCCAAAGGTGGGGGATTGCCTGAAAAAGCTCGTTTATGGCAGGTATGAGAAGGCTCTTGAGAAAGAGGTCCTGAGTTCGAGGATCCCCGCACATATCGCTGTAATAATGGATGGTAACCGGAGGTATGCCTCGAAGATAGGGGAGGTATCATACAGGGGTCATTTTTATGGTGCTAAGGTGGTTGAAAACGTTCTCGAGTGGTCGCTTGAGCTTGGAATCTCCCAGCTGACACTGTATGCCTTCTCGATTGAGAACTTTGAGCGGAATGATAGGGAAAAAGCAGAGATATTCAGGCTCATCGGTAAGAAACTCGATGAGCTGAGGAAAGATGAGCGAATCCATAAAAACAGGGTCAGGATAAGCGTCATCGGAGATATACATCTCCTGCCCACATCGCTCCAGGAGGCGGTGAAGCGTGCAGAGGAGGCAACGGCCGGTTATGATGGGATGCAGCTTAACATCGCACTTGCTTACAGCGGAAGGAGGGAGATCGTTTGTGCGCTTCGCAAGATGGCAGAGGAGGTAAAAAGAGGGGGGCTATCCCCGGAATCGATCACAGAGGAGACGCTTTCTGAGTTCCTTTATCAGAACAAGAACGTGGATCATATGATAAGAACGGGTGGGGAGATCCGTACAAGCAATTTCCTGCCGTGGCAGGCGAGTGGGAGCGAGTGTACCGCCTCTTTTATCATGCCACTCTGGCCAGAGCTGAGACGAATAGACTTTTTAAGAGCTATACGAACGTACCAGAGATGTGAGGCTGAGAAGGACCCTGAAGATCTTTCCTCATGAGCAGTGCATCGGTCCCATCTGAGTAATAAGAGGGCAGTACACCAACCTCCACAAATCCAAGGCCCCTGTAGAGACGCTGGGCAGGGTAGTTATCCACACGGACCTCAAGCTGGACGTATGGTGTTTTCTTCTTCCTGTACATCTTAAACGCCTCGTTTAGCGTCATGGTTGCAATCCCTCTCCTTCTGTGGCTTTTCTTCACCGCAACAGCAAAAATTCTCCCCCCGCCATCGACCATCATTATCGCGATCACAAATCCGACGACATTTCCATCATCTTCTGCAACGAAGAAGCCATCTGGAAAGAGCTGGTAGAGCTCAAGATAAAGCATGGGGTCCTGGTTTAATCTCGCCTCTTCTGCTATCTCAACGACCCGGTTGAAGTCCTCCGGCCGGAAGTACCTGATCCTTATCATTCTTCGATCCACCGGTAAGTTTATCCCAGAGGCGACCATATTCAGTTCGCAGTGACCCGGGACTTTGAGAGATCTATCGCCGAGTACATACTTAAGCATTATACAGGGCGTGTGGTCGAGGTCGGGATTGGGTGGAATACAACTGTGGCACGTTATCTTCATGAGGCCGGGTGTCTGATCACAACGACAGATATCATCGATGAGGCGATACCCGGTGCCCCAAACTACATAAAAGACGATATCTTCCATCCTGACCCTGAAATTTACCGGAATGCGCGGTTGATATATTCCATCAGGCCGCCAGAAGAGCTTCAGATAGCGATCGCAAAGCTTGCATCGAGTGTAGGGGCAGATCTAATCATGAAACCACTTGGGAGTGAGATCGCGGATTTATCAGCGTATTTCAAAGTGGTTGAGGTTATAAACTACGGGAGTGCGCATTTTAACCTTTACAGAGGTGAAAAAAGGATCATATCTGAATGATCTCACCGGTGATATCATCTTCTTCCACAGTGATGATGCCATAGGAGTTGTATTTTGCAAATATCTTATCTGTGGGAGACCCGGGATTGAAGAAGAGTATACCCTCAACCACCTCGTTCGATGGTGCGTGCGTGTGCCCGTAAATGATGAGCTCAATCCCTTCAATATCCCTGAAAGCACCTCTTATCCGCTCTTTAATCCCATCAGGTGGTCCACTTCCGTGTATGACTCCTATCTGATGCCCCTCAAGCTCAAAAACAACTCGCTGTGGTAGCGCCTTTCTGACCTCCTCAGAATCCATGTTACCGCAGACCCCGAGGACCTCCCCCTTACCGATCCCCTTCAGATTCTCAAACACCCCATAAACGCAGAAGTCTCCGCAATGGATGATGAGGTCAACCTCAGAGAGCGCCTCAACAACCTCCTCCGGTAGCCTCTCATGCCCTGTCTGAAAGTGTGTATCCGAGATCACACCAATCTTCATGTAACCTCCCCTTGAAAAAAAAAGGAAAAATAAAAGGGCAGACCTTATTCAGCCCGCTTCTCCGAGAGCTTCTCCTTTATATCACGGACGATATCTGCGGTATGCGTGCCTGGACCATAGACACCGGCCACCCCAAGCTCCATGAGCTTTGGCACATCCTCATCGGGTATGATCCCACCAAATAGGACCAAAAAGTCATCTTTTGCCCCTTTCTCCTCAAGAAGTTCCATCAGCTCTTTTGCATACGCCATGTGCGCCATTGAATGGATGCTTATACCGATCACATCCACATCCTCCTGGATTGCGGTCTCAACGATCTCAGGAATTGACTGGAAGCCGCCGAATATGACCTCCATCCCTGCATCCCTCAGTGCACTTGCAACGGTCACAGCTCCCCTCCAGTGGCCATCAGCACCGGGCTTTGACATCAGGACCCTTATCACCTTCTCCATCATTCTCACCCCGGCTTCAGAAGACTATATTGGCCTTCCACTCACCCCAGACTTCCCTGTAGACGTCATATATCTCCTGGTTTATCGCACCTTCCCGGGTGAGTTCCATCACAGTCGGCATCACATTCTCCTCGCGCTCACAGACCTTCCTGAGTTTATCAAGCAGCTCCTCAACCTTCCTGTTATCCCGCTCTGCCATGAGCTTTTCTATCCGCTTCTTCTCTATCTCCTGTGCGTTCGGATTCGTTCTGAAGACACGGATGGGGATCTCCTCGTCGGTAACATAGCAGTTAACACCGATGACCTTCTCCTCTCCAGACTCGATCATCCTTCTGCGCTTGTTGAACGCGGTCGTCATCTCCTTGTATAACCACCCGGTCTCAAGCGTCTTTGTTAACCCTCCGGCCTCTTCGATCTTTCCTAAGTACTGCCATACCCGTTCCTCGATCTCATCAGTCAGCCATTCAACGTAATACGAGCCACCGAGGGGATCGATCACGTTCGTGATGTTCGTCTCTTCTTTGAGTACCTGCTGCGTCCTCAATGCCAGAAGCACCGCCTCCTCACTCGGGAGACAGAGCGCCTCATCATACGAGTTTGTGTGCATCGACTGGACGCCACCGAGGGCTGCTGCAAGCGCCTGATACGCAATCCTCACGATGTTTACCATCGGTTGCTGCCGGGTCAGTGTGGAGCCTGCGGTCTGGATATGGAACCTGAAGATGAGAAGACGCGGGTCTGTTACCCCATACCTGTCCTTCATCAGCTTGTACCAGATCCGCCTTGCGGCACGGTACTTTGCAATCTCCTCGAAGAAGTCATTGTGGGCCGATAGATGGAATGCAAGCCTCCCGACAAACTCTTCTATCTTTCTTCCACGTTCAAGCAGGTGATTTATATGCTCAATCGCGTTCGCAAACCCGAATGCAAGCTCCTGAATGGCGTCAATACCCCCCTCACGATAGTTGTAGGTGGTGAAGTTTATCGGGTTCCACTTCGGCACGTTCTTATCCGCGGTACACCACTCGATCAGGTCGCATGCAAGCTTCAGCCTGTGGGCCGGATCGAGCGAGCGGTATTGCAGACACCCTATTGACATTGAGAGGAGGTCATTCTGGGTTGTTCCCATGCATGTCTTGAGATCAAATCCCCGTTCCATGTAGACGTTGAAGTACATCGAGGCTGTGATCGTCGCAGCCGCATCCTCAACAACCAGTGCAACCCCGATCTTATCGATCGGTAAACCCTCGACCATCGCGGCAACTGCCGGCTTACAGTAGAGCGGGACACCATCTGTTCCAACCTCTGGGCCAACCCTTGGATCGAACGGACTCATCCCTGCCTGTGTCAGTGAATCAACCGCTGCACTGAACCCGGTCTGTCCTTCCTTGTAAAGGAGCTTCCACCGCTCATTTGTCTCCTCAGGCGTCCCAAATCCTGAGAACATCCGTGTCGTCCATACCTTACCCCGGTACATCGTGGGGTAGACACCTCTCACATAGGGGGGTTTTCCTGGAAAACCAACCTTCTCAAGATAGTCATGGTCCTTGAGATCCACTGGCGTATATAACGCCTTTACAGGTATACCTGAGTATGTCTTGAACTCTGGCTTTCGCTCACATCCCTCTATGAGCTTCGCCCACTCTCTCTCCTCTTTTTCTATCTCCTCTAACCTATCCATCTCTTCACCTCACCAATCACCTCATTTAAATTCGTGATATTTAGGTTCTGGCTCGATAATAAATCTTTCTAAAATCCTCAGCATACTTTTCAGATGCCAGAATCAGACCACTTCTATCGGTTCTTCTGCAACCTTCCAAGCATACCCTGTGCAAGACCAAGAAGGATCACATCTTCATCCTCAAGAACCGATGTGATGCATGCTTCTGCCTGTTTCACGTACTCCGGGTTCCTGAGCGCCATCTCTCCAAGTGAGCGAAGCGCCATCCTCCTGACAACAGGGCTTCTCTCACCCCTTACGAGGTCAATAAGACGCACAAAGGCTCTGTCATCATCCATCCTGCCAAGAGCATATGCAGCCCACTGCCGCACATTTACATCCTCATTAATGTCATCGATCAAGTCAAGCAGAGTGGTAAGCGCCCGTGAATCCCCGAGTTCACCGAGAAAAAATGCTGAAACAAATCGTACATCAGGGTAATCGTCCTCCAACCCTTTCAAAAACAGTTCAGCGTCAATCTTATTTTTATTCTCAGAAACTAACTTCTTGATCGCTCCAAAGACACTCAATCTTGCCCCCTTCCACTCATCCCTCATCGCCTCAAGCAATGGTGGTATTGCCCGCTCATCTCCTACAAGCTCAAGCGACTGTGCTGCAATCGCTCGAATTTCGTGGTTATCATCTTTAAGGGCAGAAATAAGATATGGAACCACATCTTTGCTGAATCTACACCTTCCCAGAAGATATACAGACCAGAACCGCACACTTTCGTGCTCATCTTTAACCCCTGAAAGTAGAAGCTCAATGTCTTCATCGCCTATCAGAGATTCAAGAGATTCTGCTGCCCTCCATCTCACACTACCGTCCTTATCCCGTAACAGACGAAACAACGGCTTGATCGCGACCCTATCTTTCTTTGATCCCAGCACTTCTGCAGCAGTGGCTCTGGTAATACAGTTCCTGGAGCTGAGGGCTTCTATGAGCTGTTCACTCTCCCAGCCTATATTCGGTCTATCGAACAACACAGCTTACCTCAGCTTATCCCATCTGGACCGCTTGTACATGACGATGAGAAGCGCGATGATCACCACCGCAACAACGCCCAGAAGGGCGTATTTCATCATTCTTGCAGAAGATTCAAGCCTCTGTACTCGCTCATATGCCTTATTCGCATAGATTGTGGCATTTTTTGCTGCAGCAAGCGATGCGTTAAGATCTTTCTGCAGGTAGTAACTGTTAGCATCTTCTAAGTATCTTTCAGCCATCCTAAGGTCATCCTCTGCATCCTGAACATCTACGGATGCATTCCTGATGGAGGCATTTGCCCGCGCGATCGCGTTTCGAGATTCGTTTATCGCTGACAGGACCTCATAAATCTCTTTGCTTGTGAGAGTACGCCTGATCGTGATAACGGTGTAATCATTTGTCGTTGTGTTCTCATCGATCCTTGCGATCAGGATATCCTTCTGGTAACCTGTATCAGGGGCAACACCGGCGAGTGCAACTGTCACAGTCTCCGCACTGTGGTTGATTACAAGTGGCTGCTCAAATGGTACCTGGACCCCATCCACGGTAACACTCCACTGGGGAGCGTCAAGCTCTGAGTAGAAGAAGAACTTCGACTCCTTTATCTCTTTGCTGAAGTTTGTGAGGGTGATCGTTGCCCAAACATGCTCTCCAAACTGGATAATCCCCGCTGGCTCCATCGTGTATGACGCCTCAACAAACCTCGAGGGGGGATATGCCCCCTCAAGAGCGAGCACCGGCTGTATAACAAGACCTGAAAGGATGAGCAGCAACAGAATCAGCTTTGTCATCATCTCTCCCTCCATTAAAACAGAGGCTTGATATCATCACGCCAGAGCGACTCATGCTTCTCTTCTTTCTTGCTATCAAACTCCTGAATCGTTTTCTGCGCGTTTACAGCAAGCTCCTGGAGCTCTTTGATCCTCGGGACGTCTGTCACTCCTGAGAAGACGGTGACCGCTGCCACGTAGTCACTCTTTGGTACAGGATAATCCCCACCACGTACCTCGGTCCCCCGAATCATCTCCTCAACCCATAACTTTGCCTTCTCGATCCCTTTCCTGCTGAGTTCCTCGGGAGGGCCTGCGACAACAATCAGACCACGCTCTGCACTCGAGATGTCACATGAGAGTGTGAGCCTCCCCATCACTGCTCGCCTTGTAAGGGATGTTATCTTTGTTGTTGCATCAAGCGTCTCAAGCGAGGACTTATCCCTCTTCACCCGCTTGAATAACCCCCCCTTCTTTTTCTTACTCACCTCTTCAACCGCATAACCGACCGTTGAGATACCACCACCCCTCAGCGTGTTAATTATCTCGGCGGCATCCACAACAACCTGACCCACCTCATTCGACTCACCGGCCCCAAACAGTATCCCGAATCTTCTCACAATCTCCTCGTTCATGAAGGCGTAGGCATCCTCCAGGCTCTCCCCTTCCTTCTTCCAGGGCTCATTATCGAAGAGGAAGAGGTTATCCACCTCCTTCACGAAGGTCATCAGGCTCCTTGCGGCATTCAACGAGTAAAGCCCTCCCTCATCCCTTGCAGGGAGGATGCCAAGGCCATAAACCGGCTCAACGTAAAGCTTCTTCAAACGACGTGCAATGACCGGTGCACCTCCGGAGCCTGTTCCCCCGCCAAGACCTGCTACGATGAGAAAAGCATCAATTTCATGGGTCCCTCTCTGATCTATGGCACTCTGTATCGTGTATATATCCTCAGCTGCAACTCTTGCTCCCAGCTCGTTATCCGCTCCCACACCATGCCCCTTGACAATAGACTCTCCTATGAGTATCCTGTCCTCCATCGGGATGTTCTTCAGCCCGAGAAGATCTGATCTGGCTGTATTTATCGCAATTGCACGAGTAATACAGTTATGCCTCGTTCTTCTATCATATTCCAGAAAGAGATCAGCAATCTTCCCTCCACCCTGTCCAATGCCGATCAAAAATATCTTCACATGACATCTCCCCTAAGATGAGCGAACACATTATTTTTACCCTTTCTTAGAAATGAGATATACACCACATGTATATAAACCTTGTTTTTAACTAAGGGTGGTGAGAGGCTAAGGTTTTTTTAATCGGTGTGGCCAAGAGATAGTATGATGGATTATAAAAAGCTCATCGAGGATGCCGTGAAGAGAATCAGAGAGGAGTGCAGGGGAAAGGCCATAATCGCACTCTCAGGTGGTGTTGATTCATCTGTCTCTGCTGTACTTGCCCACAGGGCGATAGGAGAAGATCTTATACCTATTTTTGTGGATACCGGCTTCATGAGGGAGGGGGAGCCTGAGAGGATCAGAGAGGTCTTTGGAGATATGAACCTGAGGGTGGTTGACGCCAGAGAGAGGTTCCTGAAGGCGCTTGAGGGTGTTTCTGACCCCGAAGAAAAGAGAAAGATCATCGGGGAGACATTTATCAGGATATTCGAGGAGGAGGCAAGGAAGGTAGGGGCGAGATATCTCATCCAGGGTACGATCTATCCGGACAGAATCGAGTCTGAGGGAGGGATCAAATCCCATCACAATGTGGGTGGTCTGCCGATAAATATCGAGTTTGATGGGATCATTGAACCGATCGCAGATCTGTACAAGGATGAGGTACGCATCCTTGCACGAGAGCTTGGGTTACCCCCGGAGATATCGGAGAGGATGCCGTTTCCAGGACCAGGGCTTGCTGTCAGGATAATTGGAGAGGTTACGCGGGAGAAGCTTGAGGTTGTGAGACGTGCAAATACGATCGTTGAGGAGGAGCTCAGGGAGTTCAAGCCATGGCAGGCATTTGCAGCTGTTGTTGAGAGGGGGACCGGTGTCAAGGGTGATGTGAGGGTGCATGGGTGGATTGTTGCGGTCAGGGCGGTAGAGTCAAGGGATGGTATGACCGCAAGCCCGATTGAGATCCCATGGGATCGGCTAAGAAGGATCTCCTCCCGTATAACCGGTGAGATACCGGATGTCGCCAGGGTCGTGTATGACATAACCCCAAAACCTCCTGCAACGATCGAGTATGAATGAGGAAAAGATGTGGGATATTATCATCGTGGGAGCAGGTCCTGCAGGTTTAACTGCTGCGATTTACACTGCAAGGGGCGGGAAGAGAGTTGCTGTGATCGGTGATAAATATGACTCCCAGCTTGCGATGAGTGGGCGGCTTGAGAACTACCCTGGCTTTGAGGGAGAGGGGATTGATCTCGTTGTGAAGATGGAGGAGCAGGCTAAAAAATGGGGAGCTGAAGTCATACCGGCTCGTGTCCTTGATCTTGAAAGACATAACGATATCTTCAGGGCCAATACACTTGATGAGGTCTATGAGGGCAGGGCGCTTGTGATTGCGACAGGTGCCAGTCCCAGGAGGCTTGGCATACCAGGAGAGGATAAGCTCCTTCACAGGGGTGTATCGTACTGTGCAGTCTGTGATGGTGCTCTGTTCAGAGATAAGAATGTTCTTGTTCTTGGATACGGCAATGGGGCAGCCAAAGCTGCGTACTATCTCTCTTCTTTCGCCAATGTGAAGATCCTGTGCACAAAAAAGGCCCTTCGCGCGGAGGCGGTTTACATCAAGGGGCTTGATGAACGTGGTGTTGATGTTCTGGAGGGTGTTGATCCAATTGAAATAATGGGAGATGAACTTGTCGAGGGGATTCGCTACAGGTTCAGAGGGAATGAGATCACAGAGAGGGTGGATGGCATCTTCATCGAGGCCGGAGCAGCTCCAAACAATGAGCTTGCACTGAAGCTCGGGCTTGAGCTTGATGAGAGAGGGTTTGTAAATGTGGATCACAGGTGCAGAACGAGCATGGATGGGGTGTTTGCCTGCGGGGATATCACAGGGGGTATCAGGCAGGTTGCAAGTGCCGTTGGTGAGGGGTGTATCGTCGGGGTCAGTCTCACAACCATGTCAAGCCTTTAATACCTCCTGGCTCTATTCATCCCTGTATGAAGAGTATCATCCTCTACTACTCTCAGTGTGTCACAGGAAACACGGAGAAGATCGCAAAAAGAATCGCAGAAGGCCTGAGAAGTGGGGGAAATACCTGTGATCTCATCAAGCTGAGAAAGTATGCCCGCGATCTGGAGCTTGTAAGAACGATTGATTTTCACACATACGATCTTCTTGGAATTGGTGTGCCGGTCTACTATTTCCACCCACCGTATCACATACTCCACCTGCTCGAGGAGTTTCCAAGGCTTGATGGGATCAAAGGGTTTCTCTTCTGTACAAGCGGGGGCAATCCCGGATCAACGCTCTATCAGATGAAGCTCGTCCTGGATAAGAAGGGGCTTAAGATAATCGATGGGTGCGATAGATGGATCGGACACGATGTCCACCAGATGTACTCAAGGCGTGGGGGTCATCTTGAGAGCTCAGCAGGCCATCCGACAGAGGAAGAGCTTGAGCAGGCGAGAAGATTCGGTGAGAGATTGATTGAGAAGGCGCGGGATCCTGATACACCGGAAAAGACAGATTTCTGGACGAGGGATAACGAATCCGCCAGGATGTGGACGTTTGAGGGGATACAGAGGTGGTTTCCTGAGTTCAAGCTCAATAAAGATAAATGCACCAGGTGCGGGAAATGTGCGGAGATATGCCCGGTTGATTCAATAATTCTTGATCCATATCCCAGGTGGACAAAGGACTGTGACAGGTGTTACATATGTGAGCTAATGTGCCCGGAAAAGGCGATTGAGTGCGACTGGAGTAAACAGTGTGATTACATTGAAAGCCTCATGGAGAGGCGGAAGAAGATAAAGGAGGGTGATATATCATGAAGTCAAAGGGGAGGGGCGATATTTTCTCAATGGTTGAGGAGAACCTGCCACCTGAGTGCAGAATTGCCATCGGCATGAGCGATCCACGTATAATCCAGGAGCTTACTGAGGTTGAGCGATTTGCAGACCTTCTCATCGTCTCAGGCGCTGAGATAGAATCTGATGCCGGGTTTGAGATCATGATATCTGATGAGCCAGAACGTGAGCTTGTAGATCTTCTTATGAGGGGGGAGGTGGATGGTGCTGTGAGAGGGACGCTCCCTGCATCAAAGACACTTCTCTATCTAAGGAAGGTATCTGGTATCGATAACCTCGCAAGGGTTGCACTCCTCAAGCCAAAAGACGCTGATCCATTCCTCTTTGCGCCCGTTGGAATCGATGAGGGAGACGGGTTTGATGCAAGACTCAGGCTGATTGAGAATGGGATATGGATGCTTGAAAGCCTGGGTCTTGATGTCAGGGTGGGGATACTCTCAGGAGGCAGGATCGGGGATATGGGAAGAAGTCCCCGGGTTGATGAATCCCTGAGAGAGGGGGATCTTCTTATCGGTGCCGTCGCGGATATGGGGTATCAGGCTGTGCACCATGAGATCCTGATCGAGGATGCTGTACGTGATTCAAACCTTATAATTGCACCTGATGGTATTTCTGGCAACCTCATCTTCAGGACGTTGACATTCCTTGGGGAAGGGGTCGCGTGGGGGGCAGCAGTACATTATGACCTTGGAAAAGTCTTTGTCGATACGTCAAGGGCTGGAGGGAGTTATTCTGGTGCTGTTAAGCTTGCAGCTGCGCTTTCAACGATTATTGGGGGTTCTTAGATGGGGCTCAGGGAGTTCATGAATGAGCTTAAAGAGCGTGGAGATCTTGTTGAGATCGATGATCCGGTATCAAGTGACCTTGATGCATGCAGGATTGCAAGAGAGATCGAGCGTCCGATACTCTTCAAGAATCTATCAGGGATGAGAGCGTGTATCAACCTTATCTCATCAAGAGAGATCCTCTCGAGGGTACTTGGGGTTGAACCGGATAAAATTGCACCCAGACTTGCAGATCTTCCCCTTAAAGGCGAGGTGAGGATCGTTGATGACTCACCTGCGAGGGAGGTTATAAGGCGTGCAGATCTCTCGACCCTGCCGATAATGCGATTCTTTGAGCGGGATGGTGGGGCGTACATCACGGCAGGAATCATTGTAACCGAGTTTGATGGTGTTAGAAATGCCTCGTTCCATCGTATGATGGTGATTGGGAAAAATAAAGTTGTTGCAAGGCTTGTTCCCCCGAGACATACATATATGCTTCACAAAAAGGCAAAAGAGCAGGGAAAGGGGCTGAAAGTTGGGATTGTGATAGGACCCGACCCGGTGATACTCTTTGCTGCTGCTACCAGGGTTGAGCCCGGGCGTGAGTTTGAGTATGCATCAGCCCTGCGAGGTGGACCGGTTGAGCTGTTCAGGCTTGATAATGGTATATGTGTCCCCCATGCTGAGATCGTGCTGGAGGGAGAGATCGAAAGAGATGAGTGTGCCAGGGAGGGGCCTTTTGTTGATATAACCGGAACGTACGACAGGGTGAGGCTTGAGCCGGTGATAACACTTGATAAGATATATCACAGAGAGGATCCGATCTATCACTCCATAATCCCGGGTGGCATGGAGCACCAGCTTCTGATGGGTGTACCTTACGAGCCTGTGATACTGCGCGGGGTCCGGCATGTGGCTGATGCAAGAAACGTCATTCTCACAAGGGGAGGGTGCACGTACCTCCATGCAGCGATCTCGATCCGGAAAGTCAGAGAGGGAGATGGGAAGAACGCGATAATCGCGGCGTTTGCAGCAGCTCCAAGTCTTAAACAGGTTGTTGTTGTGGATGAGGATATCGATATACTCGATCCGATCGAGCTTGAGTATGCGATCGCAACCCGTGTCAGATGGGATGAGGATCTTGTTATGGTCCGGGGTGCACGTGGATCATCGCTCGACCCCTCTGCAGCAGAAGATGGCACCTCAACCAAGGTCGGGATCGATGCAACAAAACCACTTGGGAGGAGAGGGGCTTTTGAACGGGTTACTTCGTGATATTGGGGAGAGAAGACTTATTGAGCTTGTTTCATCTTATTTCGAGACTCAAGAGGAGGATTGTGCGGTCGTTGAGCTTGGTGGAGAGTGTTTACTTCTCACATCCGATATGCTCCATGAGAAAAGTGATTTCCCCCCACAGATGACCCCTTACCAGATGGGCTGGAGTCTTGTTGCTGTAAACCTGAGTGATATCGCTGCGATGGGGGGTGAGCCACTTTTCATGGTGGACGCGATCGGTGTGCCCCCGGAGTTCAGCGTTGAAGCATTCAAGGAGCTTCTCTCAGGGATTCACTCCTGTGCGCTGAGGTTTGGTCTTGGGGTTCTCGGGGGAGATCTCGATGCACATGATGAGATCACGCTAACCGGGTTTGTGCTCGGGGTTGCACGAGAAGGACGGGTCATCAGGAGATCCGGTGCAAAGGTTGGTGACCTTCTTTGCATTACAGGGCATCTTGGATCTGCAGGGGGAGGTTTGAGGTTGATTGAGCGAGAGAAGGATGTGGATCTCTCAGATCCTCTTGTTAAAGCCCTTTTTGAGCCGGTACCTCGTGTAAAGGAGGGGTTGAAGCTTTCCGGATCTGGCTTTGTCACCTCGATGACAGATATAAGCGATGGGCTCTCTGTCTCACTCGCCGATCTTTCGAGGGCGTCTCACGTTGGGTTTGAGATTGATTGGGAGAGAATTCCAGTGAGAAGTGAGCTTTTTAAGGTTGTGGAAGATGCTGATGATCTGAGATCGCTTCTGCTATCAGCCGGTGGAGATTATGAGCTTCTCTTCACCGTTATGCCGGAGGGGGTTAATGAGCTGAGGCAGGTGGTTGATTTCACGGTAATAGGGAGGGTTGTTGAGAAAAACGCAGGAGAAAGGGTCGTTCCATCAGGATACGATCACTTCAAGGTGGAAGGATGAAACGGGCTTACATTGACCTTAATATCCATGTCAGGCCTGACGGGGAGGATGAGATTGAGCTCATGGTCGAGAAACTCTCGGAGTTCGGATTCAGTGGATGTGTGATACTGAACCATTCTGACATGTGGTATTCCTCCCCTGACCTTGAGCCACCCCCCGGGTTCAGCATTTATCAGGGTGTTGAGATCCGGGCATCATCGCCCCGTGAACTTGTCAGGCTCATCGGAAAGTTTCGACCCATGGTCGATCTTCTCGCGGTCCATGGTGGGGATGAGGTGATAGATCGTCTTGCCCTCGGTGACCCGAGGGTTGATCTTCTCTCACATCCTGGCAGAATGAACCACATCATGATGCGGCTCGGCTCAAAGAAGGGAGTTGCACTCGAGCTTAATCTCTTTGATATAATCCATGGGAGGGGGAAGAGGCGGACAAGATCACTTTTCATGATGCGTGAGAACGTGAGGCTTGCGAGAAAGTACCGTATGCAGGTTGTTGTAACAAGTGGCGCGTCGTCTATATACGATATAAGGGCACCAAGAGAGATCATCTCACTCTCAAAGCTTCTTGGTATGAATCAGGAGGAGGCAAAGGATGCACTTAGCGTTACACCCCGCCATCTTCTTGATAAAAGAGCAAGAGGCCACCGCAGGGGTGCGATCTCTTTTGAGACAGAGAGGTAGATCAAAAGCCTTATCATCTCTCATACGAAGTTTCATCCATGCCAACGCCGATGGAGGTCTACCAGCTTCTTCCGATGACAAACTGCAAGAAGTGCGGCGAATCAACCTGCATGGCATTTGCCGTAAAGCTGATAAGGGGCGAGGTGGGGCTTGAGGCCTGCACACCACTCTTTGAGGAGGACAGGTATAAAGACAAGCTAAGTAAGCTCCAGGAGCTATTTGAAACGGTTGAAGGTGCTACAGAGACAGGGCTTGTAATTGACACGGATAAATGCACGGGATGTGGTAACTGTGTCGTTGCATGCCCTGTTAATGTCGCAAATGACCCGCATGGTACTGCCGTTGGCAGGGGGCCCACGAATGATCGGGTAATCCTCAGGGTCAAGGATGGGGTTGTTGTTGCCTCCAACGTCCATGAATGCAGGCGATTCGGGAAAAATCGCATCCTCTGTGATCTCTGTATCGTGACTTGCCCCTCAGGCGCGATTGAGTTTGTGTGAATAGCTGGTTTGATGATTGTGAAAAGTCAACTCAGAAGATGGATTTAAGATACTCAATAAGTAAGATGGGGTGATATAAGTGTCTACCCAAGTAACAGCCACCTGTCCGGGCTGCTCATGCCTGTGTGATGATATAGAGGTTGTGATAGAGGAGTCAGAGATAAGAGAGGTTGGAAACGCATGCAGGAAAGGAGCATCACTCTTTTTGAATCCAGACCATCCTGCATATGATCTTGATGCAGCAATAGATGAGGCAATCGAGATCCTAAAGAATGCAAAAAGCCCTGCAATCTTCGGTCTTGATAACACAACGATCGAAGCACAGCGTATTGCAATCAAGATCTCAGAGAAGCTTGGATGTATGATCGAGGACTATTCCAGCATCAGGTATGGAGACCTGCTCAATTTCGTGGTCTCATCCCGGATTAAGACATGCACACTCGATGATGTGAGAGATCGAGCTGATATAAGTATATTCTGGGGTTCTGATGCGATGAGCTCGCAGCCCCGCCACCTCTCCAGGTTCTCGTATTTTCCCAGGGGTGAGCACAAACAGAAGGGGTGGGAGTTTGACAGGTACGCGATCTCGATTGATATCTACAGATCTCCCACCGCGAAGGTCTGCAGGGAGTTTCTCAAGGTGAGTCCAGGGCAAGATCCTGCTCTGATGGATGAAATTCTCGGTATCCTCTCTGGAAAGCCTCCAGGATCAAAGGAGCTTTTAAAATTTTCTAATGAGATTAAGAAAGCGGATTTTGGGGTTATTTTCGCAGGATCCGGGCTGATTCATGGATTGAATCGAGATATGGACAAACTGATCTGGTTTATGGAGGGGCTCAATGAGTACGGGGAGTTTTATCTCATACCTATGGTCAAGGGATACAACATGAGGGGGTTTGTTGAGATGATGAAAAGAGCTCAGAGGCAGATTGAGGGATCATTCCTCCGGGCACTTCTTGATGGAGGGATAGATGCGGCTCTTATCGTTGGAGCGGACCCGATGAGCGATCTCCCCTATTCTCTCTCAAAAAAGCTCCTTGATATTCAGACAATCGTAATTGATCCCAGAGATACCCCAACAACCGAGATTGCAGATCTTGTGATCCATACCGGGATCGCCGGGGTCGATAATGGGGGATCTGCTATGCGGATGGACGGGGTTGAGTTTGAACTTGTACCCTGCATAAAGAGGGATACCCCATCTGACGAAGCAGTCCTCACGAGGATACTGGAGGGGTTGTGATGGCAGGTATATCAAGGCTTATACAGGCACCTGAGTATGAGATAAAGATCCTGATCATCTCCGATATTTTCCAGTCTGCTGAATCATGCAGGGGAAGAATCTCCCGGGAGTACCAGGATCTCTCTGCCGTGGTTTATCTTGACAAAGAGGATATGAAGGCGTGGAGTATCAAAGATGGGATGAATGTCACCCTGTTCAATGAGAACGGCAAGATAGTAGTTACTGGGAGAAGCAGTAAGGAGGAGCATCGAGGGATTGGGCTTATGCCACCAAGCATCTACTCAATGAGGCTGGCCTCGTTTGATGAAACCTCTGGTGCTATACCACTGATGGTTGATGCCAGGATCAGAAGGGGTGACGGAGAGGTTACAGGTATCAGGGAGCTTTGCAAAAAGATTTAAAAGCATCCCTGAAGTAGCTTGAGTATCATGGAGAGGCGATTCACAGCAGAGATCGATCCATCAATGGCTGGTGAGAAGGCAACCCTGGTGGGGTGGGTTCATGAGATCCGGGATCTTGGGGGGATCACCTTCCTTATACTCAGGGACAGAGAGGGTTTTGCTCAGGTCACACTCCCCAAGAAGAGGGTAGAAGCAGAGCTACTTGGAATCGTTAAGCACATATCAAGAGAGAGCGTGATCAGGGTAACAGGCACCATCAAGGAGGATGAACGGGCACCCGGTGGTTATGAGATCCTGCCCCATGAGATCAGGGTTCTGAGTTATGCCGACTCCCCTCTGCCCCTTGATCCAACCGGAAAGGTGAAGGCTGAGCTTGATACAAGGCTCGACTCTCGTTTTATGGATCTCAGGAGACCCGAAGTTCTCGCTATATTTAAGATACGGAGCTATGTGCTTGATACAATTCGTAACTTCTTCAAAGAACATGGGTTCATCGAGATAAACACACCAAAGATCGTTGCAACTGCAACAGAGGGTGGAACAGCTTTATTCCCGATAACATACTTTAACAGGGAGGCATTCCTGAGTCAGAGCCCTCAACTATTCAAGCAGATCATGATGTCCGCGGGTTTTGATCGGGTCTGGGAGATTGCTCCGATATTCCGCGCAGAGGAGCATGATACAACAAGACACCTCAATGAGGCGACATCAATCGATATTGAGGCATCTTTCATGGATTATGAAGATGTAATGAGGATACTCGAGGACCTGATTGCAAGGGTCTATGAATCTGTGAAGAGAGAGTGTGAAAAGGAGCTTTCAGATCTTGATATCAGGATTGAGGTTCCAGATACTCCCTTCAGGCGTATCACCTACACAGAGGCGATAGATCTTCTAAAAAGTACGGATAACCCGGAGTTCTCAGAGCTTGTCTGGGGAGATGATCTCTCTGCATCCTGTGAGCATGAACTTGGGAGGCTCATCGGTGAGCACTATTTCATAACCGATTGGCCAACTGATTCAAAGCCATATTACACGCAACCTGCGGAGAATCCAGAGATATCTTTGAGTTTTGATCTCATGCACCCGAGGATGGAGCTTGCTTCAGGATCCGAACGTATACACGATCTCGACCTGCTCATATCAAGGATCGATGCGATGGGGCTCAACCCTGATAGCTTTGAGTTCTACCTTCGTGCCTTCAAGTTCGGAATCCCCCCTCATTCTGGATGGGGGCTGGGACTTGAGCGGCTACTGATGACGATGCTCGGGCTTGAGAACATCAGGGAAGCGGTTCTTTTCCCGAGGGATATGCGAAGGCTCTCGCCTTAGGCGTGTGCCCCTCCGAAAGATATAATTATAACGACGTGTAGTAAGACGTGGTTGAAGGGGCTGTGGCCTAGTCAGGAAGGGCGACGGGCTCCAGCGGTAATATGATGAACAACGGGTCTGCTGAATCGAAAGATCGGACGCGATCTTTCGTTATGATGATCCGTTGGAGCACTGATGATCGGAGAGACCCGTCGGTCGTGTGTTCGAATCGCACCAGCCCCATCTCAACCTCACCTTCCAGTCTCAGGAGTAAAAAAGAGGTAAGAGGTTTTGGTGATGGATACAACAAGCCGTGAGGGATACATCGCCCTGCTTGACCGGGCTTTGAAGCAGATACCAACGATTGCAGATACCACCTCGAGGTTTGCAATCCCTGCACCGAGTGTTTTCATCGAGGGCAAGACGTCCATCTTTGAGAACTTCGGGGTTATCGTCGATTACATCAACCGCGACCCCGATCACCTCATGAAGTATCTTTTAAGAGAGCTTGGTACCGCAGGGAGGATTGAGGGTAGCAGGGCGATCTTTCAGGGGAAGTTCAACCCGGAGAACATCGAGAAGCTCCTTGATTCATATCTTGAGGAGTATGTGATATGTTCTGAGTGCGGCAGCCCTGATACACACCTGCTCAAGAGTGGGCGGATAACGATGCTGAAGTGTGACGCATGTGGGGCACATCGCTCAATTCTCAAGCGGAGCAGGCAAAAGAGGATCGAAAAGGCGCCTCTTGTCGAGGTCGGAGGTGTCTATGAGCTCAAGATAGAGGACATAGGTAGCAAAGGAGATGGCATCGCGAGGATGGACAAATACATCTTCTACATCCCATACAACAAAAAGGGTGAGGTTGTCAAGGTTCGGGTTAAGAAGATCTCTGGAACGATCGTGTTTACCGAGCTTGTATGATCGATGGGGAGGTATAAGCGATGGAGGTTGAGTTTACAAAGGTAGAGGGCACTGGCAATGATTTTATCGTTATCAATGAGATGGACGGAGAAGTGGTCCCAGAGCTGGATAAACCCACCTTCGCATCGCGTGTGTGTGCGAGAAAGTTCTCTGTTGGTGCAGATGGTGTGATTTTCATATCTCCCTCAGGCATCTGCGATATACAGATGCGGATATTCAACCCCGATGGCTCTGAGGCAGAGATGTGTGGGAATGGAATGAGGTGCTTTGCAAAGTACGTCTATGAGCGGGGGATTGTCAAGGATACGAAGATGACTGTTGAGACGCTGGGGGGAGTGATCACCCCGGAGGTGATCCTGAATGATGGGGTTGTCAAGGAGGTGAGGGTGTTCATGGGACGTGCAGAGTTCAGGCGGGATCTGATTCCGATGGAAGGGGAGGGGGAGTTTGCGATCAATACAGACCTATTCATAAATGATGAGGTCGGAACGATCAAGATCACAGCGCTTAATGTTGGAAACCCGCATGCTGTGGTTGTTGTGGATAACCTGTACCGGACAGATGTTGACCACCTTGGCAGTCTGATCGAGAATCATGAGGCTTTTCCAAAGCGCACGAACGTCCAGTTCGTCGAGGTGAATGAGGAGGATGATATTGATATCAGGACGTACGAACGTGGGGTCGGGGAAACCCTGTCATGCGGTACAGGTGCAATAGCCGCGGTGTACGCGCTGGATAAGCTGGGACTGATTGATCCCTCGAAGGAGATCACGGTGCATGCACTCGGTGGGGTGCTGAAGGTATCTCTCGATGAGGAGGGTGCCTACCTCACAGGTAGTGCCAATATCATTTATGATGGCAGAATCGAGTATGAGAAGGTGATCCGGGGAACGTAAGGTAAGCTATCGATGTCCCATGGTGGTGTTCTTCTCACAGTTGGGGGGTCTGATCCCTCTGCCGGTGCAGGAATACAGGCAGACATCAAGACGTTTGAGGTAATGGGTGTATATGGGGCCTCGGTCATTACATCGGTAACAGTCCAGAATACAGTAAGTTTCATCAGGCGGTATGATCTCCCCCCAGATCTCATTCGCTCGCAGATCAGGGCGATCATGGAGGATATGGACGTAAGGCTTGCAAAGGTGGGGATGCTCGGTGGAAGTGACGTGATAAAGCTTGTGGCTGAGGAGTTATCCGGTTTCAGGGTACCCTTCATACTGGATCCTGTGATAAAATCATCCACAGGTGGCGTACTTCTTGATACGGACGCACTTGAAACGCTGAAAACGGAGCTTTTACCCCATGCATATCTTGTAACCCCGAACATACCCGAGGCAGAGATGCTTACAGGGATTGAGATCAGGGCGATTGAAGATGAGAGGGCTGCTGCAATTGCAATAAAGAAGATCGGGGCAGAGAATGTGATAATCACAGGAGGACACCTTGAAGGGGCAGACCTTCTCCTTGATCAGGATGGGCGGTTCAGCACTATCGGTGGGGAGCTTGGGCTTATCGAGGGTGACTGGCACGGAACAGGCTGTACGTATACCGCGGCTTTAGCAGCGAATCTTGCAACTGGAAAAAGCCTCATTGATGCTGCAAACGCTGCAAAACGATTCGTGGTAGATGCGATGAGGTTTGCTCATCCTGTGGGTAAGGGCCTCATACCACTCAACCACGCCGGGCGCCTTATTCGCGATAGAGATAGATACCTCGTGCTTGAAGATGTAAAAGCTGCCGTAGATGAGGTCCTGAGACACAACTTCGTCCCATTTCTCCCGGAGGTTGGGTCAAACATCGCTGTTGCAATCCCGGGTGCTGCTACCAGGGATGACGTTGCTGCTGTGAGCGGGAGGATTGTCCGGTGTGGTAACCGTGCCGTGCAGGTTGGCCCGGTTGAGTTCGGTGCAAGTGACCACATTGCGAGAGTGATCCTCGCCATGATGCGGTTTGATCCTGCTATGAGAGCCTGCTGTAATGTGAGATACAGTGATGAGATAATAAGGGCCTGCTCTGATATCGGACTTGAGATGGCAGAGTTTGTACGGGAGGATGAGCCAGAAGGTGAGAGGACAATGGACTGGGGTGTTAGGTCAGTTATAGAAAGGCTTGGACATGTTCCGGATGTGATCTATGATCTGGGAGGGATGGGCAAGGAGCCAATGATCAGGATAACGGGAAAAGAAGGGAAAGATCTTGTATCAAAGGTTGTGAAACTGATAGGTGCCCTCGAATCCTAAGCAAACATAGGGTCAGGCTCCACGAACCCCCCTTTTTTTTCACCCTTCCCCGTCTCTTCCTCGGTCCTGAACACGGGATTCAGGGGATCGCCAAGCTCGGAGAGCTTTATCCCAACCGTATCGAAGAAATTCTTCTCGATTAATCGAACCACAACCTCACTTAAATCTTTCTTTTCTGTTAAGAGGTCTCCTTTCTCGTTATACACCCTTATTATCCCTTTCTTTACATCTGTAACCACGAGCCAGTTCTTTTTATCAGGTTGGGGCCATAACCATCTGCTCATCACATTACCTCCTATCCTCTAAGAATGGGATAATAGTTTTGATGTACATCTATATAACATTGCTCACCATGGTTTTGGGAAGTATGTGACCAGAACCTTACGATTATACGTGAAGAATAAGGACTGTTGCATCATCCTCCGGTTTAGAACATCTATTTAAGATCTCTTCTGCAAGAATCTGAGGATCATACGATCTGATCTTCTCTTTTGAGTATCCTGAGAGGTGTGAGGAGGAGATCCCATCCGTGTACATCATGATGATATCCCCCCTGGTGAGCTGATACGGGAATACCCTGATACCTGGAAGGTTGTATCCCACGATTCCATCCATCGAGATCAGGTGTGTGTTCTCCTCATGCCCCACGATCTTCATCGTGATGTTCCCCACCCCCGCGTAATTAAGCAGGAGTGTGGAAAGCTCAATTCGTGCAATCCCCATCACAACCCCCCGCATCCTTCTGAGCTCCTCGTGACAAACCTCAAAGATCTCCGGTATCTTACGCTGATAAACCTGCTTGAGTACCGCACGACACCTCTCTGCCGCCTCTGCTGCTACTTTTCCATGCCCCAGTCCGTCAAATACTGCAAGAAGGAGTTTGCCATCCCACTGCTCAACGAAGTGTCCATCACCGTTCTCGGTGTACCCTATAGCAGGACGTGTTGCAAGACCGAGCCTCACCTCAACCACTTCTTCACGATGACCGTGGTACCGACTCCCACGACAGACTCCACATGAAACTCATCCATCAGTCGCTTAGCGCCTGTCATACCGATCCCAAGCCCTCCTGCAGTTGTATAGCCATCCCTGAGTGCCGCCTCTATATCTTCGATCCCGGGTCCATCGTCTGTACAGACAACCTCAATCCCTCTTCTATCCCCCTTCTGGATCTCTCTGATCACAACCTTCCCTCTGTTTGCATGAATGACAATATTACGGGCAAGCTCTGAGATTGCGGTTGTAATGCGAGTCTGATCAAGCTCTCCAAACCCGATCTCATTTGCCATCTTCCTACCCACGTTTCTGGCCAGGATTACATCAATATCCCTCCTCACCTCGATGGTCTGCTCATCCATCCTGTGATCCTCACTTGTCTTTCTTCTTTCTAAGGATTTCAAGCCCTTTCTCAAGGTTAAGTGCAGTCTTAACCCCCCAGCTTATCCTGAGCCCAAGCTCCACGAGCGTCAGCGCGACTGCCGGCTGTATGCCCACCACAACCGTCTCTGACCCAAGAAGTGTTGCGGCATTTGCAATAGCGTTCAAAGATCTTGCCATGAAGCTATCAACGACTTTAAGTGCTGTTATATCTATGATGAGCCCCTCTGCCCCGACTTTATTTATCATATCCAGAATATCATGGCTCAACTCCTCAATCTCACGGTCGGTGAGCTCACTCTGGATTGTAACTATCAAAATATCCTCCATCTTGAGTATCGGTATCTTCATTGCTCACCCCTCTTCTTGAATTCTAATCCTAACATTTCATACATCAGTTTGATCCCCTCTCTAAGGGTCCTTCTCGTATGAATCATCGAAAGATCGATTCCGAGGGTCACGATCGTCTGGGCATTTGCAGGACTTATACCGGTGATAATAGTCTCAGCCCCGAGCAGCTTTGCAGCCTGAACCGTCTTCAATATGTGATTTGCAACTGCTGTGTCGATGACAGGCACACCTGTCATGTCCATCACGACAACCGATGCTCCGGTCTCAACAATCTTTCCCAGAAGCTCCTCTACGATTCTTGCAGCCCTCTCTGAGTCTATCACACCGATCAATGGTAGAACCAGCGCCTCATCCCAGAGCTGAAGCACTGGGGTGGATAACTCAAGCATCGCACACTGCTGTTCCTGAATGATCTCCTCCCGTTCTCTGATTATTGCAGAGACCACGATCGAGAACATCCTGTTTGATACCTTCTCGAAGTAGTCAAGCGCGTCAAGAAGCCGGGGGAGGTCACCCTGATACCTGATGAATATCTTTCTCATCCGAACGTCCCTGAGCTTCAGGAAACTCAGGAGTATCTCGTCGACTGATATACCCTCCAGCGCCCCCCGTTTTGCTATCTTGTTTGCATAGCGCTCAACCTCGCTGTAATCACCATCCCTGAATGCTTTGAGGCTTGCACGATAGATGTTTTTAAACTCCCGATCCCTTTCTTCCGGACTCAGCCCTTTCATGACCCTGAGCTGGTTCACCTTCCTGACCCACAGATCCATGAGCTCCTTCTCACTCTCCTCAAAAAGTGTAACGAGTTCTTCAGCCACCCTTTTCTCTCCGGCCATCCGTGATACCTCACATACTGATCACCTTATATCTCTTCCTTTACAGATATAAAGTAGACCCATCAAGAGCTGGAGTTATACGAGATCAAGACCTTTACGAGGGTAAAAAATAAATACTAATTCTGTGGTTATAAGGAACTGGGGAGAATTTCATGAAGTCTATAGTGGATGAAGCAATTTCACGGGCAAATCAATCACAAAACCTCGAAGTGGAGCAGAAGAGGGATAGAAGATATTCGCCGTCCACTGAACTCGGCAGAGAGTTTGGTACGACAGACGCCGAGCTTGAGGAGCTACTTACAAGCCTTACAACCCGTATATGTGTCATCGGATGTGGCGGAGGGGGGACAAATACAATTCAGCGCATTGCCGAAGAGGGGATACATGGAGCAGAGCTTTATGCCCTGAACACCGATGCTCAACATCTACTCTATGTCAATGCCGATAAAAAGATCCTCATCGGGAGAAAAACGACGAGAGGGCTCGGGGCGGGTAGTATCCCACAGATCGGAGAGGCCGCCGCGATGGAGAACGAGGATGAGATAAGAGCCGCGGTTGAGGGTATGGACATGGTCTTTGTCACCTGTGGACTCGGTGGTGGTACGGGTACAGGCTCAGCTCCTGTCGTTGCACAGGCAGCACAGGATGCCGGAGCGCTGACGATCTCCGTTGTTACAATGCCGTTTACAGCAGAGGGAGAAGTACGGAAGGCAAATGCAGAGGCAGGACTTGAACGGTTGAGGGATACTTCGGATACTGTAATTGTGATACCGAACGATAAGCTTCTGGAAGTTGCGCCCAACCTCCCGCTGATGACTGCGTTCAAGGTCGCAGACGAGATCCTGATGCGGGCGATAAAGGGTATCACAGAGCTCATCACAAGACCGGGGCTTGTCAACCTCGACTTCTCTGATGTCAGAACCGTGATGCAAAAGGGGGGTGTTGCAATGATCGGACTTGGTGAGGCCGAGGGGGAGGATAAGGCTGTTAACTCAGTGAACAGGGCGTTAAGCAGTCCATTGCTCGATCTTGATGTCTCAGGTGCGACAGCAGCACTCGTCTATGTCTGTGGTGGTCCTGATATGACGATCGAGGAGGCCGAGGGTGTGATCGAGGAGATCTACCAGCGTGTGGATAGAAATGCACGGATCATCTGGGGTGTGCAGGTTGACCCGGAGCTTGAGAATCATGTGCGAACGATGTTGATCGTGACCGGGGTCAAATCTCCTCAGATTTACGGTAAGCGGGAGTGGAGCAAAACGACGTACGGCATTGATTTTGTTGGATAAGGGAAGAAATGGCATCAAAGATACAATCTAATATCTCTGAGACGATAAACGAGTACATTCGTGTCCTGCGACTTGCAAGAAAGCCAACAAAAGAAGAGTTCATCATGATCTCCAAGATCTCAGGTGCGGGAATAATCTTGATCGGGATCGTCGGGTTTATGATATACGTCCTGCTCACACTGCTTCTTGGAAACCTCTACCGATGATGACTGGAGTTTGAGAATGGAAGAAGATACGAATGAAGCAGAGATATATGCTGTCAAGACAACGGTGAACCAGGAACGGACAGTAGCCAAGATGATCGAGGCATTCGTGAAGAGGAGGAAGGGCGACGTAAGAGCGATACTGGCGCCAGATGAGCTTAAGGGATATATATTAATCGAGACGACCGATCCAGACCTGATTGACCAGGCGATTCAGAGCATACCTTACGCAAGATCGAGAGTCCCCGGAAGCTCAAGCCTCGCAGAGGTAGAGCACTTCCTGACACCCAAGCCCACCGTGACAGGGATAGAGGAGGGGTGTATCGTTGAACTCATCTCAGGCCCGTTCAAGGGTGAGCGTGCGATTGTGAAGCGTGTTGATACGGTACATGAGGAGATAACGATCGAGCTCTTTGAGGCGGTGGTTCCGATACCTGTCACAGTCCGGGGTGACAGCGTGAGGATACTGAGCAAAGAAGAGTCCAATGTCTGAGCTTGAGCGACTCATCGGGTCAATGAAAGGTGATAGACGTGTTGGAGGTATCGCCACGTTCACAGGTATTGTACGGGGCGATCCCGGTGTGCTTGCGGTTGAGTTTGAGCTTTCTGATGAGATGCTTGATGAACGGCTCAAGAAGATAGCAGATGGTCTCAAGGGTCGTGATGGGATCGTTGATGTTCTGATTCATCATAATGCAGGAAGGCTTGAGGTGGGGGATGAGATCACGAGGATCGTTGTTGCAGGTTCACATCGGGAGCAGGTTCTATCCGCACTCCGGGATGCGGTCGATCTGATCAAGCAGGAGGTTCACGAATCGATGAAGGAGATCAGGGTTGAGTAGAGAGATGAGAAGATATACCTACGGTCCTGTTCTCTCAAGAAGGCTCGGAAGATCGCTTGGGATCGATCTTGTACCGTATAAGACCTGCACATTCGACTGTGTCTACTGTCAGCTTGGAAGGACAACAAATAAGACCGTTGAACGGAGGGAATACCTTCCGGTTAGATCTATTTTGCGTGAGATTGAGGAATTCAGCTGGGAGAGGATCGACTATATCACGCTGGCCGGTTCTGGTGAGCCAACACTTAACTCAAAAATAGGAGAGGTGATTGAGGGTATAAAATCGATCAGCAGCACGCCTGTTGCAATCCTCACAAATGGATCCCTTCTGGGAATGCGTAGCCTCCAGGATGAGATATCATCCGCAGATCTGGTCATCCCATCCATTGATGCTGCAAGCCAGCGGATCTTTGAGATGATAAACAGACCGCATAGAAGCCTCAGGATAAGATCGATCATTGAGGGGTTGAGAGCGTTCAGGGAGCGTTTTAGTGGGGAGATCTGGCTCGAGGTGATGCTTGTAAAGGGCCTCAACGATGCTCCTGATGAGATTGAGTTGCTTAAGAGCATGATAGAGGATATAGGCCTCGATAAGATCCAGCTTAACACGGTTGTGAGACCGCCATGCGAGGACTGGGTCTTACCGCTTGATGAGCGTGAGATGAGGGCAGTATGCAATCTTTTTCGGGGACGTGCAGAGATCATCGGAGTTTCTCAAGCCGCAGATGTGGGGCATGAGAGGGTGGCTGAAGTAAGATCACAGATCCTTGAGCTTCTTGGACGAAGACCATGTACCATAGAGGACGTATCAGGTACCATAGGACTGCACCGAAATGAGGCCTTGAAGCAGATCACAATCCTGGAAAAAGAGGGGCTTATTTCCTCCCGGGTCTTTGAGGGTGTGAGATATTTCCGGGCAAGGTAAGAGAGATGGAAGCGAGGGGAGGAATATCTCTCTGCACATCTCCCCTTCTTCCAATCATTCTACGGCCTCCTTAAGATCTGCTATAATATCCTCAACATCCTCAAGCCCGACAGATACCCTGATAAGACGTTCGTTGATCCCAAGCCTCTCTTTATCAGGATAATCATGGTGTGTCATAGAGTATGGTTGCTCGACCAGGGTCTCTGCTGTTCCAAGGCTTACAGCAAGTGAGCATAGGTTGAGACGGCTCAAAAACCGTCCAACATCCACCCCTTCTTTCATATAAAACGCGAGCATCCCACCCCCACAGCTCATCTGCCTTCTCGCAATCTCATACTGGGGATGCGAGGGGAGCCCTGGATAAAGTACCGATTCAACCCATCTCTCCCCTTCAAGAAAGCCCGCAACCTCCTTTGCATTTTTATCATGCGCTCTCATCCGGATAGATAGAGTCTTTAAGCCACGGAGGATGAGCCATGCATTAAACGGGCTTATACAACCCCCAAAATCTTTGAGTGCCGTTGATCTAACCCTGCTCACAAGCCCGGCATCCCCGACAATAACCCCTCCCATCGCATCCCCATGCCCGCACAGGTACTTCGTTGCAGAGTGGATGACAATATCTGCCCCGTGCTCAAGCGGGCGCTGGATACAGGGGGTTGCAAATGTGTTATCAACCATCACAGGAATTCCATGCTCCTTCGCAATCTTGCAGATCGATCCTATATCAATAAGCTTCATCGTAGGGTTTGCAGGTGTCTCAAAGAATATGAGCTTTGTATCCTCTCTGATCTCATCCTCGAGCTCTGAAAGGTTGGACAGGTCGATGAAGCTCGTATCGATCCCCATCCTTGAGAGCCCTGTGAAGAGGTCATGGCTGCAACCATAGATCTCCTCATCCGAGATGATGTGATCCCCTTTTTCCAGGAGTGTCATCAGTGTAGATGCGATTGCAGCCATACCTGATGCAAAGGCAAGGGCTGCCTCTCCCCCTTCAAGCAGTGCAATCCGCTCTTCAAGTGCTGCCTGGGTTGGGTTTCCAACTCTTGTGTAGATGAACCCCTCTCCTGAGAGTATTCCCTCAATATCCCCAGCATCATCGAGTAAAAAGGTTGTATTCTGGACGATCGGGTCAACAAGCGCTTTGAAGGCCCTGGTTCTCGGGATCTTACCATGAATTGATATCGTGGAAAAGCCAGGTGGTTTAGCCATAAAGTTTATGACTCGTGAATCAGGTATAAAGCTATGCCTCCGGTCACGGTCACCTACTCAAAGAACGTATTTATCCCCCTTACAAACCTCTGTAGAAATGATTGTGGGTACTGTGGGTTCAGAAGCCGCCCCGGAGGTATAAAAGGGTATATCATGAGACCAGAGGAGGTCAGAGACCTTTTTAGAAGGCGCGGTGATGCGAAAGAGGCGCTATTTACATTTGGTGAGCGGATAGAGGAGACTGATGTGGGCAGGATCTTGCTTGATGAGATCGGGTATTCAAGGATGACAGACTATCTCATCGATCTCTGTGAGATCGCGATTGAAGAGGGGCTTCTTCCACATACAAATATGGGTGTTGTTGATTATGATGATTTAAGGCGTTTGAAGCCTTTAAATGCAAGTATGGGCCTTATGCTTGAGACAACTGCCATAGTTGACGCCCACAGAAACTCGCCTGGCAAGGATCCAGCGCTTAGAGTGAATACGATTGAGGATGCAGGGAGGCTCAGGATCCCATTTACAACAGGGATACTTCTTGGTATTGGTGAGAGAAGGGAGGATAGAATAAGGTCCTTGCAGGAGATTGCAAGGATACATGAGGAATACGGGCATATTCAGGAGGTAATTATCCAGCCATTCCATCCAAAGCCAGGAACAAGGATGGAGAATCACCCTCCACCAACCTTTGATGAGATAAGGGATGCGGTGATGCTTGCGCGAAGGATCCTTCCTGATGATGTTGCGATACAGGTCCCACCAAATCTAACGGATTTCAAGCGACTGATCGCATGTGGTGCGAATGATCTTGGAGGGATCTCGAGTGTCACCCCGGACTACATAAACCCTGAAGCCCCCTGGCCATCTATCGAGGAGCTTCAAAGGCAGATTTTTCCATACATCCTGAAGGAGCGGCTCCCGGTCTATCCAAAGTACATTGAAATGCGATGGATGGGTGAGAAGACCAGAGATCTGGTACTGCGGTACTCAAATGAGCTGGAAGGAGATCACTGAGGGGAGGGTTGTAATCAGGATCCCTGAGCGAGGAGGGGTTTTTTACAACCCTGAGATGGAGATAACAAGGGACATTGACGTGGCCACACTTAACGCCATCGGAGTTGGAGAGGATACTTCCTACATCGATGCGCTTGCAGCATCAGGTATCAGGGGTATCAGGGTGGCAAAAGAGGTTGGAATAGCTAATGTTACAATCAACGACAGGAGCAGAGTGGCTTTTGACTGCATCCTTGAGAATACACGGCTTAATGGTCTTGATGCCACTGTTGTGAGGGATGATTGCAGGATCCTGCTCCTCAGGCACCATTATGGGATCGTCGATCTCGACCCCTTTGGCTCACCCTCCTGGATACTTGATGCTGCCTCATCCTCTGTGAACCGGATACTGCTCGTTACAGCGACTGATACCGCACCATTGTGTGGATCACACCGGGGCGGAATCCAGAAATACGACGCCCTACCACTTAACACCGAGTATCACAGAGAGGTTGGTCTGAGAATCCTTCTCGGGCGGGTTGCACGCGATCTCGCACGCCATGAGAAGGCGATGTACCCCCTTCTCTCTTATGCAAAGCGCCACTTCATAAGGCTCATCCTGGAGGTCGAGCATGGTGCAAGAAAGACGGATGACGTGATGAGAAAGATGGGATACATCCTTCACTGCTTTGGGTGTGGATTCAGAAGCGCTGTGCATGATCTTCTTGAGGCGGATCGATCGTGTCCAAGATGTGAAAGAAGGCTCAGGTATACCGGGGTGCTGTATCTCGGGAGGACGTTCAGGGAAGACCTTAAAGAGCCCCTTCTTTCATACCTTACATCATCAGGGTTCAGGAGAAGGTCAGAAGAGATCAAGCTTCTTGAACGCCTGTTTGGGGAGATGGATCTCCCTTTCTTCTATGATCATCACATTCTCTGCAGGAGGGTTGGTGTGACACCTTCAAAGATAGAGGACTTCATCAACGAGCTTCGAGGCCTCGGATTTGCTGCGACAAGGACGCATCTATCAGGAAGAGGCTTCAAGACGGATGCCCCGCTTGATCTTATCGAAGATCTTTTAAGGGGTGATTGAACGTCCGATACATATTTATCCCTGGAGCATGGATGATATTTATGAGTGAACGTATCGGTGAGGAGATGGGTGTATCCCCGGGGGATACCATCTCTGTGAACTATATTGGAAGACTGGATGATGGTACCGTATTTGACACATCCTACGAGGATATAGCGAAGAAAGAGGGCATTTACACGCCTCAAAGGATCTATGAACCCCTCATTTTTGAGGTAGGTGCAGGTCAGGTTATCAAGGGGTTTGACGAGGCTGTCATTGGTATGAAGGTGAATGAGACAAAGGAGATTGTAATTCCTCCAGGAGAGGCATATGGTGAATGGGATCCAAATATGGTGACCGTAGTACCACGAGAGACTGAGATACCGCTTGAAGAAAGGTTTGATAGAAGCTTCAGGATACCTCTGCAGGAATTTTACATGGGCTTTGGGGAAGGACATGAGGTGGGAGACCGCCTCCTGGCTCCTGGATCTGAGATCCATCTGATCGTGGATGAGATATCCCCTGATGGGGTCTTACTATCGTATGATCTGAAGGAGGGCGACAGGTTCACCCTGAGAGATCTCTGGAACGAGACGGTGGTTGCAGTGGATGACGACCAGATCACGGTGAGGCATGAACTCAATGTAGGGGATCGTGTGACACTCCCTCAGCAGCCGTGGAGCTCGCTTGTTGTGGCGGTTTCCGAGGACAATGCGACGCTTCTGGCAGAAGAGATGGAGTATCCAGAGATTCAGACACCGTATGGTCTTGCAACAGTAAGCATGAATGAGAGAGAGATAACGATAGATTTCAACCACAGGCTTGCAGGTAAGACGCTGACTTTCGAGGTGACGGTAGTCTCGATCAACCGTTAAGTATTTATTGGGATGTGGAGATTAGTTAATGCTCCTTTCGAGATATTTGGCATAATTGAGGAGAGGGTAGTATATGACAATTGAAGAGGTACTTGCTCAGATGAAGAGTTCCCTCAGCGAATCGATCCCGAAAGAGCGGGCGGAGGCTGTGACCGAGGGAATTGGGCGTGTGTTTGGCAAGCTAAAGGCGAGAGCAACCCCAAGTGTAGATCTAATGGAGTATCTTAATGAGGAGTCAGACTGGACATCGATAACGGCACTGGAATCTGATAAGAATCTCATTGAGTACAGCCTGGCGGTTACAGAGGAGATGCTCGCGAACGCGGGTGGTGATGTCACTGAAGAGAGCTGTGTGCTTGTAGGACTCTTCCATGGGATCGGGGTGGCAAGCTTCGGGGATGACAGGCTCGAGATACATGAAGGAGAGGATCCAGAGATTACAAGGATGAAGGTGGGGTCAAGATCCCTCCAGATTCTGGCAGATTTCACCCCGGTCGAGCCACATGAGGCACAGGCCATACTTTACCAGTGTGTGGAGGATATTCCTGTAGAGCGGCTTAAGATCACTGAGTTATTGACAGATGCAATAAAGAAGTGTGCCTGATTGGTACATAGCCCCTTATTTCTTCTTTTTTTTCACGATGATCTCAAGACCCAGAGGTACGCGAGATTTTTTGCCAGATGAGATGCGAAGACGCCGCGATCTTGAGAAGCGGATGCGCGCGGTCTTCGAGAGGTGGGGTTATGAGGAGGTTGCAACACCGACCTTTGAGCATCTCGAGCTCTTCACACTGAAGTCCGGTGATGCCATCATCGAGGAGCTCTATGAGTTCGCGGACAAGGGAGGTCGGGGGCTGGCACTCAGACCTGAGCTCACAGCTCCTGTAATCCGGATGTATATAAATGAGATGAAGAACGCGCCGATGCCGCTAAAGCTCTACTACTTCGGTAACTGCTTCAGGTATGAGAGGCCACAGCGGGGAAGGTTCAGGGAGTTCTGGCAGTTCGGGTGTGAACTCATAGGTACAGATACTCCTGAGGCAGAGGCAGAGGTGATCGCACTCGCTTCAACGATCATGGATGAGGTCGGGGTAAAACAGGAGCTGCATATCGGGGATCTTGCGATCGTAAGAGATCTGCTTGGGGACCTATCTCAGGAAGAACAATCGATGATCATGCGCTTGATGGATAAGAAGGATGAGGCAGGGTTGAGAGAGGTGCTGGATGCGGATATCGCTGATAAGCTCTTTGATCTCATTGAGGCTCGATCCTGTGATGAGATTGAGGCGCTTATGGGTGCATCTGATGAGATGGAGCATCTGAGAAGAGTGCTTGACCTTCTCGATGTATATGGGGTCAAGTATCAGGTAGATCTCGGTGTTGCAAGGGGTCTTGAGTACTACACAGGGGTTGTGTTTGAGATATATGGAGAGGGGCTTGGGGCAGAGAGCCAGGTCTGTGGTGGGGGGACATACCGGCTCATTCCACTCTTTGGGGGGCCTGACATCCCGTCAACAGGTTTTGCAATCGGTTTTGATCGTATCATGGAGATATATGGGCTTGAACCCGAGAAAGAGGTGCGAATTGTTCTTGTATCAACAGAAGATACAAGAGAAGAGGGGATAAGGATTGCAGGAGTTCTGAGAAAGCGGTATAAGACCTACCTTGATATCATGCAGCGAGGTCTCAGGTCCCAGCTTCACTTTGCAGATAGATGGAACGCAGACTATGCGGTCATAATCGGTCCAAAGGAGGTGCGAGATGGGAAGGTGACGCTGAGGGACCTTGAGAGTGGTGAGCAGGAGACACTCACACTCGATGATTGCCTTGAGATACTGGCTCAGCGCGCAACAGCATAGATACATCATCCGGATACGATCCTTTTAACCTCATCCCAGTCAACTATCGTCTCTATACATCCTGATTTAGCAAGAATCACTCCCTGTGCAGGTACACCTGCCCTGACAAGACTTCTCATCATATCATACAGCTCAATCGGGCATGCAACTCCGGCAACCGCATCTGGCATCCTGCTCCTGATGATCCGCCTCACAAAACCACCCCCTGGTACGATGTATACCCTGATCCCGAGGCCCCTGCAGAAGTCCACAATATCAGCGATTTCACACCTTCCACACTCAAGACATACGATCCCTTCCTCGACACTGGTTTTTGCAGGACATTCAAGTGACCTGAGGCACTGCGGGAGGAAGAGTATCCGTCGTTCTTTTGGGGAGCGACTGTACTCATCTCTCGTGAATGAGTTTATCAGCGCAATCAGAATCTCGTTCAGGATGAGCGGATCAATCTTCAGGAGGATGAGAAGCGATCTTGCAGGCTGGAAGAGCACTGTTAAGATCGTGTATGAAAATCTTGGAAAGAGTGTGCGATCTGACATCATGAATATGGCTCCGAGTATCATCGCAATAAGGAGGAGCACCGGCGTGATGATGACAAGCAGGAAAAATACCTCACCTAAGATCGCATATAATGACATCTAAACTCCTCATAAGCTTTAGCCTTCCCCGTGAGATCAATACCTGCAAGTATCACATCAAGCAGCATGGCCTCGTCGACTGCCGTCCCAACGCATCCATCTCTTATAAGTGGGATGCCCACTGCTGGAATCTTGAGCATACCAGTATTCAGAAGCCCCTCATACAGCTCGCTGAAGCATGCAACACCGACAACGGCCCGTGGCCTGTAACTCTTCAGGATTCGCTTTGCAAAGCTCCCGCCAGGAACTATGAAGACTTTCATATTTAGATCATCGCAGAGATGCTTTATCGATCCGATCTGACATCTGCCACAGGATATGCAGTGAAACCCATCAACTGGACTGAGCTTCGCAGGGCAGGATGCATCCCTCATACACTGTGGCAGGAGGATAACCCGCTCACATGGATCGGTTGCTTTAAACTCATCGAAAGCCAAGTTGTTGTTGAGCTTGATAAATATTCTATCGATCGAGTCAGGTTCTACCCCGAACAGGTCTGATACAATGGTAAGAGGTCCATAAAGCAGGTGTATGAGGTAGAGAAGGAGGTTTGAGTGGATGATCTTCTCTTTCCTGAGAAGATGAAGGAGGACTAAAAGAAGAATAAAGAGTGTCAGGGTGAATGCAGAGAGCAGCACAACCAGTATCTTTCCAAGAAGCTCAAACTCCCCCTCGCTGAGGATATTAATCAGCATAACACTCATATCAGAGTATCTCAACCCCATCGTCCATAGGATCGACAATCTCCTTTCCGCTTGCTGCATCAATCTGCATAAATCCTCTGTCACCCTCGATCTCCCATATCGGAAGGTAGAAGAGGCGTGACTCAATTTGAATGTCCTCCCTTTTGGGCCTGAGGATTTTCTGCTCAGATATTATCGCATCCGAGAATCGCTTCTCGATACTGATCTCCCTTGAACCCTCCCTGATTATTTGCTCAATCACAGCCTCTTTAAGTGAGTTATCGTCAACCTCAACAGGCTCTATGATCGAACCTGCCGCCGGGACTATCTCAGATGGATGGTCTTCCACCTCGATATCGAGCGCTCTTCCTGTAAGCGCATTGAAGAGCGTCCTCCCTTCTCCTTTCAGTTCGAAGGGATTGACTCCATCGTGCAGTATGCTCCTGAATCTGTATTCAAAACTCCAGATCGGAATATACCTGAGTTGAACCCCTTTAATTGATCTGAAGCTTTTTCTGGCGATTTCAAATGCTTTACTCTTCTTTAGCCTGAGAGGAACGGTAGGGATTGTATCCATACCCCCTTTAAGGTTAACCATAAACCTGGATCCCTCGATGTCTGCAATAACCGCCATTCCAATCTCTTCTGCAAACCTCCCCCGATCCCAGACCACCACTCTTCCATCAGGGTATGTCTCCCCTTCTACCTTTCCTGTTGCAACCATGAGGATCGTTTCATCGATTTCCTCGGCGAGATGACGGTAATAATCCAGGTCCTCCCCCCTTATCACCTCCCTTATAATGATCATAACCTTTTCTCCATCCCGTTCTGCGATAAGATCAAAATCTGGCTCGAAAGATTCCTCGACCGCATACCCTCCCCTCCTGAAGAGCTCCTCAAGGATCTTAACACCCCTTCTTCTGGCCATACTACAACTATATTAACTAAGTAGATAAAAATATCTCTTGATGGCTCAAACACACAGAAACGATGTTATGTCAGCCTTCTCGAAGATGTGGGATATGATCTATGATGTAACCTTTGATCCTTCGAGGATGGAGGGCAGGGTGATAGTAAATGTATCATATGTGGATAGAGATGACCTTGATCGGGTGATTGAGATATACAGGGAGGTGGATCGATCAGGTATCAGCCTGAGCCCTTACATAAAGATACTTGAGAGGGAGGGGTACCGTACTCTTGAGATTATGACGATCTGTAGCATGACGATCGACGGTCTTCTGCTCAAGCATGGGATACCGATAAATCCGATAGGAGGGGGAGTACTCTGTGTGAGGGATGGTATGGGGGTGCGATTCACCCACTTTCTGAAGTACGAGAGCACAACGATGGATCCACTTGAGGTACTCGCTGGTATGGGGCTTACCTCTATCCTGAAGGTTGTAAGAACCGGGAGCGGGAGAATCCTTGGGAACATGCGGGAGGTTCCGATGGTTGCAAGGGAGGATACTGAAGCCATCCTTGGAGAGGTGATTGATTCAGGGTTTAGGGGGATAATAGAAGTTGGAGAGCCAAATGCAGAACTCTTTGATATTCCAACAGAGAGGGATCACTTTGGGGTTGTGATCGTGGGGGGGATGAACCCGGTCATTGCAGCAGAGGAGGAGGGGGTGAGGGTTGAGACCCATGCAATGAAAGGGGTTGTGGAGATCTCAACAATGGAGAAGATCTCGGATGTCTGACGGATCAAGGGCGGACCTTTATGAGAAGACCGAGAGATACTGCAGGATGTTGAGATCGGCACTTGAACATCTGAGGATAACACAGAAGGGGGAGGATATGAAAGATGCCGTTGAGGAGTTTCTCGCGATGGCGTCAGCATACTACCAAGATGGGGTATACTTCAGGGAGAAGGGTGACTGGGTGAATGCACTCGTCTCCTTCACATACGGTCATGGATGGATCGATGCCGGGGTTAGACTCGGTATATTTGAGGTGTGCGTACATTAGGGGGAACTGTAAGGGCAATTACCAAAATATATTAGAATTCATGGATAAATACTTTAAAATGTATAAACTTTGAATTTCTGAAATGCGAAAATAAAGTGAATACTTAAATATCAATCCTCACCCATTACACATATGGGAGTGGAAAAGCTACTTGAACCATTCAAAGAAGTTTTGAGCGGTAAAAGTAGCCCAAATCCATTTGTAAACCTGAAAACAAGATCCAGATCAAGGCTTAAAGACTTTGAGGGTATCAGGAGAAATTCTCTCAAGAACAAGTTCAAGACACTTGCGAGAGATGGAAAAAGAGAGGTAAAAAAAAGAGGGGGGAATACTGTACCAGGAGAGAAGGGGAGTTCTAAAGGAAGGGGGGGTGAGAATGGGGTAGAGGAGGATCTCTTCGATCTTGAGGAGCTTGATGAGCTTGAGGAGGAAGAGGAGGATATTGATATTGATGATCTTGATGAGCCTGAGGAGGAGCTATTTGATGATCTGGAGGGTGGGGAGGATGAGATGGGGGAGGTAGAGGAGGAGTTTGATCTTGATGATGATCTTGAAGAGGGGTTAGAAGAGGAGGTTGAAGGGTGGAGCGAGCCTGAGGAGAGGAAAAAAGGAGGGAGTGGGGATAACTCCGCGATACTCGATAGGCTCGATGAACTGGAGCATAAGCTTGGTAAGCTGGATGTCTCGGTATCGATGCTTAAGAAAGAGAATGATGAGATGATGGATAAGATTAAAAAACTTGATGAGACGACAATACAATTTTTAAGCTTATATGAGGTTGTTTCTGAGCAGGTAAATCCATTTGTTGGGGATTCCGGGATGAATTCTGCTGTTACCGAACGTTTCGATCAGATTGAGGCCAGGTTATCCAGTGTAGAGGAAATTGTTGCCGTTGTTAAGAGTATCGAGGCTCGACTTGATGTTATCCAGGGAAATGACACAGCGGCAATCGAGACTGTCACAGAGATGGTAAACAACCTCTCTCACAGGATAGAGGATCTTGAAGAGCGGATAGAAAAGGATAAAAATGAGGAGGAGATTGATCTTAAGTTTAATAACATATTTCAGCGCTTAACAGAGCTTGGTATGCAAGAAGAGGAGATAAAAAAAGAGATTGAATCGTTTAAAGAGGTTATATCAGAGTTACAAAATTTACAGTCACAGAACGCGATGCCACCTCAAAAAATGCGTGAAGATAAAGTAGAAACACCTCCTCCATCGGTAAAGGATGGTGAATGTAGATTTGAGGGGGCGGTTGATAGAATCGAGAACGACCCTGTGAGATCACTCGTTCTCATCAGGTGGGTGGAGTTCCTCCTTGAGCGAGTTGGTAGAAACAACCTGCTTGAGGCGCTCAACTACTACGTACATATTGGATGGATCAGCAAGGAGCTACGAAATCAAGCGATGGAATACGCAGCAGGGATGGACTACTACAAGGACAAGGCTGAGTGGAGGCTATCCCCGGAGGATCATAAGAAGTCGCTCCTGTTCATAGAGATGATAAGGGGGAGGGAGATCGATATGATCACGGTCAACCTCGTTGAACAGGAGGTTATGAAGCTCAAGAACATGATGGGAGGAGAGTATGGGATTTAGTGTCTCAATGGCCTTTGCAATCTTCCTCGTGGGATTGCTTGCACTCTCAACGATCCTTGTTTCCTCCTACGATTACAGATCTGGATTGATCGATAACGCAGAAAGAGTCAGACACGAGCGGATGGTGAAAGAGCTTCAGACTGATCTTGAGATAGTAACCACAGACTACAACGACAGCCAGGATATCCTGACGATCGATGTCAAGAACACGGGAAGTACGGTGCTTAATGCAAGCAAGGTGGATGTGCTTCTCGATGGTGAGCTTGAGACTGCAAACATAACCTCACTCAAGGTCAACGGGGTTGACTCATCGGTCTGGTCACCAGAGGATACCCTTCAGATCAAGATTTCAGGAATTGCAGCAAATCCCACAAGGATCAAGGTGATAGCCGAAAATGGAATATCGGATTACTACGGAAGCTGAGGGGGATAAGATATGGCTGATGTTGGTGCATCACACGTGATATTCTTTGTAGCCTCAATGGTAATCGCGGCGATGGTTGTGGGGGCCATCAGTGTGAATGTCCAGTCCGTGGCTGATGCCACAAGAGGGAGCGGGAACATGCTATCAAAACAGATAAAGACGGATATAACGATAATAAGCGATCCAGATGATATACCGGTAAACGGAAGCTACAGGGTCTTCTATGTAAAGAACACAGGTAAGACAAATCTTGATATTAACCAGGTAGACGTGTTTGTGGACGGGCAATATGTAACAGATAGCTCACTCGTTCTCAGGGTCATTGATACAGGTGAGAGTACATGGCGGGAGGGGGAGGTGCTTGAGGTAAATATTGCGGGGATCTCAAGCGGAGATCACAGACTGCGAGTTGTGACCGAGAACGGCATCTCAGATACGATGGACTTCAGGATCTGAGGCAGGATTGTCAGGAGGAGGTGGGGTCATTCCAGTCCCCCATAAAGTTCTTCCACATCCGGTATGCCTCCTCTCTTCCTTTCTCAAGAATGAGATCTGTGAACCTCAGGTGGTACTCAACGAGCCTTCTCACCGTCTCATCAGGAACCATCTTCCCTTCCAGGACTTCTTCTCTGATCATGCTTCTCAGCATATCCAGCGGGGTGCAGGAGAGATCCACGTCTCTTCTCACAACCTCAAACCCTTTCCCTCTCAGGTATTCCTCGATCTCTTCAGATGCATTGAGACACACATTCTCCTCAGAGGCTCTTTCCCGGATGAACTCCCCTTCTATCTCTGCATACTCGATCTCTGTTCTCACATCCTCTTCAAGAACCCTCCTCCACTCATCTATCTCTATCCTCCCAAGCCTCCCCCTTGCAGTCATCAGGAATATCTCACGGAGGGTTTCGTTCGAGATGGTGTGATACAGAGGATCACGGTAGCAGTGGACGTCTGGCTGGTTCATGTAGATGTACTCAAATAAAGGGGCGAGCGTTCTGTACTTTACACGATCCTCAACCCGTATCAGCCCCACATCCTCAAGGTAACTGAGAACCTCATGATAATCCGCACCTATGGCTATATCCTCGATGTATCTCTCAAGGTCCATCGGAAGATCGAGGAAGATTGTTCCGCTGCTGAACCACTGGATCGCCTTTCTGATGGAGCTTTCAAGGTTTGGCGTCCTCAGGATGGTGATCCTCTCCACTTCAAACACCCCCTTGATCATCAACTCTTTCTTTACCAGGGATGATAAATTTAGCGGACAGGTGTTCCATCATAACCAGAGCAGGTGCTTGTTTCCGATGTTAACCCTCTTTAAATGGCGTTTTGCTGCCCTGTAGCATTCTTCAACCTGTCTTCTGGGGGTTATCGGCATATCGGACATATAAAACGTGGGATGAAAGACCAAGAGGCTATAGGGGATATCAGGATTGATGCCTGCAATGAAGCCTGCGATTGCCTCTACCTCCTCTGCATCTATGTACCATGGTATGAGTGGTGTCGTTGCAGTGAGCAGGTCTACCCTTTCAAAGGATGAGGCTATCATCTCAAAGTTCTCATATGCCCTCTTATTCGAGACACCGCTTAAAGCGATGCTCAGGTTCTGGTTGAAGGCCTTGAGATCAAACTTGATAATACCCCCACTTTTGAAGGATAGCTCTGCAGCCCTCATGACAAGTCCCGGGTCTCCACATCCGTTCCACTCCCAGCATATCCGCACATCATCCCGCTCTTCGATCACCCTCTCTGATGCCCTGATGGCAAAGGGGAGCTGTGGTTCAGGCGATCCCCCAAAATAGCAGATACACCGGATCCCCCTGGTGGATTCAACCTCTTTCACAAAGCGATCAATTGTGATCCCGGGAGCTTCATCGATCAGCTTGTGGGAGGCGTTCTGGCAGAAGAGACAGTCAAAGTTGCACCCGTAGAAGAAGGTGGCAAGGTTGTATCCCTTCTCTGATGATTCAGGACAGAACCACGCAGCACAGCAATTTGTCGGTAGCGGATCGAGGTAAGTACAGGCAAGTGCAGCATCAGAGCTGACCTTGGAGATGAGTCTACCCCTTACATTCTCTCTGAGACCACAGTATCCCTTTTCACCCTCTCCTATCTGACACTCATTCGAGCATAGATTGCACTTTACACCATCCGGGTCCCTGGGCAGATCTGGAGGGAGTGGAAAGCCCCTTCGCGCAACCTCATGTGCTCTTTTAAGATGGGTATCCCTACCCTCTCCCCTCCGTATGCACTCAAGACAGAGGGAGAGGGTCTTTGAGATCTCTTTCTTCCCACAGACGATGCACCCCGGACTCATAACCAGCTGAATCAGGTGGCCTTTATCGCAGAATGGCAACAAGCTCACGCTGTTTAACGCCGAGACTCACTGCTACAGGGAGACATTTCGCCCTTAAAATGTATATAAGTCTCCCTTTGATCTTCTCCTCAAACTCGGAGATCATCTCGTAATTCCCCATCCCTTTTGAGATTACAAGGTATTCTTTATCCCATAGAATCGAGAGGATATCTTCATCTGCCTCATCAAGCGATAACCCGATGTGAGATCCGCTCGGGACGATCTCAGGGTCAAATGGTGCAAGCATCCGCACATCATCCACCGTTGCATCGTTGAGGATGGGAGAGGTCTTTGGAGATATCACAACCTTCTTACCCATCTCAAGGAGTTTCTTGATGAAGAATAGATCGAATACGATCTCACCTGCGTTATCAGTAAGATAAAGTATCCTGGATGCTTGCCTGATCGCATCGATCACCTCATCAACATTGCCGGATAACGGTGCTCTGAGAAGCTTATCGAACTCATCGGCAAACTCGGTTATCTTGAACTCATGACCCCTCACTCCATACTCCATCGAGTTTCCAGCTGCGGTGATCAGAAGAAGTGTCCTGATCTTATCACTGGATTGCTCATAAGCCCTCTCTGCAAGCTCAAGGAGTTTGACTGCGGTCGCATTACTCTCTGACTTAAGCTCACGGTAAGGGTCCTCACTCCCGCTTATACGCTTCAATATCCGCTCACGCGCCGTCCCGATCCTGGCTGGTGTAATCTCGGGGCTGAAGTGCTCTGCTGCATACCTCAACAGCTCCTTCAGGAACCTGATCTTTGCTTCATCACTATCAAGCACCAGATTTGCCTCGAAAACTGCCCGCTCAAAGAGGCAGGAAAGGCACTCAGGTCTTACCTTCATCGATCGTGACTACTCCTTCTCTTCAACGAGAAACTCACAGCAGTCATCGCCTGCTGCCACACATTTGACCTCTCTCACAAACCAGTGGCGACCGGTGATTGCATCCGTTGCTCCTGCGATGAAACCTGCGGTATTCGCACAGATCGTGTGTCCTGCCCGTTTCCCGTACTCACGTGCAAGATATGTGCCCCCGGGAAATCTTATCCCCTTCTTCCCCTCAAGTAGCGTAATGAAACTCGGCTCACCCACACCTGCATTCTTCACAAAGGAATCCATAAAGTAAGCCCGTTCCTTCATACTCTTCTCATGGAGGTTGAACCGATCCATCAACTCCTCCCCTATACGCTTGCCGGATAGAAAGCCGGCCTCATAGAGAAAGGGGATTCCACCATACCGTATGTCATAGGGTATCGTATCTTCCACAAGGATCTGGATATTAAGGAGGCATCTCCTCCAGAGATTGAACCCTACCTCCCATTCAGACTCAAGCATCTTTCTAACAGCCTCATCGACCCTTTTATACAGCTCTTCATCAAACATCAAGACCCTCCTTTCTGAAGTACTCGAGGACCTCGTCCAGTCTCTTAGGATTCATAGAACTCAACCTTATCTTAAGCTTTTCTCCCCATTGAGGGTAAGAACCAATCTTAACATCCGGAAAGAGCCTTGAGGCTTCACTCAAAATATCTGCCACCTCGACCTCATACTTTGGGAGGGTTAACCATCTGACATCCGGCGCCTTACCTGTGAACCGGTCAACGATAAGATCGAACATCGCCTCCATCTCGGCGGGTACACCCGGCAGAACGACGATATTATCGACGATAAATCCAGGAGCTGCACCTACCGGGTTATCTATCACCTCAGAACCCTCGGGAAGCTCTGTGAGCTTCAGTGTATATTTTCCATCCCCGAACCTTGGGATCAAGAGCGCCTGTGCCTCCTCATTCTGGGTGAGTTTTCTTCCGGTGGCATACGCAATCGCCTCCCGGGTGATGTCGTCGTGGGTTGGCCCGAGGCCTCCGGTCACAAAAATCCATTCCACAAGATCCCTGCAGAAATGTATCAACCTTGAGATATCCTCGATCTCGTCACCCACGGTAGCTATCAGACGAATGCTCACACCGCCCTCGTAGAGGCGCTTTGCGATCCACGTCGCGTTTGTATTCACGACATCCCCTGAGAGCAACTCATCACCGATCGTTATTATTGCGGCAGTTTTCACCATCAATTTCTCCTCCTTACAACGAGTGTGAGTCCTTCGATATCCACAATCTCAACCTCTTCTCCCTCCTCAATCGGTCCACCACTGCTTTTTGCCTTCCATATCTCTCCACGTACCCGGACCATGCCTCCCTGCTCATCAATTCTTGATTCAGCCCGAGCAACAAGTCCTATCATCTCCTCTTTCCCGGTTACAACCTTTCTTTTTCTCGCTTTAACAACCGCACCAATCCCAAAGACAAAGAAGATGAGGGATGCGATCGTCATCACGATGACAAGAATACCAAACGATTTCAACCACGCTGAACCAAGAAGTGGTTCCTGGGGCAGGATCAACGCCCCGAGAATCATACATACCGCACCTCCAACCGTCAGAATCCCATATGTTGGGGTAAGCACCTCTGCTATGAAGAGTATAATACCAAGAAGAAGTAATAGCACTCCAAATATGCTTATTTCAAATAGACCCATCCCGTAGAGGGAAAGAAGCAGGGATATCGCCCCTATCATCTCTGGAACATATGTCCCAGGAGAGGAAAAACCAAATATGAGGCCGTAAATTCCAATCAGAAACAAAACAAATGCTATTTCAGGCTTTCCGAGAACGTCAACAATTGAAACCCTCAAATTTCGCTTATGAAACTGCACAACAGCGCCACTCGTCCTTAGCGTGATATTTTTCTCATTCACCGTGACCTCCTTCCCATCAATCCTCTCAAGAAGCTCGTATGTATCATTCGCGATGAGATCGATCATACCCGCGTCAAGTGCTTCGGTCGCGGTGAGGCTCAGTGCCTCTGTCACAAACTGTGCTGCAATCGTGCCATTTCTCCCCCGCTCCTCAGCGATACTCCGCATCTTCGCGGCAAAAAAGCTCTTTGTCTTATTTGCCAGGTCTTTTCCACCCCCGATCGGGCCGATGGAGATGGGTGTTGCAGCTCCAGTCGCAGTTCCCGGGCTCATTGCGGCAATATGCCCGGATATCAGGATGAAAGATCCTGCAGAAGCTGCCATAGCTCCTTTTGGAGATACGAAGGTGATCACAGGTATATCTGAACTCTCAATGGATTCTATGATATCCTGGGTTGCGGATACGAGTCCACCCGGTGTATCTATCCTGATGAGGATTGCCTCTGCTCCGATCTCATCAGCCGCCTCAATCGCATCAGCGATATCAAGCGCGGTTCCATCGGTGACCGTGCCTGTTACATTGACGATGTACACGACCCGGGCTGAACTATCTGCAGTAACCAGAGGGACAAGAAGTATGAGCGCGATCAGAATGAAAAATGGCCATTTCATCTTCCAAACCTCCTTTCCCGGTATTTGTAATCTCTTACTGCCCTTAATAGATCTATTCTCCTGAAGTCAGACCAGCTAACATCTGTAAAGTAAAGCTCTGAATAGACTGCCTGCCATATAAGAAAGTCTGTCAATCTACTCTTCCCTGATCGGATAATAAGATCGGGAGAAGACTTAAATATGAGCTTTGACTCGACCAGATCTTCATTTATCTCATGTGGGGAGATCTTACCATCTGAGACCTCTTCCATTATCTCCCTTGTCACATACACAAGTTCATCCCTCCCACCAAGCCCGATTGAAACGGTGATATCACGCGTCATACCCCCCCTCCTCCTGAGCTTCTGAGATTTGTGGGTGTATATATCGAGGTTTGCATCGATCCGCTCAAGCTCACGGTACACATTCTCCATCAGATCCGGGATCTTCGCCTCATCATCGTCTTCAGCCATGCTGATATATATACTCACATGATTGATCGAGAGGTCAAAGCACCACTCTATGAACCTCGCAAGCTTCGCTATACCCCCCCTACCCGCAAGGTCATTTGCCGTTATAACAAGGAGTATGTGATTGATCGGTACACCTTCGATCGTACGCCGCAGGTATGGCTCATAAACTCGCTGAAGAAGCTTTCTCAGCATCTAACCGAATCTTTAAGCGAAAATATTTAAATGTATGCGAATAAAATAATTAAATGGAAATGATGGGATACACCGATAAATTCTTCAGTGCTGAGGAGAAGGCAAGTTTTCTCAGGAGATTAAGGAGTGATCTTCAATCGACAAGGTTCATGTGCGTGAAGTTTCTCTCAATGAGCATATTAAACAAGCTGCTTGATCTTAAGCGTTTAGCATCAATTGATCCTGTATTCTTTAAGGACCTGTACAGGGAGGTCAAAGCGTTAGCAGAAGATGAAAATGAGCTTGCAATCATAAAAAAAGAGGCGAAGTCGGTCCTTGACAGCCTCAAACCATTCATACATGAGGGGGAGCGGGAGAACATCCAGGCACCGGTGGAGTGCCATGAAAAAGAGGAGGAGGTCGAGCTTAAGCAGGTCTGTATGGGATGTAACAGGTTGTGTGATGAGTCCTGGTCCTTCTGTCCATACTGTGGAGAGAGGCTACAGGCTGAGAAGAAGGGATAAATACCCTGATGACAATTAAGGGGTATGATCGAGGGGTTCAGGCTTTCCATCCAGATAAAACCGAGATACAAGGACGTTGACTACCTGGGTCACGTGAACAATGCCGTCTATCTCACATACTTTGAGGAGGGGAGGTTTGCCTACTGCAGGCATCTGAATGTCCTTATTCCTGGTGAATCACCTGTAAGCTTCATAATTCTGGATAACTACTGCAAGTACGAGCGTGCGCTCACATTCCATGAGAGTGTTGATCTCTATGTAAGGGTCTCAAACCTGGGGAAAAAGAGCTTCAGGTTTGAGTATCTCATGACACTCTCTGGATCAGAGGAGGTCGTCGCAACAGGTTACTCCACCGCGGTCGCGTACGACTACTCAAAGAATGAGACCATACCGATTCCGGAGGACGCAAGAGCGCGTATCATGGAGTTTGAATCACTGTGAGGGTCTATGAAGGCGATGAGTGACTCGGCATGGAGGTCTTCATAGCGCGTGCTGTAAAACAGGTGGCTCCTGCAACAGCAATCACTCGATCCGAAAGATTCGATCGGTTCAAAGGAAGACGCCAATCGTCTGGCGATTGCACACTCATACCGATCTTTAGAGTTCTTCGTCTCAGAGAATATAAGCCCAACGATGTTCATCTCGGCGAGAATGTAATCGATATGCCAGAACATCCTCTTTTCCGGTCTCAGATGACGATCCAGCCTTGCCTCAATCCCGCCCATTGCAGAGCCTGTGTAGGCATAAAAGCCCCTCCTGAAGTGGATTACGCCGAGTTTTCCAACCTCAATTGAACGATCCTCCCGGTTCTCGATGATAAGGACGTACGACCCTTTAATCCTCTCCTCCCTCCCCCTGGATGCTATAAAGCTCTTCAAGCACCCTCTCACCCACCGGGGTCCTCAGGAGGGTAAGAAGGGTGGCTATAGCCTCGATACTCTCAGGATGCAGATGATGCTCGATTTCGCATGCATCCTGCTCTGCAACCTCTTTATCAACACCAAGCAGTGTCAAAAAGTCGAAAAGTAGATTGTGTCTTTTCAAAACAGATCTTGCAACCCTCTCCCCCTCCTCTGTGAGTGTTATTCCCCTGTACCTCTCATAAATCAGGAAGCCGCTATTACCGAGCCGCTGGACCATTTCTGTAACGCTCGGGGGGCGCACATTGAGTCTTCTGGCAATATCTACCGCTCTTGCATAACCCTTCTCCTGAATTAGTTCATAGATTGCTTCAAGATAATCTTCCGTTCCTCTCGAGGTCACAAGAACCACCTCCTCAGATAAATACCATGCTCAATACCATCTTCAGAAGGCCGCCAACAAGTATGGCTGAGAGTATCATGATCAGTGCAGCTTTTACCATCTCCGCAACCCCAAGTTCCTTCAGCATGACGATGAATGTCGCTATACACGGGAAGTACATCGCAAGAACCGTACTGGCAACGATAGACTGCACCATCGTGAGATTGAGTGGGAGAAGCATCCCCACCGCGACATCCTTTCTCAGAAACCCGACCATAAGCGCGGCGATGGCAGCCTCAGGGAGGCCCAGAACGCCGGTGATAAGAGGTGCCATCAAGCTCCCGATGTATGCTATTACACCGAGAGTGTAGAGGATGTTGACAAGCAGTACACCAAATAAGACCATCGGGATCGCCTCAATGAGAAAAGCCCTGACACGCATCCACAGCTTCTTCAAAAGACTGCCCCAGTAGGGGATACGATAGGGGGGGATTTCCATGAATATCTCAGGGCTCTCACCCACAAAAAGATGCTTCAGGATAAATCCAAGGATAAACATAGAGACCAGAAGTGTCAGAAAGACCGTTCCAATTCCGAGAATGCCAAATCTCCCTACAAGGCCGATTATCATCGCACTCTGGGCCGCACACGGGACGCAAATCGCCATAAGAGTTGCTGCAATGAAACGTTGCTTTTTCGTCTCAAGTACCCGGGTTGAAAGCGCACCAGGGACGTTACAGCCAAGTCCGAGAAATAAGGGGATGATTGCAAGTCCATGCAGTCCAATTCTGTGCATAATATTATCAACAAGCACTGCAACCCTTGGAAGATACCCACTGTCCTCCAAGATACCGAGAAAGAGGTAAAACGGAATGACATAAGGCAGTACCATCGCGAACGGAACATAAAGCCCGGTTGTGATCAGCCCCATCGATTCAACATAATCGATCCTGCCATCTATCAGCGTCCCGATGAGTACATCATGCAAAAACCCGCTGCCCCCAAGATACTGGCTTATCAGATATGCAAGAGGGGTGTATAACTCAAAAAGTGGATCGAACACATACCCGATGAGCCCCTCTCCGATAAATCTGATCATCCCAAATGTTAGAGCCAGAACCAGAGCTGCAATTGGGATTCCCGTCAGGGGGTTGACGCTGAGATCCCCCAACCGCTCAAGGAGTGTGTGATGATGGTGTGTGACTCTCTGGGTTTCTCTTATGATTCTCCCGATCTCAACCCATCGTTCATCCTCATCCATCGGTCTCATCCTGGGAGGTGTATCAGGAAGAGATGAGACGAGCTCTTTTATCCCCTCTCCAGTTACAGCAACAGTTGGAATGACCTTCACCCCGAGCAGTTCACTGAGCCTCTCGTAATCGATAGATATCCCCTTGTGTGCGGCCTCGTCCCAGAGGTTGAGTGCGATGACAAGCGGGATGCCTTTCTCCATCAGCTGGAGTGTGAGATAGAGGTTTCGTTCAAGGTTTGTGGCATCAACCACATTGATGATGATATCTCCCTCTTCAAGCATCTCGACCGCAACTTTCTCTGCCGGCGAGATGGGATCAAGCGAGTAGATACCGGGGACGTCTATCACCTCAAAGACCGAGCTGGACTCACCATCAAGGTACATCTTTCCCTTCTTGTATCCGACCGTGGTACCTGGATAATTCGAGACCACAACCTTTGTTCCAGTAAGACGGGAAAATATCGCGCTCTTTCCAACGTTCGGGTTTCCCATAAGAAGCAGTTTCTTCATATATCCCCCACAACGATCTTTCTTGCCATACCCCTGCCTATCGCGATTCTCATACCGTCAATCTCCACAACAACCGGTCCCTGCATCGGCTGCCTTGTCACAACCCTGACAACTTTCCCTTCCCGGATCCCCACTGAGCGTATATTGCTCTGGAAACCGTGCCCGCCGAGGATCTTCCTGACCCGCTTCACCTCCCCGGCCATGAGATCCGCGAGTGTCTGCTCTCTCACCACAGAATAGTAGGTAATCCTAACTTTATTAAAAGGTTTTGATTCTTCCATGCGGGGAGTGGGATTCGAACCCACGAACTCCTTCGAGACAGGACCCTGAATCCTGCGCCTTTGACCTGGCTCGGCAATCCCCGCTCATATCAGGTGTTCAATCGCATTTTCAAATCGTTCTTCGCAATAGAAACACCTGAAGATCGGTTTATCCTCGCTGCCCTCCACCACAAACTTCGATCTGACAGGCTCGTTCGTGTTCGATATGCAGTTTGGGTTTGCACACCGCAGAATTCCCTGGATCACACGTGGCAGGTACACACTGTGCTTCTCAACCACATCGTACGCTCTTATAATATTAATCTTTGCCCGTGGTGCGATGAGCGCGATGCGATCAACCTCGCCGGGATCAAGCTCCCGGTCTTCGATCTTGACGATATCCTTCAGCCCCATCTTCTTGCTCGGGACATTCATTACGAGGCTGATCACAGCATCAGTACTACCGGTAATACCAAGGATCTTCAGGACGTTCAGCGCCTGTCCTGCAGTTATCTGATCTATCACCGTCCCATTCTCGATTTTTCTCACACGAAGTTCCTGCTCATCACCAGTGGTCTTCTCACTCATCTCCATCACCCTCGAGTAAGAGTGTCAGAAGTGCCATACGGACCGGGACCCCATAAAATGCCTGCTTGAAGTAACACGCATGCTTCGTTCCGTCAACCTCCGGATCGATCTCTCCAACCCTTGGGAGGGGGTGCATGATGATCAGGTCATCCTTTGCGGATTCAAGAAGTTTTTTATCGATCCTGTACGATCCTGCGACCTTATTGTATTCAGAGAGGGTTGGAAACCGCTCTTTCTGGATTCTCGTGACATAAAGAACGTCTATGTCCCCTATCACATCCTGAATGCTATCATGCTCAGAGATTTCAGCCCCAAGGTCCATAAGGTCGCTCTTCATCGTCTCACTCATCCCAAGCCCGGGAGGTGATACAAGCTTGATCGAGGCCCCATAAAAGGAGAGTGCAATACTGAGTGAGTGTACGGTCCTCCCATACTTGAGATCTCCCACAAGGGCTATACTGATCCCATCAAGCCTGCTTTCCCTCTTTATCGTGTACAAATCAAGGAGGGTCTGGGTTGGATGATGCCCTGCCCCATCTCCTCCATTTATCAATGGGACGGAGGAGAACTCTGATGCAAGCCTTGCAGATCCTTCTTTGGGATGTCTGAGAACGATTATGTCTGCATAGGCGCTTATAACTCTGATCGTATCTGCAAGCGTCTCACCCTTTGCGATTGAGCTGCTCTCGGTCGAATCAAGGTTCAAGACCTCCCCTCCGAGCCGCTTCATCGCCGTCTCAAATGATATCCTGGTGCGAGTGCTCGGTTCAAAGAAGAGGTTTGCGAGGATCTTTCCTTTGAGACGATCAGATCGCTTTCCCTTTGCATAGGGCTCAAGCTCAAGTGCCCGGTCAAGTATCAGATCTATTTCTTCCCTTGAGAAGTCTCTCATCGAGAGGATGTGTCTCTTTCCAAAGACCATCAAACCCTATACGCAGACCCGGGATAAAAAAGTATGCAGGGTGAGGACACCCTCTATAACTCCCCCCACAACCTCACCAACCGCTCCTCACCGCTCCTTGTACCACGCACTATGAGTGTTTCCCCTCCTTTCAACCTGATCTCCGGTTCTGGATCATAGATCCACCGTCCATTGGGGCGTCTCACCGCCATAACATACATGCCTGTCTCATCCTCTATTCTGGCGATATCGAGATCCGCTGAAAGCTCCTTTCTCAGATTCACTCTGCTCACAACCTCATCAGACTCCCTGATTGCAAGCATGAAGACAGGATGGAGCTCAATATCTCGCAGAACAACATCGGCTATCTCATAGGCGGCATCTGAGATTATCTCCGTCGACATCCCGATCGAGAGGAGTCCTCTGAGCTCTGAAAGGTTCTCAACTTCCCTTGCAGCCTCAAGCACTGTAAACTCAAGATCTGTGAGCATCTCATCCATCTCCTCCTCGAGGATCTCCACTTCGCTCGCAAGCATCTGGTTGTAGAAGAGGACTGCGGAATATGCAAGCCCCACGATGAGCTCCGAGATGTTCTTCATCTCGATGATGAGACTTATCGCCTCATTGAGCTTCTTTGATGTTGACACTACCCGTTCCTCGCGTATATCTGACCTGCACCCTGCAAGCTCGCGGATATCCTGGATACCCTCGGGCGGCCCTCTTGCAAGCAGGATATCTCCCTTAAATATGACTGTATCACTCTCCGGGGCGTATATCCATCGTTGGCCACGGTTAATGGCTATAACCCGCATACCGGTCTCGGTCTCAAGCTGTAGCTCACCAAGCGTTCTTGAATCAAGGGCCGATCCATCCTGGACCTTTACGTAGGTTATTGTCTCATCCGCACCCGTAAGGTCAAGCTTCACCCTCTCTGAGGCCCTATCCCCTCTCAAGGCAAGCTTTGCGATATCTCCCGCGGCATTTGAGATCTTCTCTGCTGCTGACGCAATCTGGAGTATACCTGATAACATCTTTGCATCATCAAGCGATCTTGCACCGAGCATTATTGTTATTCGCGCCCGATACAGGAGGTTGTCCATCCTCTCCTCGAGGTCCATCACCTCATTCGCGATATCCTCATCCCCAAATATCACTGCAGAATAGGCAAGGTCAAGCATCAACTCAGAGATATCCTTCATCTCAACGAGGATCTCCTTCGCGTTGGTGGGGCCCTCTTCGCTCTCGTCCTTCATAATGTTCCAGTACTTTAGTTTATCTGTCTACCGGTAAATATACTTTGCGATAACTGGCTGAACAGGCGTTTCAATAGCGATAATTTAATAAAAGTGGTGATCTGTAGCGATAGGTAGCGGAGGCATGATCAAAGATGATATACCCGGAAGACGCCGAATTTGAGATGCGAGTTGGAGCATTCAGATCACGTATGGAGTGTGATATTGCAGTCATATCTCATTCAAGGGATATCTACTACTTTGCAGGCACGATCCAGCCCTCGATACTTCTCATACCGAAAGATGGCGAGCCAGTGATGTTCTTCAGGATGAATATGGATAAGGGAAAGGATGAGACGTGGATAGGCGATTGCCGGAAGGGGGGGATCAAAGAGGTTTGCGAGATTATTCGGAACTATTCTGTGATTGGTCTTGAGAAGGACGTTATACCCCTCTCAATCTATGAGAGCATCCATAAGAGAGCTGGCAGGGATATTGAGACCACTGATATCACACCTGCAATCCTTCTAACAAGGATGATCAAATCCCGGTACGAGATAAAGATGATGGAGGAGGCGGCAAAAATATCGAATGCAGGGCATGAGAGGCTGCGCGAGGCGCTTCATGAGGGGATCAGCGAGATAGAGCTTGCAGCAGAGGTTGAGTATGCGATGAGAAGGGCAGGACATGAGGGGCTCCTCCACATCAGAAGATGGGATGGTTTCCTCCATTACGGGATGATCGCATCAGGAGAGAACCTGTACATCCCATCTGGTTATCCTGGTGCGACGATTACAGGCGTTGGCATGAGCCGTGCTGCCTCCTATGGCGCATCTTCCAGGCGTATCAGGAAGGGAGACCTTGTGATGGCAGACATCGGGGGATCTTACGCGGGATATCACAGCGATGAGGCGCGGATGTACGTCGTTGGCAGCGCGGATGAACTCCAGCTTGAGCGATATGAGATCCTCCTTGAGATTCAGGAGAGGGTGATTCCTGTCATGAGGCCTGGAAATAGGGTGAGTGACGTCTATGAGGCTGCATTCAAAGTGATTCAGGAGCACGGATGCGAGGAGTGGTTCATGGGATTCTGGCACTATGGTGCGAGGTATCTGGGCCACGGGATCGGGATTGAGATCGATGAGCCGCCGCTCGTTGCACCGGGAGTTGATATCCCACTTCAAGAAGGTATGACACTCGCACTTGAGCCGAAACTCATTGTCCCGGGCTGGAGCGGGGTTGACCTCGAGGATACGTTTCTCATCACCGAATCAGGGGCTAAACCCATCACGTTCAGCAGGCGGGATCTTGTTGAGGTTTGATCCCGATTTTTTTGTAAAGTAAGGAGTGTTTAAGGGATGGATCTATGAACAGGAAAGCAGGAGGGGGTTCTGGGATGAAACGAGGGTTGTTAGGGGATAGAAGTTCAAAAACAACAAAATATACGCGCATGTAAGTAACAAGGAGATGCTGGTAGGATTAAAAGTCCACTGGATAGCTTACAGATAAAAGGAGGAGAAAATGATTGAGGATGGAGGAGTTCAACCACAGGGATGTATATACGAACTATGTTCGGATATATCGAGAAATTTTGGGGATATGCGAAGTTGGTTCGGATATAAGTTGTTAGGCGAAACTGGCCGCAAGAGAAGGAGGAGATGATAAAATGAGATTAAAAGAAGTAATAACCAAACTTCAAGAAATTATAGTTAAGTGCATAACATCATAAACTTATCACCCAGGAACTTCTCAATCCAGCTTTTTGCAAAAGATATTGATTCTGTAAGTTTTTTGAAAGCTTCAGCAATCGCTTCCTTCAGCTCTTTCACATTCAGTGGAGATCTCTCTGAAACTGCTCTTTTAACACTCTTCCAGACGTTCTCAATCGGATTCAGATCAGGAGAGTAAGGAGGTAGATAAACCAGCGAAATGTTCAGCTTCTCAGCCTCTTTCTTCACCTTCTTGGCATGATGTGTTCTGAAATTATCCAGAACGACTACAATTCTTTTCTCAGGATTTGCCTCCCTTATCCTTCTTAGAAACGCTGTAAAGTCTTCGGCTTTATTTTTCTCAGGAAATTCTATTAAGCTATCCCCATTTATACAATAGAACCCTGTGGCTTTGGCTTTAACGTAGGTGGCAACCCTCTTGAGAGGCTTATCGAAGCTCCATAATCTTGCTGTGTTTGCATTCGCTTCGACTGCCATCTCATCGACGAATCCTATTACATCATCGCTAATTCCAGCCTCATCTAAGTTTTTTTAAAGTGTCTTCTGCATTATCCGGCTTCCTGTAATCCTTCTGACAGGGCGTACCTCATTCCAAACGATTTCAGGATTCTTTTGACCTGCCACGAAGAATAACTAACTCCAAATTCTGCTTCAATGAGTTCCTGAACTTCCTTCGTCGTCCAGGAATCCTT